>JANXBW010000001.1:0-359130 GCA_025060325.1 Thermoguttaceae bacterium
CCGCCTTCTCCGAAGGTAGGCCGGCCTGTTGCCGCGGACCACTCCACACTGTGAAGCCAGACCTTGGTGCCCTTCGAAACCGGGTTCTTCTTTCCTAAAACCACAATCTTCAGGGTATGCCGGGTGTTGGGCAGGCCATTGCGGTAATACAGTGTGCCCTTGCGCGGACTGGGATTCCAACAATCGATGTGGACCAATTGCTTGACGCCGTCGAGATAGACCTCGGCCAGACCCCCATCCGGGCCGGTATTGCCCAAGACGCGCACCTGGTTGCCGACGAACTCCACGGTGGCCGAAGCCCCCGCTTGGTCGCTCACGCGGAAAGGCCCGTCCTCGCTCCACTCGCCGCTTAGCGCCAGGAGCGGCACTTGCGGCTGGTCCGGGATCGGTCCGGCGCTTGCTTGGGAATCCTCTGGCAATTTCGGCATCAACACAGCAAGCCGGCGAATACCGTCGTGACGGATCTTCACTACGGCGTCACCGTTTTCCACTGGCTTGACGGTGTAACCGTTCTGATCGAGACTTTCGCGCTTGGGAAGGCGTTGACCAGTATCCGGAACGAACACAGCTTCCGGCTCGCATTTCACTCTCAGCGTGGCGATGGTTCCCGGCGGGGCGTCAAATGTGGTGTACTCGATAAGGCGGTCCGAATACCAAACGTCCGTCACCACGGACGTACTATTGACGAGGTGGTTTTCGCGGGCCGGACCGAATTCCTCGGGCATCCAGGCGATCGTGGCCAAGAGATGCTTAAGCGCCATCGGATGAGCAATCTTGAACCAGCCACTGTTGACGATGAACCCGCCGTCGATGTTGTCTTCTGAAACGCCCGTTTCGTGTCCATCGTAGGTGGCCAAGATTTGCATCCGCCGCGCAAGTTCGCGGGCCCAAGAACTTTGGGCCTCCACGCCGTATTGAGCAAAAGCAGGTGCCACTTCCATTGGCGCATACCAGAGGGAGCGACCGCAGCAGCCGGGGGATTCAGGAAAGGCCCACGCCCCACTGTAGACTTCGCCGCCGGCGCCCGGGTCCACACTCGTGCGGTTTAAGAAAAGTGAGAGGATGTTGCGAACATCGTTCCGCCAATTGGGGAAAGCCTCCTTGTTATCCATCATGTACCGGGCGGCAAACTCGGTAACATTCGTCACTTGCACCGGGCAATTCCAGTCCCAGTAGTTGCGGCCCCAGGTGTCGTGCACGGTCCAGGCCGGAAGGAGCACATCGCGTAAGTATGCCCGGGCTGCGTCTCGGGCGTTGACAATCTCACCATCTTTGCCGGTGTAACCCAGCCGGATCAACTCGTCGAAGAAATACGCCAGAAACACCACGCCGCCAGTCTGTTGCACGTCTCTCCAGGGGGCGGCCTCGGGATTGGCGTAGCGGCCCCACGGGGCAGCACTCGGCGTGCGATCCCTCTTGGCAGCCAGGAGGTCGCCCCAGTGTTTGGCCGCCTCGAACCATCGCTTGTTCCCGGTAATTTGGTACGCGCGCAAGAGCGGCACCCCCACCTCGGCAACGATATCCAGCTGGATCATTCCCGCCGGATCGCACTTGCCGTAGGGTTTGCCCTTGACCGGCACGCTAATCAGGAACTTTGGCCAGGGATGATCGGCCGGCGTGCAGCAGTGGTCGATGAGGGCGTCGGCTTGAAGGGTCATAATCGCGATCGCCGCCGGATCGCCAGTGTAGCGGTAGTAATCGACCATGGCCGACAGGATGTAGGCGGCCCGTTGGCCCAGATCGCCATTGTCCCAATCCCCGATGGGCACTGGCGTGATCGTCCCGTCCGGATCGATCTTCCAATGCCCGTTAAACACGTAGTGCGGCGCTGCGCACACGGCGGCTGGCGGTTCTACCCAGGGATAGCGCTTGAGCGTCTCGGCCGCAATCCGCACGCGAAAATCAAGCTGCCCATTTTGGCCCTGGTACCACGGGGCGATCACTCCGTACTTGTCGTGTACGGCCGCGTGGGCGTAGTAGCGCTCCTGAACAGTTGCTGCGATCCCAGGGGATAGAAGCCACGGGTTGCTAACGACAAGTGCCCACGCACCAGAGATCGAAATCCCTGCCCAAACCGTTAGTCTACGGGCGTAAAAAGCGCGACCCATAACAAACCTCCATCAGTCATTGGTTTGTACACCATGCATGACGGGCCCCGGCCGAATTGGAATTATTATACAACCTGGAGCCGCAAGGTTTTGGGGAGCTCGCGCCGGGGCCGTGTTACCGCTTATCCTTTCGCGGAATCTTGTTGACGAAAAGCCCCGATTCCTTGGGCGGGAAGGCTACGGGCAATTGTCAAGATGGTTTCAGGAATCAGGCACAACGGCCATCGATGCAAAATCGGGCCCACACCTTATAAAAACCACAAGCAAGTCAGGCAAAGAGGTTTATGCGGTCCCCCAGCGGTCCCGACCGGTGGAAAAGCTTCACAGAGTTCAAGCGTTTGACGATCGAACTGTTAGATTCGTTTACATGAGCACTGATCGCTAAGGATATGCAGGCACAGGATTTGTGGAAATGGTCGAGTTTCTTCTCAGGGGCAGCTACCGAGCGGTCAGGCGGAGCCGAGCACAGGGAGGTCCGGGGAGTTTGTACAGGAGCCCGGAACATGAACGAACCGAGAGAAAGCATCGATTGAAATCTTGGTAAGGGGCTTTGTCTCGCCGAGCGCAAATGTTCGAGATTGAGTTTGACTGGATAGTAACTCTGCGATTGGGAGAAGACCTACACAGACGAAGAGAGGCGTAGATCCCGGATCAAGCGGAACGGCACATCGGGAGAATCTTGGGGCCCATCTGGCCTAGCATCGGGACATACGGCGCCCTCACATGTTTGGGAACCGCAGTAATCTCCTGCGGCGTAGGTGGCTGACAGGCTCGAAGACTTAGCGCACTACCGCTCGCCGGTCACACATGTTGAAAAAGCCCAGCAAGCGCTGCCGATTAGCCCTTGGAACGGTGAACTTGAGGGTGCGGAGGCGTGGGCCAACCAATCGAAGGAACGGTGGATGGAACCGGCGCGTAAGTGTGGGTTGCAGCCAGAGGGTGAAGGCTACCCCAACTTTGGGCAGAAAATATCCAACTCCTTGGACGCTAATTTTCCCGTTTGGAGGGGCTGCAAGGCGGCGACGATAGCACGTCGAGGCCAACGGCACATCCCATCACAGGCGGCGCAAAAGGGGCTTTCCATCCCTACCTCAAACTCACAATAAATCAGCCATCTTGGCTAAAAAGACGCGTCGGGACTGTTCCCCCAAAGACAGTCGCCTACCTCCTCAGAGAGCCTCGGGCGCCGGTTCCGGCCCCGAAAGGGCCTGTAGCCTCCTGCCGCGGGCCTGTGGTAAAAATTCGGTAGGAAAAGCACCGTCAGGTCGCCAGCCCCCAAGTCGTGGGGAAGGACGAAGGATCTTCGTAAAGATTACGCAGTTTTTGTCGGGCTAAGCGTTTTCCCGTTTGACGACCTAACAGCCACAAAGATTAGAGATCAACAACCGGCCACTCTTAGCAGCGAGTGAGGGCATCCCATTGAGTACCAAGCCAAAAAGCCTCGGCGATCTTCTGCAGGAGTTTAGCCACTATCGCCGGCTGATGCAGGAAGAACTGCAAAAGGTCATCGTGGGTCAAACGGAGGTCATTGAACAGATCTTTGCCGCTATCTTTACGCGGGGACATTGCCTGCTGGTCGGTGTACCCGGGCTTGCTAAGACTCTGATGGTCAGCACTTTGGCCAAGATCTTGGATGTGGAGTTTAAGCGGATTCAATTCACGCCCGACCTAATGCCCTCGGATATCATCGGAACTAATGTGCTTGAAGAAACCCCTGAAGGCCGGCGAGAATTCCGTTTCGTGCCCGGACCGATCTTCACGAATATTCTCCTGGCCGACGAAATCAACCGTACTCCGCCGAAGACCCAGGCAGCCTTGCTCCAGGCCATGCAGGAGCGGGAGGTCACCGTTGGCCATCAAACATATCCGCTACCTGAACCTTTCTTCACTATTGCCACGCAGAATCCCATTGAACAAGAAGGAACGTATCCGCTCCCGGAGGCACAACTAGATCGCTTCATGTTTAACATCAAGGTGGATTATCCCACGGCCGAGGAAGAGGAACGGATTCTTGCCCTCACCACTCGCTCGGAAAAGGTAGAGATCCACAAGGTCTTGTCGGCCAAGGCCATTGTCAACCTGCAGCGACTCGTGCATTCGATTGCAGTGAGCCAGTACATTGTCCAGTATGTGGCGCGACTTGTTCGGGCGACGCGACCGAAGGACCCCTCTGCCCCCGATTTTGTAAAGGAATTTGTCGACTGGGGAGCTGGTCCCCGGGCGGGACAGTTTCTCATCCAAGGAGGAAAGGCCTTGGCAGCCATGGATGGTCGGTTTGCCGTGGCGATCGAGGATATTCAAAAGATCGCCGTTCCCGTGCTTCGCCACCGCGTTAGCGTCAACTTTCACGCCCAGGCGGAGGGCCTTTCAAGCGATGACATTATCATGCGGCTCCTTCGGGTCATTCCCCCGCCGACAATTCCTAAATACGAACGCTAACCTTGTAGCTCAGCTCCTCCAGTTTGCGGAGAGAAAGCAGGGGCCATGCCCACTCCGGAACAGTTCCTGAAGCCGGAAGTTATTCGCCAAATTAAACGGCTCGATTTGAAAGCGCAGTTCATCGTCCGGGGGTTCCTCCACGGACTTCACGCAAGCCCGCTGCAGGGATTTTCGGTCGAATTTAGCGAGCATCGCAAATATACGCCCGGCGATGATCCCAAAGACATCGACTGGCTTGTCTACGCAAAGACTGACAAGTTCTATGTTAAGAAGTTCGAGGCGGAGCGAAATGTCACCGGCTATCTCGTCGTCGATGCCAGTGGTTCGATGGGCTATACCTACCGGCAGGAGATGACCAAGTTTGAATACGCAATCTGTCTTGCGGCGGCGCTTAGCTACCTGATGATCTCTCAGCAAGATCCGGTGGGGCTATTTGTCTTCGACGAAAAACTACGGCAAAGCTTGCCACCTAAGTCCAAACGCAGCCACTGGGGCGATATCTTGGCGGTCCTTGCGCGATGCCGGCCTCAGGGGACAACTGGCCTGCCGGCGGTGCTGGCCCAACTGGCAGCCTTTCTACGGCGGGCAAGTTTAGTAATCATTTTGTCTGATCTGCTTTGCCCCATTGAGCCAGTGGTGGAGGGCCTTCACCGCTTAAAACACCGTGGCCATGACATCATCGTGTTTCATATTCTGGATGAAGCAGAGGTGCGATTTCCGTTTGAGGGAATGCTTGAATTTGTGGATCCTGAAAGCGGTCAACAGCTTAGTGTCGACGCGCTTGGTTTCCGCGAACACTATCTTCGCCAATTGAGAGATTTCTGTGAAACGCTCCGAAAGGAATGCGCACAAGCCCGAATCGACCTTGTGTCGCTGGATACGAGCGTTCAGTTTGACAAGCCTCTCATCGAATATCTCGTGAATCGCGCGGCACGGTTTTAGAACCGTCCCTGGCAAAGCTTAGCACTCCCAAGGGCCGGTTATTTGCCCTCTTACAAGCTTAGCGCCCGGCCGGCCACCCACGCGACGGTTCAAGTGGCCGTAAGTCCGAGTCTTACAACTCTCTAGGGGACAACCTGGAGTAACAAGGCGACCCAGCGTGCCACCCAGGAATCGCACGCCGGATATACACACACAGAAATTACTAGTGCGCTACCCGCCCAGCCAGTTAGTGCTCACCAGTGTATCAAGCGGCAGCCCCGAGGAGGTGAGGACCTCAGCTTAATCTGCAAAGGCGGACAATCACCTCGAACATGTCGACATCGGCAAGTGGCTTTTCCGGCAGATGAGCCGGCTCCGAGATCAACACAACCGTTCGCTGGGAGGGATCCTCAGCCGGTGCGCCGTGGGAACCGCGGATTAGTTCCGGTTGGAGTGGGACACCTCCGGCGGCTCGGTCCCAAAATAGTTCCAACGGGTCATAACCCGGCTTGTTGTGGATGTCAACCTTCCGGGCGAAAGAGGGGGCAAGCTCGTCGTCTTCCCACCAGTAGTAAGCAAACCAACAAGTGGGCTGGGCCACCAGGATAAGCTCGCCACTTCTCGGATGGTCCAAACCCCAAGCGGGAAGATCGGCTCTGGTCAGCACACGTTCTATTTCAGGCTGATGTCGAAAAATTTCCGCTAGCCGACTAACCGTTTCCGCCTGCCCATCAAGCACAAAAAGATGAGCAACTTGATGGTCAACAAGAGTAAACGCCCGCGACCTTTCCCAGTCAACATATTCGCCGTCATCCCGCTTGATCACGGAGAGATAACCTTCTTCGCGGAGGATTCTGTTCGGAAAGCATGCACTGGCAACCGGGGTAATCACATATTCGCCGGCTATGAGCCAGATAATCTGGTCACCATAAACGGAGCGCATCCCCTCAGCAAGCCGACCAATAAGTTTGTCGGCTTCGGCCAACGCCGAGTAAGCTTCGGGGCTATCTGGCCCGGACCGTTGAGCAGCATAGTCTAGAAGCGGGAAATAGATGTAGAAGAAATCCGGTCGGAATTGCCCCGCGGCTAATATCGCCGAGTCAACGATCCACTGCGAGGCTGGCACCCCGGCCAGCGGTCCCCAGTAGTGATGAAGGGGAAAATCCCCCAGCCGCTCGCGCAACTGCCCATAAAGCTCGGCCGGCCGAGTGTAACACCAAGGCGTTTCCGAACCGTCTGGATGATGGACCGGTGCCGGCGTGCAAACAAGATCGGCATCGGCACCTTTGATATGCTGGGCGAACCATATTGCCGAGCGCCGCGGCGATGAGCACTCCCGAAGCCGCTGCCAAATCAACGGCTGGTCGAAACAGTCGACAGGAGACGTCCACATCTCCACCTGCCTTTTCTCCCGCCAGAAAAATCCGTTGGCGATAACTCCATGCTTCCGGGGCAATGTGCCGGTCAGCATGTTGGCCTGCACCGGACATGTCACACATGGGAAAGTCGGCGTCAGCTCGGCGATCTCCCCGCCGGCTACAAGTTCCCGCAAATGCTCCATTTGGGCAACATCTCGCTCCCGCAGGTGCGGAACTGAAAGAAAAATCAATGCTTTATCCAAGACCATTTTGCCTCCCTTGCGGTACTGTCACGGACCTTAGGAAGACCTGCCGCCAAACACGCGTTAACTTACGCAGTTTACTTGATAGGCATCGGGCGGTGTTGACTTCCACCACTGCTTAGCTGCCCAGATCGCTGGGGGAAAACCTTCGGCAAATCGCCGGCTCTACATCACACCTATGATTCTTACTTTTTTCCGTTTTACGAAGGCCGGGCTTATTGGCCAGCTTTGCAAAGTTGACAAAGGAAGCGATAAGCCTCCTGGGCTACGCTCGGTGCTTCGTCACTATTTCGGCTAAGCTCCACATGGACGGGACCAGTATAACCGAATTGTTCCAACGTGGCTATTGCTTCCCGGACATCAAGATCGCCCTGGCCGAACGGAAGATGGACGTGGGCCCCGCGACGCATGTCCTCAATGTGGACATTGACTATTCGATCTTTCACCGGCATCAACACCCGGGCAAAAGGCACTTCCCCCTGACAGTGAAGATGCCCAAAATCGACCGTTAGCCAAAGGTCATCTCGACCCAGCTTATCGACTACGAGAAGATAGTCATCTATCGTGCTTACGAGCATCCCCGGCTCAGGTTCCAAAGCGATTTTGACCCCTTGCCGCTGGGCAAAATCAAGAAGCCGGTGGAGTCCCTCCACAAGCCATGTCCAAGCGAGATTCCCCGAGACTGCAGGATCCCGCCTGCCGGACCAAATCGACACACACTTACTTCCAAGTGCTTGAGCGCACCTAACCGCGTGAAAATAAAACTGCAAGCGTCGCTCCCGTCCTGCCGGATCCGAGGAAACCAAAGTCGGCTCATGCTTGATCCACAGATTAAGAAGGTACCGAGCGCCTGTTTCTATCACCGAGCAAAGCTGGTGCCGGGAAAGCAGTTCCCCCACTGCCGCTAGTTGCCGTTCCCAATCAGCCGAGAACGGATTTAGCGCGTGATGGTCGATCGTGATGGCCACACTGCGGTAACCGATCGCCACCAAAACTTCGATGGCGTCAACAAGCGCGTGATGCGCAAATCCGTTTGTATTGTAGCCAAGGAGCATAACGCATGCGAATCCTGCCGAACCCGGCGCGGGCAAGAACCCCTCGCTTCGCCTCAGCCTTTAAATGAGTCTCGGGTTACGCCCCTTCAGGCGATTTACGGCAATTGGTCCACCCGCGGACCTTCAACTTGGGTTGTTCAAAAATGATTGTCGACAACACCTGTGCAGGACCAGTCAGCTACCCCCGTTCGAACCTCAGCCTCCCAGACACCGTCGTTCTTAGCCCCTGCTCGCCTTTGAATTAAACCGTAAACGGCCGGGGATTGACGAAATCAATTCCCGCAAAGAGTTCCTCATCAGAGGCTAAAAAGCTTTCTTGAACGGCCGCCTCAAATTGGACCGGCGACCGAATTTCCTTCGCAGCAAAATCCTAGGATCAAAATTAGCATGCCCAGTTCAATCCCCGTAGCTTTTCCGAAAGACCGCTTCTAGGGATGTAGATCACACCAACTTTATCTCTGCTTTCAAGTTTGCCCTCTCACGTCAATCGAATCCGCAGCCCCAAAAGGACAGCCGGCACCAAGAGGGATAGGACCAGAATTGCTGCTTGTCCCCCGGCAAAGGCGAAGCAGATTGTGGCATCCCAAATGATTATCCACAAGATGGCCTGCTTGACAAATTGCTGGACCAGCGCGGCACTCGGCCGGCGCAAGGCTTGAAATCCGCGGACGCCAAGTATCCACCCAAGAACCACCACCAGCGCCACCCACTGAGGCCAGCGTGTAGCCACCGGTTCGATCGAACTCTCGAACACGGGGAGAATAGCCAACATCCCTAAAGCGCCGGCTATGAGGACAAGACCCCGCACCAGTTCTCGCCGCGTGGGATTGTGCTCTTCACGACTAGCAAACAAAGTAATGCCTGCCACGTAAACGCCAAGGGCAAGCGCTGCCCATGACGCACCGGCTTCGAAAGGGTGCCCGTGGGCGGCGTGACCTACGCTCACGCCCAAAAAAAGGTTGAGACTCCGGCATGCGCCCATCAGCAAAAAGCCCACTCCTGTGGACTTAAGTGCAAAATCGTAAGAAAGAATAACTGCAGCAAGAACGGTTCCCAGCGCCATCGGCCAGCCGGTTGCCCCGAGGACCGAAAGAATTGCACTCAGCCCCCACCCCACGCCCAAAAGGACCAAGCCAAGCCGCCAAGCCAATCGCACTGAGATTCGCCCTGAGGGCAACGGCCTTTCCGGGCGGTAGAGCCGGTCCCGAGGCAGGTCGTTGACGTCATTAAGCACGACCCCTGCTGCATAAAAACAAGCCGACGAGGCAAGAAGGCCGACTAATTCACCCGGTCGAATAGTCCACCCCGGCCCTTGGGCCAAAAGGTACCCCGCTAAAGGGTCACTGATGGCCGTAAAAAGATTCGGAAGACGCACAAGTTCAAGAATGGCCCAAAGCTGGCTGGATCGCTGAGAAGCTTTGTTCCCAATAGAGCTCGGATACTCAGCGCTGTGGCGACTGGACGTTGGATCCGCGGGCCTATCAACCTGCGACATAGCGCAATTTTGTCAATTCAGACTCATTTGGCGGGCAATATTAGGGGGCAACAACCCTGGGGGCCAGCCGAAGAAGAACGGCCAATTCTAACCTACAGGGCGAAATTAAACGTCCGGGCAATCCACCGCCACACTCGGTAACCAATACTCTGCGGGGCGACGTGGATTTTAGCCCGCCCGCGAAGCCCCACCTGCCACACCCCCTCTTGGTCTTCTAAGTAAACAGCTCCTTGAAAGGAGGGTGCCACGGGGCGCTCTACCCCCGTGCGATCGACCCGAGTGGGCACATCACCGCCGGCACGCGTGCCAAGACGTGCTCGGCCAAATTCCATCGCATGGGCCGAAATCTCTGCCAAAGTGCCTGTGTACGTGCGATCGGGCAGCACATCAAGCTTGATTTCCACCTTTTGCCCAACCGCCACGTACTCGATATCCCCCTGGTCGATGATAAGCACCGCCTTAAAACGTCGGGGATCGCCGATAAGGCACAGTTTTGTTCCTGCCTCGAGGTAACATCCGATGTTTTTCTTGTCCAGGGGAATGCCGGACCAACTGGGCAGCTGACCCGTGGGAGATGGAGGCTCGCTTCGCCAAGGCGGCGGGAGGACCGTGCCGGCCCGCGTTGCCCGAAGCTCAAGTCGGGGCAATTCGCTCCGTTTTGTCTCGAGCTGGTCGTTAAGCGCCTCCAGGGTCTTGGCCAGCTGTTCCACCTGGACATTAGCGCTTGGATCGGCATATCGCACGAATTGGGTAAGATATTCCAAGTTGATTTCCGTCCGTCGACGCTGAGCCTCAAGCCGGATAATCTCTAGCTCCAAATCAACATTCCGCAGTTTGGCCAAGAGCTGGCCGGCAGCAACCTTGTCCCCAGGACGAACGTAAACCTCCTCCAAGATTCCAGGGACAGACACATACACTGTGTCGGCTCCATCCGGTTCAAGCTCAAGCGAGGCCATCACTCGGTATGGCAGGGGTAAGAAAAATACGAGGGCCAAAATAACAACAACACCCGCCGCACTAATGGCAGCTCGAACCTTTTTCACTTGATACCACCTCCCCGGAACATAAAAAAACCGCCAGATCGCGTAAACAGGCTGGAAAATAAGCCCATAAATTGCCCCAAGCGCAATGGCTTGACCGATGATTTTCAAACCAAAAGGCTCAAAAACACGATACAAAAACATTAAGATGGAAAACAGGATGATCCACCGATAAATGACAGCCAGGATCGCGTAAGTAACAAAAAATACTTGTCTTCGCTTGGGCATAAACGGGTCCTCAGGTGGCTCCAAACCAAGGAACCACTGGCCCATTTTTCGGCTGAGATATTGTCCGGCTTTTTGGCGGAGATTGGGGATTTCCACAAGATCGGCCAGCACATAATAGCCGTCGTACCGCAGCAGGGGATTGCCGTTGAATAGCACCGTGGACACCGAGCCAATAAACATCGTATTTAGCGCTAGATAGTGAAGCAGCCCCGGCTCCGTGTACCACCAGATAAAAGTAGCAATAGCTGCCAATGTGACTTCGACGAAGATTCCCGCTGCCCCAATGGCAGCGCGATGGTATTTGTTGGGCAACATCCATGAATCGGACACGTTGCAATACAGGCACGGGGTGAGCACAAGAAACATAATTCCGATGTCATGGCATTCGCCACCAAAATGTTTGGCGGTCAGACCGTGCCCCAACTCATGGAGGATCTTCATAAAGGCCAGAGTGGCTGCCAGCCACAGCCAATTCCCCGGGCCAAAGAACTGATAAAACCCCGGGAGGCGTGCGGCAAAGACCTCAAATTCGACAAGAATGAGCGAGAGAGCACTTATCCACAAAAGAACGCACGCCGCCAAGAACCATGGGGAGAAGATCCACCGCACCTTCGGATACAGCCAGTTGAGGAACGGCTCGGGATCAACTCCCTTTAAACGAAGAGCAAGGATGTTTCCTAGGCTAGCAAGGAGTTGTCTTTTGATTCGTTCCCGCCGCCGTTTTTGAAGTTGAAAGGCTTGCCCCGGTGCGTCGCTTACGACAAGACCGCTACGGTGAAGCTGGCCAAGAAAATGCTGCAACTCATCCAGGGTAATCTTCTGCGGGGGAAAGGCGGCCTCAAAGCGCCGTTTGACCTCGGCCAAGCTCACCGTGCCATCCAGCATTTGCAGAATGGCAAATTCTTCCTCCTCGAAGCGAAAATAATTCAGGGCCACCGGGTCCTTGACGATCCAGTAAGTCTTTCCCAAATAGCGATGGCGGCGAGCCTCCAAATCGGCCCGCTTGCGGATGGGTAAGCGTCTTTCCGCGCTGGCAAGTAAGCTTTCCGCAAGAGTCGCCATCGCTGGCCCTTAATTAATGATCAAACGAGACCCCTGCGACCGTTGACGACCACTTGTTCAAACGCCCGTTCTTAGCTTGCCCCTTCACACATCAGTCCTTCCCGCCTCAAAATGCCCCGAAAACCCGTGGACTGGAGCCGGCTCTTGTCGGCCGAGGAAAGAATCCCTCGCCCGGCCCGACAATTCATTTTGGCAATCGACTCGGCAGGGAAGTGAGTCGACCTATTCGTTTGCGAGTGATGATCAAGTCAGCGCTTAGACCAGGCCGAAGGATCCATTGCCCCTCAACTTGCCGGTTTTCCACCTCGGCCCAGATTAAATAGCGTCCCCCTGCCTCTACAAGCGGGTTAACAAAAACAATCCGTCCTGTAAACGTGTACTGACCCTGGGCAACCGCCTCGCCCGAGCTGCCGAGGGGGGAAGCTATTCGGACCTCCACGGGCTGGCCCGCAACCTCAGCCGGGTGCACCTCGCTGACTGCCAGGTACCCTTCCACCCGCACTCGGTCCAGACGAACAATTCTCAACACTGAATCACCCGGTTTGACCCATTCACCGATATCTCGATGCACCTCCACAATAATTCCGTCCACAGGTGAGCGAATGACGTGCCGCTGGAGAGCAAGCCAAGCGCTATCCGCCTCTGCTTCGCGGATTTTCACCGCCACTTGCGCCAGATTAAGATCATGCTCCGCTTTCTGTTTTTGAAGTTCTAGCTGGTCACGCTGGAGATAAAGCCGATTCATTTCCAAGTAAGGGACGGATCCAGGCGCCCGACGGTTTGCCTCCTCGGCTTGCCGCACCTCTACACAAGAGACCTCCCAAGCTTTCTGTGCCGCCCGAACGCTGATGTCATTGCCGGCTTCCATCCGCGCACCTTCCAACCGCGCTCTGGCGGCCTGGTAGCTCTTCCACGCTTCGCGGTCTTCAATCAGAGCCAGCGGTTGGCCGGCCTTAACTTCCATTCCCTCCTGAGCACGAAATGGCTGATACTGCGGCAGGCCGTCCTTAAGCAAGTACTCTCCGTTTTGATCAAGCAACGGCACCGAGCCAACAAGGATACCCTCTGCCCGGGCCGGAACATCCACATCATCAATAAGCGACACGATGCACCGGGGAACTTGGAGCTTTTCCCCGACCCCTTCCGAGGGACCCGTCCCGGAAGTCTGTCCTACCAACGCCACGACGACAAGCAAGCTCCCAACCAGTTCCATAAAGGTTCCCCGCCTCAGCCTGGTGATTCTTCCGACGGAAAGACGGCTCTCAACTACTTCGGCCCGGTCAACTCCTGAAAACACCGCGGTCAGAACAAGCGGAACAGCACACGAGTCCGCACAAAATCAATCACATCATGCAGGAGCCAGTAAACAAGCGAGACCTTGCCACAATAAACTTTGGCACTCACTGCAGCCCCAGGACGGACGCCAATAGGGAGGTCCGACTTGTTGATCGCCACTTTGATCACGACGACATTCCCGTGCTCTTCACGCACCTCCGCGGCCTGATGAATTTCCTTAACCTTTCCCCGAAGAGTCCGGTCCGGTTGACTGGCAAGCACGTATTCCACATCCAAATCATCCTGTGGATTGGCGGCTTTGATCGCCGACCGCATTCGGGCGATATGACCCATGCGGCGCTCAGGCATGAGAATCTCGAGCTGCCAATCCCCCTGGGGATTGGCGATCTCCATCAGGACATCCCCGCGCCGGACAGGTCGCTCTTTCAACAAGTTCTTCACATCCCAGGTGATCACCTCCCCGTCGGCCGGACTGAAGATAGTAAGTTCCTTTCGCTTGGCCAGCAAAAGTTCCCGCTGCTGCTCCAAACTACGCAGAGTGGCTTCCAACTCCGCCAGGCGGCCTTGAAGTTGCGCTCGTTCCGCCTCGGACAGTCGTCCCTTGCCCCGTAGCAAAACTTGGTGGGTCTTGTTGATGTCTTCCAGCGTGGCCACTAACTCGCCCGTCACCCGGCGAATTTCCACCTCCAGGTCTGTGTTCCGAAGCCGCGCAAGCTCGCTCCCCCGGGAAACTTTGGCCCCATGGTCCACAAATACTTCTTCAACAACACCGTCAATTCCTGTAAACACGCGGTAGCGCTCGGAAGGCTCTAACGTCCCTTTGGCCTGAAGCTTGAAAGGCATCGGCACAACAAAAAGCGCAACTGCCGCAGCCAGCGCCACTGACAAGATGACGATGGTCCGGGGAAGATTCCGGGCAGCCACCACAACGCGCCACTTACCGATGGCCCGCCACAGCGGCAGCAAGAAAAGACTGTGGTACTCCAGGGCATTGGCCAGCGCGGCGCCGGCGTGTTCGGCCACCACTTTGATGCGGTTAACCATCGTCTCCGGCAGCCGGGCATCCTCAATTCGCTCCACAATGAGCGCTCCCACAACGGGTGGTGGCTCAGGACGCTTGTCCGGCTCTTCCTCGGCCACCGGCTCAAGTTGGGGGCGCCGCAGCGGAATCACCGCCACTGTTTTGGAATGCGATTGGTCAACATAGTCTTCGATCGCCTCTTCCACCTGAGGCGCAAGATGCCGGGTATCGCCAGTGAACCACACCGGCTCATCCGCCGCGGTTACCACCGTTGCCAATTTCGTCAGGAGTCGGACGGTGTTCGAGCGTCTGTCGATGACGTCTTGGCCGCTGATTGCCTCGATCCGGCACTTAGTGCCACGACGGATCGCTACTGTGACCCGGTCGCAACCGATCAGGCGCCGCCCCTCGTTTGCGATCACGTACGCAGTGGTCCGCGGGTTGAGATTGCCATGGACCAATCGGATAAACTCTTCCATCTGCCCCCAGAGCGCTTGGCGGTCGGCCAATTGGCGGAGTTGTCGGCCTTTTAAATACTCCGCCGCCAGGTCGCACATTTGGGATAAGAAGCGAAGGTACCCGCGCTGAGTCTCCACGCGAGGGTTCGGCCGCTGGAATATCTCCACCACCCCCACTCGCTCCACCTCAGTCCGCAGGGGAGCCAGGACAAGAAGAAAATCCGTCGGATTGGCCTCTCCGTCGGACTCGCCATAACCCGAATGGGGGGCGACAAGGATGCCCTCATCGGACCCCAGCACCCGATGGAGCAACCGAGCATGCCGACCCTGATCTTCTTCGGAACACTCGTGCAGCTTTGCCTCTTGAAGGTTTACCTGGTAGCCAAGGATAAGTCGGCCGTTTTCCCCTGCCAGCCAGACCGCCCCTCCGATGGCCGCAAGCCCGCCCACCACCCGGGGGAGGAATTCGCGATAAAACTCGTCAGGTGGGATATCGGCGCGGGCAAGCTGTGCAATCTCATTGACGAGATTTCTAATTTGTTGCCTTGCCTGTTCGATCAGTTGCGGGTCGATTTGCTGCTGTTCGAAGCTCATACGGCTTCCCAAAAGGAATGATCTGCAGGGACCCACCTCATCAGATCGCTACGAGGGAAAAGTTTCGGGCCTCCAGCCCTTAAAATCCATTTCTCCGCAATACCCCTTCGGGAAATTGACCGGCGGGCCGTGGCGCCTCGACAGCCTTCCGAAAACCGGCGAACTAATTCCATTCCATCCGGCAAGCTGGAGGCCACGAAGCTTTGCCCGGTTCTCGGCTCGTGCCTCAACTGCCAACGCCCCGCGCAGGGACAACCCAAGCCCCTCGCGTCCAGCCAAACCCGAAGAAAAAGGCCAGATCTCTGAAAAAACCCCACAGGCCAAATGTGCTCCCCACAAGTGTAGTATACCGACTAAGACCCTTGCTGACGCCCGGCAAAAACCGGGTGACGGGCCGTCTGGGTTTTGTGGGTGGCAAAGGAGATCGACGCAAGGGTCACCAACTCGGTCGCATTCGCGCCGAAACCCCGCGCAAGGGATTGTCAAGTTGAGGAGAGCCAGTTCCTCTAGTTGGCTTATCAGTCAGGTGGACTAGCTAAGGTCCCGGCTTGAGGGCTGCAAAGTTGGGGGGAGAAGGCAATTTGGGAGGCACCCAAAGGGGCCGAAGCCTTACCAAGCGGTAATACTCGTCGCCCGTGGTCAACCCGCTTGCCATAGGACCGCGGCCGGCCATTGCTCCGTCGGAACAGTCGTCGTCGGGTCACGGGCATCTGCTATCGGAAAACCCCACAAGAGCCAGCCCGGCGTTTTTCTGCACTATAAATCCGGATTAGCCGATTCCGCCAATAAAGGCCGAGCATATCACCCCGCCAAACTCCCCACCCTAAGGGGAATCAAATTTGGCTAACCCTGAAACGAAGCTGCCTCGGGAAGGCGCCTAATACCTCCTGGCCAGTGACCCCGTAGCAGGTCCAATTGGCGAAGGAGGACGGCCGGTTCAACCAAGAATTTTGCAAGATCTTAAGTCCAAACTTAAGCACCCCACCAACCAGGATTTGCAACTTCTTAACCTGACCAAAGTCCCGGACTGGCGAAACCGGCAAGATATTGCGAAAGGAATTCCAATGAGATCGCTTCGAGGACGGAACCTACGGTTAGCCTGGTTATTAGGTCTGGCGATCACCTGTATGGGCGTGGCAACTGCCGCTTTTGCTCAGTCCCCCGCATCGGGCGGAGACCAACCCATGCCATCTCCCGGGGGGACCTATCCGGCGGTTTATGTCGATCCCCGCTGCGGCGTAGCTTGGCACGGGGTCCTGTTTCCGACTCCGGTTGCCCAAAGAGGTGCCTGCCGCTCCGGTTGCCTGCTTTCACCGTTAATCGACCCCCGCTTGTTGGGGATCTATCGGCCAACTTACCAGCCTTATGTAGCAGGACCGCCAATCGGGACAGTGGTTTATCCGTATTACACGGTCCGAGGACCCAGGGATTTTCTGGCCGTGAATCCCCCCTCCATTGGGCCGTAAAAGGTCGGAACTGCTACCGACTTAACCGCAAGCTTGCGCGAAACGCGAAAGCAAAGCCCTCCAGAATTCCGGCTTGAGGGAAGATGGGAATTGGCTGAGCCGCTTGGCTCCTAAGTCCCAAAAAAGAAGCCGGACGGTTTGAGCCGGCCTCGCAGCTCAGACCGTTCCGGCTGAATTATCGTTTGGGACGCTGCAGGTAACCCGTCTTGCTCTTAGCACCAGACCGCCTACTCGGCTTCCTCCGCAAGACCTTGAATTTCGTTGAGGCTCCGGCCAAGGCGGCGTCGTTTAGGAGCATAAGTAATCTGGGGGGCCTCGCTTGCCGCAACCGCGGTTGAGGGTTGCTGGCGCAAAAGATCCAGTAGCCGGCGGCTAATATCCTCGCTTTCCGGCGGTTTGCCAATATCGCCCACGGCATCGGCTACGCCCAGAAGGACTGCTCTCCGCACGCCCAGACGAATCCATTCAAAGAAATTCATCGGTGAGGCTCCTTCCTCCGAACTTTCCCTCTCTGCTTCGCGACCGGTCATGCAAAGATAGTCAAACTTTCCCAAGAGCGCCAAGCGAGGTTGTCTGCCTCGGGCTCTGCCGGCAGGCTTAGTACCCACACGCTCCTGAACAATGAACCCCCTTTACCGCTCAGGGCGATTCCTTCCAATGGCTGGCTCCTCTCAAGAAGCCCGTACAGTCTGAGGCACCCAGCAGGTCCCTCAGATGCCCCTCCGCCTTAAGCCAACCAAGGGCTACAATTTGAGGTTAGGTGATGCTTTCAGGATGCGATTTGGCGGCGTGCCTTGCCAATCTTGTCGATTCGGCAGCCTCCTTGACGGGCAATCAGCGCTTCGGGGCCAGACGACAACATTTGGTTTCTCAAGCTACGGGACGGACAACATGGCCAAGAAAGGATCGCAAAAGCCGGCAGAAGCCAACGGTGGTGCTGGCACCAAGGCTCAGCGCGACTCATCGGTGGAGTTTCCTCCCTCTTTGAAAACGGCCATCGCGCAAATTGAAAAGGAGTTCGGCGAAGGGGCGATCATGCCGTTAGGTTCGGAGCGAATCGCCCGAATCGAGGGAATTTCCACCGGCTGTTTGTCGCTTGACATCGCCCTTGGGGGTTACGGTATTCCTCGCGGGAGGATTGTGGAGATCTTTGGCCCGGAGTCAAGCGGTAAAACAACAATCGCCCTCCATGTGGTGGCTCAGGCGCAGCGGAAGGGTGGTATCGCGGCTTTCATCGACGCAGAGCATGCTCTGGATCCATCTTGGGCAAAAAAGGTGGGCGTCGACCTGGAAAGCCTATTAGTCAGCCAGCCAAGTTGCGGTGAAGAAGCGATGCACATTGCGGAGATGCTCGTCCGCTCTAATGCCGTTGATGTGATTGTTGTCGATTCGGTGGCGGCCCTTGTTCCGCAGAAAGAATTGGAGGGCGAAATCGGCGACTCGCAGGTCGGCCTTCAGGCCCGCCTAATGAGCCAATCCCTGCGCAAGTTGACGGGGTCGATCGCCAAGAGCCGAACGGCGATGATATTTATCAACCAGATTCGCGAAAGAATTGGTGTTATGTTCGGGACTCCGGAAACCACGCCGGGTGGGCGGGCGCTAAAGTTCTACGCTTCCTGCCGGATTGATGTCCGCCGAGTTTCGCCGATTAAGGAGGGGGAAGAAGTCATCGGCCAACGCGTAAAAGCTAAAGTGGTCAAAAACAAGGTGGCACCGCCGTTCCGGAGTGCCGAGTTTGATATGCTCCACGATCGGGGCATATGCTACGAGTCCGATGTGCTTGATCTGGCGACGGCCCACCGGATTGTGGTTCGCTCCGGCACGTGGCTCCGCTACGGCGATCTCCAGTTGGGCCAGGGTCGCGAGAAAGCCAGAGATTTCCTCCGCGAGCACCCGGAGATTACAGAGGAGCTCCGTCGCGAGGTGCTCCGAGCGGTGGGGATCGGTATCGAGGACGGGCAATGAAACAGTGTGCGAAGCGTAAGTTAATAGACCGGCAACAAGCCCTGCCATTAAGGAGTTTTCGGCACGCCTTTGCCGTCTTAACCCTTGACACCCGGGGGCAATCGGGCCGCACTCTGTTCGTTTGTCTGTTAACGTTCTTGTGGACGACAACTGCGGGCCAAATACTGCTATTTGCCCAGCAATCTACCGACGCAAGTGCGCCGCCGGCACACGCGGCCAGCGTGCTGGCGGCCCTTGAGGAAGCGCTTAGCACGGCGATTGCCCGGGCAGAAAAGTCAATTGTGGCCCTTTATCGCGTCCCGCGCCGTCGACCGGGTGATCCCTGGGGGCCGGAACTCAGGCCAGATCCTTTTGGTCGGCAGCTAACCCCCTTCATGCTCCCCCAACCAGGAGAACCGGAATTTCTGCCCAGCGAATACGGAACGGGCGTAGTCATCGACGCGCGCGGACAAATCCTCACCGCCTACCACGTGATTGGCGAAGATGTGGAGAATTACGAGTTTTTTGTCACCACGTGCGATCGGCGAACATTTCCGGCGGTCCCTTTCGCGGCCGACCCGCGAAGCGATTTGGCGGTGTTGAACGTGGCCGCCGACGGGCTGCAGCCGATCACGCTCGGTGATGCTACCCAGGTCCGTAAAGGGCAAATCGTAGTGGCCCTGGGGAATCCCTTCGCCATTGCCCGGGATGGTCAGCCCAGTGCCAGTTGGGGAATTGTTTCCAATATTCAGCGGAAGGCACCTCCGCGACCTACAAGCAGCGAAAGCACGGGCCGAACCACGCTCCATCATTTCGGGACTTTAATCCAAACCGATGCCCGACTGAATTGGGGAACAAGCGGCGGAGCGCTTATCAATTTGAAAGGAGAAATGATCGGTCTGTTGACGGCTTTGCCAGCGGTTGCAGGTTTCGAGTCGGCGGCCGGATATGCGTATCCAGTTGACGAAACATTCCGCCGCGTCATCGACACACTGAAGCAGGGCCGGGAAGTGGAGTATGGCTTCCTAGGAGTTTCGCCAGCCGATTTGACGAGCGAAGAAGTGCTGCGCGGTCTTCGGGGGGCGCGCGTTGACCGCATTATTCCCGGGACGCCGGCTGAAGTCTGCGGACTTCGGCCCGGGGATGTGGTCACCGCGATCAATGGCACGCCGATTTATGATGCCGATGGACTTGTGCTAGAAGTCGGGCGAATGCCTGTGGAAGCACGCGTCCGTGTGGATTTTATCCGCAATGGCCGGCCCAGCCAGGTAGAGGCCGTTTTGACTAAGTACCCTGTGCGGGGACGAAAGATTGTGTCCACACCACCGGCTAGCTGGCGTGGAGTCCGAGTGGATTATTTGTCGACCGCCATGGACTCGGCCTCGGGGCTGTTTGTGGCAAGCCTGGGCGATCGATCGGGTGTGGTGGTAACGGCGGTCGAAAAGGGAAGCCCGGCTTGGAAAGCGGGTTTGCGACCGGGAAGTTACATCCTTCAGGTCGAAGGCTCGCCAGTTGACTCCCCGGCCGAATTCCATCAGGCCGTGGGCAAGCTGGTCGGAACTGTGCGGCTTATCGTCCGCGACCAACCGGGTGGCCCGCCATCAGAAGTACGCGTCGACGCCGATTAGAGCACCCCCGGACATGCCTCTCCAACCTTCTAACATTGAGACTTAAAGAAGGCGGCGGACCCCCAAAATTCTTCCTAGCCGCACCCTCTAGCCGGCCCTGTCGATCTGCGAAGGCGTATCCACAAGGCGGCAAGTTTGTAATCGGGCCGCGACTTAAGGCGTGACCAGAAACGCGCTACAGCTCGGGGGGCGACGACTCCAGCGCTGGGGCATAGTCCTCAGCCTTAGGTAGCAACAAAGTGCCTGCGGATAAAATATGACCCACAGCTTGGCCTTTGAAGAGCCGGCATGATCTGAGCGACCAGTTGTGCTTGCGCGTTCAAAGTTAGTGACGCAAAGCTGGCAGAAAATTTTTGTCCAGAAAGGTTTGTTTAAGCGTAAACATGCGATGAAGAAGGAGCTTCCATGAAGGCGGATGAACTTCGCGAGGCGTATTTGACTTTCTTCGAGGGCAAAGGATGTGTACGTAGACCTAGCGATGTCCTCGTCCCACGCAACGATCCCACTGTCCTTTTCACGCCGGCGGGAATGAACCAATTCAAGGATCACTTTCTCGGCCGAGTTAAGCTCGAGTTTACCCGAGCCACCACCTGTCAAAAATGCCTTCGCACAGCCGACATCGACAATGTGGGGCGAACACCCCATCACCACACATTTTTCGAGATGTTAGGCAACTTTAGCTTCGGCGACTATTTCAAGCGCGAGGCTATTTTGTGGGCATGGGAGTTCCTGACCGATAAGAAGTGGCTCGGCATCGACCCGGAACGAATCTCGGCCAGCGTCTTTTACGAAGATCACGAAGCCGCCGAGATCTGGCTCAAAGAAGTCGGCTTGCCGCCGGAGAAATTAGCCTATTTGGGTGAGGACGAGAACTTTTGGCCCGCCAATGCCCCCACCGAAGGCCCTGACGGAGTGTGCGGTCCATGTAGCGAAATCTTCATTCAAACGCCTTTCGGAAAAGTGGAGGTTTGGAATTTAGTGTTTACGCAGTTTAATCGCGTGGGACCGCCGCCCAACAATCTGCGGCCATTGCCAAGCAAGAATATTGACACCGGCATGGGCTTGGAACGTATGGCGGCCGTGCTCCAAGGGGTCGAGTCCAATTTCCACATTGACATCCTACGTCCTCTGGTGGAGGCAGCGGCCGAAGCGTGTCACCTCCGTTACAATCCGGCAGACGACAACGGACGGCGACTAAGGCGAATCGCTGACCACGTTCGCGCATGTACCTTCGCCATCCACGAAAATGTGTACCCCGGTCCCAACAAAGAGCGGTATGTGATTCGTCGACTTATCCGCCGGGCTGTACTAGATGGTTATCAAATGGGAGTGCGGGAACCTTTCCTTTATCAACTGCCCCCGGTGGTGGTCGAGCTGATGCGCCATCCGTATCCGGAGCTTGCGGAAACCGTCGACCGGGTCTGCCGGGTCATCAAAGAAGAGGAAGAAAACTTCCTGGGCACAATTGAGGCTGGCTTAGATCGGATTGAACGGCTGTTCAAACAAATGGAAAGCGAAGGTCGGCGGATGGTCTCCGGCGCCGAGGCCGCACACATCTTTCAGACCTATGGATTCCCGCCCGAGCTGCTTGAAAGCTTGGCGGCCGAACGCCGGCTTACCTTCGATTGGGAGGGTTTCCGGCGGGAAATGGAACGCCACGGGGATCAATCAGGGGCAGGGCGAAAAGTCGAAGTGTTTAAATCCGGCCCGCTCGAGACGCTGAAAAAAGCCTTGTACGGCACTGCCTTCGTCGGCTACCAGCAGTTAGAAATACCCGCCACGGTGGTCGGCATCATCGTGGGAGAGACACTTAAGGAGACTTGGTCAACGGAAGACCAAAAAACTTCGGATTGGATCACCGTCGTTCTTGACCGTTCGCCATTCTACGGCGAAAAAGGCGGACAAGTCGGGGACACTGGTTGGATCGAAGGAGACGGTGTCCGCTTCCAAGTGCTGGACACTCAGGTGGAGGACGAATTCATCCTCCATCGGGGTCGTTTAGTCCAAGGCAAGTTGACACTTGGTATGTCCGTAATGGCCCGCGTCGACAGTGAGCGTCGACAGGGTATCCGCCGAGCTCACACTGCTACTCATCTTCTTCATGCAACCTTGCGACGAATTTTGGGGCCCCATGCGCAACAGGAAGGTTCCAAAGTTGATTGCGACTGGTTGCGGTTTGACTTTGGCCATCCGGGAGCGCTCAGTGAGGCCGATCTCCAAAGAATTGAGGACGAAGTTAATGATCGCATCCGGGCGTGTTTGCCCGTCACTGCCCAAGAAATGCCCTTGACCGAGGCCCGACAATTGGGCGCTACCATGCTTTTCGGCGAAAAGTATGGGGACATTGTTCGCGTGGTGCGCGTGGCCGACTATAGCATGGAACTATGCGGTGGGACTCATCTGGAGAATACCGGCCAGATCGGTCTTTTCCGGATCGTTGACGAAAGTAGTATCTCCGCGGGCACGCGGCGAATTACCGCCATTACGGGTAAACGGGCGCTAGAAGAATTCCGGCAGACGACAGCCCTTCTTAAGCGAACGGCGCAACTTCTCCGCATCGGCGCGGAGGAAGTGCCACAACGGGTTGAGTCCCTCCTAAAGGAGTTTCGTCAACTAAAGAAGCTGGCCGAGTCAGGAATCGCTTCCCCAGCTGTGACCGCGGAGGGACTCCTGG
The DNA here is from genome assembly GCA_025060325.1 of Thermoguttaceae bacterium. Taxonomy (GTDB): domain Bacteria; phylum Planctomycetota; class Planctomycetia; order Pirellulales; family Thermoguttaceae; genus DTLM01. The sequence goes on from JANXBW010000001.1 coordinate 23,051, forward strand.
CCCGTGCACGAAAAATGGGACCAACCACCGTGGTAGTGGCAGAACTCCCGGAACCCAACACCTCACTGATGCGGCAGCTTATCGACCAAATCCGGCGCAAAGCGGCCCCTTGTGCCGTCTTCTTAGTTGCCATCGACCCGGAAGAAAACAAAGTAAGTATGGTTGCCGGTTTAAGCCGGGACCTGGTTGAGCGCGGACTTGATGCGCGGGAATGGGTTCGCGAGGTAGCGGCCACGGTCGGGGGCGGAGGTGGTGGTCGGGCCGACTTGGCCGAGGCCGGTGGCAAGTTACCTGAGAAACTTCCGCAAGCTATCGAGAAAGCCACCTCCTGGCTTGATGCCCGGTTGGGTTCGACGTCGCCCTCGGGTAACTAATCTTGGCCCGCTGCTTGGGCAATCGAATGGAATCGCCCAAGCTGAAGCGTACCCCTTCTGGCTATCGACCTTTCGCAACGTTTGCGCGTTAGTTTGACCGAGGGCATACACGATCTCGGAAGTTGTTAACCCGCTGAGTGTGAGGCGCTGCAGAGCGCGAAAAAGCCTCTGCATCACTCATACTTTTTCGTGGCACCGCTACTCCCTTCACGCCCGTCTCATGCCCGGAGGGGGAGGGCGCCACTTTAATGCGACAATCGACTTATAAACCACTGTGAATGAAACACCTTATTATCAAAGTTGCTTGCGGCGGGAAAACCCGTCACTCCTGCAACGACGCCCTTCCCCTCCGTCAAGGAAAAGCTAATCCATCAGTCGGCCCCACTATTTTTTAAGCTTGACTTGTGAAAATAAGCCAGCAAACTGGTAGTTCAAGCAAACCGCAAACGAGGAGACCAAGGTAAACCGCGCGATTTGGCAAGGAGCAATCCACCTTTTGGCTGGTCGCCCGGAAGCTTCTGGCTCTACTTGGGCAAAGGTTGCCAAAAGTTTGATCCCTAGGGCGCGGCAAGCGGGGTAATTCCTGGCTCAGATAACTAAGGGAACTGGTTGTCTTCTCGACCAGCCACGTAGTGAGGGTCTCATTTTCTTGCTTGGGGGCTGTTGGGGAAAAGGACAACAAGCGCGGAAATTCGTTCACAAATCATTGGTTGAGAACTTTACCATGTACACAAAACCTCATGTTCAGTCGACAAGCCGCAGGGAGCCGATTGCCCAACAGCGCATGCACGGCAGAGGGGCAAAGAGCGACTCGTCACCAATTTTGCGCACTTCCGGAAAAGCTAAGTGCCCAATCCTGCCTCTGCCTGCCGTGGTCCTCGGTCTTGCAGCCGTAGCTTCCTGTTATAGTGCGGTTGCCAAAGCGGAGGGGCCTTCATCCGGTCGCCAGTCGGGACAATCGCCGGCCCTCCAGATAAAAGCCATTGAGTCGACTGTCTTTCACGTTCGCAAGAACGGACAGCTTTTCCAACTGGCTGAGCTAATTTTGGTAAACGGTGGCGATCCCACCGAGGCCGAGCTTGTATTCCGACTCGGGGAAAACTCCTGGAAAATGAACCTTGGGACGGTCCCATCCGGACAGTCGCGCTTCCCGGTCGAGCTTCCGCGGGTGGAAAAACCGACCCAGCTTACCGCGGAAATCGCTACCGGCGGGAAAATCCAGGCCACGGTTGAACTCACTTGGCGACCAAGCCACCTTTGGCAAGTTTGCCTGGTTCCCATTTCCCATCATGATCTGGGTTACACTGACACCCTGGAAAACGTGCTTTCGTTTTACGAGCGTGTATACGATCAGGTTTTGCAGTTTTGTGAACAAACCGATGATTATCCCGAGGAAGCCAAGTTTCGCTACACCATTGAGGGAGCTTGGTCGCTTGAGCATTACCTGCGGCAAAGGCCGCCCGAAGTTACCGAAAAATTTGGTTACTACTTGCGGCAGGGTCGGATCGAGCTTCAGGCGTTATACGGGAATTTGATAACAAACCTGCTTTCGCATGAGGAGCAGATCAGAGCACTTTATCCCTCCTTTGCCATAAAGCGTCGGTTCGGGGCAGAAATCACCACGGCATCCACAACAGATATCCCTGGCCTAAGTTGGGGGTTGCCCACCGTTTTGGCCGGATCCGGGGTCCGCTACTTTTTCGCAGGACTGGCCACGTATTTCGAATGGGGACGAAGCGATATCCATACCTTTTGGGACGAGAAGGCGATTCTCCGCCGCGGCCGCCCGGATGCCTTCTGGTGGGAAGGCCCCGATGGAGGTCGAGTCCTCGTTTACTACCAAGGTGGTTATGGGTGTTGGTCTCCCGGAAGCTACGAAGAAGCTGCTGAGCACCTCCCCCGAGTCCTCAAAGAACTGGAGCAGCAAGGGACGCCATTTTCGGTCATACGCTTTGGGGGCTACGGCTGCGGCGACAATACGCCTCCGAATATTGTTCCCAGCATGATTGTGCGGGAGTGGAATAGCCGCTGGGCCTATCCCCGGCTTTACGTAGCGACAAACGCCATGTTTTTCGAGATGCTCGAGGCTCAGTGTCGGAATCAGCCTGACCTGCGGGCGTTCCGCGGAGAAATTCCGGAGACGGACTATGTCGTCGGAGCGACTTCGACCGCAAGGGAAACGACACTAAACCGACTCAGCCACGTTCGTCTTCCCGTGGCCGAACGCTGGGCGACTGTAGCCGCGCGGTTGCTCGGGGCAGATTACCCGGCACAAGCCCTTGCCGAGGCCTTTAACAACATGTTGCTTTATGACGAACATACTTGGGGCATGGCCCACCCGATTGGGCGAAGACAGGATTGGTCATGGGCCGACAAGGCTCGCTATGCCTACCGGGCAGCAGGGCTGGCAGAAACGGTCCTAAGTAGCCGTCTTCGCATGTTCGCCGAGGCCACCTCTAGGCCAGAGGAGGGTTATTATGTTGTGGTCTTCAACCCGCTAAGCTTCCCGAGGAGTGATATTGTTAGGGTCACCGATCTCGGTCCTCTGGCCGACGGTCTGTCGTGGGAAAACTCCCTGATCCTTGTTGATCTTTCCACCGGGAAAAAGGTATCGGCGCAACTTGTGGAAGTGGATTCGCCTTTGGCAGCTCAACCGGACGCTGCCTTTCGGTATGGCAGGGGCCAATTTAGTCCGGCAGAGAAGGTGGATCTTGTCTTTTTTGCTGAGGATGTCCCGGCACTCGGCTGGAAGACATATCGTGTCCTGGGCAAAGCCGGTCTTTCCGAAGCCGGAGAGAAAGTGCCAGACGGCTGGCCGGGCCCGGCAACTTGCGAATTGGAAAACCGCTTCTATCGACTGGGCCTTGACCCCCAAACAGGATCGATCCTCACTCTTGTTGACAAAGAATTGGACCGGGAGATTATCGATGGGCAAGCGGGCTTCGGTATCAACCAGCTTGTTGTCAAAGATATCCGCACTGGCAAGCTAACTTCCACCGAGCGGGTATCCATTGTGCCTGGCCAGCGCGGACCAGTGCTCCAGAGCTTACGGATTCTTGCTGAGGCGGGCGGTTGCCCCCGCATTATCCAGGAAGTTAGCCTCTACCGGGATATCAAACGCGTCGACTTAGCCACCCGATTACTGCGGGATGCTACCTCGATGCTTGAGCTATACTTTGCCTTCCCATTTAAGATTGACAACGCCCAGTTTGCTTTCGAAGCATCTAATTCGGTTATCGTACCGTTTCGCGATCAATTGCCGGGGACAAACACTAACTACTACGCCGCTCAACATTGGGTAGCTGCGTGGGATGGCTCGTTGACGGCCGTGATCTGCCCCATAGAGTCGCACCTCATCGAGTTGGGAGGCTTGTGGCCCTGCTACGTGTCCCAGGCTCACCACGGTGTGACGGCACCCGACTTCGGCTTGCCTTTTGTTCAACCGGAGCAGATGAAGAAGGGCCACATTTTTTCGTTTGTCCACGCGAGCAATTTCCGAACGAATTTTCCCGTGATTCAGCAAGCGGATTTGCTTTATCGATTCTCGATGACTACTTTGAAAACCGCGGAGGGTCTCGATCGGCCGGCGCGGTTCGGCTGGGAGGTGGCCTATCCCCTAGAGGCGGTCGTTGTCCAGGGCAAATCGGAGGGTGAGCTCAAAGTTGAGCAAACACTTTGCCGCATCGAGCCTGACCATGTGGCACTACTTGCCTTAAAGCAAGCGGAGGACGGTAGAGGATTTATCCTTCGTGTGGGGGAAATTGTTGGGAAAGCTTGTCGGGCGCAGATTGACCTCACCGGCCTTGGGCTGGTGGCAACTAGCTTGACCAATCTTGTGGAAGAAGATCTTGAGGACATCCGTCCGGCCAGCAGCGTCTTGCAACTGTCCCTTCGGCCCTTCCAGCGGGTAACAATTCGCCTCGAACGTAAGTGAGGAAAGTAAACCGCCTTTTTCCCACCGCGGTGCAACTCCACCCACAGCCGGGAGCGAACTTGTCTGTGCAAATTCCGGACTGGCCCAACCGGCCTACGCTTGAAAAGAGTTTCCGAGGCCTTCCCACCTGGCAACCTTTTCCGGGCAATACTTGCGTTCGGGTGATCGCGAGCATATCTTAGGCTCCCCAGTCGCGACAATCCGTCACACCAACTGCCCCTTTGCCACCGGGCGGTGGTGATATTCTGATTGGGGTTGTCGAGCAGGGCCTTTTAAGCGCGGGTAAGAACGTCCTTGGCAAAAACGAATTGCGGCGGTATTAACTTCTGGCAATAGGACAAAGGCCATGTATGAGAAGCAATCCCTGTTGACAAGAAGGCATTTCCTCGATCAAGCGGCCGCAGCCGCGGGTGTAGTTGCCGTTCCGCAGCTTATCCCCTCAGGTGTTTTAGCTCAGCCTGGCCGCAAAGGCGCTAATGAACGCCTTGGCATTGGTTTTATTGGCATGGGAGGTCGAGGTATAGGACTTTATCACGAAATGCAGCCGCTTTATGCCAAAGGTGAGTGCCAAACGGTGGCGGTCTGCGACGTGGACGAGCAACGGCTGGAACGCGCGGCAAAGGAACTGGGAACAAAAACCGCCTACCGCGATTACCGCTACATTTTGCTTCGCAAAGACGTTGACGCGGTTGTGATCGCCACGCCTGACCATTGGCACGCAGTGCAATTCGTCCACGCTGCAGAATGTGGCAAGCACATTTATTGCGAAAAGCCGGCTTGTTGTACGATCGAAGAAGGCAAGGCAATGGTGGCTGCGGCCCGTAAGGCCGGAATCGCTAGCCAAATCGGTTCGCAAGGACGATCGCAGCCGGAAGCTTATCTGATGCATCGGTTCCTGGCCAATGGCGTGATCGGTCGGGTACATCATGTGGAGTGTTTCCACTATCCCAGCCCGGAAGACCGCTCGCATACACCAGATAGCGATCCGCCGCCAGGACTCGATTGGGACTTATGGCTTGGGCCATTACCTTGGCGGCCGTTTAACGCCCGATATCTGCATGGCGTCTTTCGCTGGGTGCTGGAGAGCGGCGGCGGACAAATCCGCGACCGCGGTGCCCACGTTATGAGCTGCGCCAAGTACTGGTTGGACGCCGATCACCAGGATCCCGTTTGGGTCGAAGCCAAGGGCACCCCGCCCCGGGAAGGTTTGTGGGACAGCGCGGTGGAAATGCATGTTGTTTACAAGTTCGAAAATCCTGATTGGGTCATGACGTGGACGCAAATGCCCATGGAGGAAGTCAAGCGGCGTTTCCCCGCCGAAGAGCGCACTGCGGAAGAACTTGCCCAGCCGGGGATCACCAAGATTGTTCGGCCTGGTTACGGGGCGGTCTATCATGGCGAGAACGGCACGGCCATGCACTGGGGAGGCGACGGCGGCACCTGGGCGGAGCGAAAAGTGCGTCAATGGGTGCCACCCCCTGGAGCAAAGGATGTTTACAAAAGCCCGGGACATTTCGAGGATTGGTTCCTTGGCATTCGGACTGGCAAGAAGTGCATCATGGACGTCGAGTATGGCGTCGGCGTTGCCCTCCTGTGTATCTTGGGCAACCTTTCGTATATGTTGGGACGGCGGCTCTACTGGGATGCGGCCAAGAAGGAGATCGTCGGCGACGAGCAGGCGCAGCGGCTAGCAAGCAGGCCCCAGCGCTGGCCGTATACGCTGTAAGCGGTTGTAGGAAGAACCGGGCTGCCAAAGTTGACCGCGGTCCCAGCACATTGACACGATGCTGAGCGTTTATCAAGTAAGCATGCGAACGATCAGAAAACAATGCATTCCTTCACAGGCACTTTAGCGGGAGGCAATTACATCATGGCCGAGCTTACTGTTGAGCTTTTGCTTAAGCGACTCCAAAGCGAAAGTCCAGAAGAGCGAACCGCCGCCTGGCAAGAGGCCGGAAGCCTGGGAGCGGCGGCAATTGAGCCTTTGGTCCGGCTTGTTCTGGAGTGCGAGGCCCAGGTTGCTTCGCTGAAAGCCGAGGGAAAGACGAAAGAACTGGCTCAACCACTAGAAGTGGGACGGGCTGCCAAGAGAGCTTTGTGGAAAATTGTGCGGACAGTAGGTGCGCCCAATACAGCTGCGGAAGCAAAAGAAGCTGTGGAGGAAGCGCTACTTAACTACATCCGCCCCGGTCTGCCGGATCAGCTTCGCCGGGACGTGTTATGGATGCTTTCCGAAATTGGCACCGATCAAACAGTGCGGGCTATTGTTGACTTACCCAACGTGCTCGAAGACAAGGGCATCCGAGACGACGCACGCGCCTGTGTTCAACGGATCGGCACGCCGTACGCAATTGAGGCACTTCAACTTGGATTGCGAGAGGCCAAGGATGATTTCCGGTTGGCGATTGCCGAATCGCTGCGGGTGCTAGGTGTGGCTGTTGACCCGGAGGCCTATCCTTCTAGGAAACTTGTGCCAAAGCCGGAGCCGACTCGCGATCGGACCGGCTAACGAGGGGATAGCGTTAGGACTTCCCGGTAAATGGGAAGTTATCTGTGGACTTTGGCCTAGGTTGACAGGCGTTTGTAGGCTTTCCGGACAGGCGCTCGTCAACCTAATTGGAAGGGAAAAACCAATTTTTTCCCGGAATTGTGTCCTGGCCCTCCTCTTTTGACTCGACAGACAATCGAGTGCCGCTCCAAAAAGCCAGCAACGAGCTGGCGGGGTGTGTTTGACCGTTCTAAGCACCTTTTGGATAAGGATCTTATCTTGCCAGGCTCTTACCGATGGCAAGATCCATTCATCCGCTACAACCCGCATGAGCTGCCCTTCGCCTCCGCCTGAAACACCCCCTTACGTTCACAAGAAACCAAACTTGACACTTGTACCAGGCTGATCGCAACCGTCTAAGAACCCGTCACGGGGGATTCTTTTTGACGTGGTGACTTCGTGGGCTAAACTTGACGGAGGGGTGTCCGCCTCGGGAAAGAATCCATCGTCAAACGAAAGGGGGTCACGCAGCTGTTGTAAAGCATGGGCATGGAGTGGAAATACCGTGGCGGACAACTGCCGGCGCATCAGATGCCGGTTACCACGAAGGGTAAGACAACAAGGCGGTTTGGCGGGAGGACGCTCATAGCAGAGAAATCCGTAGGGGCGCAGGCGGCCTAGATTTGCAAGCCATGAGCACATCATCGCGCCGGTTGACTCTTTGGGTCGCTTTGCTTAGCTGCCTTTGGGCTATTGGGCTGGGAAGAAGTGCGGCGCAGGTGCCCCTGCCGCTCGTTCCCGACGATAGCAAGCCGATCCCGTTGCCCGGAAATGTGGCCGCCTTCCCAGCACCCACCCAGGACGCAGGAGATTATTTACGCCGTGGACAAGAGCTCGAACGGGAAGGCCGCTGGGCCGACGCCGTAGTCTTTTACGAAGAAGCCCTGCGGCGCTTTCCGACGGATGGAACTCTGCTCCATCGCTATCAGCACTCTCGTCTTCGCGTGGATGTGACACGGCGGTGGCGGGATGCGAGCTTCGTGGGGGTTGTTGACTCCCTAACAATGCCTCAGGCAGTCGACGCCCTAAACGAGGCGTTGCTCAAAGTTCAGGTGCATTATGTGGAGCCTGTCGGTTGGACGCCGCTCGTCCAGCTGTCTCTTCGAGAGTTGACTTATACCCTTAGTGACGGGCAGCTGTGGGCTCGATATGGGCGAAAATTTTCTCCCGAAACTTGGCAGGCATTAGCGGCTCAATGGGACCAGTTAGTCTCCGTTCGCCCCCCCGCTGACCGTTATCAAGCAGCAATGTTACTTACCGAGGCCGCCCGACTAGCGGAAGCCCGGACGGGACTGCCTGCGACGGCCCTCATCATGGAGTGTCTGTGTACAGTAAGTAATCTGCTGGACATTTACTCCTGCTATTTGACACCCCAACAGCTGCGGGAAATCCTTTCGCAAATCGAGGGCAATTTCGTCGGCTTGGGGGTAGAGCTTAAAGGGGAGGATGGCGGGTTGACAATTGTCCGGGTCATTCAGGGAAGTCCTGCCGAGGCCGCTGGTCTGCGGCCGGGGGACCGAATCCTCAGTGTGGGCGATCAGCCCACCGCTAGCCTTCCCCCTGAAGCAGCCGCAGATCTGTTGCAAGGACCGGAAGGGTCGCTAGTTCGGGTAACGGTGGCCTCTCCGGGACAAGCGCCCCGCGAAGTATGGGTGCGGCGAGCCCATGTTGATGTCCCTAGTGTTGAAGGAGTACGCCTCGTCGACCCGGCGGCAGGGGTGGCGTATCTGCGGATTATGGCTTTTCAGAAAACCACCCCCAAGGAAGTCGACAGCGCTTTATGGTCCCTGTATTACCAGGGCATGCGAAGCTTGATCATCGACCTACGGGGCAATCCTGGTGGACTATTAGGAAGTGCGGTCGAGGTAGCGGACCGCTTCTTGGATCGGGGGGTAATTGTTTACACCCGCGGCCGTAATGTGATCGAAGACTGTACGTACATTGCTCATGAAGAAGGAACGTGGCGAGTACCGCTTGTAGTTATGATAGACGGACAAAGCGCAAGCGCGGCAGAGATTTTTGCAGCCGCCATCCGCGACCATCGGCGTGGGAGCTTAGTCGGCACCCCGTCCTACGGAAAAGGCTCAGTACAGGGCATCTTCCCACTGGGATCGCACCCAGGGGGACTCCGGTTGACCACCTCCCGCTTTTATTCCCCTGCTGGCCGGCCTTTTACGCTCGAAGGTGTTGTCCCCGACGTACTGTTGCGTCAGGCTGCCCGACCAGTGAGCACGTCGGCCCAGCAACCCACCCCACAGGAAGACTATGCCCTTTCCGTTGCTATTCAGACAGCCCGGGAGCTTATCGCCAAACGTCCGTAGGCTTGAAAAGCTAGTTTTCTGTGCGCGGGGAACGTGCGGTCCAATTGCGTCCCAAAAGTGGCGATCTGCTAACCGCGCGATTTCGCCACGCTCCTTAGCCAATGCGGGCTGCCCCAACCTAACCATCACGATTCTTTCCGGGCGATCTTATCCACAAACAAAGGAGAGACCACCCCGCCACTTTCGCCCACGGCGTTGACTCACCCGACGAGCAACCTTATTGCGAGCGCCTAACGACAAGCTCCGCCAAGCGGTCTTAGAAAAAGGGCCAAAGGGCTAAGCCCTGCGCCCCATTCATTCAAACGTTTTCAAGCCGAGAGAAAGCGATGCCTTCAATCTCCACCAGGAGTTCGGGCCGACAAACATCCGCCACCGCATAAACCGTGGGGATGTCCCCCAACCGCTTTTCGCAAACTTCTCGAACCTTGGGGTAGTCCTCCTTGTTTTTCACGTACACCCGGGCGAAAGCAATGCCCTCCAAGGTTGTGCCCAGACCCGGCATTCCGTGGCGGGCTAAATTGTAATCGGATATTAAAGCTTCAATGTTGTCCAGCGTTTGGTGCGTCTGGCCTACGACATCGCCGATGAACTGAGTCTCTTCGTTAGTGATGCTGGCGGTTCCGGAGATGAAAATCGTGGCGAAACGACCACAAGAAAGAGCCATCGCGCGACAAAACTTGGGACTTTTTAGTCCGTAACAGGGCGAGTAATCAAACGCTGATCGCTGCAGGGGATTTTCTAACGGCATGGCCAGGATGTCGTCTCGGGACGTATCCAGAGCGATGCAACTCATCACAATATCCTGGCCTTGAGCGCCAATTCCGGTACTGGCGGGATAAACCGTCGGGTTAAAGCCTGCCGGGATCCGCGCCGGTCGAAAACGGATGTTTTGGTAATAGTCAGACCGTGCGCGGTTCATCTCCATATAGCGCTGAGTGTGGCCCTCCCGGCCGACAATGTCACCCAGATAAAGCCAGGTGCGAATCACCCGATCGTACGACACCCCAGCTCGCTGCAACGTGGCGGCCATCCGCTGAAAAGCGCTCAACGTCCGATCGTACACTAACGGCGAGTCCGTGGTCGGCGTCATGTGAGCGCAGTGCACCCACGACACCCCGGAGTGCTCGGCCACCACCAAGTTTTCGCAAATCCGCAGAATCCTTACGCCTTCGTGCTTGCGGCCGACCCCCAAAGCTTCGATTGAGAGGAGTTTCCCCTCGCAGGGTGGCTGAAAGATGTAAGTGGTGGCGGGCAATTCCGGACCGTAAAAATCGCAAATGAGACGACGAGCCTCGTCGAGGTATTCCGGTCCAGGCAAGAACACGGACTGGCTAACTATCGCCCCCCGTACCCCTTCATCTTCCACCAGTTGACGTATTGTCTCAAGAGCGTCGGCTGCCTGTGCCGAGAGGGAATCGCCACACCGCGGAACCGCAGCCGCAAAAACGTGCCGAACATCATTTAGCTCGACGACCGAGTAGCCTACGCCTTCATCCGAGACCTTGCGATACCAACTGACAGAACTCGACGTCGAGCGAGCCATAGGGGGTTCCTTCGTGGAATCTGAAGCTGCGGGGGCGAGTCTACCTACAACATCCGGAAGCGCAAACCGCCTTTCTTGCGGCCACTATCGGTTAACTAAAGACTCTGCGCAATCGAGGTGGCACTAACCATCCAAAAACAACGCTAATGATTGCACCGCTCTCCAAGCTCCCATTATGATCTCTCGACACTGAGCGCCGCAAATAGTCGCCTACCCTTTGCAAGTTGCTCGCCAAAGATACTAACCAATATTGTTTGCCAACTCCGTACCTCGCAGAACCGGCCTCCCCATTTCCTTTCGGCTGCCCCATCTTGTGGCCTAACCCAGGCGGGAGCGAATCTGGTCCCGATGGCATGAATTCGCTTCCGAAAAGTCCCCTAGACGAATTCGAACACCCGTTCGCCCTCCGAGATGGATTGGCCTGCCTCGATCACCGATTCTACTTAACCCCACCAGAGCGGGGTACCCTCCGGGAAAAAGCTGGATCTACACCACAGGGGCTGTAACTTGGTAGCGGAAAATTTGCTGCCTCAGGCACGAATTCTTGCACGGCGATCTGTTGATTCGGGACCGCCAGGGTCCAGTTTAGGGGATCAACTTTCTATGCGCCCTTCTGTCAGTGGCCGCCAAAGTGTAACTCAGTGACACCGGAGGACATGTCGATGAATTACGTCCACAAAAGGCGGGCAAAAGGATCCAAACGTATGGGGTGGGAAATCGCACCAGCTGTTGTTGCTATGACGCCGGTTTGGTTTGCCTGTGCACAAACTATTGCCTTTGGCCAGCTTCAAGCCACCGGGCTTTCGTCACAAGCAGACCAACCTGCGGCCATTGTGGCAGAACGCATTTTCAAAGAGGGCCCCGAAACTTATCAGGGCGTACCCTATTTCTGGACGGCCAAATACACACTTAATTTAATCGTGCCTACCCGGCCAAAGTCAAGTCACCGACTAGAGTTTCTTTGGGGATCAAAGCAGGACGACCGCACGGCGGTCATCGAGGTTAACGGCAAGAAGCTGAACGTAGCTGCCGGTGGCTACGACGGTTTTCAATGGCTGGTGCTATCCGATTTCGCACCTCAGGGGGGCGAGCAATACGAGATCAAAGTCACGGCCGGACGGGGCAAGGCAGCTTTCCTTGCGGGTGTACGATTGGTGGAACTTCTAGACGATGCCGCCGCCCAATCACACCGCAAAGGGCTCCCGGCGCCGCTTGAAATAAGCCTTCGGGTCGGGCCGCCGGAGTTTCCCGCTGCGTTCGCTGAATGGCGGAATTTTTGGGATCGGCCAAGCGCGCGAAAGCCGCTAGCGAAGGCACCTGATCCGGGTGTTGAGCAACTTTTCAACCAGGCCGAGTTTAATGCCCGGCGGGCTCACGAACAGTTCTTCCGCTGTCGGAAGTATCTCCTCGGCTGGCTCAGCAAGGCAGATCCGAAGACCGGCTTAATCCCGGAGAATCTTCGAGCGGAGGGTGCTGCGTGGACACCGGAAAACGCGGCCGCCGACAACTATCCGTTTATGGTTTTGACGGCTGCCTTGTTGGACCGCGGACTTTTTGAGGGCAAATGCCGCGAAATGTTAGAGACGGAGCGGGAGTTGACAAACCGCCTTGATCGGCTCCCCGATGCTTATTCCCTCAAAGACCAACGATTCTTGCGAAAGGAGATTGACCTTGGGCGGGTAATTTTCGGGGCTTCCGAGTACGTCAAAGATGGGCTTTTGCCGCTTACAGAGTGGCTCGGAGTCAGCCCCTGGTCAGCCCGGCTTATCGAAATTGTGGACGACTTGTGGAAACACGCCCCAGTGGAAACCAAGTGGGGACGAATCCCCTCTGTCAACGAGGAGGTTAATGGGGAACAACTCCAGACACTGTGTCGCGTTTATTGGATGACCGGAGACCGGCGATATCTGGAGTGGGCGATCAGGCTCGGTGATTTTTACCTCTTAGGCGAGCGCCACCCCACACGGCACCTTACCCAGCTCCGGCTGCGTGACCACGGCTGCGAGATCGTTTCTGGGCTCTCCGAGCTTTACTTGACCGTCCACTTCGCTGCACCGGAGAAGAAGGTGGCCTACCGCGACGCTATTTACGCCATGTATCACCGCATCCTTGAGGTCGGACGAGACTCCAGGGGGATGCTCTATAACTGGATTAACCCGCAAACAGGCGAGCACGATCAGGGAATCTGCGATACATGGGGCTACAACTACAACGGGATTTACACGGTATGGATGATCGACAAGCACGAGCCGTTTCGCCAGGCTGTCCGCGATGTCCTTTCGCACCTGCCGGGGCTTGTTGACTACCACTGGGGCATCGCCGACGAGTATGCGGATTCTTTGGAAGGGGCCTTGAACCTGTACAACAGGGAGCGAGTTCCCGAGGCCGCTACCTGGATTGAAAGCGAGATTCATGACATGTGGCGGCCGCAAGATGAGTCCGGGATCATCGAGGGGTGGCATGGGGACGGCAACGTTGCCCGAACAGCCTTGATGTATGCCCTTTGGAAAACCCAAGGCGTCACTATCCATCCCTGGCGGGAAGATCTCCTCGTTGGTGCCGTGGAGGAGGCAGGAAGGCTTTACCTGGTCGTCAGCGCTGGTGAGCAACCGTGGACCGGCAAAATCGTATTCGACCGGCCTCGGCACAAGGACTATCTGCGACTCCCCGTTGACTATCCGCGGATCAATCAATTTCCCGAATGGTTCACGGTTTGCGCGGACCGAAAATATTTTGTGCGGCACCTCGGTGGGAAGGAGGCAGAAACGGTTGGCGGCGGTACCCTGCAAACAGGGTTAGAAATAACGATCCCTGCGCACACGGAGCTGAGGCTTATCGTGGAGGAGGCGCAGTAACCCGCCCCGGAGGCTCATGGCGACCGCCGACACATCCGGGCCACTCACGGTGCCTGGACTACTGTCCAGGTGGTCAGGAAACGATCTTCCCGCACCTCCCCGGCCCCCGCCGTCGGGCGCTATCGCTCAACTAGCATTCAGCCGCGAGGGCCGGGGCGATTCCTAAGGCCCCCGCCACAGTGGGCAAGCAAGCTGGCCTAGGCCGCCCCCGCAGGCCGCTAACCTTAAGCGCGAACCCTCGAAGAAACCTAGGGCGCTACCTGTTACAGCCCGGTCCCTGCGCAGGCAGCTTGCAGGGGCCCAGTCGCAAGCTTAAACGGCCCGTTACGGGCTTTTGGCCTCGCGCCCTCCCAACCTTTGGATTATGGGCTGGCCCGAGGAGCTATTAATTGCCCTCCTTACTTCTCCACCCAAAAGCGATGAACGGTCACCTCGTGATAAGTTTGACCCGGCCGGAGCACCGGGCTGGGATATTCCGGGCGATTTGGAGAATCGGGGAAGTGCTGGGTTTCCAGGCAGAAGCCGTAGTGGCGAAGGCAGGGCTTACCAGCCACCCGCAGCGAGCCATCCAGGAAGTTACCGCTATAGAACTGTACACCTGGCTGGGTCGTCAGGATCTCCATGGCCCGGCCCGTAGTTGGCTCTGTCACCCGAGCGCAGAGCGAAAGCTCCCCCGGCTGCTTCTTGTTCAGCACATAGCAATGGTCGTAACCCCGACCCGGGACCTGAGCAATCCGGGACCCAATCGGCTGGGGTGTGCGAAAGTCCATGGGTGTTCCTTCAACGGGGGCCAACGGACCAAGCGGGATAAGTTCATCATCCACAGGGAGGTAATGGTCCGCGTTGAGATACAGGATATGCCCCAAGACATCCCCTGAGCCAGCGCCCGCCAAATTCCAGTACGCGTGATTTGTCAAGTTGACGATTGTGGGGCGATCGGTTGTGGCCCGATATTCCATCCACAACTCGTTCTTCGCGGTAACCCGGTAGAGCACCTCCACGTTGAGCGTTCCCGGATAGCCCTCTTCCCCGTGCGGACTTACCCGTCGCAAACGGACACCGACCCAATCCTCAGCTTGGGCTGGCTCGGCATCCCACACATACTTATCAAACCCCTTTCGGCCTCCGTGCAGATGGTTGCGGCCATTGTTGGCCGCCAGATGGTATTCCACCCCATCCAAAACGAATCTCGCCCGGGCAATTCGGTTGGCATACCGGCCGACCACAGATCCAAAATAAGGGTGCCCCTTAAGGTAGTCCTCTAAAGTGTCGAGATACAGAGTGATAGGGGCCACCTTACCATCGCGATCGGGCATCTCGACCGTGATAAGGGTCGCACCATAGGTCCAGATTTTTGCCCGGATCCCCCCGGGATTCTCAAGCAGGTATTGGTCAACTTGCGTTCCATCTGGCAACTTGCCCACGGCAGTCTTTTCTAGCTTCATCGTGTTTACTCCTCCGGAGGACTGTCCCCAGGCCGCCGTTTCCCCAAAGAAAACGGGGAGTCCCAGAACCACGAGCACTGCTAGCACACCCACTTGATAAACGGAAAGCATTTGACCCCGCGAAAGAATCCTCGTGTAAAACATGACCTTGGCCTCCGACCTTAGGCAGTTGACTGGACAGGCAAACGGATCCAGCGTCAAGCGGGAGTGTAGACTATTTCCGGATCGCAGGAGCCTTGGGGAACCTAGCTTAACCCCCAGGACCTGAAAATCAAGGTGGCCGGGGTTGGAGCTGTCCGCCGAAATGCCCGAAACGCGAGAGCCTCCTATCCCACGGAAAAAGCACCTCCGTTGGGCGCCGTTCGTTCCCCTAACTCGTGCGACAAGTAGTTGAAGCACCGCTGTATGCCCGCCGCAACCTGCGCTATCTCACCCAATCGAGAGACTTGTTTTAGGTGGCAGGAACAGCTTTAACCAGGGCATAAGATAGCGATTCGTTGTGCCGATGCTCTCCGCTCCTTCCGCCCATCTGGCCAGCCGGACCCGCAACGCGGTTAAGCCTGCCAAACCGGTCGCGCCAAAGGCAGAAATATCCAGGTGACTCCTGGCCGGCGTGAGCCTTTTCCTATCGCTCGAAGTTATCCGCGCTCCGAAGCAGGACTGAGCCGGAGGTCAACCTAGCGGGCGTTGCCAACAGGCCCGAATCCTGTTAACATTGCCAGACAGTAAATCTTCGCCGCAAACGGCCGATTGTAACTTTGCTTGTAACAAAAGAGAGGATTGGCATCTCCAGATTGGTAGAGTCATTGGCATTTCGAGGTTGCTAGGCGCAACGTTGCGGTTTGAGTGCCGAATTCTTCGGTTAACACCCACGTCGGCACCCAATTTCAGAAAGGATCAATTCGCCGCGGCGCTTTTTCGACAAATCTGGAAAAGAATACCTTTCAGGAGATCGTTCCCATGACAATGGACAGGAGTCTCCGGGTTCGAAAGACGACGGTCCGCAACCGGAGTGTTCTGACCCGGGCCGAGCGAATTCAACGGTTGATGGCCCTTGACCGTTGGACAGACGACCAATCACCCCTCGGCTTGCCGAAGGTTCGCGTTCAAAAGATTACGGTCAAGAAAAAGAAGAAGCAAAAGCGGGCGGAGGCAGCTCAGCAACAGCAGCCGGCCAAGAAGGGGAAGTAAAGGTCAGCGGGCACTCACTACGCGTTTGTGGGCCGGAGCGTCGGCCCCGGGGTGCCGTGCGGCTGATCCGGCCTCCCTCACTGGCTGGGGGTTCGGACCGATCCGCCGGTGTGATTTCGCTAAATCCCAGGCCCTCGAAACGCTGAGTTTTAGAGCGAATCAGACGAAAAGCTTTCCCGAAAGTTTGGGTGGGCCCACCCTGAGCAGGCTATCGGAGCTTTAACCGGTAAACCTGGTCGCAGCGGCGGGAGAACGGCTTCCGGGGTATCGGCTCAAACCCATATTTGACATATAGCCGGATTGCGTCCTGCAGACAGGAATTGGTTTCTAGCTCAACTTCATGGATGCCCTGCTTCTCCGCGTGGGCAAGCATATGCTCCAACAAGGTCTTGCCTAGTCCCCGGCGGCGCAAATCTTTCCGGACATACATCTTCCGGAGTTCAGCCACCCCCGCGGGACGAATCATCAGGCCAGCCGTACCCACGATCTTCCCATCCGGGGTTTCGACTACCTCGAACAAGCCACCCCCCCGGAGGTAGTTCCCCTCGATATCATCCAAATCAGAATCGAGGCCGTTTGGTTCAGGACTAAGCCCGAACTCTCTCATTACCGAAAATACCAACTCCTTGATTTGCTCAGCATCTTTATTAGAAGCCACACGGATTTTGACCGGCAAAGGCGTGGATTCAGAACTCAGCTCAGCCTTTTCCATCGTGGCGCTACCTAGGGCCTTGTGCATTTCGCTTATTGCTTCTCTCACGCCTCCGGGCATCCCGATTACTTTGTTGACAATCTACTCCCACAATCACGCGGGCCCCATGCTTGAACATGCCCCCGGCACATCAAGACGCTAAGTTGGCAACCCGGCCCCCTGGCTTTCAGAGTGGAAGATTTCCTGGCAAATCCCGGTGGGGTAAACGGCTCCTTATCCTTTCGTTTAGGTCGCACTTGCTCCCGCCACCAACCTTCGCATTTGGGTAACGAAGGGGCAAATGCCTCCAACCGAAATTTCCGACCTCGGCGTGTGCGGAAAGGCATGCCCTTCCGGCTGACTGAGCCCCTTCTGCGATCTTGGCAGGTGTGGCCGGCGATTTCGAGTCAACTAAGCTGGCGAAATTCTTCCCGGCAGTCCCAATCTCGGTGTCGCCAAAAGCAAAGCCCCCGGGCAGACCGCTACGCGGAAGCTTTCCCTTCAGAGCTAATGCGCGTCCTGGCCCGCGATTAAACAGCAGGTTCAAAATGTCGCAAAGCCAAAATCGCAATATCAGAGCCACAACACCACCCTAAACCGGCGGGAATTGAAGTATCGTAGGCCCGATTTGGCCCGATTGCCAAGGCCTGCTTTCCCATGCCCCCGAAATCGGCTGGTGACCGATTACTCAGCGCCCAACGGAGTTACCGCCCGGCGTACTGGGGTCGTGGGTCATTAAACCGCTGAACGGTTGGTTTAAGGTTGGCCTCGCACACGCAGCTTACCTCCATTGCCGGAGTGAAACCGCGGATTAGTCGGGAAAAGTTGCCTAAGACCAGTTAGGGCCGGCCTTTGCCCTCAAGCCAGCCCCTGAGAGCAAGCGGCAGGGAGTAAGGGCTGGGAGTTTTGAGTCTAGAATGCATGCTTCGATGTCCGCCCCGCTATAGGTCCCAAAAGGCGGTAGCCCTTGTACCGCCAATAGGCCATGGGTTGTTGAGAACGAAAAGGCGGGGCTTCCGCCCCGCCACTGCAAGCTTTGGAATCTGCGACTTCACTTACGGGTCAAAACCGTCGTTCACAACTCGGGCCTCGGCTTTCCTGTCTGGTGAACCTCCGCAGCACCGCGCTGGGAACGGCTAGACCTCGTCGCTTTCTTGCTCAGCACAACCACCCGGTTAGTCCGGAAATTCAATTTGTTCTTCTTCGGCCGCTTTACGCAGCTTGCTTAGCGCCCGGGCTTCAATCTGGCGAACACGCTCCTTGGTCACGCCCAGCTCGGCTCCGACTTGTTTTAGCGTCAACGGTTCGCGACGGTCACCTAGGCCGAACCGGCTGACGATGATCTGCTGTTCGCGGGGATCCAATCGGGACAAGATCCGCTCGATTTGCCGCTCCCGGAGCAGCTGGGCTCCTTCCCGCTCGTACTGGTCGGAGCGGATGTCCTCGGTCATGTTGAACATCTCACTCTGACTTGTGCGGAACCGCTCCCGATGTCGTTGCTCGTCCGGGATGGTTCGCGCGAAGTTCTTCATAATCGCCCAGCTAGCGTAGGTGCTAAACTTATTGCCCCGCGTGTAGTCGAACTTTTCCACCGCGCGAATCAGCGACATGTTCCCGTCGCTTACCAGCTCGAAGAAATTGGTGCCAGGCCCAACGTGCCGCTTGGCAATCGACACAACAAGCCGCAGGTTGGCCGAGACAATTTCGTTCTTGGTGGCCACGGCTTGTTCATACAGCTTTTCAATCTCATCCATCAGCTCAGTGCGTGGATGAGCCAGGTCGAGTTTTTCCCGCAGCTTGGAAGCCTTGTACTTGAGGTAATTCATTTTTCGGAAGAGATGGACCTCTTGCTCCCGCGTCAAAAGCGGGACCTCGTATAAGCTCGCCAAGTACGGTGGTAAGCCAGGTGGAACCTTGGCGGGTTTCTGCGGTTGTGGTGAAGGCGGTGGCGGCCCGAGTACCTGCCGCTCTTGCTCAGGTGTCTTTATCTGCTCAAACTCGGGGCTGTAGATGTAGTCGAGCGGCAACTCCAGAATCCGCTTGGCGCGCATTTCAGCCACGATTCGATAAATGGTGCTCTTTGCGCGCCCGTACTGCTTGGCCAACGCAGCAGCTGACTCACCGTGGCGGAACTGTTGATAAATGCGGCGCTTGTCTTCTTCGCTTAGATTCTGGAGCTTGTCCGGGAAGATCGCCAGGTCGGGATGAGCTTCGTCAAATTGTTTGATCGTGTAACGGACGGTCTCCGGGCTTCGGCCCGTCTCCTCGGAAATTTGGCGCGCTACCTCCGAGGGTCTTGCTCCTGTCAGGGCTAATTCCCGTGCTCGATCAATAATCATTCGCCGCTCCTCCACGGTCAGTTGACTAAAGTGCGCCCCCCTTTCCACCAAATCCGAATGGCGCTCCAGGAAGCGCCGCACAGTGCTTTCCGCGAAGACCACCCGCTGCCGACCCCCAATGATTACCCTCCGGGGCACAAGACCCCACCGCCGCCACCGGCTGAGCGTCTTTTCACAGACGTTGAAGGTCTTGGCTAACGTGGGAAGAGTGTAGATGGGCTCGGAGACCTCCTCGGCCGCCAACCGAGCCGACTCCCACAAGTCTTCCACTAGGAGGGCAAGATCGTGGCAGGCAACCGCTCCACTGACCCTCAGATCCGGATAGCGGTCGGACCGGAATCGGGTAATACGGTAGCAGATGTACTCGTAAGAGTAGTCCCTGTCGGGACGAAGCTCTTGCAGTAGCTCCTCCGCCCGCTCGGCTTGCTCGATCTTCTTCTCGCGAGGTGCAAATCGCACCTGCTGATCGCGCAATTCTCGGAGAGCTGGGCAGAGATAACCGTTATTCATCTTGAGCTTGAGCTGCCTTTCGCCGCAAGCCCCTTCCGCCACCGGCCCAGCTAATCCCAGCCCGGATACGCGGAAGTTGGCCCCTCCCGAATGACACCCGAACCCCCAAAGGCGTGTACTGCCGGTCCGCGGCTCCCAGTATAATTCGGCCGATTATTTTTCACAACTAAAGTTTGCAAAATTGGATCCTTTGTCCTCACCGCGCATGCTTCTCGCAAAGTATTTACGAGCGATGGGACCAATTGGTCTAAATTTTCACCAAAAGGCTGACCGATAAAGCCATCTTTAGGCACCAACCCCAACGAATTTCCTCGGTTTTGTGCACTAGCGAGCACACTCCAGCCTAATTGTGCAAATGCGTCGCTAATCTGCAGCCCCCTTTCTTCCCACCACAGATGTTTTTATCCCTGGTACCACGTGGGCTATGGCAGGAAGCACAGCGATTCGGGTTTTTTGCCCTGACCTCATCTGCTCTGAATCATTACTCACCTGCTAAGTTTATGTCGTTTCCGCTCTTTCCGTACCCTGCAGATTTCAATCTTTCTGACAGCGGGTCTTAGACTTCCAAGCCCTTCGGACCCCAACTGGCCCACATGGTTTCACAAGGAGGGAGCGTACGGCCTTCGGATGCGAACCGGTGCATAAAGCGTTCCGGCCGGGTATTTCTCTGGAAAAATCCCTTGGCCGACCACGCGCCTATCTGCTCTGCTGCGTTCTCCGAAACCCAGAAGCAGTCCCCGACGAAGCCACAGGGCCCCCTCGAGAATTGCCTAACCGTCCGCGTCTCGCCCAGCGCCGGCTCACAGCCAATGGCTCGCGATTTTGCCCTCGCGGCAGACCTTATCCCTTTGCTAGTTTCCAACCCATTTGCGTTTAAGAGCGGGTGTGCCTGACGCTGCGTTCGGTGAAATCCACTTTTTGATCGGCAGAACCTGCGATTGGACGGACCACTCTCGACCTTCCGAGCCGGAAGTTAACGATTGACGAGCAAAATCTCCCGAGACCCTGATTGGAGGTCCATACCAGTGAAAAACAACTTTGGCTCCTTGCGGCTAAATAACGCGAGCCATCGCGTCTCAAATTGGCTTGTGCCCATATTTGCCGGGTGCCTCGTTCTTTCTAACCCCGCATTCAGCAACCTGGGGCTTGGCCAACAGATTAGTTTGCGAGCAAGCCCCGCTAGTTCTCTGCCTGACCGGGTGGAAGTGACCTACGAAGCGGAAGGCAAGCTCGTCGTTCGCGAAACTGGCCGAGTGCAAACCCTCCCGATGAAGGTTCAGGCCAAATTCGTCTTTTTTGAACGCCGGCCGGAGATTCAGCAAGTTGGCGGCGTAAACGGCAACTCGTTGCGGGTGGCGATTCGGTGGTATGAGACGGCGGAGACTTCTGGAACAGTCGACAATCAACCGGTAACGGCTAAGTTGCGAGCCGACCGCCGCCTAGTGGCTCTTCGGGCCGATCAAACCGAATTTGCCTTATGGAGCCTGGCCGGACCATTGACTCGAGCAGAGCTTGACCTCCTTCGGCCGACTTGTGGCACCGTCGTTTTAGAGGATCTCCTCCCCGCACAGCCTGTTCAAAAAGGCAGCAAATGGGAACTCCCCGGGCAAGCCTTGGCAAGTCTTGTCGGCTTCGACGGTCTGGTTTCCTCGGATGTGGAGGCCACCCTGCTTGAGATTGCGGGCGATATCGCCCGGGTGGAATTCGGCGGCAAAGTCGAAGGCGCTAGCGAGGCAATGAGTAGCGCGGTGTCGGTTAAAGGGCGGTACCAGTTTTCAGTTTCCCAAGGCCGAATGGTGTGGTTAGGACTGGCCTATCACGAGCGACGCGACCCCGGCCCAATCGCCCCTGGTGTTGACGTGGTGACGAAAGTCGCCATAACGATTCGGCCGGGAGTCGACTGTCCACAAATCGCCGACCTTCGGCTCGTGGAGGCGGCGATTAATCCGCGCCCGGAGGATCTGTTCTTGGAAGAAGAACCGCCAGGGCAACTGTGGCGGCTCCATTATGACCGGCGCTGGCACGTGACAGCACTCACCGATCGCTTTTGCGTGCTTCGCTATGTGGACCGCGGCAGCTACCTAGCCCAGTGCAAGATCGCTCGGGCAAACCGGCCCCAACAGGGGATGAGTCTTGCGCAATTTCAGGCAGATATTCGTGAGGCACTTGGCAAGCAGTTCCATCGATTTGTCCACGCAAGTGAACTTCGCTCTGTAGCGGGGACACCCCTTTATCGCGTAGAAGCTCAAGGCCTAGTGGGGGACGTGCCAGTCCTGTGGATTTTCTATTGGATAGCCAACCCCGGGGGTGAGGCACTCGTGCTGAGCTTTACGGTGGAACAATCACTTTACGAACGGTTTGCTCAAGCGGACAAGCAGCTCGTCGAAGGGCTCAAGTTCCGCGTAGAGGAAGTAGCAGCTCGACCACGTTAAAATCGGTCCGTCGAGCCAACCTGACACCTCGAGGTGGGGAAGTAACGGACACTTTGAGGGTTCCGCGTGTCCCGCCCACTGCCTTGCGAGAAAGTACCCACCCCGTTCTTGGTCGCCAGCCCGGCTTCTAAAGTCGATTCTTGCCAAAGTGAAAGAGCAATCGCGGGTGAAACTTCCCCTCCCAAATTCGGGGAAGAAAAAAGCCATCGCGACCTTTTTGCAAAGATCGCGATGGCCTAAATATTCCAAACCTCCCGGGATATTGCGACTGGATGCGTCGCTGCGAGACGAGCGGGAACCAGGCGTGCTACTGCACTAGCCTTTGGCGGTTCCGGCTCACGCTAAAGGGTTGGCACCTCCGTCGGATATCACGCGGGAGGTTGGAGTTCACCCCGTAGGTTTACCTATCGCACCAATTATAGCCTAACCCTGCGAGGCCAGCTGGAGCACCAAGCCAGTTTTTTCGGTGACACCCGCCCCTGAGCCTAACCTCACCCGTTTTACCAATCGGTCGCAAAAACCCTGAACCTCAATTTTTCCGCGGCCGTCGAAGTTACTCCCCTCCCGCCGGGGGCGGCTTGGAATAAGGCGCGTCGGCTTGGCGCCACGACCGCTTAGCACTCAAGCGTAATTATAGGCTGCGGAGGCCGTCAAGCCGGGACTCCCCTTGCCCCCGCTGAAGTATCGCTGCCGCGACTCCCTCTCAGCCCGTAAACGCCCCGAGCGAACGAAGCCCCGCCCAAAAGTCGCGCCAAGAAACAAAACCTTTTGGCCTCAAAAAAACGCTTTATGCCTACCGAACCGGAGCCTGTCCCAGCTAACGGCCTGCCAGTTGGTGGCCCGGGCAGCGTGCCACGGGTGCGCTTCGGCAACTGTCGCGTGGGCAATCCGACGAAACCCGCATGCAAACCCCTCTTATTCCCAGCGGCAAACCATCGGCACCGGACACCACAGAGCCTTCCGGCCAAAAAAAGCCCCAGTTTCCCCTGCCTACCCAACCCCGCGGCATCGCACCCTCTACGGCGTCCGAGCCCGCGATCATTCCCTCAGTGGGCATCGGGAGGGGGGCCAAAACGGCGCAAATTAGAACTCCCCTGCCGGGCAAAGTTTGGTCCCTTAATTCGCCGCCACCCTTTAAGCCAACTCACCGGAGCAAACTAAGCCCCGCTCTCAAGCGCGGCTCCCTTAAGGGGACCGCTCCCACGCCGGCCCCGGGCTGAAAGCCACCCTCCGGAGCATTCCTTGGCGATACTGCACAAACGTCACCTAACTTAATACGTTATCGCCCACAGGCGCCGACAAACCCGCGGAGCAAGGAGCGAGTTTACCACCCCCTCAGACCACTCCGGCGTAAGAGGCGCGACGATTACTCCTTTGGCACGACCCAAATATTGCGATAATGAACATGACACCCATGTCCTTGGAGCTGAATTCCCCGCGGACCGGGGCCTTCCGGCTGGCCACCTGGGGTTGCCCTCGGCAGCTCGTAATCGTCGTGAATCACCACGCCGTTGTGCCGCACGGTTATCCGCCCGTTTGCAATTTTCTTTCCGGACTCGTCATACTTCGGGGCCGTAAAGTCGATGTCGTAAGTCTGCCAGGTCATTGGCGGCAGGCACATGTTGACATCTGGGGCTTTCAGCGAGTAAAGTCCGCCGCATTCATTGTCTTGGCCCTCTAAACCAAAAGAATCCAGCACCTGGAGCTCGTAACAGTTGTGGACGTAAACGCCGCTATTGGACCGGGCTTGACCCCGAGCCTCAGGCATCCAGGTCAGACGAAACTCCAGGTGAATTCGGCAGCTATTGAAAGCCGGCTTCGAAAGCACGCCCGACATCAAACTCTTTTCCGGGCCAAAATGGGCACCGGGGAACCAATCCAGATTTGTGCCGTCAAAAAGGACGATCGCCCCTTCCGGTGGGGCCGCGCCGAGGGTTGGGCTTTTGCGCTCCACTTTGGTAAGTTCCCACGACTTTTCCCCCTTGGTGAGGCGAAGTCGGCCATCCTCAATTTGGCCGGACCAACCATCCTGCTCGATTATGACTTTTCCTTCGGAATTCCGCTCGGCCCGAATCCGCAGCCGCAGATCCCCCCGCTGCCATCCTTCCCCTGGCAAACCGCCATCAAGTAGGTAAACATCAAATCGGCCATTACCTAAGGCCACCACCTGAGCACCCACTTGATCCTTCTTTCCCTCCGGGAGCGTACCCTTGCCAAGATACTCCCCTTGGACGTGGAAGTCCGGATCGGCTTTTGCTTCCTCAAGCTCGATAACTTCCCGCGGAGCCGCCAGAAGTTGACAACTGTGCCAGAACGCCACCGTCGCCAAAACCCCAATTCCTACCAAAATCGCGCGACTCATAGCTTGTCCTCCAACCAAGTAAGCTGAAACAACGGTTCGGCAAACCCTGGTGCAACTCTCTCCGATAAAGCTTTCGAACCTCAATCCCCCTTAGACCCAGGTGCAAGCACCTTAACTAGTTCGGCAGCGCGGTCGCTTAGCCGACCACAGTTAGAAACCCTCATGGCTAAACAGCACCGGACCTCGGGGTCGCTTGGCCAGTTGGCAGCCAGCCGGGCCGCGTTTGAGCAAGCCAAATTTTGACTCGGCGTATCCCGGCATTCCCTAACGACTGGCCTAGCTATGCGAAGCCAGCAAACTCCCCCAGGCAACCGGCACCCAAAGCCAGACCGATCAAGACCCCAAAGTGGATCCAGGCTTCCATCCTTCCTACTTTGGGGAAAGCCGACTGGAAGCCCGGCTCTTGTGGCGAAAAAGACCCAGGTCATCACGGTGTTCTGCCATGGGGATTGGCTCTTTCCCGGCTGCTTAAAAGCCAGCAAAATTACGCGGTCGGGAAACAAGTTCCAAGGGGCTTCGAGGAAGCGTGCTTCGCATGGTGCACCGTGAGATCGCGGGGCGGGTTCCTATAGTAAGCTGGGTTTGCGGAAGGAGCAACACTTGACCGGAAAAGTGATCGCGCAGTCGGCTCGAATTACTCTTCGGGAATTCACTTGGGCTGATTTTCCAGAACTTCTGCCCATTCTTACAGACCCGCTTGTGATGAAGTTTTCAGTCACCGGCCCACTTACGCCGGAGCAGGTGCGCGGTTTTCTTGATCGCTGTCTGTGCAAATACAAAGAGCGGGGTTACTGGTTGTGGGCAGCAATTTATCGGCCTGAGAATCGGCTCATTGGTTATAGCGGTCTGTTGGATCAGTACATTGACAACAAGCCAGAGATTGAGGTGGCCTACCGGTTGGCACCAGCCTTTTGGGGACGAGGACTGGGCACGGAAGCGGCGGCACTGGCTCGCGATTACGCTTTTGCGCGACTCGGCACCGATCGGGTAATCTCTTTGATTGAGCCGGCCAACATGGCCTCGATTCGCGTAGCGGAAAAGAACGGCTTTACGTACGAAAAGGATACAACTTATTACCACTTATTTGTGCGCGTATACAGTCTTTGGCGAAGCCAGTGGCTTCGTTTGCCGCACATTCTCTCCCCTCAGAACCAAGTATGTCCCGAGCCTAAGCGCGGTTCCGACTAACCTCGCCCGGTCTGAAAGTCCCATCCTTAAACGGGGCCTACCGACGTGGCCTTCGAGCGTCTCCACATTTTGGAGGAGACCCAAGATTGGCTCGCGAGTTTAGCCGCCGGCCCCTGGCTTTTTGGCAGGGAGAGGCCTCTACTCTGGGGCGAAAACCCCTTGGCCTAGCCTTTTTGCCCAGCGCATGACGGCCATAAATTTTGGCGCCAGTCGCTCGTCTTCATCGTAATACTCAAGAAGCCCCCAACTTCCCCACTTGCTCCAGCGCGAAACAGAGCTGAAATGACAAAGCAGATCGCCGCCGACTTCTTCCCAAGCTTCCAAATACCTGCGGTAGATCTCAGCCATCCGAGGATGTTTGTTTGCCGCCATCAAGAGTGCGGTTAGCTTCTCGTTGTTTTCGCCACCTGCCACTCCCACCAAATGTTGCCCCGCTTCGTAAGCCACAAGCTTCAAGCCATATCGGTCGGCCACCGCTTTCTGGTTCTTCATCCAACCGATTGCCTCCGGCAAGGCCCTTTTTTCTACATAGTCTAGGACTTCGTCAACAGTCCACTCAGCCACTTCGTCAGCGCGAAGCTCCCTCCCTTCCTTAGGTATATTCATCGAGATGTACGGAGCAATTGCCAGGACATCCGCATGGCGATACGCATCGTGGAAAGTCACAATTTGCTGCGAAACATAAGGATTGGCTGCTTGAGAAGGTAAGACACATACCAACCGCTCGCGGCCGCCAAATTCCTCCTCCCAAATGCGGAATATTTGAACAGATCGGTAGGCGGTGTAGCGCCACGCGGCTTCCCACGGTTTCTCGCCGAAGCCAAGCTTTTGGCCTTCGCCAGCAGCAAAGCGATGCTGCGGGAAAATTCCGTTCCAAACCTCGTTGGAATACTCGATGTAAACCTTTAGTTTAGGGTCGAGACTGGCTTTCACCATCCGAGCAAATTGGCGAACAAAATCATCGTCCGCCTGATGGGGCATGCAAAACCAAGCATCTGCCTTCTGCCGATTGCACAGCTCGATCATCCACTCCAGGGCTACACCTCTGCCGGAAAACGTGGCATGCTGTAAAGTCGGCCTATCGCCCCACGTCTTGATGGCCGAACCATTGGTTTCCATCCAGTCCATAAATCGAAAACAGGACACACCTTTCCACCGCCGGAGGAAAACCGGGTGGAACGGATCGTGAGCATAAGTATTCTCAAAACCGGGCATGATTACCCGGATGTCGCGGATGTAGTCGGCCGGGTCTGTCTCCCGGATTTGAAGGAAAATAGCTCCTTTCGATGAGTCAACATCGATGATTATCCTCCCGGGTTCCTCGCGTGAGACCCGAGCCGCACCCCACAAGGTGATCTTCCCCTTTCCGCGATAAAGGACCACGTACTCGCCCGAGGGATAATGGCCGCCGTCGATCGTGCACATTAGAGTCTCGGCCCAACAGTCGGGCTCTAATCTTTTCACCCAGCCGAATTCGTCAAGCTCAAGCGTCGGGCCTTGACCCCAAGGCTTACCCTTCTGTTGACTAATCCAGGGTCGGGAAAGTCGGAAGACATCAACAAACGGAAGCTCCGTGTTCCAATCAGCCGGTCCGGCTAGATTAATTCCCAGCCGCGGAGTACCTTCCCCGCCGTATGCCATAACAACCCAAAAGAAGCTTATTAGCAAAGGAAGGACTGTTCGGCCTTGCGACCAACGCGTTTCCGTTGTCATCTGTCGACTCCTTCCCCAAGCACCACGCGGCAAACTCCTTTGCTCACCAAGGTTCCCCGTCCATTGAGCCAAACGGATCGCAACTGGAGGCAAGCTAGCGCAAATTGGCTTTTGTTGCGGAGGCGCATGCTAATCGCCACGGGAAAAAGCACAATTTTGCTCAAGACCGAGAAGGTCTACAATACCCTACGCTGCGCCGAGGGCAATTACCCTAGAACTCCCGGGGGAAACCCCTTTTGCCACGAAACGCTGAAGCAAGATCATCTTCCAAGAGCGCTCATACCACCTGTCCCTAACCAAAAGAACTCCGCAGCTCGCCCGACTCAACCCTTGGGGCCTTACAGCTCGATGCTTTTGACCATTCCCCCGTGGATGCGAGATCCGAAAAGGCACCGCTCGGCCCGATCGATAAGCAGTTCCGGCCGAAGGTTCTTACTCGGCAGGGCCGCGGTTGCAATACCCTGGGCCAAGCCGATCCGCAGGCGGAGGCCCGTCACCTCCGCGCCCCTGTTGCTATTCCACCACCGGGCAAATTGATTAGCTAGTTCAGTAGCCGCCGGTCGATCATGCTCCGGCAGGATCAACGCCAAGCCCCACTCGCCGTAGGCCCGGATCCACTCGCGCGGAATGTTGAAAATCTGAGGAAGCTCCTCCAATTGACCGCGCACCTCCGCCAATCGGCGAGGGCCAAGAAACGGAAGGACATCGTTTATTCCGATAAGCTCGATCAAAAGTAACGAAAGTGGACATTTTCGACCACGACAAGCAGCAATAGCTGCGCGGAGAAATCCGGTCAATCCCGGATCTTGTTCCTCTTTGTGGACCACGTCAACGATCGGGTACGATCTAGAAGGAGGGCTATTAGCGGATGCCCGGGCCCTCCGCTCCGGTAAGAGGCCAGCCGCGAGAGAGGGCGGCTGCGGAGCGGATAGTAAGTCGCCCTTCACTGCCGGAGGATCATCACCCTTACGCACCTCGCAATAGGAGCGTTCAATTTGTTGTCCACTATGCGCTTGGTCCAGCGGTTTCGGAAAGGCAAACTTCTCCCGGCAGTGAGCAGCCAGCTCGAGCTGAAGTAAGTTCTCTGCGGCTTCGGCGGCTACCTCCGCCAGGAGTTTGCGCGACTCCTCCTTCACTTCACCCAATTTTTCCGAGGGGAGGAGGTCGATGTTTAAAAGCTCGGCTAGCTCGCGCACCTTGTGGTCAACCGTGGCGCGAACGGCTTCGAGTTGGTTCTCAGTGATTCGAAGCGCAGACAAGAGCCCGAGTTTATACTGCTCCACGACCTGAGGGGACCTAGGGGTGGCCAAGATGTCCTGACTGGGGGCTGAGGCGCCAGAGGGATCGGAAACACTGCCCGATTCCTCGACCACAATTTCCGCCAAAGCGACTATCGCAGCCTGGAACTCCACTTTGTCGACTTGCCCCGCTCCCACCCCACTTTGCAAAAACGTGCTTGCTGCGCGATCTCGAGCGCGGATCGTGGCAAGTATCGTTTCCGGGAATCCCCAGCGAGCAAGCAAAGAACTGGACACCTCCCGGTGCGAAAAGCCCAGGGCTCGGCGTTCCACTTCAATCAGAACTGCCCCAGTGTCCCAGGCCAATTGAACCAGCCGGCAATAGGGCTTACCCAGCTGCGGCACTAAGCACAGGATGCCAATGTCCTCAAGGAGGCCCACCAGGAAGCATTCTTCCGCTAGTTTTCGATCTGCCAACACGGCTATCTCTCGAGCCGTTGTTGCCTTTGCCAGGGTGTGGCCCCAATATCGGCCAAGGAGTTGCCTTTCGACGTTGCTAAACAAGTTTTCTGGCAACGAAAAGCCAAGCACAATCAGGCGAAGCTTACTTCGGCCCAAGAGCGCCAAAGCCTGGCCTAAGTCGGATACCTTGCTCCCCAGCCCAAAGAAGGCACTATTTACCACGCGAAGAACCTTAGCGACTAGCGCGGGATCGGTCTCGAGAATCGAGCGAATCTCGCCGACCTCACAGGCGGGGTCCTCGAGACAGCGAAGCAATTTAATAGCAGCACCAGGGAGACTATAAAGACTAGCGATCTTGTCAACAACGCGATCGACAACTTGCCGCCCTGTTGCGATCCCCGTCGTCATTTTCCAAGCCCAGGTCCATAAAGGGAATCGACGTCGCTTGAAAATGATTTACAGTTGCTTAGCCCGTCGCAATCGCGCAAGCAAGAAGAGACGCCACTTGAGAAGCCGGCTCGACCACCTCACTGTGCCACCGGCTCCCACTCCCCTAGACTGGCCGACGAAAAACTGTTTCCTACAAAGTTTAGAGCGCGAATAAAGGTAGGGAGAAGAACACTAAACCCGAGTATTGTCCCATAGGCTCAAGCAAAAGGCGTCCGCCCTTGTCTGCTCCCCTCGTGTTTAGGGTTACGAATCCACGTGAAGATGTGCGAGGGGTGTGTCAATAGTTAACGGCCAGCGGGGTTTTGCTTGCGGTGATTAGTTGAAAGAATAGCTCTTCCAAGTCCGATTGCCCCGTCCGCTCGCGAAGCTCTTGAAGAGTTCCTTCAGCGAGGATTTTGCCCTCATGCAAGATGGCAATTCGATCACAGAGTTTTTCCGCCTCACGCATGATATGCGTTGAAAAAATGATACATTTGCCTTCCTTTCGCAGCTCACTGATGATTTCCAGCACCGCCCTGGCAGCTAGCACGTCTAAGCCGACCGTCGGCTCGTCGAAAATAAGGACCGGCGGATCGTGCACGAGAGCCCGGGCAATAGAAACCTTTTGTTTCATGCCCGATGACATTTTGGCGCCAAGTCGGTCTGGATCGGAAAGTCCTAGCCGTTCAAACAGAGCGTCGGCCCGCCGCTGGGCTTCCCGTCGCGTTAACCCATGCAGCTGACCGAAGTAAACGACTAATTCCCGGCCCGTCATCCGGTCGTAGATGGCGGTGCTTGTGGAAACAAAGCCGATTGCTCGCCGGACCTCGGCCGGATGGGCCGTCACATCCTTGCCTAAGACTTGGGCGGAGCCGGCCGTTGGCCGCAAAATCGTGCTTAAAATCCGCAACGTTGTCGTCTTGCCTGCGCCGTTTGGACCCAACAGTCCAAAAATTTCCCCAGCGCGGACCCGAAAGGAAATGTGATCAACCGCGCGGATAATCTTCCGCCGCACATCCGGGAAGTCTTTCACCAGATCGTGCACTTCGACAAGTACCGGACCGCGCTCAGCTCCGGGCCATTGGGGCTGAGCCAACTCGGGGGCTGTGGCGGCCAGTTGAAAATTCATTCTTCCGGAAAAACTGGCAAATCCCGTGTTTTCCGCCTTTGACTTGTCATTTCCCAGCACAGCGACTTGCATCCATTGCCCGGGCAGGAACCGCACCTAAACGCCCCATTGGGTAACGCGATGGAAGGCCTAGTACTCCTCGCATCATTCGGGGCGGCAACAAGCCACACTCATCCTAACGGCCTCTTTGCAATCGGAGTACCGCAGCCATCCGGCGGCACGGAACTCCTCCCCCCAACTCAGGCTGAATATACCTAACGCGGCCCAGGAACCGGCGGCTCAAGATTCCGCCAACTTTTACTGGGAGCCAAACGTAACCAGCCCCAATCACAGCCCCACTCCCACTTTGTCCCCGGACCGATTACGGCGAAATCTCAGCCTTAAATCGGACCCGTGCTATATCGCTCAGACTAAATCCCGCAAGCTCGTCCCGGTTAACCTGAAGCCTCAATTATTTCAAAACCCCGAGCTTGGCCAACAGCCACTAGCCAAGCAACTTAGCGGCGGAACAACACTTGCCGCTTCCACCAGGGACGCTGACCTAACCATTCTGACGACCATTGCCGCTGCCGGCTAGGTGAAGCTCGAGGCTTTTCGGCACCCAGTGGGCGATCAACTAGCTTGAGAATGTGATAAACTGGCCCGAAAAGCACCGGTTCAGGTCCCCCCTTGTATTCGCAGGTGATGCGCAAGTGCTTTCCCCCAGTCAAAGGGGCATACCTTCTCAAAGTCCTCGCCGGCCGATACATTGAACGGGTTTGCACAAGGTTTACCAAGATGCCCAGTAGCCGCAAAGTCCACGGGGTCTTTGCCGACGGTTCACTGTAAGGGAACGAAAACCGTTTGCCATCTGCTTGAAAAACCCAAAACTTGTGGACTAAGTCCGCCTTTAGTCGACCTAACTAAGTTATGCCATAGCCAGCTCGTTTCCACCATGGGGGTGGTCCGAGGGATCGACAATGATCAACGCCGGCGAACTTGTTAGGCTTTTCCGGGATCGCTTTGGTCAAGCTCCTCGCTGGGTAGTGCGTGCTCCCGGTCGGGTTAACCTCATCGGGGAACACACTGACTACAACGAGGGCTTTGTGATGCCCTTGGCCATCGAGCATGCTGTGTGGATTGCGCTCGCACCGAGAGATGACCGACGGGTTGTTGTCGAATCGCTGGACTTCGGCGGCAGGGTGGAGTTTCCCATCGACGAAGTGGCAGCTGCCCAACCCGGTTCCGGGCACCCTCTGCAGCCGTCACACCGCAGCGGACAAGTTTGGCCAGCATACATTGCCGGGGTGACCTGGAGCCTCGCCCAAGATGGTTGGCCGCTTCGCGGTTGGGAGGGTTTAATCCACGGCGATGTCCCAATTGGGGCCGGGCTTTCCTCCTCCGCCGCGATTGAAGTCGCCACCGCTTATGCGTTTGCCGCTTCGGCCGGCTGGGAGCCGAAGGTGCCCTCTTTGGCTCGCGCCTGTCAACGGGCCGAAAACCAATGGGTGGGAGTCGGCTGCGGTATCATGGATCAACTTGTTTCCCTTGCCGGCAAAAAAGGCCACGCTATCCTCATCGACTGTCGCTCACTTGAGTATCGCCCAGTGATTCTTCCTGCGGAGGTTGTTGTGGTCATCATGGACACAGGCACACGGCGGGGACTAGCCGATTCGGAATACAACTCCCGGCGGAGTCAGTGTGAGGAGGCAGCGCGGCTTCTTGGTGTGAGGGCCTTGCGCGACATCGGTTGGGACAATTGGCCACAATGCGAGCTTGTGCTACCTGAGCCATGGCGGCGCCGTGCCCGCCATGTCGTAAGCGAAAACCACCGTACACTCCAGGCGGTGGAGGCCATGGAACAACGGGCGCTTGATCGGCTTGGCCGGCTCCTCGTGGAAAGTCATCAGAGTCTCCGCGACGACTTTGAAGTATCAAGCCCGGCCTTAGACACGATTGTGGCAATCGCCCAGGCGCAGCCGGGATGTTTCGGAGCACGCATGACCGGCGCCGGCTTCGGCGGTTGTGCCATCGCTCTTGTGGAGGCAGCCCGAGCAAGGGAATTTGCTCAGTCGGTCGAGGCAGAGTATCGCCGCCGAACTAACCTCGAACCAAAGCTTTACGTCTCCGCGCCCGCCTATGGAGCGCAGATCCTATCCGTAGACGAACTTTCACCGCCGGGCAGCGAAAATCCCTAGTCCCATATCCTCGTGCTTCCGGCCAAAACCCTACAAAGACACGTTAAGGCTCAAGAAGTCTCATCGCCTCACGAAGTGACAGCCTCTAGTTGATTGGGCGCGCGGAAGCCAGATGCGCACGCCTTGGCCTATTTGAGCAGTAACGCAGCCTGACCAAGCCACAATGCCTTTCGCAGCCCGTGCGGATTGACCACCTATCGGCGGCCGGAAGATTCATGGCCACCTCACGTCCCGCTTGGCGTTGGTCAGTTGCTTCGAAGATACCCCTTGCAAGAACCCCGGCAGAAACTCGCAAAGGGGCTAAAAACGCACGTCTTCATCCGATCGCCCGCTCCCATCACCCATAAGGATCTCTGGCTACCTGCGACTTTTAGGGGTGGCCACTCGTCACTGGTTCACCCCACTAAGCACCACTACTGGCCGAACGGCTGCGCGCGTGGCCAACTGCGAAGCTTCAAGTGGTCAGCTGTCAACTCCCAAAATGGTCCGGGAACTGTTCGGCTCGCTCGCGAATCTGCAAAATACTCGCAATCAATCCCAGGCTCATTTCCGTCAAAATTCTTAAACGGCAACCGGGAAACAGCCGTCTCTCCCAAACTCTCCCCGTGAACCATATCAGTCCGGTTATTCACTCGATCGGGTGATCCCCGCAGACGCAAAGATACTCCTCCATTACCCCTTTCAAGTGGCCACGCTGGATCGTCCACACTTACTGTCGCACCATTTTCGTTCCGCGAAGGCGAAGCCCCAAATAACTAAACATCACCCCAAGCAAAATTCCTTGGACCTTGGGCTTCATAGGCGGAAAGGCCGTGACCGCACCTCCATACGCGCTGGCACGAACACGCCGCCTCCGGCGGGAGACTGTTCACCCGGTGACCCAAAAACGCATTACCAACAAAGCGGTTGCCGCTTCCAAAGGTCGCAGAAAGACCAGCAATCTCCGTGGTATGCGGTAGGTGCAAGGAAGTGAGCCGCGATGGCTCCGCACATCCGGTAATTGCCCCGGCAAACAAATTCTGGAGGCGGGCGCCACCTTGGGACATATCGCGAAGACCTAAGAAAGAAACATATTTTTATCAACAACATATCGCCCATGATTGACCTCCACAGAAAGGTCCTCAACGCTGTTGTAGCAAAGGTTCCCATGGACGCGGCTCCCCTGGGTCATTCAGTCAAGCCGGATAGCCCGGCATGTACGATAGGTGCGATTTCTAACTGGAAACGTGTCTATTTTGCCGTGGAACTTGATGCCGGCTATCTTCTGCCGTCAACAGCGAGTGACCGTGGACGTCGTCGATGACATTTCTAGTAATCAAAGAGAACGCCGCTCCCATGCTGCCCACAATGCCCGCTTGTTCGCCATGCGAAATAACGTTATTGCGAACCACCTGACGTACCACATTATCCCGGCGCATCCCTTTGCAAGCGCCCGGCAAATCGTGTCCACATACGCCTCCGCACTTTCCCGTGAGGTGTTGTCAAATTCGCCGCCGTATTCTCCGAGCGCGACTCGCGTGGAAACGGAATGGCTAATCACATTGTCTTCAATGATCCAACCTTAAGTCCAATGAGTCGCAACCAGGCCGATTTGCTCGGCTGTTGGCAATGCCCAGGGGTTGGCAGCCTGCCGCATGACCAATCCCCGGACTGTGAAATAGTTAAAACCTGGTTTTCGCGGATAAAGAACTGCTTGCCGAACGTTGATCTCCCCTGTCTCTTCGTTGGGACTGACACCGGGAAATTGTGCCCAAATGGTCATAAACTGATCATCAACCGGAGCAAACCAAAGTGGGGTGGATCCCACCGCTTGGAATCGTTCCTCTTTGATTGCCGCTTTTGCTAGCCGACGCTCGTGAACGTAAACAGCCCCACTATGACGTTTCCCCCTTTGGAATTAAGCCAATCGCCAAGAATTTCGTCGCGATAAGGATTCAACCTGCCGAAAGAGCTATTGGGAATTCGCACTTGCCAGACATTCCCTCCATCCGCTGCCAGCCTTTAATGACTTCCTAACCGCGGATTTCCACGTGTTCACCGGGCGCTC
The DNA here is from genome assembly GCA_025060325.1 of Thermoguttaceae bacterium. Classification (GTDB taxonomy): domain Bacteria; phylum Planctomycetota; class Planctomycetia; order Pirellulales; family Thermoguttaceae; genus DTLM01. The sequence continues at coordinate 57,979 of JANXBW010000001.1, forward strand.
CCTGGTAAGCAATCCGCAGCTGTGGCGAAAGTCCTGCCCGTGGCGGGTTGATTTCCTCTCGATCAACACCACCATGCACGATGACCCCATCTCCCGGCTGGGTAAGTTCTGCCGCCCAAGAATCCGGAAGGGCCGCTCCGCCTTTCCCTCCGCTCAGTCTCTCCCGTGGTAGCACCATGAATTTCCCGACATAAGCCAGGGCCTTTTGTCCACGTCTCCAAAGGACTTAGCAAAGATGCCGGAAAAGCACACGGAGCACCACTCTGCCTGACTATCCCCTATCGGGGTAGAACAATCGCATCATCCCAAGGAGTTTTTCTGGATGGCTCCCAATCTTCAGACCAGCCTAAGGGGTGTGATAGCCGCGTAATTGTAACAGCAAGAGCCGACTTTATTTGAGGCCGTAGTCCTTTGCGAACTATCTAGAAAAACCGCGATAAAACCGGGAGGATTGAACGAGGGAAGCTCAGCATAATCTCAGGCTAGTTCGTCAACGGCAAAAAGTGCGAAAAGCTATTTCTCCAGAACGCGCCCGACCGCGGCGAGCAGGCATCGCGTGAGCAACCCGCACTTTGACCTAAGGACAAATCGCGTGCCTTGGGCAGCCAGGTGGTCGATATGGGCTGTTTGGTTAAACTGGTTGCCTTAGCACCCAAGCTCTTCCAACCTAGATCATCGACAATGACAAGCACAATTTTCAATAGGGGCCGCTGCCCGTCACCGTCTGCAATTGTTGACCCGGCTGCCCTTCCCAGCCAAGCAAGTGGCAAAAGCCCCACCTAAAGCCGCAATCCCAAACCGCCCATCCCGGTTGAGCGCAACCGCCAAAAGTCAACAGAAAGTGTCCACTCTACTCTAACTCTGGCGGGACATTCCCGTAGGACCAGCCGCTTCCTTTAAAGGGCGGAGCCGGAGGACGAGTAGGGATCTTCCCAGGCGTGAGCATATTGGCTAGTTCTAAGCTTGCTTTGACAATCTGATTACCGGCGGTCGGCTCTAGATTGCTATAACTCGTCAACCGGGTTTCGTAGCCCCCTCCCCTTGGTCCGAGGGCTTCTTCAGTCGGTACATACCCCACGCACCCGTTAGCAAGCTCCACAGGAAAGGTAAGCGGAAAGGGACTGCCCGCTTTCATATCAAGTCCCAGTTGACAAAAGAGCTCCGCCTGATTAGCAAGAAGCACCACCGGCCCAATCTGAATCGCTTGCACTTCCAGTTCTACCGTGGGCGCCTTTTGGATGAGAGCATCCAGAAGGACAATCTCTTTAGCAAACACCCACTCCGTATGTCCCACTTCCTGGGGATCCCGGGCTGCCAGCTCGTAGGCTTTCTTCACCCGCTCAGGGTTAGGAATTCGTCGCCCCACAGTCCACCTCTTGAGTCGGTAGTCAACCGGCGCAAGTGTCCCCGGCTCCATTTTTATGAGGACCTTGACTGCCTCAGCTCCCACAGCGCCTCCCACAAGCTCTGCCCACCGACGCCCCGAGGGATAGGCGTAAGGACTGAGATTGTCCACTTGCGTCACATCGCCACAGGCTCCCGGCAGGAAGACCACCACTGCTTCCGGGGCATACATCGCCCCACGAATCACCCGCTCCATGAAATAAATCCAATTCGCGGAAATTCCCCCGGGGCTCGTAGTGGCATGGCAAGCAAAGTTGACAATGCACCCGAGGAATTTTCCCCCTTCATCCCAAGCCCCGATAACACCCACCTCTGGATCGATCGGCCCAGCTACCTCCACAATATCGGGATTGCCTTGACCGGGATGCGTATGGGTAAGCCCATTTTTCATGCGGAAACGCCGATTAAACGAAACCTCTTTTTCAATCCCCACCCCAGCACCGCATCGAGCCGGCACTCGGGCTTCGTTTGCCGCGCAGACCGCATCCACAATAGCCGCCACGACGCGTTCCAAATACTTAGCGTCCGCGCAGGAGGACATCTCGTAAGCAAGCTTCCGTACGAATTCCGAAGCGTGATCATACTGGCCCGGCAAAATCATCCCAGTCGGTCCAGACGAATGGGAATGGGAAGCCGCAATGAGCACCGCATCCCCCGGGATTCCTGTTTGCCGCTCGATCTGCTCCCGAGCTGCCCGCACCTGCGGCACGTGGATGACCAGGGCATCGATACTAACAACCGCCACACGCCGGGAGCCATCGTCAAACACTACGGCCCGAACTTTGCACGGGTCATGGAACGTTTTATGAAAAGCCTTCACATACCCTCCGGGCTGTTCCATGCCGATTTCCGGCGTAATATCACGTTCGGCAAACCCCACCTTCATCGTAGGCTTTTCCTGCCCGTACACCTGGGGTAGGCTCAAATCATCAACAACCATAACGAAGAGGCTCCCAGCACCGAGGATTAGGAGTGGCGCTACGCGCAGCATGGCCAATGCTCCCAAGTTTCGTGGAATCTAGGGCACGTGCTTCCGAGCTATGCCAACCCAATGCCTCAACTTTACAAGCCCCAAAAGGAGTAGCCTACAAGCGATTGGGGCTTTCCTGCGCTATACCACGGCCTGAGCGTGCGGACGGTCGGTCTTTGCAAAGAATTCCGCCCGTTCACATTCGAGGAATTTGGCGACTTCCTCAACACCATCGCCTTTAAGCGCACTTACCTCGAACAACCTAGCCGCCGGACAGAGCACCTGCAATTGCTGGTGAATTTTGCTAACTTCAAAGGGAAGATATGGCCGCAGGTCGATTTTTGACACGATAACAGCGCCCAGGTCGCGGAAGATCACTGGATACTTGATGGGTTTATCATCGCCCTCCGGGACGCTAAGCAAAAGGAGCCGAAGATGCTCTCCGAGGCGAAAATTAGCCGGGCAAACTAGGTTCCCTACGTTTTCGATAAACAAAAAATCAAGATCGCTGAGGGGGAGTCTATCCGCCGCCGTGGCTATCATCGAGGCATCTAAGTGACAAGCCCCGGCTGTGTTGATCTGCACCACCGCCAGGCCTAAGCGCTCGATTCGCTCGGCATCCACAGTTCCGGCTAGATCGCCTTCAATGACGCCCATGCGAACTCGTGTCTGCCACACTCGGGCCAAAGCCTCAAGAAGTGTGGTCTTGCCAGCCCCCGGAGATCCCAGCACGTTTACGACAAAAACTCGGGATTCCGTAAACCGTTGACGATTTAGCTCTGCCAACTGATCGTTAGCCCGCAAGATTTCCTGGGCCAAAACCACTTTCATTTTCAGAGAGACCCACTACTTTCGTTTACGAACAAGTCAACTGGTCTATTGCCACAGCAAGAGAACCACAATCCACTAAATCCCACCGCTATCGCGCGCCACCTAGTCGGCCCCCCGGGGAACTAGTTTATCGATTTACCAACTCAGACCTGTTCCCACGTAGGGGTTTGTCAGTTTTTCCCGGCCCACCGAGGTTGGGGGCCCATGTCCCGGCAAAAGAATCGTTTCCTCCGGCAACACAAAAAGGACACGGCGGATACCTTCGATCAACTGTTTATAATCGCCATCCGGGAAATCTGTCCGACCGATGCTACCTGCGAAGATGACATCCCCCACGAAAACCACTGGCGGGAATGTATTTTCACAGATAAACACAACATGCCCCCGCGAATGTCCTGGTATTTGGCGCACTAAGAGGTTAATTCCGGCAACTTCCAAAAGCTCGCCATCTACCACCACGACATCGGCCGGCGGACCCACCAGGGGCACTCCGAAAAACGCTGATAAATTCGCCTGGGCGCTGACAAGCTTTTCGGCATCTTCAAGGCCCGTTATGATGTTCGCCTCTGGCCAGCGCTCCTTCACCCGCGACAGGCCCGCCATATGATCCACATGCCCGTGCGTTATCAAAATTGCCCGGGGGGTCAATCGCTTTTTGTGAACGTATGCAATGATGCTGTCAGGCTCGAAGCCGGGGTCCACGATGAAACACTCAGCGGCATCAGCCCGGCGAACGATGTAGCTATTCTCCTCAAACAGCGAGGACACCACCCTGTCCCAAACGATTTGGCGGTCGTCGGTGTGAGACGGACACAAGTCGGACTGACCTGGCATCGGGCAGATCCTTGGCAACAAGCGAGGAAGTCTCTCTCCGGTGCACTCTGGGGTAATTGTAAAGGACCAACTGCTACGCGGAGCCTTTTATTCGCAAGATCGTCGTCCGGAAGTCCGAGAAGACCGGCTTTCGTAAGTCTTACATCCCGCGAAGATGGCCCCTCCGCCAATTGCTTACGTTGCCAAACCGGCCCTTCAACGGACGCTGGCAAACGGAAATCCCCTTGATGATGACCACCCGACTAGCGATTAAACCTCAATCATCCATAAGCAAGTACCAGTGCACAAAGGGGCCGTTGACCTTCCACTGAGCCTGTCCCCCTAGAGGAGGGAACGGTTTTGGCTGGTGACATTGAGGGCAGGTCAAAGGCTCTCTCGCTACTCGGGCCAATGAGAGAGTTGGCCCTGTTTATGCGACCACTTGTAAAAAACTCCTGCCCGCGCTGGTAGCGGAAGCACGTCCTTGGGCCGACGGGTGCCCTTGGGACCGTCATATCCGCATACAGACCCGGGACTGAGGGAACCACCGGGGAATCCTTACCCCCCAACTGGCCGACCTGCTTGACCGCTGCGGTTAACGACAAGGACTTTCGCCAACTCAGGCGCCGCTGCTTCGGATAGGAAACGCCAATCAAAGGACGGTAACAACTGCGTGCGAGTGGCCTTTCCGATTACTCCAAGCAAAATCTCGGGATGTCCGAGAAAGATCATCAAACAACTAACCTTAATATCAACTTTGTTCGCATAAAAAAGGTTCGCAAGCTTTGGTGAGGCGGTAAACCACGACGCGCGGGTTTCACCGCCAAGAACGCCACCCGCGGAAATCGCAATGGCGAGGGGTTCCCTGTCGGCCTATCCGGGACATAGATGAGCAGGTAAGCTTCACTGAAACCGCTCCAGCCATCGCCGCTCGCGAGAAACGTCTCGGATTGTCTTTGGCATCCGGAGGCAGCACCCTTGCTTAGCTTCGTGGCCCCGGCGCAGTTTAGCGCGGGCCAGGGATCGATCCGAGAATTCCAACTTTTTCGCGATAACAGCGCGGCAGCCCTCTCATCGGGCGGGCCTTTTCGATACAGGCGGGCTTGTTTTAGGGGGATTTGGAGTTTTCGGCTGAAAAAAGGAGCATAAAAGAGCCGATTTTTCCGGTTGCATGTAGCCGACTTTCTGCGAAGATTACCCGAACTCGATTCGGCGGGTGGGCTGATCGGGATTATTAGCCGAAGAACAATTGTGAGACCCAGAAGCAACCTGAGGGGATCCAGCCACGGCGGACAGGACGATCCCCTCGGTGGGGACCACTAGTTTCGGGGAGTCGCAAGAGGGGGACGGGAACGGGCCGGCGAGGGAGCACCGGCTTAACCAGCAAGGAAGTTGGCTCCGGAGGCAAATAATGGGAATAAGCTTTCCTTATCTTGGCCGGCAGATGGCGATCGGTTCGAGCTTATTTGCTGTTTTCGCCGCGTGGGTCAATCTTATCGGTACGGTTTCAGGTCAAGAATCTCCTGCAATAGCACCTACGGGTAACCGCAACGCTGTCGCCCCAGGACAGGTAGCCAGCGAGCCGGCCAAATCGTCCGGCCCTGCATATCGTGTTGCCGAACATACGGTAATGTCGCCGATTTTGGCGGCCCTACTTGCCTCGGCCAAGCCGGACGAACATCCCCTTATGCCTTCCATCCGCTGGGCTAAACAAGAGCTAGAGCGCATCCGGCGTATTGAAGACTACTCAGCGATTATGGTCAAAAGGGAACGCATTGGGGGCGAGCTGGCCGAGGAAGAATATGCCTTTGTGAAAATCCGCCACCGTCCGTTTAGTGTTTACATGCGATTCCTCCATCCCCCCAGCATCCGTGGACAAGAAGTGATTTGGATCGCTGGGGCAAATGACGGCAAAATGTGGGCAAAAGGGACCGGTTTAAAGCGGATCTTTGGCACGGTCTCCTTGAGCCCCACAAGTCCCATCGTGATGCAGAACAATCGTTATCCCATCACTGAGATTGGGATCCTTCGGCTAGTTGAACGGATTATCGAAGTGGCGGAGCAGGACGCCCAATTCGGTGAGTGTGAGGTGACATATTATCCCGGCGCAAAGATCAACGACCGGCCTTGTCTGTGCATCCAGGTCGTTCATCCCGTGCCGCGAACTAACTTCCGCTTCCATATCGCCCGGGTTTTTGTCGACGAAGAGCTTCGTCTGCCGGTTCGTTATGAGTCGTACGACTGGCCGAAAGAACCGGGGGCTCCGCCGCTGCTCTTGGAGCAGTACACGTATTTGGACATCCGGCTCAATAATGGATTCACCGACCGCGACTTCGATATCAACAACCCGGAATACGGGTTCACGGGGAGAAAATGAGACGGGACGGGGCCCTACCGACACTTAATGGAAACGGAGCGTGTTTGACCCAATCATTAATCGCAGGGTGAGGGGGCTCCCGGTCGGACATATGGGCCGGAGACAAGAAGGGCTTTCCCCGCGACAAAGTGCCCTTGTTTGGCTTGTCGCAGCCCTTTCGGAGAAAAGCAAACTTTTCCGGACGTGTCGCCTCCTATGTTGCCCCCCCGCAAAAACAGCGGGAACGGTCAGCTATTTCGGGGCCCCCGGTCGATGTCCCGCGCGTTTTTATCGCTGGGTCGCTCGGTTATTCGCTTTGTGATCGTAGTTGGTCTATGCTGGGCCACTCTACTTGCTTTAGCGATGCTCTGGGAAGAAGCATTTATCTTTTTCCCTTCGCCTTATCCCGAAGGTGACTGGACTCTCCCGCCTGGGACGGAAAATGCAGAATTTACGGCGGCTGATGGGACCAGACTTCATGGATGGTTCCGAGAGGTTGCCGACGCGGTAGGTGTGGTTCTTTACTGCCACGGTAATGCGGGAAACGTAACCCACCGGGCGGCGATTCTTCAATGCTTCGCAGAAATCACCGGCGCAAGCATTCTGGTGTTTGACTATCGGGGGTATGGCAAAAGCGAGGGACGGCCGACCGAGGCCGGGATCCTTGCTGATACCCGAGCGGCCCGGGCTTGGCTTGCTCGCCGAACGGGGGTCGCAGAGCGCGATGTGGTTCTAGCTGGCCAATCGCTCGGAGGAGCGGTAGCGGCCGTTGTCGCCGGACAAGACGGAGCAAAGGCGCTGATCCTTGAGAACACATTCACCTCGATTCGAGACATGGCCGCATACCACTATCCTCTGCTCCCAGTGGGGCCGTTTCTCCGAACAAAACTTGATGCCCTTGCCCATTTGCATCAGTATGCCGGGCCAGTGCTTATAGCTCATGCGGAATGGGACTCAATCGTTCCTTTTCAACACGGCCAGCGCCTCTTCGACGCGGCACGTGGGCCGAAGGAGTTTTTCGTCGTGCCAGAAGCCGACCACAATGATCCGATGCCGCTAGGCTATTACAGGAAGGTTCGGGAGTTTTTGATTGAGACCGCTAAGCTCGGCGACCGGGGCGAAAAAGCAGAGTGAAAGTGCCGGCCGGGAAAGCGGAGGGGAAGGCTACCAACGGCACAGTTAGCCAACAGGAATTCCAGCTTTCCCAGTTTGCTGGGGATGATTGGGCCGGGTCTGGGAAATACCGACCACGCTTGGCCTTCACGGACGGCCGAGATTAGAATGAACTCGGGCGGGTACTTTACCTAGCAAGCAAAGCTTCCCATATTTTGAGGCACAGAGATTTGTTGGAGTTGAGGGGGACTCGAATCCCCCGGCCCATTCGGCTCTGAGCAGTTCGCGGAGCTACGGTCCAGCTCCCCGATTTGCGACTGTTTGGGTTTTTTCGGGGCGTAGCGCAGCCTGGGTAGCGCATCTGCTTTGGGAGCAGAGGGTCGGCGGTTCAAATCCGCCCGCCCCGACTTCCTCTGGATGGAGTCCCCTCCATCCAGTAGTTCTCGTTAGGTTTTCGTAGGATTTGGCCCGCAAGCTGCGCGTGTTACGCCTCCTCGGGTTGCTAGCGCTTATCGCCCCGCGCGGGCAGGTAGACTGCAGGAAATGAATCGCCCCTCCGCGCTGCTTGACTTTCTTTCGGGCCGCATAGGCAGATCACAGCAGGGTGCTTACTGGAGAAAACTGGCCCGGCGAGAAAGAACACTACCTCAAATCCCCTACCTTATCAGCTTGAGCCCAAGCACGAGCCCTAAGTAACTGATCTTTTACGTGCTAACGTCGGGCTAACCCGCGCACCCCGCTCGTGTGGAAGCCCTCCTAATCGCCAACTTGTCGCCAAAACGCATAATTCACAAAAATTCAGAAAGTTGCTCGGCAAGCGAGCTAATTCTCATAAGCAATTTCGGGATTTGAGATGACAGCTGATCACAAGTGAGGTAGCTGATTGAAAGCGGCGCAACTACGACAGGACAGCTATGGCCGGTCTAATCGATCGTGTGGATGTCCTTGTGATCTCGCCCCATCCCGACGACGCCGAGCTGGGGATGGGAGGAACCATTCTCCGACTGAAAAGTGAGGGGCGGAAGGTCGGCATTTTAGACCTGACCAACGGCGAGCCTACCCCCTACGGATCTCCGGAGACAAGGGCGGCAGAAACTGCGGAAGCTACGAAAATTCTCGGGATAGACTGGCGCGGCAATCTGGGGCTACCCAACCGATCTCTTCAAGCGACACTCGAGGCCCGAGCCCTACTTGCAGGGTATATCCGACAGCTTCGTCCCCGCTGGATCTTCGCCCCGTACTGGGAAGATGCTCATCCTGACCACGTGGCCGCCACTCAGCTGGCAGAGGCAGCTCGGTTTTGGGCTAAACTAACGAAAATCGATTTGCCCGGTGACCCCTGGTACCCGGAAAGAATCTGGTATTACTTCTGCATTCACCTTCGCCTGATCCCTCAGCCGGCCTTCATCGTGGATATCTCCCCATTCTGGGAGCAGAAATTGGCGGCGATAAGGTGCTATCGAAGTCAATTCTCAGTCGGTCCCCGCGCCGAAAGCCCGACGTTTTTTGACCGGTTTGCTGAGCAAGCAGGAACTTGGGGGTGGGCAATAGGTGTCCGCTACGGCGAGCCATTTGCAAGCAAAGAGCCCGTCGGACTAAGTGGACTACGAGAACTCCTCTGATAAATAACGATCAGAACGCCGACCCCTGCTCGGACCATTGGACCTCTCTGCAGGATCCAATCCGGCCGGCGGTGCCTCAGGAAGGACGTCCCTCGCTCGGAGTTAGACGATTAAACCCGGCGGGGATGGGATCCACCCGCTTGCGCGGCCAGGGCAGTTCATAGGATGTGTGGAGATCTTTTGGAAAAGCGCTGGCGCCCTATAACTCGAGGGTGGTGAACGAGTAAAATCGCCGCGAAATCCGTCCCGAAGTGCCCATCAGGCCTGGCCGGCACTAAGTCCCGCTCGACGCGCTGCTTCTTGGAGCGCGATAAAAAGTCCCTCGTGGCCCGGCCAAATTGACCGGATTCGAAAATGCCGTTCGGTGTCGCCCTGGATGGTAATTTCGATGGTCAAGGCCTCCGCTGGAAGGGCTTCCGAAACCCGATCGGCCCATTCGACAAAGACCAGATCATCCGAGTCGAATAGCTCCTCAACCCCTAGCTCCAGGAACTCCCGAATTGAGGTCACGCGATAAGCGTCGATATGCGTGATGCCCCGCTTGCCGAGGTACCGCTGAACCATCACGAAGGTAGGACTGACGACGAAATGATGCCCGCAATCGGCCGCCTCGGCCACAGCTTGCACCAGCCGCGTCTTTCCCGACCCTAACGTTCCCTCCAGCCGGACGATGGTGCCGTCGGGCAGTAATTCCGCCAGGATTCGGCCCAAACGGCGAGTGTCCTCCTCGCTTAACGAAACTACCGTAAAAAAACGTTCCTGGTGGTGACTAAGAACCTGGCTCATCGACACTGTGGCAGGGAGTTTCAAGAGCTTCCGGCAAAAGGCCAAAAATAGGGGATTTGGGCCAATTTGGCCCCCCAGCTATACCCGCAGTATTAGCGCCAACTTACCCCAGTCCTGACTCCATCCGAGGTTGCGCCCACACCGACCGACTCCGAGTTCACTCGGCACGCGAAAACATGACAATCAGGATAAAAAATATCAACATCTAACCCAAACCGTGGGATGTAGTTGGGGGTGGGACTACCCGCAGCCAGACGCTTCGCCCCCTCTGCGGGGAGGGTGCACAGCCTTTCCCACGCCGCGCGACTCCGAGTGGTCAAAACCGTGGGACTCTCCCAGTCCATGCGCACGGATCAAGTCCCCTGGATCGAGTCCCCTAATTGGAGCCGCCGTAAAGCTTAAAGCGTATATCCCTAAAACTTAGACCGCCGACCCTCTGGGGTATTGAGGCCACGCGCCACCTCGCCCTACAATCCAATTTCCCAACCCAATGGTCGGGGGCGCCCGAAGTTTCGGGTTGATTTTCCCATAATACCGTTAGCCAGCAAGCCCAAACGGCAGGAATTGTGTGCGCTCCCCTTTGGTTGCCGGTGCAAGTTCGACCCCCCAAAACTATTTTGGGGACCGCTAGGACCGTCTAAGTTAGCTAACCGTTCTCTCACAGCACATTGTTTCTTCACGTGGTTTTACCAAGCCTCAACCCTTTTGAGATTCTTTCAAGGGTAGAAGGCCTCAACGCGGCACGTCTGCTTTCAAGACTTATTGAAGGCAATCAACCCACGAATTCAAGCGAATGAGGAGTGGTCGGCAGTGGGAAGACTTCGAGAGCGGACGAAACTAGTCCTCGCGAGGAAAACAAGGCGTTGTTCCCGATGTGGGGCCCGGTTAGGAAAACATGACAAAAGGTGCAAACGTTGTCACGTTGTCCAACCTCTCCCCAAACCTAAGGCTCGCCGGGAGGCATATCGCCGCCGGAAAATGAAACGTCTCAAAGCTTTGTCGAGATAACGGAGCACCGGGTCCGCTTTTAAGCCCCAGAACAATGGCAACCCCTAAAGAGCCTTGACCTCCGAGGCGATCGGTAGCTCCCGGAGAGCACTTGGCCAATCACGGCGCACCCGGGCCATCAGCGAGATGCAGCGGCGACGGGGAGTCCGAACGCGAGCGGTCCTACCTACCCCAACGCCCTATCTTGCTCGCGGGTTTAGTCGCAGGCGTTTGACTGCTGCGCCTTGAGGCGCCATTCCTTCCGGCGGGTTTCACACGGCGTCGCGGTCGAGCCTTTATTTTCGAGGACCCAGAAAATCGGCCCAATTTCGGGAGCCACTGGGCATTTCTCGCGGCCAGGTGGGCACTCCGCGCGGGTTTAGATAGGTTAAGACTCATAGCGGGCAAAGCTCTTTCATTTGCTCCACGAGACGCCGGACCGCGGCAATGCTCCGGGCCATCGCCGCCTGCTCCTTCGGGGTCATTTCGATTTCGATAATCTTCTCGACCCCCCTAGCTCCGAGCACCACCGGCACACCGATAAAAAGCCCACCTGCACCGTACTCTCTGTTGCAAAAAGCACAAACCGGTAGTACGCGCTTTTGATCCCGGAGAATCGCCTCGACCATTTCCGCTGTGGCCGCCGCCGGAGCGAAATAGGCACCACCCGTCTTCAGCAGGTTGACGATTTCCGCGCCGCCATTTCGGGTTCGCTCGATAATTTCATCAAGCCGCCGTGGCGAAATGAGCTGGGTCACAGGGATTCCGCTCACTGACGTACAGCTAACCAGAGGCACCATGGTATCCCCATGCCCGCCAAGAAGCATGGCCGACACATCGCGAACACTTACCCCCAGCTCCATGGCGATAAATGTTCGGAAGCGAGCTGTATCCAAAATCCCGGCTTGCCCCATGACACGATGCGGGGGAAATCCCGTCACCTCCCACGTACGATAAACCATCGCATCAAGCGGATTGCTCACCACGATGACAATCGCATCGGGAGAACTTTTGCGAATGTTCTCCGCCACGGCAGTAACGATCTTCACGTTAGCGGTGAGGAGGTCTTCCCGACTCATGCCGGGCTTGCGCGGAAAGCCAGCCGTGATAACAACAACGTCGCTGCCGACCGTTTCTTCGTAAGAGGTGGTACCGACAATCTTCGAATCAAAACCGACAACCGGCGAGGCCTGTAGGAGATCGAGGGCTTTGCCCTTCGGCATTCCCTCAAGCTCGGGAATGTCAACAAGCACGATATCACCCAGGTCAGCAGCTGCACACCACAAGGCCGTGGTGGCCCCCACATTGCCAGCGCCAACAATAGTGATCTTAGCACGACGGGACATCACAGAATGTTTCTCCTTAACTCATTTTGTGAACGGATAAACCATCGCAGCAAATACCGGTAGCCGGCCAATTGTCTCCGGTTAGACACCGCAGACAAAACGGGGAGAGTTGCCCAGTCATCCACATCGCGAAATTTCGTTTGCCAGAGGCCTGTGCCCTTCCGAAGTTCCCAATGGGACTCACGCAACTTTCAGGAGTCCGTAATCGCGGGCGGATCCTGTGCTGACTCCCCGTCGACTCGGCTACAGGCTTTAGGTGATTATGAGGTTGGCGTTGCTTTCAGTTGACAAAAACTCAAGATCTGCCAAAGTATCGACCTCAGGAGCAAAAACGTCAAGGCCTCACCTGATAAACTAACCGATGCCCTTTGAACGGCCACAGTTGGCACACTAGAAGGCTTTGGCATGAAAAGGACCTTGCCCTAAGGGGCCCAAAAAGAGCTTTTTATCCGTAAGTAGCAGTTCATACTTGAGTAGCAGATGCCGTCTACAATTCTCCAATTGAAAATACCAAAGCACTGTTTACGAAAATGGGTGTAAGCTCGGAAACTCATCCGTTTGTCGATCGTATCCGCCACTCCCTTGCTACATTAGGATGGGATCGGGGATCCACCGTTGTGGCGGTCTCCGGCGGCGGGGACAGCATTGGGCTTCTTCTTGCCATGAACACAATCTGCCGGAGCACCAATTCACCGCTGTGGGCTGCTCACTTTAATCACGGCTTGCGCGGACCGGAGTCCGACGAAGACGAGCTTTTCGTCCGCCAGAGATGCGAGCATTTAGGGATCCCTGTCCGTGTTGGCCGTCCTTCCCGCCCGGTTGAGGGATGCGGTGCGGGCGGAAGCTTGGAGCACGCAGCAAGAGTGGCGCGATACCGCTTCCTCCTGGCAGTTGCCCACGAATGTCAGGCCAAATTCGTGCTTACAGCCCACACGGCCGACGACCAAGTGGAAACCGTTCTTTTTCGTGTCATCCGAGGCACTGGGCTTCGGGGTCTAGCGGGCATTCCCAGCCGTCGGACAGTTCCGGGTGGGCCGATTTTCCTTCGGCCACTCCTTAACTTTTGGCGAGACGAAGTGCGCTCATTCTTGGCTGAGTTGGGCGAGGAATTTCGTGAGGATAGCAGCAACCGGGACCTCCGGTTTACGCGAAACCGCATCCGGCAGGAACTTTTGCCACTCCTTGAGCGAAATTATCATCCTGGGGTGCGAAAAGCTCTTTGGCGACTAAGCTCGCTTGCCCAGGATTTGGTCGCCTTCACGAGTTTCGCCGTCCAACGTAGCCTTGCAAACGCGGTGCTTGAGGAGGATTTCCAGCGGGTCGTGTTGGATGCCGGCCAGCTGGTCGGGCTTCCACAGCTCCTTCTTACCGAGTCACTTCGGCACATTTGGCGTCAACGGGGTTGGCCTGAAGGCAAAATGAGTTGGAAGCATTGGCGCCAATTGGGCGACATGGTCCGACTCGCCGCGGGCCTTACGGAACGAGAAGCGCCGTCTTCCGATAGCACGCCTCTAATCCCACGCCAAGACGGGGAAGATTCATCTTGCCTTGACAGCAGGGATGCAAAAGCGGTCGGACCGACTGGGGTATCATCCCCGCACTTTGCTGAGGAGCATGGTTTCGGAGACAGACCGCAAGAGACTCCTCGCCCTTCACTTCGACAAACCTTCCCCGGCCGAATCGAGGTGATTGTGCGACCGGGAAGTGTGGAGCTCCGGTGGCAGGGCGGAATCGAGGATTAGTCGCCTACCACCTGACCTAGGGCGAGGGGTTCGGCAAGCCGTTCCGCTGTCGGTCGAGAGCTGGGAACAGGCCGGGACGCTCCCGGGCTTGCGGGTGCAAACGGGACATCGGCTCGCTGGCATCGACTGGTCGAAATCCCGGTCTTTGCCAAACGGGCAAACTTTGTCTCGGACGTTAGTGGGGGCCTCGACCTAAGTAATCACCCGAAGGGACAAATTTGGGGTCCCGCCCCAGGATTTTGCGGAAATGCGGAAATAAAGGTTAGACGTTGCGTAGGACAGTAACTTATGGCTCCGACGGACAAATCAGGGCCGGGATTGCCCGAGGTTGCATGGACCCGAAGCACGGGCGCTCGGGGAGTGGCAGGACAAGTGTCGATGAAATTTCCTCCGCCTCAGGCATGGCGAAGAGGCCGCCGGCTCGTCCGCACAATTCTTACAGTGTTCGTAACGACGTTCTTCCTCGGGGCGCTCCTGGCGATTCTTGCGCTCTGGGTCATTTTGCGCGCCATTGCCTATGTCCCGGATTTCTACAGAATCGGACTGAGTGTTCCCGATTCCCAGCTTGCGCCGATTTATGACAAGTTTGTTGATCGGGTATCGGCATCTGTCGCCCAGCTAAAGAAGAACAAGGCGATCGAAGCGGTACTCCCGGAGGATGAACTGAACGCATGGCTTACCATTCAAGGCCCACGTTGGTGGCGCGGAGAAACCCCAGTGACAATCCGAAGTCCCCGCGTCCGCCTCGGGGACAAAAAAATCTGGCTCGGCGCCCAGGTCGAGATGCGGTGGCTCAAAGGCGTGCTGTGGTTTGCTGTGGAACCGGAAGTTCGGGGACCGAACGTTGTGGCGGTACGAATTGAAGAAGCTCGCCTGGGCCGGGTACCTATTCCCACGGACCGCCTCGCTAGGTTGGTTGTGTCGGGGTATCTCACTGAGACTGTGGGACCGCACCGGGTCACGCCTTATTGGGAAATGGGCGCAGATGGCCGGCCGATATTGGTCCTACACCTTGATGTCACGCCCGATCCAAACTCTCCAGACCGAATTCAGGTGGACGGCTTCCGCGTAGGAGAGGGAGCGGTCGCCATTTCCTTGCGAATTGTCCGCCCTCCAAAGTGAGCAAATGCTCAATTCTTTGGTTCAGAAACCATCTTGCCCAGGGTTATGAGAAAAGACCCCCATTCAAACTGTTTTGCCTAACTGTCCCAAAAGACCAACCTTCCCTAGCGATTTGCCAGCCCGACCACGTGGGGACCACGCATAGAACTAAGCATAGAGCAAGACCTGAAGCTGTTCGGCTCCAACCGTTGAGGCATCACGATTTAACGGCCGCAACACGCTTCGGGTGGACTTCCCTGGTTGCCACAAACCGCGCCTGGTTCTCAAAGTGCTCTTTGGCGCCCGGAGAAAAAACATGAAGGCCCAAAAGCCACACGTCGCCGGGCTTGGCTCAGAACTCAGCCTATGGTCGCAGCCATCGGGGAAGCGGTGAACAAGTAATCTAAACTGGCCTTGCGGATCCCTCCCAGCTTGGCTAGTTTCTCCCGACGGGCAGAGTATGGCTTTTTGCGAAAACTCCTTTTCGTCACCGTGAGCTATTCGAAGGCGCAACTGAAAGAGGCATCTCGTCCCGGGTGGTTGGCCGATTCAGCGAGGAGACACCCTCTGGGCACTCCAGGCTCCAAAATCATTTACCCATGAAGCACTTCCGGCGAAAGACCTGCAAAACGGGCCTCCTCCCGCACCGGTATACTCCGGCACCAAAGGTTGCCATCCCAATCGCTTGCTTTCTTTACCTGCCACTTTGGGGTAGCGTTCTTCTGGCAAATCCCCAACCATTGACCAGGTCAACCCCGTTAGTTGACGGCCCCCCCCGTTCTCCGATCTCCAAATCTGGCCTCGCACCTTTGCCACCCTCTGCTACTGAGCAAAAAAGCGGAACCTATACACACCGAAGCCTGATCCCGCAAAGAGGCGTGATCGTTACCGAAGAAGCCTACGTGCGAGCCGGTCCAGGTCTTAGCTATTATCCCACGCAAGTCCTCCGGCAGGGGAGCGAGGTAGAGATTTACTACGCCGACCCAAACGGGTGGCTCGCGATTCGTCCCCCGGAAGGAAGCTTTTCGTGGGTGCGGTCAGAAGACATCGAGATTGGCCCCGACGGTCTGGCAGAGGTTATACGAGAGGGTGCGCCCTCATTCATCGGAAGCCTGCTTTCTTCTGCTCGCGATTATGCCCCCGTCCATTTGCGCCGCGGCGAACTCCTGAAAGTCCTAGAGGTACCTGACCCGCCCGAAATTGCTCCCCTTCCTGGGGACTTGCTTAAGCCGCCCGGCCCAAGCGCTCCAAACAGTGGTTGGGTCAAAATCGCCCCACCTTCCGGGGAATTCCGGTGGGTTGAGGCTGGGGTGGTCGAGTTAGTGGAAAAAGCCGTTCATTTGACCGGCTGGAATCAACTCGACCCCGGGGAGGGACAGCCCCCGGCACTCTTGGAGGGGCAAGAGTGGCGGCCGCTCGATAGGTGGGAGAGGCCTCAGGGTGAGAAACCGGGAACCGCGCCAGCGGCAGAAGTGGAACTGGGCGAAGAACCGCAGAGACTTGGCAGCCCCCAGTTGCCTACTCCCCAGGGACGATCCTCCCCAAAAGCTGGGGCGGATCCTAATTCGCTAATGCTGGAGCGCACTTTGGTAAGTCAACCCGGGGGTGGCTTGGCCAGTCGTCCCCACCAAGGGACAGCTTTTAAGGAATGGGTCGCCCGGGCTGAACCGCTTCGTCCCCAACCGGAACAACCCCGGCCCTCGGCCGCCGACCAGCATCAACAAAGGCTCGACCAACTCAGCCTCGAGTTTGCTCAGATGCTCCTTTTGCCCCCGGCCCAGTGGAGTCTTGATCAACTCAGTAATTCCATCCGGGAACTTGTTGCGCAAATACCTGCGGGAACTCTGCAAGAAGAAGCCCGAGCCCTTGCAGCCCGGATCGAGCGGGCCAAGGTCTTACGTGAGCAAGCGCTTACCGGGCCACCAAAAACTCCGATGCGTGAACTAGCGGAGGACCAAAGCCGGAAGCAACCTCAGCCGCCAAGGGAAGGCATCTCAGAAGTTCCCAACCCGAAACCCCCAGAAAGTGCAACCAAGCTTGTTTCCCATTCCACCCAAGCCGCGTTAGGAGGGAGGGATCCTGCTTGGCTGCCGGAAGCGGGTATTAGTCAAAAAGTTTTCTCGTCAGCGACCGCCCAATCCCCATTTGATGCCACTGGCCGATTGATGCGGGTGCTGCCGGCTGGATGGGGAGTGCCCCGATACGCGCTCGTTGACGAAAACGGCAATATTCGCGCCTTCGTGACTCCGACGAGCGGGGTCAACCTCGAGTATTACGTGGGAAGCCAGATCGGCGTAAACGGCCCGTGTACGCTTTATGGATCAGGCCAAGTTCCGCACGTGATGGCTAAATCGGTCGTGCCACTCGAGCGGTTATCACGGCGTTGACGATTCAGACCATCGCATCCCTCCAGCTTAGTCCCTTGAACGGACTGTCCGTTGGTTACCCACGGGTTTCTTGTTAGGCTAACAGATTAGGGCAAACGCTGGATAAGGTATCGATTGTCTGCGACAGGAAGCAGCGGCCGGAAAGGGTCGGTCAGAGCACAACTGTTCCCACGCACCGGATACCACACCAGGCTGAGTGTCACTGCCCAACTTTCCTCCGCAAGCGCCGCCGTGGATGTCGCCTCTTTAGGGATCAGGTAGCTGAAACCGCCTTCGAAGGCAAACACCTGACCTGCCGGGAGGAGAATATCGGCGCCAAACAATCCGTTGCCCTGGCCGGAAAATCCCGCAAACGCCCGCCACTCGCCCCCGCAAGTGAGCGTTTGCCGGTAGAAGATCGTGTACAAATCGCGGGATTCCACATCGCGACGATAAGGTTGCCCTCGAATTCCATAGTCATACTGGTCGTCGCCGGTCATGAATGCGCCCCAAAAACCGATCTCGTGTCCACAGAGGAATTTCCAGGACATTTCGGTCCGCAATTGCTGCAAGTCGGCCGAGCCGTAGTAGTTGTCATGAAGGTAATCAAACACAACGGCCCATTGGAGGCCACAGTCGCTCTTGCGATGAAACAGGCCTGTCGTAAGGAAGAATTGATTCCGACTGGCGGGGTCGTAGGAGTCGATTCGGGTTCCGGCGAAGTCACTGTGCGCTGCCCGGAAACCAAACTGCCACCCTATTCCCCAGGGATCGCCCAGTGGGCCGCCGGCGTTAAAACCCTCGTGGAAACCGAAATTTCCGTTACGCCCGCGGTCTGGCGCACTCTTGAACCCGTGGACGCCCGCAAACAGTTCCGTCCGAGAAAGAAGGGTGGCTACCGGACCTCCATACCACCACGGCCAGGCCCACGGCGGCCCAAACCATTCCGGCTCAAGGCATGGCCCACCGCAGGCGCACCCGTCACAGGCGGCACAACCTTCGCACTCCGCCTCGCTGCAGGCATCGCACCCTTCTTCGGAAAGCTCCTCGTAGACCACCCCATCTTCGAATGGATCGAGCATCGGATGGCCAGGTGACTCCGGGAGGGCCTGGGTTTCCTGGGGGGGCTGATTAGTCGCGCTGGAGTCAGCCTGCGCACTTACCATCCGGGTTGTGGGAAGTCGGCCGGAGCGGGCACCAGAGGCACTAGACCTGAAACTTGTCGCTCGGTTGCTGACCGAGCTGGATCCCATTAGCAGGTTCCCTACCCCTCTGGGCGAGGTCCTAGAGGCGAGATGCCTTGCTTGTCCGTTAACGGGTCCTTCCAGCCAGACGTCGGCTCCCCCCCATACCACTCGAGCACCCCACTCCGAGACGAAGGGGTTGCTGGCCGGCGGGGAAGCTTTCACCGCTTGCGAAAAGCCAACTTCGTTGCATGCCAGCATGAGCATTGCCACCGCAGACGAGACAGTAAGAACGGTCCTCTGCATTGCCTGCAATCCTTGCAAAAGTGGACCCAGGAGCTAACACCAGGATAAGGCCACCGGCGAACCAGAAAGTTCACTGCCTGCCGACAAGACACCGTCACGTTAGAGAGGGCTGCGAATAAACCCGGTTTGTTAGAGTTTGGCGACTACTTTCCCTGCACGACGGGAATCGTCCTAGCCGGACGTGAGGAGACATCCATCCCCATGCGAAAAGGGGCAAAATGCTGATCAGCTTATCGGAGAGCTGTGCCCAAAACTTGAAGTTATTTCTCGACGCAATGTAGCAGCGGGATGAGCCCGAACTCCGACTCGGCCATCTTCCCTCGACGGGAAGTTGCGACCTTGAGCGATAAGCCGGCCGGTGGGTTACCCGGGCTTAATAGCCTTCGCGACAAAGCAATGTGCCCGACGAACTGGGCTCTCCTGGAGTAGCAGCCCTTTGGATCTTTCCCACGGGTAATTGAAGGACACGCGAGATTACTCAAAAACGGGGCTGATCCCTCCTAACGCATGCGTCCCGATTGATTCCCTAGGTTCTTAACTTGGAGAATTCCCCCTGCCCCTCCCAAGCGATTTTACCTAACCTTTAGCCTGCCCTAATTACCGATCCAAAAATTGCCCGAGCTTGGTTTTAGGCCGGACGTCCCTCGTGCCCGAGATTCAAAAAAGCACCGCGCCCCTATCCAAGTGAGCCCGTGCCGCGCGGCTTGTTGGGGCATACTGTGGGAGGGCGGGTAGTCGGCTGATCCGCCTCGCACGGCCTTGGCTGCTTCTCCGAAGGGTACCCGCCCGATAAAATCCGCATCCACGTCTTCAAGTTTCCGGTTATTCGGGGAGCGATTTCCCCGGGGATCGCTAAGCTATCCGCCATGATTACCATGCTTGGAACGATTGAGTCTGTCGACTGGCGTGAGTTTCCCGGGGATCACCGGCGGTAATCTGGAGGACTTGGGGAAAGCGGGCGCTATCCCTTGGTTTGTGGCTTCGCGCGACGAAAGCACTTGATTGCAGCGTCTGGCACATATTGGGCGAAACTTGGCAAGCGGGGAAATTTCGGCAAGCAACTGAGTGGGAGATCTCTATCTTTGGTTTGGGGAGGGATTTGCCCGGGACAGAAACCGGCTTAGTTCTTTCCCCTAAAAAGGAGGGGCTTCGTTGTTTCTTCCAGGGCAAGCAATACGACCGTTCACGGTAACCGTGAGCCGCGTAGTTGTTCCCCGAGCGGTCCCAATCCCCGTCTCCGCAACCTTTGGCCAAATTCTTTACATTTTTGCTTGCGATTCCCCTTTGCCGATGCCGTATCGGGAGGCCCACGCGGGGGAAGATGCCCCTGAGCTAAGTTTGACCCGCTAAGAGTCCGCCACCTGTGGGAGGATTACCGCGCCGATGATGCACGCCCGACCGACACGGCCGGAGTTCTCATATTCACTCCCCTTTGGAGCAATTGTCCAGCAAAACGGAGTGCAATTCTCAGTCTTTAGCCGTTCGGCGACCGCCATGCGGCTCCTCGTGTACGAAAGGGTCGAGGATCCGGAGCCAGTGGAAGTGATCGAGATGGATCCTCGGGATCATCGCTTTGGTGATGTTTGGAGCGTTTTTTTGCCGGGGGCAAAACCCGGGCTGCTATATCACTTCCAGGCCGAGGGGCCGTTTGACCCTGATCGGGGGCATCGATTTGATGGTCGGGCACGGCTTATCGATCCGTACGCGAAAGCCTTGGCAGGGGACTTTCTGCCCGCAGCCGATGGCATCATTCGCCCACCCAAGTGTGTAGTCATCGACGACTCGTTTGATTGGCAGGGTGACACCCACCCGCGCATTCCGTTGTCCGAGACGATCATCTACGAGCTACATGTCAAGGGATTCACCCGATCACCCAGCAGCAAAGTGCGTTTTCCCGGGACTTACCTAGGGCTAATCGAGAAGATTCCCTATCTTCAATCGCTTGGCATCACGGCCGTCGAACTGATGCCGGTGTTCGAATTTCCTATTCGAGATTGTTTCGGCCGGATGCCTCCTCGGCCCAATTATTGGGGCTATGACCCCATGGCTTTCTTTTCGCCGCACAGAGGTTATGCGGTAAGCGAAGAGCCTGGCGCTCAAGTTCGGGAGTTGAAGACCCTCGTCCGGGCACTTCACCAGGCCGGCATCGAGGTCATCCTGGATGTTGTCTTCAACCACACCTGCGAGGGCAACGAACTTGGGCCGACTCTCAGCTTCAAAGGATTGGAAAATCGCGTTTATTACATGCTCTCGAACGGCGGGCGGTATTATCGCAACTACTCCGGCTGCGGAAATACCCTCAACGGCAATCATCCAATTGTCCGCGAAATGATTTTCCACTGCCTGCGTTACTGGGTGCATAACTACCACATTGACGGGTTCCGATTCGATTTGGCGTCGATTCTTAGCCGAGATCGTAACGGTAATCTCGTGCCGAACCCCCCTCTTTTGGAAACAATCGCCGAAGATCCTCTTCTTGCGGACACAAAAATTATTGCCGAGGCGTGGGATGCCGCCGGGGCATATCAGGTGGGCACTTTCGCGAGCTTCCGCTGGCCCGATGCCGTGGTCGGACCTCGCTGGGCCGAGTGGAATGGCCGTTATCGCGACGATGTCCGCCGGTTCTGGCGGGGTGATCCGGACACGGTTGGCGCCCTTGCTACGCGTCTTGCCGGCTCAAGCGACCTTTACCAACCGGGTGGCCGTCGACCGTACCACAGCATCAACTTCGTCACCAGTCACGATGGCTTCACCCTGAATGACTTGGTGACCTACAGCCGAAAGCACAACGAAGACAACGGCGAGGACAACCGCGACGGGGAAAACAACAACTACAGTTGCAACTATGGTGTGGAAGGTCCTACCCGGAAGCCCAGTATCGAGGCCATTCGCTACCGGCAGATTCGGAACTTCTTGGCTACACTGCTTCTCAGCCAAGGCGTTCCAATGATCCTGGCCGGCGATGAGTGTCGCCGAACGCAGCGAGGCAACAACAACGCTTATTGCCAAGACAACGAGATTTCCTGGTTCGATTGGACGCTCGTAAAGAAAAACCAGGGCCTTGTACGATTTGTTCAGACTCTGGTAGCCTTCCGTCGTCGGGAGCCGACTGTGCGGCAGCGGAACTTTCTTACGGGCCTGCCGCGCCAGCCCGGCGGACTTCCGGATGTCATGTGGTTTGACCCTTCAGGCCGGCCAATGGATTGGCGACCCGATGCGCACAGCTTGGTATGCTTCCTTGGGGCCGTGCCCGCCATTCCCGATCAAACCACTCCGAACCATCACTTGCTCATGATGTTTCATGCTGGGAATGACCCTCGGGAGTTCGTCCTGCCCGAGCCGGTGGCTTTTCTGCCGTGGCGCCTTTTCATCAATACGGCAGTGGATCCGCCAGGGGATATTTATCCGGAGCTTGATGGGCCGGCATTCCCGCAAGCAGGCAAAGTGGAATTGGTGCCCCGTAGTTTTATGTGCTACGTCGCTCCCGAAGGGCCGGCAAAACGCAAGTAAAGTGGCCGGCCCGTGTGTCTGCGATGAGCTAGGCGCGTCCGCCTCTGAAAGCCGCCGTGATACCACAAAGCGCGGCTGGAAAGGGTTCGGGAACTAGTTTCCGTCCTCTCAAACCTGGCAGTTGCTTCCACCCTTCGGGAAGACCTGACCATCGGATTTTTCCATCTTGTATTGCGGCCCTTCCCTGATCATCATGATCAACTAAATTCAGCGTGGCAAAGGCCGCTTTGTGAAGACCGATTGGGTGGGAAGCGAAGGTCCTCGCCAAAACGGGCGGCTCCGAGTCGAGCACCTTCCGTCCCACCTTTCCTCGCTTGAGTCCGTGGACGGTGGGGGTAAAAACCGATATTTGAAAATTTCGGTAGCGCCGGGAGGCAGCCGAGGTCTTTTGGGCGGAGCAAGCTAAATCACGCAAGTTGACTTATTGTTGGCAAACACCACGAGGCGGAGGTACCACCATGAAGGATCTTAACCGGCGGGAATTCGTTGTGGGATTGGGTGCAGCGGGTGCCGGCGTGTCTCTTTCCAGCATGTTGACGGCTCAGGCACAAATACTTGCTGCCGGGGCACCCAACGCGGAAAAGCTCGGCTGGCGACTTGGCTGTCAAGCGTACACGTTCAACCGTTTTACCTTCTTTGAGGCCCTGGACAAAATCAAACAGCTTGGCCTCCGCTACGTGGAGATGTACCCCGGCCAGCGCCTGAGTCCCGATCGCCCCGACGCCCAAACCAACGACAGGATGCCTCCGGAGATCAGAAAGGAGGTTAAGGCTCGGCTAAAAGAATTGGATATTCAGCTCGTTTGTTACGGTGTGGTGGGCCTGCCCAACGACGAAGCCGCTTGCCGGCGCGTGTTCGATTTTGCCAAAGACATGGGGGTGGAAACTATCGTCTCCGAGCCGCCGTTTGAGGCCTTCGATCTTATCGAGAAGTTGGCAGAGGAGTACGGGATTAACGTCGCCCTTCATAACCACCCCGAGCCTTCGCGGTATTGGAATCCTGACACGGTTCTTAAGGTTTGCCAAGGACGAAGTAAACGAATCGGTGCCTGCGCGGACACCGGACACTGGATGCGCTCCGGGATTAATCCCTTAGAAGCCATTCGCAAATTGGAAGGGCGGATCATTTCCTTCCATCTTAAGGACCTAAACAAATACGGCCGGGAAGGAGCGCATGATGTGCCGTGGGGAACCGGCCAAGCAAATATGCGCGCTATTCTCGAAGAACTTTACCGGCAAAAATTCCGGGGTGTGTTCTCTGCCGAGTATGAACACAACTGGGAAAACAACCTGCCCGACCTGGCAGAGTGCGTGCGGTTCTTTGAGCAGGTAGCAACCGAGCTTCTCAAACGCGGCTGACCGGCCGGTTCCGATAGCACCACCAGGCGTTGCCGCGGGATGATTCTCGCCCACGTTGCGGCCGAGAGCCGCAAGTTAAAGCGGCTGTTTTGCCGTATCGAGGCTGGTCATTTTGTTCACAAATGACGAGGAGTCCTCATCATGGATGAAAATGCGTGTCCCGCGGATGGCCGTGAGACCCAAGGCCCCACCTGTGATCCTTGCTTCGACGATCCTGTGAGACTAGCAGCACAGATCGTCGGTCTTCAAGCCGAGTGCACTAAGCGCTGGCACGTCCACGCCCTTGACAACCCGTACACAGGTTTTCTTGCCTTGGTGTGTGATCAACACAGGCAGAATTTCTTGCTGTGGCACGAGGAGGATAAAGCCCGCTCGCCGGAGGCTTCTGATAGCGAGATTGCCGCGGTCAAAAGGCAAATAGATCGGCTGAACCAGCGCCGTAATGATCTAATTGAAAACCTTGATCAATGGATCCTCGCGGAGCTTGCTATAAGGGGTGTCGTTACTGAGCCCGGTGCGCGAATGAATACAGAGACACCGGGCAGTGTCATAGATCGGCTGTCAATCCTGGCGCTTCGGATCTACCATATGGCCGAGCAGGCGGAGCGTCCGGATGCCGACCGGGCGCACCGTGAAAAGGCAGCGCAACGGGTCGAAGTGCTTCGTCTGCAGCACGCCGACCTAACTCAGGCGTTGACAGAGCTCCTGGAGGATATTTTCGCTGGTCGGAAGCGCCACAAGCTTTATCGGCAGATGAAAATGTACAACGATCCCACGATGAATCCCTACCTCTATCGGGCGGCTAGCAAGAAAGTAGCTTAGATTATAAACGCACCATGTCGCCTGCCGCTTACTTATTTGCCGCGCTCCAATTGATTGGCGGACTAGCCCTTCTTTACTGTGGTGGGGAACGCCTCGTTTTCGGCGCTGCCCGCTTAGCTGTGGTTCTGGGGATCCCACCCCTCGTCGTGGGCCTAACCGTTGTGGCCCTCGGAACGAGCACGCCGGAACTGGCTGTGACCGTCCAGGCGGTCATAAGCTCCACCGCGGACGTGGGCCTTGGCAACGTGGTCGGCAGCGGGATTTTCAACATCCTGGTCATACTCGGGATTGCGGCATGGCTTCAACCTTTGGAAGTAAGCGCCCGGCTTGTGCGTTACGAGGTGCCGTTGATGATCGTGGTCGCCGCCGGGCTATGGGGACTTAGTTCACGCAAGAACCTGGGCTGGTTGGAAGGAGCCACCTTCTTAATCGCCCTTTTGTTTTACATGAGCTGGCTTGTGACTCAAGCTCGACGAGAGCATACCCAGTTTCGGCAATCGCTTGAAAGCGAGGTAGTGCCACAGGCCCCTGGGTCTTGGGCGGGGCCTTTTGCCGCAGTGGTTTTCTGCGCAATCGGTATAACACTCTTGTGGATTGGATCCGAATGGACGGTCAGCGGGGCAGTTCGACTTGCCCGTTTGGCAGGCGTGCCAGAGCTTGTCCTCGGACTGACCCTGGTTGCCGCCGGAACGAGTCTGCCAGAGCTAGCAACCAGCTTAGCCGCCGCCATCAAGCGCAACGCGGATATCTGCGTGGGCAACGTGGTGGGAAGCAATATCCTTAACGTCGTTGCCGTCCTCGCACCCGCATGTTTACTGGCGCCGGGCGGCCTTGCGGTAAATGAACAACTCCTTCGGCTCGATTTTCCTACCCTACTCGGCGCTTCGGTGCTTTGCTTTCCGGTATTTTGGAGTGGCGGACGGATTGACCGCGTGGAAGGGGGACTTTTTATAGTCGTTTACGCCGGGTACATCCTGGCCCTGGCGGCCGAGGCCACCCGATCGGCCAACTTCCTCTTGTGGACAAATCTGTTCGTTTTGGGGTTCGTTCCTGCTTCGATAGCCGCCGCGTTACTCTGGGCTTTAACCCAGCAATTTTACCGCCGGAGTAAATAAACCAAGCGAAGGGAGGGTCACAGCAGCGGCAACTTGTTTTTCCCAAGGAGTGCGTAGCCGCTCCGCTTGTCACCAAGAGCGAACCGTCCTTCCTCCCGTCCTCACCGGCCGACCGAACTCGTTGGCCAAGGGACATAGCCTGCCTACGTACGTGCTTCTTCGAGCCCAGCCGATCTTAAGGGAAGCAGCGCCCCTGTTACTTACTGCTTGAGGTTGTTTTGGACTGAGAAGCCTGCGGCGCCGACGCCCCGGCCGGTTGCCCTGCTTTTTCTTGTTGTGGCTGCGTGCCTGAGGTAGCCGCTGCCAACAGAGCCGAGGCAGGCTCGAGCCAATATTCGTAGAAGGTCACCATCGTCTTGAAATTCGTTGACGGCGTCCACCGAAAGCGAGCGATTAGCCCGACGTTGTTTCCCTGCAAAATGCGTCGCAGCCGACGTACCCCCTCCCGAGCCTGGTCCGGTGTCAACTGAGCTACAGCACTTGGGTCCACCGGCCCCACCCAGAAGGCAACCTTTCCGCGGTATTGCGGCAAAATCTCCTCAAATGGCAAGCACTGCCAGTCCACGCCAAGGGCATCCACCCCTATCTCCACCAGATCCGGTAATACCTCCGCACATGGCCCGTGGACGTCAAAGAACACAAACTTATCCGCCCGGCGGATCATTTCGCACATTTGCCGGTAGATTGGCTTAAAAACCTGTCGCCAAAGGCCCACATCGATCGAAGGCTGCTCTGCCCACCAACCGTCGGAAAGAATGACCCCATCCACATCGCTGCTGCACCAGAGCTCCACTTCGCGGAGGCAGAATTCCTGGACCATCGCCAAAAGCTTGCGGATGGGTTTGCTATCCTTGCGTAAGTCCCCAACGGCAGCGCTTCGACTCCTCAGCCAGCAAATTCGTTCGAAAAGTCGCCCCTCACAAAAGGCCACGATAAACCGCGAGCTTTCTGCACACTGTTGGCTTACGGGACCAAGGTTCCAGCGTTTGAGAATCTCAAGCGGCGGCTGGTATCGACTGAGCTTTCCGATGTCCGCCAGGGGGCTGTGGATAAGTCGACAGCGCAAGGAGCTATCACGGATTTCCCAGGTGCATCCCCAGTCGTCAACATACTGACCAACCTGGCCCCGCTTCCCGGAAACCCGTTCGCCTCGCGGTAACTGAAATTCCGCCCGTTCGATGTCCATCGGATACCGGCAGCATATCTCCGCCACATCCGGTGGCATCTCCCCCTCCCCAGCCGGGGCATAAACGATTTGTCGCGGAACTCGGTCCGCCGGCTGCCACAAAAGCGAGCGAATTACGCGTTCCCTCGACGTCATCCAGCTCCTTCCTGTGCTAAAAGAACCAACGTGTGTGGGTCTGAGCACCAGTTTCCGAAAAACGCTCGGCACCTATTTCGATTTCGGTCCCCCGCCCACACTTTCGCCGGAGGATAGCCGTCTTTCCGGCCAAATTCCGACCCCGAAAGCACAAGCTAGCCGGTGCTTCATCGCGGTCTGGTTGTTAATAGGGCACCGAACCCTTACCGCCAAACAGTTCGTATGGGCCCTTACCTCCAACCGACCGATGGCGCCCCCGAAACCTACCAACGGAGAGCCCCAAAAAACCAAAGACTGGGTTGGCACACAAACCCGGATTGACTGCACCTCTAAGATCATACAGAATCGCCCACCTTGATTGCTCCGCCCAACGCAAAGATTGATCAAATTTGACAAACATCGGCTACCTCGCGGCCGGCGAGTCAGGCGTGGGGAGGGGACTTCAGCATCCAGTGGGCGGTGGGGAAACGCCACCTGGCCAGGGAGGGCTAGGTAGATTCAGCGTAGAGAGGGTTCCGGGGGTATCAAGGTCGCGGTTCAATTGGGGAGTTTTGGGCAATTCACGAGCTATGCGTTAAAAAGTAGAGTGGTTGGATCACTGGCAAAGGCAAGTTCGGGGGATACGGGCGGAGCACGGGCGGTAGATTAGCATAACTATGATTTTTATGAATTTTTATTCGGCGGCCGATCCCGTCTCGCTGGCTAGTGAACGAAGATCGGGGAAAGATTGTCTCGGAGCCGCCGGGGAAGATGGCCCGCGGTCAAGCACCCGCGAAGTTGCCCTCCCTTTCCCATGTGGCAACCAGCCCCGGTGAGCCGCCTCGGCATCGGCGATGAGGACCGCTGCTTGAAGAGTTAAGCAGTTTGGGCTTTTGCCAAACAACTTGCTGACGCACCTTCTTAGGCACGAAACACAACAGGATAGTATTCGCGACAAGTGACACCGGAAGGAACAAGCCTTGCGGCCCTTGAGGCCGCGCGACGGCAAAAGCTTGAGCGAATCCGTCAGCTCGGACACGACCCGTTTGGCCAGAGGTTCGATGGGCGACTGTCAATCGGCCAGATCCGCCAGCTGGAATCCTCCATCGTGAAAGTGCAGTCGTCCGATGGCGCCGGCGGCCAGGAGCTGATCGAGCGAGGTCCGCGCGTCCGAGCTGCCGGTCGCATTCTTCTCCAACGCCGCGCTGGAAAAATCGTCTTTCTAGACATCTGGGATTGGACCGGCAAAATTCAGGTGCTTATCGGCAAACAGCAAGTGGGCGAAGCCAATTGGGCTTTGGCCGAGTGCTTCGATCTGGGAGACATTATCGGGGTTGATGGTGAGCTAAAACACACCAAGACGGGCGAGCTTACTATCTTCGCCGAAAACCTGTACATCTTGACCAAAGCTTTGGCCCCTCCGCCGGCAAAGCACAAGGGGTTGACCGATCCAGATCTTCGACAACGCCTTCGCTACCTGGACCTCATCCACACGGAGGGCGTGCTCGAACGGTTCCTCATGCGAAGTCGAATCATCGACTCAATCCGGGCCACGCTGGCCAGGGAAGGCTTTGTCGAAGTGGAAGGTCCGACACTCCACACCGTAGCCGGTGGGGCGGCGGCCCGGCCGTTCGTCACTTATCATAATGCGTTAGGGATTGAACTTTACTTGCGGATTGCTCTCGAACTCCACCTCAAACGGCTATTAGTAGGTGGGTTCGAAAAAGTTTACGAACTCGGTCGCGTCTATCGAAACGAAGGAATTAGTCCCCGGCACAATCCGGAATTTACCATGCTTGAGGCTTACCAGGCCTACGGGGACTACCACACGATGATGGATTTGACAGAGCAAATTATTGTTGACGCCATTGCCGCCACTGGTCAGTCGTTGGAGTTGCCGTGGGGAGAAACAGTCATTGACTTTACTCCGCCTTTTGCGCGGCGGACGTACCACGAGCTTTTGGCCGAGCACCTCGGTATCGACCCATTGGACGAGGCGGCAGTTCGGCGCTGCGCAGCCGAGCGGGGCATCCCGCCCGAGGGCAAGCACATCGATGTTGTTAAAAACGAGCTGTTCGAGGAGTTTGTTCAGGCAAAGTTGGCCGGGCCCATCTTCGTGCTTGACTATCCCGCCGGGATCTGTCCCCTCACTAAGCGAAAGCGAGATGATCCCACCATAGCCGAGCGGTTCGAGCTTTTCGTACAAGGGATGGAAATTGCCAACGCGTATACAGAGCTCAACGATCCCGATTTGCAAGAGGAGCTTTTTAGCCGTCAGTTGGAGGGACTGCCGGAAGAAGAATCCATGGCCCGGATGGATCGGGACTTTATCCGGGCGCTTCGGCACGGGATGCCTCCAGCCGGAGGATTGGGAATTGGAATTGATCGATTGGTGATGCTGTTGACTAATTGCCAATCCATTCGGGAGGTGATTCTCTTTCCGCTTTTGCGGCCGGAACCGGCGGACGTTCACCCCGATGGAGCATCTTCCCCGAAACTTTCGGGTTCAGAGAGTTAAGCGGGGGAGGCGGCCTCGGGGCATACCGATCATTCATGCAAGGTCTATAGTAGGAGTCTTCCGACCAAGGAAGGTATTCGATGTATCAGCTTCTCCTTTGTTTGCGATATTTGCGCACCCGCTGGATTGCTCTCGTCTGCGTGGTGAGCGTAATGCTCGGCGTGGCCACGATGATTGTTGTCAACGCGGTCATGTCGGGCTTTACCACCGAAATGCAAAAACGGATCCACGGTATCCTCTCCGATGTGGTCTTAGAGGCCCGAAGCCTCAACGGCTTTCCTAATCCCGACTGGCACATGGAGCGGATCCGGGCGATAGCCGGCAGCGAAATCGCCGGAATGACGCCCACCGTTGTTGTGCCCGCGATGCTTAGTTTTCAAATCGGGGATGAATGGATTACCCGCCAAGTTCAACTTATTGGTGTTGATCCAGAGACTCATGCCCAGGTCAGCGATTTCGCTAAATATCTTCAACATCCGCTCCATCGGGCTGGCAAAGTAGATTTCCAACTCCGGGAGGGCGGATACGACACATATGACCACCAATCCCTTCACGGAGGGCCCGACCGCCAGGCAATGGCCATCGCAGGGTGGGAATACCGCCGACGTTTGGCCGCCTTCCGACGTATCCAAAAGGAGCTCCAGGAGTCTTACCGGCTCAACCGGGGATCATGGCTGGAAACCACCCCCCGATCAGAAGCGACCACAAACTACTCGGAGTCCCCGACAAACGGGGCCGATATCGGCCTTGCAGTGGAAACAGAGCCAGTGCCAACCCCACCACGAACTTCCACGGCTGCCGGTGGACAAGGTGCTTTACCCGGTGAGAGCACAAACCTGGCCAATCCGTTGCGACAAGCCCCACCGTCCGAAAGGCAATCACTAGCAGAAAGCGCTCCGCCCAATTTCGCTCCGGCTCCTAGTCCACCGCGTGGTGCGGCCCAAGAAGAACCCTTAATGGCACAAAACAACGAGTCATACCCCCACACTTGGCCCACGGGTGCTCTCGACGCAGAGCCTGACCGGCCCAGTAACGGCGCAGATCCCTTTGCACTTCCCGTTGATCCTTCCGGCGCACCGACCGTTGATGATCCCTTTCTTGCTCATCGCAGCCGCGATGAGAAAACGTTTGATATGGCCACCCAGCAGCACACCGGGGCTGTGCTGGGAATTGCCCTCGCGTGTGATCGGCATGTTGATGCCACCGGGCAGGTTCGCGACCGATTCTTTCTGCTGCCCGGCGATGATGTGATCCTCAGCTTTCCCAATGCTGCCGACCCCTCCAAGGGCGGAAGGCTCGCGGTCATCCACGACACTTTTACCATTGTGGATTTTTACGAAAGCAAGATGGCCGAATATGACGCAAGCTTCGTCTTCGTGCCGCTTGCTGCCCTTCAAGAAAAGCGGGGCATGTTTGACCGGGCAACTGGTGTTCGATATGTCAACGCTATTCAGATTCGGCTCAAACCGGGTATAGACCCCGCTACAATTCGCGACAAACTTCAGGCCGCCTTCCCACCGGACCTTTATGTGGTGAGCACCTGGCAAGATAAACAAAGCGCCTTGCTCGCCGCTGTGCGGATGGAGACGGCGATCCTCAACGTGCTCCTTTTTCTGATCATCGCCGTCGCCGGATTTGGCATTCTGGCAATCTTCCTGATGATTGTGGTCGAAAAGACCAAGGATATTGGCATCCTCAAGTCGCTGGGAGCATCTGCCTGGGGTGTGCAGGCAATCTTTCTCGGTTATGGGTTAGCGCTGGGAATAGTCGGATCCGGAATGGGGCTAGTACTTGGGCTTTTACTTGTGCGATACATCAACGAAATCGCAGATTACCTCGGTCGACTGACCGGTCGGCCGTTGTTTGATCCCGAGATTTACTACTTCTACCGTATTCCCACTATTGTGGAGCCGGCAACCGTCGCTTGGATTGTCGGCGGAGCCATCGCGATCGCCATCTTGGCCAGTGTGGTGCCGGCACTTCGGGCAGCGAGGTTGGATCCGGTCCAAGCCTTAAGGTACGAATAACCCACCTCATTCCCAGGAGATAGCAAGCCGCCATGGACGAGCATCCGCCCCGAGCCAACCGGCCGGCCTACCGTGACGCGGCAGAAAAAGACACGGTGCCCCGCACAAGCGGAACCCTCGGGGCTCAAGCGGGTGATCCAGGCGCTCCCCCGGCCAGAAGCTCCATCGGAGAGAATTGGCTCCATCAGGCTGACTTTTCCGACGACCTAGACGCGGACTTTCTTGCCTCCCAACCTGACCAAAGAAAACTTATTCGCATCGATCAGCCGCATCTGCCCTCGCATGCTCAAAGCCTCTCCCCTCAAGTGACGCCGCAAAAGCCCGAAAGCTCAGCGATAACCGCTTTGCCATCCACTGAGGGCCGGGGCGCAAGAAAGGCTTGGGGGATAAGCTCCGTCGAAAGTCAGGCGCTTGCCGCACGCAATTCCCTTGGAGAAGATGCACGGGCGTTTTCCGGATTAGTTACCCCGAATGAACAAGACCGGAATGAACAAGTATCTCCCGCGGGTTGCGGTCTGCCCGGTGACTTGCCAGATGTGGGCCCAGAGGTTGCGGCACTGGCCCCAGCGGTGGGCGCCCCTCCGCTTCAGCCCGCGCCTCATCGGCTCGAACGGCGACAAGTCGCGGACCCCGTCCAGCCAATCGAGGCGATCCTTGCTGCCCGGGGACTTTATAAGAGTTTCGTTCGGGGATCCACTCGGGTAGAAGTCCTCCGAGGGCTTGACCTGGAGGTTACTCCGGGCGAATTCCTGGCGATTGTCGGCCACAGCGGCTCTGGCAAGAGTACGCTCCTTCACCTCCTTGCCACACTCGACCGTCCCGACGAAGGCGAGATTCACTTCCGCACCCGGCGGATTGATAACATCTCCGCGCGTGGCCGAGACCGCCTCCGGAATCGGCACTTTGGGATGGTATTCCAGATGTACCATCTCCTGCCCGAGCTAACAGCATTAGAAAACGTGATGCTGCCGCTTATGATTGGTCATGGTCCTCTGGGCCTAGTGACTCGTTGGCGGAGTTTTCGCCGACAAGCGTGGCAATGGTTGGAGGCGGTAGGACTGGCCCACCGAGCGCATCATAAGCCGAGGGAACTTTCCGGCGGAGAAATGCAACGGACCGCCATCGCCCGCGCGCTTGTGCACCGGCCCGACGTGCTTTTCGCTGACGAACCCACGGGGAACTTGGATCGCAAGACCGGCTGGGAAATCTTGGATCTTCTGCGTGCCTTGAACCGCCGAGAAAAGCTCACTATAGTCATGGTCACCCATGATCCGCAGGTGGCCCAGTCGGCCGATCGCATTTTGCAGTTGTTTGATGGCCGGCTTTATCCGGCAAGCTAAGGCCGGCACAGCGGGCCGCTCCGGCAAGGTGCGCAATTGCGTGTTGTCGCCAATTTTTTCTTCGCGGCCAATCGTGGCTCGCACGTTGTCATTTCTTTTGCCACCTACCGGACCAAGCACGATCGGCTAAAATAAGCCAGCTTTTACCTGCGGCATTTTTGTCCCTTCGGTTAACCGAGGGCCATCCGTGGCAAACCCGGTCAATTAGCGACTGCCAATTCCACCCATCGCGAGGCGGAGTCTGCACCGCTTATGAGTCTCCAGGTTTACATCAACGGAAAATATTATCCCAAAGAACAGGCGACAATCAGCGTCTTTGATCACGGTCTTCTTTACGGTGATGGTGTTTTCGAAGGGATCCGGAGTTACGGCGGCAAAGTTTTTAAATTGCGCGAGCATTTAGATCGGCTGTGGGAGTCGGCTAAGGCCATCCGCCTCACCATTCCCATGTCAAAGGACGAAATGGCGGCGGCCATTGAACAAACGCTGGCAATTAACGGCATTAAGGAAGGTTATGTCCGGGTAGTAGTCACTCGGGGTGTTGGCGATTTGGGACTAGATCCGGATTTCTGCCAGACTCCTCAGGTCATCATCATCGCGGACCATATTAAGCTTTATCCGGAGGAAGTCTACCGTAACGGCTTGCGGATCGTCACAGCAAGCACGATTCGCAACCATTCGGCCGCTCTTAGTCCCCGGATTAAGTCGCTCAATTATCTCAACAACATCTTGGCCAAAATCGAAGCCAAACAAGCCGGCTGCGCTGAGGCGCTTATGCTAAACCACAAAGGGGAAGTAGCGGAGTGCACGGGCGAGAATATTTTTATCGTCCGCAGGGGGGAAATCTTTACTCCGCCACGAGATGCGGGGATTTTGGAGGGAATCACCCGGGCAACGGTCATCGACCTGGCCAGAAAGGAGGGGATTCCTGTACATGAAGTGCCGTTGACAAGACACGACTTGTATACGGCGGACGAGTGCTTCCTAACCGGAACGGCAGCGGAAGTGGTGCCGGTAGTGGAAATTGACCTTCGGATCATCGGAACCGGAAAACCCGGTCCGATTACGCGTCGTCTCATTGATCTCTTCCACAGCTTGACGCGTAGTTAAGGGGAGGTTTTCTCAAGACCTCTACTTCCGATAAAAAGCACGACGATATCGCCTGCAGGGTGATTAGGCTTCGTAGGCGGTCTTGGTATTCACGGTAAGCTGTGCCAATTGCGAGGACTAGCCGCACCAAGTCAGGCCGGCGGCGCAACTAGCACCCCTATCCTCGGGACTTGCAAGGCTTATATACCGGGCAAAGCCCCAGCTGCGAATACGCCCGAACTCTCGCTTTGTGCGCGATATGAGTCTCGTCTATAGCGGCGAACAGTTTGAATGCGGCCACCCTGCCTGCTTCCGAACCCTTAGTGGCCCATTTGCGCTACGGCAGTGCCAACCTCGGCACTTTTCCCGCTCTGCGGCCTAGACTCTCGTTGCTGTACCAAGGTCAGGTGACATCGGGCATCAACCGTAGGTTAAGCAGCCATAAGCCGATTAGGCTCTGCGCCCTTCTTCGCCCCGAGCTGACCGCAATCTCCTCACTTGGAACCGAGTAAACATCAAGGTATTTTCAACGAGATGCGGGCGGGAGCGATTTCATAGCAAATGAAATCGCCGGCTTTTCTCCAGAGAAAGCTGAGCTTTTAATTCTTAAGCGACTGCAAGGGTGCAGGGATGCGTCCACCAAAGTGGACGAACTGGGCGCTTGCGCCCGCATTTCTCACGTCCATAACGGGGGCCGAGCCAAACAATCCGCCAAAGTGAACCCAATCGCCGGCCTTTGCCCCCGGCACCGGGATCAGTCGGGCCGCGGTCGTCTTGTCGTTGATGACGCCGATGGCCATCTCGTCGGCAATGAGGGCTGCAATCGTTTCCGGCGGCGTGTCCCCCGGCAGGAGAATCATATCCA
The DNA here is from genome assembly GCA_025060325.1 of Thermoguttaceae bacterium. Classification (GTDB taxonomy): domain Bacteria; phylum Planctomycetota; class Planctomycetia; order Pirellulales; family Thermoguttaceae; genus DTLM01. The sequence goes on from JANXBW010000001.1 coordinate 92,850, forward strand.
ACCCCACCGAGCAAACAGCCGTCATTGCTTCAAGCTTTTCGATAACCAGGTGTCCGGCACCGGCGGCCTCAGCAAGGGCCGCGTCCTCACACACCGGGATAAACGCCCCGCTTAGCCCTCCCACCGAACTGGACGCAAAAAGGCCGCCTTTCTTCACCGCATCCGTCAACATGGCAATGGCGGCGGTCGAACCGGGGGCCCCAATCTTGGCAATCCCCAGCGTCTTAAGAATTTCACCCACACTGTCACCCACCGTTGGCGTGGGAGCAAGCGAAAGGTCAACAATGCCAAAAGCCACACCGAGCTCGGCAGCTACTTCGCGACCAATCAGTTCGCCAACCCGGGTTACACGAAAGCTGGTGATCTTGATTTCTTCCGCCAGGTCACCAAGGGTTAGGTTCTTGTCCATGGCAATGCGGCGCTTCAGGGCGCTACACACCACGCCCGGCCCAGATACACCGATGTTTACCGCGGCCTCTGGCTCGCCGGGACCCATATAAGCCCCCGCCATGAAGGGATTGTCCTCAGGAATGTTCGCAAAAACCACAAGCTTAGCGCAACCGAACCCATGCCGATCGGCCGTGGCTTGAGCAATCTTGAGGATAATGTGGCCCATTTCGTGAACTGCATCCATATTGATCCCTGCGTGACGCGAGGCCACATTGACCGAGGCACAAACCCGCTCCGTTTGCGAGAGTACCTCCGGCAAAGAACGAATCACTACGGCATCCGACGGTGTAATTCCCTTGTGTACAAGCGCCGTAAATCCGCCGACAAAGTCCACTCCTATCTCGGTGGCCACACTGTCCAACGTCTTTGCCACTTGCAATGCCGCCGTTTGGCCATGTCCTGCCAGAATCGTAGCTACTGGCGAAATAGCTAAACGCTTGTTGATAACAGGAATTCCGTATTTGGCTCCCACACGGTCGCAGACTTCCACCAGTCGGCTTGCTCGGGAAAGAATTTTGTTCCGCAGCTTGCGGCAAAGAAGGTCTACGCTCGGTGCCGCGCAATCCTCCACGTTAAGCGCAAGCGTGACAGCGCGGACATCCAAATGCTCCGCATGGAGCATTTCAATCGTGGATAAAATCTCGTCGGTGCGAAGCATGGCTCGTCTGGCCCGGCGGCGTCCCGTAAAGGCGTAACTGATTGGTAGCGACAAAGATATTTTCGTGCTGCAACTTCACGGTAAAACCCAGTTCCTGCCCCATCTGCTCCAGATCGGCCTGGAGCATACGGATGTCCCAGTATTTGGGAATCTCAAGCTGCCCAATGAGCACAAACTCGTCCCCTGAATGATCTCCGTAAAGGTCGACGATGTTTATATCTTTCCCCGCCAGATACTCACTAAACCGACGGACAATCCCCGGTTGATCTTTGCCGAAAGCTGTGATGACAAATCGATCGCACTCCGGTCGCGGGACAAATTGATCTGGGGGGATTGTGGGCCGAACCACTACGTCGTAACCTCGGCCGCTCGTGTCGGCCCGTTCAATTCGCCCGGCAATCAGGGCCGCATCGAGCTTCTCCGGAAAACTGACAATCATGATCAAAGTGAAATAACCGGCCAAAACCGTTTGGCTACAGGCGTCAATATTGCCACCAAGCTGCTCAATTGCATTGCTCACGGCCGCGACAATGCCGGGTCGATCGTCAGCCACAACATTGATCACGTAGGAATGCGGGTAGCGAAAGACCATTCGTACCGGTCCTTTAGGAGAAACCACCATTCGGCAAGAAGGCGTCCAGGGGAGACTCGAAGCGTCTGTTGGCGGGGCCGTCCCCTCCGGATCCGCCGAAAATGAGTTGCAGAGGAACCCTCCGAGTTCGAAAAATGGCCGAAAGAAAACCGGCGGCCGGGAACTCGTCTCCCTGAGCCGCCGTGGCCTCACTGCAGATCCTTGAAATTAGCTGCGAACACCCAGGTCCCAAGTCGGGGCGACTGGATTTGAACCAGCGACCTCTTGGTCCCGAACCAAGCGCTCTAAACCAGGCTGAGCTACGCCCCGAGGGTCACTCGACCCCGTTCCCACTCATTTTACGTTCTTTCGCTGACCGATGGGATAGAGGTTACCAGAAGTCGATATGAAAAGCGAGCAATGCCGGCCGAGGAAGAATACAAGTTCTCGGTGCTGGTTATCTTCCCGACTAACCAAGGTTATGTGTTAAGTTGCCAGGGAGAATGCCGAACGTAACGACGAAGGCCGCGGCGCGTTTTAGATAGCTCACTTAGAAATCGCAAGAACTCAGATGCCCCGGGTTACTTCGGCGGGTTCTCCCGCGGTCCCCGAGGGCCCAACAGCCCACATCTCCTCAAAGGCAGCCCATCTCGCGGGAAATAGGCACGGGCGGGGCGATCCCTTAAGAGCCTACGCGCACCTCTCAATCACGGCTGAGGCCCAAGTTCTGCCCCATATGGAGCTACCCTCCCCGATACCGCGGCCGTGGGGCAACGAAGCCTTTATGCGTATTCGGAAGTGCCAAAAAACAATCTACCTGCCGATCTATCAAAGCTCCCTCGGCATGCAAGGTCTTGGAAGGTAACCCGGCAGAGCTACGCTCCTTCAGCCGCCGGTACGAAAGAAAGTAATCTCCATCGAATTCATCGGAATACTAATGGCCACGCCGTTTGTAACGTTATTGGGCACCTCCGCCCGGGCGCTTCTTTCGGCGGGAACGCAGCGCAATGAGCGCCCGAGCCAGCCCCCAACTCACTCCCATCGAGACTGCAAGGAGCACTGTCGGAGGCACTGGAATGACCGCCGGATCAATCCTGATTTCCGCGTCGTGTGAGGGAGGTCCGAACACGGGCCGGGGCTCCCTTCGCCCCTCCACAACGCCATAAACATCGAAATGAATTGTGGTACCTTCGGGCAGCAAACTCGGGTAACTCACGCGCACCCGGTAAACGTTTATCTGACCCAGCTCTGCCGTCGGGGCTGGGAACGAGTTCTCGAAATTAGCGATTGGCGAATCTCTTAAGGTGAAATCGCCAAGCGAGAATTCTTGCCATACTGTGTCTGGGCCAAAAACTCCGTGGCTGGGCAAATAAGTGCTGCCGAAGATCAGGGGCGTGGTACCGGGGCCGCCGGAGCCCGAAAAAACGGGTACTGAGGGAGTCGAAGGATCAGTGAATCCGCCCAAACCGCCGGTTGTAGCCGGAGTCAGCAGAAAGGCGAGGTCATTGCTCCCCGACCTTAAACTACTTGGATAGGCTGCGGAAAGCCGGACGTTGAAAATGGAGCCGAAATTGTCCGTCGCCCCTACAGCCCAAAGTCGAAATTCGATTGCCGGCGAAGGCGGCAATTCCAGGACCCACGTTCGGTCATCAGGCCGGAAGTTCACCCCTTCGATATAAAGCTGCAATATTGGGGCAGCGGAAACACGGCCCCAGGCACTACTTACGAGGGCGAAGAGTGCGACAAGCAGCAACGCTCTAGGTAGCTGCGCACGTGGGACGCTCGCTAAGTTGAAGTTCCCGGTTAATTTGCAGCTCTTTCGGAGGAGTCTCTCTCTCAACACCGCAAACCAGGGTCGCAATTCCTTAGCCATCGGTTCCTCGGAAGGTCAAATCCAAGCCAAAGTATCCTAGCCCGCTTCCGAGCCGACCCGCTAAGACTTCTACGACCCTTCCGGGAATTTTGTTCCAGAAAGCTGTGAAAAAAGAACATGCCCGCGAGTCTCAATGAACCGTCGTTTACCGAGGGGGTTTAGTTAAACGACGCGGTCTTCCGGCCAGAACGTATGGCTCTCGGCGTTCTATGTCCCTCCCAACTTGTGCCGAAAATAGTGCCTGATAAATCCCACACCTCCGCCAGCAAGCAGCCAGAGTGTGAGAACAAGAGATGGGGGATTTGGCACGACATTGACCTCGGCATCGTGAGAAAATGGCGCATGGACAGGCTGGCGCCGACAGTTTCTCAACACATACCCGTAAGCGTCGAAATGCAGCCGATAGTCCATTAGCGACATTCCACCAGTGTGACGCACCGAAACATCGTACACGTTGATCTGGCCACGCAGCTTCCCAGGCTGTGGGAAGCTGGTCACAAAATCTCCAAGCGGCGAATCCTTGAGGACAAAATCACCCAACCGGAATTCCTGCCAAACGGTCCCGGGCCCAAACACGCCGTGCGAAGGCAACAGGGAGGTACCGGAAATAACCGGACGGCTCCCCGCCGGACCGGCCTGGACGAAACTCACCGCCGGTGGATAAGACGGATCAAAAAAACCCCCTAAACCTCCGGTAACGCTGGGTCTCCAGCTGAACAATAGGTCATACCCACCGGAACGAAGGACACTCGCGTAAGCTACCGAAACGCGTACGTCGTAAATCGGTCCGCGAGGATTCGGGTTTCCGATTATCCACAGGCGAAAGTCCACACTCCCATCAGGATTTGGAGCACCCGAATACACCCAACTCTGTCCGACCGGGTCATACTTCCCCCCTTCGACATATAGTTGCAGTATGGGCACGCCCAGCGCGGGCTGCGAAGCGACGACTAGTTGACAAATTGCATAGGTAGCCACCAGCATTACGCGACAAGCGCTCATAGGCCCTTCACCTCCAGAAGAGACAACTTTCAGACGGGATCCACTTTGCCCGAATGTTCAAACGTCCGACAAGCACACAGGGAATTGCAATTGCGGTGCCATCGCCCACAGGGCAACCCGAGTTATTAGGTGGGAGAGGAGTGCCATCTCTTTGCTCGCGCGGCAATAGACAAGGTTACGACTCGTCAAATGTCGGTGAATGCCGAATAAAGGGAATATTCATCCCCGCGGCAACACGGACGAGTGAGTAGCCAGGTTTCAGAAAAGTTATCCGGCAATAGCTGTTGCTAGACTCAATTCCCGGGCCGCGCTGTTGATACGCGGCCTGCCCGGCTGGGATTTATTGCTTTAACTAGCTCACTAACGCGAGGAGAAAGCCAAGAAGCGAATACTGTTCATCCGCAGGTGGGTTGCGCCCCCAGAGCGAAGGGTTGGACGAATACTCGCCTACGGTGAGTTAAGTATCGAATGGGACTAGCTGTGCCGTTTTTGCCGGACTAAACAAGCGCCACCAGATAGGATCAAGCCTGTCCATTTGCTCCCACGCAGCAAACCCTGCGATTCAGTTGCCAATTCTCGACACCACGCCCATCAACTGCTACCACTTTGCCACAAAGCTTCAAGCCGACAATCCTGTCCAACAGCCGAAAAATAGGGACTCGACCGGCTTTACCAGCGGAGGCGGAAAAAGTAACTTTAGACCAAAGGCCTAAACAGATTCGACTTACCCAGCATTCCTCAGGGAAGCTCCAACTCCCGCACCACCCTCACCAAGGTCTTCCGGAGATCGCCTCATGAAGTCGCTATCCTGCTTTTCCGAGGCCGTGCTGGCAGGTAGCCTCCTTGCCCTTCTTTGGCTCGGCAACACACTCGGTTGGGGGCCTTCCCTTAGCTGGGCTGCCGAGGGCAAGTTTAATGTGTTAATGATTTGCGTGGATGATCTTCGGCCCGAACTGGGCTATTATGGTCTTCGCACAATAAAGACGCCCAGATAGACCGGTTAGCGGAAAGCGGCTTTACTTTCTTGAGGGCTTATTGCCAACAACCCATTTGCCAACAAGACATATGTAATCCTCCGCGCGTAACGCTTCTTTTCGGCCTTCGACCGCACTCCGCACGAATCTACGACCTCCAAACTCACCCCCGTAAGAGGCTGGCAGACCGAGTAAGTCTCCCAGAACACTTCAAGAAGCACGGTTACGTGACCATGGGTTTAAGCAAGCTCTCCCACAACGGGGCTTGACGATTGGCAGAGCTGGAGTCTGCCCCACCGGTCCCCCTCCGGACCGGCCTACGGGAAGCCGGAGACGATTGCCCGGATTCGAGCAGAGACGGAACGGCTACCTCGGGAGCAGGGGCCTGCCACGGAGGTGCTCGAGGTCGATCCAAAGAGCGGCACAGCGCTTCGCGTTAGCCCGCCACGATATCGAGTGCGGAGGCCGGCCTGGGAAGATCCAGATGTGCCAGACGAAGCCCTCCCGGACGGCAAGACCACCCTCGCGGCCATCGCGCGTTTGGAAAAGTTCCGAGACCGGCGGTTCTTCCTCGCCGTGGGCTATTTGAAACCGCACCTGCCCTTTGTGGCACCGTCACGATATTTCCAGCTTTATGATCGCAATGAGGTCCCTCTTGCGCCGTGGCCCCAGGCACCGCGAAATTGCCCTCCCATCGCCCTCCACGATTGGGGCGAACTGCGCGCGTATGAAGGGATTCCCGCTAAAGGTCCGCTTTTAGAAGAGACGGCGCGCGACTTTGTATGGGCCTACTACGCTGCGACGAGCTACGTGGACGCCCCGGTGGGAAAACTGCTTGATGCCTTAGACCGGCTGGGACTAACGGACCGAACAATTGTTGTGCTCTGGGGTGACCATGGCTGGCATTTGGGAGATAACGGCCTGTGGTGTAAACACACCAATTTCGAACGGGCCACGCGATCGCCGCTCATTTTTCGGGTACCAGGGGCGAAAAACCCCGGCGCAAAGATTGACGCCCTGGTGGAGTTTGTCGACATCTACCCCACCCTATGCGAGCTATGTGGCCTACCTACTCCGGAAGGTTTGGAAGGAATAAGCCTTGTGCCTTTCACAGAAAATCCCGACCGCCCCTGGAAAAAAAGCAGCCTTTGGCCAGTATCCCTGGGACAAAGCGATAGGGTATTCGATGGGGACAGAACGTTACCGCTAAACGGAATGGCGGGGCGCCGTTGGCTCAATAGTTGCCCGCGAACTTTGCGATCACCAGACTGACCCTTGAGAGAGCGACAACTTAGCCTATCGGCCGGAGCTTAAACCGTTGATCCAAAAGTTAAGCGGCAAGCTGCGAGCCGGGTGGAAAGCCGCGCTCCCCGCCGATTACGCGGACCAGGTTGGCAATCGCTGAGTCGCAAGCGCTATGTCAACGCGATGCGTGGATTAAGGCGGAGCCGAGAGCGAACCTGCGGACAAGCCCTCAAGCCGGCCCTTTTCAACGGTCTTCAGGAGACGCCAACCGAGCAAGCCCCAATTGCCACGGGATCTCCCCGTAGACCTTGCCGGCCATGTTCTCGTCGCTTACTCCCTGAAAAAGCATCGTGAGGTTTTGCGGATCCACCTCGAGAAATTCGTCGTACCCAGCCCGAATCAACTCGCCATGGCTAAAAGAGTGACACCAAGGCTGGTCCGCAAAGCGGGCATTCTTAAGGCCAAGAAACGGCCGCTCCCAACTGTCAGCCACTGGTGTCCACTTGCCCTCGAGGCTATCGGCAGTATACGCCTTGTAATACCGACGGGAGCCGCGCTGGGCCTCGATCACAGCAAGATATGTTCCTGTTCCTTTCAGCCGATAAATATGTCCCGCCTCAAAAATGTCCGCCTGCAGGACCACTTGAGGGAGTGACCAACCACGGGGAAAGTCCTCCCGGCGGGTTTCCGCCCGCCACATCCGACCATCCAGGGACGTAAAGAACAGATGAGCCTTTTTCTCATCGCAAATTACCCAAAAATCAATCCATCTTTCCACATTAGCTGGCCCGGTTGGGTAAAGAAAGTCGGGCGCCGACCAGCCGGAGGGATCCTCCAACCGACTGTTTGTGGAAAAGGCTGGCTGGAGGGCGGGCTTTCGGTTCGGATCGGTTGTTTGGTAAATCAGATACCATTTTTCGTGTGGACGATAGTAAAAGACCTGCGGGGCACAGTAATACCCCTCGGTAATACCCAGGAGCACACGAACAGACGGCGAGGCTGACCAATCGGAAAGGATAACATATTCGACCTGGTGAGTTCGTGGCCGGCCACGAACCGTACAAAACAGGTGCCAGGCATTGCCGAAGCGGACAACCGACGGATCCTTGATCGAAAAGAAAATCTGTGCACCGAGCGGTTCCCGAGCCGACAAGATTGGCGGCGAAATCTCCCAGAAAAATTTCCCCGTGCGAAACACCTCCGGCAATTCCGCACCGTGCACCGGCGTGGCTACTCGCCCCGTTAACTCAACTCCGTAGGAGAAGCCCAAAACCAAAAACAAAGGAAACGCATTTGCTAAGGCACCTGGTGCCGCCCACCGGCCTGGCTGGCCAGTTCGGGAGGAAAACCACCCTTCTCCGCCGCGGACGCAGAGTAGTGTTGAGTTCTTCATGGATTGCCCTCCAAACTTAACAATCTTAAAAGGAAAAGTAACTTGATAAACAGGTGGGTACAGACAACGGGCAGGATGTCAAGCGGGAAACAGTTTACGATCTTCCGCCCCGAAATCTCGTCTCCTGTGCTTGCGGTAGTGCGCAAATGAACACTATGGCTATTGGCCCTGTCGGCGCTTCTCTTCTCGTCGCCGGCGCCGCTCTTCCCGTTCGCGCTGTTTCCGCAAGCGAGCACGCTCCTCCGGTGTCAGGCGTTTTCCCGTTCCCTGCTTCTGCTTTTTGATTGTGACCTCCGGATTAGTGGCGAGCACCTGAGAAAGCTGTTGGATGGCCTGGAGACGCCCCCGCATCCCCATCTGTGTCAGCCGACGCATCAGATCGGACACGCCTTCAAATTGCTTGAGGAGCATTGAGACATCCTGGGGATCAACTCCCGCCCCGGCCGCAATTCGTCGTCGTCGGCTTCGGTCGATGATCTTCGGGTTGCGTCGCTCTTCGGGGGTCATCGAGTCAATGATGCCGCGAATTCGCCGGAATTGGATTTCGGCGTCTTCGCCCCCAATGAGGGAGGTAATCTGCGACATTCCCGGCAGAAGCCCCAACCACCGGGTCAGCGACCCCATTCTTTGCGTCTGCTCCAGGATTTCCCGGAAATTCTCCAGCGTAAACTGCCCCTTCTTCAAAGCCTCCTGTTGACGAAGCATCGTCTCCTGATCGAGCTTTTGGCGGGCCTGCTCGACCAAGGTAAGGATGTCCCCCATCCCCAAGATGCGTCGGGCCATCCGGTCCGGGTGAAATTCCTCAAGGGCGTCGATTCCCTCGCCGGTGCCCACGAACTTAATCGGTACACCCGTGACCGCCTTGACGGAAAGAGCGGCTCCCCCCCGAGCATCACCGTCCAATTTGGTCAAAATAACACCATCAATTTCCAAAGCTTCGTTAAAGGCCCGGGCGCTATTGACGGCATCTTGCCCGGTCATGGCATCGACGACAAAGAGGACCTCGTCCGGTGCCAACTCTGTGTCCAGCCGGGTTAACTGCTTCATCAATTCTTCGTCAACATGCAGGCGGCCGGCAGTATCTACGACAAGCGGGCTGAGGTCGTTACGGCGGGCATACTCCAAAGCCTCCCGGCAAACCGGAAGGGGATCGGTGGCCTGACGGTTGACAAAAACTGGGATCCCCGCCTTTTGTCCGAGGATTTCCAACTGATCAATAGCCGCTGGACGTTGCAAGTCGGCCGCCACAAGGAGCGGCTTCTTCCCCCGCCTGGCCAGGTAATAGGCCAGCTTAGCGCAAGTGGTTGTTTTGCCGGAACCCTGCAAACCGCACAGAAGCACGATCCCCCCTTGAGGCCGCATGTGAATCGTGTGGTCCACCGGCCCCATTAGGTTGACGAGCTCTTGGTAAACGATTCCGACAAGATGCTGAGTGGGATTTAGGGATTTAAGGACCCGTTCGCCAAGGGCCTGCTGACTCACCCGCTGAATGAACTGCTTCACCACCGGAACGCTCACATCCGCTTCCAGGAGGGCTTGCTGGACCATTTTGAGTCCTTCCCGCATGTTGGACTCAGTCAGCCGCCCCCGGCCTCTGAGCGTCCGAATAGCTTCCCCCAAAGCTTGCTGCAAAGCTTCAAACATAAACGGTCACGCTCCCCGAAAAATCAGTGTCTCGCCCTCCTTTTTCCGGCCGCCTCGTACACTGCTCCCAAATCCGAAATTCCGAGGCCAAGCCACACTCTTAAATCACTTAGTTTGCCGCCATACTAATCTATCTCAGAAGAAGTTTAGACCCGGCTCTGGCGTAGCGGGTACTCAAAGTTTAGTCACCGTCTCTACAATTTACGACCTACACTCCAAGCTGGCTAATCTGGTGGCACGACCTTGCCGAAGCCTCTCGACCAACTAAGAGCGGAATGCACGCGAACCTTTCGGCACCAGAGGGGCAATCCGGGAAAGCAACAGCCGGCCGCTGTCCGTGCTCTTGGCAGACGAATCTAGACTGCCGTCTCGCATACGTGAAAGGCTCGGCAAAGCTTGCGCGGACATTGTAACTCACCGAACCCAGTCGACGCGACATCGCCGACTAGCCCGACGAGAAGTTCCCAAGCGGCCTTGCTAGGAGTGCTTGCCTTCAAAGGATCGCCGGCAAGTCGTCGAGCGTGGAGCGCCAGAACGAAGGAGGGGGTAATATCGCCTTGGCAAGCCTTGCCGCTTCGGCTGAGCTAGCCGTGGCCCCCGGGCGCAGAAGCTCCTCTAACCCGGCCGAATCTAATTGACCCAAGATAAGCTGGGTGAAGCTTTTCAAACTGAGTCTGACAAATTCCGCGCCGAGCTGGCAGTGTATGACGTAACTACACTCCCCGTCTAGAAACAGCGCCAAGCGTCGGGCTCCTACCTGCAGTCCCAAGACCAAGGGGCCTTCCTCCCCTTTCTCCCGCGCTGCCGAATCAAACTGGGGCAAGAGCGACCTTAGGAGCTCCGGAAGATCCCAGATCTTAGCCACTAACACCGGCCCCTGAAAAACAGTGGCATTTTTCCCTGCCCGCTCGGCCGACTTCATTACCGCCCGGAGCGTACTCCCCTCCGGTAGATCCAGCAATAGCCAATTCCGGTTTTGTTCCTTTGCCTCTCGGCAAGCGTGAACGAGCATTTCCACTGCAATTGTCAACGAAGTGGAAGGGACCAAAGCCTCCACAATTCGCCAGCCGCGGCGAACGTAGTAAGCCAGCACCGGTTGCTCTAGGCTTCCGGGGCCAGAAGCGCTTGCCCCACCGCCTCCATCCTCGCGTGTGACCACATAAAGTTGATCAAATCCTCGGCGGTTGAGTAACCACTCCCAATACGTTCTTGAGCGTTCGAAAGCCCCGAAATCCGTACACGTCTCCCGAGCGTAAAATCCGGCAAGCGCCTCGATATCCCAGCGTCGAATCGGCCGGATGTTGACTCTCTTTCGTCGCCGGCCTGATCGCAAAAGCCCTTTTGCCGAAAGATCGGCCAAAAATGGATCGACCATGATCTCGGTTACGGGGGGCCGGTAAACAGGTACCCAATCTTGGAGCTGGAAGAACCTCGGCCAACGCGTCCACGAAAGGCCAAGATGTAACCCGCTGGTCCGCGCATGGTCCTCCAGTCGTCTTAAAAGTTGACAAGGCAGCTCGGTCGCCCGAAGCTCCGGCACCACCCGCAACCATCGCACCACACCCACCTTGCATCGTGCTCGGCCGAAGTGCATCACCCGCCTAGCCACCTGGGCAACTCCCACCACCTCCCGGCCTTCTAGGGCGAGGATGACGTCATGCGGAAAGCTTGCCGGATCAGCAAGACAGGCGGCAATTTCCGCCGGCGGAAGGTCCGTCATATAAGCGCGGGCAAAGGCATGAATGGCCGGCAAATCGCATGCGGAGGCGAGGCGGATAACTATGGAACCAAGATGACGGCGAAGAGGCTTGGGGTGAACAAAATGCTCGGCGGTGCCACGACAACGGTTGACAGCCACTATTGGGGTCGACCCGGTGCCCTCCGTCATGGCACACCTCCTCGGGAGACCTTCAGCTGCTCCTGCCCGACCCCCAAGAAGGCCTTACGGGGCCACCCACGGGAGAAGCAAGCCGCTCCTGATGGCCCCTCATGGCCCAGCTTGCATTCCTGTCAACAACGCTCCCTCCTTGGGTCTCAGGCACGGAAAACTTCTACCGTACCCACTGGCACAGAGACCCGGTCGGCAAGACCTGTCTGTACCGGCCGGACCGAATGCGCCTCAAAGCATCGGCCTACTGCCATTCAAACGACTCGCCGACCAAGTTGGCAAGTTGCTTGCGCAAAAAACTCCCGCAACGTCTGCTCCGGGAAAAAACAGAATGGAAATTCGCGAAACCGCAGAATCGTATCCTGCCGTTCCAATTCTTGCAAGCGCCCGAAACGATCTCTTAACTGGCATTCCAAATCGAGGAGAAAGCTGCGAAGACGTTGATTCGCATCAGAAATCGCGTAGTGGCGCTGCCGAGCATTTTCCGGCGTCTTAGGCGTTGCAATCCATTGATGCTTTTTCCTAATAAGCAGCCCTACTTCCTCTTTGACTTCCGGATCGCTGAGGACGACGCTCACCCCATGACTGGAGCAATCAAGAAAGAACTTCTCCGGGTGGAACTTTACATCCCGCAACAAATGCTTCGTCCGCCGAATTTCGCTTGCAAAGTCCGCACCAAGGGGTTTGGCAAGCCATAAGGTTCCGGAAACTACGGCATAGGGCGGGGGCTCCAAGCCAAAAAGCCCTCCTATAATTTCGTCGGTCACTTCGTCGTAACGAGCCCCGCCAATGCCGTGGACGAAAAAGTCTCCGATTATCATCCGGAGAAAAAGCGTAGTCATCAACGCCCGGGGCCGAAGATAAACGCCCTGCTGACGAAGATCCCGCAGCAATTCGGCAAGCCTTGTTAACTTTTCACCCCGTTGATATGGAAGGGCCACCTCCCATCCCCGAAGATCGGACAAGCAAATAGCCCCGGATTCCAAGCGGACGAAAAGCCGCCGCCGCGTGGGATCGTCGTTTGTCCACAGCCAATAGGGCACTTCTTGCCAGGGGCCAATGCGGTCCAAATTCGGCACAGGCTGCGCCCTGTTGCGAAGTCGATGCTTAACTCGGTAATGATCCAGCGAGCGATTGTAAACTTCGGCTACTTGCGGAAGCTCAGCAAGCACAAACGCTAGAAACAATTGGTGCGTCGGCAGGTCCGCCACCACCCCTAGGGGTACGTCAAAAATCCGGCTTCCCCACCGGGCTTCCAACTGGTTCCTTGCCTGAGCCACAGCATGGCCGAGCCGCGGTCCACTTTGGAGCCGAGCAAGCACCATCGGCCAATAAGTTGTTAAAAGGGGGTTGTCCACCCACGGGGCCAAGCACGAAAGCGCCCGCTCCTGGAACGAGCTGACAAGGTCCCAGTCAGCCACTCGACGCATCTCGTAAGGCACATTAGCTCCATCGGTATCTAAGGGAAGAGATTGAAGCGACGGACTCTCCGGCGATCCACCTAAGATCCAGACCGAGGAGTTTTTAAACCGGTCATTGTCGATTAGGACGTTGACGGCAATTCCGCCGATATTTTCGGCAATCTGAGCGGCGACGAAATTTTTCAGCCAAACGCCGGGGTGGAAAAGTTCCGGCTGGTGGCCGGTAAGAACAATTGGCGCTGAAGGATCTTCCGCTCCTTCCTGGCCAGCTAAGTACTGGCCCGTCCATTGCCGGGCAACCTCGAGAAACTCCCGGCGAGCTTCTACAACCAGTTCCTTCAAATCTTGGCCTGCTAGGCGAACTGCCCACTTCTTTCGCCGGTCCAATCCACTGGCAGCTAACAGCGAACACTCTGACAGGCTTGGGACGAGCAACACCTCCCCGTGATTCTTTGGCACCGGCCAACGGGATTGAGTCTTGTGACTTCCGTTCATCATGCGGCAAACATGTTTACCAAACCGTTTCGTCCGATGCCAATGAGACTTGGCAACTCCAAGCGAGAGCCCTCAGCTTCAAACTCCGCCCCGCACCGCTTGTCGTTTTCGACTTACTTTGACCACACCGCAGGAGTTCTTACAAACATTGAAGGAGCGAAGCCTTTTCCGGCCAATAACGGCAAATGCTTTCGCGGAGCACGCGCCGGTACATTGCCAGCCGCGTCTTTGCATCATCAAGCGCCCCGCCAAAGGACCTTCTCTCCTCAAAGTATACAAGCGGGATCGGCAACTCCACGATGCGAAGCCCATATCGCGCCGCCTGCACCCAAACTTCAAGCGGCATGGCGTAGCCACTTTCGGTGACCTCCAAGCGGCGCAGTGCCTCCACCCGATAAGCCTTAAAACCACAGAACGCGTCGGTTAGGCTGAGCCCTAATACGCGGTTTAGCTCATCGGTGATCAGACGATTGATCTGTCGGCGGTCTTCGGGGGGCGTGCTGTCGCCCGGAAATTTTTTCAAGTAGCGACTGCCGGAGACAATGTCCGCCTGTTTGGCTGCGTCAATAAACTCTGGGATAAAACACGGTTCGTGTTGACCATCGCAGTCGATCGTGACCAACACCTCGTAGTGATGAGCCACCGCAAAGGAAAACGCCGAACGAAGCGCCGCCCCATACCCTAAGTTCTGCCGGTGCCGGATGAGGTAGATGTCCCGCTGAGCAACAAGGATTTCACCGCTCCCGTCCGTGGATCCATCGTCAACAACTAGAATATCCTCCGCATAACGCCTCACCTCATCTAGCACCGGTTCGACGAAAGCTCGCTCATTGTAAATTGGCAGCGCTACTAGCGAGCGGGTCATTGCGATGAAGGACTATTCCTTGAAAACCGAGGGGTTAGTGTCAACAAAATTACCACCCTCTAGGAAGATGACCTCGCGCTGACACCTTCCACCGAAATGCCTCAAAAAAACCCCAAATCATGAACCCAGCGGAATGCCGACTCTACCCCACACCGGGAACCAAGTAATCCGCGCCACTGAGGAAATCCAACACCGCCCGAGCATCTTGCCAAACCGGGTGCATGAATTTGTCGAGGATAAAAAGTTTGATGGCCGCCTTCTGATCGCGCGTCAATCGCCCAGGGCCTACGATTTTCGACAAAATGTCCTCGTCACCTTTGGCCAGCGCCAAAAGTGCATACCGCGGCGCCAGCTGGTAACTCATCAATCCTACCAACCGATACCCTCCCTCAACCGGCCGCATCTTCAGCTCAATTAGTTGAAAGTCACCCTCCAGCGGCAATTCGTCGCTATTTTGCCGGGCGCTGACGAAACCCAAGGCCCCTTTCACCTGCCAACCCCGCCCATTATTCTCCCACACGGCATACACCGATGTCTTGTCACAGATTAAGTACACGTTTGAGCGGACAAACTTGTCCGGGATCTCAACAGGCCGAATCGCCTCCTCCACAGGGGGACTCACCGGTGCCTTTGTTGGCGACGGCGCGGCAGGAGGCGCCGCCCCTTCCACAAGCTCCGCCTCCAAATATTCCTCAGTGGGAAACTCGGGTCGGGGCACGCGAAAAGCTACCTGACACTTGGGGCACCGCCGCACTTGCCCGGCTAATTCGTCTTTGGCGTGAATTCGGCTACGGCATCCCGGACAGACCAACCGGATCATGATTTTCCCTCCATCACCCGGGTGTGGTTCTCTTGCCGAATTATATGCCCTTGCCGCCGCTTGCGACTCCTAGCGCGGATCACACAAGCACTAAGCAACCACCTCCAGTTGCTAAATAGACCTACTTCCCACCTAATCTTTTCGAAGACCACCGCCGCAAACAGAATTGTCTAAACGGTTTGGGTCGTTCGGGTTGAGCTTCTCCACCGGCAAGCTCATCTAATGCAGGGCCTTACTGGTAAACAAGCTAGACCAGCAAACACCCCATGGCGACGATCACGGCAAATTCATGCTATGCCTATAAGCTTGGAGCTGCTTGTCCTGGCCCCACTTTTTATTAATTGCCTCCCACTCCTCACGAGCACGGACAAGTGCCTCCCGGGCAGAAAGTTCTCCGCGCACCGTAGCAGCGACGGCCTCATCCAGTGCCCGAAGGTACTCCTCAGTCCCCGGGATGCCGATGGCGAGCAAAGCCACTGGCTTTTCAAGCATTTGCCGAACAATCAACGCAAGCTCGATGGCCGCCGCGTCCGGTGCCGGCTGGTCCACCCACCGTTTAGCTTGTGTCATGTGCTCATTACGGTACAAAGTACAATCGGGAAGCCGTCCTGCCACTTCAGTCGCCTGCTCGCGGGACAGCCAAAAAAGGACCTGAAAGGCATCTTGTTTACGATCACTTCCTTTCGGAATGGCGCCGACCCATCCCCCCAGCCCTATAAGCGGGATTTGCCAGGGTTCCTCACGACGACGTTTCTCCCATTGGCCACGGCGAAGGTCGTAGACCTCCGCCGAGCCGGGAAGTTCGGCAAACGCTACTGCCAAGGGAACTTCTCCGGTCTGCCCTTCGTGAGTGGCGGTGGGACAGGAGATCGCCATGCCACATTTGCCTTGCCAAAAGGCCCGGCGGACTTCAGCCGGCGAATAGGTGACGATCTCTGCCGGCCCCAACCTCGCTGCCGCCCGCAATTCCTCCAAGGCTCGAACAAAAGGCTCCTGATCTATAAGAGGCCTCATATCGTCAATGGAGAAGAATGTTGAGAAATGGTCGCGGTGGGTAATGTAGGCCGCTGCCCGGGCAAGAAGCACTCGACCGCCCCAGCCAGGACCAATCGGCTCAAGCACGCCGAACCACTCTCCTTCCCCTACGCTCGGCTTCCCACCGGGTTCCTGACCCGTGGCTGGCGCCACATTCGACGAGGCCTGGCTACCGGCAGCTTCCTCCAGCTGGCCGGAGCTCTCGCTCGTACCACCGGGTGAATCATCTTGGTTTCTGTCCGATTGCTGAGGAGAAGTCACTAGTGGTCTAATGCGGGCAAGCTTTTCCGCGAGCTTTTGGTACTCCTGCCAGGTTGTCGGTGGTTTAGCCTCTAGCTCATCAAGCAGGTCCCTGCGGAGGTAAAGCACGAAAACAGTCACTCCCAGTGGCACTGCCACTGGTCTTTCCGCCCATCGCAGCTGCCGGACGCGCAAGGTACCGAAGATCCCCGTCCACTGCCCCCGCGGGTCTTCCAAAACGCTTCGCGGGATCGACTCAAGCCCAACCAGCTCTGCAAGATACGGGAATTGAACGTACGGAAGCACCACCGCATCCGCCCGAAGCTGGCCAGCCTGTGCCCGCTTTTGAAACTCCGCGCTATCAACAGCCTGAACGTTTAACCCGAAACGGGCCTGCCCGCGCCATTCGCTTTCCAGCCGGGCGATTTGCTCAGCAAGCATCGGATTGCCAACAACCAAAATGGTAACAGGTGGCGCTGGGCCTTGAACCTCCTGCTGCTTATGCGGACTCTGCGTGCTGCCGCATCCGGCTAGAAACCAAAGCACGGACCAGAGCGAACCAAGCACGAAGCGATTTCTCAACATCCCTCTGTCACCAAAAAATCCCCAAGCAAGCTTGCCTTACCTTAACAAACTTCCGTAGCCGCCGCGGGCATAAGGGAAACCTTCCATCCCGTCTCTCACCAAGCGAATTGCCCTTCAGTAACCGTAACTTTGCGGTCCGCCAGGAAGATGCGGCTATAACTCTCGAACCCAACGAGCTCACCTTGGCGATCAAAGATTACCCCGTCCGCAAATTGCTTCGAGAAAACTGGCCCGCCTCGGAAGTCCGCACCTGGGGCTTACTCCTTGCTATCGCGAGTGTCCCATCCGTGCTAAACCGTAAAGGATGGACCGGGCCACTCCGCCTAAATTGGCTCACGGTGCCTGCCTAGCCCCTCCCCCTTGGCCGTAGAGCGCCGGCATTTCCCGTTTGCAATGCCGCAACCACTCTCGGAGACCACAAGGGCAAGCAGTTTACTTCCCCCCACATACCCGAAACCTTCCCGAGCTGAGCCTATCCCGAGGATCGTTAGCCTCGCTCGACAAACCCGGAACGGTCGGCTTCTAAAGTTCCAGCGCACGGTCCCAAGTAAGGCTCGTTATTGGCGGAATTCTAGCCGACACCCGCCTTAAGGGGTACCAGTCACACGTAAGAGTTCCCACCCGGAGATGATTCATCCGGGCCGGAATCGCGTACCCGAATTTTTCCGGGAGACAGCGCATCGTTAAGCTCGTGCCGACAGAGCGGGAACAGACTGCTCTGGGGAATGCCCAGATAAAGCAAACGGGTTCGGTGGCCCATCTTTTCGCGGCGCCCTCTGTGTGATAAACGTTTTTCACATTAAGGGTTTTCCGGCGCGACAACCCCGGGGTGTCTTTCGCCATCGCCAAGATCGAAAGCTCAGGCTCCGTTTCGCCGGGGTAGCTACCAGGACCGAGTGCTCAAGCAGAAATTGGGCACTGGCTCCCTTGGCCACTCACTCCGCGAGTCAAATGACTGCAAAGGAGGAAGCGATAAATTCGTTCGACTGGGAAAACGACCTGTGCCGACCCGTTCATCGTCCGGGGAAGCAGGCCGACAAGCGTTATGTTACCCGGTGCAACCTGACCCGGCCGCCACGCGGACATGCTCGCCAGCTGCGGTCCTAGTAAGGCTAAAAGCTTAGCGCCTTGTGCGGCTGTGGCGAATTGCAAACGGAGTCGTTCTTTAAGCGGTTCCCGACAAAGGACGAGGGCACAGTAGGACAATCTCCCATGGGCAAAACCAAAAAGCAACAACATCGTAAATGCACAGGACTTTTCATCACTGGCACCGATACGGGGGTGGGCAAGACCTATGTGGCTGCTCTTATTGCCCGGCAGCTTTGTCAGGAAGGCCTTCGCGTTGGCGTCTACAAGCCGGTGGCAAGTGGATGTCGACAAGAACGAGGGAGGTTGGTGCCGGAGGACGCTCTTAACCTTTGGGAGGCCGCCGGACGCCCCGCCACTTTGGAACGGGTGTGCCCCCAGTATTTCGCCGCCCCGCTTGCCCCGCATTTAGCCGCAGCGCTTGAGGGCAAAAAAGTCGACTGGGCGGAAATCCTTTCCGGTGCCCGTTTTTGGCAAAGCCATTGTGAGCTGCTCATCGTCGAAGGGGTTGGGGGACTTATGTCTCCACTTGACGAAGACCACTACGTTGCCGACTTAGCCAGCCGGCTAGGCTATCCCCTGGTAGTTGTCACTCGCAATGCACTAGGCGCGATTAACCACACTTTGCAAACATTGATTGCTGCGTGCGCATTTGAGGACGGCCTGCCAATCGCCGGCGTGGTAATTAATGACACGCTGCCGCCGGGACAAGATCTCAGTGCCGAATACAATCCCCGCGAACTTGAACGGCGTTGCGGTCCGCCGATATTAGCCCGAGTCCATTTTGGCGCGAAAGAATTCGACCGGAAGGTCGATTGGGCTAGCCTCGCAACCCCGGGCAAGGATCTGGACCAAGAACCCGCCTCCGAGTGGTAAACAGCCTAAGAGCGCCGGATGTCCGCCCTATCCGAAAGCCTGCTCGTGTACAGATCGGTATCGGCTCAACTACGTTGACTTAACCACGCGACCACTTCTTGCGGATAAGGCGACCAAAGACCGGTGCTAACTTGTGGCCAAATTCCTTTTGTCCTCGTGCGGGCTCCAATCTTCCTGTGTGTTTGGTTTCAGCGGCCGGGGCAACTTGCCCATTTGACTAGCCTTTCTTGATGCGATTTCCACTCCTCACGTTCACTCCGCACTACCGCTTAGCCAGTGAGTAACAAAATAAATGTTTTTCCCCCCGGATGTAAATTCGACCGGGGCTAAAAGCAGGTGTGGCGCCCAAACAAGCTTCCCCTAAACCCCATTCTACGACACTTGCCGGCTCTTCCCGCGTTGCTGGTACCAAAAGTACACGGCCTCCGCTGTCGACCAAGCAGATTCTGCCGCCGACTAAGGTCGGAGATGCCTCGAATGAACGCTCAGCTGCCGAAAAATCCTTTGTCCATAACCGGTTGCCGGTCGGTAGCTCGTGACAGCTTAGCCATCCGTCAGATGTCAACAAAAAGAGGAGTTGACCATCTGAAACCGGGGTGCAAACGCTAGGCAAGTCTTCCTCGATCGTCCACGCAATTTCCGGTCCACCTCCTTCTTGTCCGCTTGGTGGGCGAAGCCCAACAACTACGCCGCCCTCTCCCCCAGCCACAACCAATCCCCCGGCATAAATCGGCGAGGGCACCATGTAATACACACCCTGTAAAACGTCGCTTTGCCACAGAAGCTTTCCCGTCAAAGGATTGTAACCGGCAAGCCATGGTTCCCCAGCGGCGACAACCTGCGGACTGCCATTAATGTCCACAACAATCGGCGTACTCCAGCTTGCTCCCACCGGCCGTTTAACTTCCCACACAACTTCCCCGGTAGAAAGGTCAAGCGTGGTAAGCCGCGAGCGACCTTTTTCCGCGGACGCCTCGTCGACTTGAAGAATCAACAAATCTTGCCAAATAATCGGCGAACTTGCATGCCCATAATAGTTGTCGGGCAGACCGACACTCCGTTGCCACAGGAGCGCACCGGTATGATCAAAACAGGCCACATCACCGCTAGCAAACATCACCACTAAGAACTTTTCGTTGACGGCGGGCGTGGGAGCCGCAAACGAAGCCTCGTGCCAAAGTTTTGCCGGCCGACCAACTTCCCCACCCAATTGTCCACCAATATTTTGTTGCCACAAAAGCCGGCCAGTTTCGGCGTCATAACAAAAAACGGCTTGCCGATTTGCAGTTGCCCCCGTAAGGAAAATTCGATCCTCCCAAATAACTGGCGAGCTATATCCAACAAGTGGCACCGGGCTCTTCCAAAGGAGGGTGAAACCGGAACGGTCATCCGGGACCCCAGCATGCTGGCCAAACCATGCAATCCCCGAACCGTTTGGCCCACGGAATCGAGCCCAGAAGCCGTCCTCCCCCACGTTAGTTGACTTGACCTCTTGCCGAACAGGCGACTTTGTCGACTGAGCTAACCGCTCCTCGGCGGGGGGCGTTCGGGGCTTTGCTTGCATCTGTCCCACCCAAAAAGCGGTTAGACGCCCGGCATTATTGCGACAAAATAAACGCCCGTCGGCAAGGGCTGGCACAGTCCAAAACCGTCCGGAAAGCATTCGCACGCGTCCATATTCCCGATAAGCTTCCGGCGAGGCTTCAGCAAGAATAAGTTCGCCATGAAGGGTTTGGATCAACAACTTTCCGCCGGCAATGATACAGCTTGGCCAAGCCAACGGGCGATGAACCCACCGGACCTGGCCAGTGTTGAAATCCAGGCATTTCAAGTTCATCCGCTGACCGCTTTCCCCGGCGATACTCAAATCATCCCGATCCGGAGCATAAAGATAGCCGCGGTAGTAAACAGCCGTCGAGCAAAGGCCCTGCACTTCCTCATTCTTCCACACTATCCGGGGAGATCCCCCATCGAATTCCGCCACCACACACTCTGCCCCGCCATAATTTCGACCGTGAAAGGGAGCAAGAAACACACGGTTACCCACGACGACGGGAGTCAGCACGCTCATCTCGCCATAGGGCAAAACCCACAATTCCCGACCTGTATCAGCCTCAAGACACCGCCCCGTCCCGTGGATGATATATCGCCGGCCGTTAACAATAGCACCAACCGGCGCCGCACCGTTCCAGCCACCACTTCCCCGGGTTCGCCAAAGCTCCCTACCGGTCACCTTGTCATAAGCAAGGCAGTGGACGGCTACGTCAACCACAACCATTTTGTCATCCACGTAAACGGGTGCGCACACCCCATATTGCTGGCTGTCACTTGCACCTGTATCGGCTTGCGATTTTGACCAAAGGAGTTTTCCTGTATCTGCCTCCAGACAGTGGACTTGGCCATCGACACTCAAGGTGTAAACGAAAACCCCGTCGGTCGCCGGCGTTGACCGCGGACCTGGCAAGCGGACATCGGAAGTTTGGTCGCTTTTGGCCCTGTAGGAGAATCGCCAAATGACGCTGCCAGTTTCCGCATCAAGACAGTACACTTGGTCCCACCCATCGCGATGCCCCATGCCATAGACACGACCTCTATAGGCAATGACCGACGAAACGCCACTCCCAAGGTCAAATTCCCACAATTTCTCCGGCGGCCAGGTACCGATCACTTCTTCGCTTACGGCACTGGCTCCGGGGCCTCGCCAACAAGGCCATCCCGGCCCGAAAACCTCTCCGCTTCCTGGACGTTTGTCCGCGCTAGCTTCGCTCCACCAAGCTATAGCAAGAAGGAAAACTGTTGACACTGGAAGAAAACTCATCCGCCCATGACCTCACTTAATTTCTGGAAACGGTCAGAAAAGAGTCCGAGCTCCTTAATTCGGACACCATGCCGATAAACGATGTCTCCCTACCTATTGGCCGGCAGAAGCCTCACTGCAGCAAAACCGTGGGCTTTTAAGTCAACGCGAACCATCCCCTTATTGATTGTTAAAGGACCAAGGTCCCGCTCAAGCAAATCCGTGAGGCAAGCCCGGCCAAAGCCCTGGAGGCCAATTTCAAGCGGCTCGGAGCGACCGGCGGTTTCCCAAATGCGGAGGATTACTCCCCCGGCCGCTGGGTCATCCGCTGGCTTCAAACAAGTGGCTACTGCCCGACGAGGGTCAACCGAAACCCGCGGGTAATTCCTCTCCTTTAGCAAGCGACCACGGAAGACGAGAACCGGACAGGTGGCCGATCGGGCAAAAGCCATCGCTGCCGCTCCGTTCCATCCACCCTGCCTGGCCGTCAGGGCATACCGAATAACAAAATCCTCGTGACCGTGTTGGTCTCGTGTCACCTCGCGATAATTCTGATCGTTGCCTAAAGACTGGATGGAAATGGGCGTAAGATCCATCCGAAGCACAAACGGATCGACAAGAGCAATCGTCACCCCAGAATCTGCGGTGGAGCAGTCAACAAACTCTTGGACAGCAAAACGCCGCGTATCTGCCCCGGGAACAAGATCCCCCACTGGTTGCGGTTGTGGACGAATGATTGCCCCCGTTGTTGCCAGGCGAATGATGCTCCCCTCAGCACAGACGGGAAAAATTTGCCAAAACCGGTTCTCCTTTTCTGTCCGCGGCATGTGGACATGTAGCTCGAAATCCACCTGGTCAAGCTTGGAGTAAAATGTCACGTAATTGGTGACATCAATCGGCCCGACCTTTCCCGTGATTTTAAGCCGAGCACATACAGGCCCAAGATTATCAACTGCTACCGCGCCCTGCGCAAACCTGTGCTCCTGTCCGTCGTGATATCGACTTTCGCACAGAGCGGCCAAACCGTCCTCGCCCTGCTTTCTAACCACTAACTCCTTGCCAGTTGGCTTGTGGACGACACTTGAAAGGCCGCCGGTTTTGCGGTCCACGGTAGCTCGATAGAACGGCCCCTCGAATGTGTCCCCTTCAAATACAAACGGTACCTTTTGCGGACGCGGTTTGTCGACAGTCACGAGCTTAACTTCCGCGAACCCAAATGGCGGTACTTCGGGCGAAATAAAGCACAAGACCCGTTTGTCGCCGGCGAGCACAATTTGGGAAGGAAGCTCCTTACCCTCGAATATCACTTGGAAAGTTTGGTCGGTATCCAACGGCAGGAAGACCGGTGCTTTACGGCCGAAACTGAGTGGATTGAAAAGCACAAGATCTCCCGCGCTTGGCACGGCACCCAGGGCCTCCCATCCCACGCTTGTCAGCCGATCCGCCAGAGCGAGTAAACCTTCGGCCCATTTGCGGCGAAGCTGAGCATTGTGGTCCTTGTTGGCCGAATCGGTACCATTCCAAGCATGGTCGGAAAGCATGGCCCAATACCACTCTGCCTGACGGCGATCGGCTATGGTGCGTGTGTTTACTTCCGAATCCAAGGCGGAAGCTACAGCGAGTAAGGCCTCGGCCGCCAAAAGCCGACGCTGACCTATTCGCATCATGCTTACGTATCGGGAAAGTGATACAGGCCAAAGATCCCAGGAATGTCCAAAGTCGCCTCGCACTACCCCCAGTGGTGGCCTGGGAAGTCCACTTTTCTCTACCGCCTCCCAAAACATCGGGAATGTTGCGTTAACATATCGGACCTTGCCGCCCGACCGAGCATTGGCCCGAATAATTTGCTCGGCGAAAGCACGGGCTTGTTTACCGGAACGAGGTGAAATATCCCCGTGCGTTCCACTTGCCAGCACCACACGGAAAGGATAGCGATCCCCTAACCCTGCATAATACGCAAGCCAATCACTATACACGCGATCACCAAGTTGCAACACATGTGCCCCTTGCGTGTAGCCCCTCCGAGCGCTGGCGAACACATCAAGGCAGACCATCACCCGGCTTCCGTCCGGTCCTTCATGGTAGAAAAGAGGCGGCACCTTCAGTGAGGAAAAGGTGCTGTCATAACCAAGGAACGGCACCGTGAGGTACTTAATGCCACAGCCTGCAAGCAAGGTGGCATGGCCCCACGGCAGCGAGGGAAGCTCAATGTGATGAGCGGAGGTGCTCCAGGGGATGCCCCACTCGCGCTCCAGTCGACAAGCAGGGTAGAATGTCCGCAGAAGCCCTTCAACATCTTGGAAAGCCCAAAGCGAATTGCAAAGATACGGACTGACGTAAAGCCGTCCTTCTTTAATCCGCGCGATAAGCTCCTCCTTGCGATCAGGATATTTCTCAACAAAGCACAGAACTTCCTGCGTCACGGCGGCATTGTAACGGTTGCGATTTTCGAAGGGCTGAGGATCTGTCCTGGTCATCTCGTCCAGGTGGGCCCTGACAATTTCTGCGAAAGCTTCCCGGGTTTGCTCCTCCGTTAGGCCCCACGTGTAATCTGGACAATTGTCATTGGTGATAAAGATTGTCCACGATTGATCTTGATCCTGTGCCCAGACAATCCCCCACCAGGGCCAGCTCAAAAGAAACACACATACGTGTACAACAAAGCTGGGAGGAAAAATCCGTGGACAAATCGAGCAACTTGTTGCTAAATTTCTCATTCGTCCCCCCTTTTCCAACCTCACCGGAGAAAGACGGCTTTGGCTCAGCCTTCTGATACAACGATTCCTCTGGCTTTAAAAAGACCTTCCGGAGGTCACGAATAAGGCGGTACAGTCGACACACCCCGTAAACTTGTTAAAAAGCTCTCGGGCGGAAGTGGTGTTGACCTGAAACTTCCGCGCTTCAACCTCTGCTTTGTCGGCCCCCGGCGGCAAGCAGGACTTTGCCTTTTAGGTGGCTTGCCATCGCGCCGGCTTGGGCGTGGAAGCATAAGCAATAAACGGATGGCGGAAAACCACTAAACATACATACTGGGCGGACCAGCCGAGCGATTCTGTTAGGGAAATCAGTTCTCTCCAAGAATTACCCGGCCATTACGAACTCTTATAAAAAACCCAAACCCCGCAGCCTGGACCGCGCTTACTTTGAGGCGAAGTATCTTTCCGCCGGCAACCGGTACCTCCAATGCTTCCGGCTGAGCAAGCGGTAAATCGCGCTCAAAAACTAATCGTTCATCAACAAAGAGGCGAATTGCCACCAATCCGGATCTTGTCAACTTTGATACCGCCTCGACGGTGCCCCGAAAATGGGTGGCACCCTCGGGCAAACGCCATGTAACACTGGCGCCCGCAGGAAAAGTGAGGTCCTCAGTCGCCCCAGCGGGAACCGGCTCAAACGTCTTGCCAAGCGGCGGCAACAGGATTCGGGCAAGGTTTTCTTCTAACCCCGGAATCGGCACGAATGGCTCAAACTTCTCCTCAACCACCGGGAGAGAAGACAGAGGAATCTGCCGATGGCGGCTAAAGTCGATCACCACCAGCTCATCCCAAGGAAATGCAAAAGCCTGATCTTCCACGCTGACGAGCCTGACCTCCTCCGAGGTGGCCGAAATACTTGCTGCCCAAATTACCGATCCGCCCCGGTGCTCCACACAGCAGGCGGCCCGCAGGCCCGTTGATCCACGACCAGAGGCCGCAAGCAGTATCCCAACAAGCCGACTGATGGGAACATCAAGTGTTTCCCCTTCGATTTGGAAGGTGACCTGCCCCGGGCTGATGGCGACGACTGTGCCGGGATAATAGTCCAGAAATTCCCCTCGAGTGACGACCAACCGATCGCGTTCCGCTGCAGATTTTTCAAGCTCCTCCCATTGCGGACGGAAGGAAGGCTCAAGTTGCCGAAAAAGGACAAAGGCTACTGCTTTTAAAGAAATCTCGTGCCCCCGGCCAGCCCCGTTTGCCAGCTTGCACCTTAGTTGACTAGCTCTTGGAGAAAGTTCCACCTCTTGGCAACGGAGACGAGAGCCGCCGACCAAAGCGACTTCCCAACTGTCTTTCGTCGACACAGATCTGCCGGCAGCCAGTTCCGGATATCGCGAACCCTTTTGACCAACCAGCAAACGCTCAAGCTGCGCAAATGCAAAAGTCAACACCTGCCCCTCATCGCTGGCAAGTTCCAGCCGACCATCCGCCAGCTTGATCGGTTTCCCGACGAGCGACTCTCCCCGCGAAGTCTCAGCAGTTATCGGCACGTCCTCAGCTAACGTAAGCGGAACTGATACCACTATCGCCAAGACCCATCCAACACAACTTACGCAAAGAAGGGCCGCCGTCCGCACAGGTTGCGCGATGAGATTAACCAATTCAATCACAATGCGCTTTGGCACGGTTCCGGAACCGATATTTTCGTGGAAACAAGTAGTGAATCTTTTATCAACACGCGTGTTCTTATTGCAGGGCAAGAAGCCCCCCGGGATCCGGTGATGCCCGCAGCCGCTCTTAAGGCGTTGTTTTTTTTGGGCGCTCAGCCGGCGCGGGTTCCTCCGCTAAGCGACGGAAATATTGCTCGATCACCTGCCGGTATTGCGGCGGGAATGTCCGACCAATAACTTGCAGGGCTTCCTCGCGGTCTTTGGGTGGCAGCGTTCCCCAGTCGGATTTTCCCCCCAAAGTTCGGGGCGCCACATCCCCGGCACCTTTTCCGCCAAGGGGGAGGCTTTCTTGGGCTGGCGCTTGTGAACGAATACTTCCGGCAGCCACCCCCTGCATTTTCTTTCGCCGTCGCGATGCCTCTTCGATCATTTGATCAAGCATCTTCAAAATTTCATCTTGCTCCGGCAGAAGCCGCGGGTCCTCGCGGGCCAGGGCTAACCGCCGGGCCACGTCTCCCATTAACTGGCACACATGACGAAGCCGATTTCGCTCCCACCGCGGTGCTTCTGCACAAATCGTTTGGGCGATCACGCGATATCTGGCGGGAAGTGTTGACCGATAGCTGAGCAGGGCCTCGGCACACCGGCAAGCCTCGGGCCCTCGGCCGAGAAAATAGTTGACGATTGCCCGGCAGTAAAGCACGGTTTCCGGCGCTACACCCGCCTCGGCAGGCAACTTTTCGAGCAGCTCCAATGCCTCATCAAGACGGTTCTCCCGCACAAGCCAGAGGGCATGCAAAGTGGCAAGAGAGGCTCGAATAGTAATAGGCAGCTGATCCCCCTCGAGGAGCTCCAAAGCAGTTGCTTCCCCCTCCGGTCGTTGATAGCTCCACAAGAGCCAGGCTTTCTGAGCTTGGGCATTAAACGCGGCAAATGCCTCAGCCAGAATCCTGAGTCGCTCTTCGGGATCCTCGGGCGGCACTTGAGGGAGCCCGCCTGAGGGCCCTCCCGGTGCAGAAGCTCCCCCAGCTTGGCCCTCGAGCCAGTTGAGTGCCTCCGTCCAAGCTTTGTGGACATCAGTCGCCAGACCGGTTTCTTGCGCATCAGGCTGAGCCAACACCGATGCTTTCTCCGACTGGGGTGCCGAGTTCTCCGGTAACGAGGTCTCTTGTAACCCAAGAGATTGCGAATCTGGCACGGCCCAAGCGCCAAGCCCAAGCCATAGGCTGCAACTGAGAAATAAACGGAGACACTTAGATGGATAAATCATGCCGGCAGGGGCCTGAGCAATTCCCCGCTGCTTGTCCATCTTCACAGGTGCCCACAATTTTATCGTCAACACAACGGCGTGCCAAAGTTAGTCAACTTAAGGCAGAGACATTCGGTCTTGCCACGCGGAAAGCTTTCAATCGGCGGAACCTCCCAGTTCCCGGACACATCCAACCTTCCTCAAGCTCGGCCTACAAGCTGGCGTCCGCCGATCCGAGGATCGCTAACTTCTTACGGTCCTGCCCGATTGGCCAAATCCCGGGCAATTTCCTGGAGTCGTGCCTGCCGGGCGGCCAGTTCCTTAAGCCAACCCTTTAGTTTGACTGCGTCTTGGTTCGGGTCAGCAAGCCAGCGTTGATACTCCTCGGATCGTGTACGAATTCGTTCCTGAAGCGAGCGAAGCATTCTTAGCTCTGCCAGCAAGTCCACAAGTGGACTTGCACCCGCGGCCATTGGCCCAGTCCCGTCTTGGCGCTCTCTTTCAATTTCCTCCAAGCGCTCGCGGACAGCATCGAGCATTTCCTGGAGTGCGGCAAGGATTGCCCGTTGTGTGGATAAATTCAAAGGTCCGATGTCTTGGGCGGCAAACAGTTGTTCCGCCACACTGATGTCGGTCCGAAGCTGGCTTGCTGCCTCGACCATTGCCGGCGCCGAGGCGTCCTCCCGGAGGAGAAGCAGGAGCTGATCGGCCTCCCAGCCCACGGCGTTTTCCTGTCGGCCCAGCCGGCCAACTTCTAAGGCATGCTCCCGCGAGCGCGCCGATTCGGGAATCGCGGCAAGCTTTTCTGTTCCCGCATAAATCTCCCGCTGTAGGGCAAGCATTTTTTCAAGACGAGCCTGGATCCCGGTCAAAAGCCGAGCAACCTCCTCCTGTCGCAATTGCCGAAGGATTCGTTCTAGCTCCGCCCTAGCACGCTCAAGTTCCCGGAGGGCCTCCTCCTGTTCCGCCAAAGCACCGTCGCGTTGAGCACGCCGGAGCTTTTCCGCCGCCTGAAGCATACGAGCCTCCGCAGCGGAAAGGGCGTCACTTGCTCGGCCTTCTGGTGTCTCCCGCCGGGACCCGGACATGGGGGGTGATTCGATATCTCCCGAGGAGGGGGCCCCCTGACCAGGCCCTCCCTTCCCACCTATCCCGCCTTCACCTGGTGCCGGCTTACCAGGGGCCGATTCCTCGCCCGGCCCCGCTCCTTGCCCGCTCTCCGCTCCTTCGGGATTCTGATCCCCTCCATTTGGTGGTTTTATATCGCCATGATTGGCGCGCCGTCCGCTTCCAGGCGAGCCTGTGCCACCTTGACCCGCGGTCCTTGCCAGAGAGTCTCGCAGCTGGGCAGTGTCCTTCCCTAATTGCTCCTGCTCTTTCTCCAATTCCCCGCCCCCAGGAGCTGGCCGAGCGGTCCGTGCCCTTATGTCCTTTTGTCGCCGGGTTATTGCCTCAAGCTCCCTCAACCACTGCTCAAGCTGCTTCCGCCGGTTTTGTAACTGTCCTTGGCGGTCCTCCGCAAGCAGAAGCTCAAGCAACGCTTGAAGATCCTGCACCAGCGACTCCTGCTCTTCCGATGCTGCCGCATAGCGCTGGGTGGCCAGGAGCTCCACCACCCGATTCATCCGCAACGCGATTTGCCGGGCTTCCGCCTCCCGAAGCGCCTTTTCAATAACGATGGTCCGGTCCGGCTGGGAGAAGCTCCCAATTTCCGCCAGTCGCGTTAACACGCCGCGAAGTCGCTCGAAAGCAGCGATCAAGCCCATTTGCCGCTCAGCAAGGGGGATGCTACCTGGCTCGCTGGAGGGGCGCATCTCCTGCCCGGCGGCGATTTCGGCGCTAAAGACCTCCAGCTGACCTGTAGGCGTTGTGATAAATAAGCTCCCCACTAAGAGGTAGATCACCACCCCGACCCACGCCTTGCGAAAAAACTGTGCCGGCCCGAGAGACTTTTGCGCGGAGGGCGAGCCAGATAAGAGTCGCGTCTGCATGAGGCGGAGACTGACCCGCATGACCACTTCCTTTTACTTGGGGCCGTCTTACGGCCGGCCGGGCGGTTTGTCGAGAAGCTCCCGCAGCCGTCTCCTGTGTTCCTCCCGAGTGGCGTCACGAAGCCCCGCCTGCGCGTCTACAATTTCCCGAAGCATTTCCACCACTCGGCGAAAGTCCTCAAGCTCAAGCATCGCTTGTTGGGCGGCTAAAAGCAAGCTAATGGCTTCGTCTATCTGGTCACCTACTTGGGCGATCCACTGACCGCTGTCCTTTTCCGAAAGCACAACTTGCTTGCCAGCCCCGCCCGCCACCGCAGCCGGAACTTCAAGGGCTGCTTCCAGCTTCCGCAACGCCGCAAGACCATCTTGTAACGGACGTCGAGCAGCCTCGGCCAACGGCGGAATGACGCGGGTTTCCAGCCTTTCGGTCCAACTGGCAGCCTCTAGCCGATTGTTTACGATCTCGTCGCGGATTTGGAGCACACCTCCGTGAATTGCTAGAACATCGTTTCGAGATTTCTCCAAAAGGGTCAAAACCCGCCGAATTGCGCGAGCTATGGTTTCCTCCCTGCTTTCTGCCCCCTGAGATGGCGTGTGAGAAGTTGGACTTTCTCCTGACGCGGAAGTGCTACGGCCCTCAGTTAATTGGGGAGATTTGTCCGCCGCAGGAACCTTTTCACCCTCGGCGGAAGGATTCCCAAAAAGTTTGCGTATTTGTGTACGAAGCTCGGAAAGTTCCGTCACTACTTGCTCAAGCTGTTGCCGCAGGAGAATCTCTCGCTTTTCTAGGCGAAGCCGAAGTTCATCCGCACTAATAACGTCGAAAGTCCACAGGGGACTTTCCCCTTGATTAGGCCCGCCTGGCAGGGTGCAACGATCAAAGGCGACTACCCGCAGTTGACAACGCATGCCCACCCGCGGAGTAAACTGGGAAAGGTCGACCTGCTCGCTGAGAATCAACTTTGTGACCGGCCGTTCCGGCTCAGCCAAGCGACGTTCGGCTGAGGACCGGACAGCACTGTCATTGGGGCTAGTCAACTCAAGCTGGATGGCCACGGCGGCCAACCCGTAGTCATCTTCCACAACCCCTTCTAGCGGCAGGCGAGCTTGCGGGGTGACTGCCGAGCCTATTCTCACCGGTTCCACCTGCACCCGCGGGGAGCGGTCAGGGATTGGCTCAATTTCCATCTGGGTAGGTTTGGCAGCCCTTCGGCCGAAATGGTCGGTAGCAATCACGGAGACTTTGATCGGGGCAAGCACCACCCCGATATGGTGCTCACAGGAGGAAAACGCCATTTCGTTTGACCATAGCGCGACGGTTTCTTCCCAATCGGCAAGCCACCTTCGCCATTGCTCTGCCACACTCCAGGCTGGGCTCTGTTGATAAACTTGCCAAGAGACCGTTTGTTGTGAAAGCTCCTCGGCGCTGCGATAGGCGGAGCGAATTCGCTGAGCCCAAACAGGCAACACTCCTGGAGCAATCCTATTCGTCAACGATCCTGCCTGCCGGCGTTTACCCAGTTCATTCAACCGGTCCTCGCAGGAGTCAACAAGCATCCGGAGAACCGTTTGCCACTTAGTTAGCTTCTGCGACAGTTCGGCCGTCGGGCGACCACTTAGGAAGTCGTCAAAAATTGCCTCCGCTAAATCACCCACTTCTTGAAGGTCCTTCCACAAACCGCTTCCATACTCCGCGGAGTTGCCGGCGGCGTTGACT
Organism: Thermoguttaceae bacterium; assembly: GCA_025060325.1. Lineage (GTDB taxonomy): Bacteria > Planctomycetota > Planctomycetia > Pirellulales > Thermoguttaceae > DTLM01. The sequence goes on from JANXBW010000001.1 coordinate 124,094, forward strand.
TCAAGACGGACAACCGGTTCGGACAACTCAAAGAAGAGCTTGACTTGGCTACCGGCCGGTACGTGCAGCACGCCGGGCACCGGAACAGTTACGGGACCGCGCTCCAGATATGCCGGCGGCTCCACCTGCGCTTGGACGGAGGCCACTACGGCCGGTTCTTTGAGGCGAAGGTACAAATCGTCGACATACCGGTCTCCTGCCCAGAAAGCAACTTCGAGGGTCTCGTGGACATTTGCCAACCGAAAGACAAACCTGCGGAAAGGCCCTCCGGCGATATGCCGGCCCCCTTCACCCAGCATAAGCGACTCGCGACTGGCCCCGGACTGCTCTCTGAAACGGACTTTCACCACCCTCGGCACCAGAGGCATGCCGCGATCCACAGCCACGGTCAGCTCGGCTTCCTCACCTCGCAGGAGGACCTCCTCGCCGCGGTAAAAGCCTTTGATTACCAAGCCGGTGCGAACCGGCCACGGGGTGTCCTCAAAACGGATCCACCGGGCAGCCCAGACTGTGGCCTCGTCCGCGCTCCAGTAAACAAAACTAGCCACCAACCCCGCAGCAAGGAGTGCCCAGAAGGTATCTCGGATCGGCCGGGTAAACCGGAAAACTTTCCGCAGCCGCACGTTTGCCGCCATACGATCGGCCTGCTCGGCCGCCGCCAAAAGCAAAAGCTTTCGGTAACTGAGAGGATGAGTTGTTCCGTCAACAAGCTCGGGAATTCCCTCGGCTGCCGTCACCGCCAGATCGCCAAGCTCCGGGAAAGCCCGCTCCAGGATCAAAGCAAGTTCCGGGTCCCGCAAAGGCCGACAAAGAACTCGCCCCCATCGCCACCAGAGAAAAATTATCGCGGCCGCCCCACCCACAAGCAGAAGGACTACCCGGATAAAAACCGGAAGCGGAAAAGTACGATCAACAGCATAAGCAAGCCAAAAGAAAGAACCACAAACAATGACAGCCCAAGCCAGAAGCTCCACGAAAAGGAGGCTGCGAATCCCCCGCCGCAAACCCCGCAATTTGTAAACAAGTGTTGGGCATATCCCTGGCACTCGGGCTTTGCCGCCCGAATATGCTGGCATTGTCTCCCCGGGAATACCATGAATCACTGTTTTAACTTGCCTGACTGCTTTCACCAACACTAGGTCCCAATCAACACGGCCCGTTTGGTGACATTTTCAACAAAAACCACTCTAAGGAGCTTAACTAACCGCATTCTTGGTAAAGTCCCAAAGATCTGGGGCCTTAAGTCACCGGAAGGCTGATCGGGATGTTGTCATCCGACCGCCGTCCAATTTGAACAATCAGCCATTTTAGCCCAGCTTCGGATCCATATCCCCCGCAATGTCACGCCGCCGTGGTTGTAATTCCGGCGGAGGTTTTTGTCTTCGAAAGTGTCGTCAATAACCGGGTATGGGTCAACGCACTCGCGGCTTTTATGACGACCGGAAATGCTTGCTCGAAAAAGTCGACAGCCTGGCAAACCTAGCACCCGAGCTATCCCTCGCCCGGAATCGAAATCGCAACCACTGCCCCTACACCAATCGGAAAACTTCCCTTCTTTGGGCCCTTCAAGAATGTCGCCATTTTAGCTTGGCCCGGCTATGATTCCCCTCAGAGCCCAAATACTGGCCATCCCCTTTTTGCCCCCTTCCCTGCTGGCCAAAAAGGGGTTTAGAAAACACTCCCTCGACCAAGTTGACGAAGTAACCACTCCGTGGCAAGAAACGCCACCGCAAGGAAAAAAAGCACGCTGTCAACACCAATCGCAAGAACCCGTCTCCCGGCCGACAAACCGGCCGTTTCTTCGCCACGTAACCTCCCAGTCAGATATCCCCACAGGTCCCCTAGCGTCGGCTCCACTGGCGGACCAATCACTGTTTCCACCCAGCTGCGGGGGGTAATGAGCCGCGGGAGGTAACCGGGCGATTGTGGGTCAATCACCTCTTGAACTGTTGAGTAATACCGACCCCCAGTTGCCTCCCCAAGGTAGCGCAACAGCTCTTCGTTGCGAACCAAGGTACGCTCTTCCAAACTGGCAAGCTCCACGCGAAATCGGCATTCTGCCTCCTCGCCGGTGTGCTCCGGCTCAGAAAGGGTCGCGCGGTACTCTCCCGGCTGTTGACAAACGAAGCTTCCACGATAGTGCCCTGGTTCACCTGCAACGGGGCTTAGGCGGACTTCTTCCCATAACCCCTCCGGCCCTATCACCCGGGCACGCAAAGAGTCGCGTTTAATTGGCTCGAACCGTTTGTCCACAGCACGGGCCCTGAGGAAAACCGTTTCCCCGGCGGAATAAGACGATCGATCGGACGTTAGGAAAAGCCGCCGTGATCTGCCGGCCAGTTTGCTTCCACTCGCATGGCGAATAAGCTGAAGCCACAACCGTTCGTAATAACGCTCGCTTATAGCGCGGAGCCGCCACAGCTCGCAACTGCCCAGGTAAAAGACCCGGCCAGCGCCATAGAATTGCTCAGCTAGGTAAATGGGCCGATCTGGCCCTCCACCTGACTCTGTCAACGAAAGATAAGCAAGTGCGGTGGCTCCGCGCTTAAGCTGCCGAACGTCAACACAGCTGTACACGCCCGGGAAATTGCGCCATGCCTGCTGAGAAGCCTCTGCGCCCGGCTCAAGCCAAAGGAATGAGGAACCCACCCCCTCCGGGGTGAGATCAATCGGCACGGGCTCGGAGGATGTCAACATCCGGGCGCCCCCCAAACCGCCCAATCCGGTAAGGCTCACTGGCAGGAGGCGAAGCACCGTCTGACAGCGCGAATCGATTGGCCACCCAGCCACGCTGTCGGCGGCATAAACCGCGCCGGCAGCGAAGATGAGCCCGCCTCCCTGCTCGCCCACCCAGCGTTCGATAAGATCCAGGACCTTGGCCAGATCACCGGATGGACCGGCCACCCGTCGCCAATCCGGATCGATCGCCACAAGACAGTCATATTCGGCCCAGGTCGACTCATCGCGTGGTAACTGCTCAAGGAGACGATCTGCTTCTTGCCAAGCTCCCGGTGGGGCACTTTGCAAGAAAACATCAACACGCACCCCCGGGTCGCGGAAGAGGACACTTCGCAGAAATTGGAACTCCCGGCTTGGCCCGCCAGATAGAAGCAGAACCCGAAGCGGCCGATCCACAACCTCGCACACTTCTTCGCGACGATTGTTCTGCGCGATCACATCCCCTGGTTGCGGATCAACTGCGATTCGCACCCGATACTGCCCGGCCATTGGTAAAGCAACTTCGAACCGGGCTGTGGCCGCCCCCTGACCACTTGCGAATTCGATACTGGTCTGTTGACGAAAAACCTTGCCAGCAGAAGATGGCGCCACGATTTCAGAGCGATCTGCAGCCGGTAGGTTGGAGTTGGCTGCTACCCCACCTTGAGCACCCACTTGCCCGTCAGCTCCAACCGATTTTTCTGTACTGCTAGTTGCCTCAGTACCGGGGGAAGCCGGGCGACTTTCTTTTGGCTCAAGCTCAACGACTACATCCACTGTGCCTCGGTAGGCATCAGCCTCAAGACTTATCAAAATCGGGAAGGGATCCATTGGCCGGACTTGTGCCGGCAGATCCACCTGGGCGATCCGCACATCGCCGGGCGAACTCGTTGGGCCAAGCCCGATTGTAAACACAGGCACTTTTTTCGTGCGAAGGATCTCCACTGCCGAGCCGACTTCCAACCCCGCGTTTTGCCCCCCATCACTTACCACGACGATACCGGCCAGGACCTCCCGCGGATAAAGATTCGCGACGGATGCTAATGCCTCCCCTAACCGGGTTTCGCGCCCCCGCGGCCCAACCCGCCCAAGCGCCCGTTCGAAATCTGCCGGGGTGAGTGATCCTGAAGCGATCCCTGAAGGCGCAGTCTGTTCCGAGGCACGCTTGCCGAAACGCTGGGCAGGCTGTGTACCATTCGTATGGTTACCGCCGCCTGAAATGTCACCAAATTGTTGATCATTTCCGACAGGCTCTTCCTGAATTAGCTTTTGCCTCCCCCCCGGGCGCCCAAGCCAACTGTAAACAAGCTCCGGGGTGGATTCGTCAAACGTGAATACGTCCACCTGATGTTCTTTGGCTAGCTGGGCAAGTAAATCGCTGTGGCGGAGAAGCCGGATTGCAGCCTCCCAGCGGGAAATTCCCCCTGGGCCAGGATCGGGGGAGGAAATAGTTCCCGGCAGCGACTCCGGCAACAGCATGCTCGCGCTTGAGTCAACAAGCACAGCAACTTGACTGGGATACTCCCGCTCCCGAAGGAATCGCCACCGCGGCTCTAGGAACCAAAGGACAAGTGCTGCCAGCGCTGCGATTCTTAGCGCAACAAGCGTCCACAACCGCCAGGACATGGCCTGCCGATTTTCCCACCAGGTGAGAAGGCCGACCACGCCCAAGAGTAATAGGGCTGGGGGAACAATCCACAGGATCGAAGCAGGCGCTAGCCGACCCCATTCGAACAGTGCACCCGCTTCCCGAATCATCGGCCTTTCCTCGTCCCACTACGTTGACGAATTGTCAAAAAGATAGCCCCGGCTTCCGCAGCTAGCACCAGGAGAACCAGGCTCATCATCGGGGGAACTATATCCACTGCCTGAACCGCGACATCCACTTGAGTGATACTTTCCGGCTCAATCACCGCCACATCGCAACCCGCAAAAAGCCCGGCAACATCGCGACTTGAGACAAGCCGAAGGTCACTTTCTCGGCAATCGACATTGGCCGCAAAGTACCGAAGCACTGTTTGCCCGTCATCTGTCCTCCACTCAAGCGTGCCAAAGCCGGGCATGGGTACCGGAAGCGTCTCTAACCGGTCTTCCGTCCCTGGACGGGATGTTAACCTTTCGTCCACATCACTTCCAGGCAGCCGATAGCGCACCTCGGCGGGCAATTTCCCAGACGGAAATTCGAACTTTGCGAGCGACCCAGCAACCGCGGAAGTTACCGGCCGCTCATGCCGAGCCAAATAGCCTGCCAATTCAAGCAACGTTACCACAAAGCTTGGACTAACTCGCGCCCAATTATTCCAGGAAGGCGCCGCTGTGGTAGCCACAAGTGCTGCCTTACCCCGGCCAAAAGTAAACGTCATCCCAAGTGGCTGACCCTCCTTTAACCGGAGAAATACTTGGCCGGCTAGCCTTCGGTTTTCGGCTTGAAGCCCGGATCGCTCCAATTCCTCCGCCGGGTCAAAGGCCAGGTACCGACTTACGAAGATCGGCTCTACAAGCGGGCCTTTCAGCGCAGCCAATCCTCGCAGACCGGGATGCTCCACAAATTCCACGTTTCCCGTGGACAAAAACACACTTGGCGCAAGTTCCTTTACACCCCGTAGCCGTACCGGAAAAATGCCCCGTTCTCCCCGACAAAAATCTTCCTCGAACCTGACCAGATCCGTCTGCGGCCCGACAAAATAAAGAAGCCCTCCCCCGTTTGCGAGGAATTCTCGAAGGCGCTCGGCCAGAAGCGGGTCTGACACTCCGCCACCGAGAAAACAAATAAGATCGAAGCTTTCAATCGCTTCTTGCGAGAGCGCCTCCCCAACACTGCGTCGACAAATTATTCCCGTGTTAACACCCCCACCCGGCGACAGTGCAAGCTCGACAAACTGAGCATCTTCGCTACCGAGCTCAGCCGCCACAAGCAAAACCCTCACGACCTCCTGAACCGGGACTACGAGGTAGCGGCGATTATCCGCCTCCAGTACGTCCGCCGGTAAGCGGGCCTCGATGCGAAGATCACCGCTATGGGGCGGAATGGCATAAAAATCGTGGTGAGCGCTTGTCCCCGCGGGCAATTCCGGGATGACGATAGGTGGCAGCGGTTGGCCTTCGCAAAAAACTTCCACTGGGACGTTTCTCAGCGATCGATCGGAAAAGTTCTCGATCGAAAGGCGCAGGGCCAAGGGCACCCCAACGGCCCGAATACCACCGCTTGGTTCGAGCTTTGTGATAGCTACATTCCCCGATGCATAGGGGGAGGCACACGGAATTAACCGCACCGGACAGCGAGCTTGGCGCAAGCGCTCGGAAATTTCCCCCCACTGGGATCCCGGCTGCCAATCTATTGCCCGAAAGTCCGAAAAGACCAGAACCGTCACCGTTTCCCGTGCCAAATCGACTACTTCCACCGCCCGCGCTAGCGCCTGATGGACTGGCACGCTAGCAAAGCTGGCCGGGAAGGCATCAACCATCCCAGCAATACGGGAGAAAGTCTCCGAGTTGAGCACTTCCCCAGCGAGATCGACTCGAATTTGTTCGCTTACAAGCTGAGAGACTCGGAAGAGGCTTATTCGGGCAGAGCCGTGTCGGCTCACCAACTCTTTAATGAATTCGTTTACAGCCGACTTAGCTTGCTGCCAACAGGTCTCCGCCTCCAAGGCGGCACGTCGGCTTTGCATAGAAAGGGTGTCATCCAACATGATGACGAAGTGCTCTCTCTGCCCGGTGAGGCTGCCCCACAAGCGGGCTGATTCCGCCCGCGGGCGGGCAAAGGCCAATACGATCCCCGCAATAAGCGCCATCCGCAAAGCAAGTAATAACCATTCCTGAAGAAGCACACGAATTTTCTGGCGACGTTGACCCTCAAGCAAAAACCGCGTAGCGGGGAAGACAAAGCGGGGGTATCGCAGCCGGCTCAAAAGATGAATGATCACCGGCAAGAGGATAAGAGGCAATGCCCACAGGAATTCAGGCCGGGCAAATCCAATCATTGTTCATATGTTTACCACCCGCGGGCGCACCAAGCTTGGTTTGCTATTGAAAAACGCGTGACGCCGATTTTGGGCGGTTTACCCTCCGACGAAAACGTATCGCCGGAACAAATCAAGACTGCCAAACTGCATGCAGAGAAACCTTAAACCCCAAGTACGGACTTTTTGCCTATCGTCTACACCTCCCTGCCTTCCCGATCTGTGTACGCCACTTTCCTCTATAACACTCCCTTGGTGCTGGGGATACCTTGCTCGCGGGGATCCAACGCAACTGCCTGGCGAATGGCTCGAGCGACTGCCTTAAAAACTCCCTCGGCCAAGTGGTGGCTGTTTCGCCCATAATGAACCCAAATGTGGAGGTTGCAGGGGACATGCGTTGCTACGGCATGCCAAAAATCGACGACAAGTTCGCTCGGGAAGTCCCCGATTTTCTCCGCGGAAAATCTCGGACCGCGGTACACAAAATACGGTCGGCCGCCTAGGTCAACAGCCGCACTGATCAAACATTCCTCCATCGGCAGTCGACAATCACCGTAGCGGACCACTCCCTCTTTTTTGCCCAAAGCTTCCCGAAGGGCAAGACCCAAGCAAATTCCCACATCCTCAACCGTATGATGGGGATCGACATGGGTGTCCCCTTGGGCCTCCACGGTAAGATCTATTAGCGAATGCCGGGCAAATAGCTCGAGCATGTGCCTAAAGAAACCAACGGGTACGCGAATGTCGGCCTGACCGCTCCCGTCGACGTTAATCGCGATCCGTACCAACGTCTCCTTCGTGGTTCGAGTAAGCTGGGCACGGCGCTCCACTGGTGAAGCCATCTGTTGTCATTTCCTGAACAAATGCCGAGAAACGCCGGGGCGATTTTTTTGGGCGTGGTCTACCCTGCTCCGCCCGGATTCGGCCGCCAATTAGTGCTTGCTTGCGAGGGCTCCGGAACAACTCCGCTTTTTGGAGGCCTCTAAACGCCTTCGCGAATAATTTGCTCGATCGAATCGACGCACTGCTTAATTTGTTCGTCGGTGCCTACCGAGATTCTAAGCCCATCTCCCCACCCGGGGAAATTCATGTATCGCACGAGGATCCCCCGCTGTTTGAGCCTTTCGTATACAATGCGAGCCGGTAATTCAGGGTGAACATTCCACGTGAAGTTGGCCTGCGAGGGCGGCACATCAAAGCCCAGGTGCCGCATTCGTTGGGTCAAAATGGCTCGGGTCGCCAAAATTTTTGCGCGCGTTTCGTCAAACCACCTCCGATCGGAAATCGCAGCAGTGGCACCAGCAATAGCCAAAGCGTCGCAGTTGTAAGAATCCTTCACTTTGCGCATTTGGTTAATCAAATGAGGCTGGGCCACCACAAACCCAAACCGCAAGCCTGCCAGGGCGTAAGACTTGCTGAGCGAGCGGACGACTAATACGTTATCGAACTGCCGCACCAGGTCTAGGCAATTACTGTCCGCAAAGTCCGCGTAAGCTTCGTCAACAATGATTGGACAACGGAGTTGGCAGGCCCAAGTAGCGATCTCCGCCGGAGGAATCACAGTACCAGAAGGACTATTCGGATTAGCCAAGAAAACCAAACGTAAACGAGCACTCGGTCGACCGAAGTCCGCTCCTAAGCTCCAGTCCGGCCGAAAGAACACCCGCTCGATTTCCGCCCCTTGAATCTCCGCCAGGGTAGCATAAAGCAAGTACCCAGGATAAGCAAAACGAATCACCCCGCCGGAGGCAACGAATGTCCGGGTGATAATCGTCAGGATGTCGTCGCTACCATTGCCGCACAGTATCCAATCTGGCGGAAAGCCCAACAACTCACCGGCTTTTTCGCGGAATTCGGTCGCAAGCGGGTCGGGGTATCGCTGCAAGCCACGTCGCAGCACTGCCTCAACAGCCTCGGCTACTGCCGGGGAGGGCGGATACGGGTTTTCATTCGTATTTAGTTTGATAACGTTCCAGTCCCGGGGCTGTTCTCCCGGTACATAACCCTCCATGGCCAGGATTTCCGGCCGCACGTATTGCTTCCATGCTGGGGCCGTTTGGGCGAGCTCCCCTGCGCACCCTACCACTTCATCAACTTGACCACCGCGATATGGGAGCACAAGTTACTCCGTTTCCGATGACTTTACGGCGTCTACGCGGCTGACCAACCTATCCGATTACTTGCCCGCAATGGAACTAGGACCTTGGAAGTCGACAAAGGACACTGTCGCGATGAGCGGTTAGGCCCTCGCACTCGGCCAAAATCCGCACATCTTCCGCCATTTCTTGCAAACCAGTCTCCTCCAAGTAAATGACACTATGCGAGCGGAGAAAATCGTTGACAGACAAACCGCTCGAAAATCGCGCGGTGCCACCGGTGGGCAAAACATGAGAAGGTCCGGCAGCATAATCGCCCACTGCTACCGGGGCGAAATTGCCCAGGAAGACCGCCCCCGCAGTGGGAATACGATCCGCCACGGCCCCTGGGTCAGCCGTGATAATGTGCAAATGCTCAGGGGCAATCTCCCGCGCCAGGTGGCAAGCTTCTTCTACGCCCGAGACCAAGACGGCCGCTCCGAAATCCTCCAAACTCTGCCGTGCTGCGTCAGCCCGATCTACATTACCTAAAACGCTATCTAACGAAGCGAGCACCTCTTTGAGAACTTTTTCCTCCCAAGAGATCACAATACTTGCACCAGGAGCGTGCTCCGCCTGAGCGATGAGGTCATAGGCGACAAACTCCGGCTCAGCCGAACCATCAACAATTACCACCACTTCGCTCGGGCCGGCCAAGGAGTCGATGGCCACCCGCCCGAACACATACTTCTTGGCAAGGGCGACAAAAAGGTTCCCCGGTCCGACAATTTTGTCTACTGGAGGAAGCCCCTGGACACCATAGGCCATGGCCGCTACACCGTGCGCCCCGCCTGCGCGGAGCACCATCTTGACCCCCAACTCCCAACACGTAGCCAAAACGTGGGGATTGTCGGCCCCGTTTGGGGTAGGCGGCGAAGCCACCACTATTTCTTCCACCCCAGCCACAAGCGCAGGCACGACGGTCATGATGACAGTCGACGGATAAGCTGCACCTCCCCCAGGTACGCAGACGCCAACCCGCTGCAAAGGCCGGTAACGTTCCTCAAGATAGCCCCCCTGTATCGACACCCGGACGTCTTGATGTCGAATCGCACTTTGAAATTGTTCCACCCTTGCCCTAATTCGGCGGACTGCTTCCAAGAACTGCCGGTCCACGCGGGAATGACACTCTTCCATCCGGGCCGGGCTCACGAAGAGCGTCTCAGCGGTCACCGCTGCCCCATCAAGTTTGCGGATGTACGAGAGGAGCGCCTCCAACCCGTCGCGGGCGATATCCCTGCAAATCCGCTCAACAACCTGCTGGGGCGACAGGTCTTCGCCAAATACCTCCCGGGTCTTCCGCCGGCTGGCCGGGGTAACTAACTCGCCTTCCGGACTCAAATTGCGACGGATCACCGCGAGTATTTCTGCAAGACCCTGGGAGCGACCATCAAAAAACCGCATGGCAAAACCTTCGAAGACCTCTCAGTTAGCCCGGCACTTCTCCCGGCCAAGTCGTTCCCTAGCTAGCCCAAAAACGTAGGCAAAGCCGCATTGGGTGAGTCCTTTTAGCTGCTACGCCTATAAGCGGTTTTACGCAATCTTACATAAATTGGGCCAGATTGACGAGAAAACCCGGGCCAGAGATGCCGGAAATGGAGCGGTCTAGGGCCGTATCAATGGTCTTCGGACACCGCGCGGAACAGCTATGGCCGAAGTCAAGATTGGGCTAGAGCGATGAGCTTCGCCCGAATCGGAGGTCACCGGCAGCCGAGGGTCGTTCCACCGAATCCAAAGAACTGGCCCCGGGGGGAGCCCTCCCAACTTGTCGCCCCGAAATGCGGCTGCTTCAAACTTTCGGCCACGCCGGCTTTAGTCAAAGTGGTCCTCAGAGCGCTCATGCCCTTGGGTGGAATCGCCGGTGAATCGCTTTCAGCTTTTCCACATCCACGTGGGTGTAAATCTGGGTGGTGGCGATGCTTGCATGCCCTAACATCTCTTGGACCTGACGAAGGTCAGCTCCGCCGGCCAGCATGTGCGTTGCAAAGCTATGGCGGAGCGTGTGGGGGCTTATCTGCGATCGTATGCCGGCACGGAGGGCATACCGTTTAACTAGTTCCCAAACCCGTTCACGACGAAGCCTTTTACCCCGGTAGGACAGGAAAAACCACGGCGGGGGGGACGGTGCCCGGGCTGCAAGAAGGTGCCGCTCGTGCTCTAAGTACTCCCGGGCTGCTGCCACCGCTCTGTCGCCAAGTGGTACCATCCGCTCCTTATTTCCTTTCCCCCGACACAAACAAAAACCCTCGTCCAGGTGGACGTCGGCCGCCCGGAGAGTGGCCAATTCCCCCGCTCGACAGCCGGTGGCGTAAAGGAGTTCTAGCAGGGCCCGATCTCGCCGATACCAAGGATCTCGGGGAGCGGGGGCCGCCAAAAGGCGCTCCACTTGATCTGGCGTCAGCACTTCCGGAATCCGCTCCCACAGCTTTTGGCTGCCAAGGAGTTCGGCGGCATTGTCCCGCACCACCCCTTCTAGCTGGAGGTACCTATAAAAAACCCGCACCGAAACGAGGTTTCGGGCGATGGACGCCGGGGAAAGTCCTTGAGTCCGAAGCCAGACGGGGTAGTCGGCCAAGTCCCGGACCGTGAGGGCCTCAATCGGTCGAGAGTCGAGCCAGGAAAGGAATCGCTGAAGATCCCGGCAGTAAGCGCTGACCGAGTTATCGGCCAAATGGCATTCGGCGCGGAGATAAGTTCGAAATGCCTCAAGCCACAACTGCTGGGGCGAAGGACGACCGTGTTCCAATTTCTTCCTCGAGCGAGGGTTGATGGGTTTCATTCACGCGGCGCCTTAAAGCAGGATGCGCTGATCCAGGAAACAAAAGCCGCTCCAACAGCCAGTGAGGATTACCCCCTAAATCGGGATGCTTGTTTCTTGAGTCGGCCATCACGACGGATTAACGACTCGGAAGGCACTATCGGCAGTATGGGAAACCCGAGGACGATTTTTCATATGGCGCTCCTACGATTGAACCGCCGGAATCCAAAGCGACACATCGGCAGGATAACTGATTGGTGACTATCTCGATCGCTAATGAAAAGTAATTTGCATATATTTGCAGGGCTCAGCCCGGGCAGACCCTGATTATTGGCTCTCACCACGGGGAGTAGCTCAAAAGCCGAAACTCAGAGAAAAACGCGTTCGATAACCGCAACCCACTTGCTGGCGCCGTTATTCGGGGCCGCCGTTTTCAGAACCCGTCCGAGGTTTTTGGAAGCGCTTCTTTTTGTCAGTCTTTTCAATAAGCTGGACCGTTGCGGTAGCGACTAAATACCCTTCCCTGCCGCAACCTGGGGGCCGATCAGCCCTCCCAAGGAAGCGGAGCTAAAACGGCAGGCACGGCGGGCTGCAGAGCCGTCAAAGGAACTCGTTCCGGTTGGCGGCAGAACCCAGCTGCGTAATCGGAGCGCTCGCCCCTCCCGAGAGAACCCGCCCAGTCACCTCCCATTAGATCCGGAACGCGGGCGGCACCCATTACTCAAACACATCCTCCCCCCAGATTGGTATACCTATCCCCCTAATTGGGAAGCCAAGTCTCTTTTCGGTAAGTAGATTGATAAGAGGCCGGCCTTCCAGGTAACGCCGCAAATTGGCGCAGAACATTCGGGTTATATCGTCCGCCCGACGAGCGCTCTGCCCGCCTACATGTGGCGTGATGATCACGTTTTCCATTTCCCACAAAGGGCTATCCAGCGGGAGAGGTTCCGGATCGGTCACGTCCAAAGCCGCCCCAGCGATCCACCCTTTACGGAGGGATTCGACCAAGTCGTCATGCGGGATAAGTCCGCCCCTCGCTACATTGACAAGAAGCGCTTCCCGGCGGAATTGTCGAAGGACTTCCCGGCAAAACATGCCTTTGGTGTCCTCGTTTAGAGCAAGTGCCAAAACAACGATGTCTGATTGAGCCAAGAGATCTCCCAGCCGATCCGCCGGCCATAACTCGGCCACCCAAGGAGGGCGATTCACTGGGAAGAGATCCGTTGCCAAAATCCGGGTCTTGAACGGATAAAGAAGTTGCGCAAGCCGTCGGCCAACGCCGCCGAAACCAACAATCCCCACTGTGGCTCCGGTCAAATCCCGGGTTGGAAGCCGCCGAAAGTCCTTCCGCAGCTGTGCTCGGAAAAACTGCGGCAGTCCCCGAAGCCAGCCGGTGATCAGTGCGATTGCATGCTCTGCCACCTGATCGGCCAAGACTCCAGAAGCACTCGTCAGAATTATCGGTGAATTAATCACCGAGGGCACGAGGACGTGGTCCATTCCCGCGGCCGAAGACTGAATCCATTTCAGCCGCCCCTTGGCCACTACGCCGTCCCAATCGATTGGCACCTTGGGATGCCCACAGAAGATGTCCGCGTGGAAAATCTCCTCAGCAATCCTTTCTTGGCCGGCGTCAACAATTTCCGCATCCGGAGCAATCTGCGCAATTTGCTGCCTATGACGTGGCTCATGCGGATAGCAAAGGACAATTCTCATCGCTCGGCAAAGGAACAATTGTCTGAAGGCACCGTGACCTCAAAGCTCTTCCGCGTTGACAATACTCCCGGGAGACTGGGCACGCCGGGGCGTCCGGCTTAATCCAGCCCCCGCGGGGAATCCAGCTGGGCGGCAGACAAAAAAGTGTACCAACCACCCCTTCTTGGGAGAGCTCGCCGCCGAAGGCCACTGGTTTATGACGACTAATCTCCCGAAAGTAGGCAACAATGTGCAACTCGAAAGCCCATCTGTCGACCCCTGCCAGTTTATCCAAGTCGAAACCCCATTCGCCCAGTTTCTTAAAGATTACCGTTCGAAGGCCGGCCTTCTGCAGCTTTACCGTTGCGGCGGTTGTCTAGGCGGGAGAGCAACGGACAGTCGCCGAAGCTGGGCGGCATGAAAGCAGCTCTCTCCGCCGCTTTTCACACTCGCGAATTTCAAATAAGATAGTGATAGAGACGGGTATCGGCGACCTGTGCCTTGAAGCGTCCGGGAAATAGCCCGACCGCTTCTCTTCGCCGATCCGAAATTGCTCCCTCCTGCGACCCTCCCCGAGCAGGTTTTCGCTCTTGCTTTGCGTGCAGAGTCATCCACCGACCGAAAACGCAATTTTGCGGAAAGGGCCTTGGCGTGTTTACGTGGAACGATCTGGCCTCCGGTTGCCGAGCTACCTACCGGATCGGGCTTCTTGCGGTTATCACCCTCGTCCTGTTGCGGATTAGCATTGGATGGCACTTCTTGTATGAAGGGGTTTGGAAGCTGGCTCGCCCGGAATTTACCTCCGAACCTTTTCTTTTGGAAGCAAAGGGGCCTTTTGCCCCCATCTTTTATGCCATGGTTCCGGATGTGGATGGAAGAATCCGGTTGAAACTGGATCCGAATGGTGCCAAGCATGGAGGCCGCCCCGCGGTGTCCGGCGATGCTTATCTTGAAGCCTGGAAAGCCTTCAGGGATCGGGCTGAGAGGTACTACGGTTTCTCTGCCGACCAAGCAAAGCAGGCGGATGCCCTCCTTGCCCAGTATGAGTCCGCTCTTCGCCAATATTTGGCGGAAAACGCGGAAGCGATCCGGGGTTATTTCGTGAGCCTTGAGCACTTCCAAATGAGGCTCAAGGATCGCTCCAATCGGGCGTACCACGAAAAAGAGAGAATTTGGAAACAACAGCAGCAGCTGCGTGCGGAAGTTCGGCAATGGCTTACCGATTTGGATAATCTGGGGCGGGATTTCCAGGCGGCTTTGTTAGATATCTTAACACCGGAGCAGCGGGCAAAAGGCCGATTGCGTGGTCCGCTCCACACTGCCGAGGCCTTGCCCTTCTCCTTGCCTTTTGTGACCACGCGGATGGAGCTTATCAACTTTGCCGTCAGCTGGGGGTTGACGGCTATTGGTCTTTGCTTAATCGCGGGTTTGTTTACGCGGCTTGCGGCTCTAGGCGGGGCTGCATTTTTGATCTTTGTGCTGATGGTCCAGCCGCCTTGGCCAACTATCTACCCGCCTGCGCCGGAGGTGGTGGGACACGCCCTTATTGTGGATAAGAACTTTGTGGAGTTAATAGGGCTCCTAGTGCTTGCAGCTTGCGGTGCCGGACAATGGGCTGGGCTTGATTACATTTTCTATCAAGGACTTGGAAAGCCCGTCCTTGTAAAATTGGGCTGGATTAAGCCCGGCGAACCTCTTGCCCAAGCTGCCTAGAAATGCTTGAGAGCCCGGACCGGAAGGCACTTTCCCAACACATCTGTCTTGCGATCGGTCGGGTTAGGCCGAAAGGCCGGCGAGGTTGCCAAGTTCCGAGCTAGGAGTTGGCATCGTACTGAAGAAACAAGAGACGCGATCCACTGACGACGTAAACAAAGTTTCATTCTTGGCTGATACAGTCTGCTGCGCAAGGTGGTTGAAAATGACGGCCGACTTTTCCCGACGCGATTTCTTAAAAGGTAGCGCGACAGCGGTCCTGGTCTCCGGAGGGAGCCTCGGGGCCTTCTACTTCGGATACGAAGCCTCGCTAGAAAAACCGGTGCGGGTGGGAGTATTGGGAACCGGTGATGAGGGGTCCGTTCTTATCGGGGCCATCAACCCGGATTATATCCAGGTGTGCGCGATTGCCGATATACGCCCGTATAGCATTCATCGTGCATTTCACGGCGATTGGTATAGCGAGGCGGCGCTAAAAGCTCGGCCTGGCCTTTTAGCTAAGTATGGGTGGAAAACCGAAGAGGAGGCCCGCCGTCACGTCCGTGTGTACGGGGATTACCGTGAGCTTTTGGAGGCAGAAAAGGGCCGCATTGAAGCGGTCATCATCGCCCTGCCGCTCCATCTCCATGCTCCAGCGGCCATCCAGGCCATGCGACTGGGCTACCATGTGTTGACAGAGAAGCTGATGGGCCAAACGGTGGCCCAGTGTAAGGCCATGGCTCGCGTAGCCCGGGAGACTCGCAAGCATTTGGCTACAGGTCACCAACGGCATTACAACATCCTTTATGCCGAAGCTGTTGACGCAATCCGCCGTGGGCTTTTGGGTGATATCCACTACATTCGCGCCCAGTGGCACCGAGGTAATTTGCCGGGCAACGATAGTTGGCAGCCGCCTATGCCAGAAGAGGTTAAGCCCGATGACCCCCTGGCCAAGACTCTCCGGCGGCAGCTGGCCAATTGGCGGGAAAAACTGCGTACCGCACCAGCCAAGGAAGTGGAAACCTGGCGTAAACGGGTGGCCCAGCTGGAGGCCCAACTTGCCGACAGAGTTCTGCGAGATACTGCAGCCAAGTTCGGTTACGAGGATAAGGTGATCCGCGGGCCGAAGGGAGAAGTTCTGTGGAATAGGCCGGCAGCCGAAGAATTGATCCGCTGGCGATTGTGGGATAGGACGGGGGCAGGTCTGATGGCGGAGCTGGGAAGCCACCAGCTTGATGCTGCCAGCATCTTTATCGCCGCAGCACATGGAGGACAAAAACAGTATCCGATTCGTGTACTGGCGGCAGCGGCCCGGCCCATTTTCGAGGCCGATCGCGAGGTGGAAAGTCATGTCCTTTGTGTCATCGACTTCCCTGCCCCTGGTTATGACCCGGAAGATCCTATCGCTAGTCAGAAGCGCATATCCGTTCAGTATGCCTCGATTAACGGCAATGGCTTCGGAGGTTATGGGGAGATTGTCTTCGGTACCAAGGGCACACTGATCCTAGAGCGAGAACAGGTTAAGCACCTGCTGCTGGAGGGGGGCGGTACGGCTGTGGCCGCTGGCCCGGCAGCTGGGCCGGTGCTTGACACCCAAGCTTCTGGACCGCAGCAAATGGCCGTCGCTGGCCCGGGCATGATGGCTGAAGTCAGCCGGGGTTATCGCGAAGAGTTGGAACACTGGGCCTGGTGCATCCGGCGCAACCCGAATCTGAGTGACCCCGATATTCAGCCTCGTTGCCACCCGAAGGTGGCCTTGGCCGATGCCGTCATCGCCCTGGTAACGAATATGGCTGCCCGACAAGGAAGGCCCATTACTTTCCGAAAAGAATGGTTCGATCCGGATTCCGACGAAACTCCCGAGGGGGTGGCCCCGGATCCGTCACTTTACGCCTAAAGTGTTGAAGTCAACAGCGTTACTGACAAGCCCAAAGAGTCAGACAGCACAATTCTCAAACCAAGCAGTAGACGATTTTTCAAGTAACGGTGTCAGTTGACCAAGGGGCTTTTTGACGGATTTGCTTAATGGGGTCTGCGGAGTCAATAACAAACTTAGGAACCGCAGCTAAACTACGCATGCGTCGACAAGCATTCAAACGAGCCATTTGACGGTGCCGACAAGAATCTTTCCTACCGCGAGATAAGTGGAGCCATCGGGCTCAAAAGCGTCCTTGCGAGGGCAAGAAACCGATGAATCTGACAGCTGAAAATCGATCCATTGGCGCGGAAAATTTTGCGGCGGCAATTGCCAGTCCCCTTCTGCGTCGCGATTTCCTTATGGATGGCATTCGCCGGGGCATTCGTTCCGGCAACGGTCAGGGGGCTTTTTACTTTGGCTACGAAGCTTCCATTGAGAAACCCGTTCGCGTCGGCGTGTTGGGCACCGGCGATGAAGGCTCCGTGCTTATCGGGGCGATTAATCCCGCATTTGTTGAAATAGTTGCAATTGCCGACATTCGTCCATACAACATCCATCGGGCTTTTCATGGGGACTGGTATAGCGAGGCGGCACTGGCTGCTCGGCCGGGACTTTTGGCTAAATACGGGTGGAAGAGCGAGGACGAAGCCCGCCGACATATTCGGGTTTACCGGCATTACGAAGAACTTCTCGAAAACGAACGCCAAATCGAAGGCGTCATTATTGCCCTGCCCCTCCATCTTCACGCCCCGGCAGCCATTGCCGCCCTCCGCCGTGGTTTGCATGTATTTACCGAAAAATTAATGGGCCATACAGTCGCCCAGTGTAAGGAGATGGCGCGGGCGGCCCGGCTCGCCCGGCGGCATTTGGCAACTGGTCACCAACGCCACTACAACATCCTGTATGACCATGCCATGGAGCTAATCCGCCGCGGCGTTCTCGGAAAGTTGCATTACATCCGTGCGCAATGGCATCGAGGAAATCTCCCCGGCAACGACAGCTGGCAACAGCCGATGCCGCGATCCGCCAAGCCTGATGATGCTCTAGCTGGGACGTTGGAAAGGGAGCTTGCGGCTTGGGAAAAGAAACTCGAGGCACTCAAGAGAGATCCAAAGGCCTCACCTTCGGAAGTGGAGCTTTGGGAAAAGCGAGTGGCCCAAAAACGAGCACAGTTAGCCGATGCCGAGATAGCCGAATCAGTCAAGAACTGGGGCTATCAAGACGCGGTCATCGCCGGCATTTATCGGCGGCCTGCCATTGAGGAACTTATCCGTTGGCGGCTTTGGGATCGCACAAGCGGCGGTTTGATGGCCGAACTGGGAAGCCACCAGTTGGATGCAGCAAGCCTGTTCATTGCGGCAGCCCATGGCGGGAAAAAACAAAGGCCCTTATCGGTGGCAGCCATAGCAAACCGCCCGATCTTCCCACCCGATCGCGACGTGGAAAGCCACGTCCACTGCATCTTCGAATTCCCGGCCCCGGGTTATAACCCAGATCACCCCGTCGATCGGCTAAAAAAGATCACCGTGGCCTATGCCTCAATTAATGGAAACGGCTGGGGCGGCTACGGGGAGACCGTTTTCGGGACCGAGGGAACGCTTATCGTTGAACGCGAGCTTGAGGCCTATCTTTACCGCACACATGAGGTAGGGTCCAAGATTCGGGTGAGCGGTACGAAGGAGCGACCTCAGCTTGAGCTGTGGCCGGAGGGCGATCCCACCTCGGCGACAGTCGGGCAGCACGCCTTGATGACTGTAACTCGGGGGTATACCGAAGAACTAGAGCATTGGGCGTGGTGCATCCGACGGAATCCGGAGGCTTCCGATCCGGAGATCCGTCCCCGCTGCCATCCCGAAGTTGCTTTGGGAGATGCGGTTATCGCATTGACTGCTAATCTTGCGGCTCGACAAGGTACCCGAATCGACTTCAAGCCGGAGTGGTTCGATCCCGAGAGCGATGCCACTCCCGAGGGCCGTGCTCCCGATCTTGCCCGGTACGGCTGAACCATGGGTAGCCAGGACCTCACTCTTTTCTTGGCGCATGGCGGGGGAGAAAAGGGGTTCACGGGGCGTTGTGTTATTTCTCAGATCCTTGCCGGAGGCGGTCGGGACTCCGCTTGCCGTCGCTGGCGGCTCACTTGTAAGGACTTAACGAGGGCAAAAGACACAAAAGGGCACTCTTGGCTTTCGTGATCGCAAAAGCTACTCGGTATTGTCCTGGGGAGCCTTGTCCGCGTACTTCGCTCGCCTAAGTGCACAGTTCCGAGCGCATCTGGAGGCCGCACCTAGTTTTAGGAAAGGACCGCCGGTTGAATCCGGAAGGAGCAGACCGTCTCGAAAGGATCGCGGTTGTCGTGCTCTGCCACGGTGGGAAAGTTCTCGCCCGACGACGCCCACCGAGTGTCCCTTGGGGTAACTTCTGGGAATTTCCGGGGGGAAGGATCAACCCCGGAGAAAGCCCCGGGGAAGCTGCCTTGCGGGAATGCCGCGAAGAAACTGGGATCTCACTCCCAAATTGCGAGTTTCTCGGAAAGCTTTTCCAGGATGCCCCTCACGCCAAGCAAGAAGTTTTCTTTTTCGGCGCGGAATACCCCGGAGATCAAACTTTGCAGATTGGAGACTGGGCGCCCGGTCCGGAGACGCAACATCCGATGGGGGACTACCTTTGGATCCCGCTTGAGCAGATTTCCCTACTCGAATGGCCGCCAGTAAACCGAGAGATGCTCCCCGCGATTCTGGCGTGGATCAGGAGCCACTCATGAGTCGGCTACGGACCGCTCCTTAAACCAAATGCCCTCACGTGACGGTGTCACTCTTCACCCTTTTTGGGCCAAGCAAGATCGTATCCGGTGGCTACAACGAGCTCCTTTTCGGAATATTAAGCGCACCAGCTTCCCGCCTTGGCCGAGTCTTTTGGGCCGAGAAAAGGGCCAAGCGCTGTAAGGCGGTTCCGTAAGGTCATCCGGGCAATCAGGTTTTGACTTTTCCCACTCATGGTGGTACGACCAACCCCCGGGGTTCGAGAAATCTCGTTTCTCCGCGGCTCCTCTCTATCACGAAAGTTTGCTAACCCAATGAAGCGTGGTGGCTTAAAGGGCTCGCTGGTGATTTGGTGCTGGTTTACCATCCTTGCGGCGGGCAAGTCACAAAAGCTGGCCCGGTACGAGGACCTGCCGTTGGTGTAGGCCCACACCAAGGGGGGAGGGGTTCTCGGATTGGGAAGGGGAGCCAACAATTCTTGGGTGGAGGTTTACCGGGCGCCACGGTAGAGGGTGGTTCCCTTGGTTAGCCGGCGGAAATTTCCGCAGGGAGGACGGAAATGCAGGTGGCATACCCTTGTCGCAGCGTAACTCTCCTTTCTATCCGAAGTTTTGTGCCAATCACCCTCGCTTCGGCTTTTAGTCTGGGAGTATTAGGATGCTGGGGAGCTAGCGGGCCGGCTCCTGAATCTGCTCAAGCCACCGGCTCGGTTCGGCAATCTAAACCTGCCACGGAAACACCAGCCAATTCACAAGCTTTGTCGCAGCCTGAAAGCCCTACTGCAAGTTCCTCGGCGGCGGGCACAACTTTAGCCTCAGCGGAGCTGAGCGGATCGGGGGCAAAGGGGGGATCACTTCCTTCTTTGGCGAGCCCCGTGGTTTCTAGCACCGCAGGGCGGCCCGGCTCGGGCGGGAATCCGGTTGTCCAAGTTGACACAAATTTCGGCTCTTTCCAGATCGAGCTTGATCGTCAAAAAGCCCCTATCACCGTGGAAAACTTCCTTGGCTACGTGGAGCGCGGACAATACGACCAGACAATAATTCACCAAGTTTTCCCAAAGGCTGTTATTCTTGCTGGCGCCTTTCGCGTAAACGGGGATCCAATTCGGGCCGGGCCGCCGATTTTCAACGAAGCTACAAACGGCCTGAAAAATCTCCGCGGCACCGTGGCGATGTACCGGGAACCAGGTGATCCCCATAGCGCCACAAGCATCTTCTTTATCAATGTCAGGGATAATCCCAACTTTGACTGCTTGGCAGGAGCGGGCCATGGCCAGACCGGTCAACTTGCTACCATCCCGGCCGAGGAGTACGGTTATTGCGTCTTTGGACGAGTGATCCAAGGTATGGAGGTGGTCGACAAAATTGCCTCCGTACCTGTGGAGGATACAGAGCAACGGGAGTGTTCGCCCGTTCAGCAGATCGTGATTCGCAGCATCCGTTGGGTAAAGTAAAAGTAGACTAGCCGGCGCGGTTGTAGCACGGGTGCTCCGGGCGGAGTCGGCTGATGGTTCTTGAGGGAACCGTCGCCGCGGAGCACGTTTGTCGCCGCGTTTCGGTGCCTCGCGTCTACCACCGCGGTTGCGCTGTAGACGCCTATGGGCGGCACCACCCGAAGGTTTGCTCGGAAAAGTTGCTTTAAGAGAGTGGGGCGAAAGGCAGGCTCCGCGCGAAATAGGCGGTGGCCGGTAGAAATTAGCGGCCAACTGTAGACGGCCTTTGCACGAGGGCGACAGCTTTAGTTAGGCCGAAGCGGAACTCCCGACTAAGATAGGGGGTTAGAACTTCTAGGGAAGCTGTGCGCTTTCTGGAAGTTGTCGGCCGCGCCTCGGCGTTAGTCTTAAAGAGGGGTGTGATGGGCATTCTGTGCGATAGGGGTGTAAACCGGATTCTGAGCGATACCCAGGAATCTCTAGGCCCCTGCCGCTACCGCGTTGGGCTTGGGTTTTCCCACTTGGGGGGAGCGCGGGGATTTGTTGCGGATCGTTTGTTTGCGGAGAAGGACTAGGCCGGAATGATCACAAAAATCCTTAAGAAGGCGATATTAGGCTTACTTCTGGCTGGGCTTGTGGCCTTTGGGCGGCCCTTTGCGGGGTTTGGCCAAGAGGCAAGCGGAACGCCTGCTCCCGGAGGCACCTCGTCCGCTCAAGCTTCTGAGTCGCACGCTGCTGGCCCTCAGGCAGCTCCGAGCGCAAGCGCCCCGTCGCAGCAAGCCCCATCGAGTCCTGGGGAAAGCTCGGTAGCACCGCCGGAAGGGGGGTCAAATCCGCAAGAACCCAGCGCTCAACCCCCGGAAGCAAACCAGGGATCAGAGAATCCGCCGTCGGCTGTTAGTTCCCAGCCGCCAGGGGGAGGGACCTCAAATCCCTCGGAAGCCGCTGCCACTCAAACTCCCGCCGGCGGTGCAGAGCAGGCAGCAAGTTCTTCGCAACCGGTGCAGGGGGAATCGCCTCCCAACCCCCCCGCCGCGGAGGGTGTCCAACCGTCTCCGGGAGAAGTGAAACCGCCCGCTCCGGGCGGGATGGCCTCTCCGACAGAGACAGTTTCACCCCCGGCTCCGGCGCCTGCAGAGCCGCAAGCTCCCTCCGCCCCAGCGGCCGTGGGCTCTACCTCGCTCGCTCAGCCTCCCGTTCAAACCGAGGAGCCTAAACAGCAGCCGGCAGGCGAAAAGCCCGCGGAAACTAAGCCCGCTCCCACTGAGCCAAAGCCCGTTGCGTCACAACCTTCTAGCGCCTTTCCACCGCCTTTTGCACTTCCCGGCGCACCTTTTCCCGGGCCAGGCCCGATGCCCGAAATTCCGGCAGGTCCTGCCGGTAGCACCCAGCCCCCAGCCATGGCGCCGGTAGGTCCCCCCGCTGCGGCCGCGTCCGCTTCTGCCCGGGCGCAAGGATCCGCAGCACCGGCCGAGGACGAGCGGCGAATTGTCTTTAACTTCAAGTTCCAACCCTGGGGAAAGGTCCTTGAATGGCTTGCCGAGCAGGCCGGCCTTTCGCTTGTCATGGAAGGTCCTCCCCACGGGACGTTTAATTATTCCGATCGCCGTGCGTACACCGTGGCCGAAGCTATCGACTTAGTCAACAGTGTGCTGTTGACTAAAGGTTATGTGCTTGTCCGCCGCGGGCAAATGCTTATTCTGGTCAATCTCCAAGATGGTGTGCCCCCGAACCTTGTGCCTATTGTGCCCGAATCAGAGTTGGACAAGCGTGGCGAGCATGAACTGGTAAGTACCGTCTTTAGCCTCAGCCGGCTTTCTGTGGACGAAGCACAGCAGGAGATTCGAAGCCTCCTAGGTCCACAAGGGTCCGTGGTCGTCTTGCCCAAGGCCCAGCAGCTCCTGGTGACCGACACGGCTGGGCGCTTGCGAATGATTCGCGATGTCCTCATGCGTGCCGATAGCCCCGAAGGCGGCATCATCGAGGCACTGCAGATCTTTACCCTGAAGCATATCACCCCGGACGAAGCCATCGCCGTATTGCGCCAGCTTCTTGGAATTCCGGCCGACCAGTTCATTACGCCGGATGGTTCGCTGCGGCTGGCTGTGGATACGGTAGGGATGCGGATCTTCGCGGCAGGAAGATCGCCGCGGGTGAGGCAGGTAGCCGACATCCTCCAAGCCATCGACATTCCCGGCCCTGGTGGTTCATCGCGGGGTGCCGAGGGAACGCTCCAGCTTGAAGTTTACGAAGTCGCCCCGGCCGATCCCCAGACAGTGCTTCAGGTCATGCAGACATTACTTGCGGGTTCTCCGGGGGTCCGTCTTACTACGGATAGCAAGACAGGAAATCTGGTTGCTTTAGCGCGACCAAGCGAACATGCCACGATCCGCGCGACATTGGAACAGCTTCGTCAACAAGGCACCCGGCTGGAGGTGATTCCTCTACGGCGGCTTGACCCTCAGGTAGCGGCGACGGCGATTACCAAACTCCTTGCCAGCCAGGACGGAAGTTCCGCAGTGAAGGTGGAAGTCGACTCGTTGTCGCGGCAGCTTCTTGTCCGCGGCACTGAGCGGGACTTGATGCTGGTGCGGAGCTTGTTGGAAAAGATGGGGGAGGGCGCTGGCGGAGGCCAATCGCCCAGCCAAGCTGGCACTGTCCGCGTGCTGCCAATCTATGGCACGCAAGCCCGGCAAGTAATCGAACGGCTGCAACAAATCTGGCCCACTTTGCGAGGCAATACGCTTCGGGTTGTGGGTACGCCAAGCTTTATCCAAAGCCGGACTCCCGCCGACAACGTAACCGCGCCGGCCCTTCAGGGTGCCCCGCTACCTGGACAAGTTTTAGGGCCCGCCGGTGCCATCCAGCCTTATCCCGGTTGGGGACCGACAAGATCAGCAGAGGAGGAACGGAACTGGCCAGAAGTTGACCTCCGCCAAGAGGGTCCGCCTCCAGGGGGTCCACCACCCGACAGAGGGCCGAAGCCCGAAGTGGGGCCTGCCGAGCTTCAACCCCAGCCGGTAGTGCCGGGGGAGATCCAAAGTTGGCCAATTGGACCTCCGATTGAGTTACAAGCTCCCCCACCAGATGCGCCGCTTATGCCTGCTCCGCCGCCTGCAGAGGAACCCACCGCCGGTGTCAACTGGCGGGGCGAGGGGCGGAGTTTCGAGCTTGTTTGGAGGGCCGATTTGCGCGATTCGGCCTTAGGCGAAGTGCGTAACTCTGGAATTCAGTTCGCGAGCTTTCAGGGAGCCCCGGCACCCTCTTCACAAGAAGCACCTCCAGTCCAAAGTGGAGGCACTCCGCCCTCAGCTTCTCCCGCAGCGAATGCACCTTCCGGCCCGGCGGCGTCGGCTCAGGAAGAGAATCAGCCGGCTGCGAACTCCAGCGAGGAATCACGGCCACCGGCGCAACCGGCTCCCACTGCTCCGGTCGTGATTGCTCCGGGGCCAAGCGGATTGGTTATTGCCTCAGAAGACCAGGAGGCACTTGACCTGTTGGAAGAGCTAGTGCGAATGATTTCGAGCCAAGTCGGTTCCGGGCCCCAGCTGACGATCTTTTATCTGAAACATGCCCGGGCTGACGCCGTTGCCGAAGTTTTGGATCAGGTCTTTGGCGGTGGGACGATGGGCGGGACGGCAAGTTCCGGCGGCGGGGGAAGTATGGTCCGTGACCTAGCCACCGCAGCCTTCGGAGAGATCGGAGGGGGAATCGTCAGCTCGCTTATCGGTGGTGGGGGAACAATCACGCCGAGCGGCACCCTGCGTATTACCCCGGATACGCGGCTTAATGCTTTGATCGTTCAGGCCACTCCGACCGACCTGGAGATCATCGAGCAGCTCCTCCAGGTACTGGACCAGAAAGAAAGCCCGGAGGAAGTCCTCGCGCAACCGAGGCCTCGGGTGGTTCCGGTGCGAAACATGCAAGCATCGGAGGTAGCCGAAATTGTTCGGCAAGTTTATCAAGACCGTTTAGTATCTTCTAGCGGCCAGCAAATGCGTGGGGGTCCGCCAAATCCTCAAGAATTCATCCAAATGTTGCAGGCGATACGGGGTGGCCGTGGTGGCTCGACCTCCCGGCGGGGCACTCCCGAGCAAATGCAGCGATTGTCGATTGGCGTTGATAGCAGAACTAACTCGGTCATTGTGGTAGCACCTGAACCGCTGTTCCAAGAGGTGAAACAGCTTATCGAGGAACTGGATGCAGCGGCGGCCAAGCCACCTCAGGCCACTCAAGTAGTGGTCGTCAAAAAGGCCAATCCG
Organism: Thermoguttaceae bacterium; assembly: GCA_025060325.1. GTDB lineage: Bacteria > Planctomycetota > Planctomycetia > Pirellulales > Thermoguttaceae > DTLM01. Next base: position 149,425 of record JANXBW010000001.1, read on the forward strand.
GAGGCGCTCCAGCAAGCTGTTCGAGCAATGCTTGGGGATTCGGTCACAATCGGCCGGAGCACTCCTGGGGCAACTTCGTCAACAAGTTCGACCTCAGGAAGCGGCCGGTCTTCCGGCGGCTTTGACCGAAGCCGTTTCTCTGGATCAGGTGGCGGTGGGGGCCCACCGGGGTTTGGGTTCCCGCCGGGCGGCCCCGGCTTCTTCGGGAGGGGATTCTTCGGCGGCTTTGGTCAGCAAGGCGGAGGGTTCTCGCCCCCGTCGGGATCTAGCTCGTCGGGTCAGAGTGGCCGAAGCGGCAGAAGTTTCGGCGGTCGGAGTTTCGGAAGATAGTATTCCGGCGGCATAAACCACATTCCCAAAGACCAAAGCTACTATCTAACCGCCGTTGAAGTAGGACCCGGACCGCAATAGCCCAGTGTTGACTTCGGCCAGCATTCTTTTGCGGAGGCCTCGCACTTAATCTCGGTCTTTCCGAATGGTGGGGAGTTACGAACGCCCGCCGGGAGGGCATGTGCGCGGCCAGGCGAGGAGCCTCTTTTTTGCCCCGGGTCACTTAAGCGGTTGCGAGCGCCGGGGCCCCCCGAAGGCAAGACCTGCAATCTATCCGCCGGGAAATACTTTTCGAGACGCTGGCTTCCAACGATAGCCTTTCTCACCTTGTCCTGGCCTGGACCCAAGTGAGGCGAAGGCAGCCTGGCACGAGCCCGCATGGAATTCTTGGCGATCTTGAGTTTCCCGTTAACGAAAGCTTTGAGGGTCAGCACCCCCAACCATTATGTTGACTCAAGCGCGGCTAAAGAGAGCCTGCAAGCAAATCTGCGACCAAGTTTCGAAAGCAGAAAGATCCGCAAAGAGCTCTTCCACCGGGCAAAATCCGCCGTGCCAGATGTCAGGTTCTGCTGGGGCAATGGCGGGGCTTGTTAGTTCGAAAAGATGCACCACTCCCAAATGCACGCGGCCTACCTCGGTTTGATCGTCGTTGATTAAGCCGACACAACGTTCCGTCCACGGAGCCTGGACGATGATCTCTTCAGCGACCTCCCGATGAAGGGCTTGTCGATAAGCCACCTCCGGCGTCTTCTCCCCCTGATCCCCGGGGTTAATATGGCCCCCGATACCTATGCTTCTTTTGGCATGAAGTCGCCTTTCGCCCTGACCGGTGCCTCGAACGTATTGGTACACATAGGTTTTGCCGCCTTTGTCCCTAAACACAAAGACGGCATAGGGAATTAGCTGCTTATAAGAGGGGTCATTCTCGGCAAGCCGTCGGGGAATAAACTGGGCTTTTCCGGGCGAAAGGAAAACTCGCAGATACCGCTCCACATCGGGGCAAAACCCCTGGAAATACCCCACCTGGCAAAAAAGTTCGCGCGATACGACCAAGACCTCCTCTTCCACTGATTAGGATCCTTCCACAAGCTTTAGAGGTCCAATTTTGCTTGCATCATCGACAGGATTTTCAGACCGGCTCCTTAATTTCCCAAGGCGGACGATAGGTTCGGCGGAAAAGCTCCATCGCCCTGGGATTGTCCACAATATGATCAGTCTGTGGATCGATGATTAGCTTTTCGCCTCCTAAGCGGTAGCTGATATTGGCGTAGTGGATAAGTAAGCAACTTAGGTGCGCTTCCTCAGGTGGGGCACTGGGCTGGCGGCGAGTACGGATGGCTTCGATGAAGTTCTGTTTATGTTCCGGGTCGGGGAATCGGCCATACATCTGGGCCGCTACCACCGGCTGCCGGGCCTTGGGTCGATCGAAAACCTGCCAGCCACCGCCGTGTCGACCTACCAACATTAGTCCCTCGGTACCGTAGATCTCAATCCGGTCCGCAGTCTGTGGCCAATAGGGGAAAAGGTCACTGTTGCGCACTTCCGGATCGATTTTTAGAATGTAAGGGGTATAAAGAGTCAGTTCGAATATCATAAGCAACTTATCGAATTCCCAGACAGCTACCTGCGTGTCCGGTGTTTCCGCCAAGCCTTCGCTTGCCCATCGTCCTCCAACCGAGTAAACGGTCTTCGGGTGACGAACCCCACATAGCCACCGGGCCAAATCGATTTGATGGCTGGCATCGTTGGCAATATCCCCGCCCGAGTACCGCCAGATATGGTTCCAATAGTTGACAAAGCCTTGATTATATGGGTGCTCCGGAGCAGGTCCATTCCACATGTCCCAATCGAACCCCGGAGGCGCCTCGCTGTTAGGGACAACAGGATGATTGGCCCACCACTTTTGGTTAAACACCTTGCACATGTAAATTTGCCCCAGCTTGCCGGAAGCGATATAGTCCCGAGCGGCCAAGTTGTACGGTGCGGAGCGGTTCTGGGTGCCGTGCTGAACAATGCACCCGTACTTACGAGCCGCTTCGATAATTTTCTGACCCTCCCAGCAGTTGTGCGTCATCGGCTTTTCCACGTACACATCCTTGCCCGCCTGGCAGGCCCAGATGGTTGTCAACGCATGCCAATGGTCCGGGGTGGCGCACACGACCGCCGTCACCGATTTGTCATCCAGTGCGCGCCGGAAATCCTGCACGCACCGCGGCTCGCGGCCCTGAAGGGCGGCAATATCTTTGGCTTTGCCGAATTGACGCGAGTCCACATCGCACAAATAGGCCACCTCGCAGTCTTTTTGCGGGCGCTCCAAAAACCCTTGAGCCAAATTAAACCCACGCCCTCGAATTCCAACGATCGCCAAGACGATTTTGTCATTTGCCACTGCCCCACGGACGCTGCGAGCATCTTTCAAAATGGTTAGCCCAGCCCCAAAGGCGCTTGCCTGAAGGGATCGCCTCAAAAAGTCCCGGCGATTTTCTAATTTCATGACCACACCTCCGAATTCAGTGAGTCAAGGGCGGAAGTGAAGTGGATCAACTGCGCTATGTGGAGGGTTTAGCGCTGGTGGGAAAGCTTCTGGTAGCTCTGACTTGGCTGGATACGCCCTGCTGCGTGCGTCCCCACCCGGTGCGCTCAATGCCTGCCGGCGCCCGAACCGGTTGCTCAGCACGCCCGCAGCGAAGCGGGCAATCCTGGGCCGTTGCCTCAAACTCGCTTCCTGGATGCTCCAAGGGCTCTTGCCAAATTTCGGCCCCAATGCCTCCCAGGTCGATCACATCCGCAGGAAGAGTTCCGTCCACTACATCGCCAACCGCAACCAACCCCCAAAGTTTGACGGCGAAACTTACAGGCTCCTCCGCGTACTTCCACAGTGACGACCGCCTGTGGCACGCCGCGCTACCTTTTTAAACGATAAACACGACACTTCCTTGTGTGCCCTGCCTTCCCGAGCCTTAATCCTCGGCCCACCCGGATATACCCAGCGCACAAGACGCGGTGCAGGTTTCTCGGAGGCTTCCCCAGGCGGCCCTCGGGCAGCACAAGCTCGACATAGCCTCTTACGCCCGAAGATACCGGAAGCTGTCGCTTGGATTTTACAACCGGGAGAATCCTCCTGCAAACTTCGTCCCAGCGCGGGTCACGGAGGCTACCTCCGGCCCGGCTATTCATCCCCTGAACCGACCTTTATAATGGGCGAATGGTGAGGCCGAACCACCCGCAGAAAGGGACCGCGCCATGAAGTTCACAAAAATGCACGGAGCGGGCAACGACTATGTGGTTGTGAACTGTTTCCACTACGCGCCCCCGGCAGATCCGGCGACTTTAGCCAGGCGGATGTGCAAACGGCACTTTGGCGTCGGCGCAGATGGGCTTATCCTCATTTGTCCGTCGCAAAAGGCTGACGCGTTGATGCGAATTTTCAACACCGACGGCTCCGAGGCCGAAATGTGCGGCAACGGAATCCGCTGTGTGGGCAAATATGTGTACGATCACGGTATCTGTCGGAATAACCCGCTGTCTATCGAGACCAAAGCTGGTATTAAGAAACTTCAACTTTACTTACGTAACGGCAAGGTGGGCAAGGTGAGGGTCAACATGGGAATCCCGGAGTTGGCCACCTCCGCGATTCCCACGACGCTGGGGGTAGAGCGCTCAGGGCGAGGGGTAGCGCTTAACACCCCACTTCAAGTAAGTGGTGTCAGCCTCCTTGTAAACTGCGTGTCCATGGGGAATCCCCACACGGTCATATTTGTGGACGAACTCCAGGATGACCAGGTCCGGGGACTAGGGCCTGCAATTGAAAATGCGCCCGTGTTCCCTAAGCGAACCAATGTGGAGTTTGTCAAGGTTATTGCCAAAAACAAAGTTCGCGTCCGAGTTTGGGAGCGGGGTTGCGGGGAGACGCTAGCCTGTGGCACGGGAGCGGCGGCGGTGTGCGTGGCCGGCTTTCTTACCGGCCGGACTGATCGCAATATCCTCGTGCGGATGCCGGGGGGCGCCCTTAAAGTGGAGTGGAACACCGAAGACGGATGCGTGTATCTTACTGGTCGGGCGAAAGAAGTCTTTTGCGGTGAGTGGCCCGACTGAGCGAGGCCCTCTGCCGGTGGCGGATTTCTCCGGCTCCTCAGTCGGCCCAATGCGAACTTGCTGACGATTCAACCGAGGGGTTCCGGATGGACCTGATCGTTTGAGCAGGGTTTGCGATCCCGACAGTGCATGAGGAGCTTCGATCCCGGCTGGCTGGGTTCCCCGGCAACGTGGATAACCACAACAGTTGCCCGGCTGTGGATGAAAACACTCCACTACCGGGTGGCCTACTATGACCCCAAGGTTGATCCATTTCATCCCGCCTGCACAAAGCCTGTCATCTATCTCTTTTGGCACGAATACCTGCTTTGCCCCCTGATCATTCGGGCTGGGAGCCCCATGGTCCTGGTGGTCAGTCGCCATCGAGATGCGGAGATTCTTGACCGGATCGCTCGCCGGCTTGGCTTCGCCACCGTCCGAGGTTCAACGGGCAGAGGAGGCACAGCGGCCCTACTGCAGCTGGTTCGGGGAGAAGCCCTGCGCCATCTGGCGATAACACCTGACGGCCCCCGGGGGCCTCGACGCACCATGGCCGGTGGGGCGGTCTACCTGGCCTCCCGACTCGGGGTTCCTCTGGTACCCCTTGGATTTGGGTACGATCGGCCCTGGCGGGCCCCCACTTGGGACAGGTTTGCTATCCCCAAGCCGGGAACAAGGGCTCGCTGCGTGGTGGGACCGGCGGTACACGTTCCACCCGAAGCTGACAGAAAAGTCCTCGAAGAGTATCGAACCCGTGTTGCTTCCATACTCAATGATCTGACGACTCTCGCAGAAGAGTGGGCCGCCGGAAAAGCCGAGCCTAGCGACTCTTTCCCAATTCTCTCGCGAGGTGACTTCCGCCGGTTATGGCTTTCCTGGAATGATGCCAGATGACAAACAGAAGAAAGTAGATGCCAGATGACAAACAGAAGAAAGTAATTTTGGGGTTAATCGCGGGATCTACAGCTTGTTGGCCAGCCCGGTCAGAAACCGGCGGCCCATTTTTTCCACCGGGTACTCCCGCCGCGGCCACTGGCCTCTTGGCATGCCCGCGTATGAGCTCCTACCGTCACGGGAGGACCTTAAGCCGCCGACCAATTTACCCTGTACCCGCCCCCAAGGGGGACAATGTTGCATGTGAAGAGGGCTGCTCTCCCGGACCCGCCGAAGGGTGAGGAAATTCTTATCCCGTAAAACAGCAAAATCGTTGAGGCTTTAGCAGTCTGATGAGGGGGTTACGGCTGAGGAAGATGTTTTGAAGACCAGATCGAGCCCGCTACTCGGCAAGACGACCCGCGAGGAAAGTTCGTGCCGGCATCCCCCCTACAAACTAAGACCACCAGAGCTTCACCGCGCCGCCCGCTCAAGCTCCGCCATCACTCGGTCGGTGATAAGCTGAACTAATTTCTCGATTTCATCTGCCGAAAGTTCCGATCGCCCTTCCGCCCCCTGAGGATTGCCGCCGGCAGCGGAAGCTCCGTCGCCGGACGCAGCCGTTCCCGTCCCGCCCTGGCCACCTGGGGTCCAAGCAAGCGAACAAACATTTGCCCCGCGGTATAAGGGCGGAGGGAAGGCAAGCGGGGCAACCTTCGACTCCCGCCAGCTCTCCCGGAAAACGTCGTTTGCGCAAAGCTCGCAGTTTTCCAGCTGGAGCCGCGGGTCCGTAAAGCCCAATTTCTGCTTGAGCTGAAGGAGCGCCCGCTCTTCCGGCTCCGTGAAGTAGGTCACTCGCCCTAAACTCCGGGCAAGAAGTAGCATCCGGCAGTAACTGTCAAGGACTTCCGTCCACCAATAGGCCCTTTCCAAATCGGCGTCGTAACTTACCGTGCCGTGATTGGCCAAGACGATGATATTCGTTTTGTCGACAAAAGGCAGAACGGTCTCAGCAAACTCTTGCGTCCCCGGGGTGCGGTACGGAGCAATGGGAACATTGCCGAGAAAAATTTCTACCTCTGGCAGAACACATTGGGGGATCGGCTCTCGGGCAATACCAAAGGCAGTAGCATGCGGCGGATGGCAGTGGACAACCGCCCGGACATCCGGCCGAGCCTTCATGATGGCCAAATGAAGACGGATTTCGCTCGTCGCCTTTTTGTCGCCCGAAATCTGGTTACCATCTATGTCAACAACACAGAGGTCCTCCGGCTTCATAAACCCTTTGCAGATTTGCGTAGGAGTGCACAGGACCTCCTTTTCGTTAAGCCGGTAACTGATGTTTCCGTCATTAGCGGCGGCGAATCCTCGTTGATAAATTCGCCGGCCTATCTCACACATTTGCTGCTTGAGTTTAAACAAGTTGACCATTGGTCAAACCTCCCCACGGGGAAGCGCAATCGCCCCACCCTGGGCGGAAAGCTCGCCGTTGATTTAGCCGCCTTGTTCCAAGTCCCCTGCTTTCTGAATGCCACCCAAGACCGATTCCAGCGGTTCCACTGTCAACGAATCGAGAATAGCCGCCAGGTAGGCATCAACCGGCTTTTCCTCCGGATGGAAAGGTTGAGCAGCTTCCCGACCCTCACTGAAAGCCACAAGAGCACCTACCCCGGCAGCAAGCTCATCGTAAACAACTACATCTTCACAATCGCCCATCCGACGGCGCAAAAGATCGTCGAGGGAAAAGGGCACGACAATTTTGTAAGTGGCGCCTGTCATCGTGGCATGCCACCGACTGAGCACGACTTTGCCGACAACTTGCCCAACTCGCATCCGAAACAATTTCCGTCAGGATAGCGACGCGGGTTCACTCGGCGGTGACCAACTTCGACACCTATCGACCTTACTTACCGGCTGTCCAAGACGGTACGCCGATCCCCGATGACGATTCCCGCCTCCTTTTATCGAACGTCAGTTGCCTCCTAAGGCCGCTTCGTTCCCCTAAATTCATTTACGGTCCGCCGGGAAGGAGCTCCTGCCAGGGCGGCTCCTGCCTGCCCAATCGGACAAATCGGGCAATGAGCTGCACCATCTGCCAGGAACTTAGCTTACGGAAATCAAGCACAAGCACGTTCGCGCCGATATCGGCAACATGGTCGAGCAATTCGGCCATCGATAACGCCCAAGTTGCGCGGAGGACCTTGTGCCTGTTGGCCAAACAGACAGCAAGCGGGAGATGGCGCGTGAGAATCACGCCCGCAGACTTTCCTCCTCCCAAGCGTTCTGCCAGGCGCTGTGAGGCAGCCACCAGGCAATCGCCCCGAGTGGCCTCGGCCGGGATTCCTTCGCGGCGAAGTGGCTCCACGATCACTGCCGGGTCCAAACGGCGACTAACCACCTCAATATACAAATGCTCAATCTCTTTGGGGTCACCGGTGGCCCAAAGCCGCTGGTGGCTTGGTTCCTCGGCGAACACCACCCGGATCGAGCGCTCAGCAAGGGCGTCGCAAACGGCAGGGGAGATCACCGCCTTCGGCGGAACAACTAGCTCTCTGGTACCCGGCAAAAGGGCGGCAATATCGGCCAGGGTGATGACCCTCTTTCGAAGAATGCAGCGATGGTTCTCCAGCGTTTTTGCCCCGATATCTCTTTCCTGGGCAGGTGGGGTCCCAGTCCGTGCGGCCGCAAGGCTTCCCGAAGGAGGCTGTGGTGGCGCCGAAGTTGCTAGTCCCCCAGCCACAAGTTTGGCTGGGCCCGGCTGCAACTGAGGGGCTGTCCCCCCACCTGAGCTATCGGAGTGCACCCCACCCGCTTTCTCAGCGGAAGAACGCTGCAAGCCGCCGTCGCTTGTGCCGGGGGCTGGAGCCGGTCCCTCGGCGGCAATAGGTACCCCTTGTTGGCGCAAGACCGCCACCACCTGGCGAACGATTTCGTCGACATTAATTGCCGCCTGCCATTCCCGGCTCATAGAGTCGACCATCAGCACTTCTAGTGAAAATGCCCCAGACCCTCCTTAGGAGCCCCTTCCTACTCAGCCAATGTGGTCTTGTCGCAAATGGCAATCACCGACCATCGCGCAGGGGTCGTATCGCTCCCCAAAAGTTCCCGAGTTCCCCGGCCATCGCTTGAGATAATAACTAGGCTTCCTCGACCGGCCCCCAGGCCGTCGACAGCGACGATTGGTTCCCCGTCGGGGGTTCGCCCGTCCGGGCCAAGCGGCTGGACAACAAGAAGCCGCCACCCTTTTAGCGATGGGTGTCGCACCGTCGCCGTGGCATGTCCTACTACCACGCCTACCACCATGGTCAAGCTGGCCTATCGTCCCCGCTTCGCTCAGGATAGCACAAAGATTCGTACACAGTCGGATAGTCGCTCTCGGCATTCGGTCTTGAGCGGCTCGTTTGAGGCTACAAACCCACCCTCCCCCAAGGCTTCTTCTCAGCAAGCGATGACCTTTACTTCCCAAGAATCCGTAAGTTGTCTACCATCACGCAATGCCGAGGCCGGGTAAAGGTAAGGGGTGTCGTCACACCCTCGCCGGTAGGACCAGCGATGGAGAACGACAGGTAACCTTCCCCGCCAATTCCTAGTCCCGCCAAACTGGGGCCGTTTTTCACAAACAGCACCGTGTCCATCCGCTTGCCCATGCGGGTAATGTTGTCGATATTTCGCGAGTGAATGATCGCCGTATGCCGGAAGCCATGCTCGCTGCGGTAAGCGGCTTCGATCGCTTCATCCACATTTCGGCAACGGATGAAGGGAATAAATGGCATCATTTGCTCCACACGCACGAAGGGATTGCTTTCGTCCGTTTCCCCGAAGAGGAGCTCGGTTTCCTTGGGCACAGCGCGGCCAACGGCGGCCGCCAACACTGAAGCATCCTGCCCGATGAATTCCCGCACCGGCACTTCGTGCTTGTCGGCACCCTCCCCCACCGTGGTAATCGCAAGCTGCGTCAGGCGATCGATTTCGCGGCTCGTAAGCCGCACCGCGCCTGCTTTTTCCATCTCCGCCATCAACTGGTCGAAGATACTCTCCACAGCAAAGACCTGCTTTTCCGCGATGCATAGCAGGTTGTTATCATAGGCTGCCCCGCGGATAATCGACCGGGCCGCTCGGGCTAGATCCGCTGTTTCGTCAACAACAACAGGGGGATTGCCAGGGCCAGCAACGATGGCCCGCTTGGCAGTCTGCATCGCCGCTTTCACTACCCCCGCTCCACCTGTGACGCAAAGCAAGTTGACGTCCGGATGATTAAAGATTTGCCGGGCGGTCTCTAACGTCGGTTCCACGATAATGGTGATGAGGTTATCGATGCCGACGTCGCGGTAAATCGCCTCGTTATAGCGCCGGACCCCCTCTGCAGCCACGCGCTTTCCGCCCGGATGCGGATTGACAACAAGTGTGTTGCCTGCGGCGATCATGTTAATTGCATTGCCAGTCAAGGTCGGCAGCGAGTGAGTAATTGGCGTAATCACACCAATCACCCCAAATGGGGCATATTCGATCACCGTCAACCCATGATCGCCGCTAAAGACATCACTCTTTAGAAACTCAATACCGGGAATCCGCTCGCCGCAAACCCGCATCTTTTCAATCTTGTGGGGAAGGCGACCGATTCGAGTCTCCTCGAATTCCATTCGCCCCAGCTCTTCGGCCTGGTTGATCGCGATCCGTCGGATGTGGTCGAGGATGCGCTTTCGATCGGCCAGCGTTCGCCTCGAAAGAAGCTCAAAGGCCTCCCGGGCAGCCGCCACTGCGTCGTTGACATCCGTGAAAAGTCCCAGTCGACCTTGATAACTCTTCACCCCAGCGTGGACAGCTCGCCCGTCGGCACCCAGACGCTGGAGGACTTCTTCCACAACTGAGCGGATTAATGCTTCCGTTACTTGCATGGTTTATAGCCCTCACGCGAAAAATGACCCGCTAGCCAACCCCAAGGCCCGCCGTAGTTCCTTTGGGAAAAATATTGCCCACCAAAATTCACATCTCTCTGCGAACTGAAAACCACCGGGTAGAAAGCGATCTCCTCGCCCTCACGCGACCACTCTCCGACAGTAGCATCGAGCCGGAATACGCATCACTGGGTGCGATAAAGCTGCGCTTTCCGTTCTTACGTGACAAACGCCCGATTTCGCCTCGCGGTGCTTCGGCGGCTCTCAGGATCCCAAATCTAGGCCATTTCTCCCGCCGCCTGCTTACGGTAGACGCAACTATTTTCCACGTAAACCGAGTCGACTATACCAATGATGACAGCATCCACGGGCAAGTTTTTTGTTTCCGGGGTGAGCCGGGCACTTGACCCCTGGGTCACCAACACAAATTCGCCTTCACCAGCGCCAACCGTGTCAACAGCCACGAGCGTCCTGCCAGTTGTTTTTAAAGTGCGGCGGGTCTCGGCATCCAACCGGTAAGGCTCAATCAAAAGGAGTTTCCGCCCCTTCATAGAATCCACCTTTTGCGTGGACACCAGCGAGCCGGTCACTTTGGCAATAAACATACGCTCAGCCCTCCAAAAGTTTCTTGGTCAGCCGAGCGACTATCAGTTCCTCATTGGTGGGAATAACCCATATGTGCACCCGGCTCTCCGGCGCGTGAATCGGGGCCTCGCCTTTGGCCTGTTGGTTGGCCTGGCGATCAAGCACGAAACCCAGCTCTTCCAAGCCCGAGACTACCATCTCGCGAAAAGCCGGCTGGTTTTCGCCGATTCCGCCGGTAAACACAAGGACGTCGGCCCCGCCTAGCTCCACTAGGCATGCCCCGAGGTATCGCCTGACTTCCGCGGCAAAAAAGTCAAGGGCAAGCTTCGCCCGCTGATTGCCCGCCTGGGCTGCTGCCACCAGGTCGCGGATATCACCGCTTACCCCGCTTACGCCCAAAAGCCCGCCCTGCGTCGCCATGATCTGGAGGATTTCCTCCAGAGTCTTGCCGGAGCGTTTTAAAACAACGGGCAGGGCGTAAACGTCAAAATCGCCCACGCGGTTATTCTGCGGCAGGCCGCTTTGCGGGCTCATCCCCATACTCGTAAACACGCTTTTGCCATCCCGAATGGCACAAAGCGAACTTGAACCACCTAAATGGCAGGAGATGATCCGCCTTGCCTTCGGCCCGACGATCTCCAGTGTCCGCTGAGCGATGTAGCGGTGGCTTGCCCCGTGAAAGCCGTACCGCCTGACACCCCACTGAGTTGCCCACTCGTAAGGGACACCATAAAGACGGTGGTGCTCCGGAACCGTTTGGTGAAAGTCTGTTTCGAAGGCGGCAACAAGGGGAATCTGCGGGAGTTTTTCCCGAAGGATCCGCATCGCCCGGACATATGGCGGATTGTGTGCTGGAGCGACTTCGTTAAGTTCCTCCATGGCCGCCAGCACATTATCATCCACAAGTCTAACACCCGTAAGCAAACCCGCGTGGACGGCTTTGAAGCCGACGGCGGCCACCTCCCTGGCATCCTTTAGGCACCCGAAGCCAGGCTCCGTTAGGCGGTCAAGGGACCACTGAAGGGCAACCGCATGATCCGGAACGGCAAGTTGCTCCTCGCGACGATTGCCGTTTACTTCCACAAAGCAGCGGCTCAACGGGCTGCCAATCCGCTCTACACCACCCCGAGCCAACTGCCGCTCGTCCGTCATGTCATAGAGCCGGTACTTAAAGCTTGTTGATCCAAGATTGGCCACCAAGACCTTCATGGCCCACTCCTTGCCTTCGAAGTTCCCTCCTCCCGATGCGGCCAACAGAGCTTCCGGCACTAAACCCGCAAGAGCGGGTCAACTCCAATGGCCGCAAAAGGACCGGAAAGCCCTTAGCGGGCATATGCCATCAAGCCCCTGGGGCTGCAGAGCTCGACCACTTTCCCACCACTAGGACAGGTAAGCTGCGATCACGCCTTCGGCCGGCCGGGGAATAATATGGCTTGCGATGAGTTCCCCCACCTTCGAGGCCGCATTGGCACCGGCCTCAATCGCCGCGCGAACGCTTCCCACATCCCCACGAACAATCGTAGTCACGAGTCCCCCGCCGATCTGTACACGCTTGACGATCTGCACATTAGCCGCCTTCGCCATGGCGTCGGTCGCCTCGACAAGGGCCACCAGTCCACGAGTTTCCAGAAGTCCAATAGCATCTTGCATAGGCAGGTCCCCTTACTCCACTAAGCTGATAACGATCTTTTCACACAACCCAAAGAATTCGTTGACAGCTTCCCAAAAATTCCTGAGCGAACCCGGCGATTTGCCGCATCGCGCTCCTGAGGCCCGAAGGTACCTCCACGCTTCAAAGCCCTCGCTTGAGGTGATCAACGGCCCCGCCGCATACGCCGGTAGTTAATCGGTCGGCAAAACACCAACTAGTGACCCCTTCCCAGATACCGGAACAACAGCAAGACATAAACAAGGGGTCATTCCCACGGACGGTTTAGTCGCCGCCGGCTTTTCCTGCCGCCTGCGGCAAGACTACGCCCAAATCCTCATGAGGCCGGGGGATCACTTGCACACTGATCACTTCCCCAATTCGGCTCGCCGCTGCCGCCCCAGCGTCAACAGCTGCCTTAACCGCAGCCACGTCTCCGGTTACAAAAGCGCTCACCAGCCCGCTGCCGATCTTATCCCATCCCAGGAATTGCACATTGGCTGCCTTGAGCATGGCATCCGTGGCCTCAACCAGGGTGACAAAGCCACGCGTTTCAATCATTCCCAGCGCTTCCATCTGCTTCGGCATAGCTCACGACTCCCGCATTGTTAAGAACGCCCACAATCTGCTACCACCAATCACGACTGCTTACTTCTGTTGACACCTCCGGCACATCCGCTTAGCCTGCTCGCACAAAGCTCGCATCCTACGTTAGGAACCCCTCGGAAAGCCCACTGAAGCTTTAGCCAACGCGGCCTAGCTTTTGCCTCGGGCGACCGCCCTTGGGCCAAAGCTAATTCCAAACCGTGTTTATGGCTTGAAAAGCTCGACGAACTCTGCGTGATCCAAATCCGCAGCGTTTCCTTCATCGGTATCGAGGTGCACTTCCAGCTTCACGCCTTCCGCTACGCGAACGACTACCCCTTCGAAAATCGTGGGACAGGGTGATTTGACACGAAGACACATCCGGTCGCCATCTTTCACACCGTAATACTTCGCGTCCTCCGGGCTCATGTGGACGTGTCTTTCCGCCCTAATAACTCCTTCCTTCAGGTCAATCACGCCGGCCGGCCCGACAATGACACAACCCGGTGTTCCTTTCAAATCCCCACTTTGCCTGACCGGGAGGTCGATGCCCAGCGAGATACCGTCGGTAAATGCCAGCTCCACTTGAGTCTGTTTACGAGGGGGGCCTAAAACGCGCACCGAGGGCAGCATCCGGCGGCGCGGCCCAACGATCATCACCGTTTCTTCAGCCGCATAGAAGCCCTCCTGATAAAGGGGCTTCATTGGTGTCAACTTATGCCCAGGTCCGAAGAGAGTTTCGACATCCTCCTGGCTAAGATGAACATGGCGGGCAGAAATGCTCACCACTAGCTCCGGTTTCCCCGGGGGACCCCCGAGGTGCTTGAGCACGATTTCCCGAACGATTTGTTCGACAAGCTTACGGTCGACGGTGCCAACCCCCATCATCCGCCTTTCCTCCGGCCGAAGCTTTCCTGTCCTCAGGGCGGAATAATCGTCACGTCCTGTTTAGTTCGTACGACCATCACCCGGTTGGTGCGGCGTAAGCGCACTTGCCGGCCGGGGCGCCAAAAGCAGCGTCACGCCTGCCGCCTCAATTCTAGTGCGCCATTCCTCAGGTAGACCTTCGTCAGTAACGATGACGTGAATGTCCTCCAAGGAACAGAGATGGGCGATGCTTTGCTGGCCAAATTTGGAGCTATCCGCCACTACAATCACCTGTCGGCCGGCCCGAAGCATTGCTCGCTCTGTTTCCACAAGCACCCTGTTGTTGTTGAAGCACCCCTCTTCATTAAGAGCCGCCACGCTGATAATCGTGCGGCGTACACGAACTTTGGCAAGCATCTCCACGGCAAACGGGCCCATGGAAACGCCCGTACGTGGACAGATGTTCCCACCGACTACAACCAGGTCGCAATTCGGATGGGGAGCAAAGAGGTCGGCAATGGGAAGCGAATTGGTTACGATATGGAGCGGCCGCCCAGCCAATAGTCGTGCCACTTCAAATGTGGTAGTTCCCCCGTCCAAAATGAGGCTTTCGCCGTCTTCAATTAAGCCGGCCACCCTCCGGGCAATAGCCTGCTTTTCCTCGCGGCGGACCGGTTGTCTGGCCTCAAAGTGCGGAAGTGCCGGTGCGCTTCCAATAAAAAGGACCCCTCCGTGAACCCGCCGCACAAGGCCCAAATCTTCCAACAGTTCCAGGTCGCGGCGGATGGTGGACTCCGAGACGCCGAGTTCGCCGGCAAGCTCCTGAAGTCCAGCGAATCGGCGACTGCGGACTAGCTCGACCAATTGCGCCCGGCGGTACTCCGCAAGCAATATTTTGCCAGACATTCGGTTGATTTCCTCCTTTTCTCGCATATTTTCTCCCAGTACTCGACGCAAGTCAAGCGGGATCAGTCAGGAAAAAGAAGGAATTTCGCCGGACGGATTTGCACGTGGATACTAGAGGAAGCTCTGAACTCGCCAGGAGAAGACTGCCACAACCCGGGCTGGAGCTCAGTCCCATGAGAAGCGGCGTCAGGCGTCCATTTCTTGGTAGAACCCCGATATATCGCTTGAAAGTTCTGGCACAATTCTCCCTTTTCGCGGCAGAATCTGGTTACTCCCATAGATCAGTTATGAACTGATTTTATCAGGATTCTTTTTCCTTTCCCCGAACGCATGTCCGACAGGGCGGCCTCACCTGGCTTAAGTTCGGCGACCACTTGGGCCTACCGGCTCGCACGGTCGGCGGCATGCACTCTCGCTCAGAACTGGGCGGGGATCACGAGACAAGTGATTGGTTTGGCGGTAGAATCGCGAGCTAACCAGATCCAACCAGCCCGATAACAAGCCCACCCGGACAAGTTCAAGGTCCCGGTCGAAACCCACCCTACCGATTGTGGACGGTTGTGGCTAAAGTCCTCCGGTTCCAAGCCACCAAGGAGAGCCTGCAATGAGAGTTACTCGGCGAACGTTCTTGCGGACCACCGGTGCTGCCATTCCGACGATTTTTGTTGCGCGAAACGGCCTGGCGTACAGGCAGGCGGATGTTCCGCCTCCTGGGCCAGCCGCCGCGGCGCTTGCCCGAAAACTCCCCCGCTGGCGCGGCTTCAATCTGCTGGAAAAGTTCAACGTCGGACGGCACGGCCCGTTTGTAGAGGAAGATTTCGCGTGGATGAGCGAGTGGGGGTTCGACTTTGTTCGTTTGCCGATGGACTATCGGTGCTGGACTGACCCGGCTGATCCTTACCGCTTGAAGGAAGAAGTTCTTAAACACATCGATCAAGCTGTCGAGTGGGGCCAAAAGTACAAAATCCACGTGAGCCTCAACTTGCATCGAGCTCCCGGGTACACCGTCGCCCAACCGCCGGAGAAGCTCAATCTTTGGCGGGATGAGGAAGCCCAGCGGCAATTTGACTTCCAGTGGACTACCTTTGCCAAGCGGTACCAGGGCATTCCCCCGCAGCAACTCAGCTTCAATTTAGTCAACGAGCCGGCTAACATTTCGCCAAGCGATTACGCCAAAGTCGTACGCCGGGTGGTAACGGCAATCCGTAAGGTCGATCCGGAACGTTTAATTATCTCCGACGGGCTGCAATGGGGGCGCGATCCGGTGTTCGAGATCGCCGACCTCGGAGTGGCGCAAAGTACCCGGGGATACGATCCCATGCCCGTTAGCCACTACATGGCCTCATGGGTCGGCGGTGAACGATGGCCCCGGCCGACTTGGCCGTTGAAGGAAGGCAACCGCGTTTACGACCGCAATTATCTGGCCGAGGATCGCATTCGACCCTGGAAGGAATTAGAAAAGCGTGGCGTAGGGGTACATGTGGGTGAATTCGGGGCGTTTAACAAAACTCCGCACGACGTTGTTCTGGCTTGGCTGGGGGACTATCTAAGCCTGTGGAAGGAGGCCGGTTGGGGTTGGGCTATGTGGAATTTCCGCGGGTCGTTTGGGATCCTCGATAGTGGCCGAGAGGACGTGGTGTACGAGGATTTCCGCGGTCACAAGCTGGATCGCAAGCTTCTGGAGTTGCTTCTTCGCTCTTAGCCGTAAAGGCAACGTGGACACCGGGCACCGCCGGCATGCAGTGAACCGGCGGATGGCAAATTGACTGGCTGAGCGGCCGTTTACTTTCCGCATCCGGCTTTGCTTTGATTCATCGGCGAGGAGCCCCGTTGGCGACGCATGGCACTGGCGAAATCGGCCGGTTCACTCAGGGACGTCGACAAGCTCAAGGAGGGGAAGGACGTCTTTCTCAGGATCCCATCGGGCAAAAAGAAGGTCGCTCACCAGCTGGTGACCAAAAAACGAGCGTTTCTTTGCCGGCGCAAGTGTTCGGTAAAGGAGCCAGTGTTTGCTCCCCACCTGGACGCGGTAAGCCACGGCTTGGTCCGGGGGAACAATCTGACGGTCCTCGGCCACCGTGAGGACCCGCCACGTAACTGCCTCTCCAGCGCGCGATCGGAGCAAGTCAAACCAGACCGGGGCGAAAAAAGCTCTGCCCGCAAATCCTCCGGCGATCTGGAACCAGCCGTTGACAATCCCGATTGGCCGGCAGCTGCAAGCGGCTTTCCATTCGGAAGCAAACACCGGCAGGGCGCGACAAAACGCCCGGCCTTTTGCCCAAATCCATCCTTCGGTATACCGCGGCACACTTCGCCAGGTGCTTCCCCGAGTTGAGGGAATGAGCGAGCGGTATTGCCACTCCCCATCGCGGGGAGCTGTGACCGCCTCGGCAACAAGAAGCCACCCATCGCGGGGAGCAAGCAGGAGATGTCGCCACAGTGTGACGCCGGCGGTCCAGCGCTGGGATGCCTCTACGTACTTTACGGAGCGATTACGATGCCGGCAAACCAGTTCCCACGGGCTAACCGGCTGCAACGACTCGTCATTGAATACTAAATCCGTCGTCCACACTCCAGCCAGGATAACTGTTTTCCCTAAAGTTATCGAAAGCTCAAAATCCCCGCCACCTGCAACGGCTTGAACTTCCACTTGCGGACCGAGCCCGCTTCCGGCTTCAGACCGCAATGCGGATCGGAAGCGCTCCCGCCTGGTGTTTAATGCACGCGTGTTTTCGCCGTGTATTTGCAAAGCCATGCCTTACTGTTTGCCTTTCTCAATCGGGTCATCCCAAAAGGGGTTTCCCGCATACCACTATTTCTGAATCACCGTCGGAACTGTTTACTCCAACACCCTAAGGTCGCAGGGAGCCCTGGGAAAAGGCCCTACAAAAGTTGGCGGGAAGTTTCCCGGACTGCTGCAGAATTATTGCGGAAGGCCCAGTCCCGACGAAGCAACTGCGGCCGGCTCATTTACCGACCCCCGCCCTCCCCTCCGTGCGGGTTTCCCCTAAGTCAGGGGATTTGTGCCCACAACTATGAAGCGCCTTACATCAAGATCGATGGGAGCCGACGTAGTTACGCACTACAATTTGTGGTAGGGCAAAGGTCTTCCTCATAGAAGCGCTAGGTTGCGGCGGGAGAAAGGGGTGGTGCTTCAAGCACCCGACGACTTTGGCCAACTGGAGCACAAACTGACTAGCTCCTCACGACTTAACCGGCTTATGTGCCGCCAAGCGATCCCCGAATCCTTTAGACTGTTACCTCGTTCTGTGTGCCGCCGGGTAAGGCAGATCGAATCACTTTTGGCCTGTGCCGTTGCCGCATTTTGCCTTGTCGGATGTCTTTCCGGATGCGCCGAACGAAACCCTCCTGGACCTTTGCTACAGGGAACCAGCGGGCCCTTAGCACACCAAGGGGTCGAGAAACCCTTGCCGACGGGAGGGGTTGGTCCCGCGCGAGTCGGAAAAGAAGCTTCTCCTGAAAGGGGATCCGTCTCCCTTGCTACCCCATCCCCGGCCACGGATTCCGCCGGCATGCCGCCTACTGCGGGCGACCAAACGCGGGATGAACCCCCAACGGGAAAGCCGCCCCAGGGCAAAAAGCCCGGGCCTTCGGATCAAACTTCCCCAGCGGAAGCAATCGCATCACCGCCTAGTCAGTCACACGAATTGCCCGGAGCCCAGGCCCCTGTACAACAAACGCCGGCTCAGGGCGCAAGCGCGCAAGCCCCATCGCTTGAAGCGACGGCTCCCCCCCAGCCACACGACGCGGAGGCGGAGAGCCGACCCTTGGTACCCGAGCGGCTTCCCACTCCGCTTGTCCCAGCTCCTCAGCGGCTGCAGCAACTTCATCCACACTATCCGGTGTGGATTGACCCTCAAGAACGGGTCCTTATTGCGGTGGGCGAGGTTTGTCAACAAGACGTACCCCTAGAGTTATTTGCATGTAGCCGAGGGTCGAAAGAACATGAGTCGATTGTGTCGATCGCCTCGCCGGCTTACGTGCTCCACGCCGGGCTTTTGGCCCTCGGAGCCGAATCGGGGGCGCCAGTGCAATTTCATCCGGAATTTCGGCCGGCTTCCGGCGATCAGATTGAGGTCACGGTGCGCTGGAAGGATGAGTCCGGAGCAATTCGAGAATGCTTGGCCCAAGACTGGGTCCAAGATATCTCGGCCATTTACCAGATGTTTAACGGCGTTGTTGCTAATCAATTTGAGGACGAACTCCACCCCCACGACCAATGGGATGCCTGGAAAGCCATGAGCTACCCCTGGGTCTTTGCGGGAAGCCAATTCGTCCGGGATGATCGCACAGGTAGGGAAATTTATCTGGCCGACGAGGAGGGCGTGTTGATTTGCGTGGCTAACTTTCCGGCAGCTTTGCTCGATATCCCAATTGAAAGCACTAGTGCCAATGCTGCCCTACTTTTCCGCTGTTTTGCCGAACGTATCCCGCCGATCGGGACCGAAGTCACCCTGCTTTTCCGACCCGCCCCGAATAGGAACCAACCCCCTCCGCTCGAAGAGGCTAAAAGCCCTCCCTCGAAACCCTCGGAAAGAGAGTAACAAGTTAGCCAGCGGGACCGGTTGAATCCTCGGTCCGCCCTTTATGTTGACCAATTATGCGGAACATTCTCCCAGGTCGTCTGTTCTGTCTCCCTGCATAGGGACTTTCAAATGTCAAGTGGGACGGCGAAGCCCGTTCGCAAGTTGGGACGCCTATGCGCATGCACACTCTTTATTCAGGATCGCATCTTCGTTAACCAAGAATTCTGCAAGCAATACTCCGCTTGCAAGCAAAACCAAACGCAGGGGCAGCGACTGCCTCAGGTCCCTTTGGTAGTCGTCACCACACTTCAACAAGCCGCATGTTCATCGGGGCAACTGGCAACCGAAGGCTTCGGCCGGCTACCTCGATCGTCTCACCCGTTACCGCATCTCTTGCGCCCGCCACCGCGGCAAGTTCCGGATCGGTCACTTCTACGGCCACAGTTTGAATGGCTTCCTCGGAAAGATTGCTAATCACCAGGAGCCAGCGGGTTTTCCCCTCTACTTTGCGCCGATAACCGCTTACCTTGACGCTGGCAACGTTGACTTTTAACCAAGCTTCGTTCCGCCAGTACGCGTACCACTCGGCTTCGCCAACACGGAAGGCCTCCATCGCTTGCCAAATGGGCGCTATTCGTTCGAGCATCGGGCCGACGCCGAGCGGACGCACCCGTACGTCGTGGAGCATGGTCACAGCCATTGCCTTTTCCAAAGTCCAAGCCGGCGGCTTTTCGTAAACAAGGAATTCGCAGGGCACACCGAAATTTCGGCCCATGAACTCGGCGCGGAAGGTATCCAGGGGGAGTTCTTGCAGCGTTTTTGCCTGCGATAAAGGACCTTGCAAGTGCTCCCCATCCCAATAACTGTGGACAAAAGCTAAAGTAGCTGGCCCACAGTAACTGCTTTGATGGGCGTTGATCCGTTTCCCGCGGGATTCCAGTGCCCGATAAAGTCGCTCCATAAAGCGGCGAACCGCCAGAATGGGATAAGTCTCACCTCGAGAGCCATCGGCTGTGCGATAGCCGCAACCGTGCGCTTCGTTAGCACAACCAAATGGTTCGATCGTGCCATCAAGATAGACCCCGTCAATGTTGTATCGGTCAATCGCTCGGACAATACCCGCAAGCAACTTTTCCGCCCAAGGACTGGCAAGGCACACGATGTAATCTCGCTGGGCGGGTTGCCGCCAGTACCCGCCGACTAAACCGCCGCTTGAAGACCGCACTAGCACCCGGTCGGCCTCCTCGGCAAATTCAGGTGCAAGCGTGGACAACTCGTAGCCAAAGTATAGCCACAGGGCAATATTCCGGCGGTGGCAGGCCTCAACAAGCCCGATCAAATCCGATTCCCGGTCAGTCCGCCAATAGTTTTGCACAGGCGTCCAGTGCTCGTGAAACACAAGGGTTCGTACACCGAGGCCTGCCGCCTTATCGAGAAGCGATTCTCCTCCGTTTGCCGCCGGTTTCTCCATTCCGTAATTGGCACCGTGGCAAATGTGCCATGAGTGGAAATCCTTAGGCCACGGCTTGACGGGAGTTGCCTGCAGCATAACGCGAAAACTCGTGGGGAGCCTCGGCGGTGGGTCGTCAAGGAGGTGAAGTCGCACCAAGGTTAGTTCCTGACCGGGAATGACCTCTAAAACATTCTGCGGATCCTTCGGACGCCAAGAGCGCGGATCTTCCGCCATTACGGCTAGACCGCCCTCTTCCCAACCGACCCACAGCACCGGTTTAAAAGGCAGACGAAGCCCATCGGCCGGCATCGGACCGCTGTTGGCGGCACTTCCCCACCTGCCCGGCCAGTAATGAAAGAGCCGGACAACCTCGGGCCGGAGGGGTATTTCCAACCACAGGCGCCCAAGCTTGGACTGCCCTCTTGCCGGAGGCACGAGTTTGATGTCTAAAATACTGAGACCATCGTATTCGACCTGGGCAAAGACGTTGACAACAAGATCCTCACCCTCCCCCCAGGCCAAGAGCGTGGCCTTTTCCTCCGTAAGTTCCCAGGGGATAACCCCGCCGCGATCGAAAGAAAGTGCCCCCGTCTCGGTTGCACCTTGTAGAGACACAGGTCCCGCAAGCAGGGGGGTATTTGCCACAAAGATTTGCTGCGGGAGGGGTGCCTCCTGCCAGAGAATCTTGCGGCCCCAGACTGACACTGTGACCTGGGCACCCTCTTGAGTGACATCAACAGGCGTCCATGGCGAGGGAACTTCTGCCCAAGCTAAGGGCAACCCCCCGAAAATACCCGTCACCCATATGCCGATCGTGAGCGCGATCCACATTCCAGGCGCGCTTCCCCCCGGCTTTCGGAGATATTTTCTGTAAGCGGCAAGACATTTGACCGTGGTGGCGGGAGCAATCGTTGACATAGTCGAGAGTCCTTTCTGACACGCTGCAAGGGATACCCGTTTTCGGTGAAGCTTCCCGGGATTTTTCTGCGTGTCTTACAATATCAGCTAGCGCTAGACCTAAGACAATTGAAACTAGCCAGTCGATCCGCTAACACTGCCGGGCTTCTGCTCGGACGGCCACTAGCGCCCCCTTGCGGGGTTTGGCTTACCAGCGGATCCGTTTATCAAGAGCGCGATAGACTCCCGAGCGCTCGTGCCAAGATCGCGGAGAAAATTGAGCGGCATCCGGTGTACACGCAGGCCAGCGTTTTGAGGCACGGGCCTTCGGAGGGCCAGTTTTGGAAGCAGATCTCCGGACAGGAATCCCCGGTTCGGGAAACAAATCAACCTTCGAGAAAACGTTCAAGAACTTGGTGGCCGGTCAAGCTGATTTCCGGTCAACCAAAGGTCCCCCCTAGAAATCAAGAAGTCTGGTAGTCCCGCGCCTCCAGAAAGATCTTTCGAGGATGAATTGCGGAGTAACAACTTTTGGTTTCGAGATCATTTCCACGGATCCCCAGACTCATGCACGCCGTGGGCGCATGAGGACGGCCCATGGCGACGTGGATACTCCCGCCTTTATGCCGGTGGGAAGTCGGGCTGCCATCAAAGGCTGTCTTCCCGAGCTTGTCCGTCGCACCGGCACTCAAATGATTCTGAGCAACACGTATCACCTGCTACTTCGCCCAGGGGTAGAGGTGGTGGCAGCCGTGGGCGGTCTTCACCGCTTTATGGGGTGGGACGGACCAATCCTGACCGATAGCGGAGGATTCCAAGTTTACAGCCTGGGCGATTTGGTTCGGCTTGACGACAAGGGCGTCTGGTTTCGGTCACATATCGACGGTCAGCCGGTGGAGCTAACTCCGGAACGAGTCATTGAGGTCCAGCGGGTCCTGGGGAGCGACATCGGCATGGTCTTGGACCATGTGGTGCCGCTTCCGGCGGAGATAGCCCAGTTGGCTGAAGCCACCCGCCGAACCATCGCTTGGGCAAAGCGCTCGGTTGAGGCAACCGCGCCGGGACAGATCGTCTTCGGCATCATCCAAGGTGGCCTGGACAAGCAACTCCGTGAACAGTGTCTGCGAGAACTTACGGCGATGGATTTCCCCGGCTACGCCTTGGGGGGATTAAGCGTCGGAGAAACGCCAGAGGAAATGTACCAAGTAGTGGAGGCTTTCGGCCCACGGATGCCGCCCGAAAAGCCTCGATATCTGATGGGTGTGGGACGGCCCCAGGACATCCTAAGGGCCATTGCCGCTGGGATCGATCTTTTTGACTGCGTGATCCCAACAAGAAACGGGCGAAACGCCACGGCCTTCACCTGGGCCGGCAAGCTTCGACTTCGGAATGCAAAATACCGTTGCGACCCCCGGCCAATCGAGGAGGGATGCTTTTGCCCTGCCTGCGCCGATGGGCGTTTTTCCCGGGCATACCTCCGACATCTGTTCCTCGTCGGAGAACTCCTGGGACCGGTGCTGGTCTCGCTGCACAATGTGTACTACTATCAGAAATTAATGGCAGAATGCCGCCGAGCCATCGATCGGGGGGTGTTTCGTGAATTCGCTCAGGATGCGATTGCCCGGTTGGAAAGGCAGATTCAGGAACAACCGGAGACCGGAGGACCATCCCAAGGGTAGGACACGGTCCCCGCTGAGTGCGGCCTAATCTTGCCGGTCCTCACAACTTACCTTACCATTTCCATTTTGCGGCGCGAGGCTTTCCCAGAACGGAGGCTCGTTTGCGTGACTTGGGCGCCGCTAATGTTGTCGCCGTGGTGGCGGAGGCCCTAAACCGGCCCTCGCAGTTAAGCTTGTTGAATGAGACCCATGGGATGATCAAACCTGTGGCGGATCTATGCTGGGTAGCCCACTGGGCGCAGCCGGTGCTAGCTCAGGAGCAGCCACCGGCCGCAGAAGGACCTAGCCTCTTTGGTTTGCTGTGGCCTATTGTGGCGATCATTTTTCTTTTTTGGCTGCTCCTGATTCGCCCGCAGCAAAAGGAGCGGGCAAAGATTGCCCAAATGTTGGCGAACTTGAAGAAGAACGACCGGGTCATAACGATCGGCGGTATTTACGGCGTCGTCACTAATATCCGGCGGGAGGCCGACGAGGTCACCCTCAAAGTCGACGACAGCTCTAATGTTCGGATCAAAGTCAGCTTAGGGGCGATTGCCCGAGTGCTGGGACAGGAAGGCGAATCGGAAGAGTCTGGCGAAAAGAAAAGCACTTGAAATTAAAAGCGATTCACAACCCCGTTGTCGGCCACTGGCCTGATTTGACGCGACGCTGGACCCGTACGTCTCCTTCGCGAAGGCTGAGATCCGAGTTTTTCCTCCGACTTGCTTCGGTCCTTGTGCGGGGGCAAGGCTTGCGGCCGGGTTCAGAATGGCAATCGCGGGACTTGGAAGGCCGAAATGGGTGAGCGGCTCAGACTTACCGGCGGAAAAAGCCGGAGAGTGTACCAAACCTGGGGGCGCAACACGAGTTTTGCAACGCGCTCACTTTAATTTAGTCGCTTGTTATTAGCGTCCCGGGTTACGCGGCCTTGGTTTAAATGAGGTGGTCGGGGGGAACTGTATCGGACTTAGCGCTTGGGCAGAAAGTTAATCACTTTTTTCTGCCCTCTAGCCGCTATTTTGAAGCTCCGAAACCCCCGGGCGGGGGCGGTTTCAAACGGGTGTTAAAAGGGGGAAGTCGGGATCGACGCTTTACCCCCGATTGGACCGGTTTTTAGTTGCCAAAAAAGTTACCCAGCGGTGCACGGTCTCGGGGCAACCAAACGCCTCAGGAGCAGGTGCGACTGCCTGCAAAGGGAGCGGCATACCTCCGCCGATCTGGGGTGAGGTTTGAGGACGCAAGAGTTTTTCGAATGAGAATTACATTGCCACTTCTGCAAGTAAGCACCATGTGCCGAAGTCGGGTTTGGATTGCTACTCAAACTCAGGTTAGGGCAATGGATGCCAGCGCTATTGATAACCGTACAAAGGCATCATTGTGGGCGAAACGCAACCTCGGTCTTTCAACTCCTACGGCTTTTGTTGCCTTACTTGGGGCAATTTTCGTAGCAGTTGCGGGTGCGGCCGGGGCTGAGAGCTTCGCTCAGACACAGCTTCCTCTCGCCGTTGCAACTTTAGCGGTCGGCCAGGCACAAACGGGGGAAGGTGACACCCAGGCCAAGGCACCGGAATCGGCCCCTCAAGCATACCAAGAAAAAACCTCAACCCGGAACGGCGCCGAGCAAACCCCTCCCCCGGATGCCCCGGGCCAAGCCGTGGCCGCTGGGGGTTCTCCGTCTGCCGCGCCACAAAGCGCAGCCAGCCCGGGCCAGGGGGCGGCTTCGGCCCCCACCCCCGCGGCGGAAACTTCAGCTCCCCCGTCCCCACAGGGAGCCCAGCAGAGTCCCGAAGCTCAAGCTCCTCAAGCTTCGGGCGAAAGCGAAAGGCCGCAGGCTCCTCCTGCTGGGGAGGCCGGAGCCCAGCCGCCCCCCTCTAGTGGACCACGCCAGGCCGGCCAGCCCCAAGGACCAAGCGGTCCGACGGAAGGGGAGGCCCTGCGGCACTCGGGTGACTTACGCCAATCGCCCTGGCTTAAGTTGGTCGTGACAGCTTTGGTCCTAGTACTTGGGCTGGGCTTAGCACGGGTTTTGGCGGTCCAATGGCGAGTGCCGGAGTTCCAGGGCCGATTTGCGGTGGTGCTGCTTTCGTTCTTCGCCGGTCTTGCGATTGTGGTAATGGGCTGGCCGCCTCGCCGCGGCATCGACTTACGAGGAGGTGTGATTCTTGTTTATGAAATCGAAGATCAGCCGGTCCAGACCACGCCAGGAGAAGAGCCCACCCAAGCCGCGGCTGGCGCTGTGGACATGGACAGGCTAATCCAAGCGATTAGCCGGCGGGTTAACCCCGGCGGGGTGCTGGAGGTAACAATCCGGCCTCTTGGTGACACCCAGATCGAGGTGATCATCCCTGAGGCCGACCGGGAGGAGGTCGAGAGGCTAAAGCGAAAGATATCGTCCGCTGGGACCCTGGAATTCCGCATTCTGGCTAATAACCGCGATCATCAGCCCCTCATTGAACAGGCCTTGGCGAAAGAGGACCGAGTTCTCCGCGACGCCGAGGGGCGAATTCTTGCTTGGTGGGTGCCGATTGCCCGCGGGCAGGAAGAGAACTTTCCTTATCCGGAAATTGCCACTCGCAAGCGGGTGGATCCGCGAACAAGGTACGAATTTACCGAAGTCCTCGTGGTCAAAGATCCCTTTGACGTCACCGGTGCTTATCTTGTGCACGCGGGGCCGGGATTTGACCGCACCGGGGCACCAGCTGTGTACTTTACTTTTAACTCTGAAGGGGGTATGCGCTTCGGCGGTCTGACCGGCAACAACCTGCCGGAAACGGGCCAGGTGGAATTCACTCGCAAACTGGGGATTATCTTAGACGGATATCTCTACTCGGCGCCGGCTATTCGAGACACGATTTTTACCCACGGTGAGATCACTGGTCGCTTTACCCGGGAGGAGGTTCAGGACCTTGTTGATATCCTAAATGCCGGAAGTTTGCCGGCGCGGCTATCCGAACAGCCGGTGAGCGAGCTGGTAATAGGACCTACCCTTGGCCGAGACACCGTGCAACGGGGGATGTGGGCGATGGTGCTCTCGGCCGTCCTCGTATTTGTTTTCATGATCGTGTACTATCGTTTTGCCGGGGCAGTAGCTTGCCTGGGACTTATTCAGACGGTCCTTTTGATCCTGGCAATCATGATTTCTATCCGGGCAGCATTCACCCTGCCTGGGTTCGCTGGTCTAGTGTTGACGTTAGGTATGGCGGTCGACGCTAACGTGCTCATTTACGAGCGAATCCGAGAAGAGATTAGAAAGGGCGCCTCGCTGCGGATGGCTATTCGCAACGGTTTTGAGCGGGCCATGTCAGCCATCGTTGACGCCAACCTAACGACTCTGATTACCGCGACCGTCCTTTACGTCATTGGCCGCGACCAAATCCGCGGGTTTGCCGTGACTTTGTGGCTCGGCGTGGTGGTCAGCATGTTTGCAATGCTTTACTGCTGCCGGGTGATTATTGAACTGGCCGAAAGACAACGGTGGATCACCCGCCTGAGCATGCTCCAGATTATTGGTACGCCGCGGTTTCCGTTTATGCAAAAAGCCCCGATTGCGATAGGGGTGTCTGCGGCCCTTATTGTTCTGGGACTCATTGCGGTATTTGTTCGGGGCCGGGGACTTCTGGATATCGACTTTACCGGTGGCGTATCGATCGAACTGGAATTTGTAGAGCCGCAGGACATCGCTCAGGTGCGGGCGCGACTGAGCTCGGAAGAAGTGGGCCTAATGGACTTGGCCATTAGCGACGTTCGGCGGCTTGATGACCCCGTACCCGGACGGCACTTCATCGTCAACACATCTGGTGTCCGGGGGATGAATCCTGATGCGCCTCCGGGAGAGGTATTTGCCGAGGTGCAGCGCCGGCTCAAACAAGTCTTTGGAAGGCAGCTTGCCCACTATTCGGTAAATTACACCCTTCTTGAAGAGTCCCAAGCTATCTCCACGTGGCGGCCGGCGGGTTTACAACCGCAGAGCTTGCAATCGGATCCGAGGACTGGGGACAAACACCTAATTGGCCAGGCCGGGTGGCCACTCATCTTTGCCGGGTTGCTCCCCGGAGCAACGCAGACTGCCCAGGAGGCCACGACGACTCAACCGCAAGGGGCATCCACATCTGGCGAAGTGCCAGCCTCTGCCCCGCCTGGCGAAAGCAACCAACCAGCCCAGCCACTGGCCGGGCAAGTCCAGCCCCCGTCCCCCGGCCCGGAGGCAGCGCCCACAACAAGCCAGGAAGCCAAGACGGAAACACCTGCCCAAGCGGAGAAACCGGCACAGCCCTCTGGTCCCAAAACTCGGGCTAAGTTGACTTTTGGTCAGGCAGTCGTTTACGAAACAGTCGACCAATTGGTCACTCAGGCTATCGAGCAAGAACGGGCCCAGGGGCGAATTGACCGCTTCATTCCCTACCGGATTTCCCCCGTCACCGCAGGGGGCGACGTTGAGGTGGCCTCGACAGAGTGGAATATCGAACTCGACTTGGCTGGCCCAGTTGCCAAAGAAGTGCTTGACCTCATCGTTCAGCGGGTCAACGATACGCCTTACTTCCCCTCAATAAATACAGTTGGGGGAGCCGTGGCATCCGGAACACGAATCGTGGGGATTGCGGCTGTTCTCAGCAGCTTGGTGTTTATCATCGCCTACATTTGGGTACGGTTTCAGCGAGTCATCTACGGAATAGCGGCTGTGGTGGCTTTGGTGCACGACGTCCTGATAACGCTCGGGGCCATCGCCGCCAGCGCTTTTCTGGCCAATTTGCTGGGATTCCTGCTTATCAGTGAGTTCAAGATTAGCCTCTCGGTGTTGGCCGCTTTCCTGACGATTATCGGTTACTCGCTCAATGACACCATTGTGGTCTTTGACCGCATTCGCGAGGTTAAAGGCCGAGCACCCCGGCTGACGCCCGAAATGGTCGACAGAAGCATCAACGAGACGCTCAGCCGAACGATCCTTACTTCGTTAACGACACTTCTTGTGGTAGTGGTGCTTTACATAGGCGGCGGTCCGGCAATACATGCGTTTGCCTATTCGATCTTGGTGGGGATCGTGGTAGGGACGTACAGCTCGATCTTCATCGCCTCGCCGCTCCTTGTATGGTTCTCTCAGTGGCAGGAGCGCCGCCAAGCCCGGGCACGAATTTCCGCGGTAAGAGCATGAGCGATCTCGGCCGACTGACCACAGAGACACCCAATCCCGCGTCGGCGCGATTGGACGAACTTTCGCCCATTGAGATTGTCCGCCTAATGAACGCGGAAGATGCCAAGGTGGCCCCTGCCGTCGGCCGCGAGGCAGAAAAGATCGCCACGGCGATCGAGGTCATCGCTGAGCGATTGCGTGGCGGTGGCCGATTAATTTACTTGGGGGCAGGCACGTCCGGGCGCCTAGGGGTGATTGATGCCGCCGAGTGCCCTCCGACCTTCAGTACCCCCCCTGAAATGGTCGTGGGTGTAATTGCCGGTGGCCCACAGGCGATGTTTCGCTCGGTCGAAGGCGCCGAGGACATCGGACCGGCAGCCGTGGACGATCTGAAACGAATCGGTCTTGGTTCGCGCGATGTCCTTGTGGGAATTGCCACTAGTGGGCGTACGCCGTATGTTGTTGCCGGACTGCGCTATGCCCGTGAAGTGGGAGCCTTTGCCATCGGACTAACGTGTAACGAAGGCGCGGACCTTGAAAAGGAGTGCGACTTGGTGATTGCCCCGGTGGTGGGACCAGAGGTGCTGGCCGGTTCCACACGGCTAAAGGCTGGCACCGCTACGAAGATGGTCCTCAATATGTTGACAACTGGGGCAATGGTCCGCCTGGGGAAGACGTATGGCAATCTTATGGTCGACTTGCGGGCGACCAATTCCAAGCTGATGGACCGGGCAAGGCGTATCGTTTCGGCAGTTGCTGGAATAAGCCGCCAGGAAGCGGAAGAGCTACTAAGACAGTGCGACGGGGAAGTGAAAACGGCGATCGTTATGCACCGCTTCAGGATTTCTCCCCACGAGGCTCGCCGCCATCTGGCAACATTTGAGGGTCGACTCCGGCAGGCATTGGAAAACCCGCCGTCCTTGGCCGCCGAACCGTCCCAGTCCACAACCGCTTCCGCGTCTACAAACCCATAAGACTGACCTCTCTGGGTAGATGTGGATCGCGCGTTGGCGGCAGCTTTTGCAGGGTTGCGGATCCGCGTAAACGGAACCATCTTTAGGGGCAGAATGCGGCGGGCGAAGTGATCAATTCCGCCGGCAGTCGTACCTGGGGAATAGGTTCTGCCTGATCTGCGACGATGGACCGCCTGGGCCCGGCTTTCCCCTATGGTTGTGAACCCTCGAAGGAGCCAATGAGTTTTGGTCAGAATAGCACACAGCCTCCATGGGTGGTGCTTGTAGACGCCGGGGGATCGAAAACGGCTGCCGCCTTGGCTTCTGTCGATAGCGGTCGGGTCACCATCCGGTCTCGCGGCCAATCAGGACCGGGGAATCCGGTAGCGGCAGGCTGGCAAATTGGTTGCCGCAACTGGGAGGAGGCCATCAAGACGGCAGGGGAAGGGTTGGGACAATTCTCCCAGTGGAGAACCGACGTAAGCTACGTTGTCCTGGCGGCAGCTGGGGCGGGCCGTCCCGAAACGGCTAGCGAAGCCCTCAGGTGGTGTGCCCAGCAATTTCCCCGAGCCACTTCGGCCGTTTTGCCGGACATCGCCGCGGTGTTAGCCGCCGTAAATGCGGATGGAGCTGGGATCGCTTTGGTGGCCGGAACTGGCTCGTTGGCTTGGGGGGTTAATCGTACCGGCCAAGTCGCCCGCTGTGGCGGTTGGGGCTTTTTTCTGGGAGACGAAGGTGGCGCCGCATGGATTGGCCGCGAAGCCTTAGTTGCCGTGACGAAAGCTCGTGACGGGTTGCTGTCTCCCACCTTGTTGACTCATGAGATTCTCCGGACGATAGGTCTTCCATCGCCAAGTGAGCTGGTAAACTGGGTCCAAAATGCATGGCAGCAACCGCGAACAATTGCTGCCCTGGCGCAAATCGTGGTAAAGTGTGCAAGTGCGGGCGATGAGGTCGCGGCGGAAATCCTAAACCGGGGATCCGATTATTTGGCTCAACTTGCCGCTTGTGTGGCGCATAAATTGGGGTGGAGGCCGCCGGATCTCTCGGTTGCGCTGGGAGGCGGACTTTTCGTCCACGTCCCGGCTTACCGGGAAAAAGTAGTCCAAAAGCTAAACGAAAGGGGCTGGGTTCCAAGCTCCCAACTAGCGGAAGACCCGCTTTTGGGGGCAGCGCGGATTGCGGAGAACCTCTTGGTAACTTACAAGTGGAGGCACTGGAGTTTTGCGGCGATCTATCGCCCCAACCATAAATCGCCCCAACCATGAAAGGAATAAAGTGGGGACGGGCCGGATTGGTTAAGGGCCAAATGGCAGGAACACACGCCGGCTTAAGTTTGCGACACCCAATCGGCCCGCTGGGCTGCGAGGACAAGCACAGCAAGGGCTTCTTGCCGTAGGCGATGATTCGCAGCTCGAATCGTTTGGGAGATTCCCCCGCCGGCAAGATTTAGCCACGAAGGGCAGCGTAAACAAAATGGTTCGAGGCACGATCTGGATTTAGCCGGAACCACGAGGGATGAGAAAATCAAACTTCGTGGATTAGTTGCCAACAGTCCCCAGCTATGGAGGAGCGTTAGGAAACCAGCCGATTTGGCCCGGGCCAATCGCCATCAAGCGTGCGTGATTTGCGCCAGGGTGGAGAAACTGGTAAAGGTAAGACGGGATAAGGTTTACGTTTGCAACTTCATCAGCTGAAGGAGTCTCTCTTGATGCCTGCCCCTTGGATTACGTATCGACCGGAGTTGAAGGTTCTTGATTGCACCATCCGCGACGGCGGTTTAGTGAACAATCACCATTTTGACGATGATTTTGTTCGCGCTTTGTATCAGACGTGTGCCGCCGCGGGTATTGATTACATGGAAATCGGCTATCGCAATTCCAAGAAAATTTTCGCCCCCGGTAAGCATGGAAAGTGGATGTTTTGCGAAGAAGACGATATTCGCCGGATCATCGGCGACGAGCCACCCGGCGTCAAGCTTTCCGTGATGATCGACGCCGGCAAATCCGACTGGCGGACAGACATCCCGCCCAAGTCCCAGAGCATCGTGGACATGGTGCGGGTAGCCTTTTATGCGCATCAGGTCTCCGAAGCCGTGGAAATGATCAAACACGCCGCCGACTGTGGCTACGAGGTTTCTGCTAATTTGATGGCTGTTTCCCGCAACACCGAAACCGAAATCGACCAGGTGCTTGAGCTTCTCGTGGAAACACCGGCACAAGTGCTCGTAGTTGTGGACAGTTTTGGCTCGCTTTATATGGAGCAAGTGGAGCTGTTGGTCAAGAAGTATCTGGCTTTTGCCCGGCCCAAAGGTAAAGAGGTAGGCATCCACACTCATAACAATCAACAGCTTGCATTCGCTAACACCATTGAGGCAATCATCCACGGAGCTAGCAGACTGGATGCCTCGATGGGTGGCCTGGGACGCGGGGCTGGCAACTGTCCGATGGAACTCCTCCTCGGTTTCCTCCGCAATCCCAAGTTCAAAATCCGTTACGTTTACGAGTTTTTGGAAAAGTACATCGAACCCCTCCGGCAAAAGTGGGAGTGGGGACCGTATCCGCAATATTACATCACTGGGCAGCTGAACCTCCACCCAAGAGCCGCCATCGAGGCTCGCTCGTCGGACCGCAAGAACTGCTATGTTGAGTTTTATGATCGGGTTTCTACAGATATCTGACCCCGGGCGGTACAGGCTGCCAATTTAGGCCGGTTTGGCACGTGCAGTGCACGCGAGGCCTTGGGCCTTTTCACCTTTGAGGGTAAGATTAAAAGACCTTCGCCCTCGCCGACTTTACCCAGGGGTTCGACTCCGCTGCGACTATCCTTGCACATTGGTGCCCGGTGAAGCGGTTAGCGGAGGGCTATATTTTGGGGACTAGCGGCGACCGGCGGGGAGAAGAGCAGGCTCGGGGGGAGCCAGGTTTCTGGCTTAAATCTGATTTGTTAGGCGGGGCTTAAACCTCCGGTCGCCAGGCCATGGGGGTCTGGGGGGAAAATTAGTAACGAACCACCTCAGTTCCAGGCCGGGCGGGTTTCACGCGGTAGCCCGCTGCGGTTTGTGTGGAGGGCACAACCTCCGCGGAAGTGCCAGCGTAGCTCAATGGCAGAGCACAGCATTCGTAATGCTGCGGTTGTGGGTTCAAGTCCCACCGCTGGCTCTCGGAATCCTGCCTTGTGGATGCACTTCACGCGACTTGCCCTAACATCGTTCACGTTGCTCGTTCCGCGTAGGGAGCTACCCACCCGAAAAGGGGTTTGCGAAAGGAGGCTCGGTTTCGATGCTGCAAACTGCTCAAGCGATTGATTTTCGGCAAATACTGGTCTTTGGCGGAGTGTTTGGCCCGCGGGAAATTGATCAAATCTGCTGGGGTATCTCATCCGATCCTCACAATCTTCGGTTCTTCCGCGAGGCAGTTCGACAGCTGGAAGCAAGCGAGGACGAAAGTCCGGCGCTCAATGTTCGGCTCGGGGTATCCCTTTATCTTTTGGGCGAATATCGGCGGGCTCTAGAGGTTTTAAAGAAGGGTGATAACGGAGCACTGGCCTGGTTTTATCGGGGCCAGGCTTTGATGGGTCTTGGGCAATTCCAGGAGGCTGTGGAAGCTTTCGACACGGCAGCGCGTGCCGGGTTTGATCAGGACCGCTGCCATTTGGCGGCCGTTGAGGCCTTACGACAGGCCGGCAAACTTGCCGAAGCTCAGGCGCGGCTAGAACTTGTTTCTCCCCAAGGACGGCAATCCGCTGAGTATTTGTACCAGAAGGCATGCAACCTGCGACACTTGTCTGGGGATCCTGCAGAGATCATCTCGCTCTTGGAACAAGCCGTGGCTGTTGATCCGCATCATCCGGGAGCACTTTTTGGTCTAGCTTTGGAGTGTGATCGGTACGGCAACGATGAAGAAGCGTTTGAGCTATACGAGCGAGCAGCGTCGCGATTCCCGCCCCATGTCGGTGCTCTTCTTAACTTAGGACTTATTTACGAGGACCGCGGGCAACTAGACAAAGCTGTGGAGTGCTACAAACGCGTTTTGGACGCTTATCCCAACAACGAGCGTGCCCGGCTCTTTTTGAAGGATGTCGAAGGCGCTCGGGATCAGTATGAGGACGAAGAGATCCGCGGACGTCACGACAAGCTTGAGCAGCTCTTTAGGATCCCAGTGAGCGATTTTGAACTTTCCGTGCGAGCACGGAATTGCCTGCAGCGGATGGGCATCGTGACCTTGGGGGACTTGTGCCGCTGCACTGAGCAGGAGTTGCTGGCGAGCAAGAACTTTGGCGAAACCAGCCTCCAAGAAATTAAGGAGATGCTTGCCTCCAAAGGATTGCGATTGGGAATGCTCGCTGGCGAAAAGCGGCCGCCGGCCTGGTTGGACATCTCCAGCCTTACGCCCGATCAACAGGCCCTCCTCAATCGCCCGGTGAGCGATTTGAATCTCTCGGTTCGTGCGCGGAAGTGCATGGCTCGCCTGGGCATTAACACTTTGGGCGACCTTATCCGTTATAGCGCGGACGAGCTTTTGGAGTGCAAGAATTTTGGTGTGACAAGTCTTAACGAAGTCCGCGATAAGCTAGCAAGCCTGGGGCTAAAACTCCGCGGAGAATAAGTGATCCTCCGGGGGCACCCGGGCCGGCAATCCCTCGAGCTGAAGACTCCTCAGCCGCCGAGGGCGAGCTTTGCAGCCCTTGTGGCGACTGTTTGAACTTCAGGTGCGTTACCCGGCCGCTTCAGGAATGGCTGAAAATGTGGAGTCTAGTTCTGGGCCGGGCGCACCTCCAACACCAAACCCTTATCTGCTTCCCGGAGATGCGCCCGGGTTGTAAGTTTGACTGAGGTAATTGTCACCGCTTAGCACGGGGTAAACTTGCGGGCCACAGGCCAAGGTTGACGGAAGGCTAAAGTCCACAAGCCCGGCAACCGGCCTGACGCCAAAGCGGTGCTGATGAAAAGCCGAAGGGCACTAGCGTCCCGCCTTTGCCCGGCCTGTCTTCCCGCTTAGGCCTCGGGATACTCTCGATCGGTAATAATGCCCGGCATCGGAACCGGATAGGTGCCGTTTTCGCGCAGGCGGACAGGTGCCGGCGAATCCGGCTTCAGTTGATCAACATAGGCACAAAGCTCGACGGGATGATTGAGAGCCTCCTCGTATGTGACGATTCGGCCCATGTGAGCTGCCATCCGCCCCATAGCTGTCACCAAGCTGGCGATTGCGCCCCGTTCCACCTCGTTATATTTCTTGTCCTTAACAATCGCCTCCAGGAGATCGACCCATTCCATGACATAAGGGCTAGGCTCGGGCTGCGGGAACGCCCAGATCATCTCCTCCCTGGTGAAGTGATGTCCACGGAAGGTGCGGACACGGCCGGGATAGTGTGCCGAAGTCGACACAATAGCGGCCCCTTTGGTCCCGTGCACGTAGCTTGCAAATTCATTGTGGCAGCCATTCATGTTCCGGCCGAAGAAGAATAGCTTTGTCCCATCAGGATAAGTGTATTCCACCGAATAGGTGTCGAAATTCTGGTCGATGCCGGTTTCCCGATAATGCCGGCCGCCAAGCGCATGGGCCTGGACGGGCCAAGCATCTTTCATCCACGAGCATTCATCGATCTGGTGAATGTAATAGTCACTGAATACACCGCCACTTGCCCAAATAAAGCTGTGGAAACGGCGAATTTGGAACAGCAGCTCCGACATGCCTTCCGGTTTGCCGCACACAGCTGATACCCCGGCCATCCGATAAGCCCGCATGGCGATAATGTCGCCAATTTCGCCGGAGCGGATCCGATCATAAAGTTGCATCCGGCCGCGACAATGCCGGACCATTAAGCCCACACCAACCTTGAGGTTCTTTTCGTCTACTTTCTTTGCCAGTTCTAACATGCGACGGGTGCTCGGGCCGTCCACAGTGACAGGTTTTTCCATGAATACGTGAATGCCCTTTTCGATCGCATAGGCCAGATGCACCCAGCGGAAAGCAGGCGGAGTGGCCAAGATCGCCACGTCGCCCGGCCGGAGGCAATCCATGGCCTGCTTGTAGGAATCCAGCCCCACAAAGCGACGTTCTTCCGGTACGTCAACATTCTGCGGATATCGCTGCGACAGCTGGGCATAACTGCCGCGAACTCGATCCTCGAAGACATCGGCCATCGCCACCAGCTTAACGGGCACGACCTTGGCCTCGATTGCATCGGTTACCGCGCCTGTCCCGCGACCACCGCAGCCAATCAGCGCAATCTGGATCGTGTTAGATTCCGCCGCATGAACACGCGGCAAGCTTGAAGCCAAAGTCGCTGCCGCTGCGATCTTGCCGGAGGTCTTCAGGAAATCCCGACGGGAGTGACCTACATGGTGTTCACGACTCATTGCTGTGCTCCTTGAAGCTGAAACCATCCTTCACGCAAAAAGTCAACGGCTAACCTTAGTTTTCCTGTGCTAGCTACCTTCACGCAGAGGATTTTTTCCCAACACTTTTCCAGAAGATACGCGCCAGATGTTTCCAATGCAACAAGTGGGTCTTAATTTTTCGAAGGAGGTAAGCATATACCCATGTCGCGTTCGACCCGCAGACGTCCTGCAACCAAGTTCCGTCCGGCGTGTCTGAGACCGTATAGCCCGCCTGGTGAGGGCCAGGAAAAGTGCCGGGGCTACCACGGGAGGTTCACCTTAGGGAGACTTTTTCCGCCCTGATTCGGAAATGCTTAGCCAACGTTAGGCTCAGTCCGCTTCCGCGCCAATTGCGCTACTAGCTCCTTCCTGCCAGGCCGATCGCGCCGGGACTAACTAGTATGCCGTCCAGCTAGTCAACTCTTGGGACTTACCAGTCACTCCTCGGGAGGCGAGTGCGATCGTTGACTTTCCTCGCTTGTCCTTCGAGCCAAATGTGGCGGCATATCCGCCTGATCGCTCTTCCCCCGAGCGTCGCTGGATTTGTTGTACTCGGATTGCCACGCAAGAGCCCAAAGCAAAACGCTCACCGGCTTCGCCATGTCACGGGCTTAGTCCTCCTCAGAGCCACGTCGGGACCATTTGGAAAAATTTGATCGCTGAAATTGCTCCGAGCAGCTCCTCGGAAAACCGTAGAACTTGGATGTGGAGAAGAGTTTACTTCTGGAGGGCGGTGCGGATTGTTTCAGGCAGGGACAGATATCCGTAGTAGGTTTCCGTTCCTCGCACTATGTACACTTTTACGGGGTTTACGCCGTCTGCGGCAACTCGGCGAATCACGTAGTCAACATTGCTCAAGGCCACAGTTTCCCAAATATGCATTCCCACGAGAACATCACCGGGCTGAATCCCCTGCTGGGCCGCTGGCCCCCCTACCCGGACCGCGGTCACCAGTAGCCCACCCCGATAACGGCTGCCGAAGCGTTGACGAAACTCCGCCTGAGACAGCGGCTCAAGCCTGAGCCCAAGGAGTTCCCAGTACCAATCGCTGGGTTTGCCCCGGCTCTCTTCGGCCGAGCGGAGTTTTAGCTCAAACGAATGTCGTTCACCGTCTCGCAGGGCGGCGATCCGAACCAGCTCACCTGGGCTACGTTCCAAGATGGAGCGGTGGAAATCCATCGGCCGGCTAATTGGCGAATCCCCCACCTCGACGATGAGATCCCCGGCCCGAAAGCCGGCTTCGGCCGCCGGGCTTCCCTCTGCAACTTTTTCCACTCGGGCGCCGTCGCTGCGACCGGTCGGCTCAGGTTCCAAGACGAGCCCAGTCCATATGCGTTCCGAGTAGATCGACACCAAGAGCTGATTAACAACGGCGGCTACCTTGTCCGCCGGGATGGCAAACCCGATCCCTTGCGCGCCGGCCCGAACGGCCACGTTTAGCCCAATCATTTCCCCCTGACGATTAAGCAGCGGGCCGCCGGAATTTCCCGGATTAATGCTGGCGTCCGTCTGGATGAGGTCATCGTAAAACTGGGCATCGGTCACCTGAACGGCTCGGTGCACAGCGCTAATAATGCCCCGCGTTGCGGTGTGCTGGTAGCCGTAAGCGTTTCCTAAAGCCACGACAGGTTCGCCAGGCAATAGACCCGAAGACGTCCCCCAAGCGATGGGCTGCAAGGGTTCGTCCGGGTCAATTTTGATAATGGCAATGTCCGTTTCGGCATCGCGGGCAACGCGGCGGGCGATATATTCTTTCCCGTTTGCCAAACTTACCTGGATCTCCTGGACGCCGTCCACAACATGATGATTGGTGACGATATAGCCGCGGGGATCGATAATGACACCGGTACCCATGCCGGCTATGCGGCGGGCTGACTCGCCCCGAGCCGCGATCACAGCCCCCTCAAGCCGTTTCTCACCCCGGATACTGACCACCGCATGCCAGGCACGCTGGAGCGCCCGAACCGAGTCGATCTCCTCAGCCGTGGCCGCGCATACCAAGGAGAGTACGCCGTTGTTTGAGCCACACCAGGTGGCAAGGATCACCAGACAGGAAAAAAGGAAACCTGACCACTTACCGCGGCCAGCACAAAGGCGGCTAAAACAATCATTGGAAACCCAACGCGCCGGCGAAGGCAAATTCCTCGGGTGCAATTCTGGCATCATAGCGCGTGGAGGGCGTTTTCCAGGATTCTGTGTGGACACGATCAAATTAGTGATCTTTTCCCCAGGGGCAGGAAATGCGAAAACAACAAATCCTGGGTGCCAGAATCTAATCGTCACCGAGCTAGGGGGAACTTAATCTCAAAGGAGAGTCCGGAGATTAGCGCCAACCCCCAGTGAAGGGCCTGGCTAGCCCGCGCCCATGTTTGGCAGTCCTGGGCTCTGCGTTCTGACCGCCGAAAGATCAACGTCGCCGAAAAAGTTGACCACGGCGGAGAACTTTGGGACCAAGACCGGCACCGGAAGAGGCAGGACCCAGAGGTTTCCCCCGCGGGTGTGCCGCGGAAGAAGATCGACGGGGGCTGAACTAGGCCTTAGTCCCTCGGCTCTCTACTCCTCCGGAGCCCACCTCCTAACTGGCTGTCCATGTTGCGGGACTGAATCCATGGTGCACGGTAGAGCTCTGCCGGGCAATTATCCCCCCTTTCCCCTCTCCTGGGTAATAACCTTCGCACGGGCACTCTTCCCGAGGGCTGTTTTCGCATCCCCTGTCGGGGGGGCTTCGGCCTCTTGCCCCCTCTTTTCACAGACAGCATTTAAGGCCACTTCACCGGCAAAAAATTGGAATCGGGTTGCGAGGGTAATTAGAATGCAAGCAAGATCGAGAAAAACGCATGAATAAACTTTAACGCTTCGAGAAACTCGGCCAAGAAGCATGCTGCGGGTCTTCTTCGATAACCTGATCCTTAGTTTACGAAGACTTGAAATGCGGAGGAGGGTGCGCTTTCCGATACTGTTCATCTGTATCACTTGGGTGTACTCTCATTTTGTAAACTTAGCACACTGTCGTGGCGGCGAAGCCGTCACCGAACCGCCGATTGTTGCTATTCGGCCGAGTTACAAAGACCGTGCGGACCCGGTTTTCCGGATCGATTCAGAGGAGATTCGTAATCTTCTGCGGCCACAAGTAGTTCCCGGTAGCTTTGAGGAAAAACTCTCGGTACCGGGTGGTTTCATCGTGTCTTGGGGCTCTGCGTGTACAGCGACATTCGCCGAGGTTTGCCGTGAACATTTAGTGGCCGTGTCCGGTGGGTGGTATCATGCTTTGGGCTTACGGGCCGACGGGTCTATTGTCGCCTGGGGCGATAACTCTTACGGACAAACGAATGTACCCGAAGGCACCGGGTTTGCAGCCATTGCGGCAGGCGGATTCCACAGTTTGGCATTGAAGGCCGACGGAAGTATCGTCGCTTGGGGGGCCAACGACTTCGGCCAGGCCCTGCCCCCGCCGGACAAAGAGTTCGTCGCCATTGCGGCCGGCGGTTACCACAGTTTGGGGCTTACCCGCGACGGTCGAGTGATTGGTTGGGGGGCAAATCACTACGGTCAGGCGGCAGCGCCTGCGGAAAGTAACTTTGTTGCCCTGGCGGCAGGAGCTTTTCACAGTGTGGCGCTTCGTCGGGATGGTTCTCTCGTCGCTTGGGGAGCAAATGAACACGGCCAAGCCACGCCGCCGGAGGGCAATGACTTTATTGCCGTGGCTGCCGGGGGATTCCACAGCTTGGCTCTCCGAAAAGACGGCAGCATCGTCGCTTGGGGAGCAAACGACTTCGGCCAGGCGACAGCGCTTGAGGGGGCCGGGTT
Source organism: Thermoguttaceae bacterium (assembly GCA_025060325.1). Taxonomy (GTDB): domain Bacteria; phylum Planctomycetota; class Planctomycetia; order Pirellulales; family Thermoguttaceae; genus DTLM01. The sequence goes on from JANXBW010000001.1 coordinate 189,016, forward strand.
CCGAGCTATCTCCGCCGGTCTATACCACAGCGTAGCCCTGCGAGACGACGGAACAGTGGTTCTGTGGGGATTTGACACGGGTGGCCCGGCTCAGGAGGTAGGGCAAGGATTTGTTTCCGTAGCTGCCGGCGGATACTGTAGTTACGCCCTTTCGCCCCAAGAAAGCTTTTGCGGTTGTGGAACCCCTGGCGAGGTGACACCCACGGGCTTTACCACGACGGCTGCCCAGCGGGATACGTTTGGATATTTGTCAGGTGGCGGGGCGGGCGCAGGCGCATTCAGTTTGGGCGGAATGGGCGGCTACTGGGGTGGCGGAGGAGGAACTCGCGGCGGAGGTGGTCCTTCGCCCGGACCGGAAGAACCGCCTTTCGTCATTCCCGAACCAGGGACATTCCTACTCGGTTTAGGAGTCTTGGGATCAAGCTTCGGGCTGTGGTTAGTCCGCAGGCAGAAATCCCGTCGACCAAGTAGCTGAGGATTCTAACTCTTTAGACTTGTCAACGGCGTCAGTTCCCACCAGCGTTAGTTAAAACTGCTGGTCTAAACACCCAAGCCAATTCTGGGCCGGGCAAATAAACACGGCGCGACATGCCGTTTTACTTGGAGCGGCGCACCCCAACTAAGGCAGGAATTGGCCTTGTTAGCAGGGAGTCCGACGGTCGGTTAATGATCCGGTACTCGCCAGTAGCATCTCTTACGATAGCGAACGCCGAACCCCCTCCGTCTAACTGAATTGCTTCCCACGCCCCCTTGTCCCGCAAAAGCTCTGCAAGTTCTCGGCAGTTGACGCCCTCGCTCCATCCCCGTCGTCTCCCATCCACCACCATTAAGATGCCCGTTCGTCGATCTCGGGTGACACCGACGGCGCAGCGAGGAGCCAGTTCGCCACCTTCGCCCGGAAGAATCTTGCCCTCAAGAACGAGAGGACCAAACCCAGAGATGGCAAGTTGGGCCGGAACTTCTTCCCGAAGATTGCCAATCCGAGGCTCGCCCGAGGGCGTAAACCAAAACGACCAATGTGCCGGATCAGGCTTACTAATCGTCTTTCCCTCCCGACAGACCCATCCACATATGTCAACAATTGGCGAGCGAAAAGCTTCCAATTTTTCCTCGCGTTTATCGCCCCCTTTGCGATCTTCCCGTGGCGAAACAGCCCAAGCATCCGCATGGATGGCCACGAGTAAACCCGCTCGCCGGGCAAGAACCACCGGGTCAACCAGCGATGCTTCGCTGGGACCAGGACCGTCGTTGTCAGGCGCTATTGCCACATCCCACTTCAAATCTGGATGATCCGTGGGGACCAAAAACGAAAACACCCTGATCAGTCGTGGGTGGTAGCGAACTTCGACCTGAACCTTGATGGCAGGGTGCGCAGGAATTAGGCGGTCCTCCGCAAGCGCCGTGTAGGTGTTGATAAGCGCGGAGCTTGCGCTTAGAAAAACCGACAGGGACAGTAAGAACCTTAAATCAGGATTCGCAGGCATCACCAAGCTCGCAAATCAACCTCAGTCGGCCAATACTTATTCGACAACAACTATTTGATTTGTGACATCGCTTGGAGCTGTAGACTGGCTCCCAACCACCACTGCCGTAACGACTCGAGCTCGGCCTCCTGGCCGTCGCTAAAATGCCCCTGCCGCTGGGCGTAAGTATCCATCCATGTCAGAAGCCTATTCCAGCTGTCAGCATCAAGGGCAAGCTTCGTATGAAGCGGATCGGTCCGCAAGTACTCGACCAGCCGACTTCTCCGGGCGGGACAATCGCCGGGGAGGGACCGGTCGCGCTCGAAAGCCAGCTTCTCTAGGTCTCGGTCGGCAAAGGCTAAGAGGGAATCGTAACTTTGCCCCGGCCGAAGGTCTAATTGAGCAGCTCTGGGATTGTCGACACCCGGTTGATGACACTCTACGCAATATCGGTCAAGCACCGGCTGAACCAGCCGATCGTAGCGTAAAGGCCACGAACCACTCGGCCCAGGCACGGGCACCACTGGACCGGAGCGAGCCGCCATGGGAAACCTGCGCACGCTGGGAGCTTCTTCCCGACCTTCATGGCAACCAATACATCCCAAGATTTGACCGGTCTGAACATAGGTGAGGCTTCGCATTGTCCGAAGGGCAAAGCCCTGCTCATCTACAAGCTGGAAGAAAACAGGCACCCCGGCGGGGACCGCGAAATAAGCAGAGCCGTCTTCCGCCACTGGCACAGTTCCAATCACAAACTTACCAGGATCCTCTTTGGAGACGCCAATCGGCGGCACATTCATGTGCGGCTGGACTTTAGGCGGAACACCAATAATGCGAAGGTACTTGACGGCACCTCGGGCAATCTCCTCCGAACCGCGATAGACATCGGTCACGTAATAGTAACCAGCCCCTGGGCCAGCCATTCGGAAATGGTCCGGCAATTGGGGCGGCTTGGGCCGGGGACGAATCGGCAACGGGTAGAAACTTCCAATCTCCGGGTCACGGTGGAGAAGTTCCATGTTTCCAAAGCGATCCAAAAGGTATATCCCTGTCGGATTGGCGGGGTTTCGTTCATCTACTACAAAAGTATGCTGCGGCAGCGGCCGATCGCTCCATGCTACCAAGTAAAAGTCCTCGGAAAGAGGATACGGATTGACGAAGTAATGTTCCGGCCAGCCTTCCGTTTCGGGAAAACATACTTCAGGAGTGATGCGCTCAATCGGCCGGTCGAATTCCGTACCTAAAGCCCTCTCCAAAAGCGCCAAGCTTCCCCCGAGGATGCTATGGTGGGCCGAGGCAGTAAATAGCCATTTTGTTGACCCAGGGACCGGCCGAGCTTCGAAAACGCATTGCGGCCGATATGTAAAGTTGCCATAAACAAGCTGGGGATTAGTGCCATCCGGATTACACGACCAAAGACTCATAAATGGCCCATTGAACCGGTCGATGTAATCCCACCGCGCGTAAAAGATGCGTCCGTCGGGCCCCACAGCGGGAGTCCACTCAAAATTCTCAAAGGCGGAAATGGGCCAGATTCGCTCACCGTTTTTATCCATCCGATGGAGTGTAAAGACCGGTACCGGCCGCCAATTGTCCCCCCCACACCGCACATAACTATCAGGGCGGGCATCACCCGCTGACACCGAAGGATCCGCCGGCCGACGCTGATCGTAGCTCCACGGGCCGACAGCCAGAGCAACCCCTTTCCGCGTCGACAAAAACACTATGTCGCCATTTGGCAAATAGCGAGGACTAAAGTGATCGTATTTTCCCCATGTCAAACGACGGACCTCCTTGCCGTCAACGGTCATTTCGTAAAGATGGTAGAAACCGTCTTCTGGCAGATTGTTTTTGTCTACTTTGTTCGCGATCTCGAATGTGCCAGGATAATGTCGAGCAAATGAAAAGATGACTCGTTTCCCGTCGTAGGAAACGTCCGGGTCAAGAAAGCTACCCGGCGGAAATCCCTTAGTGAGCAACCGGACGGTAGCCTGAGGGGTCTTAAAGTTCTCAAGAAGATACACTCCCCCACCCGGCCGAAGCCACCATCCGTAATACTGGTCCGACATGTGCGGAAAAGCCGGCGGCACTCGCTTAATCAAGATCATCCGGTCAAAATCGAGAAGCGGGTTGCGAAAGGCAAGCTCGCGCACTATTGTCCGTGCCTCACGATAAATGCCAAGGAGTTTATTCCCCGGCTCATCCTCAGCACCCAGAGCGGTGGCTCCATTGTTCCGGTCTCGTCGCTGCCTAGTCGACGAATCCCGGGAGCAGAGACTTTCCAGCTCCTGTAAATCCGCGGCCAACTTGGCCAGTCTTTCCGCAGAAACCCGAGTGTCGAGGCCAAGCTCTGCCAATTTACTTGCAAGTTTTTGACCCCTCTGTAAGACCCAGCTCACAACCGCGGCATCTGGAAAGGCCTCTCCTCGAGCGACCTGATGGCGGACCGACCACTGGCTCACACTACTTTGGGTGGCCGGGCGGTTAAGTGCCAAGTTTGCGCCCGTCTCACCGTACACTTCCACTTCATCGAGATGAAAATAGTCCGTCCCCGGGAGCCCAAGTTTCACCCAGCGAGCCAGCTGGCCGTTAAGCGAAACGGTAAGTGGTGGCCCTGTGTTGCCCCCGTAAAACACCGTCCCGTCATGTTGATAAACTTGGCGCCACTCCCGGCCATTCTCCGACAGGAAGATCTGAATGAACCGATTCCTCTCACCGCAAGCATCGCAGCGGTTGTGGATGACAATTCGCTCCAGCCGGTACACCTCTCCAAGGTCCACCTGCCACCACGGGTTTGGTTCGTGGGCCGTGTGAAAACCCCACTTCCCGGTGATCACCCCATCACAACCGCCCAGCGCGTCCTCCTCGGGCTTAACCTGGCCACCCGCCGGGGTAGCTCGGCTACGCAAATAATCGCTGCGAAGCCAGTCAGCTTCTAGCTGTTTTTGCGTCCACGCGGGCAGTCGAGGGCCATCCTCATCGTCGGCACGCACTGGTAGAGTGACAAAGCAGCCAGCGGCTGCGGCGCAAGCAGCATGCATCAAGAGCTGTTTCCATGATGAAAGCCAACTTGTCATGAGCAATTCCCTTCGAACACTTGACCTGCCTCCAGTTACACCACCACGCCCTTGTTAATTCGCGGCATTGACTCGCAGAACGGCTCCAGCGATCTTGACCCTTGGACGTAGGCGCCAATGGCATCCGACCTAGCCAGCTTCTGTTCCGGAAAAGCAACATCCGGGGGACATCTCAATCTTCCACCTTGCCGGAGGCGTCATCGCCTGCGTTGACCAAATAGCGCCTTCCCCCATATTTGCGACTGCGAAACAGCCCCCTTAGCCTCAAAACCTTAAGTGTTCATGCCACTGCACGTTAACGGAGGGGAATTGTCGGGGATAATCGCCGTCCCACTCTGTCGGTTAAATAAGTTTGGAAGGGGCCATGCTCCGGCCGTAGATCCAACACAAAGCCTTGGAGTGTTCCCTGGCGATCAAGCCGCACCGGTTGACGCACCGGTGGCGCCCCGGCCGACTCGATCACCCAAAAGTAAGGGGCGTTGGGCTCCGGTTCACCCTGGACCCACCGATAATCGACACTAAACCCCATGGCCGTGCCGGTTGGCAGAAGCTGAGGCAAAGCCACTCCGGCGGACAGCTGAATCGCAAAAGCCGCTTCCGGCGACTGACCACTTGGTCCTCGAGAAACCGTCTGCCGGCTTAGCTCTGGTTGACTGGCTCGTTCAGGCGACGCCAAGGGGTAGGGCCGCGGCTGCTGGCCGGCATCCAAAGACGCTGCTGGCCGGCGATACGGAGAAGATCCTGCACCTTCATCGGGCAGTCTTGCTTCAGTGCTTGTCTCTCCGGTAGCTCCCTCATGTTTGAGCAGCCCTCCCTCGGCAGGCGCCGCAGGGAGCTCGGCTGTTGCCAGCCGGTCTTCTTCCCCGACACTTTTAGCGGCTGGCATTTGAGACACCTCCCCACCGACCGGCGTCTTAGCCGGAGTCCCTGTCTCGGATCGGGCGCCTAACGGCGAACCAGGGGAGCTTGCAGGCCCCTGGGCGCCAGCTTGCAACTTAGTGGCAGTGTCGTAACCGGTTTCGCACGCCGAGATGGTCGCCAGAACAAGAAGCCCGCATAGGAACCAGACGCACCGGAGACCTACTTTAGGACTAGAGGGGGAAATCACAAGATCGGGCGGCTCTCCCGGTTTCAGACCCAAACACCCTTTCATACTCCACACCTCCCTCCCTTCAAGTTTCCCGGGGCGGCACTCCGGAATGGATCGCACGCTGGCGGAAGCTGATTCTTTCGCTCTACTAGAGCGAGGAGGATCGCCGCAAGTCCAAGGGCGCTTGAGACTGGGGTCACTCTCAAGCCGGTTTTGTGCTTAGGTTAAATCACACTCTGCCCCTGCAGTCCCTTCTGCTCAAACCCAATATCCGTTCTCTACTCCCTTGCGGCCAACCCGCACCTTCCGGCAACCGCCGGCTGCGGCCGACCGCCCTATTATCCAGTTTAAAGTAGGGCAGGTGCTCCTAAAAAACATTGCGGCGGTTTGCTGCTTACGCGGCAACCCCTGCAGGACCCCACCTTCGTAGTGTCATCACGAATCGCACCAGCCGCCCTCCTTTGGTACGCACCCAGAGTAAACCGCCCGTCCACGATCACCGGCCCTTGGTCCAGAGCGCAGAAGCCCTCAAGTAAGAACTCCCTTATAAGCCAAAAGATTCTTTGGATCGGCACTCGGTCTGCGTTTATCCCAGCCGGAGAAGATCAAGAAACTCAAACGCTGCGACAGTTAGCCCGCCAGAGCCAAAGTTGTACACTTCGATTGGCCTTTCCAAACGACAAATCAAGAGGCACTCGATCAAGTCAGACTTCTCTAAAAGTGTTTCGGACATTGAATCGGGGTTGGCAGCCTAGGGCAATCGTAACAAAAATCGTCTGCCCGACCTCGAAGATGTTGTTGCCTTCGCGGGAGCTTGCAGCCATAATTGTTGCATTTGTTAGTCTGCTCTTGATTAAGGCGAGGAGCGGCAAGCCAAAAGATTGCTGCTTTCTCATTTTGGAGGAGGGCTGGGCGATCGCCTCGACGGGAGATTTGCCGAGCTTTTGACCATTATGTTGATTCTTTTCGGAGGAAGGGCTAATGAGCGTTGGATCTCTCTCGCGCCGGACGGTTATCGTTAGGCTTTTGTTGCCATTCATTTCGCTGGCTCCCTTGCGGGCAAGCTTCGGTCAAACCGAGCTTCAATCGCTTCAGGTTGTCCCTGCGGACACGGGAGTCTACCAAGCGTGCAGCGGCCTCGGCGATCTCGTTGCCGATGTCTCCACAAGTCGGGCGATCACCCGCCTCAAAGAACTCAAAGTGGTAAACGTACTGACCCGTTTGCTCAAGGAGCAGTGGCAAAGGGCGGCAGGGCCTGATATCCCCGAAGAACTGAAGTCTCAGATGGAGAATCCATTTGTCCAGGAAGGATTGCGGCTATTGGCTGAAATGCATAGTCAGGAGTTCTTCCTCGCCGGAGACAACTCCTGGTCTCATGTCCAACGAGTGCTTAGGCAACCGGGAAACGCAGCCAGATTAGCCATGACGCTGCTTGCTGCCCGTTTGGCAGAAGCAGGACAGTCGGAACTTGATTCGGAAGCTTTAAGGGAGAAACTGACCGATCTGATCATCCACACATATCTTGTTCAGCAGGAAGAAAAGGTGCAGGTACCTCGTCTGCTAATGGGTTGGCGTGTGAAAAATGTGGAGCGAGCACAACTTTTTGTCAACATGGTCCGTGGCTTTATCAGCATGGCGGCTATGGGTGTTTCGGAATTGGCTGGGCGAGTGCAATCGATCGAGCGTGCCGGGGGCGAATTCACCGTCTTACACATTTCCGGCAAGGACATCCCGTGGGAAGAAATGTTCCAGAGGATCAGAGAAGCTCGCCAAGAAGAAATGCTAGAGTTTTTGCCGCAGGAATTAGAAGAACAAGAAGAGGCCTTACCCTCCCCGGAAACCGAGGACAGCCCAAAGTGGGTTACCTTTTTGGCGGAGAAACTCCGGAAGCTTGAGCTTTACGCCGCTTTAGGGATGCGAGACGAATGGATCCTTCTCGGGTTTGGGCCTGATCTAAAGTTCTTAGATATTCCGGCGGAAGATGCTCAACTAGCTGGGCGTGAGGAGGTGGCCGAGGCTCTCCGTCGGATCAACGGGAGGGTTTTGAGCTTTTCTTACTACAGCCAAGAGATTGTCAACAGCTCTCGCTTAAGCCTTGTGGAACCAGCAGAATTGGCGGCGCGTGCCCTTCGGGAATGGGAAGAGAAGGAGCCGGAGATCCCGGCCCAAGTTAGGGACCGAGTCATCGCCGATCTCCAAAAATTGGCCGACTTCGCCAAAAAGCTGGAAACTAAATCAGGTGCGATGGCTGATGTCCTGTACAGGACCAACCGAGGGCTAGAAGAGATCTTGTTGACTTGGGACACGCCCGCCAGTAGCAAAGCCTTGCCGCTTGAGCTTTTGGCCCGAATTGGTCCGACGCCTATTGCGGGGCTGGTCATCCGTAGTCCCTCGGAGGCCAACTTGATCTTGATGCAAGACATTCTAGGATGGGTCATCCAGGAATTCGCCGCCAGCGTGGCGGCCGGCTTGCTTCAACAGGAAGGAGGACCGGATGAACCATCCAACGCAAGACTTCGCAATTTTATGGATCGAATGTGGATGTGCACTCGGGATGCAGACCGGGTCATTCGCGAGTATTTCGTGCCGGCGCTCGCCGACTCGGAAACTGCTTGGGTCTTGGATGCAAAGCTTCAAGCCCAAGAAGTTATCCCCGGTTTGCCTGAAGTTAAACAGCCACTTCCTCTCCCAGAATTTGCCTTGATAATTCGGTTAAATGATCCGGAAAGTTTCAAAGAAGGTCTTAAGCGCACCCGGGAGTTAGCCAAGGAGTTAACTCTCATCCTTCAGGACTACCCGGACCTGACGGAAACACTTCCGAGTGAGGAACTAGGCCCACTTGAATGTGAGTGCGAAATGTGGGATAGCGGCTATTTGTGCAAACTCATCCTTCCCGGAGAATTGGGGAAGTTGGTACCTCCACCAGTGGCGGTTTTAGCCCAAGACCTTTTTGTACTTTCCAACTCCTCTGCTCAAGCAGAACGCCTGGCCCAAGGCCAAAAACTTGAAGCAGTGGGCCTCATTGAGGATGTCAGCGCACCTCGTTCGGCAGCGGGTTTTGTTCACTTCGGTCGCCTATGGATGGCCCTACGTCCCTGGGCTGAGGCGTTAGCTCAACCGGCCCTATACACCGAAGACCTGCCCCAGCCAGAGACAGAGGAATTGCTCTCCGCTTTTCGCGAGGATCTGGATAGCTTGGTAGCCATTCTTCAGTGTATACGCTCTTTGACATGGGAAGTTGTGGAGGAGTCGCAGGGCCTGCGGGTAATGCGAGCAGCACTGGAAGTCGAGGACCTCAGCCCGTGACAAAATCTCGTTAAGACCGCCACGATTCCCGGCTTGCACTTTGGGAGCGATGGCTACGGCTTCGGAGTACCCGCGTCGTCCCCATCCTTTGGAGTGGGTTGAGGAAGAACTTTGTCGCTTAGAGTCTAGTGGGCTTCGCCGCTTCCGGCGACTGCGCTCAACACGGCAAGGAGCTATCATCACCCTGGACGGCCGGGCGGTCATCAATTTCGGCTCAAACGACTATCTAGGCCTGTCAACACATCCGGAGGTTATTGCTGCCGCGTTTGCCGCTGCGAAGGAGTTCGGCTGGGGAAGCGGTGCAAGTGCTCTTGTCTGTGGTTACACGTCCATCCATCAACAACTAGAAGCAGATCTTGCGCGATTCCATCAGACAGAAGCAGCCCTCGTTTTTGGCTCCGGATATGCAGCCAACGTGGGAACGGTCACCTCGCTGGTAGGGCCAGGTGATGTCGTTTACATGGACAGCCGCAATCATGCATCCCTCTGGGATGGATGCCGGCTATCGCGGGCAGATATCCGGCTTTTTGACCATCATGACTTAACGACTTTGCATAAAGAACTTCAAAAACGGGGGCGGTATCGGCGGGCACTAGTGGTAACCGACGCAGTTTTTAGCATCGAAGGAGATTTGGCACCGCTTGAGGGGCTTGTCCGCCTGTGCCGGGAATACGAGGCGATCCTACTTGTGGACGAAGCTCATGCGGTTGGCATCTTCGGCCCTCAAGGCGAAGGGCTTTCGGCCGAGCTTGCCCTCCATGGGGAAGTATCCTTACGGATCGGAACCTTAAGCAAGGCCTTAGGAAGCGTTGGCGGCTACCTTGTCGGTCCGCAAAAAGTGATTGACTTGGTGATCTCAAAGGCCCGGTCGCTCATCTTTTCCACAGCCTCCCCGCCAGCAGCGGCGGCCGCGGCTCGAAAGGCGCTGGAACTTCTTCGGGCCAATCCTTCCTCGGGACGGGAACTCCTCCGGCGCGCGGAGAAGCTCCGGCAACACTTGACCTCGGCCGGCTGGAAGCTTAGTCCCAGCTGTAGTCAAATCATCTCAATCATATTGGGCGAACCAGACCGAGCCCTCACGCTTACTGAGATGCTCTTAACCGAAGGGATCTTTTGCCCGGCGATGCGACCACCAACTGTTCCCGAAGGTCATTCGTGCTTGCGGATAAGCCTCACGCTTGCACACACCGAGGCAATGTTGGAAAAGTTGACTTTAGCGCTCGGCCAGTGCGGGGCAAAAAATTAGCGCGCGCTGCCGGAACTAGACGGAAAAATGACACTACTTGCGGCACACCAACCCCTGCCGTCTGCACTTCCAGTTCCCAAAAACCCACCACAAGGAATGAGCCATCAAGTAAATTCCGGGGCTTTTGGACGAGGAGAATGGTGGCTTGCCAAGTAGAGAATGTCGGATTGCCAACTACGTGTCCGGCTAAAAGGCCCCAGTTACTTCTACCGGTCTGGGCCCACTTCTAGCTACCGCTTTCCCTTCGGGCCGTAATCTGCTGAAGCAAGTCCGAGACATCCCGGTACCCGAAATCAATCGCCGCAAGCGCCGTCAGGTGCTCTTCGGCCGTGTTGAGATCCCCCATTTCGAGGGCTAGTTTCCCCGCCAAATACCGGCCCAGTTTTTGGGATTCCACATCCCGATCCCCGATTTCTTTTAACGCCTCCGCGTAATGCTGCATCGCTAACTTACTCTGTTTAATAGCCTGGAAGCACTGGCCCAGTTCTAATAAACACGCTGCCCGATGTCGCGGATCATTCCGGGCTTTTTGAAACTCCGTGATCGCCTCCGACCAGCGGCCCGCTTGTTTGTAACGCAGGGCCAGCTCAAAGTGAAAAGCGGCATGCCCGGGGAATCGCTCCACCCGTCGACGAAAGAGTTCGATTTCTTTGTCCACAAGCTGTTTCTCAAGCTGGGCGACTTCGCCGGCGGCAGCCTCCCCCTTGCCTTGGAGATCCTGAATCCGTCGGCGGAGCGACCGTAATTCCACATCGGTCAGCCGATCGGCAACGTCTGGATCGTTATTTGAAACTTGGAGCGCCCGCTGAAGAATGTCGCGAGCCTTGTCGAAGTTTCCCTCGCCGATATAGTGCTCGGAAAGTTGGATGTACTTGGCAATATTGGACGGGTCGCGCCGGATCTCGGCAAGCAAAGTGGCCTCAGGTGAGGCCGCCCGAGTGGCTTCCCCCGCGGAGGGGGCCGCCGGCGCGGTCACCGCCGGCGCCACGGGCACCTCCTTTCGACCTGCTCGACTTGGATCGGTGTACCCGCCCCGATGGATGGTCCTCTCCACTGTCAGCTTGGCGATCGCCTTCTGAGCTTCCTCGTCGTTTGGTTTGGCTTTTAGGACAAGCTGCCAACACTGAATCGCTTGGTCGTATTCCCCCAAATCGGCGTAAGCCTCGGCCAAAAGCTTGTTGACAGCCGGATCGGTCGGGCGAGCTTCCTGAGCCATCTTTAAATAGATAAGCCGCACATCGTTGTGGCCCATTTGCCGGCAAGCGTTGGCCATTTCTTCCAGGGTCGAGATGTGCCAGGGATTGAGCTTCAACATTTCCAAACCGGCTCGAATTACCCCCGGCCAATCCTGCGACTTTGCCGCCTTTTTCATGCTAGCGATGTGCCGCATCCCCTGAACCGCGGCCAGAGCGCTACCCTTCTTGTTGTCGCGGTACTTCTTTTTCAAATTGGCCAAAAAGCTTTGCACATACGCGGTGTTCCCTGGATCGCCAGCCACACATGTGGTGAAAAGCTCGGCCGCGTAGTCGTAGTTCTCCTGGGCCATCCGGAGGCTGGCCTGCTGAAAACATTCCTGAAGTCGCCGCCGCGCTGCATCGGAAAGCGAATCGGACCGTCCACCCCCTGCCTGCGGAGTACCCGAACTCATGCTCTAAAACCCTTTCCCAAGAGCGACGCCTTCGTTCCGCCGGAACTAATGGCAAACGTCAATGGCACCTTCGACAAGGGCTGCTTGAAAACGCCCCAAACCTAATCCCATTTCCTAACAACAAGCCCCGGTTTACTGCCCCAACGTTTTTGCAAACAAATATCCTCTCTTTAAAGGCCACTTTATCCCCAGCCTACTTGCTGTCATTGTACCGCCGGGCATGGACCGCGCAAACTCCGGGTTGGCGCCGGAAGCCGATTGGTCGCAGCACCCTTGCGCCCTTTGATTGCCCAGAAACGCCTTCGTCACACGAAGGAAGACAACTCGTTGCTCGGGAAAAAGTAAGGGCGTACCCGATGCACCGCCACTTGGCAGCTATGCGGCCCAACGGAAAAACTCAGCGTTCCTCACCCTCATGAGTTTTCAGCGGCTGATAACGAGAAGAATCTCGCGAAAGCCAAACACGCAAACCCAATCAGGCTTAGTCACCAACAACTCCGCCCATCTGCGTAAAGTAGGATATCACCCCAGCCCAAAGGCGGTGTGCGGCCGGTTCGGGCGGGGCGATCAAAGTAGGAGCTTCCGACAAATCCCCTTCTTCGCCGGCGTTACTCCGCGGAGCGTTCAAACGTCCTCAATTTAGCTTGCCTCGCCCCCCTCCGAGTCGAATTTCCCGCTTAAAGGGCGTAGCTCCCGACGAAGCACGATCCCGGCTCGATTGGCTGCTCCGCCCGAGGCCGGCAGTGCGAAAGCCGGTCCTAGGGAAGGCGTCTCTCCGGAGCTTTCCCGCCGCGGGGGAAGCGGCTCAAGGTCCAGACGAAGCGCCACGGCCCGCCGGGAGCCGGCGTCGAAGAAGGATGGGTCACTGGAAGCCGGTAATCCTTCACCGCAATGAAGTGGGCGTGACGCTCCGACTCGGTTCTTCTCTCCCAACAAGGATTATCGGTCGACGCCGATATTACCAATCACGGGAGCCTGGTCGTCACGCGAGCTTACTCCACATAGAGGCCGGAGTTTGGTATCCAGATTCGTCAACTAATCTAAAACCCTGGCAGAATCCCTGTGCCTTGCCACCAAGCCAAAGCGTCAACTTGTGATCAAGACCGTTATTTCCAGACGCCAAAGGCAAAGATAGATTGGCACTTGGCACACAGCCTTTGGGTGCCCAGAACCGACCCCTAGAGTGATCACAATAAAGACCTAAGCTAAACCATTGACGCACTAAAAGAACGTGCAGACAAGGTTTGGCCTCCGCTTGTGGTTGAAGAATTAAAAACGGTCGGAGTGGTTTGGAAACAGAACCGCGTGCATAAGTTGCGACTTTCTCGATCAAAATTTCTCATGTCATAGACGGGTCCGAGTTTTTCGGGCTTCGGAGGCGGGGCGGAATTTTCCCCCTAGGAGCCCGCCGATCCTTGCTACCGGCCGATTCTGGTAGTGAACATTTAGCCCCCAGGTGGTCTGGCCTCGGCACGGCCGGCTAAACACAGCCCTGGGAAAAATGGCTAGAGGAAAAGTACTAAGGCCGCACGAGCCGGATTCCTACAATTTTTCGCTCCCTGCCTCTTGGACCATCTGGGCTGCCGGGCCTGAGCGCCAAATCATTGACCTGAAGCGACTCAACCGGTAGCATGAAAGCGCCGACTGGGGCCGAGTGCCAACAAGGGGAGGTAGATTGATTGATTGCCGCATGCCCGGGCTCGGACCGGCCGGGTAAAAAAGCGGGTTCCGCCTCCCATTTATGTCTGTGTCGCGCCAAACGGATTTGCCACCTTGATACGCAGTGGCGGATGCCGCCGCGGCGGTCGCCCGGCATAGTTCAGAGTGGGCCGCAGAACGCCTTCTGGGGGTGAGACGATCGGATTATTGCGATTTGCAAGGCAAGTATTTCCGCTAATAGATTCCGAATAAGCAATGATCCGGCTGGAGCTACCCCAATGCGGCCGGCGAACTGTCAGCAATCTTTTCGGTCTTGGCGACCTGGTGTTCGGCGTTGCCTCGGCCTGCGCCCCCGAGAGCGGATTGCGCTTGCCTTCGTTCTCCTTGCCCTTTTGTGGAGTGGAAGCACCTGTTCGATCCCACTTGCCGAGGCGGCGTACGTCAGGGACCTCATCCGCCTGGACGGGTCGATCAACACCATTGCGGTTGAGCTACGGGCAGGGGTTTGGCGTGTGGGAGTAGGCGGAGCACTTGAGCCAGCCGGGGACACGGCTTTCTCCCGAAGAGTTACAAACGAAGTAGTCATCGGCATATTCCGGGCCACGGCGGTTAACGGTGTTAGCGACTTTCAGGGCGAGCTGACCGGATATTTCGGATTTTGGATTGACTCGGCCTCCTATTCTTTCACCGCGCAAGTAGGGCGCATCCTCGGCACGAAGATTGCCGCGGATTATCCCCTCGGCGCTTTAAGACGTTCGGACCCGTTTGGCATACTGGGTGGGCTAGCGGCGATTGCGGTCTTTTTCGATCCGATTCCGGACTTGACAGGGCCTGGTACGAGCATCCCGGTCGACGTTTCGGCTGCCACTGACGGGCAGATTTTTGCGTCTTTTGGCTTCCAGCCGGCAGCAGATCGGGACCTCGGCGGGGCGACAGGGCCGGCGGGGGCGGCCGCGTGGTGGCGCCTAGCGGCGGGCGACCGGCTAGAAACGTGGGGCGGACTTAACCTCACCGCTGCCGGCCCCGAATATGATAAGCTCGTCTTCCCTGGGGTATCGAACCCGCTTACGGGGCAACTAAATTCTCTCGGCTTTCGGTTTGGCTTTGTTCCTGCGACAGGGGGGCCTTGGCCGTGGGGGGGCGCGGGCACTTTAGAACTCCGGGTGGTGCCCGAGCCGCCTACGGGAGGTCTTCTGGCCTGTTTGATTCTGTCCGGGTTAGGCGTGGTCGCTTCGCGCAGGTCTCTTTTTCGAAATCCCCTAAAAGCGCGTACGCGAAAGTAGTCCGCCGGCCGGGTGCTGCAGCTCCTCTTTAGCCCCGGCCGCGCCACTCAACTGGATTAGTTGCCGGTAACACCAGTCGCCCAGGTTGGCTCCGTAGGTCGAAGGCTGAAGCAACTTTCCTTGCGCAAGCCCACGCTCTCGGCAAGCGAAATGTTTTCGTTATCCCAAGTCCGGCACGTCCGCCGGGGATTGTCGGGATGACGTTTTTCCGGGTCAAGCAACTCTTCTCCACTTGCCGAACTTAAGTGGACCCCGAGTAATCACCGCCGGTTGAAAATCCTCCGCAAAACGGACTCCGGCAGAAACCCTCTGTCCTGAATCGGGTCTCGCCAATTCGGAACAAGCCAGGCGCGCTCTCACGGCCCAAACTCATCAGGGGTTTTCGAATCCGAAAAAGCTATTTCACTAGGCTGCGTTTGGCCTTATCTTCTGCCGATCTTTTAATGGCGAAAATGCATCTTATCCCGGGCCAATCGAGACCGACTTTGGCGAATACGCAGTCTGGGCACTTTAGCAAATCGGGGGAATACAAGAAGACCGAAATCACGATCTAAGCGCCTTTACCGGTTCTCAGGACTCCGCGGGTAAAAGCCACTAGAAAAGTGGAGTTGCACCGGCAGTTGCAACGCAAAGCTTATTATTTCTTGGGCTTAGAGTGAGGGGTATTCCCCTGCCCCAGGCCCATGGGGCTAGCGCGCTCTCATCACAGCGTGTTTGCGATCGCCCTTTCTGTCGGGAAGTATGCCCTCTTCTGAGTTCGGTCGATAGTCGCTTAACGAAGGTACAGGGAGCACGATAACGCTCGGTTGCTTATCTACTCCCAGCATTTGGACAAGGTACTAATCCAATGCGGAAAACGCTTACTGCCTTATTCAAATCCCCCGTTGTTTTAGGGGCGCTAATGGCAGCCGGATGGTACACGCTCATACTGTGGGGACCGCTTAACCATCCCACCATCCGGGCATTGTTTACGGAACATCCCGTTGAACATGTCAGCGCGATCCTTTTTTTCGTGGGCATAGGGTCTTTGCTCCTCCGGACAGCCGGACTGTTACGCGATTGGCGGGTCATTCGTCAGTGGCCCGGCGGTTGGAACTTTTCTGCTGACGATCGGCAAATTGGCGTTGACGAATTCATTGACAAACTTTCCCGCTTCGCCGATAAGCTATCGGGTTCAAGGCTCGGTCATCGGATGCGTGAACTCGCCCGGATGTTGGAAACCAATCCGGAAGGACCCGACCTGGATAGCCACCTGCGCATACTTTCTGAGAAGGATGCGGCAGCAGCCCAGGCGCGGTCGACTCTTGTTCGCATGTTCATTTGGGCTATTCCAATCCTTGGGTTTCTAGGCACAGTTATAGGCATCGCGATGGCCCTCGGTCGACTGGCTCCGCAACAACTGGAGGAAAGCTTGCCGGTGGTGATGGCGGCGTTGACTGTCGCCTTCAACACAACAATTCTTGCACTTGCCCTTTGCCTCATTCTGTATTTCGGGCTTTACGTGGTGGAACGGGCGGAGGCCGGAATACTTGGTCGCGTTGACCAAATCGCCGAGGAGGTGCTTGCTGCCTTTGCGCGAAGCCGCCCCTCCATAAGCAAACAGTCCTCAGGGGGAACCACCCCGTCCACTGGTGACCAATTCCTTGCGCTCCTCCAGGCGCCGC
Source organism: Thermoguttaceae bacterium (assembly GCA_025060325.1). GTDB lineage: Bacteria > Planctomycetota > Planctomycetia > Pirellulales > Thermoguttaceae > DTLM01. The sequence continues at coordinate 205,452 of JANXBW010000001.1, forward strand.
TGGCAACCTGGGAACTTGCGGTTCAAGAATTCGTCTCCTCCGTCCGACAGCTAACCACCGAGCTGTCAACTGCGCTTGGGCAAGCGCTGGCAAAGGCGTTGGAGGAGGTTCTCCACGGGCATGCGGCTCGCCTGCTGGCTGTGGAGGAAAAGGCGCTTGCCCAACATCAGGAGCACCTGGACGAGCTTTACCGCCATTATCACAAACGACTTGAGCGGGTGCTGGAACTGGAGCGATCCGTTGAGCAGCGGACCGAGATGCTCCTTAAGGCTCTGGAAGGTGCAGAAACGCTGCGAACACTCCAGGAAGCACTCCAGCGTAATTTGGCCATCCTGGCCACCTCGCGACAATTTGAACAAATGCTAATGAGTCTAACAGCAGCCATCCACCTGCTGACCACACGCATCGAGGCCCCGGTGGGAACCCCTAGCGCGCCGCAAACGCTGCCGGTCCATGTGCACGGGCTTCGGCAAGCGGGTTAGATTGTAAACGTAACCTATGGCCCAATTAGCCCGCTCTAAAGGGAAGACCGGCTCGGCCTTGGGGTTTGCTCCCCCAAGTATCCCCTTTTTTCCGTTCGTCAGTGTGCTCATCTCCACCATGGGGATCCTTATTCTGCTCATAGTGGTGATTGGGCAGCGCGCTCGCATAGCTGCCAGCCGACAAGCCGAGGCGGCACGCCAGAGGACAAAAGAGGAATTAACCTCCTCCCTTGAGCTTCTCGATTGGGAACTTGAGATGCTCCGCCAGACAACTGGCGCGGGGCAACAAAAGGTGCAGGACCTTCGGCTAGCATTAGGGCACCTGGAGGACCATGCCCGTCGACTGAGAACCCAGCGCGATCAGCTAATCGCTTTTCTCCGCGAAGGCGACAACCGGCCGGAGGCGCAAACTTCCGTCGCGCAGCTGCAAAGTCAGATCTCAGCCGTCAACAAACAAATCGAGGCCGTTACCCACGAATTAGAAGCCCTCCGGCGAAAACAGGGTCGGCGTTTCTTTTCGATTGTCCCCTACGCCGGTCCGTACGGCTCGGCCCGCTGGCCGATCTACATTGAGTGCCGACGGGACGCGATCGTCATTCAACCAGAAGGGATAGCACTCACCCCGGAGGATTTTCAGCCAGATCTCGGGCCGGCCAATCCGCTGGAGGTGGCCTTACGTGCGATTCGCGAGTATTGGAGTCGAAACAACCCCGGCCAAGGCGACCCTTATCCGCTTCTGCTCGTTCGGCCCAGCGGCATCGGAGCCTACTATGTTGCCCGGGCGGCGCTTGACACCTGGACCGGAGAGTTCGGTTACGAGCTTATTGACGAAGATTGGGAAATCGTCTACCCGCCACCAAACGGGGAGTTAGCACGCCAGCTGGCCATGGCGGTCGAAGAGGCAAGAGCCAAGGCCCGCCTGCTGGCGGCCGTAAGCCCGCGGCGCGTGGCGGCGGCTCCCAAGCGTTTCATTCTGTCGCCGGACCGCGGGGGCCTTATTCCCGAAGCGGGTGCTCCCCTCGAGATTCCCGCGATCCAACCTTCGTATCGTAGACAAGCGGATTCTCAAGACTCCCTCTCAACACAGGCAAAAGCTCCGCACAGCGGCGCCGCCGGCACTGACGGACAACTTCCGGCCCCTGGGCGCCGGGCTTCCGGCGCAATTGGAAGATACCCCCCGGATGGGGACATACTGGCCGGCCAGTCGGGCAGTGGGGAAATGCAACCGCCGAGTAGCGCGTCATCTGACCTTCAGAACTGGCCACGCTTCGGCAGCCAAATTCCCGGGGAAACATCGGCGCAATCCGACCGAGAAGCGGTCAGCTCGGCCACTTCAACAGGCCCAGGGTCGGCCGCAAGCGAGGGACTCAGGAGCACCGCGGCAGGACAAATGGGAACTTCCTTGCAAAGTTTAGCGCAGTTGCGGGGTCAAGATTGGGCCGTACCAGGGGCCGTCCGGCTTCTGGTGCCCCTTACCCGTCCGGTGCGGCTTAAGTGTAGGCCTGACTCGCTCCTCATCGTTCCCGAAGCCGGTCTCGGGGCTCCCATTGCCATTCCCTGGGAAGATCCGCCGGAAAAGACCGTCGATAACCTGGTTCGACAGATTTGGGACTATGTGGCGACGTGGGGGCCGGCTGGACGAGGTATGGCTTGGCGCCCAATCCTGCGAGTCGAAGTTGCTCCGGGGGCCGAGGGACGATTTCGAGACCTGAAAACCCTTCTCGAAGGAAGTGGACTTGTTGTGGAACAAGCCGACGTGCCAGGGAATTAACGCATTTTTCGCAGATTTCTCAGAATACCAGGAGTGAGGTTAGCATCTGAACTGAGAGTATGCCCGCAGCTGGTCGTCCGTTCCCGGCGGGCCTGCGGGCAAGATCGGGCAAGCCTGAGGGTGCATCACTGGAGGGGAAACTAAGTCCCTTTGTCGGACATCGGGAGAGGACGTGTGGGCAGCACTCGCTAACCGGGGGAACCGAAAAAGCCACTTGCCTGATCCTCTCACACTGCACCCACCCCCGGATTTTGCCGGTCCACTGGGGCGAGGAACGGCCAACCATGTAATCCACGGACTCATCTCGAGCGGAGCCAGCCTGTGAGTAGCGGTAGCTGGGAAATATCCGAAGGCCTTCCTGGACAGGATTCATTCCTCGATATCGTTGCGAATATCGTGGGAATCCTCATCATCTTAGGAATTGTGGTCGGGATTAGGGCGCAGCGAGCTCCGGTTGCGCCCTCCCAGCTGGACCCAGACCTTCCGCGCCTCCATCAAGTTGCCTCAGAGAAGGCCCGCGAGGCTGCCAAACTTCGCCAAGAAATCGCCCGTCTCGAGGCGACTTATCAAAGTTTGGAACAAGAAAAGGCATTCCAGCAAAAGATTCGCGACCGGCTAGCGCTAGAGGTGGCTGCCCTCCAAAAGATGATTGCGATTCAAAGCGATCGTGCGGCCACTCTATCCGATCAAGCTTGGCAGCTACAACTTGAGCTTCAAGAGCGGCTCGGGTACCTTCGGGAATTGGAGGCTCAAAAATCGCAATTACAACAGGTTGTGGACAACGTCACGCAGATCACACACTATCCGGCCCCAGTAGCCAAGTTTGTTGATACCAAAGAGGTGCACTTTCAGCTGCAGAGCAATCGCGTGGCACACATCCCCCTTGACCGGCTTATCGAGCAGCTGAAGGAGCGGGCCAAACTCGAAGCCTCGCGGCTCCTAAGCCAAAGTGAATGGACGGACGTCGTTGGACCGGAAGGAGGCTTCCAACTCCGCTTTATCCTCCGGCGTTACGACGTACCAATCAACATCCCCGGTCAAGGAAGGGGGACAGCCAGTTACGTACGGGTCGAACATTGGGTCTTGCTGCCCACCTCCCCGCAATTAGGGGAGCCTTTGGAAAAGGCCATTCAACCGGACTCTCAGTTCTGGCGGACGGTCAACCAGTATAATCCCAAGGAGTACACAATTACCCTGTGGGTTTACCCGGAAAGCTTCGAGGGATATCGCCAACTTCGGGACCGGCTTCACGCTGCCGGCTACACCTGCGCCGCCCGGCCACTTCCTGCAGGAGTGCCGATTTCTGGCTCGCCGCGGGGAAGTCGCTCTGCCGCCCAGTAGAAGCTTCTTCGCAAAAGGCGACGCTTGCCGTTTTGTAAACTTGTAGTGTTTAACCACTGGCCACGCAAAGGCACCCAGTAACTCTGCGATCACACCTTATGTCCCCGCAGGGCTGGTCATCACTATGGTACGCCGCCGACCGCAGATCCTCGTAGGCACCTCGGGTTGGACGTACGACGATTGGAAGGGCATTTTCTACCCACCGGAGCTCCCCCCGACCGAACGTATCACGTTCTATGCCTCGCATTTCCCGGCGGTGGAGCTGAATGCGAGTTTTTACCGGCTCCCCACGCAGAACATGATCGAGGCGTGGAACAAGCGACTGCCTGACGACTTTCATATGGCGGTCAAGGGTTGGCGCACCGTCACTCACTTGGCAAAGCTGCAAGATTGTCAGGAAAATGTCAACGTTTTTCTCTCTCGCGTCAAGTCGCTTAAGACACTGCGGGTTATCCTCTGGCAGCTTCCGCCTTCCCTTCACTTTGATATCGAACGGCTCGATGCGTTCTTAGGCGCACTGCCTGAAGGTTTTCGTTATGCGGTGGAATTTCGCCACGCAAGTTGGTGGAGAACCGAAACGGTTGAGCTTTTGACACGCCACAAGGCGGCCTTCGTCGCTGTGAGCCACCCCCGGCTGCCGGCCGATGTATACCCTACCTGTGACTTTTTGTACATACGCTTCCATGGTTTGGGAAAACAGCTTTACCGGTACAATTACTCCCAGCAAGAGTTGGCCGAATGGGTCGATCGGGTAGGGCCACACCTCAACAATCAGACCATTTATGCTTTTTTCAACAACGATTGGGAGGGCCACGCCGTACGAAACGCCCGCCAGTTTTCTGAGATGCTTTTGGCCTGCTCGCATTCTTCGGCAAGAAAGAAATAGCTTTAGCTTAGCCAGGGCCAAGTGCGAAAGTCTTCAACATTCGGTGGCTACAGACAAAAACACACCGACGCTCAATGTGTGGACGATTTACTCTCCGTGCTTCTGCACAAACAGTGGCGGAGCAATTTGCACTCATAGACCTGCCCCCGCTTGTTCCGCGATATAACATTGCGCCCCGACAACCCATAGGAATCGTCCGGCTGCGTCGAGATCCGTTTGCCGGGAGTAATGCGTTTCCACCTTCGGAGCACTCTGCTGGTTCCCAGAGGGGAGCAACCAATCGCGAATTTGCCGTGGTACGCTGGGGGCTTGTTCCCTCTTGGGCAAATGACCCGGCGATAGGAGATCGGTTAATCAACGCCCGGGCGGAAACAGTCGCTTCCAAACCGGCTTTCCGTAGTGCCTTCCGCTATAGGCGTTGCCTCATCCCCGCCGATGGCTTTTACGAATGGGCAAAAGTAAGTGGCCGGAAAAAACCGTTTTTCTTTCGCTTGCCAAACGATCAGCTTTTTGCTTTCGCTGGGCTTTGGGAGGCATGGGAAGGCCCTGATCAGTCTTACTTGGAAACAGCCACTATCATCACCACAGAAGCCAATGAACAAGTGCGGAAAATCCACGATCGCATGCCGGTCATTTTGAAGCCGGAAGATTATTCCGAGTGGCTTGACCCGGAAGTATCAAAATCCGACAAACTAATGTCGCTTTTGCGACCGCTAGACCTTCCTTTAGAAATCGTGCCGGTGGGCTACTGGGTGAACAATCCCACTTTTGACGACCCGCGGTGTGTGATGCCGCTCGGCTAACACGAGGCCGGTTTGAAGACCGCCTATTGACAAATCCGCAATCTCGCGGGAAGCTTATAGGTTCTTGCTTTTCTTTTCCGTCCCCAAATTCGTAGAAGGCCGGAGATTGTTTCGCCGGTCTACTTCTGATTACTCGGGCGGGCAGGGCCCCACCAAGACGGGTTCGGTGTTCTGGCGAAAACCCCTGAAATACGGGGCCAGAATGCAACGGCGGTTCGCAGCTGCCGGGTTAGGTCCGCCCTAAAAAACAGACGTAAAGGAGTTTGTTGGTTCGCTCCTGAAGGGAACCTCAAAGTCACGGTTTTGATTTGGGCGCGGTCCACAGGTTGTTTGCGCGGAAAGCTTTTTATCCATCGGGCTAAACCTAGACACTGTACCTTGTTTGTTGACCAGAAACAGATCATGGTGTGTAGCACTTAAGGAGGAGACTATGGAAGTCTTAATCTTTCCATCGTATGACGAGATGAGCAAAGCGGCTGCGCGAGTGGTTGCTGACCTGATCAACGCCAAGCCGAACGCTGTTTTGGGACTCGCAACAGGGAGTACCCCTATCGGGCTTTATCGCGAGCTTGTGCGGATGCACAAGGAAGAAGGTCTTGATTTCTCCCAGGTTGTCACCTTCAACCTGGATGAATACGTGGGTTTGCCGAAGGACCACCCGCAGAGCTACCACTACTTCATGCATGAACATCTGTTTAAGCACATCAATATTCCTCCACAAAATATCCACATTCCTGCGGGCACGACGAGCAACTATGCTGCCTTTTGCCGTTGGTATGAGGAGCGTATCAAACAGTGCGGCGGAATTGACCTTCAAATCCTCGGAATTGGCGCTGACGGGCATATCGCCTTTAACGAGCCGGGAAGTTCCCTTGGGTCACGGACCCGAATCAAAACCCTAGCAAGACAAACAATCGAAGACAACGCCCGGTTTTTCGGTGGCCGAGTCGAAGATGTCCCCATTTACGCCATCACAATGGGTGTCGGGACGATCCTGGAGGCGCGCAAGATCATTTTGCTTGCCAACGGGCGAAATAAGGCCAAGGCTGTAGCTGCCGCGATTGAAGGCCCGGTGACAAGCATGATCACGGCCAGCGCTTTGCAACTCCACCCAGACGTGACCTTCTTCCTGGATGAGGAGGCAGCAAGCGAGCTTAAGATGATTGACTATTTCCGGTGGGTTCAAAGCAATAAGCCAAAGGCTCCTAAGACCTGAGCCGGTGGGTTGGCTTGTAAACTTTTTGATAAACCACTTGGAGCCCGGTCTTCTTGCACTCTGCGCCTATTCCCCCAGCTTGAACCTAAGCCAAGAGTCGCATCGGTGCCCGCTGGGGTCACCGTCTACTTGCGGCAGGCAGAGTGCTTAGGCGCTGCTTCGAAACAAGAGCGAGTTTACTACATGCGGTCTGGGAGCCTGCGGACAACGGCCGAGTGGGGCGTAACCAAATCGACGAAGCCACCGCGGCCGCAAAGACTCCGTTGACGCCCACCTTTGGTCCATACGGACATTGCGCGCTTCTTGTGGCGCCCAAGTTGACCGGGCACAGGGGGCACCTCCAGTCCTTGCAAAGCACACTAGATTCGGATATCACAGGCGACGGCAGGCATTTAGCAAAGTGATTGATTTGCTGGCCGAGGAGTCAACTTATGCGACTCGTGCTACTTGACCACCCCAATCCCAAGCGGTTTCACTTTGATCCGCTTGCGCTTAGTCGACCGATTTTCGCCCTGCGGTCGGGGATGAAAACGCTGGGAGAAAAGCTTGAGGCCCGTTTCGAACCACAGTCAGTGGCTTGGATCATTCCGGATTACATGGTGGAGGCTTGGCGGCCACAAACACCCTGGCCCATCAACGACCTGACGGTCCTCCGCGAGGGGAACGATGACCTTCTCATCGTGCATGGGCGGGTTAAGGCTCGCGGCTGGGAGTATGACCCACTCGGCTCAAGCGAGGTTATTTTGGACGAAGATGGCCAGGTGCTGGTGGCTCGGGTGGCTCGCTCGGACCTGGGCAAACTCTGTTACGACAGCATCGAAGCGTTTGTACGCTCCCTTGCCGAATCGTTGCCGCACCGGTCGCACCAGATTCCCACCTGGAACTACATTTGGGAACTGGTGCTGGAGAATCCGGACCAACTCCGTCAGGACTTCGCCGCGCTTGGGCGATTTGGGATCGAAGGGAACGTGGAACAGCCCTTAGCACTGCGGGGCGATCGCGATGATTTGTACATCGCCCCTGGCGTCCAAATTCATCCGATGGTGGTCATCGATGTCACTGGCGGTCCTGTGTACATCGATGCCGATGCGGAAATCCATCCCTTTACCCGGATTGAAGGTCCTTGCTACATTGGTAAACGCACTATCCTGCTAGGTGCCAAATGCCGCGAGGGTAATACCATCGGCCCAGTTTGCCGGGTTGGCGGCGAGATCGAAGAATCGATCATCCAAGGCTATTCCAACAAATACCACGATGGCTTCCTCGGACATGCTTATGTGGGCGAATGGGTCAATCTAGGAGCGCTCACGACAAATAGCGACCTCAAAAATGACTATTCGTCGGTGGAGGTGATCCTGGACGGCAAGCGGCCCATTCCCACTGGGTCAACAAAGGTTGGTTCGCTCATCGGTGATCACACCAAGACCTCGATTGGGACGCTTTTGAATACCGGGGCCTATGTGGGGGCGATGACGGTGATCATGGCCACCGGCAAGCCTCTGCCGAAATTCATTCCGTCTTTTGCGTGGTTTTTGGACGGCCACCTAAGCAAAGGCTACGGAAAACAGGCTCTCTACAAGACGGCAGCCGTGGCGATGAGCCGGCGTCGCTGCACCTGGACGCCTGCCATGGAAAAAATGTGGGACGCCATTTATCAACTGACCGCCCCGGTGCGGGATGAACTCATTCGAAAGGCCCGCCGGACGGCGATCGGGACGGAAAGCGGCAAAAGGGCTTAGTTGCCAACAAGTTGACCCTTCTCAGCAAATCCGGCCAGAGCAAACGTTACGTCCACTTGCAAAAAAGGGAGATAGTCTCGCCGCGACAATCCACCGACGGGAAGGATAAGCACATCTGTTCGGGCATGGAGCTTACCTCCCGAAAGCCAACTCCTTAGAGCGCAACCTGCCGGCGAGAGAATTCTAAGCCGGCGTTAACCGGATTGGGTTTTATTGGCCACCAGAAATTTCACTGGCCACCACAGCCGGGCCCGAATTCATGTACGACTGATACTCCTTATCCAATTCGGAAAATGTCTTACCGGTCAGTCGACAGATCGTCAACAAATCGTCGCGGCCACTGTAAACAAGCTCAAGATAGCGAACCGCGGCATCGCGATAGCGACCATAATCGTAGTGCATTAAGAACTGCATCACCGCGGCACACTGGGAATAAAGCGCTCCAAGATCCTCGAACGCCTGAAAAGATTCCATTCCCAGTTTCACCAATTCCTCCAAAGGGATGTGCTTTCCCCGATTAAACAAATTGTAACGGGCTTCGCACACCCGTTGACTTTCCCAGCCGCCTAACACAAAGAAGCCATTCTCCTCCTTAAGCGTCTGCATGTACAAAGCTACACCCTCGATGACCCAAAAATTCTGCCGTGCGCCGGCAGTGGGAGAGGTCCATCGTGTCTCTGAAAAAAGCTGATGAGTTGCTTCATGGAAGAAGTTGGGCCAATCGGGCGGTTCCGACCAAAAGAAGTAGGCGATGCGCTTGGGTCCGTAGTACACTCCGGTGATATTTACCTTGTCAATGATCGGGAAGATCGGGCGCATCGCGTCGCGGAAATCCTCTTGGTTAGCAAAACAGACGATTCGCATTTGGGGAAGCGGCGGCAAAGTGCTGCGGGCCTGGCCGTCAAACAAAGCCAAGACTTGAGCCTCGGTTGCATAAAAACGCACAAAAAGTTGCCGCCATACTTGGTAAAACCGATCTAGCCCCTCCGCAAGACGAACCCCCACCTCAAGACTGTGATTGGTGATGATGCGATAGCGCTCGGTTTCCACAAGCCATCCGTTATCGATCCGACTGCGGAGCTTGTTCGCCTCCTCGGCCGGAATCCAACGACCGTCCACAAATCGGAGGCCGTTCTCGTACCGGGCCACATGTTGGCGCGGAATCCATCCGAACTTCGGATGCCAAACTTCCCCGGCCCGGAGCCGCCGAAGCTCATACCCCGTGCGCCAAGCCCCCTGGTAAGACTGGTAGCCCAGGATGCGGCGGATGTCCGCGTCATCCGGATTTTCCCGCAATGCAGCCAGCAAAAGCTCGAAAGCCCATGTCGCCCGCCCGGCACGGATCGCTCGGCGAGCCAGGTCAAAAAGCGCGCGGGACTGGGTGCGGCGGAGTTTTGAAAACTGTGCCTTCCACTCAGCTTCCGGACCCGATAAATCTCCTCCCAAGGCGAGTGCGCCGGTCTCTTTGGGAATGACAGGCAAATAGATCTTGTCCGGATCCGGAGTCCGAAGCCATGCCCTAGTGAAAGCGCCCCGATCCTTCAAACCGTTTTCGTCGCACCAGCCGGCCAGCTCTTCTAACTGCCGGTGGTACTTTTCCGCCAGCTGAAGGTAGTCCCTGGTCAGTTCGTCGGCCCTTGCCACCCCAGTCGTGAGGGGCAAACCCAAGATCGATGAAGCAAAAAGAATTGACGCTACACCAACGGCCCGCAGGATAACCTTCACTTTGGGATCCTTTCGAAACCCTTCCTCCGGGGCATTCGTTCTGCGTCTTACGGCGCCATAAGTCGCCACCTTGCCCGTAGCTCCTTTCGGCAAACGGGAGGCCCCGCGCGAGCCCCGCCACGAGCTGATGTCAAACGGCACACCGATCGGCCCCAGAAGCAAGTTTACATGAAGTTCTGCCCGGTCACCGAGGCACGATCGCCGAAGGAAACGTGCCGCCGACCGGGAGCCACAAATTTCGCTAGTAACTCCGGCCGCGTTGAGGCTACCGGCCTCCCGAGGCCAAGCTCTTCGTTTTCCGCGGAAAACTTCCTGCGGTACCTACCCGTTTGCTCCCTCCGAGGCATTTTCCACGCAAGGAATTCCGCAGTCTTTCCCGCAGTCCAACCTCCTTACATGCAGGTCAAGACCGCTCGCTCCAACCCAGTGCCCGTTAAGGCGGCCGGTCTTCGGTCAAATGGATACCCGGCTCTGATTCCGACCTAAGTAAGATCAGCGGGCTGCGCTAATGCTCGAAACATACCTAATCACCTGCCATTAGTCACCTTTTGCCCTGAATCCCTGGCTCATTTAGCTAGCCGTAAGGTTTTCGCGATCAGCGAATGGAAGCCGGCGGCTCCAGTCTCACCCACCCCACCAAGGGGGCACCTAACTTTCCCAGCGCTCACCGGCCTACAAACGGCCGTCGCCACGCTGCCAGTCCTGTACCAACCTGCTCGGACCCGGTCCCTCACGTCCTCGGGGGGCTATCTTCAAGGCGCATGGCTTGCCCATGACGGGAGGAGGTATCCACGGTCACCCCGTGTCCAAAACGCTCGGCGCCACTGGCACTTCGATCAACGCGGGGCTGTCCCCCGCGAGACTCTTGCGGACCTCTTCGGCAAGTTCCTCCTCGGAGTCCACCCGGTGAGCTTCCACACCGAGTGCTCGGGCGAGCTCGACGAAATCGATACTTGGGGGTTCTAAATCCAGCCCGCAGAATTGACCTGCAAGAGCATGTGGGAGGCCGAGAACCCGGGCGCAACTTTTCAGGATGCCGTATTGCCGATTGTTCGCCACCACAAATGTGACTGGTATTCGGTAGTGGGCGGCCGTCCACAGCCCCTGTATGCCGTAAAGCGCCGCGCCGTCGCCTAAAAGCGCAAGAACTGGCCGGTCCGGCCAGGCAAGTCTGACTCCGATGGCACATCCAACGCCCCAGCCTAACGCCCACCCTTTTTGGGCGAAGAATCCCTCCGGATTGGCAAGGGCACCGACCCTTTCGAAATAGCTACCCGAAGTTGTGGGAGCCTCTTCCACCACCGCGACGTTCCGTGGCAATACCCGGGCCAACGTTTCGAGCACGGCCAGGGCTCTAAGCGGCCGAGAACCAAACTGCGAAGAAGCCTCCGCGCGCATCTTCGCCCGGGCCGCCGCTATTGATGTTTGCCATTCTTCCCGCCGCCGGCGCACACGATCCGGATCGGGCAGCTCTTCTTGGGCGACAAGCGCCGCCAATCGGCCCAATATTTTGCCAATATCGCCCACTAGGCCCACGGTGGCTGGGTAATTCTTGTTGACTTCGGCCGGATCGTCCTCGATGTGGACAAGCTTGGCCGACTCTGGAATGGGTGAGACATCGCCGTGATAAAGATACTCCTCGAACAATTTGACCCCTGCGGCCAGGATCACATCGAAAGGCGCTAAGCGAGTACGGATATCAGGCGCCCAAAAGGGCAAAAGCCCAGCAGACAGTGGATGGATGGGCGGAAAATGGCATCGACCATGGCAGTAGTAAGGCTCATGAAACACAGGCGCCCCCAGGGTCTCCGCAAGTTGTTGAACTGCACTTACACCTTCGTCGCCAATTGCCTTACTCCCCAGCACGATACATGGGGAATGAGAGCGGAGAAGTACCAGAGCCGCCTCGCGAATCGCAGTTTCTTCCGGCAGCACAGCACGTCGCGGTGGCGCCGCACACCGGGCTGGTACATCCTCCGGGATTAAATCCACTTGAACATCAAGTGGCAGGGATAAGAACACTGGCCCGGTGGGCGGGGTAAGCGCTATCTGAACCGCTCGCTGAAGAACCTGTGGCAATTGGCGGACACTTCGGACCTCTCCTGACCATTTCGTCCACGGCCTTGTCACCGCCACCATATCTCCCCAAAGGATCGGATCCTTGTGGATAAAGCGCTGATCTTGTTGACCAGCCGTGACAAGCAAGGGAGTTCCCGCCCGGTAAGCGTTGTACAACATGCCCATCGCATTACCTAGTCCACAGGAGATGTGGACATTAACTACCCCAAGCTGACCGCTGGCCTGGGCAAATCCATCAGCCATGGCCATCACAGGTATTTCGTGAAGGCCCAAGATGTACTTGATCGGAGCATTTACAAGCGCTTCGTTTATTGGCAGCTCGGTCGTTCCCGGATTACCGAAAAGGTACCGTACCCCTGCAGAATGGAGAAATTCGAGCAAGAATGCTGCTCCGGTTCTTCCCAAGTTAGCACCTCCTTTCGCAGCCGCTCGCTTAACCCACCGGCAAGGCGGGAAAATTTGGCCACCCGCCAAGTCAGCGAACCCCTAATCCGCTGTGCCCGCATCCAACTGACGCCACACCGTAAGAGAATCCCCGAATTGGAGGGGGGCGACTCACGGTGTCTTGTACCCCAGAAGGATGGTCTTTGTTGTACTCGCCCCTTATTGGTGGGACAATATTCTTAGATGTCAACCCAGGGACCGGTTGCCCCCAAATTCACTTCCTTTAGAAGACGGGCCCACATGGTGGGGGCATAATCCGCGGGATGTGCTTCCGTTTAGCCGGCCAATGTTCGGTAGTTTAGCCATCAGTTCTGTACCGAGGGATAAGCCTAAAGTTTGCTCGCCACCTTCAGAAAAGGAGGCCAAGATCGTGCATCATTTCCGAGCTGTCTTTGTCGCGTTGACAATTTTGGCCGGGATTGGATTTTCAAGGGTAGCGGCACAAGAGGCGACTGCTCCGCCAGTGCGTGTTGTTATCACCACCGGCGGGCATGGATTCGACGCGGACGGATTTTTTGGCATGTTTCGGGCAATGCCTGGCGTAAGTTTCGAGGTAATCGAGCTGCCACGGCAAGCCGACTTGTTGGCACCGCCTCTTCGCCAAAAAGCCGATTGCTTGGTGTTTTACGATATGGTCGGCGACTTGCCTCGCGAAGCCCGGGAGCAATTGGTTGCCCTCCTCAACCAAGGGATTGGTGTCGTGGCGCTACACCACAACCTGGGCGCCAATCGCACATGGGGTGATTACCGATTTATCATCGGCGGAAAGTTTATTTTCGAGAAGTGTGAGCTTGATGGGCAATCTTATGATACTACCCCGTGGAAGCATGGTCAGCGACTAAAGATCAAAGTGGCCGATCCTAAGCACCCCGTCACCCGGGGCCTCACAGATTTTGACGTCGAGGACGAAACGTATGGGCGGTTCTACACCGCAGCGGACATTCATGTTCTGTTGCGCACGGATCATCCGGACAATAACCCGATCGTAGCGTGGACGAAGAAATTCGGCCAAAGCAGGATCGTCTACATTCAGCTGGGGCACGATCGCGGAGCGTATGACAATCCCAACTATCGAAAGTTAGTCCATCAAGCGATCTTATGGGCGGCCGGGAAACTGGATAGTCCACAGTAATTGTCAAACTGCGTTTCGGAGTGCTTGCCTTTCCCAAGCTCCCGGGAGCGCGGGCGTCGTCAATAGCTTCTGGCGGGCACCGGGGGCGCTTTTTAAGGGACCCGAGAAACGAGAAGGCCTCAATCGAACGCGGCCTACAAAACGATTCGGTATGCCCGGGGGGAATGAGGCGCCGTGGTGTTCGGCCTTTGGACAATCACCACAGGCCGAGAGCATGCGCCACGGCCAAAGGCCGGAGTTAGGAAATAACTTGTGGGCCTACTTTTTCTTCCCAAAATTTCCGAGATCGCGACGGTGATCTGTCTCGAAATGTTGAGGACGGATATGTGGAGATTCAACCGCGTCGTAGGCTAATGGAGCCAGCTACTTCACCGTTACACATTAGCCAAGTCTCCCACCAGATAAGCCGGCGAAGCCTTTATCAACTTATTGCCCGGCGCCTGGCCAAAGCTGGAACCTTGGCGGCCGTGGCCGCGGGGACGCTCTCCGGTCTTGCAACTATCCGATTTTTCTTCCCCAATTCGGCTCCCTGCCGACGGGGCCGATTCCTGGCCGGATCGATCGATCAATTCCCCCCGGGAACTGTCGACAGTCGCTGGAAGGATACCCACGGGCTGTGGATCGTTCGCCTTCCCGAACGGGAAGGGAGTCTCCTTTTGGCCGTAGATGCCACCTGTACGCACCTTGGCTGCCAAATAATGTGGGAAGAGACCGCGGGGCAATTCCGCTGTCCTTGCCACGGAAGTCAATTTGCCCGGGATGGCCGAGTGATTTCTGGGCCGGCTACTCGGCCGCTCACTCGCTATCGTGTCACGCTCTTAAACGAAAACATGGTGGTTGTTGATCCAAACACGAGCCCTGACGCATAAACAAACCAGAATTCATGCTGGTAAAGCGCTTCAAGGAGCTTCAACAGCATCGCTTTTGTCGAACCACAGGTCCTTAAGTTTGGTGCTGGTCATCCGCACCTGTCGGCCCTGTAAACCGAAGTGGCCGGGATGACACAAAGTTCTCGCTGTGGAAGGACTGTTTCGCCGGCAGAAGAACAACCGCCTAAACCCGCGACATGGAACACGACAAACTCACCCACACACCACAGGCCGACTGTCTAGCGGCCGAGGATACGCAAGCCGGAACCGGCCGTGAAAAGGACCGGTGGCGATTTCGCTTTTGGCGAAGTGTTTTCCGGGAGCCGGTCCCGCGAGACCGCAAAGGGCGGCTTCGTATCATCCGGGCCAATTTCTTCCTCCATCTTCATCCCACCCAAATTCGTAAACATGCCCTTTACTTTCGTCATACTTGGTGCATGGGCGGAATTGCTTTTTTGTTGTTCTTGGTGGAAGTGGTCACCGGGGTGGCACTAATGTTTTATTACCGCCCCACAGTGGAGCATGCCTACCTCGACATGGTAGCGCTTCGCGAGGTAGTGTCGCTTGGCTTCCTGCGGGAAGTGCATCGATGGGGGGGGCATGCGATGGTGGGGGCTGTGTGGCTCCATATGCTTCGCGTCTTTCTCACAGGCAGTTACAAACCACCGCGGGAATTTAACTGGGTGGTGGGAGTTCTCCTCCTTTTGTTGACAATGGGAATGGCTTTCACGGGCTATCTCTTGCCGTGGGACCAGCTTTCGCTCTGGGCGGTAACGGTGGCAAGCAACATGGCAGCTGCTAGCCCACTCGTAGGACACGAGGGGCCGGGCAGCCAACTTCTCCAAACCCCGTGGGGTCAAATGATCACTCAGCAATCGGACACTCGGTTTATCCTCTTAGGGGCACCCGAGGTAGCCGAAGAGACACTTAACCGTTTTTATATCCTTCACTGCGTTGCTCTGCCCATATTGGCAACCGTGTTGATGGGCGTACACTTCTGGCGGGTACGAAAAGACGGCGGTATAAGCGGCCCGCTCTGAACGAGGGAAGAAAATAAGCAACGCAATTTGATTTTTGTTGACGTTAGGCAAGGCTCTGCTGATCCTTCGGTTTTGACCGAAGCCCCTAGGTATCCGACCACCATGCCACGACCCGTTTTTCAGCAAAGTTTACAATGAAGCCTAGCTCAGCAAGCATGCTTGCCAACCTGATGGTGCTTTTGACCCTTGCCGCCGCCAACGCTGCCTGGGCCGTGGTCAGTTGGCGGTCTGGCAAGACCCGGCATACTGGCCAAGGGATGGCCTTGGCAAGCCTGGCCGTTGCCCTTGCGTGCGCGCTTGTAACTTCAATTGGCCATAAGCTCGAGACTTTGCTCCAATTAAGTTTCAAATACTTGTTGACACCTGTCGGGATTTGTCTTCTTGTGTGGACTGGCCTGATAAGCTTCCTTTGGCTGGCACCACTCTTTACCAAACCGGAAGTGGCTTGGGCACTTGTCAACTTGCTTATCCTTATGCTTAGTGCCGGCGGTTACTGGCCGGAGATTCTCGACGGACTTGCCGATAGCGAGACCTTCGCGGTCTCTGTCATGGCCGTGGTATCGCTTTTTTTTGTGTGGTACGGTATGAAGCAAGCGGTGGACAATGATCGGCGAAAACAAGCCGGGCTGGCTATCTGGGAGTCCACACTTGCCGACAAAGTGCCCACCTGGCCAAACTTAGTTTACATGGAGCTTGTTTGTATCCTGGTGGTGCTCACTGGCATTTTTTTCTGGTCTCTTTGGTACCCAGCTCCCCTGGAAGCCCCCGCCAATGCCGCTTGGACACCCAATCCCGCTAAGGCTCCGTGGTACTTTGTGGGGATCCAAGAACTTTTGGTGTACTTCGATGCCAGCGTGGCCGGCGTGGTCCTTCCCGGCTTGATGATCCTAGGCCTAATCCTTCTTCCTTATGTGGACAATAACCCTCGCGGGAACGGGTACTACACGTTAACCGAACGCCCATTGGCAGTGCCCCTCTTCGTTTTCGGCTTTGTAGGAGTGTGGTGGTTCCTGATCGCAGTTGGGTTTTTCTTGCGAGGAGCAGACTGGGCTTTTGTCGGGGCAGGCGCAGGGTACCAGTTGACGCCCGTCACAAAGGCTGGTCGCGGCCTCTCAGAAGTTTTTTGGTCTGCGGTTGGGGTGAGGCTTCCTATCTGGAGCCAGCGGCCGGATGCCGCAATTGTCGAGCTGCCACCCCTCTTCCGGGAACTCCCAGGACTTATCCTCCTTACCCTCTCTCTTGTGGGCTTACCGATCCTTTTGGGTCAGACAATCTTCAAAAAAGAACGCAGAGAAATCGGCTGGAAGCGATTTTACCTTTCGGCAGCTTTTTTCCTGTTGATGGCCAGCATTCCCTTAAAGATGCTCGTTTACAACCTGGCGGGGATTAACTTTATTGTGGCATTCCCCGAGTGGCGCGTACACTTTTAGCCAGTGGATCAAGCTGCTCCTTCTGACTTGGGCTGCCGGTGACGCCTGATCCACGAGATAAGTTGCCTTGTCGACGAATTCTCCGAAGGGATCGGTCCGTCAGCCTGCTCAATGGCAGGCAACAACCGCGAGGCGAGCTGCTTCCCAAGCTCCACTCCAAACTGGTCGAAGCTGTTAATGTCCCAGATCACCCCCTGGACGAACACCTTGTGCTCGTAAATGGCAATCAGCTTCCCCAAAGTGGGCGGATCAAGCCGTTCGGCAAGGAGCGTATTACTCGGGCGATTACCGGGGAAGAACCGATGCGGCACCAAATCCCGGCGGAAGGGCATTCCTGTGCGCTCGCATTCTTGCCGAAGCTCACGTTCTGCCTCTGCCTCGGTCTTTCCAATGGCAAGCGCCTCCGTCTGGGCTACCAAATTAGCCAGAAGCTTGGCGTGATGGTCCTTTAAGGGATAAACACTCTCCGCAAATCCGATGAAATCGCATGGGATTAT
The DNA here is from genome assembly GCA_025060325.1 of Thermoguttaceae bacterium. Lineage (GTDB taxonomy): Bacteria > Planctomycetota > Planctomycetia > Pirellulales > Thermoguttaceae > DTLM01. Next base: position 222,906 of record JANXBW010000001.1, read on the forward strand.
TTCCGTCCCCTGATGAAGAAGTTGAAAGAAAGCGTGTTGACCATTGGTCCCTGGTTCGCCCCAGACGACGGGCCCCGTGCTCCACTGAACAAACTCTTCCCCTTGGATCGGCCGAAGTCGCGCTTGCTTGCCATTTGATTCCATATCCAGCTGCTGGAGATAGGCCGGGAACCGCACTAACAGTTGACAATAAGGCAGGACAGCATAGGAGTGAAACCCAAAGAAATTGATGTACCAAATGCCTAGAAGGGCAAGGATCACGGGAATATTTTGCCGAAAAGGCCGGCGGCGGAAGTGCTCGTCGATTTGCCAAGCCCCATCCAAGAATGCCAAAAAATTCTCTGGCCCCACCGCAATGGCCAGGGGTAGTCCAATGGCCGACCAGACACTATAGCGTCCCCCGACCCAATCCCAAAACAAAAACAAATTCTCGTCCGGGTCGATGCCGAACTCTGCCACCCTTTGAGGATTAGCCGACACGGCCACAAAATGCTTGGCTAAAGCTTCGCGCTCGGCCTGCGGGGACCTGTTTGGCAGCGAACTAAAAAGCCATTGCCGAGCCGCCACGGCGTTGGCTGTGGTCTCCAAAGTGGTGAAGGTCTTGCTTGCCACAATAAAGAGCGTTTCGGCCGGGTCTAAGCCCTGCAAGGCCTCCGCCAAGTGACTTCCGTCGATGTTGGAGACGAAGCGGAACGTCAATCGCCGGTCAGAGTAGGGGCGGAGGGCCTCCACCGCCATGGCCGGCCCCAAATCGGAACCCCCAATCCCGATGTTGACAATATTGCGGATAGGTTTTCCGCTCCACCCGCGGCGCTCCAACTGGCGAATTTGTTGAGCAAACCGGCAAACTTTTTCCAACACAGGGAGCACCCCCGGCCCGCCTTTTACAGATTGCATGACATCCTCACCGTTGACGATCAGGGGCGTGGCCGAGCGGTTCCGCAAGGCGGTGTGAAGAACTGCCCGGCCCTCCGTCGCGTTGATCGGCTGGCCGGTCAGCATCGCCTCGATTGCTTCGCGAAGCCCGATTTCGCGGCTTTCTGCCAGGCGAAGAAGAAGCTCAAGCGTGCGATCTGTGATCCGATTCTTGGAGAAGTCCAGAAAAATGCCGCAGTCTTCGATGGAGAACCGTTCGGCCCGGCCAGGATCTTCGCGAAACAGATTTCGCAGATGAAGATCCTTCACTTCCCGAAAGTGCTCCACCAAGGCTTGCCACTCGGGTAGCGCCGTCAATTTCCTGCGACTCTCACTCACTGTCCACGATCCTTCTAGCAAGGTAATTGCTTACAAACCGATCCACCAAACCATTGAGAACTCGCCGCGCCGGGCATGCCAGCCAAAAAGGCCGGGGAACTCATGCTCGCAGAAACCTGCCAATCTAGCCCACGCGAGCGACGGCACCTCCCGCCGCCCACCAAGTTATCGATCCCACTCGGTGCGGCATCTTCTCCGCAAAGCTATGCGGCCCCGGAAGAAAAAACATCCCGGGAAAGATAGGCCCGGAAGATTTTACCGCATGGCACCGCTAGTGGGCGTCCGGATCCCCTTTTCGGGGAGACCGACCGGAGCGTACGGCAAATTGTTTGGCAAGTGGTCCAGGCTTTTCCCGGGAAAACCAGTAGGCATGCGGTGCAGCATTCATGTCTGCGGCCGCTGGCCCAACCGTGCTGGGTTAACTGCAGGTCACCGACCCACCCAGCCTACCCCCCGGTGGCAAGTAACAAGCTGGGGTCACGAGCTGGCAAAGTACTGCTTCGCCGCGAGGTCGTCCGCCAGCGGAGGCAGGCCTACGGCGATCACTACCTTGGCCGCCCGGGTGCCCCAGCTAAGCAAGAAATATCCTCAAAAGCCAAGATTTTTCGCCTAAGGCCGCGGGCAAGTCCCACCCTTAACTAATGAGAACGCAGGACAGGCTCATGATCCCCCAAGTGATTGCCATCGATGGGCTTCGATGGCCTTTACCGTTAAAAGAACTCTCGGGACAAACCGCTCTGGGCCCCAGCGACCCAGTTCGTCCAGAAAAAGCCCAGAATGCATTGCGAAATCTCCGCCTGGCCACTCCGGCCCCAAATGGTGGGGGAAGCTCTCGCCGACATCTGCCCGTCGGTGAGATTCTGTGCTGGTAACACAGGTCACCTCAAGGGCGCGGTCAACCCCCCTGTAGTTTTGGTCAGCTATCCCTAAAGGTGGGACGGTCGCCAAAAACGGGCATCTTAACCCTGCCCAATTCAAGTCAGCAAGGATATACATTAAACTGATTGATTTAGTGCATAATTGTTTGCTATTGCGACATTACGACAGAGCGGCTTTTCCCCGATAAAAAAGCTAAGTTTTTTCGGCTGATTGTGACCGCGGCGTTTCCGCTACCCAGTAAAATGACCGAACTCCACCCCGTAACGCCAAACGAAATCGGCTGATTTTTGCCGCACGCATGGTTGCTACTATGAGGATTTACCGAATGGCCCAGTCATATCGCGCGGTACCCCAACTTTTGGCATGGACAGACCATCACCGCTTCGCCAAGGCGCCCTTCCTTCGGGGGACTGTTTCAGTTCAATTGGTGCTGCTTGTGGTGGCAAGTCCGTTGCTAACTGTCGCGTTCGGTGAGCGATCAACTCGGGGAGAGCAGATGAACCAAACCCGCAGGGACGATCCTCGCGGCCAAGCTGTGGCAGTGGCCATCGAACAAGTTGAGACACAAAGTGCCAGTCAGGATTTGGCGGGTTACCAAAGCATCCGGCGGTTGCCCAAGGCCACGACCCTGGCAACGCTACACAACGGGTTAACGGTAATCGTACAAGAGAATCACGCGGCCCCGGTCGCCACTGTCCGCTGCTACGTTCGCAATACCGGCAGCGCTTTCGAAGGCAAACACTTGGGCGCCGGCATCAGTCATGTCTTGGAGCACGTGGTCTCTGGCGGAACAACCACTCGGCGATCCGAAAAGGAAATTGAGCAAATTATCGACTCAATCGGCGGCGCCTCCAATGCATTCACTTCCTTAGATGTAACCGGATATTACATCGACTGCCCAGCCAAGCATGTGTTTACGGCGCTTGAGCTTATCGCTGATGCCATGCAGCGATGCGCCTTTGCCCCGGAGGAATTCGAGCGGGAACTTAAGGTGGTTCGGCAAGAGCTCGCTGACGGAGAGGTGAACCGCCGCCGCGTGCAGTGGAATCTCCTAAGTCAAATCCTGTACCTTGAGCATCCGGCTCGCCATCCCATCATTGGCTATGCCGACGTGTTGATGCGCACCACCAACGAGGAAATCATCGCCTTTTATCGCGAGCGGTATGTTCCCAACAACCAGGTGGTGGTTGTAGTGGGAGATGTCAACACGGAGGCGATTCTGGGTGCCGTGGCGCGCTTATGGGGCGAAGCCGCGCGCGGGTCGGAGGTTTTCCTCCCGATGCCGGATGAGCCGCTCCCCTTAACCCCTCGGGAAGCCTGGCGGGAAATGGACGGCAAGACCTTCGACCTGGTGGTAGCCTGGCCGACTATTCGCCTGGGGCATCCCGATTTATACCCCCTGGACCTTGCCGCGTTTATTCTCACGGAAGGGGAAAGCTCCCGGTTAGTCCGCAAATTGCGTTATGAGCGTCAGCTGGCCCTAAGTGTCCGCGCAAGTAGCTACACACCTCATTTCGTGCGGGGGTGGTTCGGGATTTTCGCCGTTGCTTCTCCCGAAACTTGGCAGGAAGCGGAAGCGGAGATCCTCAAAGAGGTTTACCGACTTCGTGAGGAATTGGTAACTGCAGAAGAGCTTACCCGGGCGAAAAAGCAGAAGTTGACGGAACACCTTTTCGCCCAGCAGCGAGTCCAGGCCGCAGCAAGCAGCTTGGCAACCAGCTTCTTGGCTACAGGGGATCCGCTTTTCGACGATCGATACGTGGAAGAAATTCAAAAAGTCACGGCGGAGGAAATTCGCCAGGTCGCACAGCGTTACTTTCTACCGGAGCGGCTCTGCCGGGTGGTGATCGCTCCCAAGGGTTATCACTCACCAAAACCCGAGACTGTCACTTCCCCCGTGGAAGGGGCTGTTCAAGTCCATCGGTTGTCTAATGGTCTTCGCGTCCTGGTTAAACGACAGGCGCACCTGCCCATTGTGAACGTGCAAGTGTATGTCTTGGGCGGCGCCCTTGTCGACGAGCCAACGGTGGCCGGGCGTGCCTCCCTTCTGGCGGCAATGCTTTCCAAGGGAACCGATCGCTATTCCGCCCAGCAGATTGCCGAATTCTTCGACAGCCTGGGGGCGGAATTCTCTATTCAGGCAGGGCGAAACACGATTAACGCAACCCTAACTGTTTTGCGCGACGACCTCCCCCGGGCGATGGAGGTGCTTAGCGAGTGCATGCTCCGCTCCACGTTGCCGCCCGAGGAATTCCAGAAGGTTAAGCAGCTTGCCCTTCAGGCAATTGCCCGCCGGAGCGATGACCCTCACCAGGAAATCGCGGAATTGCTTGCCGATAATCTTCCGGCAAACTCCCCCTACCATGTGGTCCTAGGGGGCAAACGAGAAACAGTAGAGCGGCTGACCGTGGATGATCTTCGCCAATACATCCGGCAATTCTTTGTGCCGGAAAACATGCTCGTCACCGTCTTCGGGGACATCGAACCGGAGGCAGCACTGAAACTGGTCGAGAGCTGTTTTGGTGGCATGGCGCCAGCTGACAAGCCGCCCGAAATCTCGTTCGATTACCCAAATGCGATTCCTGAAAAAGTCCACAGGCACAAACAGACCGGGAAGGAAACCGGACTGGTGATGCTGGCCTTCCCGGGTGCCAGCTACCTCGAGGCCGATCGGTACGCCGCCTTAATGGTCCTTGATGCCGTGATGTCCGGGTATAACTACCCGGGTGGTTGGCTCCACAATGAGCTGCGCGGAGCCGGTCTTGTCTACATGGTGCACGCTTTCCAGATGACTGGGCCTGCGCCCGGATATTTAGTGTTTATTGCGCAAACGGATCCGGGGAGACTCAGCGAGGTCATCGAGCGTATCTGGCGAAATATCGAGCGAGCCAAATCAGGCGACATTACGGAAGAGGAGGTCGCCACGGCGAAACAAATGATCGTCAACCTGCGCGCTCAGGAAAAAACAACGCTTGCTTCCCAGGCAGCGCAGGCCGCTTTGGATGAACTCTTCGGTCTCGGGCATGAGTACGATAGAACGTTTGACGCTCGCATCGAAGCCGTCACTCGTGGGGACGTTGTCCAAGTGGCCCGGGAAGTCTTTAGCCGAAATTACGTGCTCGTGACCACTTCGCCCGCTGCAGCCCAGTAAGAGAGAATCCAAAGAACTAAGAGATCCTCGCGGCCGTTTTGACCGCTCGGAACTGTTTTCGAAAACGAACCGTGTTCCCAAGGCTTGTTGGAGGTTAGGGGCGCACCGAGCGGCTTATGGACGATTCTGCCGTAAAAAAAAAAACGGCCCTTCTCCGCAGATCCGTGTTTTTGGCCACGCATCGCCTGCTTGCGGACCCAACCGGATAATCGGCCCGTGCGGAGAAAGCGCGGTAGCTCCGGAACTCCGGGAGCTAAGCGGCTCCAAAACTCGTGGATAAAGGCCGGCTAGGACCCGAGCTGAGGTTTGGAAAATAGCCGGAGCTTCCTGGTCCGATATCTGTTCGACCCTGCTCGGTAAGGCTCTTCCTCGGTATTCCGCTAGGCTAGGAAACCAGGTCAAAAGCTGTACTTGGCGGCCACTTCAAAGTGATCGGAATCACCGGGTGCTCGACCCTGATAATGGGTGCGGAAGTGCTTATACTCAAAGCCCACAAGGAATTTTTGCGTTAGATCGTAGGTCAAATTGGCGTAAATGAAGTCGTTATACAACCGGCCCCCGATGTGGACGTCATTATTGATTGGGTCATCTATTCCGTAGCCCACGCGGGAATGCAGTTGCTTGGTCCAGTCGTACCAAAGCTCCATCCATCCGCCAGAAGCACGGATAGCCCGGCCGGTTGTCGTGTTTATGCCTTGGACAATTCCGCCCATGAACGGTGCCAAATTTGCTCCCGTAAAGAATTCGCCTTGGAAGCCGAATCGCTCGGTAATCGGCATATGGACATCCACGTTGAATGACCAAGTGCGTTCCTTGGTATCATCAACGTCAATTGCCGGGTTACGCTCGTAGAATTGCTCGCCAATGTGTCCAGAGCAACCAATGGTGATTGGCCGAGCCCCTTGACCCCGTTCCCCCAGAGTGACGGCAGTTCGCATCTGTATAACCGGCCAACCTTCGTGGTCGCCGTTTAGTCCCGGAGCCTCGTCCCACAAATTGGTTGCCACTGCTCCTTGGAGCGTCAATAGCATCCAGTCGGAAGCCGGAATGTACCGCTCATAGCGGAGCTGGGCACGACGATAGCCCAGGTTACCCACACCCCAACCGACCGAATACATCAACGTGTTTGGTAGCAAAGGAGACATGAGGTCCCAGGTCTGACCAGCCAAGATGCGGAAGTATTCGTTCTTGACCTCCAGGTAAGCATGCCGCAGCATAACGCTGGCCCGATTCTCCGACACTTGCACCGGCGAATAAAAGTCGATTTCCACTTTGCCCCCGCTTGGCGCGTCGCAGAAGAACGGGACCTTGGGACCGGTCACATCTAGGCCCAGTCGAGTAGCTCGAGCGCTTACGTGGAAAGCGTCGTAATCGCGGACGTCTGGCGAGTAAACATAGAGGACATAGTCTCCGTCTACAGTCCGCTGCGTTTCGTATGCCATGTTGAACCACAGGATGCCGTAAGGAACGATGCGATAATCACCTTTAGTCCAAGCCCATTTTTTGGCTTCCTCGCGAACCTGCTCTAACGTAACGGCCGGGGGTTGTGCTTTTTCCTCAGGGGCGGCGGTGAGCATCATCGGTGCCGAATAGGCTGCGTCGGGAACGGGCGTGGGCGAGGGAGAAGTCATCGGCGCTGCCGGCTGACCGGTGAAGGAGGGGTCAGGCAGTGGAGCGGACACCAGTTGGGGAGCTGTAGCCGGGGCAGCACCCGGCGCACTTGGGAGCATCAGTCCCGCTTCTGGAGAAGGCATAGGCTGGCCAGGCTGACTCGGCCAACCCGCGTAAACTCCGTGCTCCGCTTGACCAAAGGCTGTTGATTCCTCACCGCATGTGAAAAACACACTTGCCGCGACCAAAAAAGGCATTGCGAATGCCAATCTGCGAGCCATTGTTCGTCCTTCCTTGGACCCGGGAGTCCGTCGTGGTAACCAACGGTTATGGAATCTGTTCCATCCTTGGGGATATCCTTATTGGACACTCAACGCCCATTGTGTTGCCCAACTATTCTTGGGACAGGGCAGAGAATCACTCCCATCGTCGCCCTGAATGTTGCTTTTCGGGCGCCCCTCAGCCCTTTTGAATAGCGGGCTTGTAAAAGGAATCTGACCCTTGATGCTGACGCCTTAACTCGAGTCCATGCTTGATAGCCCACTTATGCCGGTCGGCCGCCCTAAAGGGGGGGGATCCAAGCAGTGTCTGACACCACGGCCAAGATCCCGAGATATCGCGGCATGCGCACACCACCGCCAATTTCTTGTTCCAGCAAGATCTGGTTGGAACTTTTCCCCAGAGGGAAGCAAATTTTCTCCGGATAGCGCTATCCATTTTTTTCGCAACCTACCCAGATTATCGGAAACCGCAGACAGACGTGATAGTGTTGAATCTGTCCCACACTTAACTACTCCCCCCTGTAAAGTCGGCGAGGTCTTTTCCAATTCATAAGCGCGGTAATCATTTTTGGAATGACCGGAATTTTCGGCATTTTCTTAGCATGTACGAAGAGACCCCACCTGGCACAATGTAGAAAGGTCACACGGGGATTTCCGGGCAACTAGCGACGGTGAGGTTTAGCCCCCATGGCCGCGGAATGCCCCGCAAGAAGGGCGATTAAAACTTGGTTCTTCGCCCTCACCTCCGGGCGCCGGTTGGGTACCCAATAAACAAAGCCATCAGCGGTGGAGTCGCTCCAGGTCCTAAAGGTACGTTCGGCCAGGGTTATCGGTGGAATTGGAAAGATTTCGAACCTTTGGGAAAATGCTCCCTTATCCAAGCCATCTGTCCCGTACGCCGAGTGAGTGGTTCCCAAGGATTAGGCGCTCAGCAAGCTAGATTAGTAGTTCTGGGATATCTGCAAAAGCAGGGCAATTTAACCTGACCAGGCAATCCTGTTAGATGGCCAGACAGAAAGTGCAATGGCACGTCAGCCCGTCTATAACCGGCACGTAGACACGGACGAGGTCGATCGACTCCTGCGCCCTCAGCGGATGGCCGAGATGGTCGGGCAGCGAGCGGTTTATGAAAGGCTGATGATCGCAATCGACTCCGCCCGAAAACGGGGCGAGCCCCTGGGGCACATCCTTTTTGACGGTCCACCTGGCCTGGGTAAAACCACCTTTGCCCTGTGCATCCCCCGCGAATTGGGTGTCCCCGTTCAAATTGCAAGTGGCGCCAACCTCAAAGCCCCCAAGGACCTGCTCCCCTACCTGACCAATGCAGAGGCCCGTTCCGTTCTTTTCATCGACGAGATCCACCGGATGCAAAAAGCGGTCGAGGAATTTCTTTATCCGGCGATGGAGGACTTTCGGATTGATATCACCTTGGGCGAGGGTGTCAACGCGCGGACGATTAATATGCGACTTCGCCCGTTTACCCTCATCGGTGCTACAACGCGCAGTGGACTGTTGTCAGCACCGCTGCGCGACAGATTCCAAATGAGGGAGCACCTGGATTTTTATAGCACGGAGGAGCTTGCGGAAATTGTTCGGCGAAATGCGATCAAACTCGGCGTGGAGATCACGCCGGAGGCCTGCCAGGAAATTGCCGCCCGAAGTCGAGGCACGCCACGACTTGCCAACAACCGGTTGCGTTGGGTGCGTGACTTCGCGGTGAGCCGGGCGCGGGGCAAAGTCACTTTGAGCGTCGCTCAAGATGCCCTGGAAATGCTGGGAATTGACCGTTTAGGTCTTGATCCACAGGACCGACGCTATTTGGAGACAATTGCCCGAGTTTTCAACGGCGGCCCTGTTGGAGTAGAAGCAGTGGCCCATACAATGAACCTGATGCCAGACACGCTTGTGGACGAAGTCGAGCCTTATCTTTTGCGGGCGGAACTGATCGTACGCACACCGCGGGGAAGACGGCTGACCGCAGCTGGGTACAATCATTTGGGGCTTAAACCCCCATCACCTTCCGCCCCAACGGAACCCACCTTGTTTGACGTTGCCGAATAAAGAAGAACCGCTCCCTTTGAGAACGGCGTTTGGCACCACAAGTTCCCTCAAGCTTATACAAAGGTGTCGCGATGAGCGTCCCGACCAGCGTGGGAAAAGTGGCCTACAGGTCCCGCCAGTAAAAGATTGCATAAGCGCCGGCTGTTAACAAAATTGTCACCAGCCCGTAGCTTAGGCCCACGCGTGCCGGCTGGATATCCTCGTATTGGTTGACGGTGCTAAAGAATCCCCTCTCTCGTCGCTGGGGCTGAGGCGGTCCCATTAGGTTGCGCATGAATTCGGAGAATTGCTCCTGTAAAGCCGCCAAATTAACCTGCTCTTTCCTTTCGCCCGGCAAAAACCAACTTTTGCGCAGGACCACCGGTGCGGCTTGATTGAGGCTGATCGGCGAAAATTCTTCAACGCGAAATGTGGCCAAAAGGACATTGATGGGATACCACACAAAAAAGGCGAGGATAAGCGCAATCCACCCGTTGCGCAACAGGATGCCTAACAAAAACCCCAGACTTAGGAGGCCCAGGAGCACAATCACCACTAGCACCGAGGCCACGATCATCCCATCCACCGTGACTTGCTCCTCAACCACGGGGCGGTCTGCATAAATCCCGATTAGTGCCACAGGCAAAACAGCCAAAGCGAAGACGGCAAGCACAGTGATTGCCCGTGCCAACCAGCTAGCCAAAATGAACTCCAGCCGAGTGATTGGCCGGCTTAGAAATCCGTCGGCAAGTGTTTCCAGCCGGGCACCTCCGACGGCATTGGCACCCAGCGTGATGATGACCAAGAACCACGGAAAAACAAGGAAGGGAAAAAGGAGAGTGGCCACGAGCAAAGAATTGGGCAGAACCTGCCACCAGCTAAGGAGCGTCAGGAAATTCAGCAGCACGGCAGCCCCCGCCCACAGCCGAACTAGCCACCCACCCCAAAGCGTCCGCAACTCAAACCGGGTTAGCGCCACTAGAGGCATCAGCTGATGCCGCAGGAGTTTGGAAGCGTTTGAAGCCATGGGCCCGATCTTCTTGAAGAAGCTGAAGGTAGGCATCTTCGGTAGCCCCCACTCCGGATCGGATGCTGCTCAGTTCTAGCTGTGCTTGGTCAACAAGGCGCATTAGTTCGGCCAGGGCTTGCGCCCGACGCGTCCCAGGAGCGGTAGTGATCTGAACGGTATTGTCCGCAAGCCAACTGACCTTGAGATCGGTTCGACCATCAAGCAACCGGCGAAACCCGTGCAAATTTTCGTCAGCGCCGGCAAGGACCAGTTGGAAACAGTCGCAATCCAGGCGGCGCTTCATCTCATCCATCGGCCCACAAAAGATCATCTGCCCTTCGTGCATCACCCCCACATAGTTGCATACGCGATCAATGTCGGCCAAGATGTGGGTGGCGATGACCACCGTGCGGTTTCGGCCTAACTCGACGATGAGGTCAAGGGCGAACCTCCGGGCCGCTGGATCTAATCCCGCTGTTGGTTCGTCCCAGAGGAGAAGGGGTGGATCGCCGACCAGCGAAGCCGCAATTCCCAGCCGAGTAAGCTCACCTGTTGACAAAGAGCGGATTCGCCGGTCGGCCACGGGCAATAACCCCACGGCCCGCAGGAGCGAGGCAATCCGCGGTCGGCGGACATCAGCGGGAATTCGGCACAGCTCACCCACCAAATCCAAGTACTCGAAGGGCCGAAGATGCCCGGGAAATTGTGGATGAGTGGGCAGAAAACCGACCCGCTGCCGCACTGCTGTGGCATTCGGTCCACAGCGATGCCCGAACACGTAAGCCACTCCCGCCGTCGGCCGCTGAAGCCCTAGCAACAATCGAAGCGTGGTTGTCTTGCCTGCACCGTTGGGGCCTAAAAAGCCGAAGATTACCCCCCGAGGAACTTCAAATGTTAAGTCGTTGACGGCAATCACTTGCCGGCCATATACCTTTGTCAGGTGCACCGTGCGGATTGCCACATCCTCTAAAACAGTATCCCGGCTAGTCGCCAACGTCATACCCAGCCACCCGACCCTGCTAACAGATCCCAGCACTCATTTTTGCGGCAAATGACCTCTGCCCACCCCTCAAAAAACACCATACAAGTGCCCCAGGGACAAGCATCCCCGCGGAGGCCTACTAAACCTACACACTGCGGCCTAGCCCCTTCGCCCGCCCAAGCCGGATTTATTCCTCGGGCCAATCGCCGGTGAGCGAAGCGGGACGCCTCCTTTGCCCAATAGAGAATTGGCTTAACCGGCGCTCCATACGGCCGAGAGGGTTGCCGTCGCCCCATGGAATGTTATTCGCATCTTCTGCCCGATTATTACCGGGCCCCCGCCCGTAGCGGATTAGGCAACCCGCCATCCCCGCCCGGCGTAATTCGAATCCACTGATCCCGTTAGGGGGATAAAAATACGCACCTCAAGAGGCCACCCCGGCCCAGCGGTTTGAAAAACAATCAGTTTCGCAAGTGCCAAACTTCGGCCCCATTGAGCCGCCCACTCGGATAACGGCCCTTCGTAAAGGCTACGCTCCCTCCGGGAGATTCTTGGCCTCTTTAGCCAACACCGCTGAGCTAACCAAGCTTGGCAGGTCTGAGAGCTCTCACACCACCCTACCCAGGATCACACTGGGCGGCCCTTCTGGGCCAAGGTCGACCACTGCGTAGTATCCCCGGGCACCATGTCCGGCGTTGACCACAATGGTTCGGCCTATCTGGTCAACTCCGCGTCCTTCGTGGATATGACCACAGAGAACTAAATGCGGCTGATGTTGGTCAACAAACTGTCGGATAGCCATGCTCCCTCCATGTTGACCGAAGTACATCTTGTCCACTTTTGTCTCTCGCGGTGGCACATGACAAACAAGCACATGCCATCGGGGGTTACCCAACTGTCTGAACCCTGCCTGCAAGGCTTGAGCAATCTCTTCCTCGCTACGATGATACATTCGCGACTGCCAAGGCGGTGTGGCGGAAACGCCATGGAAGGCGGCGTCGGCAATCGTTTTGGCCGTCCCGTCCAGACCGATGCCCAGTCGGGCGAGCTCCGCGTCGACTTCGGCAGTATCGCAATTGCCCGCCACCGCCAAAATGGGAAGCCCCCTTTCCTGCGCCTGCCTAGCGATTGCCGCAAGCGCCTCCTTCGGCCCAAAATGCGTGATATCGCCGGGAAGAACAAGCACCTCGGCCGAGCCATTTTGCTTGATAATTTCCTGGAAAATTTCAATTTTGCCGTGGAGATCCGATACCACTAAGATCCGCATAGCTTGCCCCCATCAGTCCGGCAAGATATCAGTGCCGATAGGGAGTCTTGAGCATCCAGATGCGATCACTAAACAGTTTGGCCGAATTGTAATTTTGCTAACTACCGAGTCAACCTTGCGGAAAAGGCCGATTGTCCACCCGCTTGCGTGGCTGTCTTATTAACCGGAAGGACCATCTTAACCGGAGGGACGATCGCTAAGTGTGTCGCTTCTGGCTTGCCCCTCCGGTAAACTATCGATCGCCCCGCCTTTGGGATCCTCTCCGCCCTAGGGGAGCGATGCCGCGGATCTGCCCTCCCTGTAGTAACCTGAAAGAATTCCAACCTTAGCTAGCATCGCGGAAACCGCGATTCCCCCACCCGCGCCCACTTATGAAAAGTTCAGAGGAATCAAGCCGTGTGCCGGCATCAACAAGAGCTTCTGCTTGTGGGATTGTGGACACTGGTTTTGTCGCTCTTTAATCAAGACACACTCGCCCGCCAATCAGAGGGCGACCGAAAAAATTCCCTCCTGCTCAATGGACGATGGGAATTTGTCATAGGTGATGGCTCCGAAGAGGCCTATAAACCCGAGGGTCAAAGTGGGCTAAGTTGGAAACTGGTGACTTTACCAGGCCCCTTAATGCCCTGGAGTCACCAGGCGGCTACCCAGACCAAGATTGTCTGGGCGCGTCGGACATTCCACCTTAGCGCTGAGCAAGCCCACCTTCTCGCTGTGCTTCGGTGGAATCGCATTGCCAACGGCGCGGAGGCTTTTATTAACGGTCAAAAGGTCGGGGAAAACGAGCCCACAGGCCCTTACCAGGTAATCATCCCCGCAGGGGTACTTCGTCCCGGCGAAAATCAGATCGTGCTTAAGATTCGGGGAGCCGCCGCCGTACGCCGGAGTCGAAGCGGCAATGCCCTCATCCCGGCCGGTTTTGGGGTGGGAATGCCAGAGGTTTCCGACGACATTTGGATTGATTTCGCCAACAAGGCATACATGAAATGGGTCCTAGCGATTCCCGACTTAGCAGGCAAGAAGGTCCGCATCCGGGTGACGCCCGTGGCCCGAGAACGAATCGAATCGCTAACAATTCTCGCTGAGGTTCGACCATGGCCCCCGGGGGAACCTCTCGGTCGGGCAAAGGGTTCCGCCCGTGCCGTGGCGACCTCCGATCCGTTAGATGGGGAACACTTCTTTGTTGATGTTCCCATGCCGAACTTTCGCCCGTGGACACCGGAGGACTGTGCCCTTTATCAGGCAACGGTGCAGCTTCTGAAAGGTGAGGAGCTACTCGATGAGGTCACTTTCCGGTTTGGCATGCGCGAGTTTACGCTCAAAGACGGGCACTTCTATTTAAACGGCAAACGGATCTGGCTTCGCGGCTCGAATTTGGTCTTCGAATGGAATTGGGGCGATGTCGTCCGTGGGCGGGAAAAGGAATATCTCGTCCTGGAGGCGCGGGAAATGAGCATGAATTCATTTCGCACGCACACTCAGCCGCCTCCGCGACTATGGTGTGACATCGCCGATGAATTCGGCACGATGATTCTTGCCGAATTTCCCGTATTGTACAACTACCAAGACTACCGGTTTACGCCGGAAGAGTATGAGATTTGGCACCGCAATGTGCTTACCGACGTGGCAGGGTGGATGGCCAGGTTGTGGAATCATCCCTCGGTGATCATCTGGGTGCTGTCGAACGAATCTAATGTCGACAACGCTTGGGAGGAAGGACCATACCGCGACTTTGTCAAATCGCTTGATGCTACCCGACCAACCCTTCGCACGGGTAATAAAACGAAGGAAATCTATGACGTTCACGCCTGCGGAAATATTACGGAAACAGACGAGGGTCATCTCCTGCTGCAGATCCCCGGATGGTTCGAGGCGGCCGGCGAGCGAGTGCTTACCGTAACGGAGTACATGAATGATTTTGGCCATCCGCGAACCCAGTGGACCGGTGTCGACAGCCGACTGGCAAACGATCTAGCCGTGGCCCAAATCGGGGGCGAACACACCGAGGCTATGCGCCGGGCGCGCATCGCGGGGATTTGGCCATACATGTACGCCGGATGGACCCGGGTCCGGCAGGAAGCCCGTGTTCGCGAAACCGGGCAAGGGAGCGCAGTCTGGAAAGCTGGTTACGCTTCGCCCCTGTCCGCTTGCTGGCATAGTACACTTTCCCCGGTGTTGGCAAGTCTGGAACTCTTTGATCCCAATTACCGCACGGGCGAAGAAGTCACCACGCGACTGCACCTAATTAACGATTCCTGGCATGAAGCCAACGTGACAGTTGACATCCTGTTGACACGCGAGCCTCCGGAGTGGATCCCAGAAGCGGATTGCTTCAACAGACCAGTCGCCGCATGGCACTATGAATTTCAGATCCCCGCGGACACGGTCAAAGTGGTTCCGATTCGCTGGAAACTTCCGGAGACAGAAGGCAGCTATTGGGTGACGGCTCGGCTTACGGGTATCGAAGGCCGGCCTGTTCTCAGTCAGCGATTCATTCGGGCGGCGTCACCCCCACGAGTCTCTGCGGAATTGAGGCGCCGGCGTTTCCTCGTCCTCGGGCAAAGCGAAGCCGCTGAGCGTTTTTTCGATCGTCACGATCTAACCGTGGTAAACGACGGGGAGGAACTTCGACCAAACCAGGATTTAGTGGTGATCTGGGATGCGGAAGAAGCTGCCCGGCAAAAAGCACTCTCCACAAGAACGCTGCGAACATTCCTCGAACAAGGAGGCACAATCCTTGTGTTAGCGACGCGGTCCTGGCCGTGGCCGGAGTTGTGTGACGTTACTATAACGCCGGACCCGCGATTCTCCAGGGTCTTCCCTCATCCTGCAAAAAGCGCGAGGTGGTTCCCCAAGATTGACCCGCAGTGGCTCATCCGGTGGAACGGGCTGCCGGGGACAGTGGCCTTCGGCAAGCTTGCAGGACCGGGTATGGAAAAAGCCGAGAAGATCCTCTGGGCAAAGGAGCCGGCTCACTGCGTAATGGCTGCTGTGCGGCCGAAATCCGGGGTGGGTCGGCTCGTTTTCTGTCAACTTGATCTGCAGCGTCGGGTCGACCTGGGCCGGCAAAATTATGACCCAGTGGCAGAAAAGGTTCTCCTCGCTCTTTTGTCGCTTCCTGTGCAGGAGTAATTTTGTTTACTTAATGTTAAAAGGTCCACCAGCAGCAAACAATAAGCCCAAACACTTTTAAGTTCCAGTCAAGGAGACCTGATATGCCCCGATGGCCAATCTTGACCACAGCAACCACAATTGTCATCGCCGTGTGGGGGATTATTTGGGCTCCGGCGGCAAGTGAAAAGCTTGGGCAGCCCCTCGTTCGCCCCGATCTAGTCACCGCTCCATCCGTTACCAAGGAGCCGGCCGGCACCTCTCTGGCCGTTTACGAGTCATCGCCGTCGGCGCCTACTGTGAGCACACCAGCGGAGCAACAAACCTCCGTGGCCGCTGCAGGCCTAAGAGTTATCCGCCGGGTGATTCGCGACATCCCCACAGGCAAGAACCTCATTATGATTGATGCCGCTCGTCCCTACGGTAAAGGGTTCAAACGCGACGGCGATCAATTTATCTGCGAAAGCCCTACCGCCGGTGCGCAATTTGGCGTCATGTTTTCAGTGGAACTTAATCAACAGCGACCGCTACCCATCATCGCCGTAGCGGAGAGCCGTGCCGAAGGTGTTGGCGGTACGCCGGATTCGGGTTACTCACTTTACCTCGACCTAATGTATGTTGACGGGACCCCGCTGTGGGGTCAAAACGCGCCCTTCGCCACCGGAACACATGACTGGCAGAAACGGCAAGTGATAGTCTTTCCGGAAAAGCCGGTCCGCCGCCTCTCTTACTACCTTCTTTTCCGCAATCATGCCGGCAAGGTAGCATTCCGCAATCCCCGACTTTATACGATCGATGTAGGCGGCGGTGAGTGTATGTTCGACACTGTTCCCTGTGTGCTGGAGGCGAAAGACTTTACCGGCTTTAGCGTTCGCGATGTCCGGGCTGGAACGGACTTCGTAGCTATTGAGAAGGAGGCTTTGGGCCTGCGGCTGAGCACAAAAGTGAGCGAGTCCGCAGGTGCGAGATTCATAGATCTGACAATCTCGAGCAACACGACCGAAGATCGGGCAATCACTCTCGTTTACTCCCGGCCCGTGCCCAGCGATGGCCTACGGTGGTTCCGCGACCCCCGGACAGAAGAACTGGTCCGAGCCTCTCAGGAGTACATGTGGACAACAAATTGGCGTGTGGGGAACCGCCGCCTGAGCCGATATCCTTTTGCTGCCGTCGGCAATCAAACTCAGGGCTGGGCCGTGGGCATTGACATGCTCAGGCCGGCTTTCTTTCGCTGCGGGTATAATGCAGGCACGAAGGAGCTTTTTGTCGCCTACGACTTAGCTCTGACGCCGGAAAAACCGCAGGCAAAGCTACGACTTGTCGAATTCACTTTCGACCCCAAGGCAGGATTCCGTGGTGCCTTGGCACGGTACTACGCTCTTTTTCCGGACCATTTCCAGGTCCGCATCAAACGGCAGGGGCTGTGGATGCCATTTGCTCGAATTAGCGCTGTCAAGGGTTGGGAAGATTTCGGCTTCAGGTTCAAGGAGGGGAATAACGAGACTGCCTGGGATGACGCTCATGATATCCTCACCTTCCGCTACACGGAGCCGATGACCTGGTGGATGCCGATGGCCCCGGAAATTCCGCGGACGTACGAGGCGGCACTTCGCCTGGCGGAAGAGCAAGCGGCAGCTGGTAAACCCCAGGCTTTGGCCTGGCGAACGAGCAGCTTCCGAGATGCTGAGGGCAAGATCCCAGTCCTTCTGCTCAACACCCCCTGGTGCAACGGGGCCGTGTGGAGCATGAACAGTATGCCGGAAATTCCGGGCGAGGTAACCGACTTTTCGCTCAAGTGGAACCAAAAAATCCGTGAGCAACTTTACGGACCGAAGGCCCCTGGCCAATTAGATGGGGAGTATATCGACTCAAGCGAAGGCTACGTGACGGCCGAGCTTGATTTTCGCCGGGAGCATTTTGTGGGAGATGTGCCTCTTACTTGGGATCCCGAAACATACGCCCCAGCCGTCTTCCGCGGATTAATCGTTTTCGAATATGTCCGCGCGATAGCTGCCGATGTCCACGGCATGGGGAAGTATATGATGGCAAATGGGACACCGGGGCGGATCTGTTGGCTTGTACCCCTCCTTGATGTCATGGGTACGGAGACGGACTGGAATCCCGGGGGACGCTGGCAACCCATGACCGACCAGGAGCTTCTTTACCGGCGGGCACTTTGTGCCGGAAAGCCCTATTGCTTCCTGATGAACACCGACTTCGACCGTTTTGGACCGGATCTTGTCCGAAAGTACATGGAACGATCGCTGGCCTACGGGATGTTTCCCGGTTTCTTTAGCCCCAATGCGTCCACAGGTCATTACTTTACAAGACCGGAACTTTATGAACGGGACAGGCCCCTGTTCCGCAAGTACGTTCCGCTCTGTCGCCTCGTGGCCGAAGCAGGCTGGCAACCGATCACCGCTGCCCGCTGCTCCGTGCAAGAGGTGTACGTCGAACAATTCGGGAGCCGATATTTCACGGTCTTTAACGATGGCCCAAAACGGCAGGAGGTTACAATTATCTGGAATGAGTCGGTCGGACCGGTAAGCCAAGTCCGCGAGCTTCTAAGCGGCCAGCTAATGACGGTCGACAAAGGCCCGCCGGCCAGGCTGACCATGGCGTTGGACCCCGAAAGCGTAGCCGTTCTGGATATCTCCACCGAGAATTAGTTAGCATCGGTCACCGGGCACCGGGGCATGCTACTTAGGCGAGCGCCCCAGTGCCTGTGCGTGACGGGGAAGCTGTGGCCAACAAATAAGCGGCAAGTTCGGGCGGAGGCTTTCGCCCTGACAAGCGCGAAAGGTTTCCCTACGACAGCGGCAGGCTTTGTCGACTAAGAAGCTGGCAAGTGGTCTAGTTTCAATGCCGGCTTTCTTGTTGACCATTATGCTCGCCCGGACCATCTTAAGAACTCAGGGCATTACCTCCTATGGTTGAGAGCGAAAAAAATGGTGCTCATAAACCTGCAAACGCCAAGTTGTGCCGGCGGGGGCAGATGGGCCGGGTGGCAGGGATCGATTTTGGTCTAGCCCGGATTGGTCTTGCCCTTAGCGATCCCGCGCGGACGATCGCTACTCCGTTTGGTATTTTCCCGCGTCGCTCGCCTGCTGAAGAGGCCAAATTCTTTCGCCAATTTGTCGAACAAAACGGGGTGGCCCTCTTCGTCGTCGGACTTCCTCTGCACCTTTCCGGTCAAGAAAGCCCTCTTAGTCAACAGGCGCGAGAATTCGGACAGTGGTTAGAAAAGGCTACTGGTGTTCCGGTTATCTTTTTTGATGAACGTTTTTCCACCTGGGAGGCTGACCAGGCCCTAGCCTCGGCAGGACTAAAGGCAAGCTTTCGCCGACGCAAGCGCGATGCGGTTGCCGCCCAGAAAATCTTGGCTGCCTTCCTGGAAAGTCAACTATCGCGGCCAGACCTCACTTTGCTGCAAAGGCCGGAGGCCTCGGCCCACTCCCGAACCGGCCCACGGTCTGCAGATCTCGATGATAAGGCTGTCAATAGCGAAGCTTAGAAGGCGGCTCCGTTTTCCGCTGCAGCCTGCCCGACTATTTGGTAGCGGCGGCGGAGGTTTCTTTCTCACTCTGTGTTTCCACGGACCCCGCTGCGCTTACGCGGACCGTAAACGTGCGGAACCGCTGCGCCAATCGACCTGGAGCAAGCCGGCAATTTTCTAAAATCGTCAACGAAGCTTCCACCGGAATTTGCGGAAAGCGGAAAAGCAAAAAGTTGCCCAAAACAATGTCCGCATCGCCATCATCGTCTAAATCCGCTACCTCAGCGGCTGCATGGAAAGGCAACCCCCTCTCAAGACTCCACCGGCGAAAGCTACCTGGTGCCACTTGCTCAAGCCAAACTGCACTTTCCATTTGATCCGCGTCAGGCCAACCCGGATTAAACGCGGGCATAAAGGTACTGGAGATGACATCCACATCTCCATCGCCGTCGAGATCTGCCGGGACAGAGGTGTGCGCCGCCGGCAGAAATGCTAACCGGTGGGCTCGAAACGGAATACCCCCGGGGTTCTCTAGCCAAGTCAGTCCATGGAACGGCCTGGCTATCGGGGGAAATTGGAAGGAATCTCCGTGGTTAAAAAGCAGATCCACATCCCCGTCGCTATCTAAGTCCACAGGCACAATACCGGTCGAACCCCAGCGGGGATGCGGCGCTCGGTAAAGTTCTTTCTCGCTGAAACTTCCCCATCCCCGATTCCAGTACAGAAGTACCCGTTCGTGCTCCTGCGATTGAAGGGCAAAAAAGTCAACACTCCCGTCCCCGTCCCAATCCAGGACTGGGACGTCACTCCAGCCAGGCCTATCGTCGAGGACAGAGCCTTCAAAAATGGGCTCCGACCAATTCTCCGTTTGGTTCTCCAGGTAGATGAGTCCACCAGTTTGCAGATTGCCAAAGCAAGCAACAATTAGGTCCAAATCGCCATCTGCGTCAAAGTCCGCCGCTTTGACTTCGTTAACTCGTCCTAAGCCACTAACAATTTCCACGGGTACAAAGCGGCCGTCCTTTTCTTGTTTAAGCCACACCACTCGGCCCTTATCGGTGTCAACAGGCCAAAAATCACCCAGGTCCGCCACCAAGAGGTCATAAAGCCTATCGCCGTCTAGATCCACAACTTCGATTCGCGAAGGATGCCGCAACGTGGCCAAGACCCGCGGCGACTTTACAGTAGGCTTCAATTCCCACAGGATAACAAGCCCATGGAGCATGTCCGACAAAAGGAGTGCCTCCCGATCGGGTGATTCCCAGCCGACCCATTTGATGCAGGCAATGGCCGGCGGAATGCCCAGCTCAGGGATATTTATCCACAAGGGGGAAAAAGGCAGTGGGGAGGGGGGCCAAGCAAGGGCCTCGGCCGGCAGGAGCAGCCGTTCGGGCGCCCGCGATGTCCAATAAGCAGTGGCGGCCTCGATAGGGGGAATGGCCTCGGGAGGCTGAGGGCGGGGACCTGTGGCGTAACGGTACATCTGCCGAATCTTGGCCGGCCACAAGGCTCGTGGTTCCACATCCGGCGACGGCAGAAGATGGCAACGGGCACAAAACTGGCTGAAGGTGGCCTCCGGATCTTCGGGCCAAGGGCCCGCCGGCTTGATCGCGGATTGTGCGAAGTCAGCTCCTTGCGAAGACGGAGATTGCTGACCGGTCTTGCCTCCTCCAGACGCCCACGGCGCCAGGTCCGGGCGAAGCACCTCGGGCATTGGCACGAGGATATGGCGCAGGAAATCGAACGGCCCCTCCGCCTGGCCCCTTCTTTGCTCTCCCGATAGGTTGTCTGTCCCCGAAAAAAGGGAGCCACTTTTGCCAAGAGAAGGGGTCTTTATCTCAGGGCTTGCTTGGTCAGGACTGCCGGCCGGTCGCACGACCCAGGAACCAAGTAGCCCTAATACGGCGGCAAAAGAACCTAAAGCCAGGGCAGTTACCAAGGCCACTCTTAGTCCCTGGGGCCTTCCGCCGGATCCGGCTGGTCCACCCGCAAGCTGAGTATCTGACCCCCAGGAAAGGGAACCTTTCCAGTCGGGAGCTTGAAAATCGCTCGTTGGCCCCAGGTTATCGGGCACTTCGCCACCCGAGCGAGAGTCTTCATTTACCGCACCTGACATTTTCCCACTCGCCGAAAGGGAGATCCACTCCGCAGACCGCACACCCTTCTTCTCCGCCCCTCGGAAAACCCTCTTTTGCCGCCAGGGGGCGTGGGTTAGTGAACCGAGAAGAAATACGCTAAAGCCCCCACCGACCTTGCAATGGCTTAAAGCGCTCCCCTAATGGAGCTGCTTTCCCGCGTAGCCCTGGCCAAAGGGCTTGCGACCCCTCTCGCGCCGGTCGATGGGTTCCCTCGCCAATCGCCGCGTCATTTATCGGCTTCACTAAACCCAGAGGAGCTTCGCACCTGCACAGCCGGCGGCCGCTTTCACGACTCACCCCGCTACCCCAAAATTGCGTCTAAATAGCTCCACACGGCAGGGATAGCGCAAGCACCTGAACTTGATGTGCCATATTAGAAGCCTCTGCCCTCTGTCTGAGTTGCACCAGCAAGCTGCCTAGCGCTACACCTTCGTTGTGGAGCTATTTAGCAGGAACACCCGCCACGACTTCCAGTCTAGCCGGCGGAAGGCTTCGCCTCCGGGTGCCGGGCCAAGATCTGCCGAAGTTCCCGTACCACTTCGGGGAGCTTGCTTGCTAGGTTCTCCCGCTCCTCGGGATCGATAGCATAATCGTAAAGTTCGTACACAGCTTGCGAGGGAGGGTCACCGATCTTCTTCCACTCTACCAAACGGTATCGCTCCGTACGGATGGCCCGGCCCATCAGGGCCCCGCGGGGATAGCAATGGTAGGCATGATCGTCAACGCGAGCGTCGGGACAAGCCAGTACCGGTACAAGACTTACCCCATCGAGTGGCTGAGGGACCGAAGGAGGAGGCAGCCCGGCCAGCTCCAGCAAGGTAGGGAATAGATCAACATTTTCCACCACCTGCCGCGTCACGGACCCCGGCTTCGTCACACCGGGGGCTACGATTATCAAGGGAATGCGTACTGCCTGCTCATAATTGGTGTGCTTAGTCCATATGCCGTGGTCCCCCAGGTGGAAGCCATTATCACCCCAGAGCACGATAATTGTGGACTGTTCCAGTCGCAGTTCCTCCAAAGCATTAAGGACCTTTCCAATCTGGGCATCCACATAGCTAACTGCTGCATAATATCCGTGGATCAACATCCGCTGGATCTCCGCAGTGGCAAGGTTCGTTTCTGTGAGCGGTTCATAATTGAGGATTTCTCCGCCACGCTTGCCGGCAAAAGGAGGTGCCCCACGGGGTGCCTCCTGGACGGGCGAAGGAGTAAACACCTCCGCATCGTACAAGTCCCAATATCGCTTGGGTGCTGTAAAGGGCAGATGGGGCTTAACAAATCCGAGGGCCAAGAAAAACGGAATGTTCTCCCGCTCTAAGCGGCGTTTGGCCATGCGAAGCCGCCGGATTCCCTCTTCGGCGATCCGGCCGTCGGCATATGCCGTGTCGGGCACATCGAGGTTTTCCCAAGCCATCCCACGCGGCAAGGTCGCAATCCGATCGAGGAGCTGGTTCGAAAAATAGGCCTCCTCCCGAGTCAGCCGATCTTTCTGGGCCGGGTCCAGATACTCAACCACTTTTTCCACAAATGGCGGAGCACTCCAGGAAGCCGGGTCCTCGTGATTGCCATGCCCCGTATGAAACACTTTGCCCACCGCCTCCGTCCACCACCCGTGCTGCTTGAAGTATTGGGGAAGCGTCACCGCCCCCGGCCAGAGCTTGCGGAAGTTCTCGGACAACGAATAGATGCCAAGAGACGTCGATCGCGAGCCTAAAAGTAACGCATTGCGCGAGGGTGCACACACGGCTTGGTTACAGAAGGCAAGCTCAAACCGAATTCCACGGGCCGCCAAACGGTCGATATTCGGTGTCTTGGCAAGGCGATCGCCATAACATCCGAGCGCCGGCTTAAGATCGTCCACGCAGATAAGCAGAATGTTAGGCCGGTTCGGCCCGCCATCGCGACCCGTGCCGGACAATTCGCTACCAGGAAAGCTAGCCCCGAAAAATAAGGTAAGCCCAACAACTATCCCCGGCGCTCCCCACGGCATGGCTAAACCGCCTCTTTACCCAACCGTTAGTTAATCCCGCAGACCAGTAACCACCCCACGCACCGAATTTGTCCAACCTACAGTTGATCAAGTCTCCACTTTTGAAATGGGCAGATGTTTTTTACTCTCGGCTTGTATTTCGGCGTGCTAGCAACAAGAAGATTTTTTTGCGGAGGATTTAAACTTTCCTTTGAAACTGCTCTTCTCCCTATCTCCCTCTCATTGTGCCGGCCACTTGATAAGCGAACAAGGATTACACGGTGCGGTGACAAGGAGGATCAGATTGCCATTCCCCAAACGCCAATAAGCGCAACTTGAGTCAATGATTGGTCATAAGAATCTTCTGGGGCCAAAACATTTTTAGAAGCCAAAGCCTAGGACAAGAGGCCTTGCATACTGCGGGAGAAAAGTCCCCTGGCAAGAGAGTCGCGAAACAATCAGCCCGTAGAAACCAGGCAACTTGGACGAGTCATCTGCCGGCTCGGCTGGCTTGGTGTTGGCTTCCAGCGAGCCACACGCGGGCTACAATTTTGGCGACACGATTGAGTAGCAATGATCCATGGGATTTCCCGAGCAGTTTGTTCTCGAGGAGCTATCCGGCCGAAAAAGAACTTTCTCGCTCGCCTTTGCGAAAGGAATTGCGGTTTTTACGAAGATTTCCCGCCATGTCCCGAGCTCGGCGGTGTTAGGCAATTTGCCAATCAAGCGTCCCCCTGCTGGAAAGGTGAGCTTAGCGTGACGGCGACCGCGGAAATCCTTCAGGAGGCCTTCGAACGCCTTTACGCGGCTTACGGACCGCAAAACTGGTGGCCAGCCGAAAATTCCTTCGAGGTTCTCGTCGGTGCAGTGCTTGTTCAAAACACAAATTGGAAGAACGTCGAACGGGCAATCGCAAGATTGAAAAAAGCCGGGTATTTGCAGCCGGAAAAGCTGTACCATCTCCCCGAGGATGAACTAGCAGAACTTATTCGCCCGGCCGGATACTTCCGAGTTAAAGCCAAACGTCTCAAGAACCTGATCGCCTTCTTGGTCGAGCGATACGGGGGCTCGTTGGCCCGGATGTTCCGGCAAAAACCGGAAAAACTCCGTGAACAGCTCCTCGGAGTAAAAGGCATCGGTCAGGAGACTGCCGATTCTATCCTCCTGTACGCCGGACACATTCCCACATTCGTCGTTGATACGTACACCTATCGCGTGGTTACGCGCCACGGATGGGCACCTTTTGAGAGCGACTACCAAACTTTGAAGGAGCTTTTCGAAGATCACCTCCCCCGAGATGCCAAGCTGTACAATGAATATCATGCACTACTTGTACAGGTGGGCAAAAGACATTGCCGGACCCAGCCCCGTTGCTCCGGATGTCCGCTAGCACCAATGCTACCGGCCTCGGGCCCTTTATCGCCGGAGTGGTAGTGGGGAAAGTCGCCCGAGAGAAATGCAGCGGATATTGTCGTAATTTCCACCGCGAGCGAAGCTTTCGGCGGTTTTCGAACCGGAGTGCCGATGCGGGGCAAAGATCCGATAACTGTTGACAGTTGAATCCTATAGACCCGGCTTCTTTTAACCCCAACTTGGTTTCCACAAACCGGTCTCTCCCCGGATTCCGAAGCGATGTCCCTCTTCCATGAACAAGAACGGATCTTCGCCGAGCAGGCCATGCCCCTGGCAGCACGGATGCGACCGCGCACGCTGGAAGAATTTGTCGGGCAGGAGCACTTCCTCGGGCCTGGGAAGTTACTGCGGCGACTCCTCGAGGCTGACCGTTTAGGGTCGATCATCTTTTACGGGCCACCTGGAACCGGCAAGACCACTCTGGCACGATTACTCGCTGGGGCAACTAAGGCTCATTTTGTCCAGCTAAGTGCGGTGGGAAGTAACGTTGCCGAACTTCGGGAAGTCCTCGCAGATGCCCGGCGGCGATTGCAAACCACAGGGCGGCGGACCCTCCTGTTTATCGATGAAATCCACCGCTTTAACCGTGCACAGCAAGACGTACTCCTGCCAGATGTGGAAGATGGGGTGATCATCCTGGTTGGGGCGACGACGGAAAATCCGTTCTTTTCATTAACAGCACCCCTGCTTAGCCGCAGCCGAATTTTCGAATTCGAGCCCCTTTCCTGCGAACACATAAAGACCCTCCTTCGCCGGGCGCTGGAAGACAAAGAGCGCGGCCTAGGCAATCGCCGGGTGATTGTTGACGAAGAAGCGCTTCAATACCTAGCGGAGACAAGCGATGGAGACGCGCGCCGGGCACTGTCGGCCCTGGAAATAGCGGTGCTCTCTACCCACGAGGAGCCCGTTCACCTCACTGTGGATCTTGCCCGCGAAGCCGTCCAAAAACGCGTTGTCGTTTATGATCGCACCGGCGATCACCACTACGACGCGATCAGTGCGCTTATCAAGAGTATCCGCGGCAGTGATCCGGATGCCGCAATTTATTGGCTGGCCGTGATGCTCGAAGGCGGGGAAGACGTACGATTTCTTGCCCGGCGGCTGGTTATCCTGGCCAGCGAAGACATAGGCAATGCCGACCCTCAAGCCCTCCCGTTGGCGGTGGCCACCGCCCAAGCCTGCGAAATAGTCGGACTACCCGAATGTGGCCTCAACCTTGCTCACGCGGTCACCTACCTGGCCTGTGCCCCCAAGTCAAACGCCGCCTATGTGGCTCTCAACTTGGCCCGGGAAGACATCCGG
Organism: Thermoguttaceae bacterium; assembly: GCA_025060325.1. GTDB lineage: Bacteria > Planctomycetota > Planctomycetia > Pirellulales > Thermoguttaceae > DTLM01. The sequence continues at coordinate 248,812 of JANXBW010000001.1, forward strand.
GAAAAGCGGGTCCTCCCTGTGCCCCGACATCTCCGCGATGCCAGCTACGCTGGGGCCAAACGCCTGGGGCATGGCCAAGGTTACCAATATGCCCACGAGGCACCGGATGCTATTGCCGCCCAGGACTATTTAGGCGTAGACCGCATCTATTATCAGCCCACGGATAGGGGCTTCGAGAAAATACTTCAGGAAAGGCTGGCCGCCATCCGGGCACGATTAAGGTCGGCCAAGCCGCCCAGCAAAGGTTCATGAATCACACAAAAAGAGCGGAAAAGTTATGGGACATACGCCACAAGGATTTTTACGAGCGCGAGTTCTCAAAAAACTGGAAATTGGCTCCGGGGGCAGCGGGCGCGGATGACGGCGACATCAAAGCGAAAACGCTTGGTGAGTGGGAAAAAATTACGCTTAGTTTACCGCAGCTCATCGCCTTGGTAGGCTATTAATGGCGACATCCGGAGGTGAAGAGGGTTGTGGATGCGTCTGAGTTCGCGCTTGTGTTCGGGGAAGCGTCAGCTCGGTGACACGCGTGTTCAATGTTAACCTCGCATTTGGGGAGGACAGGGCTATGCGAAACACGTTAGCAGCTGTTTGCGTAGTGTTGATGGCCAGTATATTGGTTGCAGGGTGCGCTCCTAAGCAGCCAGAGCCGAAACCGGCGCCCACGCCGTCGGTTCAGCCTCCGGCGCCGAAGCCCACCGGGGAAGCAAAGCCAACAGAACCGGCACCGCCTACCGAGCCGGCCCAGCCTCAACAGCCTCAGCCACAAGCCGAGCAAAAACCGGAAGCTCAACCACAGCCTGAGCAGCCGATGCCGCAGTTGACTCCGCCAACTGAGCCGGCTGCTCCACCACCGGCTCCGGCGCAGCCTGCTCAGCCGCAGGAGGCTGCCCAACCGCAACCGCCGGCCCCAACCCAGCCGCAAGAGCCGGCGCCAGCACAGCCCCAAGAACAGCCGACGGCACCGCCGCCCGCCCAGCCCCAGCAGCCCGCGCCGCAGGAAGGCGCTCAACCGCCCCCGGGCGGCGCGATGCCAGCTGAGCAGCCGTCAGCTCAGCCGGCACCCCAGCCCGCTCAGCCGGCCGAGCAACCTGCCCCGGCTCCGCCGGCAGAAGGCCAGCCTCAACAACCTTCCCAACCGGAACAACCCTCTCAGCCACAACCCGCACCTGCCGAAGGAGCGAAACCTCAGCAGTAGTCTGGCTGCTCAATACGCGCTTTCCCGGTGTCTGGGGCCCGCGGTGGTTTTGACCGCGGAGGCCCGTGTGGGAATGCTCCCTTTGGGGTAGCTAAAAAAGCCTCACTCCTGGAAACCGGGTGCGCCCGAGCGCGATGGCGTTCGCTGGACCCTCACCGCCCGGATTTTTGTTTTTGGGGCGAGCTTGGGAAGCCTCGTAAAGCGGCAGTCATTTGCGGCATTGGCACAAATGGACCGCCTTTGGCGGGAAACCCCCCGGGGAGTAATCCCATCGCGGCGGATCATAGACGATAAGAACTGTTCAGAGCATCGCCTAGGCGCGGCGGGTAACTCTTAGTTGCCGGGCGGGAGAAGCTGTGGGATGGGCTCAGCAGGGGTCAGATCCTCGGGAGCCCGCGTGCTCCACAACACCGAAAGGAGCCACCCGACCAAAAGCAAAAGTATAACCGGGACGACCCAGGGAACGTGCCTTCGGAGCCAGCGGGGGATGGGCACCTGCCGCCTCGGGCCGATTTGCTTGCCGGCAGGCAATAACGCAAGCTGATTGAGGATGCGGCGAACTTCCGCGGCCAGCTCCTGGGCAGTTTGGAACCGGTCCTGCGGCTGTTTGGCCATCATCCGCATGATAAGCCGGGCAACCTCTGGCGGGACATCCGGGCGGAGCCGCCTGATGTCTGGCGGCGGCTCTGCCTGATGCTGGAGCAGCTTCTCGATGACATTTGTCCCCGGATACGGGGGCCTTCCTGTCAACAAAAAGAAAAGGGTACAGCCCAGCGAATAAATATCACTTCGCTGATCTGCCGTGCGCGGATCACGGGCTTGTTCCGGGGAAATATAGTCGAACGTTCCCAGCGTGACGCCGCTTGCGGTTAATTCCGCCCGATCACTTCCTGGAATTTGCAGCCGGGCAAGCCCAAGATCAATCAGTTTGGTCGTACCCTCATTTGTCAGCAGAATATTCGACGGTTTAATATCCCGATGCACCACCCCCAGCTTGGCCGCATGGGCTAAAGCCTCTGCCACCTGGAGAACAATTCGCAACGCCTCTGGCACACTTCGAGGCCCGTACTTTTCCACAATTGTCCGCAAGTTGACACCTTCGATAAACTCGAAGGCAATGTACAAAAGTCCATTATCCTCACCAGCTTCGTAGACAAGCGCGAAGCCCGGATGGACAAGCTTGGCCGCCGAGCGTGCCTCATTGAGAAATCGGGCGCGGGTCTCTCCATCGGCTGCTTGGTCAGGAGGCAAAATTTTTAGCGCTACTGGCCGCTCAAGCCGCAGGTCCGTTGCCCGAAACACTCGTCCCATCCCCCCTCCCCCGATAAATTCCTCAATGCGGAAATGACCGACCACCTCCCCAGGGAAGGGCAATCGCGGTACCAGGGGGACAGTAAAGTCAACGGGCGGGACCGGCTCGCGACGAGCAATCACTGTGGGGTCTTGCGAGTCGGCCGGTACGGGTCCCCGGGCCGAACCAGGGTCAGAGCTCGGTCGGGTAAAGCTTGAACCGCGTCTTTCCGGGATGCGACCGCTCTCGGGACTCATTCGGCATATCCAACGAACATTGCCGGCCTTCGCCTGCCGCCACAATCAGCGGAGATTCTTTCTCTCCACCCACTGAAAGGCTTACGACAAGTGACAATTATCTGCGATGTGCCTTCGCCTAGATTCTCGGAAACCGCCTTCGGATAAGGCACCCTCCTTCATCATATTCCCGACAAAGTTAGTTTGCAAAATCGCTCTGTGGCATAAACCTCGAAGTTGCCCCACCGATCGCCCTGTCGTTACGGAGCTCAATCACACCCAAATCCGGCACCGAAGCCAACAAATCATGAATTACTCTACGGCGGGCTATTTTCGACCGACAACCCTGCGCGGGCTTTCGGATCACAACTCACATCACAACTGACAAAAATTCGGGAACTATAGGCAACCATCACCTCGAAAAACCCCACGCAAGATGGATGGGCAACAGCAAAGGAGGGAAGTCTCGAAGCGCACAATTGCCGGAGAAGTAGAGACCCTTAGGTGACCAGAACCATCCTCAAAGTACCCCCTAGGGGATTCGAACCCCTGTTTTCGGACTGAGAATCCGACGTCCTGGGCCTCTAGACGAAGGGGGCGTTAGCGAGAACCAAATCCGCTTGAAACGCTCCGTTGGGCGCTACACCCAACTGTGGCAGTGACCGTCACTTGTCTCCCGCCGTTCTGGCGGGCCTCCGCGGTGATTGCAGCCACTAACCACAACATGCTCATTTTAATGGCAAGCAAGTATCCCGGGAAGTCCCTCGGGCAGGCGCCTTGGCATCCCGGTGTAGCCAAGAGCCGGGATTAGTATGTCCGAATTACTCGTCCAAATCCGGAGCACCTCCTGCCCAAAAAGGACAATAGCCGCGAAGGCTATGGCCAAAATAAGGCCCAATAAAACCGCGTACTCAACCGAAATCGCTCCCACTCGGCTTGGATCCCCGCGAGAATTGCGAGTGGCGGAGCGTCTTACGGAAGGAAATTCCAATCGCATACGGTATTTTCCCCAGTAGAAACATCATCATCTTAGTAATTGCCATGTACAATCGCCTAATTTAGGCGGCACGAGAAGTCGGGCTGTACCCGAACCTTGCCTGGGCAACCTTGCTTGATCCGCAAACCAACGGACCAGTGGCACCAACGGCACTTCCGGCAGCTGATCCTCCCGACCAAATACCGCAGAGGGTCCACCTCCCCCTCCTCAGGTGCGGCCAGTTTCCAAAGTCACCCGTCCGTGCACCCGACCACCGCAGCACTCTTGCCGCAAAACTAACCTGAGTATTACCTGCACCGAGACTCGCCCCAGCCGGCCGCAGCAGGTCGGCCATTAGCCAATCCCTTTCACCCCCCGAGTGGTACGTAGGTTTGTTACACCCATGGCGGGCTTATCGAGCGGCCTTATTTCTCGATGAGGTTCGCCTTTTAGAGGTCGGCGACGGCCGTACCTTGCACCTTCGAGAAGCCCCCTCTAAAAAGCTTAGCTTTTCGCAGGGCATGAGTGGCAGAAAAGCCCGTGGCCAGGACTGCTCCCAAACCGGGCCAATTGGACAGAAAGGCAACTTAGGCCAAAATTGCTGACTGAAGCCCCGGGGCGAGGCAGAAAAACTCCATTCGAGAACACGATTCCCGATCCGAAGGCAGTCGGAGTCACTCCCGGCATTTGTGGGCCGCGGCAAGTGGGGTTCAAATTGGCAGAGTTAAGCGCGCCTTCGCCTCTGCAAGGCAAACATGCCCAAAGCCCGGGGGTAGCGCACCGGAAGGTAAGGCGGCTCAGAAGTTCAAGCCGCCGGAACCCGATTGTTGATTATCTCGTGCGGAGTTTTTCCCCCTTTTGAGTGAGGACCTTGCTGGATGGAAGATCCCCGTTTGCAGAAGTTAGCCAAGGTCTTAGTCCACTATTCCACCGCGGTTCGACCGGGAGAAGTGGTCCGGATTGCCGGCTCGTTTATAACCCGGCCCCTCATGACCGCTGTTTACCAAGCTGTCCTGGAGGCAGGAGGCCACCCTCTTACGGAGGTGCTCTTCGAAGATGCCGCCTGGCTGAAGTTGGAACATGCCAATGAGGACCAACTCCGCTTTGAGGATCCCGTCGCACTGTACATGATTGAGCGAGTGGATGTGTCGATTACCTTACTTGGCTCCGAGAACACCAAGGCTTTAAGCACTTATGACCCGGCGAGGCAAGCACTTCTAACTCAGGCTGCCAAGCGGCGGCTTAATCGCCTAATGGAACGGGCCGCCCGAGGAGAGCTTCGCTGGGTTCTCACCCAATTTCCGTGTCCCTCGGCGGCGCAGGATGCACACATGTCAGTTGCTGCATACGAGCGCTTTGTCTTTGCCGCGGGAATGCTTCATCTTGAGGACCCGGTCGCCTTCTGGCGGAGGCTCAGTGAACAACAGGATCGAATGGTCGAATTCCTCTCGCGGGTTCAGGAGCTCCGCTTCGTGTCGCCACAGGGAACAGATCTTCGCGTGGCTGTCACCGGTCGCACGTGGATAAATTGCGACGGAAAAGAAAATTTTCCTGATGGAGAGGTGTTCACAGCTCCACTGGAAGATGCAACGGAGGGCACACTGGCCGTCAGTTTCCCCGCTGTCTATCAAGGGCGCGAGGTGGACGGAATTCGCTTGCGCTTCCGCGATGGCCGGGTGGTGGAAGCTACTGCCAGTCGCGGTGAGGCGTTCCTTCATGCTATGCTCGATCAGGATGAGGGGGCAAGAATTCCCGGGGAGATCGCACTAGGGACGAATTATGGTATCCGCCAGTACACACAAAATACTCTTTTCGACGAAAAAATTGGTGGCACCTTTCACCTGGCTTTGGGGGCAGCTTATCCGGAATCCGGCGGGACAAACAAATCCGCCCTCCACTGGGATCTGGTATGTGATTTGCGGCAAGGGGGCGAAATTTATGCAGATGGACAGCTAATTGCCCGAGATGGGCGTTTTCTCCACCCAAGTTGGCCTCAGCCGGAAGCCTAGCCGCTCACCCATAAACTGCCTAAAAACTTCCAAAAGGCCGGCCACCCCCGTTCCTTTGCGGGTTTAGGTGCCAACGTCAACAAAATCCGGCGCCCGGGGAAACTGGCTGGAAATTCTCGAGCCTGTGCGCTCCCTAGGTCCTGGTGGCCAATCAGAGTCTTCGCAAAAAGCCGATCGCGCGACGGATTTCCACGTGCGGATCGCATCCAGGCGGCGAGCTTACGCAGAAGTAGCCGCGGTAATTCCACTCCTCAAGCTGGGCGAGAACCGCCAGCCAGTCCACTGCCCCAAGACCAAGCGGCACAAGTTGACCGCGGTAATGGAGCAAATCACCCGCAGCATCGGTCGCATGGACGTGGACGATCCACCGCCCTAAGGCGGCAGCGGCTTGCTCCGCGGAGTGACCCGCCGCACACAGAGCCCCGGGATTCAGTGTCACACCAATCAGCCCTTCTGGTAGGCGGGCAAAGAGATTGGCCAATCTTTCACCCGGCTCGGTCCCTGTTTCAGCGGCCAAAATAGCTCCTGCCCGAGCACCGTAAGTTGCCAGGTCCGTCAGAACCTCCTGCAAAAGCTTCCACCGATCGCTCTTTTCATCTTCCGGCACGCGTCCGATGTGATTGACAACCACCTTGGCCCCCAATTGGTAGGCCATTTCCATCGCACTTTTGGTCTCCGCAATTCGCCAGTCCAGGTCCTGTAATGTGTCAAAGCCGAGAGGTGTTCGAAATCGCACGGCGGCGCAACGCAGCGCAAAATTATCCAACCAATGGCGGATCTCCCGAATGGCGGTCCGCGTTACCCGCCGCGGCGCCAGGTCGCCGGTTGCCTCAAGTTCGATGGCGTCTGCCCCAAGTTCCTTCGCCGTGCGAAGGGCTTCCCGAAACGGCTCATCCAGGGCACCCAAATCCACGGCAATTGGCAACTTTGCCACAGCTGAGACCTCCTTCCCAAAACGCTCGGGTCTGGCCAAAAAGAGTTTGCCCAACCGGGGCCGAAATTCCTGCTTGCTTGTTCCTACCGACTAAATTTCCAAAATTTCTTGAATCCGCGTTCCAAATGTTACGGTATTCAGACCGATTAATGTTTGTCCCCCATGGTCATTCCAATATTCGGCTGAGAAAGCTCTCCCGCGAGGTCAAGGCTCGCCCCACGTCAAGAGTACGCTTCTACCTGAACCAAGAGGGCTATCGTGGAGCCCCATGATTTCCTTTAAGTCTTCCCCGGCCTTCCCGTTCAAGGTCCCGCACATTCTCGCCGGATTTGCAAGCCGCAGCGGCCAAGGCAATTAATTCCTTAACCCTACTTGTCGATCGCGCGAGCTTGGCTCCCGAGAGCCGACCCACTGCCCCCGGGCGTAAGGCCATTCTGCTCACTAAGACGGATGCAGACGGGCGCATCGGCGGCACGGGAACTCCCGATGTATGGAGCCACGAAAAGACCTGTATGGAGCCCCGGGTGACGAGCATATGTCGATGCGTCCGGAAAGCTCTCTAAATCGCGTGATCATGTCCCAAAGGCCGCCCAAGCTGGCGCGGAATAACCCACCCCCCAAGGAAGAGGCAACCGCAGTCTTTTCGCCATCCTCGAGGGCGAATCTTCTCAATCCAAATGTCCGGCCCCAAATCCCTAGCGCGCGATTACCCCCGCTGGGCGAAGAGCCAGCCCTTGAACCCACAAATAAACCCCCCAAACGTACGAATTCCCAATCCCTCAGCTAAAACGGGGGCGTCACTCTTACTGGCAGTCCCCAGGAGAAGGGGGCAAGGTATGCAGGAGGTGACCCGGATTCTTTGCGTCATCGAGCGGGGCGACCCTCAGGCTGCTGGACAGCCTTTGCCCCTCGTCTACGAAGAGCTACGCCGACTCGCCGCGGAGAAAATGGCCCAGGAAAAGCCTGGGCAAACCCTTCAAGCGACAGCCCTGGTACACGAGGCTTACATCCGGCTGGTCGAGGCCGAAAGGGCGCACCATTGGGAAAGCTGGGGCATTTTTTCGCCGCGGCGGCCGAGACCATGCGCAGGATTCTTATCGAGAATGCCCGGCGCAAAGCTCCGATTGAAACGGGGCAGAGGCCGGTGCCGCGTAAGCCTCGAGAAAATCGACCTGGCCGCCTTCCGCACCCCCTGAGGTAGTTCTCGCCTTAGACGACGCAATCCAGAAGCTCGCGAAACAGGATCTGCTCGCAGCTCAACTGGCCGAAATGCTTTACCTGGGCGGACTCCCGGTCAGACAAGCCGCCGAAGTCCTCGGTAAATCAGTCTCAACAGCCTACCGCCACTGGGCGTATGCCCGGGCGTGGCTGTATGTGGAACTATGCCGGGAAGATTAATCGGTCGGAAAACCGATGCCCAAATGGCGCCATGGAGTAAGGAGGCGGAAGCACGCGGAGCGTGCTTCATTAGGTCATGAACTGCGAACGTCCGGATGCCAAATCGATCTTCTTGGATGCGATCGAGCATTACTCGGCCCATCAATGGCCCGCCTTCCTGGAGGGAGCCTACCGCGGGGATACGCAGCTGCGCCGTCGCGTGGAGGAACTATTGCATGCGCGCCGAGAATTCGGGGGCCTTGCAGAAACCGCGCTAATACTTTCTGGGACAGGAATGAGTATGAGCAGGCGCTGGGCCGAGAAGGCCGCCCAGCTGGCCCCCGGGTGCCCGAGTTGCTGGACCACGCTGGGCGTGGCCAATTACCGGGCAGGCCATTGGAAAGAGGCGACCAAAGCGCTCGATAAGTCCCTGCATTTGCGAGGGAACAACACCCTTGGTTTGGTGTTCTTAGCGATTGCTCGCTGGCAAGCCGGTCAAAAAGAAGAAGCCCGCCAGGCATACCAGAGAGCCTTGGAGCATCTGCCTTTCAAAAAACTCTCCGCCGAATCCCTCGAAGAAATCCGCCGCCTCCAGGCGGAAGCCGAACAACTCTTAGAAATTCCACTGCCAACGCCGCCAGAAGCCCGGACGAGAAGTTGCATAACTCACACCCAGAAGGCGCAGAAGACGATCCCGATCTTTGAAGTCTCGCGCGCCGGGTCAGCAACTGCGCGCCCTCCACGAGCACGGGGGACATTTAACAACAATCGCCGGTAAGGCCCCGCCGTAAACGAAAGGCCTCGGCGCTTTAACATCCCACCCGGCTCATTCCGAGAAAAAGAGACGGTTCTAAACCCCCTACTCCCAACCGGAAAAGCACGCTGGAGTCCCAGCCAGGTACCTTCTCCAGGAAACTTTCGGGGACCCATACCGGCAACAGCCACCTTCCTTCGGCCGGGGCTATAAGGCTTGTGCCAGACCCCCTTGACAATAGGCTTTCTCGACCTGGGAGACGGTGGTGGGACTGACCTGAAGGCACGGGTTCACCCACCACTAGTTCCTTCAGTGTTTGCCGGCGGTGATGGCCGGTCAAATTCCTCCGGTGGCAGCATCTGGGCTCCCGCAACAGCGGCAGGAAGATCATGTGCACCGGGCGCTCGCGACGGAGAACCCGAGACGGATCTTGCGGTCTTCGGGCAAAAGGTGGTTAATGGCAGTGCCTTCCATAGGTCGGCCCCTGAGGTTAAGGGTCTTTTTCCAAAGATTTCTGTGCCGACCTTACGGCCGAGCCTTTTTATTTGGTAAGATCCACCAACGATCGCAGCGCCACTCTTCCCTCGTGGAGCTATTTCGAGAGTACCTCTGATCACCATCCCAAGCACCACGCACAAATGCGCGTCCTCACCATCGCGCAAAACCGGTGATCCATCCTGATTCCATCGCCCCTGAGCCTGGTTGGCGAAAAAGACACGATGAAACCGCCAACCTAAACTTTTGTCGGTACCGACAAGGCGACGAGAATTGGACTGATTCTGCCTTCCTAATGGGCCGGTGCAGTGGACTAGGCCGGCAGCGCCCGGGGTTTTAAGGGCTCCAAGAATGGCGAGATGGTTAAAAAAGGAAAGCGGCGCTGTGCCGATGAAAACCGCAATTTGGGAGATTCCCCGACTGTGGGCCGTAACCCTGGTGGTGCTCGTTTTCGGGGGCACGATTTCTCAGCTGAGGGCGGAGCCCTACCTCGTCGCCCGCCTACCGGCAGGCGATGTCGCCACGGGCCCCACGGGGAATCCAGTGCAGCTAACTTGGAAGGTCGACGGAGGGCCAGAGCTTGACCTCATTGGCTTTCTGATTCTGGACTGCGACTTCGGCCAAGATTGGGACCGCGATTTCGATTCTTGGCCGGACGGCTGGACCCGAACCCGGGGACCGGAATATCCGCGTTTTCCGAAAGTTTATATTGCCCACAATCAAACTCACGATAATGGCAACATTACGAATGCTCCACCCTGCGACCAGCCCACCTGGAAAGGTATTTCGGATGCGCCATCCTTAAACAACTCATTGCCTTCCGGCACGGCGACCGAGCCTGGGCAAGTACCGGTGGCCGCCAACTCCCCATACACCGACCGAGGACTTTGGATCATACCGGAGGGGGGAAGGGTGGGCTTGTCCTATTTCACGCCCCCACAGCCCATCTTTGACTACCTACTCGAAGTGATGTTTCACGCCGAGGGCTTCCTCGGCACTGTTGCTGGAGAGATCGCTTTGGTCGATCCCGACGGTAAACGAATCCTCTGTAAGAAAAGGACTTATGGGAGAGTTCCCCTTCGCCCGGACGCAGTTGCGCCGGCCGCCAGCCCACAAACAGGTGAGCCTCACATACCCGTCGAGCAGCCATCGCTGCCCCAATCCGGAACTCTACGCGTATGGCTGTCCCCCTCTGCAGACAGCGTCAGCTCCCCCGGCGCGCAGGCTTCCGTGCAAATCCACGTGGACGTGATCCCTCATGGTCGCAGTTCCTGTGAAGGCGCGGTACGGATCAAGCAAGTGCGTCTCTGGCGCCTTCCCCGGGCCACGGTACAAGTCGTTCCTTCGGCTTCGCTCGTCCCGCCAGGTGGATCTTTGGAAATTAAGCTTGACGGTCTTTGGATTGGGAGTGAGGAGATTTCAGCCACCGGCAGGCTTATTCCCCAAGAGGGGCAAGCAGAAGAATTCGCCATTCCCGTCGCTAGAAGAAAACAGGAGGTAATAAGCCCCACAGGCGCCACTCTCCCAACGCTTGTGGATCACGGCGCCCATGCCGGAAGCGGGGCTTTCGTGGTAAATTCCCCCCCTTATGCGCTCTGGTCCGGGACTCTTGTGCGACATTCAATCCCGCCGGGATTTTATTGGTTGCTTATCGAAATAAAGGCCGCGGGCAAACCGCACACTCACCAGGTAGCAAGGCCAATTACCGTCCTCCCAAACTTGACGTTGCCGCCCTCCAGAAAGCTCTTACCTGAGCCTGAGGTAGTTCCCCTACTTCAGACAACCGTTTGCCAATTCGGGTGGAGTTTGCCCCCATCAGCACTGAGGGACCAGGATTCACATTTCATGACCATCTTGGGCAACCTAGCCCCGACGCTTGTTCGCTGGGAGTTGACAACCGAAGAGCTATCCCCAACCCGCTCGGGAACTGGCCTTGAGGCAAGCGCTATTCTTGCGCCACTCGCCCAGCTTGGGCATGCACTCCTTGTCACTTCTCCAGTAGTGCCGCATTCCGATCCGATTGCGCGCTGGACGCTTGACCAAACTGCGACATCTGGGCGCGGATCAGGGACCTTCCGTTTCGTCCAGCTTGGAGACGAGAGGTATCCGCCTGCCCGGACGGAAAAAGAAGCTGTGGAGGAAATAGCCCGGCTTGGTCGCAGTTGGCCGGCAGATCAAACGGCAGAGGTGGTAATTCCCTTCGGCGCAAACTCGGCTTTGGCAACATCTGCCTTAGCTTTCGGGAACCGTTCAGGTAAATCCCTTCCCGCCGCAGGCTTTATCGCTCGCCCCGCCGCCAGGGTAAAGCTCCCGACAAGTCCTCCCAGTCAGGGAAAACCCCCCGCGCCAAAACCGGAAAAGCCAGAAGTCAATGGCCAAGTCGAATACCAGAAGATCCTTTTAACCTCTTGGCCTGAAAAAGATGTCTCTGAGGATGCATCGGCTGCCGGGGAAATGCTTAAAGCCATGTGCGAAGCGGCCAGCTCGGGGGCTTCCTATTTTTTCCTGCGATTGGAGCCGAGTTTGCTTGGGCGAATGATCACACCTGAAGGCGAGCCGCTGGAACTTTTCCTCCCGTGGCACCTGGGGGCAAAGCTCCTGGATGGGTGCCAGTACGTCGGGCCATTCCCAGTGGACGAAGGTGCCGAGGGGCGACTTTTCACTTCGAGGCAGGGCGCAATTCTGGTAGCCTGGGGTGATCAGACACGACAAGTTTACTTTTCACTTCCTGAAGGAGGGCTAACTGTTGACGCAGGTGGCAAAATCCATGCTGTTGACCCGGGGACGGAACCGGTTCCGCTCACCCTTAAACCAAGCCCGACATTTGTTGTAAGCCCTAGTCTTTGGCCAATGCTTTGGCAAAAAGATGCGGACTTTCAACCGGCGGAAATGGCGCCACTTCCGGGCCGGCCTCAGCGCCTGGAGGTATGTTTCCGCAATCCGACCGGGTCGGCCGTCGCCGGTCGCGTGCGGTTTCGAGCGCCGGATGGCTTCCGAATCTGGCCCAGCGAGATGGGTTTCCAACTTAAGCCGAGTGAATCTTTCCGCCAACCGGTCGAGATCGCTGTGTCGGCCACTGCCACCGGCAATCACCACCAATTTGCTTGGGAATGGCTCCTCGAGCAGCCGCAAACCTTTAAGTGGACGATTTATCGCCGGCTGAAACTTATCTGGCCAGGCCTTGAAATCCACGCCCGCTGGAAGTCGTCAGGTGCGGCCGGGGTTGTTCATATCGAATTAGTCAACGGCACAAATGGCGAAGTGCATCTTGTGTTCGAAGTGTTTTCGCCAAAGCATAAACGCGTGGCCACCCCGCCTAAGGTCTTCGGTCCTGGTAGGCACCATGTACAAATTCCGTGCGAATTCGCCGATGTCCAAGCCGGTTCAGAAATAGTGTTACAAGTGCGAGACGTGGAGGGACCTCGGCGAATGCGGCTACCAGTTGAAAGGATAATCCCCGAGTTACCGGAAAAAAGGGAGACTTCGGAGCAAGGGAAGCGACCCGGCGACCAGTAACGCTCAAATCTTAAAAGGATGGCCCTGCCGCGCGTTGACATAAACACCATGGGTTTTGAAGGTCCAGATTAGCCAGCCACTTGAAGCGACGGTTATGAGGTTACGAAACATTCGGCTCATCGCCTTCCGGGAGATCCGGGACCACCTCCGGGACCGGCGGACAATGGCCATGATGGCCGTCCTGCCACTTGTCCTTTATCCAGTGGTCGCTTTTAGCGTCTTTCAACTGGCTCAATTTATGGAGGAAAAGCCGTGCCGGGTCCTGGTGCTAGCACCTCCCGGCTACCTTCCGAACAAGTTAAGACCGCCCCTCTTGGATGAAGGCAATCCCACTTTGTTTCACCCCTCCCTATTTGTTGACGCTCGCCGACAGCGCCTGCTAATCGTTCTTCGGCCTGCCGAACTCGGTATTACGTGCGAAGATAACCCGGAGGTCGTACGCTATCAGGCGGAGCAGCTTGTTCTTTCCGGCCGGGTGGATGTCGCCGTTTACTTTCCGCAGGAGTTTCTCGGTTGGCTAGGAGAGAATCCATCGGGGCATCACACTGCGGACAAACCGGCGTTGGATCAGCCTCAAGTATTCTATTCGACTGCAAGTGACCGTTCGCAGGTGGCCTACGGGCGACTCCAAGCGGTCCTTGACCGTTGGCGAGAAGCATGGCGTCGACAACAGCTTGCCGCTCGCGGCGTGCCGGCTGAGCTTCTGGAACCTTTCGCCTTGAAAGCATCCGACGTCGCCGTCACTCGTGGTAAACAAGGGGCCGCCCTGTGGGCAAGACTGCTTCCGATATTGTTAATTATCTGGGCTGCTACCGGTGCCTTTTACCCGGCAATTGATTCCTGCGCTGGCGAGAAAGAGCGGGGAACCCTCGAGACCCTCCTTGTTTCTCCGGCCCGGCGGGGAGAAATCGTGCTCGGCAAGTTGCTCGCCATCAGTCTTTTTAGTGCGCTTACCTCAATTGCTAACGTAGGCAGTATGATGTTGAGCGGCTGGCTATTTCTGGAGAAATTGCCGCAATTTGGACCGCCGCCTTTCGCCCTCGCCCCTTGGCTTTTGTTGGCGCTCCTACCGGTTGCGGTGATGTTTGCGGCGATAAGCCTTGCTCTGTCAGCCCAAGCGCGAAGTAGCCGGGAAGCACAGTATTACCTGATGCCCGTCATTTTAATTACTATGCCTCTTGTGCTTTTACCGACCACCCCCGGCGTTGACATATCCCTGGGAACGAGCCTCATTCCGGTAACTGGCCTTGTTCTTGTGCTGAAGAGCTTTTTGGCCGGCCAACTAGGCGGGGAGTGGTGGTACCTCTTTCCTGCCGGGGCCGTCACACTCCTCCTTTGCGGATGGGCGATTCATCTGGCGGTGCGGCAATTCGAGTCCGAGGCGGTGCTTTTCCGGGAGGCAGAAGTTTTCTCGGCCCGGGATCTGCTCCGCGCACTTAGGCACACCCGCGGGGAGGTACTCCGCCCTGCCCACGGCCTTGTTGCATGCTTTGTCATTATCGTCCTCAAGTTGGCATTGAGTGTTCGAGCAGAGATGCCGAGGGACTTCACAGAATTCGCTAGGCTCCAGTTGGCGGCGCAGCTAGGCGTATTTGCGTTGCCGGCCCTGGCGTTTGCGATGATCTTTGCCCGTCGGCCGCTGAGGGCCCTCGGGTTTAGCCGTTTTACCCTAAGGCACTTGGTGGCTGCCAGTTTACTTGCTCTGCTCCTTCAACCAGCCGGTGCTATTCTGCAGGAAGGATTGGTCAAGCTATATCCGCCGGGTGAAACCGTGGGCGGCTTACTGCGGCAGCTAGAATTGTTCGTCACCTCAGGACCGCTTTGGGCGGTTCTTTTTGTCCTTGCCATCTTGCCCGCACTATGCGAAGAGCTTGCCTTCCGAGGCGTTGTGCTGGGGAGTTTTGTGTCGCGAAAGCGATTTCTTCTCGGGGTGGGCCTCAGTGCCGTGGTTTTTGCTTTAGCCCACCCTTTCGCAGTCCAGCAGGTGTCGGCAGCCATCCTTGGACTTCTCCTCGGCTTAATCGTGATAACCAGCGGGAGCATTTGGCCAGCCGTGATCTTCCACGGCGTGTACAATGGTGGAATGATTTGTGCGGCGCGTGCCGGCGTTAAGTCGCCGCTCCATTATCTGGTGGGCCAAGCGGACGGCTTTCTCCCGCAATGGGGTACTGCCTTCGCCTCCGGCGTCATGGTGGGCGCCATTGCCGTCTGCGCGCTTGCGGTGTGGACATGGGGCTTTGGCTGGAAAGCAAGAATTTCCGCCCCCGGCCGTAAGCAAGAATGAAAATTTGCTTGCCGATTGCAAACCCCACGGAAGCGCTCACAAGCAAAAGCTGTTACACATATAGAAATGACCCTTGCTAGTCTCCTTTACTTGGTTGCCCGCGACTGACTGGCATTTCCAGGAGCGCAGGTGAAGACGTGCACAAGTCGGTAGGACCGACTGCGATTCGGGCACGGTGGATTGTGCCTGTGGATCAACCGCCGATCGAAGACGGCGTTGTTCTCATTTCCCAAAAGCGGATCCTCTCAGTCGGTAAGTATGCCAAGCTGCGGTCGCACCTTCCAAGGGCCTCTTCATACATCGACTTTGGCGATGCCTCGGTCCTACCTGGGCTTATCAACGCCCACACGCACCTTGAGCTAAGTGATTGCCCAGTGCCCATCCCCGCACAAGGTCATTCCTTTGCCACCTGGATCGAGGCGGTTATCGCCCAGCGCAGAGCTCGGGGCGGTCACAGTCCCGCGGTTGTCAAACAAGGGTTAGCTGAATGCCTCAGGTTCGGGATTACGGCGGTTGGAGACATCGCTCAATGGGGCTGCGCTCCGAGCGATTACTGCCTAACCGTGGCAGGTCAACAAGAGGGGCAACCGACAGATATTCTTCCCGGCCAACCAGGCGGGCCAGATTCAGCGACGACAGGTCATTCTCGGGAAGGGGGAAAAACAACACCATCCGACCACCCGCCGGGCATCATTCCAAAAGGTATTGCCTTCCTTGAGTGTATCAGTCCTCTTGCGGAAAAAGCGGATGAGCTATCAAGAAGAATTGACGAATTTTCAGCCTTTAGTTGGCCGAAAGGGCTCAAACCGGGTATTGCGCCCCATGCGCCGTATACGGTTCACGTTGACATTTTGCGCCAATTGGTCGATCTTGCTTGCGCCCGAAAGCTACCCGTCGCTTTTCACCTTGCCGAAAGCAGTGAAGAAATTGAGCTTTTGCAAACAGAAAGCGGGCCGCTGAGAGAGCTACTAGAAAAGCGCGGCCTATGGTCGGCCAATTTGACAGGCGGATTAACGGCGGGCGATTACCTCAGGCTTTTGGCGAAAACGCCACGGGTTTTAATCATCCACGGAAACCTCCTTAGTGAGGGCGACGTGGACTTTCTGGCAACGCAGGAGCATATGTTTATCGTTCATTGTCCACGAAGCTTTAGCCATTTCGGCTGGGGGCGGTTTCCCCTGGCCGAGCTTTTGGCTCGAGGAGTCCGCCTTGCTATCGGGACGGATAGCCGAGCGTCCACTCCCGACCTCAACCTGATGGCCGAGCTTTGCCACGTTTTCCAAAAATACCCGGAAGTGCCCCCGGCAAAGCTCGTTGCGCTTGTCACCATCGAGCCGGCAGAGGCGCTGGGCATCGGCGACCAGGTGGGTACGCTCACCCCCGGAAAAGCCGCCGACCTGGTGGTGTATCCTCTCCCCCCCGAGGAAAAACAAACCCCCTTCGGCTTCCTGACTGTAACTGAGCCGGACCCGCTGGCGGTTTGGTTCGATGGCATCCCGGTGCGAAGAGTCGTCAGGTAATACATTCCTGACAGCGGAGCGCTTGAGGACGGCCATCTTGGAGCGAGATTGGGATAAAGGCCCCACCGCTCAAAAAGGATGCAAGCGGCAAGTGGGTTGTGCTCCGCACGAATAAGTTGGAAATATCTCGGCGGCAGCTAGGCTGGGTTTTTGCGAATAGCTTTGTAGGCGATGAGGACCTCGTACAAATCCCGGGAAATTGATAAAGCCTCATCATAAAAGTCTCGAATCCAAGCCCGTCGGGTAAGACAAGCGTCGATCAAAATGGGTAAGATCTCTCCCAAAGTCACCTCTACCCGATCGCAAAGACTACTGACGGCCGGGCGATTATCATCCTTCGGTGCACAGAAAAGCTGAACTTTGGCCATCTGCATCGAAAGAATCCTTTCTAAGTTCATTCCGAAGATAGTCGCGGGCAACCCCTAACCCGCGGCCACCAGCACCGACGGAGAAAATATGTGGCTTCAAGCCAGACGCGTTTCCGTAAGGTAAAAAAACTGAGCCCTATCACCGAAAGTTTAGCTTACGGATCGCTCCAGATTGCCCAGCTACCCCATCCGGCATATCCTGCGCGAACGTGACAATCCTCGCAGGCTAAAGTGCCGACGCGCCCGAAAGCTTCTATGTTCGTGTGCCTTCCCGCCCCCGTCACAAAGACGTGCGCCTGCGCTCCATGCTGTCTGCCGAGTTCCAAAACCGCCTCACTTCTTGGGGCGAAAACTCGTCGGTCCTCACGCAGCCGTCCGTTGCCTTCGTAAGACTCCGAAACTCCGAGCGAACGGACCAACGGATGAGCCGCTCGCGGCAGCGACAAGGGCCCGATGTGCCGCGCACTCTGATGAGGCTAGGGTCGGGAATTGAAACCTACTCCCGCTCCGTATGAACTCGCCCCTTTTTTCGGCAGCCGGCTATCCCGGCTTTAAACAATCTCGACTTTTCTAATCCGCCCCCTTGATCCAAGACACGTATTGGCCCGAGACACATATCAGTATCCGTGGCCAAAGGCCTCTGGAGTGTGGAATCGGAGAGCTCTAACTTCGTGAACCTGCAGGGCCAGGTCACCCCATAGGGAAGAAACGACCCACCCACTGGGTGCCGCGACCGAAATACTGCATATGGTCGAACTAATGAGGGAAATCAGTGAGCTTGACCTGCTAGGCGGGGGCGGTTACAAACCGGCCAACGGAGCTGGCCGTGACGGGAACGGCTACCATCCGGCAACACCAGAAAACCCCTCTTTTGGCTAAGCATGCAACTATAAGGAGCCACTAGTCATTTCTAGGCTTTTTCGGACTGCCCGCGCTCGACACCCTATTTGACGGTTTGGACAAATGAGGCTGCGCCGGGTGAAGTCCCGAGTGGAACCAACGGGGGTTCTCGCTTGGAGATTGGACACATAGAAGTGGGATGAGCTACGTTTTTTCGTCAACGGTTGGGGCCGGTCGTCGATAACTTCTTTGTGCCGCGCTTTTTCCCTATTTCTCCCGGGATGCTCTCTTAGCGCTCTTTTCCCGAGTTCGCGCTGGGGTTTTAAAAAGCGGAAGCATCGCCGGTATCACCCCGCCCTGTCAAACTGGCAAAGACGTAAGACACATGGGTTGTTAGGGACAAATTCGATAATCGGTAGGCATGATCAGCGTCGAGCGGAAACCGCCGGGCGTCTCTGACTCAGGGCCGAGCGAAACGTCTACCAATGCACCGGGCAACAATTCTCCCTGGGGCACGCTAACCCAGCGGGTTTTGCTGGCAGTGGCAGGTGTAGGCTCGGTCGCGCTGACGGTACTTGCGGCCACGCTCATGTGGCCCCGGCCGAGGTCCCAGCCTACCCTAGCCCAGGCCCTGCAAGCCTTACAGGAGGGTGAGCCGGCTAGGGCCCTACAGCTTCTTGAGCAACTCGGTTCTGGCGGCCTTCCTCAAGAAGCCCCCCTCGGAACACTCCCGTTCCTGCGGGGCCGAACATTTGCCGCCCTAAGCGAGCAATACCGGGGCAGCAAACGGCGAGAGCTCCTCACTCGGGCCGCAGCCGAGCTAAGAGATGCGATCAAGCTTGGTCTCCAAGCCGACCAGCTTTCCCAGGCCCGGTGGGTCTTTGCCCACGTGTCCTACCAGTTAGGTCATCTCGAGGATGTCCGAGATAACCTCACCGAGAAAGATATTCTCGCAGCCCCGGCCGCCTATCGTCCCTTAATGGCGCTAGTATTCGCGGACGCTTGGGCCAAGGCGGATCCAAAACGCGTTGTCAACTTTTTGGCGGGTTTTCTTCAAAATGCCGCCTTCCCCGCGGAGATCGAAGCTCAACTTCGCCTTCGGGAAGCGTGGGCACTAGCCCGCGCGGAGATGTGGGATCAGGCCACGGCGGTTTGTCAAAAAGTTGACAAAGATTCGCCATATTTCCCACGTGCAAAACTCCTTGAGGGCCTCATTTTGATTTCTCGAGTCCGTGCGGAGGCGCCACAGGGCGAAAGAACGCGCGCTTGGGCAAACGCCGGCAAACCCGCCCCTGATGAGCAGTTAGTTGCGGCGATGACCGCCTTAGCCGAGGCCATTCGCTGGGACAATTTGACAAGTCGGGTCACTTCGGAGGCTCTGTACTGGTTGGGAGTAGCGCAAGCTGAAGCCGGCGACTATCAGGCGGCCGAGCAAACCTGGCGACGAACCGTTGAACGAGCCGGTCCTCAACTCCCCGCCGTGGCCGCTGCTTGGGCTTTGGGCCAAGTTGCCTTGGAGCGGGGGCGATCATCCGCGGCCGCCGATTGGTTCACACGCGCCGTAGAATTAGCCGGCGAGGCAACCCATCCTCAAGGATTCCAGCTTCTCGACTGGGACCGATGGATGATCGGCCCACAATTAGAGGCGGAAATCCTCCGCGCTTATCGCCACTTCCTTGACAATGCCGAGTTCGCGCTAGCGTTGACGTTTGCCGAGTCGCTAAAAGGGCACGTCGATGCTCGTCTTCACCTGCGGATGAAAGCCGAGGCGCTTTGGAAAGCGGGAGAATATGGGCTTGCTAGGGATTCCGGTCCATCTTCTCAGTCCCGCACGGAGCAACAATCGGCTACGTCAACACCTCCAAAAAGCCAAACGGTGGCAAACCCTCGGCAATACTTTCGCCAGGCCGGCGTGGTGCTTCTAGAACTTGCAGCCCGAAGTTACACGGAGCGAGAATACCCCGACCACCTGTGGATGGCCGCAGAGTGCTTTCGCAAAGGCCGGTCTGCCCGGGGCGTACTTCAAGCCCTCGCTCACTATATGCAGGACCAGCCAATTAAGCGCCGCCCGTGGGCACTCTTATATCGTGGAGAGGCTCTCCTGGCCCTTGGGCAAATCGAAGCGGCCCTGCGGGATCTCGAAGCATGCTATCTCAATTTCCCTCGGGACAGTGCTGCCTTTGAGGCGAGGGTTCTAGCGGCTCAAGCACTTAGCGAGCTCGGGAAGGTGGAGGAAGCCGAGGCGCTTCTTCGGCGCAACTTGGACGGTCAGGAGCTCACGCCGGCAAGCAAAGAATGGCGGCAGTCCCTACTTGAACTAGGCCAGCTTCTTCTAGGTAAAGGGGACGCGGAGGCGGCAGCTGACTATTTGGCGGAGGCGGTCCAGCGCTACCCGAACCACCCGGAGGCCCTCCTTGCAAGGTACCTTTGGGGTTATGCCAAGCTGCGACAAGCGCACCAAATTCAGAGCGAGGCAAATAAGGAGCCGCTTCCTGCTGTGGCTGCCGAACGGCGGCAAAAGGCCAGCGAACTTTGCCGGCAAGCAGCCGAGATTTTGGGACCGATCCAGGCGAAGATCTCTCGAGGCGGCAATCTGGATCTTGCTTTGGCCGAGCAAAAGTTGTTATTACGGAATGCAAGGGCAGCTGAGTTGATGGCTCATATCGGGTCTGGGAATATCCCGGCCGCCAATGCCATCGCACAACAAATACTAAAGGAAGCTGACCAAACGCCCGAAGCCGCGTTCCTTGTCGCTTGTGTGATGGCCACCCAAGGGACGACCGGTGAATCGCCGGAATCCCGGTCGCTTCTACAACAGTTGCTAAAACTATGTGACCGAGTCGGATCATCCGGCGGAGAATCGTCCTTTTCTCCTAATCTTTCATTTTGGAAAACGCTTATCGCTCAAATGTTGGGACCTTAGGAGGTGCACTGCCCAGGCAAATAAGCTTTCGGAGGTCGTGGGCTCCTAACCCTTGAAGGTTGGACAAAATGGGCAAGATATTTTGCACTTGCCCTCCCGGCCTGACCTCACGCTTGAGATATTACAGGCGATCGGTCTTGGGACCAGGGGGCAAATCTCGTTGCAATTCTCGACCCCAATGCTCACTCTCTGCACATGGCCATGGGGCCTAATGCCACTTCGTCCCAACAACCTCGGTGGGGGAAGTAAGTGGGAAATGGCAAGTATTTCATAACGCAGGGGGGTAGGGTAGTCGGAATCGATGACAAGCCGAGTTGACAAGGAGGGCGTAGGTAACAAGGTGCGCACATGAATCAACAAGGGCTTCCCGAGGGGATATCACCCGAATCGGGCGACCAAGCTAAAGCTGTGGTGGCCTGGGAGACCCTCTTTACCCGGCGAATTGATCTACTTAAGCAACTTCATCTTCTTGTCGACGAGCAAGAAAAGGTAATTCAAGCCGGCGAAATTGACCGGCTCCTTGAAATCCTTGCTGTCAAGCAGATGATCCTGACAGAGCTTGACTCCACCGAAGAAACACTTGGCACTTGGCGAAGCGCACGGCCACCGGGCAGTTCCTGGCCTCCCCAGGATTGGCCCGGAAAGCTTCGCCAATTGTGGGACTATGGGCAGAGATTAATTAGCGAGCTTTTGCGGCGGGAAAAGTCATGCGAAGAGGAGATGAAGCTTCGCCGCGGCCAAATTGCGGCTCAACTTGAGGCACATCTTGCCTCGGCAAAGGCCCAGGAAGCCTATCGGGCCGACTGGCAATTGTCGGACTTCTCCGGAAATATTGTCTCCGAAGCTTAGCTACGCCTCGGCAGACAGCGTCTGTAAGGCGGAGTCAACTCGTTAACTTGTAAGCGACATCGCATCCCTAGGGACTTTTTTACAAGAGGTAAACACTCCTCATGCTCGTTTTCCGCACCGGAGGCTAGTTCACTTGGCCGCCGCATTGGGAGGGAAAAACCGCCGCGATAAGGGGCGCGTTCTTCTATGGCCAAGGAGGGCGGCAAACCGGTTTGCTCGGGATGCATGAGAAGCTGTCGCTCGTCGTGGGGATTCTTCCTGTCTTTGCTAGGGTGAACAAGATTCACGGCGCAAACTATGGACAAAGTCCTGGTGGCGCAAACCGTTGATGTCAACGTCCCGGCCGCCAGTATACCCCCGGGGCCAGAGGACGAAGTCCTGTCGGCTTCCTGCTTAGGGTACCACCAAAGGGCGGCGCCGGACGAGCTTCAGGCGGTGCTTGCCGCCTGGACCGAAGCCACCACCCGGCTGCAGCAAACCCACGAGGCCCTTCGTGCCGAGGTCCAGCGGTTAACCCGCGAACTTGAACAAAAAAACAGAGAACTTGCCCGGAAAAATCGGTTGGCAGACCTCGGGCTGATGGCATCCCATGTCGCCCACGAAGTGCGAAACAACCTCGTGCCCGTAGGGCTTTACCTTAATTTGCTGCGTCGCCGTTTGGCTCACGATCGCGAAGGGACATCCATTCTGGATAGGCTGGAAGCCGCTTTCCGCGCCCTTGAGACAATGGTAAATGACCTACTCCATTTTACTCGCGATCGGGAGCCAAAATTGGGCGTCATTCACCTTCGGGCGATTGTCGACGATGCCCTTTCGTCCTTGGTTGGACAACTAAGCGCCCAAAAAATTAAGTTTGTCAACAGCATCCCCGAAGACCTCACCATGCTTGCCGACGAGGAGATGCTCCGACGGGCCGTGGTGAACATTGTGTTAAACTCGCTTGATGCCATGCCCGGCGGCGGCGTGGTCCATGCCTCGGCCAGCGCAGATGACGAATTTGTGGAATTAATTTTGGCCGACAGTGGGCCCGGTTTTGCTGAGGATATTCGCCCCAAGGTTTTTGAGCCATTTTTCACTACGAAGGCTGGGGGGACTGGTCTAGGCTTAACGATCGTTATGCGGATTGCCGAAGCACACGGCGGCACTGTTATTGCAGAAAACAACCCAAACGGCGGCGCTTGCATCCGCATGCGCATCCCCCGACAAGCAGCCGGGCTTCGCGATCGCTCCAAGCAGGCGGTTTAGGTGCTTTCCAGGGCCAGGGAGCTTTGTGAATTCGGTACTTTCGCTGTTCACATAATCCATCAACGACTAACCTTGACGGCGGCAAGGAAAACCAATGGTGACGACCAAAGGAGTGGACACTTCCCCCGCCCTACCTGTGGTTGGCCGGGTCTTAGTCATCGACGATCACCCGGCAGCCCGCCAATCTATGGTAGAAGTCCTCCGCTGCGCCGGTCACCAGGTTTCCGCTTGTTCCAGTGCCGTTGAGGCACTTCGACTCATCGAGCGCGAGACGTTCGACTGTATTCTCACCGACCTGAAAATGCCGGGGATGAGCGGGCTTGAACTTATCCTTCAGTTGGAAAAGCGGGGATATCCCGCCCCCGTGGTGATGATCACCGGCCATGCGACGATCCAGACGGCCGTGGAGGCAATGCGTCATGGTGCCTTTGACTATATCGAAAAGCCATTTTCGGCTGACCAGTTGGAACGGCTGGTAGAGGCGGCTATCCGGCAGAAACGGACACTGGGCGGCGAAACTACCGGACCGCCTGGCGTAGCCGCTCCGCAGCTTGTTGGCTCAAGCCCTGCCATGCAAGCTGTCCGTCGTCAAATTGCCCAGATTGCCCGCACCTCGGAAACAGTGCTTATCTGCGGCGAAACAGGTACCGGCAAAGAGGTAGTCGCCCGCGAAATCCACACGCAAAGTCCACGGCGCCGAGGGCCATTTGTGAGCGTCAACTGCCCTGCCCTTTCGGCCTCCCTTATGGAAAGCGAACTTTTTGGTCACGAAAAGGGTGCTTTCACAGGAGCGGATAGTCAACGGATAGGCCGATTCGAATTGGCAAACGGCGGCTCGCTACTTTTGGATGAGGTTACGGAAATCGACCTAGGCCTCCAAGCGAAGCTCCTCCGAGTCCTTCAAGAAAGGACGTTTGAACGCGTTGGCTCCAGCCGTTCAATCACGGTGGATGTAAGAGTGCTGGCCACCACTAATCGAAACTTGGAGGAAGAAATTGCCGCCGGTCGCTTTCGGCAGGACCTCTACTATCGGCTGGCGGTGATGGTGCTGTGGATTCCGCCTTTACGGGAAAGGAAAGAAGACATCCCTGAACTTGCAGAACATTTTCGGATGAGAGTGAGCCAACGCCTGGGACGAGAGGTTCCTCCCCTGGCCTCGGAGGTGGTTGCGCTTTTCATGGAGCACGACTGGCCCGGCAACGTTCGCGAGCTGGAAAATGTCATCACTCGACTGGGGGTACTATCCGACAGCGGGCCGGTGCCTGTGGAGCAGATCCGGCGCTGGCTAATACCAAGTCCAAAACTAAGCGGTTCGGAACTTCCCGCGGGCATACCAGTCGGGATGAGCCTCGAAGAAATGGAACGCCGGCTAATTGAAGCCACCCTTGAGCATTATGGCGGACACCGAGCGAAAACGGCTAAGGTCCTTGGCATCGGCGTCCGCACACTGACCGACAAACTTCGCCGGTACGGCTATGCGCCGCGAGAAAAGTCGTTTCACCGCGCGGGGGCGGAAAAACGCCTCATCGGCTCATAAGGCAGATTCTGCCTAATCGATCGGCAAAATCGGCCGAACCTTCCGCGCTCCCCCGGCCGTCGCCGCTGACTTGGGCGTGGTAAGGTACCCTCGAGGGAACCTTCGCTCTTCGGGCAAATCACAAGACGGAAAAGGTCGACAATTTGGAGAGAGTAGTCAAACCACAGAGAACTGATTGTAAACAGTGGCACTGGTCTTCGGGGATAATTACAAGTCTTTGACGCTTAACAACTAAACCAGGTGGCATCGCTTGCGCGGCTAACCGAAGCCGAGCATTCCGTCCCGTTTCGAGCAACCCATCGGCGGAATAAACACACCCGACTTAATGCACCTGCTTTTCTTTCGGGCGTAGGCACTGCTTGGCTAAAACGGAAACAAGCTGGCACGATGTTTGCTAGGCCCAGCGGGTGGGCCATTGGCATATCGACCAGGATCTGGCGGCCAGGTCTTTCCCCGCGCTTAAAAGAAAAACGCGCGGGAGCGGCCAAATCAGAGTCTGAATGTTCGAACGGACCCAAGGATGTTCGAACGGCTTTTTTGGGCGACTCCGATCCCCACGCTTGAGTGGGTTCTGCGATTTACGCAGGCGCGACATCATGTGCTGGCAGGTAATATCGCCAACATTGACACCCCAGGCTATCAGGTCCGCGATCTGCCTGTGGAGGAATTCCGAGCCTACCTCCAAGATTTCATCGCCCGGCGCCAACAGGGACTTCCGCCTAGCCCGGCCGAGGGCCTATCACCTGGGGAATTGGCTTACTTGCACCATGGACACCGCCTTTTTTCGACCACACGAAGCCATCCCGACCGGCTGATGGAAGCCCGGGTCGTGGAACCGTCTCCTACGGTGCTTTTTCACGATCTGACTAATTGCAGTTTGGAACATCAGGTATCGGAAATGGTGAAAAATCACTTGTTGCACAACACGGCACTAGCGATCATGACGGCCCAGCTGCGGCTGCTGCAAACCGCCATCGCCGAGCACGTGTAGCGTCACTTTAAGGACTGACCGAAATGTTCGCAGCCTTGGATATAAGCACCAGTGCCCTGGTGGCCCAGAGACTTCGGCTAACAACCATATCTGGCAACTTGGCCAACATGATGACTACGCGAAATGAATTTGGCCAGCCGGAGCCGTACCAGCCACGCTTTGTCGTTTTCGAAGTGGACAGCTCCGTCGGTGCTTTCGGGGCAAGTGGGGTACGGGTCGCTTCGGTCGAGCGCGATCCGGTGGAGCCTTTGTATCGCTATGAGCCCAACCATCCGGACGCAATCAAAAGCGGCCCATATGCGGGCTACGTCGCTTATCCCAATATCAACATGATGACGGAGTTCACCGACGCGCTTTTGGCTGCTCGGGCCTACGAGGCAAACCTGGGCGCGATGGAAATCAGCAAAGATATGGCCCAGCAGACGCTCCGGATCCTTGGATAGCAAGGGCACACAGGACGGGTTTAACGGCAACCAACTAGGAGGTGTGCCGCGATGGAACCAATCTCGGGGGCAGTGGGCCGGCATATAGTGGACCCTCGCATTCCGGCCGTGTTACCGGGACAGTACGCAGCACCTCCGTCGCTGGGAACTAGTCCCTCCCAACCTAGCGAGTTTCGCGACCTACTGCTTCGCTCCATCGAACAAGTCAACGCCATGCAACAGGAGGCCAATCAGGCAGTGGAGGCTTTAGCGGCCGGTCAAGAACTAAGTCCCGCCGAGGTGTTGGTAGCCGTTCAAAAAGCAGATTTGGCATTCCGACTCATGATGCAAATCAGAAATAAACTTGTTCAAGTTTATCAGGAGCTGCAAAACATCCGCGTCTAAAGTTAACTGCCCGATATTAAGGAAAGAAGCGATTTAGGGTGTTCATCGCAGCCCGCCAGCAAGTATTGTCAATTGTCGGCCGGAGATGGGCCGTGGATGAAGCTCCCGGCAAATAGCGGCAAGTTGGAGTCCACGGATGGACTGGTGGAATAAGCTGCTCCAACAAGGCCGAGAGCTTTTTGGTCCCATGCCAGTGGGCATGCGGATCACCACGGTGTTATTGATTGTTGTCCTTCTCGTTAGCCTCAGCATGCTCTTTGTCTATCGGCCTTCGGGGCCCCAGGTTTACCTCCTAGGGGGCGAGCAATTCTCCAGCACCGAGCTGGCTGCGATGGAGGCAGCCTTTGCCCAGGAAAACCTCTCCGGCTACGAGATTGTTGCCGGCCGAGTCCGTGTTCCAAGCAATCGCCAAAACGACTTTGTAGCGGCATTGGCAAAGCATAACGCCTTGCCAGCCAACTTTGGGGAAATCCTCGATCGCGCTTTGGACAAAGGAAGCCCCTACGAGCCACGGGATCGTCGCCAGGAGCGGATCAAAAATGCCAAGCAAATGGTCCTCTCGCAATTCATCAGTTCGATGCGGGGCATCGAGCGGGCGATGGTCATGTACGATGTGGCTGAACGCGGGGGATTGAATCGCGAACGGATCACCACCGCTGCCGTCATCGTTAAGCCGGAGGGTTCGGCACCACTCGATCCGGCACTAGCCCAGTCGATCCGGATGATGGTCGTCGCCGCCATTGCCGGGCTTCATCCAAAGGATGTTGCCATCACTGACGTTAACACGGGGCAGACGACCTTCGGGGAATCCTCGCTTTACGGTTCGCCGATGCACGACCCTTATTTTGCTCGCAAACGCTTGTACGAGCAGCAACTAAAAGATGACATTCTTCGGGCTTTATCGATGATTCCCGGCGTAACCGTCACACCTTCGGTCGAGCTTGATCCGGAACAGTTCCGCCGGGAGGAACAGGTCAAACACGATCCGAAAACGGTGGAGTATCAAACTTTCGAAACTTCGCGGACAAGAACGCGGCAGAACGACCCGGCAGGTGGTCGACCCGGCTATGTTGCCCAACAAGGCGCCAATGTGCCTTTGAGGCTGGGAAGTTCCTCCCAACAGGAACAGGAGGAAGAAACCGAGCGCTCCCAGGTCAACGTTGTCTCAAGCCAGATTGTTCGCAGCGAGCGAATTGGGCTTATTCCTAAGCGGGTAAGCGTCGCCGTCACGGTGCCAAGCAGTTATTTCCGCAAGATTTGGGCCGAGCGAAATCCGCCGCAACCCGGGGCCGCCCCAGCTCAGCCGGATCCCGCTCAACTGGATGCCATCCGGGCTGAAGTCATCACCAACATTAAACAACTGGTGGCAGCCCTCCTGCCCAAGCCGGAAGGTGTCGCCGATCCCACACAACTGGTAACAGTAGCCGAATTCCAAGATATTCCCCCACCCCCGCCGACCGGGCCACCGCTAACATGGCAGCTGTTGACATGGCTTGACCAAAACTGGAAGACGTTGGCAATCATTGCCCTCATGTTAGGGACGCTCTTTATTCTTGCTCGCAGTGTCAAAGGGCTCTCTCTGCCGGCACAACCGCCTGCGGTTTCGGGCTCAAGCGACCAACAGGTGAGCACGCCAGCCGCGGCCGCTACTGACGGCAGCTCAGCGTCTCGATTAGGGCGATTCCAAACCAAAGGCGCCAACCTCCGTCAAGAACTTGCCCAAATTGTCGCCGAAGACCCCACCACGGCCGTTGAGGTACTGCGTGCGTGGATAAGCGGTGGGAAAGGTTAAGCGGAAAGGTTATTTGCCCATGGCCAGAGAATGCGGAGCCCTATGATGCCTGTGGCGGATCCATCTGCCCTACACCGCGCCGCAGTTGTCGTGGCCGCCTTGGGGCCAGAGGCCGAGCCACTCTTGGCCCAGCTTCCCCGTGAATGGGCAGAGGCCGTTCGTAAACACGCAGCTGCGATTACCTTGAGTGGGTCGGCCGAAGAGCAGGAAATCCTGGCGGAATTCCTCCGCGCTTGCGGCCATCAGCCAGTGGTGTCCACATATTCTCGGGAGACTGAGCCTCGGGCAGTCGTTACACAAAAGAAAGGGGAGCGTCGACAGATCGCGACTGCGGGCGAAACCCGGGAGGACAATTCCCTCGGCTACGAAGACTGGCGACAAAAATCCCGCCCAGTGACCCCGGAGTCAGGACGGCGTCAGATCGGAAACAAGTCCACAGGCCAACTGCGCGATGACAATGGGGAGTGGGCGTGTCTGCAAGCTTCGGATTTGGTTGAGAAGCACTCCGGCAAGGGGGCCATATCAGCTGAGGGAGAAGTGCGGCCCTTTGATCGGCTGCGGGCTTCCGAATCCGTTGCCATCGCTAGAATCCTCGCAAGCGAGCGTCCTCAAACCGTGGCGCTCGTGCTATCGCATCTGCCTCCGGAGCAGGCAGGTCAGGTCCTGTCCCATTTTCCGGCACCTCAGCAAGTGGAAATTATCCACCGCCTTGTTGACTTAGAAGAGACCGATGCCGAGATTCTCCGGGAAATCGAGCGGACATTAGAAATGCGTCTTGCCCAAATTGTGCAAGCTGGCAAGCGCCGCCGCTCGGGAATGGCCGCCGTGCGAAACATCCTTGCCTCCGCCGATCGAACTACCCGGGGACAACTTCTTAGCAACTTGGAAGCCTTTGATCGCGAGCTTGCCCGACAACTGGCTCCACCCCTTCCCCAGTTTGAGGACCTTACCCTGCTTGACGAGTTATCGCTTCGGGCGCTTGTTCAGGCGGCCGAGCCGCTCGTCCTCCAGTTAGCCTTGGTTGGCGCCCCCGAGCTACTTCTGCGGCGGATAAGAGCCGTCCTTTCCCCGCCGGAACGCACCCTGCTTGAGCGTCGCTTGGAAGAGCTCGGCCCGACACCGCTGCGGGATATCGACGAAGCTCGGAGCCGGCTATGCCGCCTAGCCCAACGGCTGGCAATGACTGGGCAGATCGATTTACCCATGGCGCCAGCAGCTGCAGCTTCGGTCGGATATGTTTGATAGCACACCCGTGCGGCTTCAGGCAAATGCACCTTAGGTCCGAGCCACACAGAAGGACACGATTACGCAAGAGAAAAGCTTGAAGCTTAGGCCACGACAAGACCTCGTGCACAACGGGAGCATTTCGGCGGAAAACCTATGGGCGTAATTAAATCCGGCCAATTGCGGTCGAACCAGCCGGTGATCTTCAATTTCGAGGATCTTCAGGCGCAGGGGAGCCGTTATTTGGCCGAAGTCCGCCGGGAAGCTGCCGCCATCCTCGCTCAAGCCCGTCGCCAAGCTGAGGAGCTAAAGGCGGCCGCCAAAAGCCAGGGTTACCAAGACGGCCGACGCGAAGCAGAGCAACAAGCTCAAGAGGCGTTGACCAAAGAGGTGACACAACGGCTGGGTACGCTGCTGCCTGCTTTCCAGCAAGCCGTGCGGGAATTGCAGCAGGCGCGACTGGCATGTATCGACCAGTGGAATAGAAGCTGTCTGCATGTGGCCGTGGAAATAGCACGCCGGATTATCCGCGGGGAGCTTTCCCGGCAGCCGGAAATCCCCATTCGCTGGGTCCAGGAAATGATCGAATTGGCGGCGGGAATGCCACAGCTGGAAATTCATCTGCACCCGGATGATTGCCAGCTCCTTAGTCCACAAGTGGAAAAGTTGCTTTCAGCGGAAAAAACGGGTGGCAAGTTAACCCTTGTGCCAGATCCCGAAGTCGAACCGGGAGGATGCCGTTTACAGACCCGCTTTGGCACGATTGAGGCCGGCCTAAGTGCCCAACTGAGTCGGGTGGAAGAAGAGCTACTATGACCGACTGGGGCCAAAGTATTCGGGCGATATTGCCCTTCGGCATGGAGGGTACTGTGCTTCGCACGGTGGGGGTAGCTGTAGCCGCCGCCGATTTTCCTGCCCCAGTTGGCGCGATGGCCGAAATTATCCGCCCTGGTGGAAACCCTCTGCTTGCCGAGGTCGTCGGCTTTCGCGATCGAATGACACTGCTTTATCCTTATGGCGAGACCACCGGGCTCCGCCGAGGTGACCGCGTTCGGCTAAAACGGACGGTTTGGCAGATCCGCGCTGGCGAAGCACTGCTTGGTCGGGTAATTGATCCGCTCGGGGAGGCACTGGACGGGCGTCCCCTGGCAGGATTGACCGAACGGCTGCTGGTTCAGGCCAGTCCACCATCGCCGTGTGAACGCCCCCCTATTTGCGAAGTTTTGTCCACCGGTGTCCGCGCCATCGACGGCCTCCTTACTTGTGGCAAGGGACAACGATTGGGCATCTTTTCCGGAAGCGGAGTCGGCAAGAGTGTGCTCCTGGGCATGATGGCCCGGTACACCTCGGCTTCGCGAGTCGTGCTTGCCCTGATTGGCGAGCGCGGCCGGGAAGTCCGGCAGTTTATCGAGCGCGACCTCGGCCCGGCGGGGCTAGCCCGCAGTGTGGTAGTTGTGGCCACCAGTGACCGGCCGGCCATCCTCCGCGTCCGAGCTGCTTTTGTGGCAACTCGGCTCGCCGAATACTTCCGCGATCAAGGCCACGATGTGCTCCTTTTGGTCGACTCGTTGACTCGCTTGGCTATGGCCCAGCGGGAGGTGGGGCTTGCGGCAGGGGAGTTGCCAACTTCCCGTGGCTATCCGCCCTCAGTCTTCGCTTTACTCCCTCAACTTGTGGAGCGAGCGGGCCGAGCACCTTCCGGCAGCATTACCGCTTTCTACTCTGTGCTTGTTGAGGCCGACGATCCTCACGAGCCTATTGCCGACTGCTTGCGGGGGCTGCTAGACGGACACATTTGGCTGTCGCGGAAGTTGGCCTCCGCAGGACACTATCCGGCCATTGATGTGCTCGAAAGCCTAAGCCGGCTCATGCCGGAGGTTGTTTCCGCCGAACACCTTCAAGCAGCCTTCGTCATCCGCAAACTTCTTGCCGCTTATCGCGATCACGAGGATTTGATCACCATCGGTGCTTACCGGCGCGGGTCGGATAGAACGGTCGACTGCGCCATGGAACTTCGCGAACCCATTGATCACTATCTTAGGCAACATGTGGACACCCCTGCGAGCTTTGAAGAAGCTCGCCGCGAATTGCTTGCCCTTTCCCAGCGGGCGGCTCAAAAACTGGGACAATCGCCCACATGAGGACATGTAGGCAAACGTCCTGGGTCCGGGCACCGCTTGCGAAAACAGGAACTCCAAACGCTCGGTAGCGACAGCTGGTTTTTCTCACTGCGGTTTTAGCGGGAAAAGCTGAAAGAGGTTTTTCGACGCTCTGCCGGCGAAAAATGTCCCAGTTTAACTTTCGTTTGCAAACGATTCTTCGCTTGCGAGAGGCGGAGCGGGACCGGCGGCGAAATGAGCTGGCCGAGGCACTGGCTGCCGAGCGCGCCTTGAGCGCTCAATTGGCAAAGCTCCAAGCCGATCTCGAGGCCCTACAACGCGAACTTATTAGTGCCGCATCACCTGGCAGTATTTCTGTGGAAAAACTCTTGGAAGGGCGCCGCTACGAAGTGACGCTGCAGGCGCAAGCTAAATTCTTGGAGGGCGAGCGAGCAAAAATCCTCGCAGAAATCGATCGTCGCCGTCTTGCCCTCACCCAGGCCGACATGGCTGTTAAAGTACTGGAAAAACTTCGCCAGCGGCGTCTGACCCAATGGGAAAGCGAGCAAGTCCGTCGAACACTTCGGGAACTAGACGAATTGGCAAGCTCTCGATCGGGGATTCAAACTTAGGGGGAAGATCACTAAGGCATCCAGGCAGAACTTCCATAACTCAAGCAACATTTGTCATCCCCGGTTGGGCACAAGATCTCCCGAGCGCGATCGAACTGCGAAGATTTGTGTATACACTCGTTAAAGCCAGAAGCGTGTTGATGCTATGCTTACCAAAATCCTCAGGACAGCCGGCGGGCTCGTGTTATGGTTTGCGCTTGCCACCATTATTGCCGAAACAATCATTGCCTCCTATCTAGCATGGCGATGGAAAATTGACTTGGGCCGACTAAAGGAGATTATTCGTGCAGCTAAGGGGGAAAAAATTGCTGCCGAGACACCTGCACCTCCAAGCACCGAAATGTTGTTGAAAGAGGATCCGTCCTACGAGGAGTTTCTTTCCCGCCGAGCCCAAAAGGCCCGGGACCTCGAGATGCGGGAAATGCAACTTCGGGCGGCGGAGGAAATTCTTCAGGCCCAGCTAACCAAGCTGGTTTCCGAGAAAGCAAAACTTGCCCAGATGCAAAAGGAGCTTGATCAAAAACTTGCCCAAGTTCAAGACGAGGCCAAAGCCGCTGCCCGAGAGACGGTGCGGGGCATATTAGAATCGCTGCGGCCCGATCAGGCGAAGGCCCAACTCCAAGCAATGACTGACCGAGGGGAGTGGGACGAAGCGGTGGCCATCTTGACTGCCATGCCGGCTTCGAGGCGGGCGCGAATCCTTGGCGAGTTTAAGTCGCCCCAGGACCAGACGGTCCTCGGAGAGCTACTGAAACGCATTCGCGACGCCGGGGCATCCGCTGGCCAAGCCTCGGCCGGCTCAGCATCACCACAGTCATCCACGGGGACCTAATACACCTTAACCCGGCGTAAACTTTCGTTGGGCAGAGTCTGTAACTCAAGGCGGCATGACAGCCGGACGTCACGCATGGTGAAATTTGAAGCTATATGGCGCAAAAGACGAACAAGAGGCTTTCGTGGTGACACGATGACTCTCGCACGAAAGCCAAATTTCAGACAACCTCGCTAACGTGCTTTAAAATAACCCGAGCGAAGGGTTACAAGACAACTAGAACGGTTACCCTAGTTAGCTGCAGTGAGGCGGTTAAGCGCTCAGCTCGTGCGCTATTGGGAGAAGAAAGCCTGTCAGGGAGAGGTTCCAATTTGGGAGAAAGCTTAATCGATAATAAACTTGTCGTTAACAAGTAGAGGGTCCAAAGGTCGTATGCCCGCAGGAGATATCCTGCGGCAAATTCTCACGTGGGGGAATAGGTGTGCCGTGGACTTATCATCGTGTAACCCCCACGCTTGGGGCTAGTTTACAACCGCTTAGGATGAGCGCGGCTGATACGATCACCCCCTAACTGCGCTTTTTACGACGAGCTTCAAGTTCGCAAACAATCTGAACCTGTTCGCACAACACCACGTCGCGCGAATAGTTCTTCTCGGCGATCGGCCCGTGCTGTTTTATTCGCGAAGCGAAGAAACCACAGCCGGGCCCTAGAGTTACTGACAGACAAACACAAAAGGGTCAGCCCCGGTACTGCCGATCCTTCCTGTGGATACTCTCGGCGGGGTTCGTCCGCCTAGGGAGCCGCGCCCGGTTAATCGCGTTGACCTGCCGGGAGCATCCGAAGGTGTCGCCGCCCCAGGATTTGGATGAAGGCCGGCTTACCTGCGTAGACCGCGTGCCCCCCTAGAGGCACAATCACTCCGAACAAGGTCGACAATATGTCGCTTCATTACCTTAAGGTTCTTGCCGAGAACTTCGTCCCGGGCATGCATCGGCCACCCACACCATGCATTCTGCGCTCCGAGTTTCGCCAAGCCTGGGAACAAA
This sequence comes from Thermoguttaceae bacterium, assembly GCA_025060325.1. Lineage (GTDB taxonomy): Bacteria > Planctomycetota > Planctomycetia > Pirellulales > Thermoguttaceae > DTLM01. Next base: position 282,548 of record JANXBW010000001.1, read on the forward strand.
ACCTCGATGACCTCGAGGAAGCCGCGCCCCCCATCCCACCAGAACTTAAGGCCGAAGAAGCGGGTGACCACACCCCGGCAGACGTCGGGAATATATCCACACGGCCGGGCGAAGTAAAGTCCGATTCCCCTCCCGACCAGGATGACTCGTGCGATCGCACATCAACCGAGTGCGCTTCAGACAGACAAGCTGAGCCTGTTTACACCTCGCCAAACCAACCATCGGCTAGTACTTTGACTGAAACCGATAGCACCCAGCCTGAGTACCCGGAAGGGCCGAGTTGCGATCTATCACACGAGTCGCCGCAGGATCCAAAGGGGGCCGGGGAGGAAAAAGAACAACGTGAAGAGGGGCACTCTTCCCTGTCCGCAACTAACTTGGCGCCCCTTCATCCCATACATATAGCTGCGGACAAGCCGGCTAAATTGGTGCCCGAAGCGCCAAGCCGGCCTAAACCCGGGGAGGAAGCCGCCATCAATCCCCGCGGCTTGCCCCAGGACCCAACCGGGCTGACCTCGGGCGATCAACCAAGCTTAATTTCGCTGGGCCAACCTTCGGTTGCCCCAAAGCTGAACTCCCGCCTGAGGGATCTTGCCCTGTCAAGCCATGGTCAAGCGGCACACATTCCCGCGGCTGCTAAGGGCCCCTCAGCCGTTCAACCTCCCCAAGTTAGCAAACAGGAATCCGCAGCACTTTCGACCAGCAAGTTCTGGGCGCAATTTCAGCTATCCACGGAGGCAGCCAGCGGAGCCAATGCCGAGGAACCAACCGCCACCTTGACCCGCCAAAAAGCTGAGGTCCGGAACAACCAAGAGCAAGACCCACGGGCTTGGTGGCTGTCGCGCCTGCTTGCGCGAGAGGCCAAATATGTGCAGCATCCGCGCGCCGGAAAGGTCCTTACCCATCAAGAACCATCCCCGGGTGCCGAACTGCCCCGAAACGTTCCGGGCGTGCCGGGCCCAAAAGCCTCCGACCGGCAACGGGCAGTTCAACTTCCCCTGCCAGGACCGGTTTTGGGTCAGGAACAGGCCACCGCAAATCCGCCTGGGCCGGCATCGCCCCCGCCGCCAACCGGCTTAAGCTTTCAGGCCGGTCGGCCGATAAATGATGTGGCTTATCGGCAAAGCGAATCATCGAACTTCTGGTCCAGTTCTGCCCTCTTGTCCTGGGGAGACGGGGAGCCGCTCGACGTATCGGACAAGACGCGATTTATCCAGCGGGTGGCGCAGGCTTTTGCCGGGGGAGTCCGCCGGGACGGGACCATTCGTTTCAAACTCCATCCGCCGGAACTGGGGACACTGCGGCTCCAAATTCGTTGGAAGTCAGGCGGCTTGCTAGCCCGGTTAGAGGCCGAAAATCCAGAGGTCTGCGCCCTTCTTAGCGAAGGACTGGCGGCCTTACGCCAACGGCTCGAGACCCAGCAAATACGCGTGGACAAGGTAGAAGTGGTCCTCGCAAACGGGAGTGAAAACCCCACGGATCTGACCGGTGGTGGACAACCACCTCAGCCGTGGTCGCCCTGGAACGACAGGCCTCAGGTCTATGCGCCGGCACGTCCGATTCAGTCAACGGAGACATCCGTCGCCCCGTGGATCATTGACCAGCACCGAGTGGACGTCCGCATCTAGCCGGCCCCCTGACCAGGCAAGAGATGGTTAGAACTTACATTCGGGCAAAGAACACAAGAACCAATTTGGCGGAAGCGGACGCAATTCGGTCAACAACCGATTTATGCTCGCACGGTCAAGCAAATAATATTTATCCACAACTCCCACCGGTCGGCATTATTCCTATAAGGGGAAAGCAATGCCCATAGGTGCTGTGGCAGCCCCAACGGGCACACAAAGCTCGGCTCCAAAGGCCTCCAACCGTGTGTTTGAAATGGGGAGCGATGTCTTCTTAAAGCTCCTCTTGGCGGAGCTGCGAAACCAGGATCCCCTTTCCCCCATGGACAATCATCAACTACTTCAGCAAATTGCCCAGCTTCGTGCTGTGGAATCCAATCTCCAGCTAACTAAGACGCTGGAGGCGGTAATGCGTGGCCAGTCGCTCCAAGCAGCCACCGCCCTCTTAGGCCGAGAAGTAGAAGGACTTTCTGAGGAAGGAAAAACAGTCGCCGGCCGGGTGGAAAGGATTGCGCTCGAGGATTCCAAGGTAAAGCTCGTGGTAGCAGACCAGACAATCGCCTTGGACAATCTCCGCACGATCGGGCCACGCTCGGAAGGTGGCTGGCTTAACTCACTTTGGTAAACGATCAAGGGCTGCCCCGAGCAATGGGTAGGAAGGCCGGCGGAAGACTGGCCACCGCAACTGTTGAGGACTAAAAAGGTTAAGCCAGTAGCCGCCGAGTGCCATCAACACCTGTTTACTACTTAAGCGTCCAAAACGCAAAAAGCACTGAAGGGCACTCTCTCCACCTAGCAGGGAGGCTAACCGATGGGACTGCAGTCGGCCTTGAGCACCGCACTAACTGGGATATCGGCCGCTGAGACGACCATCGATGTGGTGGGTAACAACCTGGCTAATTCCAACACCGTTGGCTTTAAGGCCTCGCGAGTGGCTTTCGCAACCCAGTTTCTGCAAACATTAGCCCTTGGATCGATGCCCACCGATAACGCCGGCGGGACCAACCCGCGACAAATCGGGTTGGGAACTATGGTGGCCGACATCACTCCAAACCACACCCAGGGGACGATCGAAATTAGCGCCAATCCCACGGACTTGGCCATCCAAGGCGACGGCTTCTTTATCGTCGAAGGTCCTGGAGGACAGCGGTTGTACACGCGTAACGGGATTTTTAAGTTTAATTCCGCTTACGAACTAGTGACGATCACCGGCAATCGGCTCTTGGGCTTCGGCGTAACGGACGAATTTCAAATCGACCGAACCGTTCTCGTGCCACTAACGATTCCTTTGGGTGTCACCGCGGTTGCCCAAGCCACTCAAAATGCTTATCTCCAGGGAAACCTCCGGCCAAACGGCGACTTAGCCGTTCAGGCTCAGGAAATCCGTACGGGCATTTTGGGTGATGGCCGTTACTCAGCTCCCACCACCAAAGCGTCCACGATATTTGCCACACCGCCCAACGTGGGCGGCGCGGGAACATCCGGTACCAGCATCAGCGATCCAGCCGGCGGGCTTACACCAGGAGCGACTTATCAGTACCGCTTTGTGTGGTATAGTCCACTTGCGCCAGAGGATCTTGCCGAAAGCTCCCCTTCGGAACCGATCACTGTTACTGTCGATGCTGCGCACAACGCCATCCGGTTGGAGGACTTGCCCACGTCACCACCCCTGGCCGGCCCTTCGGGTCCGTACTCCATGATTCGCGTCTACCGCCGTAATGTCTCCGCCGGCGAGGAGACTTTTCGGCTCGTGGGTGAGCAAGCTTTTGACATCGGAACCTTCGTGGACACCATGGATGACGTGACTGCCGGCGGACAGCCACTCCTGATGGACGGACTTATCACCGGCAATTACACCTATTACATCACCTTTGCGACATCTCCCGGAGGACCAGGGGTAGGCATCGAAAGCCGGCCTTCGCCCATTACCGATCCCATCAACATAAACAATGGGCGAGTGCTGCTGTACAACTTGCCTCAGGCCGATCCAAACAACCCGAACGATGCCATCTGGCAAGTGCGGCGGATTTATCGGTGCCTGGCCAACAATAGCTCGGAATTCCACTTCGTTGCGGAAATACCCAATACTACTGAACCCTGGACGATCACCGATCGACTAAGCGACACGGAGATTCGCACTAACCCGCTTATCGATCTCGATGGCCCGAAGATCATCCCGTCCACGCCACTTGTCCAAGTTCTCAAACGAGATGGGGCCATTTATGAAAGGATCTTCGAACCCGGCGTGCTTCTTTTCAACGGCAAGAAAGGGGGGCGTGAACTAGGCATCAAAGAGTTTACTATCACCGAATCGACGACGGTCCAGGACCTCATCGACTTCATGGCCGAGGCATTCGGCATCCGATCTCCCACCGATGACCCCATTAACCCAATCCCAGGGGACAGTGGCACGGGCCTTAGCCCGGGTGGTCGGGTGACGGCCGACGGTCGCATTGTTTTCCTTGGCAACAACGGTGTGGACAATGCTCTCGACATTGGTCTATCCGGGCTCCAGCTCCGTACCCAAACCGAAACCCGCACCGTCAATCTCCCTTGGTTTGTCAGTCAACAAGCGATCGGCGAAAGTGCCGTCACCGACTTTCTCGTGTATGATTCGCTAGGAATACCCATTCGCGTCCGCCTAACGATGGTACTAGAAGAACGCACTAGTGCCACGACCACTTATCGCTGGTATGCTGACTCGCCCGACAACGATCCCGCCGAAGGGGCTAAAATCGCTGTGGGTACGGGGAGGATAACTTTCGACGGCGAGGGGAACTTCATTTCGGCCACCAATACTCGGGTCACAATCGAACGTCGGCACGTGGCTTCGCGATCGCCGCTTGAATTTGAGCTTGACTTTTCGCAAATCTCCGGCCTTGCCACGGCCCGAAGCACAGTGGCTGTGACACGACAAGACGGTTCGCCGCCGGGCGTGCTCTCAAGCTTCATCATCGGTGAAGATGGAATTATCCGCGGTGTGTTTAGTAACGGCGTGACGCGGAACTTGGGACAAATTCGCCTTGCCCGTTTTGCTAACCCCGCTGGACTCGAACAGCGGGGCGAGAATCTCTACGCCGAAGGTGTCAACTCTGGTCTGCCGATTGAAGGGGACCCTGGTCAACAGGGAATTGGTTCAATCATCGCCGGGGCTGTGGAACTATCCAATACCGACATCGGTGGTAACTTGATTGACCTCATCGTTGCGTCAACGATGTACCGGGGCAACACCCGAGTTATTGGCACCGTCCAGCAACTGCTTGATGAACTGCTCTCATTAAGACGCTAAGAACAATTTGCCGGTAAGTAGGATTACGGCGTTAGGAGCTAGATCCCGGAGTTATGCCCCCGGCGCCGTGTACGCCGCTAAGAAGTTTATTGAACAACTACCAAAAGGCAGTCGCTCCGCTTAAGAAAAACCCGGTCGTCGGTCGGCACCTCAATTGGGCGTGGGCAGTCTCCGCAAAGCAACGTGGATGCGTAAGCGGCCTTCCGCTGCGGGAGTCGGTAGCTACTTGTGCCAAAAGGGCACCACCTAAGGCAGAACCCGCCGTCCCTCACTGGCCCAGGAGAAGGCGGGGCACATACAGAAAACCACAGCACGGCTAAAATCGGGCATTCCCTGGCAAGTGTTAAGCACCGCGGCAGGGGTTGTATCCGGTTCACAATCTTCCGCTTGGGACCTTGAGCATTCGGTAGTCACTAACAAAAGCGGGACTTGGTTCGATGATCCGTCTCACCCGGCTTGGTGGTCAGGAATTTCTGCTCAACGCAGAGCTTATTAGGTACGTGGAGGAATGTCCGGATACAATCATCACTTTGACAACTGGCGATCGGGTAATCGTCCGCGAAAAGATGGACGAAGTTCTCCGCCGGGTCATTGCCTACCATCAGGCCAAATTACTTTTTCCCGCAGCGACCGGGCACGGGTGCCGGCATGGATGCTGCCAACAGGCCCGTGCGGGACGATCGGCCGCCTAGGGTGATGCTCTGCCAATAAATCCGGCGACGGCTTATGGACATAGCAAGTCTTCTGGGGATCCTGCTGGGATTTGGGTTTATCGTGGCCTCGATCCTTGTTTCGCCGGGGGCGTCGATCGGTGGCTTCATCGACTATCCCTCGGTGATGATCGTGTTGGGTGGGGCAACGGCCTCCGTGTTGTTGTGTTTCCCCCTTCGGACCGTTTTAGGAGCAGCGCAAGTCTTTAAGGTTATCTTCTTCAACAAGCCACAGGACATCAGCAAGCTGATCGAACAACTGGTCTCATTGGCGGAGACTGCCCGGCGCGATGGTTTGCTCGCCCTCGAGAATCGCTTGGAGGAAATAACCGACCCCTTCCTGGCCTTAGGCATTCAGATGGCCGTTGACGGCACCCAGCCGGAGGTAATCGAGGAGACGCTCCGGTCGCAGATGGAGGCGGTAGCTGCCCGACATAATGCCGGCCGAAAGATCCTTGACGCCTTCGGCAAGTTTGCCCCGGCCTTTGGCATGATCGGTACTTTGATCGGGCTCATTATCATGCTAGGGCAGCTTAGTGACCCGGAAAAGTTGGGGCCAGGAATGGCCGTGGCCTTGATCACCACACTTTATGGGGCCATCTTGGCCAATGTTGTTTTCCTGCCGGCAGCCGAGAAGTTAGGCTACCTCCACGAGCAAGAAATGCTTGCTATGGAGGTCATAGTCCGCGGCATTATGGCCATCCAGGCCGGCGAGAATCCTCGCGTGGTCGCTCAAAAGTTGGCCACCTTCGTTCCGCCTAAGGCACGCCGACAGCTGAAACAAGCGGCGTAAATTTTACCGCAACGGTTTCCCGCTGTTTGCCTCCCAAAGGGAGCTTCTTTGACGGCAGGAATTGCAGGATCAATTGTCGATGCGTCAACCATCCTCTCCCAAAGAGATTAACCCAGTGAAGGCCTAGAGTCCGTGGCACGACGCTCTCCTCCCCCACCTCCGCCGGCCCCCCAAGGAGCGCCGGAATGGGTCCTTACCTACGGCGACATGATGTCGCTCCTTCTGACCTTTTTTGTCCTTTTATTCTCCATGAGCGAGCTTAAGCGTGAGGAGAGTATGCTTCTTCTTGAGTCGCTGCGACGGCGCTTCGGCAATGAGACAGCACCCCTTAGCGTCATGCCGGGAAGACACCGTCCTACCTCTGCCCACACCGAGAGGACCCCAAGTTTGGGCCGGGCTAGGCAAGAGGATACCCACACCGGCGGTGACCGAGTTCGTGCCCCAGCCGGTGATCATCCACGCGTCCGCACGATCCGCAACCAGGGCCAGGTCATCGAGGGTGCGGTGGTGTTTTTCGGGCAAGGGTCGGCCACCCTGTCCGAGGAAGCGCAGCAAACACTGAAGAGGATCCTCGATCAAATTGCCGGCAAACCCCAGAAAGTGGAGATCCGCGGCCACACCTCCACCCTGCCCCTGGCTGCCGACTCTCCTTTCCGAAACCACCGGGAACTGGCCTTCCAACGGGCAGCCGCCGTCGCCGACTTCCTTGTATCGCTGGGCATCGAGCGGGAAAGACTTCGCATCTCGGTGGCGGCCGAGACCGAGCCTCTTTCCGCCCCAGGAAGACCCGAAACGAGCTATCTCAACGATCGGGTCGAATTGATCATCCTCGATGAGCTTGTCGACGAATTTAGGCAATAATCGAAGCCAACCGAGCACATCCCCCAACCGTCCCCGGTGTACCAATCTCCATACTCTCCATAGGAGCAGCCTTCCTCCCGTTCCCGAAATCTCGTAAAGCAAACCAAAGGCCGTTGGTGGAGGAAGCCAAATAATCGACATCCGGCACCGATGCAACGAGGCCGGAAGCCCATCCGTCTGCGCCAAACTTTTGTAAAATATCCAAGTCGGTCCCGACCTAACCTTGGCGAGCTGCCGTCCGAATCCGGGCATCCTATAGCGTCGCTATATCCGGCAAATTCGGGGCGAAGAGCGTCATTTAGTGAGTCGACACCAACGTGTGCCGCGCTAGAGCGGCAATTTCTATCTCCGGCCAAATCCATGGAACAAGAGTGGATCGAATACCTCCGCCGGGTCATTCCCGGAAATAGCAACGTCCCCGTTGGCATTGGGGACGATGCAGCGCTCCTTGAACTAGGTGAGCAACATCGATGTGTGGTGGCTGTGGACATTATTAGTGACGGCGTTGACTTTTCTCTTGCGGAGGTCAATCCGGAGTTAGTCGGCCGGAAGGCTCTTGCTGTCAACTTAAGCGACCTGGCTGCCATGGCCGCTCGGCCAATAGCGGCACTGGTGGCCCTTGGTTTGCCTCGAAGTCACGCTCGGTCCCTGGCAGAGCAGGTTTACAAAGGCCTATTGAAGTTGGCGGACAGTTACCAAGTGGCAATCGCCGGGGGCGATACCCATGTGTGGGAGGGGCCGCTCTTTCTCGCCGTCACAGCGGTAGGGATCCCCGGACCAGGTGGCATCTGGCGCCGGGAGGGTGCTCGGCCAGGCGACTTCATCGTCGTTACGGGCAGTTTCGGCGGAAGCATCTTGGGTAAACATCTCACCTTTGAGCCGCGGGTTCGCGAGGCCCTTTACCTGGCCGAGCATTATCGCATCCACGCCGCCATCGACGTGAGCGATGGCCTACTCCTTGACCTTTGGCGGCTGGCCGAGGCCTCCGGAGTTGGCGCGGAAATCGACTTTGACAAAATTCCGATCGACCCCGCCGCCCGCAGATTGTCGCTAACCGAGGGTGATCAAAAATCAGCTCTGGAGCATGCCTTAAGCGACGGGGAAGACTTCGAGCTAATACTGGCCGTTCCGCCTGAGGAAATTCCCCGGTTGCTTGCGGACAAAAAGGTGGGAACTCCGCTCACTGCGATTGGATGCTTTGTGGCCCGAAAAGGACTTTGGCAGCGAAACGGAGAAGACCGTAAACCAATTACTCCGGCGGGTTATGTCCACGGGTAACCGGCAAATAACAAGTTTTTGCGAACCAAACGCCCAACTGCACAGAGATAATTCAGCGGCCCTAAAAATATGCCTCTGCTAAATCAGATAAGCGACTCCTTGCCAGGCCAAGCCAGGAGTCTTCCTGTTCCGCGAGACAATCGGTTTGAGCAACACCGCAAAGCTGAATTTCTGTTCCAGAACCCAGGAAGGACTGGCTCCAAACCCAAATTGTCACAACCGCCTCATGATGACGAGAGACCTGTAAAGTAATCAAGTCGGTCGTCTTTCTTAGAACTATTAGCCAAGCCGAGGAGACGGTGGCTATCTCCCGAAGTAGAAAACCCGGCAATCGCCTGCCAGTCAAGCGTACGCCTAGCCCGTGGATAGCTTACGGGCGGAAGCTTCTCGTTCTGGCGGCGTTTTTCGTTTACTTCGCGGCATTCTTTGTGTGTCCCCTCCCCAGCCTGCCGGCACCGGAGGGTAACACGTGGCGCAGGTTTCATCTTTTGCTTTGGCTTCTCTTCCCGGAAGAGTGGCTTAGTCTGTGGTTTGGGCAGCCAGCCCAGTTTTCGGTCTTGGATCGGCTAGCACCCGTCGCTATTGCAGGTGTCATTTGGCTGTGGGCATTCGCTTGGGGAGCCGGCATCCTACACCTGCTGGGTCTCTCCAGGACACTTTATCCGGCGGAAAGGTTCATTTTCTCTCTCGCAATGGGACTTAACCTCTTGTCCACATTCTTTTTGCTCTGTGGACTTTTTGGTTGGCTAGATTACAGAGTTCTTTTTCGCATCCTCGCGGGTGTCTCCATCCTCGCCGGAGCAATCTTTTTCCATTCCTTCCCTTTTAGAAACGACCTAGGAACCTTGTTAGCCAGGTTAGTGCGAAAACCTTCGCTTACAATTGCCGTCGCAAAAGTCAACCAAAGTATCCGCAGCGATGCCATTTCCGCCCAGCGAGACCCTCAACGCAACTCCCCGCCGCCCCTTGCCACCAAGCTTGGTATCGGACTGGCTGTGGCGATTATTCTGCTTGGAGCCGTACTACCCCCGATCGAATTTGACGTTCGCGAATATCACCTCCAGGCACCCAAGGAGTTTTTCCAAATTGGTCGGATTACATTTCTACCGCACAATGTTTACGCTAACATGCCCCTCGGGGCGGAGATGATCTCGCTTGCCGCCATGGTTCTCACCGGGGATTGGTGGTGGGGAGCACTCGCCGGGAAATTGGCACAAGCGGGATTTACGTTGCTCTTGGCAGCCGCCATTGTCACCTGTTTTTCCCGATTTGGCGGCCAGGCTCCCGGGTGGGTAGCAGGTTGGATCTTTTTGTCAACGCCCTGGGTGATCCAAATAAGTATTCTTGGACTTGTGGAATGGGCTTGGGCATGTTACGGATTTCTGGCTTGGTACGGGCTGGCGTTTTGGCTTACTACGAGGACAGCTGACCAATCGCTCCCGGCCACTGGTGCAGGCAGTTCGGAAAATCCACGCAAAGCCGCAGCACTAGTGTTTGTCGCCGGCTATTTCGCCGGAGCCGCGACTGCATGTAAATATCCGGCAGTGGTTTTTATCGCCTTGCCACTTTTCGCTACAGTGCTTCTAGTCGCGCTGGCCGGAGCGCAAATCTGGCCGTTTACGCGGATCCTTGTGTTTTTAATTCCCGATGCATCAGGTGGTCTCCTGAAACACCCACCGCAGGCCGCGGAAGGAGCTCAGAAAGGAAGTTCCAACAACACCCTGTCCGCGATAAGTGGCCTCCGGTGGCGCTGGGCGCGTTCTGATCAAGGTTTCCCCCGGTGGTCGGCGGCAACGGCGGCAGGCGCTGTGACACTTTGCCTTATGGGGATGCTTCTCGGCGGCGGCGCGTGGTACATAAAGAACGCATATTTGACAGGTAATCCCGTTTATCCTCTGCTGGGAGAATACCTTGGTGGCAAAACACGAGATCCGGAACTTATCGCCCGATGGAATAACGCTCACAGGCCGCCCGGATTTTCTCTGTCAACTTTGGCCGGCGATTTCTCACGGTTAGCGCTTTCAAGCGAATGGCTTAGCGCCCTCATCTGGCCGTTTATCATCACAGGGTGGACAAGAATTCCACCGCCCCTTCGCCGGGCAACAATCTTCTACGGGCTTTGGTGGATCGGTATTTGGTGGATGGCCACGCACCGAATCGACCGTTTTTGGCTGCCATTCCTGCCATACCTTTGTGTTTTGGCCGGATTTGGGCTTGGTGAAAAAACCGATCCGCTCCGGCGCTTCAAGTATTTTCTCCTCGTTATTGTCGGGTTTTGGCAGCTTTTTATTTCGTCAACGGTGGGAGCCGGTTATCCGCGGTTTTTTGTGCCGCTAGAAATCCTCCGCAACGATCCACTTCGTATCGGCCCTTGGACGATTCGCCTCAATCATGAGCAAGCTGTGAAGCGGATCCTTCTGGTAGGCGAGGCTGCCGTTTTTGATTACGAAGTGCCCATCCTTTATAACACCTGTTTTGATCCCACTTGGGTGGAAATTTTGGGCAAGAACCGCTCACCCTCTGAGGTAGTACAAGCGTTGCAACATTTGGGCGTCAGTCACATCCTCGTCCACTGGGGAGAGATTGCACGATATCGAAGCCCGGGCAACTACGGTTTTAGTTCATTTGTGACCCCCGAGCTTTTTCAGGCCTGGGAGGAAGCCGGAATCATTGAGCGACTCCCGGAGCTGCCCGGTCATCCCGCCGTCGTCGTCTATCGCGTACGATTATCCGGGGAATAAATACGCGCCTCCAAAGCGCAAACGAAATGTTCCCCAGATTGGGGCCTAGCCCAAATCTTTGCGGATTTTCCCGGGAGTTTCCCCAAGCAATCTGATAGGACGGCCGAAGAGGAGAAAGTTTTCCGGCTTGGCAAACTGATGCAAGGACGGGAAGCTCCCGGCCAGTAGCGCGAGCGAAAAGCGCGCTGTGCACAAGAATGCAAACGACCCAACGATGCCGGCCGGTTACCTGCGAGCAACGGATCATCCAATAAAAATCATCCAATAAAACCGCAGGGCCTGGCTCGAAGGGTGAACTCGTGGGCAATCTACTTTCGGTCCGCCCGGAAGAAGCCGCGTAAGCTGGCCATAGGGCAAATTGGAATGAGAGGTTTAAACGCGTACGGGTAGGCGTAAAACCACTAAGGTTCCCTCACCAGCAAGTGACTCCAGCCGGATAGAGCCCCCATGGTTTTTTGCAATCCTCCAGGCCTTACACAATCCAAACCCAAGGCCCCGACCGGCCTGTCGGCCACTAAAAAACGGATCGAACACTTTGCTGCGCATCTCCGCCGGCACCCCCGGACCGTTGTCCGAAACTTCGATCCGAACTTCCTGCTCCGAATGGACGAGGCGGACTTCAATAACACCCTTTTCACCGATGGCCTCTAAAGCGTTTCGACAAATCGCTAGCACGGCGACACGAATTTGGACCGGGTCAATTCGGCAAAAGACAGGGGCATCGGGAGCGATAAGAAAAACGTCCACAGCTCGGCTTTCGCACTCGGACCTAAAGCCTGCCACCAACTCTGCAAGCAATTCCCGAAGATCCACCCGCCGGTATTCGGGCAACGGTGGGCGAGCAAAAAGCCGAAGGTCGGCCAGCATTTCCCGGGCCCTATCCGCCTGAACGATGATCGTCGCCAAATCGCGCCGGCGATCCGGCTGCGATTCACTGCGCAAAAGGAGCTGGGCACGACCCGAGATTATGGCCAGCGGATTATTTAGTTCGTGGGCCGCCCCGGCCGAAAACTCCGCTAAGGCTTCGACCTTTGCCTCCTCCAATTGGGAGTGGAATAAGCTTTCAAGCGCCCACAGACGCCCGATTTTCGCGGCAAGAACGGGGAGAAAAGTGGCGGCAACTCCGGCCTCACCATCGGCCGAAGCTTCCCCCAACTCAATATCCCAGAATCCATCCCATCTTCCCTCGCCCGCCGAGAGGCACTTTGAGCCATCCGGAAGTGACGACCGCTCCCCGGAGATCTCCAACCCAATGGGCCGACCACGCCCTTCTCCAGCTCCAGCGGAATATGGCGGGTAATCGCGCGGTGCCCCCTTAAACTTCTCTGACGACCCAGCCCAGCAGCATTGCTGGGGCTCGCAACTTAGGGAATTGCTCTCCGGCTGAGCCGGCTCACCCCCTTTTGTCCCGTGGGCAGCTAATGCGGATCGCCAAACTGGCTCCCACCTGCCATCCCGATGAGTGAAGGCCCACTTCTTTGCCCCCTCCAACAAAAGCCCAGTGTAACGCCGCCAAGTTGCCGGCTCTTGGAGGACCGACCAGGACTCGCGGGGGCCCCCCTCGAGCTCAGGCAACTCCGACGTCGCCTCGGCAACCCGGCGAGATTCACCGAGTCCGGCGCCATGCCCCTCACTAGGTTTATCTCCCGCCCCGGGACGCATCGTAGGGGCAATACTCCGCCCTCCTGGCTCACCGCAGTCAGAAAACTGAGTTTCTTTGTCCAAAATCTCTCGTCTCGTTGTCTCTATCCAGCTTCGTAGCTGCTCCGCAAGCGCCCTGGCAGTTTGCAGCAAGTAAGCTGGGGGCAAGTATGGGCGATCAGAAGGCCACGAGAGCAGCCGAGGCCAGCCCGTGCGGAACCATTCTAAAAGTTCCTCGGGCCAGGAGGGAAGCGACCCACATGCATACCAGTAGTTAAGCACTACCCAACTGCCGAAAGGCGGGTCCTCCCACAGGGGTGTCAACAAGTCGGCTAGATCCGAGAAGGGTGGGTTACCACGGAGGAGCTTCCCGCCAAGCCAAGCCGCCGTTCGCTCCGCCATGGGGAGGAACAATTCGCCCGACGAGTCCCGGATCGGCGGCAAGAAGCGCATGGCGGTAGGGGAAAGAAAACAACTAAAAGTGTGATCCCAGCCGATGCCCTGACGTCCCGCACCGCCCCGGCAACACCGTTTCCCACCGTACCCCCCTACTGGCGGAAAGGCTCCTTCGCAGCAAGCTCGCTCCTCTCCAAGTTGGGATCGATCGGAAAAGAGGAAGATAGTTCAAGCACGCGTCACAAAAGCGGCCAATCAGCCAACCAGAAAGCTTAAAAACATCGCCGGTTGGTTGACGAAGAGATAGCTTCCCATTCCAGAGGCGGTTCAGCGAGGATCCTCAACCACTCGCCCCACCAAGCTGAGAAGCATAAACGTTCAAAACACAAGACGGATCAGCTCGGCTTCGTAAACAAACTGCCTAGGCACTGGGCAAGTGCTAACCTGGCTCTACTGTTACCGGGGCGGTATGACCCCAGTCAGTGCTTCGCGTCCGTTAGCTTGTCGCAAGCGACTCCATATCGAGGAGCTGACACATTCGCTCGACGAGCTTTTCCACCTCGAAAGGCTTGTGCATGAAGTCGTCGGCACCGGCCGCCCGAAGCTCGGCAACCTTGTCCTCCTCGACCATCCCGGAGATACAGATGATCCGAACATCATCCAGGCTGGGATCACTACGGACTCGCTGGCACACCTCCTTCCCGTTGATGTCCGGCAGCATGATGTCCAGCACGATGATGTCCGGCCGATATTCCTTGACGGTCATTCCCGCGTCAAAGCCATTGTTGACGCTTCGGACCTCGAAGCGACCGTCCTTCTCCAGTACGTCGGTGATCAGCTCAACAAGTTCCTGGTCATCGTCAACGATGAGGACCTTCCGCTTGCCGCTTTCTAACGCGTCCGTCGGGATGCCATTATCCCGCATAAAAGCGTACAGCTGATCGCGGGGAATGCGGCGAAAGCGACTTCCGGGGACACGGAAACCTTTCAGCTGCCCGGAATCGAAGCAGCGGATGATCGTCTGCTGGCTAACCTTGCAGATTTTTGCTGCTTCCCCGGTGGTGAAGACGGTTTTGTTAGCCCACTGTTTCTGCGAATCCTTTTTGCGAGCCATGGGCGTGCGGTACCGTTTCCATCCATCGGGAACGGGTGTCGGCTCCCCGCTCCGGACCAATTCCTCCTCCTTGGCACCATCACCCTGGGGAAAGCGTGCGGCCGGCAGATGAAGTTGCCTAAACCGCCCGGGCACCTTGGCATGCTCGGTCCTGCCGACTTTGCCGAGCTTGCCAATTGCCTAAATTGTAACTATTTTGCCCCAATTGTCAATACAAGTTTTGTGCTTTCAAGAAGTTGCGCCGAACCCGCCGGCGGGAAACTGCTAGCGCTTTAGCCGCCTTCAACCCGGCCGGCAACTTCCTCCCTTAGCCCCATCGTCTTTCCGTTACCGGCCTAATCCCCCCGAGGCCAAGTTCGGCCCCCGCCGCACCAGTAGCTGCACACTTCAGAAGCGGTAGCTGCCCCACTCAAGCAGAGCGTCTAAATCCTAAAATCCGCCAGATTTGTCAAGTCGGAAAATTCTGCCCCAATCTAATTCTCGACACCTTTTGGCACTCCGTAACAGAGTGGCCCTTCCTATGGCCCCACCCACCGCAATTGTCAATCGATCTTAGACCCAAACCCACTCGCCCCGTAACGCCTTACGAGTGGTCCGATCCGAGAGAACCCAATCTTGGGGGCATATTGCTGAGCATTGGCCCCTGCGGCCTGCCGCTTCACCGAAGAGGGTGCTCAATCCGTTTGCCCCACCCCGAGCTCAGCTATTGCTGCCGGTTTCAACCAGGCCTTTGGCCCATTAGTCAAGCCAGTCCCGCTTGGCAATCCGCTCGGGGGTGTAAACTTCCGTCACGTAACTTATGTCCTTGCTAATAAGTGCTTCCACCTCCAATTTGAAGCCATTGTCCAAAAGCTGCTTGATCTCCCGTTGCCATTCCTTCTTCTGAGCAAACCACGGGTACTTGGCAATTTGCAGTGCCCGACGCCGGTCAACTTGGTTGAGCTCAATCTTGACACTGTCGGACAGTCCGCATCGCTCAAAGTCACAGCTCCGAAGGCCGAGAAATTTAGCATCCGGAACCGCCATACGGGGCGACTCATACGCCAAATTGATCGAACCCTGCTTGATCACGCTGTAAATGTAGTAGCCCCAGGGATCGTTGTCTAAAAGACAATAAATGGGCAGGCCCAACTCGTTATGGAGCCGGTACAGCAGCCGTCGGACACCCCGTGGCGGCTGCCCCGCCCCATGGGTGAGGATACAGTTATGCTTTTGCCAGAACTTGTCCTCATTAAATCTCGTCCACACAGTGCCTTTTTCGACATGAAGCACAAACTTGGCCGTGCATTTCTTAAACTGGATCACCTCCGGTTCCACAATCGACGGGATCGCGTAGCCGCCAGAGCCCATTCGGCTACAGTCAATCTCGTCACCGCTATCCACAAGAACGATATTACCCACCATATCCCCTCGCTTGTCGGCATAAAGATGGAGTTGCTCGCGAAGGCTGTCGAGGAGGACCTCGAGATCCTCAATGATGGGATCGCATTCCTCCTGGGTTTCGAAGGTGTTTTCGCTTGTCCCTTTGATCCGATGCTTGAGGCGATAATATAAACCCCGGATGCTTAATGTCTTCCCGGCGTGGATAAGCTCGGCCGCACCTTTGGCTACGAGGAGGGTCTGCATGAAGGCCTTCGCTTGATGGAGATTGAATAGTTGCCGACGATTGGTGCTCCGGCCCATTTCGATTATCTTCTTCCGCGGGCACCACCGGACATTGGAGAGCGTTCGCGAGGGGATATCCAAAAACGGATCCCGGCCGGCCTCGGCAGCGGCAATAACTCGGTCCGCTAGCGCCTCAAGCTTGCTAAGCGTCTCTTTATCAGCCGCTGTGAAGACCCGCGGGGCCGCCGTCGCTGTAGATGATTTTGTCTGCTTCTTGGCCATAGTGCGGTTTAATCACAACCTCCCAAGAACTCTCGCTTCCTAGCTCCAACCTAAGAAAGTCAGCGCAAACGATCTCTTCGTGCACAAGGCTCCGAGGGCATTAAGCCCTCGGGATGCCCAAGGCGTTGACGAAATTTAACCCACAAGGAAGTATGGCCTAGTTAAATCCAGGTATTTCGTCAACGAGCCGGGGCCTCCTGAACTTGCGGAGTTACGGCTGCTGCTTCTTCCCCCTGCTGTCTCTCGTCCACGATGATAACGCTGCCATCCAGAAGCTCAGAATCCTCGACAAATCGCCCATGCTCGTCGAGTTTCATATCGGCCTCGGCTGTCTTTTTGCGGGCGATGGCCACCAGTCTTTCCAAAAGTCGCTCGCGATCCACAGGCCGGATCGCGGTCACAGCATCGGCCACCTCGCCAAGGTAACGCAGGAAAAGGCTTCGCCGTTGACCTTCATGCTGCACCCGCTGTCGACGAAGGAGATACATCTTGAGCTTTCTGCCCACTGCCTGAAGCGCCAGGCGAATCTCCCGCTGAATTTCCGGATAAGCGGCGATGGCCTCCTTTGACTCGCTCGTAAACGGAACCCAGACGCTTGCCATATGCACCATTACGGTCACAGGGCCCGTGGGTAAAGATCCTTTGCTTTGGGCTAGTCCATAGGCGCGCCAGTTCATCTGGGTGGTTGTTTGGGTGATGGCACAGGCGCCTGCTTGGAACTGGAGGGGAACCCGGTTGGCAAATCGCAGGACGGTCATCGTTTGCCCTTCCTGCAGGTTCACCGTACTTAAGGCATGATGAAGGCGGTCAATTTCCGCTGTTGACAGTTTCGCTGGGTTCATCCTTCGCTTCAATTTGGCTTCCTGAATGATCTTGTCGGCGCCCACTGGACCCAGTCCATCAAACTGGGTGATTAAAAACTGCCGAAGAGTTCTGGCGTCACTTTCCGCCAGTAGCTCCGCCAGCGCCTCGCGAGTTATCCGCTGGACAGTTGGACCGCCGCCATAGGCCAGGCCTACTTCGATCACAAACGGGTTGCCGCGGTAAACGGCCGGTGGCCGAGTTGCCGCTGCATAGAATTCCGCTTTAACTAGCTGACGAAGGCCTTCCAGAATGAGCTTTTCGCCAATGGGCACGACGCAATCAGATGCTGGCGGGGGGATTTTTGTTTCCTGTATTGCTCGGTAGAGAGCTTCCGCCTCTTCCGGCCCGATTCGCTTGGGAGAACTACGTGGACTAATTCCCGCCGTTTCGCAAATCCGCTTGGCAATACTCGGCGTAACGCGCGAAAATGCCCCGATCAAAAATTGGTGAACAGTGGGGGCGTTCGTCTCCTGGAGCATGCTTACTAGCGCCCCCAATTCCACACCGTACGGGTGCGGCTTAATTTCCTTTGGTTCTGGGGGCAGTTCCTCCGTGGCCCGGGGATAGGTCTTTTCGTTGCCTTCGGGATCGCGATAGTGGAGCGTAACGTGTGGATTGGCCAGGGCCGTCATTTCCAAATATTCATCCACGCTCCCCCGGCCCCGCTGGTACCGCGCCTCTAGCTCAATTGTCACTCTCGTGCCGTGCGGGACATCGATCCAGCGAATGCCGTGGCGCTGCATCCAGCGCACCCCGGCCTCACCCGGCGGAATGTCCACACCCTCCCCCTTGCCGTTGAGGATTTGCGGCACATTACGCTTGGTGTCGATCTGCACCTCGTAATAGTGGGCCGGATTATCCGGGCCGGTTTTGGAAATGATGGAGACCGGCTTTCCGGTGGTCAGAAGCCCATACATCCCGGCGGCACTAATGCCGATCCCTTGCTGGCCCCGGCTCATCCGGAGCCGATGGAACTTCGACCCATAAAGCAGTTTGCCGAAGATGAGCGGAATCTGCTTTTTCAGGATGCCCGGTCCATTGTCCTGGACTGCCACCCGATAACGGTTTGGCGCCACCTCTTCGATTTCCACCCAAACCTCAGGCAAAATGCCCGCTTCTTCGCAGGCATCCAGTGCGTTGTCCACTGCCTCTTTGACCGTAGTCAGGAGGGCCTTGCGAGGGTTGTCAAACCCGAGCAAATGCCGGTTTTTGGCAAAGAACTCGCTCACGGAAATGTCCCGCTGGGCAGCGGCTAAAGTTTGAGCCGTCACCCGCCGGCGGGGGGCTAAAGCCGTCCCGGGCCCTTTGCCGTCCGAGCTACTCGCGACCAAACGTGCGCCGTCCTCTACCTGAGTGGCAATCTCCTTATTGGTCCCCATGATTCCCAACTTAGTTGATTCGTGCAGTCGACTACCCACTGGGTTCTATTACGGCATTGCCGACGAAAATACACGAAGGTAATGCCACCGAGCATCCGCGGCGAAAACGCGGCCTCACAAGCAAACCGGCATAAAGCTGACCCTCCCGCGGCGTATTCCACTCGCATCGCCGCATGGTGTCTTTCCGAGACACCGCACCACGGAGAAAGTGGAAAAACTTGCCGAATTTCTGCAATTTGCTCCCATCAACCGCAATATATGCCCTCGCCAATTCCCGGGAAAATACCGCCTGATTGGAAACCCGGGTGGCTCTCAGTGAAGATTGTCAGTTGATTGATAAATTTAGGGTGCAACTGTACTCACCGCACCAAAAGGTTGCGGAGCCCAAAGCCTCCCTGCTGACACCCTGAACTATCAGAGCCGGGCCGGAGCGAAGCATCGCGCGAAGCTTCTTAGCCTTGTCGCCCAGGGGAACTTGCTTTCCTGATTAGCTCTCGCGTCGCTTACGCGACAGTTCCCGGCCAATCTGATGCTTAGGCCCTTGGGCAACGCGCCCCAAGAGGTTGCCTCAAGGCCCCACTTCGGGGCGAGCAAGAACGATCTGTCCGCCCGCCAACGGTGGAACGGGGGCCTTCTTCTCAAGCTACCCCTTCACGTATTTCGGGGGTTTGCCGCCCGGAAACCCTCGAAACGCATTGAACCCCCCAGCATTTTCGCCTCATATCCCCTACCTTGGAGCCTCCTGGCGTCGCAGCAGCCTACTCCTGTGTGGGTCTGCACAGGCTAGACAAAAAATCCGCAGGCCCCGGTGCCAGCCTTGCAGCATGGCTCCGGCAATCCCACGAACTCCCAGCGGGTGTTTATCCTCACCCAGTTGGCCGCCAAATGCCGAAACGATTGAAAAGGGATACTTCTTCCTCGTGAGGACGGTCACCTGCCTGGCCTTTGGCGACGAGCAGATATCCAAAGGAGAATTCCTAGATGCTGACCCGGTGGATTCGCTTCCTTGCTGTAACTGCGGCGAGCCTTGGGCTGCTGATTGCGGTAAGCAGTTCCGCCAGTGCCCAGAATGTTCGTCAACGCACTGCCGGGGATCTTTTTTACAATTACTACGTCGCCCCGGGGCCCGATGGCATTGGCGTGGAACTTTACCCAGCCCCTCGGCCCGCTCCCCCTTGGGTTGGCCACACCTACATCACCTACGAGCCGCTCATGCCTCATGAGTTCCTCTATCGCCACCAGCGTGTATATATCCGCGTTCACCCCGATGGCCGCCGTACCCGCACCCTCGTATGGTGGCGTTAGGGTGGATACCTGACCACCCATTCCGCCATGGGAGGCGATCGTCCCAATCTAGAATCGGGGCTTCCCCTAACATCCCTTTACGCTGCGATTTAGGCCACACCCTTGCAAGCAAAGAGAGCGGCAAGAAGTCCCCGGCGGAGCCAATAGTCTGGAACTCCCACGAGAATTTGTGCCCCCAACAACGCGGAAAAATATGCGGGATGATTTGGAATAAATCGGATAAACAAGAGAAAGCTCGTGGAAAATATCGGCCTGTGTTAGCTGCGGAGTGTCGGCCGAGGCCACATTCGGGCGATTAGGTGTGCCTCAGAAGACTTGCAGAATTAAGTCGGTATGACGACATTTCACGAGGCAGCGGATCTACGCTAGCGCCTTCCGTAACCCCGCAACCGTTGACCGCTCAATCCAATAAAAGGAAGCAATCCATGAGGCATAAAACAGCCCGTTGTCATGCGTGTGGACTGGTGTTGACGATCACCCTTGCCGCAAGTTTGGCGACCACCCTGGCCCGAGGAGAGGATGGCCAGGAAATGGCCTCCGCAAAGCCTTTGCCAATGGGGCCGCAGTTCACCGCTCCCACCCCGATGCCGTTTACAGGGGGCGAGTTCGTGTTACCCCACCCAGGAACTAGTTGGCACGCTGGCTATTATCATCCGGCTTGGGGATTACCGGTCGCCGTTGTGGTCCCGCCGACGGCTCGCTTCGAAGCCAAGTACAGTTGGGGAGTAGGGGGGAGTCAATCGGTTCTCATTAGGCACCAATTCTCGCGGAACTATCCCGGCCCAGGACAGATTTTGCGTCAACGACTACTGGCCGCCCCTCGCTGGCCCACTCATACGGATCAGTTAGGGGTCTACCCCATTCGCGGGCCATGGTGATGACCCAAAGCTTGCCGAGGACCGCACCACCCCCTTCTGTTGCGGTCGCGCCGGCCGTGTGTTTCCCCCGAGGATTACCGCACAGTGAGCTACGGCGAAACGCTTGGGCGTTAGCGCCGCCTGCGAAAATCCTCCCAGGCGCTTCGTCACCTTACGCAAGCCGAGCGAACCACTGCCGCGGACTTTCCGACCGGCGCGTGGAGCTGCTTTTCCCTCGGCTTGGCGAGCGACTCTTCGATGGAACTTATCCCTTGTGGAGCTTCCGGCGCTACGGTCCGGGCAGCAGCCAAAAGCTGGGGCTGAAGCAATAAAAAGTAAACAGCGCCCGTGCCAGCTAATATGACACTGAAGAGCCTCACTACCAGAGCCACCATCAGCCCCTGCCCCGCCTGCATACTTCCCCCAGCCACCGGCACGACCATGTACAGACGATCGAGCACGAATTCAAATGGGCCCATCGGCAGGGGGACAACACCGGCTGAATTGCTGACGGTGGCAAGCATCAGATGAAGCTTCCAGGACGGCACCTGGCTGAAAAGCGCTCGGGCGACAAAGTACACGGCCGAGGCATACGCCACGTCCAACGCCATTGTCAGAAAGGCGCACACGGCCAAGGTCGTCCACGCCCGTCGGTAGCGGCGAATGGCTTGCCCCAGACGCACAAGAGGGCCACCTACCCAAGGAATGGCCCCAACCACTCGGGCAATCCACTGTGGCCAGGAGGGCGGCGCAAGAACCACAAGCGCTGCCAAAAATCCGCCGGCTGCCACACCCCAAACTAAACGGCACAGCCACAAAATGTCCCCCGAAGCCTGCCGCCAAAATCCTGTCCACAGAATCCCCAGTGAAGCGACGACAAAAAGCATGTATAAGCCTAAAGCTCTGTCAACAAGCACGCTGGCCACGGCTTCTTCGGGCATTGAGCGACGCAGCCGGGCAAGCATGTACATTTTGACCAGATCGCCCCCAACGACCCCCATCGGTGCCAAATTGACAAGATAGCCAATCATCCCGATTCGGAGTGCCTCGCCGTGGCTAAACGGCACCCCTAAGGCCCGGACCAGGTAACCCCACCGCAAGAAACAGAAAACGGCCGACGCTGTAAAACAAACCGCCGCCACCACCAAGAACCACCAGTTTTTCTCTTGGCGAAGGAGAAGTCCGAAGGCATCGCTTCGTGCCGCATCCCAAAGCAGATAGCCAATCAAAGCTGCCGAAGCAGCAAGCTTAAGTGCGCTGACAATCAATCGCTTCACTGTGCAAATAATCTCCTTAGTTAGAAGTCAGCTTTATCTGCGGACCCGATTCTTCGCCTATTCTGCAAAAACCAACTCGCCTTCTTTGTTGACGATTGCGCCTGGGGACAGAAAGTGGCACTGTGGACAAAAACTTGGCCCTGCCTCTACCCCTTTTGGTCCGGGTTAAATTTCCCGTGGGAAATGCCAAACGGGAGCTGTCAAGCCGCAAAGCTTCAATTTATGGCTCAGGCTTCGTTGGCGCGCTACCCTCGGCTATTTCCCGGCGAACGCGCTCTAAGTCCGCCTCCACCATCATCTTGACAAGTTCCGGGAAGCTGACCGTTGGTTCCCAACCCAAAACCCGGCGGGCTTTCGACGCATCTCCCCGCAAGGTGTAAACCTCTGCCGGTCGGAAGAGCTTGGGATCTACTTCCACGAAATCGCGCCAATCAAGCCCCACATAACTGAAGGCGAGTTCCACCAATTCGCGGACTGAATGCTTTTCGCCTGTGGCGATGACGTAGTCGTCCGGCTTGTCTTGTTGGAGCATCAGCCACATTGCCCGAACATAATCCCCCGCATAGCCCCAGTCGCGCATAGCATCCAAATTGCCCAAATAAAGCTTACGCTGAAGCCCAAACTTAATCCGTGCCACTGCATCCGTGACTTTTCGGGTGACAAACTCCTTCCCGCGCCGCGGCGACTCGTGATTAAACAGAATCCCATTACAGGCGAAAATTCCATAGCTTTCCCGATAGTTGACCGTGATCCAGTACCCGTACACCTTTGCCACGGCGTATGGGCTTCGTGGCCAGAAGGGGGTCTGCTCGTTTTGTGGCTCGTATGGTGTCGCCCCGAACATTTCGCTAGAACTTGCCTGGTAAAACTTTATGGACGGGTCCACCAGCCGAATGGCCTCAAGCACCCGGGTCACCCCAAGGGCGGTAAACTCCCCCGTTAGAAGGGGCTGAACCCAGCTCGTCGGTACAAAGCTCTGCGCGGCCAGGTTGTAGACCTCATGCGGCCGGATATCGCGAATAAGATGCACCAGCGATAGTTGATCAAGAAGATCAGCTTGATGGAGAAAGATCTTATCACGAATATGATTTATCCGCTCAAAGTTCTCCGTACTTGAGCGGCGGACCATTCCATGAACTTCGTACCCTTTTTCTAGGAGAAATTCAGCCAGGTACGACCCGTCTTGCCCGGTGATTCCCGTAATAAGTGCTCGCTTTGCCATATCGCACCAACCCAGGGTGCCCTGCCGAAGTTTGTCCGCGCGTCGCCTTGGGGAGGTTGGAGACCTTAGGCCTTAGCGCTCAACGTGCATGCCAAGAAAGCTCTTTATAGCGGGGAAGACACCGACGAAGAACGCCGGCTTTCCGAAATTTTCGGTAAAACTGCGGCTGGTGAGGATTATCCGGATACGAGCACCAAAAAACCTCCCAACGCTTGACAAGGAGCCAGTGGAAAAAGTACCGCACCAGTGTCCGACAAGCCCTCGCAGGCCGTTTTGGTCAAGCTAGCTCCGCGCCACTCCGGGGCCGACAACCTCCGCCTCCTAAAGTCGGCGCCTGGCATCCGCCAATGGCCGGTGTTCCCCGCGGCTCTCCCGCGCCGGAAAGAAGTCGTCCGAACAACGTGGCGCACCCTGATGGAGAGCGCTTTTGTTTAAAACAAGTCCCTACCCCGAATTCCCCTCGGAGAATTTGACCAGCTCAGCCTGCCACTTAAACTGCCCCTCGGCTACTCCTGCGCCAAGCTACATACCGACCCTTGATGGCAGTACTTTCGCCGAACAGAGTGAGCCTCTCTCGATATGTGCCCTCAATAGGCGGGAGGTTCGGCAACGGTGGCAGCCGGCAGGATCTCCGGACGAACAAGCTCGCAACGGATGCTTGCCATCGCCTCCCGCAACTTCTCGAACTTCTCTTCCGGACAAATCCCGACAATAGCCCCTCCTGAGCCGGCAAACTTAGCCGGCACACCTACTTTCCGCGCGGTGTAGACCATCTGACGGTGCCGTTCCGCGATGTTGACAATCGATTCGCGAAGGTCGAAGTTGGCATTCATCAGGTGCCCCAATTTTTCCCAGTCCCTTTCCTCAAGCGCCCGGCGAAACTCGTCGGTCAATTGAGCAAATTTTTGCATGGCGGCCAAAACAGCGGGATCTCCCCGTCGCCAACGCTCGCGTAGGTCATTGTGGACGACTTCCGTCGGTTCACCCGCGTCGCTGGCGTAAGCAAGATAAAGCGGCGGCAGAAGCCGCGGATCCAACCGCTCATAAACGCCACATTCAAATCCGCAAAGCCGTTCCATCCGCTCCCGGCTAAAGTCCATGTAAACAAGCCCCTCGTAAACCTGAATCACACGGTCCTGCAGCCCGGCCGCAATTCCTAGCTCATCCCTTTCCACCGCAAGGGCAAGCGAGGGTTGCACACGCAGAGGAATGGGCACCTCAAAAAATTCCATCAGTGCCCGCAAAGTGGCGACAATAATGGCGCTAGAGCCTGCCAGGCCCACAGCCCGGGGAATATTCGTCTGGTAGCGGATGGAAAAGTTCTGGTTCCGCAAGGCATATCCCTGAGAGGCGCAGAACTCGACAAACTTCTTGATAGTCGCCTTGATCAACCGGACACCGCCATAGTAACCATGGAGTTTCACATCCCGGACAAGATCGTATACAGAGCGGAAGCGATTGCGTTCTTCCTCACTCCAAAGGATTTCCAGTTCATCCCATTCGTATAACGTTACCTGGGCACTAAAGTTGCGGACGATGACCGAGATCGTCTTCCCGTAATAGCCGTCCGACGGGTTACCGATTAACCCCGCCCGGGCAAAAGCTTGTTTACGGATAAGCTTCATGGGACTGTTGACTCAAGCTGGTGCGATCAGCCTTTACGGCGCAAATGTCCACAAGATGAATCCTAGCCGGCTGAGATTCGCTGCAGCTTAGGTCGGCAAAGCCCAGCCAACCTCCACCGAAATTTTACCGCAGAGACACTCGTCAACTTTTCTTTGTGAATCGAGCCCCAAGAAATAGGCCGCCGGTTCTGGCCGTCGTCATTAATCCAGATGTGCTTCCGCTTTAGCTATCGACCAGAAACCGAGCTCTCCTAACGACCAACCGTAGCATGGGGATTTAGGCCAAAATAACGGCGGAGCTTTTCCCCGTATTGGGGATCGGCGAAGGCAAATTCCACAACGGCGCGGAAATAGCTCTCGAAATGGCCAATGTCGTAGCGCTTTTCCCCCGGTGGCATCCGAACGCCGATAACCTTTCGTCCATCCCGGATTAGCCGACGGATGGCATCGGTAAGCTGGATTTCCCCTCCCTTGCCGGGCGGTGTCTCGGCTAGCGCGTCAAAAATCACTGGGCTAAAAACATAGCGACCCGCCACAGCCAAGTTACTGGGGGCGCGGGCCGGGTCCGGCTTCTCCACAATATCCAAAAGCTCGAAGACCTCGGCATTCTCCTGCTTGGGAAGGGCTACGCCGTAGTCACCTATCTCCTCCCGAGGCACCTCTTCAAAGTTGATGACGGCTGCCGCAGCCGTGGCTGTGAATCTTTCGATCATCACCTCCACCACCCGGGACCGCTCGTTTAACCCCAGGATGGAATCGCCGAGAGCCACGACAAAACTATTGCCATTGACGAACCGCCGGGCGCAAAGAACGGCATGGCCAAGACCCAACTGCCGGCGCTGCCGGACGTAGAAATACTCGACATCAGCCCTTTCGAAACTTAGTTGAGCAAGATACTCCTCTTTTCCGTTCTCGCGAAGGTGAGTGATAAGTTCAGCATCGATATCAAAATGGTTTTCAATAGCGGTCTTGCCTGGGCCGGTTACAAATAGGATGCGCTTCATTCCGCACGCGGCCAGTTCCTCAACCACGTATTGAACCACCGGCTTGCGGCCGACTGGCAACATTTCTTTGGGCTGGCTCTTAGTGAGCGGCAAAAGTCTAGTCCCCCGGCCAGCGACCGGTACCACGGCCAAATCGATCGTCACTGGCAAAACCTCCTCTTGACTGCACAATTTTCCCGGCACG
Source organism: Thermoguttaceae bacterium (assembly GCA_025060325.1). GTDB lineage: Bacteria > Planctomycetota > Planctomycetia > Pirellulales > Thermoguttaceae > DTLM01. The sequence goes on from JANXBW010000001.1 coordinate 308,600, forward strand.
AGGCGAAACGCTCAGAATCCTGCGGGCCCGAGTTCCGCACATTGAGCACGCGTTAAAATCGGAATTTGTCTCGGTCAACCCAGGCCAAAATGCCCTCAAATTAAGTCCGGCACCTCTCTCCCCGCAGCCCCTAATTTTCAGTAAGCATGGCGCGGTCTTGGGCCCTGGTAGGCTTATCCCCACCCCACCAAAGTTTACGGCGCCCTTCCCGACTTGCGACGCGCAGGTGAGTCGACGGGGGTGAATTCCCTTAGAATTCCATATCCATTCCGGCGGCCAAACTCCAGCGCCAAGACATGCCAACACACTGTGCCAAAAAGCTGGGTTAGAGGCCCCACTTTTCCAGGGGGAACCCTGCATCGGGGCCGGCAGGAAGAACTTATGCAGAGCGCGTGCCGACCCGAGCGTGTCAAAAAGGTGTCGCGAGAGCAGGTAGTGAAAGCTGGGCGGGTTGCCTGTCCCGATGTTCCACGCAGTTCTCCCAAGGGGACTTGCCTGGCTGAGAACCTTGCTGTATAAAAAGCTTTGGAAGGATTTAAATGTTGCCGCGGGTGTAGCTCAGGTGGTAGAGCACGACGTTGCCAACGTCGTTGTCGTGGGTTCGAGTCCCATCACCCGCTCTTTGGATTAGGAGCTGTCGCGGCCGTGGAGTGAACCGATCTCCCCGGCCGTTTATTTTTTGAGTTACGCGCTCCACCGCGAGGAGTCGTCTTGCACTTTTTGCGGAGTCTACCTCCTCCTGGACGACCGTTTCTACGCGTCCGCATGTGCCTTGAGTGGCCCGAAGATCGCTTCCTTACCACTTAAGGTCTTCGCCGGCGATTAACGATTTACCGACAAGCCCCGGTCCGAACCTTCAGCGCCAGCTCCCCGGAGGGGTGGAGCGTCGGCCGCTCGATCTGATATAAATTAGAGACGTTCCCTATGAAAGAGACTTCCCCTCCCAGCCTAAGCGGCAAAAACATACCGTGGTTTGAGGGGACTGGCGCCGAGTCCATCGCACCGGGGAGAGGTGTCCAAACCCGGGGGATCCGGGTTCGAATCCTTTTGCAAGCGACGCTCTACCAGGCTGTCGGAGCAGACGCCACACACGGAGTACGTGTGCCATAACCAGGTTTCTCCACGTTCGAATACACGTTTGATTAACGGAGCGTAATAGACGCGGTAGGAAAGCGAGATATTCCAATGGCGCGATCGCGAAGAAAGCGAGCCGAAACACCGACGGAACCAACCATCGAGCCAGCTGCTGCCGAACCCACGACAGAAGCCGAAGCGCCCGTTTCACCCGGCCAGGCGGAAGCAAAGCAGCCATCGAAGGCCTTTGAACCCGAAGAAGAGTCCACTCCTGCCATGGAACCGGCCCAGACCGGGGTGGCCGAGGAGCTCTCCGACCTGGTGGAAGCTGAGGTCGGTGGCGAGGAGGAAGTATTCTTCCCTGAAGGGGCCGAAGAAGGGGAAGAAAAGCGGCTTAACCTTGAAGTGCAAATAACCGAGCGAAGCGCCTGCGAACGGCACATTGTGGTGACTGTCCCCCGGGAAGATATCGAGCGGTACTTCCAAAAAGAATTTGACGAGCTTGCCGAGACGGCCGTCGTACCGGGGTTTCGCCCCGGGCGGGCTCCCCGAAAGCTAATCGAGCGGCGATTCCGGAAGAATGTGGCGGATAGTGTCAAACTTTCGGTCGTTTTTGATGCTATCGACCAGATAAACCAGCAATACAAGCTGACCCCGATCGGAGAACCAGAGCTTAACCTGGACGCCGTCATCCTGCCTGACGAGGGCCCGCTCACGTTTGAGTATGATCTCGAGGTCCGGCCGAAATTCACGGTGCCCGAATGGCGGGGGATGCAGCTTGAGCGCTGGAAAGTAGAAGCCTCCGAGGCCGAGGTGGATCGGCAACTGAGGAGATTGTTGGAAGAGCACGGTCAGCTGGAAACTTATGAAGGGCCGGCAGAGGTAGGCGATTACGTAGTGATGGATCTTGAGTTTCGGCTCGGGGATCAGGTCGTCGCCCAAAGTGCCGGCGAACGCATTCGTATAAAGCGGATCTTGAGCTTTTATGATGCAGAGATTGAAAACTTCGACCAGTTGATGAAAGGCGTTCGGCCGGGTGACGTCCGCCAGTGCACTGTGAAGATTTCTCCTGCATGTCCGGATGTGTCTCTGCGGGGAGCGGAGGTCACGGCCATTTTTACCGTCCGCGAGGTAATGCGGTTACGTGTACCGGAGCTTACCCCCGAGCTTTTGGAAAAGTTGGGGGTTCAATCCGAAGAGGATCTTCGGGAGCGAATTCGGCAAGATATTCTCGCGGAGAAGGCCTATCTGAGCCGGCGGTATCTCCGCCGCCAAATCACCAATAATCTGCTTAAAGATGCCAAGTGGGAACTGCCCCAACGGGTTCTTGTGCGGCAAGCCCGTCGGGAATATCACCGGGCCGTTCTGGAATTGCGGGATGCTGGGCTATCTGCGGAGCAAATTCGTCAACTGACACCGTCAATCGCCAGCAAAACAGTTACGGAAACGGCCGAGGCCTTGCGGGAGCACTTCATTTTCGAAGAGATCGCTCAGCAGCTAGGGCTGACAGTCAGCGAAAGCGAAGTCAATGAAGTGATCCGCCGGATGGCCCGGCAGCAAAACATGTCGCCGCGGCGATTGCGGGCGCGGCTGACGCAAACCGGGCAGCTCGATGCTGTCGTCAACATGGTCCTGGAGCAAAAGGTTCTCAATGCCATTTTGGAAGAGGCTACCATCGTCGAAGTTTCTATGCCGGAAGGCGCGGACGAAGTAGAAAGCCTCCGCCGCGCAATCGGCTCGCTACCCGAGGAGTTAACCACCGTTCTAAACGCAGCGGAAGTTTGATGCGTTAACGAAGCGGTAGGCCCCAAGGGTCTCTTACTTGACACTGAGGGATCGGTACTGCAGAGGTTTGATGTTCGTAGATAGGCGCCCGGAAGGAGGCTCGCCCTCGAAGCGGATAAGGATGCCAGACGGTATTGAGGCGGGGCGATAAGGCCTCCATTCAACCGACAAATCGCTGCGCCGCACACATACTCCTTTGATACAGCCAAACGCTGATCCCTTTCACAAGCCGGCAAGACTCCGCGGTTAATCACCTCGGTTTTACCACGGAAACGAATAGGAAGAGCGATGGAGCGATTTCCCTTTTCGCCGTTTGTGCCATTCCCGGCTTACTTGCCGCCGCAGGTAGTGGAGCCGATGCTTAACTACCGCGACTATCAGCGGCGTCGGTACATGACGCTGGCGGATCTGCTTCTTGAAAACAGGATTGTGCTCCTGCAGGGAGTCATCCACGATGCCTCGGCCAACGAGGTCATCATGAAGCTGCTTTACCTCCAGAGTGAAAACCGTAAGAAAGACATCCACTTTTACATCAACACGCCGGGCGGAAGTGTCACCGCTACGTTAGCCATTTACGACACCATGCAGATTCTGACCTGCCCGGTCGCCACTTATTGCGTCGGTCTTGCCGCGAGCGGTGGGGCGGTGCTCTTGGCCGGCGGGACCAAGAACAAGCGCTATGCCCTGCCCCATTCCAAGGTGATGCTCCATCAGCCTTATGCTCAGGTGGGAGGGCAGGTGTCCGATATTGAAATTCAGGCTCAGGAAATCCTGCGAACGCGGGAAACGCTCAACAAGATCTTGGCGCTCCACACTGGCCAGCCTATTGAGCGGATTGCGAGGGATACCGATCGGGACTTCTACATGACGGCCGAAGAGGCCAAGGCCTACGGCATTGTAGATGAAATCCTCACTAAGCAAAAAGCTCCCGAGGAAACAAGCGAAAGCAGTTAGCGGGCAAGTTCTCCGTTGACGTTGCTTCGCGTTCTGCTTGGCAGGATTGCCACGTTGCCATAGACGAATAAACAAGGGAACGGTTTCGGGCCATTTGGATAGACTGAGGTGGTCGGCTATGCCGCTTGTTCCGTTTGTTATTGAGCGGACCGGTCGCGAAGAGCGGGCGATGGATATCTTTAGTCGCCTGCTGAAAGACCGGATTGTTTTTCTTGGATCACCGATCACGGACGAGGTGGCCAATATTGTGGTGGCCCAGCTTCTTTTCCTTCAGTCGGAAGACCCTCGAGCTGATATTCATTTGTACATCAACTCGCCGGGTGGCAGTGTGACGGCAGGTTTGGCCATCTATGACACCATGCAGTTTGTCACCTGCGATGTTGCGACATACTGCCTCGGCCAGTGCGCTTCGATGGGAGCAGTGCTTCTTGCTGCTGGGACCAAAGGTAAGCGTTATGCGCTTCCCAATTCGCGAATCATGATCCACCAACCGCTGGCAGGCGTTGAGGGTACTGCCACCGACATCATGATCCATGCGAAAGAATTCTCGAAGCTCCGCGAGAGAATCAACCTTATTCTGTTAAAGCATACAGGCCATCCGTTGGAGAAGATCCAGCAGGACACGGATCGGGATCGGTTCATGTCCGCCGAAGAAGCGCTCGAATACCGACTCATCGACCATATCATCGAAAAATCGCCGGCGCTGGCCACGGTCCATCCGGAGTAGTTCCGGGTGAGTGGCGGAGAGGATCCCCGGGAAACGATTAAACATAAAAGATCAGTCACACAGAAAGTGACGTTTCAGCCGTTCCAATCCCGACTGGAGCTGGCGGCACATTCTTTCGGTGGTAGCCGGGGGAAAGATTGGAACCTTCAATTCAATCCCGGAAGACCGCCCACGCATCGGCCTAGTCATGAACGTGCCAAGTCCGGTATAAGGTTCTTCGCCGAATTTCGCCCTGGGATAGATCTCTTCGATTATCTTTTTTGTGCCATAAATGATGAGCTTGCAGGATTGAAGGTTCAGGGCACAGGATTGGCTCTTACGATGGCCCCCTCGGTTCCGGGGTACCGCTCGTCGCTTCTCGGGCCTAACAAACTTTCTCGGCCCGGCATGATGCCGGTGCTTTTCTGATCGTGACTCTGGTTCGGACCGCCACGGGCAATAAGGTACCAGGACCGAACTTGGGGGCAAATGGCAAACTTGTGCCGCCTCTTTGCTAAGCCATGCACGTTTTAGGCCAAAATTTAACGTCGCTCCGAACATCTTTCGCCCTGATCGTCCTGCTCCCAGTGTGCCTGATTGGCTGTCGGACGCCGCAACAGATTACGGCCCTTCGCGAAGAAAATCGCCAGCTTGAAGAAAGACTTTACCAAATAGCGGATTTGCTAGCCGAGTGCCGCCGGGAAAACCGCCGGCTTCGCGAGGAGCTCCGCTACCGGCAAGAAACTGACAAGCCTCCTGAGTCAGGGGCAAAACTTGAGGCCCCAGCGGTCGGCCCGGAGCCAAAGCCAACTCGCGAGCCGAGCTTGCCCCGCATTGAGGTCGAGGGCGTCCCTCAGCCGGATAGCAAAACCGGAGAACTTCGTCCCGAAATCCTTCCTCCCGGTGCAATCGGTCCCTCCGCGCCCGAATGGCCAGCGCCCCAGGTGGGGACCCGGGCTGGCCCCGCACGAGTTCAGCTTGCGGCGGCCGCGGAGGGCGGATTGGCCCACGAGAGGCTACTTCCGCTCGAACCTAGCCAGCGTATTGAGCGGATCGAACTAAACCGAGACTTTACCCGGGGCTGGGACGCCGACGGCCGGCCGGGGGACGAGGGCATACGACTGCAGCTCGAGCTTCGCGACGCCCAAGGGCAACTCATAAAGGCCCCCGGCAACCTTTCCGTCGTGGTTATCGACCCTGCCCTTACCGGCGAGGAGGCGAGGATCGCCCGCTGGGATATTCCTGCTTCAAAGGTGGCCGAGTCATTCGGGGAAACTTCTGCAGGCAAGGGGATCGTGCTCTTTTTACCTTGGCCGCGGCGAGTGCCAGTACACCCACGTCTTCATCTTTTCGTTCGCCTGGTGACCGAAGACGGTCGGAAGCTCGAACGCGATATGCCGATCGAGGTCACGCTAGGGCCCGAGCTTGCCGGAGGAAGATCAGCGGAATACCCGCTCCGACTGCCGAGTGCGGCAATGCAAGTGCAAGGACAATCGACCACCTCCGACCAAGTTCAGGAACGAGCCGAAAATGCCCAGAGCACTCGCGCTGCCCGGGTAGCACCAGAGTGGTCACCCCTGCGGTGACCGAGACCCAGGATTCCCCGAAAAGACACACAAGGCGACCTGTAACCAAAGGCCCCCAGCTCGAACCAGGCAGTAGCGATTCGCAATGCTAGGTGGAGGGGAATAAGGCTTGGTCATTCGTCCACGACAATCAATCACCCATCTGTAACCGGTAGCAGTTTTCCGATTTAGTCAACTTGCCGGGGAACCTCGCCTTAGGAAGGTGGGAACGCATGGACCGTAAGGTTGTTTATACCTGAGCAATGCCCCATCTAGATCCAGTCATCAACAGGCTCAAGCAAACAGGGGATCTTGCGGTGGGGAATTTCAGCCGCCGGTACTCCCTGTCGGCACATTCCGATATAAAAGGAATTTTGGTGCTTAGCGTCTGCCTGGGTTCCCTAGCCCTAGGGATGTTCTTTTCCATAGGCTGTAGCACCACCCGGCTGACCGACACCTCTCGTAGCGGGATCGAGCAACTGCTCCTTTCGACAGCCATTGAAAATTCGCTCGAGAAGATCGATTTTAGTTGTTTTGGCGGACGGCGGGTTTATGTAGACGATCGATTCTTGGAGTGTGTTGATAAAAAATACTTGGTCGCTGCTATTCGGCGCAAGCTTTTCTCGGCCGGCGCCGTCGTAGTTGAAAAAGCCGAGGAAGCCGACTGGGTCCTTGAGGTCTCGGCAGCTGCCGTAGGAACCGACCGCTCGGAGGGCTTCCTGGGGATCCCATCTGTCAACATCCCGGGGCCGATTCCGGTGCACACACCGGAGATCAGACTCATTTCGCACACCACGCAGTTTGGCTCAGCCAAAATCAGTCTAGTGGTTTATGACGGCAAACTGCGGGAGTCGGCTGGCCCGGGAGCTGTTGTCCACAATCGAGTGACCAACACCAACTGGTCCGTGCTCGGCCTGGGGATGATAAATGCCGGGTCACTTCGTAAGGAATTGATCGCAGCCAGGCGAGATTTGCCCAGCCGGCCTGAGGAAAAAATCGCCTTAGTAAATCCGCGGAAGTTGGCACGGCTGGCTGGGGTGCCTGCCGGTGCGGCGCCGGCCCCGGAACAAAGCCAGCAACCCCAACCCGGAACAGCTTCTGAAGAGGTGCCCCCTGTGCCGTCCGCGACACCGTGGGAACCGCCCGCCGACCTATCCGGGCCAGGCCCACAGCAACCTCAGAACCCATCCCCGCCGGGAGATCTTTCGTGGCCACCGGATCCAAACTTCCCGGCTTTTCCCCTTCCGCAGCTAAATACACTTCCCCTTCCAGAGGGTCGGATCCTACCGTCGCTTCCCCTCCCCAGGAGTGAGTCGGAAACTCCGTAGCAAACTCTCCCCCCCGGTGTTGGTGATAATTGGGGAGAGGTCTACCGTAGGAACCTCATTTCGCTCCGGCCGGAGGTAAAGGGTGCCAAAATGATCTGCTTCTGCACTCCCGTAGCCGCGCCGATTGCAAGCCTCCGGGGTTGCTGACTGCAGTCGGCCAAATGCACCCGTACGATCTTCCCCGCCTCCCACCGGGTCGGATTACTCGGGGGGAATGCAGTTATCGCCCTGAGGGAAGACGAGGCCTGATTAGAAAGCCCGGTAAGCCGCTGAGAAACCTACTGGGGGTCGCTCGGACCGTTAAACCAAGTTTTCGTTGGGGCACCTTTTCTTCCGGTGATCGCGACAGCAACAGAAGCGGCTCCGGGCCGCGCGGTGGAGGGAAGCACCAAAGGCCCAACCAGCTGACCTTTTGCCCGCAATCGAAATTCCGGCCGGCATCACGTAATTCCGGCCGGCATCTCATTTGGGGGTCACACAGATCCTTGGCGGCGGTCAAGGGGACCCCCTCGCCTCAGCCGCAAAGCCAAACCCTTCAACTAAGGCGGCCCATCTAAGAGAATTTCCCTGTAAGCTGCCCTGATTCTTAAAGTTGCGAATCCGCCGGCCATATTGTCGACATCGAATGCCAGCGCTCGGATTTCCAGAAAGCACACAATCCCGATTAGCTTGGTATTATTTGGGCTCAGGTGGTGTCCGCCGCACGATTCTTGAACCTATTGACGCCGGCACCACTTTAACTGCCCAGGGCCCGCCGGCGTGTGCTCCGCCTTGAACCTGGCCAGTCGAACGTTGCGAGGGCTTAGTTTGCTTTTGGGAACCAGATTACCGAATTCTTGCTTCGGGCATGATAACTCGAATCACTGGGCAACTTGTGGGTCTAAGCGAGGAAGCGGCTACGCTTCGGTTGGGTGGTTTGGAATACGAGGTGTTAATCCCGGAGTACACCCGGCGGAATCTGCAAAACCAACTGGGGCGGGAGGTGAGCCTCCACACCATCGAATATATCGAAGGGAACCCCATGCAGGGCCGGCTTACTCCGCGTTTACTGGGGTTCCTGCAACCGGAGGAAAGAGAATTTTTCGAGCTTTTCTGCTCGGTGGACGGGGTAGGCATCCGCAAAGCGCTTCGGGCGATGGTTCACCCCGTCCCCGATTTGGCCACGGCCATTGAAAACAAGGACACAAAGTTTCTGGCCACCTTGCCGGGAATCGGATCAGCCACCGCCGATCGCATTGTGGCAAAACTCCACCGTAAGGTGTCGGTTTTCGCGGTGACCTCCACTAAGGCAGCTGGGACAAGCTCGGAGATCGTGCGAGAGACCCTAGCCGTGCTAGTCAGTTTGGGTCATAGCGAGGCCGAGGCTCGCCGGTTGGTGGATCGCGCCCTTGCCACGGGGAGACAATTTCCGGACGTTCAGAGCCTAATTGAAACTATTTACACTACTGTGCATAAACCCACATGAAGCGCTCAGCCTCCGCCGGTGCATCCGCTGGGACTGCGGGGATGTTAAAAGCCCGCCAAGCCGCCTTGCGAAAAGAAAATCGATCGAAGGAATCCCCGCTCATGGCTAAGAGTTTGGCAGCTAAGAGGCCTTCGGTCCCCGAGCTTTTTAAGCCCCCTCCGGCCCAACCTTGCCAAAGATGTGGTTGGCCGGTGGAACAAGGGGATAGTTACTGCCCTGCTTGTGGCCTGGCCCAGGAGGAGGGCCGGATCCCTCCCGAACCGCCGCCCACACTGGTTGAATGCACATGTTGCGGTGCACCCCTCGCCACTTCATCCACGGAACGAAGTTACACCTGCGAGTACTGCGGGTCGAGCTTTGTCTTTGATTATTCAGGAGGCGGGCCGGGAGCCTACGAACCAGAGTTTGTGTTGCCCTTTCTGGTATCGCCGGATGAAGCCCGGCAACGAATCGCGGGATTTGTCCGTAGGCGTCGATTTGTCCCCGCCGGCTTGCGGACACAGTTGGCAACCGTCCCGATAAGTGGCGTTTATTTACCGGTATGGCATTTTTCCGCGTCGGCCCACAGTGATTGGTCGGTGGAGATAGGCGAATATTGGTACCGGACAGAAACGTACACGGTCATCGTCAACGGGCGTCCACAAGTCCGGACACGACAAGTCCGTTACACGGAATGGTGGCCTTTATCCGGAAAATTCCACCGCTACTGGAGCGGTTGTCTAGTACCCGCTAGCCAAACGATAACCCAGGACGAGCTTGATTTGATTGGGCCTTTCCGGCTGGAGGGATTAAAACGCTATCGGCCGGAATTCCTGGCGGGTTGGCCGGCGGAGAATTACACCGTCAGTAAGGAAACTGCCCTTTCCCAAGCGGAAGACAGCATCCGGAATTGGCAGGAGGAAGCAATCGCACGCTTTCTGCCGGGTGACACGTATCGGGCGCTGGTTGTGGAAACGGCTCTCGATCATATTGAGGCGGACTTAGTTTTGTTGCCGGTGTACTATGCCACCTATAAATGGAATGGCACAAAAAGACGAATACTCGTCAACGGGCAGACGGGAAAGGCCGCTGGCACTATCCCACGCGACTGGAAGCGGGTCGTCGTCATCGTCCTGATCATTTTGGTACTATTGGTCGGATTTAGCTTGTTGATCAATTTGTTAGAAGCGCAGGTTCATTGATTCCGGGCAGGGAATTGGTGGGGACCAGATCGTTCGGCCATCTAGGGTAAGAAGGTAATGACCGAAGTCATTCTTCACAGTTGTCCGGTGTGCCGAACGAGTCTTGAGCTCGATGATCTTTTCTGTCCCAACTGCGGCCGGGAATCGCCCGTTCAGAAACCTCCTCCCAACGGCAGCCCTTCAGCCACCCTTGGCCTGCCTACCCGGCGCGAATTTAGCTGCGAAGGTTGCGGGGCCTCGATGAGTTACGACCCCAGCGTCCAGTCCCTCCGCTGTCCGTATTGTGGCTCCGTAAAAATCGAACGGCGGGAAAGCCAGGGACTTCTTCGGCCCGACGGTGTTGTGCCTTTTAGCGTTGATGAAAAGGCGGTGAGAACCCTTCTTCGGACGCACTTGACTAAAAGCTGGTTTAGCCCTGGCGACTTGCTTCGCGAGGGTACCTTGGTCAAGATTGAGCCTGTTTATGTGCCTTGTTGGGTATTTTCCGCGCAAACGGCGACCCAGTGGACGGCCGATGTGGCTGACGTGCCTTTGGGGGCAAACGGCACTTGGCGACCAGTGTATGGGGAGCACCAAGGGGAATACTCCGCCATATTCGTGCCCGCCAGCCGAGTTCTCTCCTTAGAAGAAATGGACTCCCTGGGGAACTTCGACTTAACTGAAGCGGTTGGGCCGGAGATTCTCGAGGGGGGTTCGGCTTTCGTGGAACTTTTTACGATTCCGCGAAAATATGCTAGAAGCTTTGCTGCGGAAAAAATCCGGCGACTGGAAGCCGAAACATGCCGGCGGAAATTCTTGCAGGCGGGCCATCGTAACTTAAACGTCAACGTGACGATCACCCACCTTTCGGGCAGACCTTATTTAGTCCCCGTCTGGGTGCTCGCCTACCGCTATCGAGGGAAGGTGTTCCGGTTCTTAGTCAACGGGCAAACGGGATTGGTCACCGGCCGAGTCCCGATATCTTGGACAAAAGTTACTGTCTACGTGCTTGCTGCGATGACGGCCATCGTAGCAGTTGCCATGTTGAGCCGCGTGCTCGGCTAGAGCTGCCAATGAAGTGGATTCCGCCCGCTTGTGTTGTTGCACTTTTTGTCTTGTTTTTTGGGCCCGTGTTTTGGAACGGGGAAGTACTAGCGTTTCGGGACACCGCCCACTATTACTATCCGCTTTTTCACTTTGTGCTAGACCAGTGGCGAGAAGGCCGAGTTCCGCTGTGGAATCCCTACGACGGGCTGGGAACCCCCCTGGCAGCCGACCCCACAAGCTTCGCCCTGTACCCCGGACTGCTTCTGGTGGCCATAGGCAGGACTGTGGGGCAAGGGATCAATTTTTTCATCCTGAGCCACTTGGGACTTGCTGCATGGGGGGCCTATCGCCTGGCGCGGACTTGGGGAGCCGGTCAGGCGGGGGCGGCACTAGCAGCTATTTCGTACGCATTCGGCGGCGTTGTTCTTTTTCAATATAGTAATCTTGTTTATTTAGTGGGGGCAAGTTGGTTGCCGGTGGGCGTGTGGGCCTGGGACCAAGCCGTCCGACAACCGCGACCGGCTCACACTGCGATGGCTGGTCTAAGTCTGGCAGCAGTGATCCTCGGCGGGGACTTTCAGACCGCCTATCATCTGGTCCTTTTGTGGATCCTTTACCTCGTTATTTTCCGGAAAAAACGTGCGGGCGCCGATTGGGGAGATGGCTCACTTTTATCCACAGCGCCAGGAAACCCGGCTGAGCTTGCACTTCGGCCCGCTGCCCGCCCGGACCATCCTTTGGGGCCTTTAGTCTATTCGTTCACGTCTCCTTACCTCACCTTTGCTTGCGCGTTGCTGATCGGCTTGGGTACCAGCTGTTGCTTGTGGCTCCCTGCGACTGAACTTGGGTTCTTAAGCGACCGGCAAATTACCGACCAACCGCGATCTGTGTATGAATGGCTCTGGTGGCAAATTAATCCTCCGAAAGTCAACGGCACTACCACCTCCGTCCGAAGGAGTTACCACGCCCTTCTTGGCCAAACGCTTCCAGGCACTCATCACGCGGCGGCCTTCGAGTTTAGCGTTGCTCCTACCCGATGGGCGGAACTTATTTGGCCCAACTTTTCTGGCCGTCTTTTCCCCCACAATCACCGTTGGCTCCTTGCCCTCAAGGGGGAGGATCGGATTTGGACTCCTTCGCTTTATCAGGGTTTCCTCATCTTCGTGCTGGCCTTATTGGCTTTCCGCCTTAGGCCGGGGACTCGTCCGGTTGAGGCGTTTTTGACCTGGACGGCAGCAATAAGCCTGCTAGCTAGCCTTGGGCGATACGGATTGGGGGCACTTGCGGAATTTGTCATCAGCCTTAGCTCTCCTCCCCAGACGGGGGAGCTGCCGATTGGGCCTGGCTTCGGGGGCATCTACTGGCTGGCTACCGTGCTTTTGCCCGGATATGTCAGCTTTCGCTATCCGGCCAAGTGGCTTCCGTTGATGTCTCTTGCGATCAGCCAACTTGCGGCCCGAGCCTTTACTGAAAGGCCCACCCGAAATTCCCGGGCCCTTGCCCTAGTTGCCGGATTACTGGGTGTGGCAAGCACAAGTCTTTTCGCTCTTGTCTACTTTTGGCAAGAGCCAATCTTGCAAGCTGTCCGGCAGGGAAGTCCCGATCCTGCTTTTGGGCCACTCGTTCCAACTGGGGTGGTAAACGATTTGCTTTGGGCATTTGGGCAGGTGGCCATTCTGGGCCTAAGCATCTCGGTCCTGCGGGGATGTGGTCTGCGGATTTTTTGTTTGGGAATTGTGGTTTTAACTGCTGTGGACATATCGCTGGCCAACCGGTGGCTGGTCCAAGCTATTCCGGAGGGCGAGCTTGCGGCACGTCCTGCCATCGAAAAGCTTTTGAAAGGTCCGGCCCAACCGACTCAGGAGCTAAACGCATCTTCGGCCACGTTACTTCCGTTCCCCCGCATTTACCGCAGCGGTGACGAAATTGCCCCGGAGTGGCAGAAATTCTCATCCCCGAGACGCCTTGTCGAAATGAGTGCTTGGCAAAGGGATTCGCTTTTCTCTAAGTTTCACCTGCTTATTCCCGCGGGATCGCTTTCTCCGGGCAGTGCTTGTCGGCCAGCTGATTGGCAGTTTGCCCTGTGGGTGGCACAAAAGCCACCCCGGGCTGAACCTGCCGGACCAAGCCCTAAACAGTCGGGGGACAGGAACCAAGAAGAACCGGTTTCGGCGGATAATACCGCCCCAGCCAATAGTCAACATCCCGGCTCCCGAGTCGTGCCGCCAGGGACTACCCACGCCCTGGTTGGACAAGGCGCTCCCGTACGAAAGATGGTGCCGATTGTGGGCCCCGAAGCGATCGCCGTGGCTAGTGGACTTACTCTTTGGCGGGTGTTAGAACCTCCGGCCTTGGCCTGGTTCCCCCAAGAGGTCCTCGTCATCCCGGAGCTTTCCAGCCGCAATCCGCCGGACATTTGGCAGCGAACTGCCGAGGTGCTTTTCCCAGACGGCCAGCCTCGTGAGTTTAGCCTGAGCTCTGTGCTTGAAGTGGATAGCGAGGTTTTTGCATTAGTTTCTCAACTGGAGGAATGGCGTGCGACAACCGGAGCCGAAATCGCACAAGGTAGTTCGGCTCAGGCCGGGCAGTCGGGACCCGCGGGAAACTTGCTTCGCCGACTTAGGCAGCAAATAAACGAGTGGTATACAGCGATTCGCAACTACTTTATTCCTGCGGAAAAGAAGCCGACCCGCAGGGGGGAGTTGCGGATCACGAACAATCTTTCGGAGCAATTACGGTGTCGCCTTTTGCGATTTGAGCCAGGGGAAGTTTGGCTTCAGGTTCAGTGTCCTCAGGGGGGACTCCTGGCCGTAGCACAGCAATATTTCCCCGGCTGGCAAGCGAATCTTGAGCCGGTAGGTGGCACGGGCCCGGTGCTTTCCCCATCGATTTGGCGAATGAACCGGGTCATGCAGGCCGTGTTGATACCCCCGGGCGAATGGCTGCTAAGACTCCGGTACACACCGTGGACCTTCTGGGCCGGGGTGGCAGTCAGTCTGGTGTCCTTTGCCCTACTAACAATCTGGCTTGCAGCCCGCGCAGCGAGTTTGGCAAAATCCCCGCCGTAAATTGGGCGACCGTTACAACTTTTCAGTGGATCGCTGATCCCGAAGTACAACCGGGATGAATTAGGGGGTTGCCTTCGGCTAATCTTCTTCTGCTTTTCTATCTTCGGCGAACCCTACGGCTCATCGCGTTTACACAGCTTGTCCATTGTCTGCCGGGCGTGTAGGTGCTAGTGCGCGAGGTTACGCCCTGGCCTTAATTTGGAATTTGCCGTCTTGGCCTTTGTTGGGGCCTTGGGGCGGGAAAACGAGATGCCTAGGGGCCAGGTAGCCTCCTCCCCAGAGGGTTCCACTGCTCTGGAGAGTGGCAGGAGCTGGGTTTTCGCCCAACCGAACGGAGATGCAAGTGGCCGGCATCAACTTTCGCCTACGCGCCTACCAATGAAAACTTGCGACAGCTGAAGCTGTGCTGGCTTTGCCAGTTGTGTGTTTTATTTCAGATTTGCCGGCTTGTGTGCCGATCAAAATTTGCCGACTCGGTAGAAGGGAGCGAAAGGCGGCGCATTTTTCGAGCCAAAAAACGGTCAACCAGGTTAGGTTCACAAAGCCGAAGCCTGTCCGCCCTGGCAAGGGTATCGTGTTTCCGTTGACGAGATAAGAATCGGGCCGGGAGGTTACCCGGCCAGGCACGTGAAGGAAGAGCAAACTAAGAACTCCGCGGAGGGTCCGTCGGGCAGCCTCGAGAATGTGTTTTAAGTGGCGTCTCCGGGAGTGAACGACTCAAAAGGCCGATAGGGTTTTTTGAAGCTTTTCGAACGGAGGAGTTCAGCTAATGAAGAAGCTGGTAATGTCTCTTCTTCTGGTGGCCCTTGGTGTTGTCTCGGTAGGATGTGTCATTCCGGCTTATTCGGCCGATCCGGCTCGCCGGGTGCAACAACTGATTTTCACGTCTGAAAACCTGCGGCTTATCCTCGATGAGTGGGAACGGATTTGGTTCCTCGATCAGCCCGACCACTGCACGCCTTATCGCACTCACGGCGGACTCATTTAACTGCTAGTGGCTGGCCGGAGCTCTCCCCACCGAGCTTTGGGAACACTGCCTAACACGTGGTGTCCCCAGCAAAGCTGACCCCCGCCTAAGTGTTGGGGCGAGCGGACTCCATGTACCGGCCTGGGGGCCACGGGTGCCCAAACTCGGAACCGAGGCAAGGGCCCAAGTTACCACCCTGGCAGGCACGTAGGGCTTCTGGTTGCCTTCCCCCGCGGTGACTCTGCTGCACTCGAACTTTTCGGATTCGAGGCACAAGCAAACCCGTCCCCGCCTCTCGCGGACATCGCGCTGCTTTAACGCCGTAACCATCGGCCTCCGGGTGGGGCCCGGCAAATTGAACGCGGACGGAGGGTATGAACGGCGGAATCTGAATTTCTTCTGAAACCTCCTACCTAAATTTCCTCGAAACCTCCTCGCATTTTCGCCCCCAACAGCTGGGACGAAGCCGAGGTGGCTGTCGTTGCAATTCTGCCCGGGCGTGTCTTGCGTACCTTCTTGCCCGGCCAGAACCGCCGCCGTAAATCCGCCCGGTCACGGCCGAGCAGCTGGCTTCTGGCGTGACTCCAGGCAAGCCTGGATGCCGGGCCCACAGTGCATCCGTAAAGGCCGAGGGGTAGGCAGGTTCGCACGCCGCGACAGGCCTGCCCCACCCGAAGGGGCGTGGGTCCCCTGAGTTTTGTTTTGCTTTTCATATTCGGCCATGCTGGGATGACCCTGCGTCAGGCATCCGACCTGCCTGTTTCCCCGCATACTTAGCCCCTCTTTAGTTATCCCTGCTTTGGTCAGACGAGCCCCCGGAGCGCCCGCAGCCACCTTCCAGAGAAACAGGCATCAGAGTCGGAGGAAGCGGTCAAGACCTCGGTATGGGGCCCCACCGTTTTCGAACCTTGACACTAAGCCCGGGAGGCTGTATGGTGAATTGATCCAGGCATCGTTGGTTGAAGACCCGGCGGTGCGTGTCCGCCTACCGGGTCTATTTTGTTATATGGCGGCAACTTGATGAACATTAGGCACTGCCGGGTTGCGATCACGGGTATTGACCGAACAAATCCCCGAGGGGGTGGACACGCGGTTGCCCAAAGCGTAGGCAATCCCCGGGTGATTTTGGCTCGCGCAGAGCACCGCAACTTGGACGAATGATGTTTAGTGCGCTAACCCGGACGGTAATTTTCTTGGAGTTCGTGGTAGGACCAGATTTGCTATGGACGCTCAGGAAATCCTGCGAATGGTGGACGTTATCCATCGGGACAAAAACATCCCGAAGGATACGGTCTTTGCCGCCATCGAGTCAGCCTTGGTCTTGGCGGCCAAAAAGAATCTGGGAGAGGACGCTCAGGTCACCGTCCGGGTGGACAGGAACACCGGTCGCATAAGCGGAACCTATAACGGCCTGCCTTTCGACCCAGATGAGTTTTGCTTCCGAATTGGGGCTCACGCGGCCAAGCAAGTCATCCTCCAAAAGATCCGTGAGGCGGAACGGGACGTTCTTTACGAAGAATTCCAAAAGCGTCTCAATCAGTTAGTGACGGGGGTAGTTCAGCGAATTGAGGGGGGAACTGTCCTCGTCTCTTTAGGTAATAACGTCGAGGCGGTGTTACCACGCTCCGAGCAGATCCGGGGCGAGTCGTATCACGCCAACGACCGCATTCGCGCTGTTGTTTACGACGTTCGGAAAGAGGGAACCCGGGTAAAGGTTTATTTGAGCCGGACCCGGCGGCAGTTTGTCGAAAGGCTTTTCGAGCAGGAAATCCCAGAGGTTGCCGACGGGATAATTGAGATTAAGCGGATCGAGCGCGAGCCAGGCAGTCGGACTAAGGTTGCTGTTTCTAGTACCGATCCCCGCGTTGACTGTGTAGGGGCATGCGTGGGTGTCCGAGGCACACGCATTAAGAACATCACTGATGAGCTTGGCGGCGAGAGGATCGAAATTGTCCGCTGGAGCGACGATCCGCAGGAGCTAATTGCTAACGCTCTGCAGCCGGCAGAGGTCGAAGAAGTTATTCTGTGCGAAATGCTCGGTAGGGCAATTGCGCTGGTTCGGGAGGACCAGCGGTCGCTTGCTATCGGGCGAAACGGCCAGAATGTTCGCTTGGCCAGCAAACTTGCCGGCTGGGACATTGAGATCATGACCCGGGAAGAATTAGATGCCCGGCTGGATGCGGCCATCATGGCTTTTGCTTCGCTGCCGGGTGTTTCCGAGGAGCTGGCAGAGCGGTTGGTGGCGGAGGGATATCTCACTTACGACGATTTATCGGTAATGGAGCCCAGTGATTTTGCTCAGCTGGCCGATCTACCTGAAGAGCAGGTTAGAGCCATTATCGAAGAGGCCGAGCGTCGAGCCGCGGAAGGATTTCAGCCGCCAGCTCGCACGAGAGCGGATTTGACCGCAGAGCAAGTTGAGGCTTCGGCCGAAGCAGAAGCCGAGGTGGGCCCCACCGGTCAAAACCCCGGCGAAACTACTGATTCAGAAGCTGGTGCTTCGATTGGGGAAGACGGGCTTGGGCTTGAGAGCAACCCCGGATCGTTTCCGGATGGCGAAGGCTCGACAGTTGACGCTGCAGCAAGTGGGACACTATAGTATGCGGGGATTACCCGTGGGGTAGCGGGCAGGGATCCGGGGGTAAAGCCGACCTCTCCTTGTTGGTTGTCGTTGCTTCGGAGCCCGTTTACAAATTTCGTGCATGAGTTGGCTAACTGCCCCATGCAGATCCCCCGAGGGCAGGCTTCAATAAGTGCCTCGAGTAATCGGCGAGGTGTGCGGAACCGGCTTTGAGCTTAAACACCTCGCTAGCAAACACTAGCCGACGACGATAGCTCCCGGCCCTCGAGTTACGCGGGCCACAGTGGGTGATGTATGTGAATCGCCGGCAAGTTCTTAACAACCGACTCCCAACGAAGGGTCAGCTCCGCCGACTAAAGATCGGGTGGGAGTCGAAAGAAGTGCAGGT
Organism: Thermoguttaceae bacterium; assembly: GCA_025060325.1. Taxonomy (GTDB): domain Bacteria; phylum Planctomycetota; class Planctomycetia; order Pirellulales; family Thermoguttaceae; genus DTLM01. The sequence continues at coordinate 326,688 of JANXBW010000001.1, forward strand.
TTTCCGAGGCGGCACGAGGAAAATGCCGGCGAGGAAACGGCCGTTCACTATTATTCCTCGGGCTGGGCGGAAATTGGGGTCGGAGACTCTTTGGCCTTGGGCATTCGGATCCATCAGCTGGCCAAGCAATTGGGACTTGAGAGCCGAGCTCTGGTTGACCTTTGTGGGGAACTGGGGCTCGGAACTAAGACCGCTTTGTCGAGCCTGACCGAGGAAGAAGTCGCCAAAGTAAAAGAGCATTTAAAGAGCCGTTCTTCTCGATCAGTATCCCCTGCTGCGGCTACGGCCACCTCTTCTACGCTTCAGCCCCCAAAGTCTTTGCGGGATATCGCTCCTCCCAAGACGGTCCCCACTTTTCCCAAGAAAGTACCGACTCTCGAGCGCGGTAAAGTTGCCCCAAAGGCCCCGACACCCGCTCAGGAGGTCGGTCAACCTAGCTCAGAGGTGGGGCTGGTGTTCCCAGAGATCGCGCCTCCCCCAATCATTCCTCCGGTGGCTGAAGCTGTGGAGGCCGCGGCTGGTCTAGCGCCGCCCTCGGCAATCCCCCGCGTGGAGCCGGCTGTTCCTCCTTTGCCACAGGGTCTCCCCGCTCCCATCCCCCCCACCGAGGTCGCGGAGCCACCCGGAGGAATTCAACCGCCAGCCGAGGTAGTTGCAGGAGCGATCGCCCCTCCATCGTCTCCGGAAGCGGCGCCTTCAATCGCTGCGGAACAAGCAACCGGCGAGATCCCGGTAGCGCCGGTTCCCCTCGTCGCTCCGGAAGTCCAACCTTCAGAGGCCGCTCCTTCGCCTCCTGGAGTGGAAACTCCCGGCACGGTTTTGGCCTCTCCACCAGCCGTCGAGGTTGTCGAGCCGCCTCAACCGGAGCGTGTAGGACCGGCAGTTCCGGAGCCCACGGCCGCGAAAATTGAACCCCCGCCAGTGCTGCCCGAGCGTAAGCCTCGGGTGGAAAAAGCTGATAAAGTCGATAGCGCCGATCGCGCCATGCCGGGCGTGATCATCGCGCCGATTCCTCAAGTCCAAAAAGGAAGACAGCCACCCAAGCAGGAACAGCAACCTGTCCTTAAGCCGGAGATTCCGTTAACTCCTCAAGCTCTCCGCTCCCTTAAGACCACCCGACGGCCGCTATCGGAGTACCTTAAACGGCTTCACTCGCCGGAAAAGTTGGCCGAGCTGGAAAAGGCCGTCGAAAAGCTGGTAGCAGGGGAAGAAGCTCCCCCGGCAGAGGCCGCTCCTACCCGTCCGAAGCCAAAGGAGCGTGTGAAAGAACGGGTCGTCGAAAAGGAAAAACCACGGGAAAAAGAGCGGGAAAAGGAAAAAGAAAAAGCTGCTCCTCGGCCGGGACGGGAGCCCGCCAAACCCAAGCGCGGCTACCGGGAAGAAGAGGAAGAAGACATTCTCGTCAAGGAAGCTCGGCCCGCCAAGCGCAAGCCTTTGGCCCCGCGGGATCGCACCGAGCTGGAAGAAGAGGAAGAGGCCCCAGTCGCCCCCGCCGTCCCGATTACGCTCCGGCGGCAAAAGAAGGGCAAGAGTGCCGTCCCCACAGCCCCTCGAAAGACGAGTTTTGTGGTTGAACTTCCGTGCACTGTTCGGTCATTTTCTGAGGCGGCCGGCGTTCCCGTCCACGTCGTTTTAGGGAAGCTGCTTGGCCTGGGGGTAATGGCCAATATCAACTCCTCTTTGGATGCCGACCTGGCCGAGCTTTTGGCGGCCGAGCTGGGACTCAACTTGCAGGTCCGTGAAGAGGTCGATCCGGAGGAGAAGCTCCGGGAGCTGTACGAGCGGCCTGATGATCCGACACAACTTGTCCCCCGTGCCCCTGTGGTGACATTTCTGGGTCATGTCGACCATGGCAAGACGTCGCTCCTGGACCGAATTTTGGGCACCAACGTAGCCGCCCGGGAACGAGGAGGCATTACTCAGCACATCCGAGCGTATCGCATCCTTAAAGACAGTCGACCTATCACCTTTGTGGACACACCAGGCCACGAGGCTTTCACTGCGATGCGTGCCCGGGGCGCTCAGGTCACGGATATCGCGGTCCTTGTGGTTGCTTGCGACGACGGGGTCATGCCGCAGACCGAAGAAGCTATTGCACACATTCGGGCTGCTGGCGTGCCGATGGTTGTGGCGCTTAACAAAGTTGATCTGCCCGGCGTCAAGCCCGAGCGAGTCCTTCAGCAGCTTGCGGCGGTCGGGGTTTTGCCCACCGAATGGGGCGGCGATGTCGAAGTCGTCAAGACCAGTGCGGTGACTGGGCAGGGCATTGACGAATTGCTGGAAGTGCTGCTGACGGTCGCCGAGCTCCATGAGCTGAAAGCCAATCCCAATCGGCCAGCGGTCGGGGTGTGTTTGGAAGCCTCCGTTCAAGCTGGGCGGGGAGTAGTGGCCAAATTGCTCGTGAAAAAAGGTACGCTTCGGGTAGGCGATGTGGTTCTGTGCGGGGCAGCCCACGGCCGTATTAAGGCCATGTACGATACCCTGAACCCCGATGTGCGCTACGAAGAAGCCGGGCCTTCTATGCCTGTGGATGTTGTCGGACTAGATACCCCGCCGGAGGCCGGCGAACGCTTTTACGTGCTTGAGGACGTCGCGGAAGCTCGCAAGATCGCCGAACAGCGGGCCGAACGCGACCGCGCCAAGGAACTGGCTGGTGTTCGGACGCATCTATCGCTGGAAGAACTATCGGCCCGGCTTGCCCAAAAGGAACGCGTGGAGGTGCTCCACCTTATTCTTCGGGCGGATGTGCGCGGATCGCTGGAAGCCATCCAGAAGGAAATGTCCAAGCTTCAGCACCCTGAGGTCAAGATTGAGGTCCTTCAGGCGGCTGTTGGGGCTATTACGGAAGGGGATGTGGAGCTCGCGCACGCCTCCGATGCCATCATCATCGGGTTTAATGTGGCGCCTACAGATCGAGCTTTGGCCCTGGCTGAGCAATACGGAGTCGAGATTCGCCGTTACGATATCATTTACGAGTTAACGCAAGACCTCAAGGCGGCACTAGAAGGGCTGCTCAAGCCGGAAATCCGCGAAGTGGAACTTGGCCGGGCCGTGGTGCTCAAAACGTTTTACATCAGTCGCGTTGGTACGGTGGCTGGTTGCCGCGTTGTGCAGGGGGTAGTCACTCGGGACGCACGAATCCGGGTGGTCCGCGACGGCCGGGTCATTGGCACTTACCCGGTTCAGTCTCTCCGACGGGAGAAGGACGACGTCCGAGAGGTCCGCGAGGGGTTTGAATGTGGCATAAAGCTTGCCAACTTCGACGACGTCAAAGAAGGAGACGTATTGGAAGCTTATCGCCTTGAAGAGGTCCAGCGGCGCCTAGAGGAAGTCAACTAAAAGCGCGGTACTGCCCGAGCAAACTGGAAGCATCAGTAGTCCAAAGTACTGGTGGCAGGTGTACGGCTTGCAACCACTTCCGCAAGGTGTTCTGCGAGTTGAGACAAGCCTTTGCCACAGGAAGCGGCACTTTTTGAGTGGGGGCTGCAAGATTTATTGGTCGAAGCAATTTGCCTTCGTTTACTTATCGTTCTTGCGGAAGTGCTTCTGTGAAGGGGGACAATAATGATGCATCCGTCCGGTCCTGGTATGGCGGATGAACACCACGCTTCGCTCCAGGCAAGGCGTGCGTTAAAGGCCGCGGAGGCGATTCGCCAAGTGGTCAGCATGGCGATCCTCCGGGAACTGAAGGATCCACGAATCCGCGACGTCACCGTCACCTATGTGGAGGTTTCCCCGGATTTGCGTCATGCCAAAGTGCATGTTTCCGTGATGGGTGACGAAACAAAACAGCGATTGAGCCTTCGCGGTTTGCGTAGTGCGGCCGGTTATCTCCAGGCCAAGTGTGCCGAGCGAATCGACACGCGTTGGACTCCCAAGTTGGAGTTTGTGCTTGACCAAGGTGTGAAAAGATCAATCGAGATTGCTCGGATTCTTGAAGAAGTATTCCCCTCTGGGTCGCAGCCGAGAGAATCTGCACTCGACGATTCGTCGGACGATAAGACGGACGAGGACTTAGAGGAAGACGAGGGTATTAGCACCGATTCTGACCAGTCCGAGCCGCCGGTGACGGAGAAAAGCCACGAGTAACTCCCGCCCCGTTCCCTGAGCGACGCTTGCTGCACTGACCTTTTTGCCGCAGGTTTTGCATTTTGCTCGATGATCGTAGCTGACTATTTTCGCCTCCTACGTACCATCCCTCGAAAGGATTCCTGTGGATGACCAGTTCGAATCGAACGGCTCGATTCGCCCAGGTTTACGAAATTCTGCAGCGGCACTATCAGCCCGTTCTTCCTGATCCGAACCGCTCTATTTTCGAACTACTCATCTTCGGGTGCTGCCTAGAGGACGCACCATTTCAGCGTGCGGAGGACAGCTTTGCTCGTTTACAGCAGGATTTCTTTGACTGGAACGAAGTCCGAGTTAGCACTGTGCGTGAACTTTCGGAAGTGTTTTGCGACTTACCGGAGCCGACCGAGGCCGCCTCCCGGGTCAAGCGCGTCCTGCAGAGCATTTTCGAAGCAAGCTACTCCTTTGAGCTAGATTCTTTGCGAAGGCAAACGCTCTCCCAAGCCGAGGAGAGTTTAAAGAAAATTGACGGAACCACGCCGTTTACCATTGCGTATGTCCTTCAATCCGCACTCGGGGGTCACGTCATCCCATTGGACCGATCGACGCTGGAGGTTTTGCGACTTCTTGATCTTGCCACCCCGGAAGAGATTTCTCAGGGCCAGATCTCTGGCCTCTACCGGGCCGTGCCCAAGACGAAGGGAATCGAATTTGCGTCGCTACTTCATCAACTGGGGGCAGCTTACAAAGTAAACCCATTTGCTCCGTCTGTTCGTCAGATTCTTCTTGAAATTGAACCTGGGTGCCGTGACCGGCTGCCCTGTCGCCGCAGCTTTGTCGCCGTCACTCAAGCGGGCGATGGTCAACAACAGCAGGCCGCCGGCGCGGAGGTGCCGCAAAAGAGGGGACGTGGTCGACAACGCGCGGAGGCGCAGGGAGCAACAACACAGTCGCCCCCGGCCAATCAGCCACCAGCAAGCCGAGCCAGCGAACAAAAGTCAAACAAAAGGCAAACAAAGAAACGCCGAACTGGCGAAGAGTCCACATAGCCTCGTTTCGGCCAAATGAGCCTTTCGAACATGACCCGTTCATTAACGAAGTCGGCTGCGGCCAGTTGCCCGTTTTGGCGATCGGCAAATTCGTGCCAGCCCCTTCCTTCGATTCTCTCTCTTGTGGGGGTTCTGTTTACAAGCTCGTTTGCTGCCGTGCCACGTTCTGGGAGATGCGAACCTCTAGCAATAACCGCCCGGAAGACTTGTGAGGCTTTACCAAGCGTCGTGGCAAGCTCTGCGAATTTCGGTTGGGGTGAGGCCCTTGCACTCTCCGCCGGCCCGGTTGAGCCTACTTTCCGTGGCCTTTTTGAGCCAAGTAACTTGTGCCCAGTCCTTTGGCAACAAGAGAAAGCCGCCCAGGCCTCAGCGGCGCAAGCCGAGGAAGAGTGGGACCGGGTCGAGGCACTAGCCCATTATTCGGCTGCTCGGAAGTTTGAACACGAAGGCGAGCTGGAGTTGGCTTTGCGGTGGTATCAAAGGGCGGTTCGGTATGATCCGCAGTCCGAAGCCGCCTTCCAAAGTGCTGTGAGGGTGGCCCTTCGACTCGGCCGGTTGGAGGAAGCCGCCCGGCTGATCCGAGCTTACGGAAAGCCGGGCGTGCTGGAGCTGACTCAGATCCTTCCCGTGGGCCTTTTCCTCATTCAAAGGGGGAATTACGCCGACGCCGCTGAGATCCTTGAGCTGACTCTGGCGGATACCAAGTTGCCATCAAACAGATTGGCGATGTTGGCTATTCGGATGGAATTGGGGCGGCTTTACTTCCTGACGGGGGATTACGAAAAATCCGCGGGCCACTTTGCCGAGGTGGTTACCGCGCTTCGTGAAGATGCACCCGAGCCACTAACCGCGGAGCAGCGTAAGTCACTCCTCCGCCAGCCGGTCACTGCCTGGCGGCTAATGGGCTCAAGCTTTCTCCTGGCAAATCAAATCGACCGGGCCGAGGAGTGTTTCCGGCAGGCATTTGCCGCGGGAGGAACTCAGGCCCTCCTGGGTTTCGATTTGGCCCGGGTTTTCAAAGCCCGCGGTGCTTGGGCCGCGGCCGAATCGGCCCTCAGCGACTACCTGAAAGATCCTCGCGAAGAAGATGGCCTCGAGCCCTACCGGGTGTTGACCACAATCCTTGAGAACTTAGGTCGCCGTCAGGAGTTACTAAGCAAACTTTCCGAGGCGCAGCGCGCAAGGCCGGACAATGTGCCCCTTGCTTTTGCTTTAGCCGAAGAGTACTTCCGCCAAGGAATGCTTGAAGAGGCGGCAAAGCTCGGAGAAGAGGTGCTCGAGAAGCGGCCCACCATTGAGGGGTGGCAACTTCTTTTACGCGTTTATCAACAAGGGCATGATTGGCAAAAGCTCCTTGATCTTTTGGGTCGCATGCAGCAGGAGGGGGTTACCTTAGAGAATCTCGAGGCCGACCTCCGCAAGATTTTGATCCAGCCGGAAGTGCGAAAGCAGCTCCTCGACACCTTGATAAGCGTGCCTCCTTCTGACGAGAAAAAACTAAACGCTCAGAAAGCGGCCTTGGCCTCGCTTGCCATCGCCGCAAAGGAATTCCCCACCGCGCGAACGCTTGTTGATCAGCTTATTAACTCCGGTTCCGAACATTGCCTGGAGGTGCTCCTCGAATTGGCATTCGCATACGGCGATAGCAAAGATTACGAGGCCGGATGCGAATTAATCAACGCAGCTCTTGCCCGGTCCCGGGACGCGGCGCAGAAAGCCGTGCTTTCCTATTACCTGGCCGGGTTTCTTGAGCTTTCCGGCAAAACGGAGGAGGCAATCTCCGTTGCCAAGCAAGCCATCGAGGCGTCTCGGGAAAACCCTCGTTTTCAACTTCGCTTAGGGTGGATCCTCTTACATGCCAAGCGAAACGAAGAAGCAGCCAAGGCCTACAGGGAATTGCTCGAGCGTTGGGAGTCAGATCATTCCTCCTCAGAGGTGCGCCAGGTAGTGCGGGAGGCGAAGCTTGCCCTGTCCCACTTGGCCGCGCTTCAAGAGCGGTTCGACGAGGCCGTTGAGTGGCTTGAACAAGTCCTCGATGAATTTCCCAATGACCCCTCAGCCTGCAACGATCTTGGCTATCTATGGGCGGACCAGAACGTCCGACTTCACCGGGCCTTGCGGATGATTCAAAAGGCCGTAGAAGCTGAGCCGGACAACGCTGCGTATCGAGACAGCTTGGGCTGGGTGCTCTTCCGGCTGGGCCGATACGAGGAGGCCCTAGGAGAATTGCAAAAAGCTTCCGCTGCCGACCCCGACCCGGTAATCCTTGATCACTTGGGTGAGGCCTATAAAGTAGTGGGCCAACTGGATAAAGCCGCGGAGGCTTGGCAGAAAGCTTTGGAGCGGTTTTTGGAGCAAGATAATCCTAAAGAAGCAGACAAGATCCGCAAAAAACTGGCGGAAATTGGCACGCAAGTTCCGGCCCCCGCCCCGGCGAAAGAATGAATGTTTTCGTGCAGCGTGGGCGGATTGTGTGTGGTGGGCTCCCTAGCCGGCCTGCCTCTTGATGTTTCGGTTTGGGGGATATGGAATCTCTTGTTGTGAGCCGGCCAACGTCCCTTGTTGCCCAACTGGTGGCCTTTGTCCGAGCCGTCCTATCTTGAGATCACGAATAAGGTCGGCCACCTTTTCCGGCGAAAAACGGAACCATAACCAGTGGAATAAAAATAGTCGTTTCCTCCCAATCCGCGTGCCTCATTAGTGGCCTCCGCAATGACTGCTAAACCCGCTGGGCCGGCATTTCTACGCGGACTAGCTCTGAGCCTTTCAAAAGCGGTACTACCGGGCGGACGGGAGGTTTTACGCCATTCCCCCAATAGGGCAACGGCCCCGGGAACGCGCGGAGCCGGAGGATCGCCTCGGAGTGGCTTCTTACCCTTGGGAGCCCTCTTAAGAGTTCCGCCCCAAGAAACACCCGGGGTGTGGCGCACTCGGCATGCCAAGCCCATCTTGTCACTGAGCCAACACGAATTTCGGACAGGAAGATCCACGGGTGCCAGTCTGAGCTGACGTCTTGCCAGATTCCTCTACGGGTGGATTACCACTACCCGCCAGGAGGAGCCAAACCCGGCAGTCTCGCTGATAAACCGGGCGCGGCATTTACCGGGGGAGTAGAGTCCCTGGAGCGATGCCGATCCCCCCACTACTTTGCCCAGGAGGCCCTGGATTGGATCCATTAACTCCTCGAGGTTAAAGACCAGAACTAATGTGCTACTGAATTTTGACGGTCCCTAGGAGGGGTCCTGTCACGTCCGCCAGAATGGGTTGCTGGCAAATCGTGTTTGGCCGCGGGAGCTCGCGAAAACACCAATCCAGCGGCGCGCAAAACACTCCGCGAAGGGCCCCACCGTGGCAACTTTCCGATCTTGAAAGGAAAAGACACTCAAGTGGTTCTGCGGCCCAACGGAAACCCAAACTCGTCCTCCCGGCCGGCACTCGTCGCTATCCGCCACTCCTAAGCTCGGCGCACTCGGGAGTCGGCCGACTCGGACTGATAACCCAGCCCGGCAGGAAAGTGGGTTGAAACCTTCGGCGTAAGACCGGTTTATACCCTCCGAGCAACCTCACTAGGCGCGTCGTCGCGATGCCCCGGTCTCCAGGGGAAGCCAGTCAATCGGAGGCAGGACCCCCCGCTTTCGGTGGCAAATAAAGCGCCAGAGTTTCCTAACAGGCCAAACTGCCTCTAAACTAAGAAAGGATCGGAGGGGAAAACCCGGCGGTCGCAAAATGGGGCCGCCTGCCGGGGAAACCGTTTGGTTGTGTCGGCTTCGCCGGGGTCCCGTACCTTCAAAGAGGGTAAGGGGCCCCGATAGGAACGGAGGGTTGGAAGGCCGCTGCAAATCCTAGGACGGCAGCGACGGGCGGGGGTCTCCAGGTGAAAAGCTCCGTAATTCTGACCGGGTAAAGTGGTGGTATCGCAGCCGGGAGCTGCCCTCAAAAGAGTCTGAGTCCACCGCCAACGGGAAGCCCCGGTGGCACACCCCGTCATCCCTCGCCCCTTCGAAAGGAGTGGATTGGGTTATCACTTTGGTTCGGATTTGAAGCAGGTTACCACACAGTTTTGGGGAGAGTGAAGGCATGGCTGGACACTCGCACTGGGCAAGCATTAAGCACAAGAAGGCAGCTGTTGACGCAAAGCGAGGGAAGCTTTGGAGCAAGCTGTCGCGGGCAATAATCGTTGCCGCGCGGGCCGGGGGCGGCGACCCGGAATTTAACCCTCGGCTTCGCGCGGCTATCGAGGCAGCCAAGTCGGCCGGCATGCCCAAGGAGAATATTGAGCGAGCCATCAAACGGGGAACCGGTGAGCTAGAGGGCACCTCCTACGAGGAAGTCATCTACGAAGGGTATGGGCCCGGCGGCGTCGCTATCCTGTGCGAAGCCCTCACCGATAACCGCAATCGAACGACTTCCGAGATCCGCAAGTGCTTCGAAATGCACAACGGCAAGCTGGGCACCGCCAACTGCGTGGCGTGGATGTTCGACCGAAAAGGCCTTTTTGTGTTCGATGCTGGGGCTGTTAAAGAAGACCTCGTGATGGAGGTGGCCATCGAGGCCGGCGCAGAAGACGTGAGGCGCTCCGGGAACAAGATTGAGGTGATCACCGCTCTAGAGGACTTTGAGAAAGTAAAGGACGCATTTCATCGCGCCAACATGCACCCGGAGTTAGCTCAGGTAAGCCGGATCCCCAAGGAAACGATCGACCTGGACGCCGATACTGCGCGCAAAGTGCTCAAGCTGATGGAGCGACTTGACGAGCACGACGACATTCAAAGTGTCTCGTCCAACTTCAATATCCCCGAAGAAGTGATGGCAGAGCTGGAAAAGGAGTCTTAACCTTCCCGAGCGAAGTCGCAGGAGATTTTTTTCACCGTAGCCGGCGCGCCAGCGAGGGGCCGGCGTTTTTATTTATTCACGGGGTGAATTTGGTCAATGCTGCCCGACAAAGCTGTCTGATCTCAAGGTTCAATCGTAAAGCAAAATCGGAATTAAACTCACTCACCTACAAGCGGTGGCCCGCATATTGTGGCGTTAGGGTCGAACTTGAGCGGCCGCCCGTCCCGACCCCTTCCCTATCTTGCACACGGAGACCGATGAGCGAAGACTTTCAATGCTACAATTACAAAGATAGTCGTGATCTTGCAGGATGTTTGTTCGCAAATTGCGGATGGGTCCACCAGGACAAACTCAAGTCGCAATAAAGGGATTGCTACGTCGCCTTTTGCGCTCTTTGCGCAACGCCGCGGCACAACCAACGCCTATCGCGTACCCGCGGAGGATGAATCTGGGTAATCCCTGTTTTCGAAATTAGTCAACGCGGCGAGGCGCTCCCGGTACACTAGAAACCAGATGAGCCGGCCGAATTTGCAAACAGAATGCGTGGGAAAATCAGTCTCCGGTTCAGGCTCATCGTTCTGGCGGCAGAAAAACACTGTTCCGGACCAAACGCACTACCAGTAAGCCCCAATTCGTCGGCGCAAAGTAGAAACTATGTTTATCGCAAGGAACAGCACAGACCGACTGCCAGCACATTTCTTTGCCAAGAACATACCGTTTATTTTGCGGGGCCGGAACAAGCAGACTGAGTTTCGCGGAACAAGGTTTGCCCGGTCGATCCATCTCCTTCTGCTGGCGATCTACGTTGGCCTTGTTGTAAATCCGGGCGAGCTTTGCGCTCAAGCTCCAGTACCAGGGCGGAGTGTGCCCTCCCTTCGATACTTCGCCACATTTGACCTGTTTTTGGATGGCGACTATCGCACGGCACTAAGGGTCTTCGAAGAAGAAAGCCGCGGTGCCATCCGCACACCTCAGGCTCGGTGGATCGACTCGATTTGTTACCACACGATGCAGGGCGAGTGCTTGTATGCGCTCGGCCTCTTGGACGAGGCATTAGTCCACTATACCGCGGCTATTCAGCTTTATCTGAGTTATCCAGATTTCCTCATGCGGGTGCAGTTCCCGAACACAATTGGACCTGCCACTACGCGAGCGGGGAAGCTCTGCCCATGGGGGGCAAGCCATCGGCGGAGTCAACCCGGGCAATTCCCTTCGGAAATGCTTATCGGGCAAGGCCGGCTTGACCATCGGGATGTACTGCGTCAGGGCGGTGTTGTTCAATACCCAGTGCTCATTCCTGTCCGCGTGCAGGAAGTGGTTCGCACGCTTTCCTGGGCCATTTACCGCCGCACCGAGCTTCTTGGTCCACTGTCGCCGCACGATCCGTTGACATCAGATCTCTTAGCCGTACTTAGCCGAAGCCCGGCCCTTCCCAACCATTGGTCCCAGGCGTGGATTGACATCCCCCATGCTTTAGCCCTGGTAGCGGCCGGTAAATCCCCCGAGGCAATCCCACTTTTGAATCGGGCACTTGTCGTAGCCGGCCAATATGATCATCCGTTGACGGGGATCGCGCTCCTGCAGCTGGGTCGACTGGCTTTAGGGCGGGGGGACTTAGAGGGAGCGGCTACCCTTTTCCATGACGCAACCGTCTCGGCTTTTCAATTCGAAGACGGCCATTTAATGCTCGAGGCATTTCGCCACGCCGCTTTAACTCACCTTGTAGCAAATCGGCCAGGGGTTTTGCCAACATTGCAGCCAGCGGCAGAGTGGGCAAAAGTTCAGGACTTGCGCGCTTTGAGGGTCAACGTGCTTCTTGCCATGGCCGAGCAGCTCCTGGCGGGAGGTAAAACAGCCGAAGCGGCTGGCGTCCTCAAAGAAGCCGAGACGGCCATCGCCCGACGGGAAATGGCCGAGGGTTTGCTGGGAGCGGAGCTGCGCTACCTGCAAGCTATCGCTGAATATCAACGCGGTAACCTGGCAGGTGGCGATACTCTTGTAACCTCGGCCCTTGAATACATGCGTCGTGGCTCGCTGTGGCTTTTTCAAATTCGGCAGTTGGATACGCAGTTTATCGCCGGCAAGATCACTCCCCAAGGCCCGATCACGGCCAGGACGGCCATGGAGGTCTATGGCCAGCTTCTTCGCGACCCGGAAGCGAGCGACTGGATCTATCGTCCACTGGAAGCATTGGCCGTCACTGCTATACCCCACGTAAACTCCTTTGAAAACTGGTTCCAGGTAGCGCTTCAGCGAAAAGAGCCGGAGGCCGCCGTGGAAATCGCCGATCGGGCCAGGCGCCACCGGTTCTGGAGCCGGCTGCCATTTGGTGGACGACTGCTGGCCCTCCGCTGGGTCCTGGAAGGTCCCGAGGATCGCATGCCACCCGAGGCGGCCTTAGAGAAACAGCAACTGCTTGCTCAATTTCCCCGGTATGTCGCTCTTTCGCGGCAGGCCAACCAGATCCTTGCTGGATTGCGCCAGGGGCCTTTCCCCCTGCGTGGTGACGAATCAGATCGGGCAGTTAGTCAACAACTTGCCGAGCTTGCCCGGCTAAGTCAGCAGCAGGAGGCAATCCTGCGGGAAATGGCCTTGCGGCGATTTCCCGCCAGCCTGGTCTTCCCACCTCAGCGGACGCTCAAAGAGATTCGTGACCAGCTGCCCCCAAAGGCGGTCACCCTTGTCTTCTTCGCGGTGGGCAATGATATTTATGCCTTCCTCCTGGACAAAGAACAGTATGACACCTGGAAGATTAAGTCCACAGAGTTGTTAGAGCGTCGGCTTATCTCTCTCTTGCGGAGCTGGGGCCACTACGAAGCCAATCGGGAAATTTCCGTGAAGGAGCTATCGTCAACAGCCTGGCAGCAGGAAGCAGAGGGCCTTCTGCGAGCGATTGTGGAAGGGTCTCGGGCGGATCTCTTGGCCGACTTTGCCGAGCTTATTATCGTCCCGGATGGGCTGGGGTGGTATGTACCGTTCGAAGCTTTAGGACAGACCAAAGATAACGAATTCCGAACTCTCATATCAACAAAGGGTGTGCGCTACCTTCCGGTACTTTCCCTGCTTGTTCCCACGCCGGCGGGCCGGCGGATTGCCTCTCGTTCCGTCGTCGTGCTTGGTCGGCTCCATCCTCAGGAAGACGAGACGGCAAGTAAGACTGCGTATGAATTACTTGCCCGTGGTCAAGCCGGCTACTCGGCCTTATCGGGTAGCCTTCTTGCCCCCTCTGCAGTGGTCAAAAACATCATTGATCAACTTGTGGTGTGGGATGATCTGCGCGTCGACCAGGCGCAGCCGCTGGCCTTAACGCCGCTTGCTGCGGTTGCTCGAGGACCGGGCAACATGCTTTCCGATTGGCTTCAGTTGCCGTGGGGCGGTCCCGATGTAGTACTGCTCCCGGGATTTCATACCCCGATGGAGGCAACGCTGCGACGTGACCGGAGCTTGCCCGCCGGACACGAGCTTTTCCTTACTTCCTGTGGACTTATGGCTACCGGCACGCGAACCATCCTCATTAGCCGGTGGCGCAATGGCGGGGAAACCTGCAGCCAACTTCTCCGCGAGTTCTTGCAAGAATTGCCCTACACTCCGGCAAGTGAGGCATGGCAGCGGGCGGTAACCCTCTCGACAACCTGGCCAATCAAACCCGAAGCCGAGCCCCGTCTGGCCCGATCGAACAACCCGCCGGAACTAACGGCCGCCCACCCGTTCTTTTGGGCCGGCTATATGCTTATTGACACGGGCTTGCGACCGGAACCTCCGCCGGCAGAAGAGCCACCGGCCGTCCAAGTGGAAAAGCCGAAGGGTCCGCAGGCGCCAGCCGCCCCGCCACCGCAAGAGGACAATAGCGGCCCTCAAAAGAACCCGTGAGAAAGTCGACACGAACATGCTCGTACACCGCGATGCGGTGTTTTGATCTCCGAGTTGGTCCGGCTTGCCCACGGGTTATAAGGTTTGCTGCTACGGCCTCCTCGGTTACCCCAAAGGTTTCAGGGTATCCCATGCCAGCCTGATCCGAGGCGACAGGCCACACCTTTAGCCCCGGCTAAATGGCCAGCGCCACGCGGTTCCGGGGAGGGTCGGCCAATTAGTTTGCTTCTTCAAAAACCAGATAGTCCAAACCGAACATGTAACCCGGGATCGCCTGCGGGTTTTTGCCCACAATTTCCACGGTGAGGATGTTCTCGCCGGCTGGCAAGTCGAAGACCCCGAGGGGGATCACCTCCGTATTCGTCACCGTGGGATTGTAAAGATCAATGGGCTCGCCCGCTTTCTTCCCGTTAATGTAAAGTTGCACGATTCCGTAATCCCGAGCTTTTGTCAACACAACTCCCACTCGATAGCGACCGGCTTCCTTGACCGGCACAATCACCTGGAGCTTGTCCCCCGGCTTAGCATCGGTCCACCAAAGCTGATCGTTATTTTGCCATTTGCCGCCAGGAAAACCGGCCATACCTTGTGTACGCACATTGCCCGGGGGCGTGCCCAGGATGGCAAAACCTCCTGCTTTCCGAGCCGGTACCCGGTAATAGTCATGCCGCTCTTGGACCGGCACAGAAGTGTAGGGATCCGTTCCCCCCGGCACCTGATACCACACCACCGTACAGGCATAAAGTGTGCCCCGCTCCTCGTTGTCGAAGTACTTTTCAATACAGCCCTCAAGTGACTTCATAAACGGGATATTATCCACAATGTGCCAGCGAAAGACCGATTGATGGCCCTGATTGTTCTGGGTCATTGTCTGACCGTGGTAAGCCCGCTGGAAAAGCCCGGGATGACACCAAGCATACCCGAAGTAATCTTCGGAACCCGTGCCGAATGTGGAAGGAAATTTCTCCCCATCCACAAAGAACTTTTCGTCCCCCTCTCCCCACCAGTCGCCAAGCGGGTTCCACACATGGAGCATTACACCACAATATCGCCCCCGACCTTCCGTACGAAGCATCACCCAATCAGGCCAACGATCGGCAGGCAGACGATGGACATCCCGATGCCACTTGCAGTGGAAATACCCTAACTCGTCCATCGGGCGGGAAAGGGGGGCGTGAACTACCTCGTATGTCATCTCTCGAACAACGGAATCCTCGTTGACGAGCTCAAGCAATGCCTTCTTCCGGAAAGGCATGTACCAATAGGCATACCAAAAGTCGGGCGTCATACCAGTCACAAGGGAGCGATAGTGATTTTCCCCCGGCGCTGTGCCGAAAAAGTCCCCCACAGGCGCCCACACCGCCGGCTGAGGTTGATCATCCCAAGTGATGCGGAGGATAATCTTCCGCAAGGCCGCCATCTGGTCCTGCCGGTCCTTGGCCCACACCCGTCCGCGAAGGGCCGTGATCGCTCGTGGACCTTCTATTTCCAAAGCAGCCCGCTCACCAGGCTCCAGCCGTAATGACCCAGACTCCACAAGCTCGCCATCCCGACGCCCCTTGGGATCCTCACCGAGGCGATTTGCGAAAAAGTCGTTGACACGCTGCAAATCGCTTCGGTGTTCTTCCGCTAACGCCGCCGAAAAAGTGGGCACTTTTGTCCCGGCCGGAAAGGTTACGTACACGAAGTGGAAATACCGGCCCCAACCCTCCTCGGCTACAACCTTGCACGACTTTTGGTACGGAATGGGGAAATAAAGATTCTGCCCGCTTGAGCCGTGCTCATTGAGATTGTAAGAGAGTTGCGGGTAATCGAAGGGCTTTGTTTTTCCGTCGAAATAGTTTGCAAAGGGAAGGTCAACAGCGGGGGTGTCGGCCCCGTCTAAGTAAATCTTCACCCGGCCTTTCTCAGCCCGAGCCGACCAAATCCGCCAAATGCAGCCAGGGCCCTGCATCTCCGCCAGAATCATTGCCCCGTTTTCCCGCCGAATGAATTGTGGTCCGTCATCATTTGCTGCCCAGTTGACATACCGGCCAGTAGCCTCGTCATAGCGGCTTGCCCGATCGTAGCTTGACCACTGCGCACATCGCTCCCCCGGCTGCGGTAGTACCGCAAGCGCTTCAAGATCAAGCATCCTGTTGACAAGATCGCGATAACTTAGTTCCGTTTGAGCAACTGCGTGGACTGCTATCCCAAGCCATAACCCAACTGCCAGAACACTCCTTGCCGTTCGGAGCATACTGTTCATCGCATAGACTCCCTTCCTTAAAAGGCCAAATTCCGTTAACTATCCGACCCAAGCGGTCTGTCCCTTGCGGCAATGGTGGCCCCGCCGCCGCTTTGGCAAGTACCTTTGCCGCGACAGCCAAGAGCCTCCCACCTCCCTAATCGGATTCACCTAGGGCTCAGAGAGTCACCGTCACTTCAAGTTTACTGCCTGCCTTCATGGCAAGTCTCTCAGGGAAGCTAACAAGCACTCGCCTTTCTTGTTGACTAAAAGATGCCTCAACTTCGCGGCCATCAAGTTGTGCGACGAGCTTGCTGGCCCGAGCGTTTTCGGGAAGCTCCAGAGCCAGCGTGGATAAACTAAGCTGGCCCCATTTTGGCTCGATGGTCAGCCTTTGACGGCCGTTGGAACGCTCCTGCGCGAACGTGCCCCACCCCTCGGCGGCTGTGAAAGCAGCCCGGAATTTTTCCGGAGTTAGTCGCGGAGCAAACCCAATATGTCCCCGAGGCCCATGGTACTCATAACCGCACAAGGCAAGAAAGACTCCATAGCTAGCCAAAGCCCGGGCATAGTGGTCGCCACATTCCACTTCGTTCCATGGGTTGTGGCTAGCAGGCTGGTACCGCTCGTGTACAGCCCGGCAAATAGCCAGCGCCTCCAAAAGCATGCCCTCCCACACCATATGGCTTGCCACCTGGTATTCGGTACCGGTCCATACCTCGTCGCGGTAAAGGACGCTTTCCGGGCCGAGGTGTTTACTCTTGGGCCAGGTGCACATAAAAAGCCCCGCTTGACCAGGGCGAGCAAACCACCGCTGAGGCGGGTGGGCTTTATTCTGTGGCCCGATATCTGGTGCCCAGTTGTACACCCAAATTGCCTTCAGTGCCGACCGGACCATCTCCGGCGGATAAATGTAACCCAGTCCGACCTGATGCGCCCAACTTTGACCGAAGACCTGGTCGGCTAAGCACCCGTCGGCATACTGGTGCCGGGGATGTTGCTTTAGGTCAACCTTTTGGATGAAATACTCGCCGTTGAAAAGCTCACGGACGGTATATTCCCGGCCTCGTTCAAATAGTCTACGGCAACGACTGGCAAACTCCTCATCGCCCATTTCCTTGGCCATTTCTTCGCCGGCACGAAGGGCAGCCAAGTAGAGCGATCCCACCATGGTATTCGGGCCGAAGAAGTCGATATCATACGTGTTATGTTGACGCCCTTCGAGGATCCCGTTTTCGTCACCATCCTCATTCATCAGGAATTGAAGCGCCTTTTTTATCCGCGGCCAATTTTGCCGGAGGAAGCCGTCATCTGGCGACATCTGATGTTCTCGATACGCTTTGAGGATCGAGCCGGCTTGACCGTCGCCGGCCCAATTTTGCCAATCTTCCCCGCGGAAACGGATCATGCCGGTTTCTTCCACAAAGCCAGCCTTTGGATCCAGATCCTGCATCTGGCGAACGGACCGTTCCAGTCGGGGAAAGAGCCGCGCCATCGCATGTGCATAATTCCACACGTGACTGCATGTTCCATGACAACAGCCAACGCCCTCATACGCCCAAAATCGGCCATTGGCCCACCATTGGCACGTGCCGGTCGCCAGGTTACACACGGGGGCAAACAATCGATCTAGCAACCAATAAGGCAGCGTGGCATCGTACCAGGTCGCATGCCACAGCCGGGTCTGTCCGGCTAGCCGGTCGTAGTTCGTCGACAAATATTGAGCGACAGCAATTGCGTCGGCGAAGCGGTTGGCATAGTAATTGCGGCGCAGTGCCCCACGCTCATACAAATTGGGGAAGCACCAGGCGATCGCAAAGCGTAACTTAGCCTCCTCGCCCGGGCGGAGGGTAACTTCCTTCCCAATCGCGGCCACAAGGGATTCCGGAAACCGCCGGCTTGCTTCTGTTGACGATTGCTCTAGCCGCTGGAGCCTTTCAAACAGGGTTTGCTCCATCGAGGGGGCTTTTGCCAGATCAAGGGCGAGGACGATCCCCTTGCTTGGCTCCTCCAAAAGCACGAGAGCCATCGTTCCGTAGTCACGCTGCTGCCCTAATGGGCCGGCCAATTCCGGCCGCGGCAAATCCCGGAGCTCGATTTGATCAACATTGATATGGCCCCATGAGGTGGTTTCGTCATCGATAATTTCGATGCGGGCTTCCTTCCCTTCCAGTTCCGCCACATTCCAGTTGACCCACTCCAGCCGCTCATTATTTTTCCCAGTGGCCGAGCGGACCACAGTTCCGTCAACTACTAGCTGGACGCAAGTCTTGCCGGGGTGATTGCCCCCGCCAATCAGGAAGCTAATAAACCGGCGCTCGATCTTAAACGGCGGGGAAATCAGTCGCCCTTTGAGGCGGTCAGATCCACCAAGGTAGGTGTTGACAAGCCCTTTGCCCAAAAAGCCGGAAACTTGCTGCTGGTTAGGCAGCGTCCCCTTTGCCGGCCCGGTGCCGAAGGCCTCTCCCTCCACCACCCAGTTGCCGTAGTTCTCGCCCTCGAAATCAGCCAAAACGATAGGCGGCCGAATCGGCGGTTGAGGCAGCTCTTCGCAGCCCGCTGCAACAGCCACGAAATTTTCCCCCCGCACAAGCCTGTTGACGCGATTGAGGGCAAAATACTCGCCACTCTGGAAGGCCACCGCATTTTCAAGCCACCCGCAGAGTGTTACCTTAACTCCCTGGGCGGAACGATTGGTGAGCCGATATTCAAGCACCGTAAGCGGTAAGGCCGAATCCTCTTCGTTAAGAGGGATAAATGGCGAGAATGCTTCTAGCCGGACTTCCACCGGCACCTCCGGATCCCGATAAGTCACAAAAGCTAACGGGTACTCTCCCTGGAACGTGATATCACGAAAGCCGCCCCGCGCAAGCGGCCGAACCGCCGTGCGGCCTCCGGTTTCGATCCGCAAGGCAAAACCCTGAGCAACATCAACAAGATTGCCGGGGGGCGCTTGATAATTGGTAGCACCGTAACCCGAGAATCGGTACAGGTTGAAAATATCCCAGTAGCCAAGCCGTCCATCGCCCAGTAAATAAAGTTGGCCGGCACAAATCCCGCCAATAGGCATGGCGATGTTGTCTAAGTCTTTGCCGCTATAAACAGTCGGCCCACCTTTTGCGAAGAGCTGTTCCACCCACTCCGGTCGCAGCTTTTTATCAACAGGAACATAATGATCAGCAAAGTCCGCTGGTTCAAATGGCCCAGCGACAGCCCCTTGAGCCCCCAAAAGATATGCCGAGGCAATTGCTGTGGACTCAAGAAAAGTCCGCCGGCACATCCCTTCGCAACATGCTTGGCCGTGTGCTGCGGCGATTGGCCGCTGCTTGATACGCCCGCCGTTTAATTCCGTTTGGCCTTTTGTCATCTCTTTGCCCTCCACTTTGCGGCTTATCATCTCTTTGCCCTGCACTTTGCCACCCGATCACTAATAAAAACAGAGTCCGGTTTTCCTTAAGCCGCGTCACTGGGCACTCCATCGCTGCCGTATATGGCGCGAAGGCCCGGGGAAAGAATTTCTTACAGCGCTCACCCGGCCGCTCCTGCAGCTGCCGCGGCTAGGCCCCTCCGCCAGGTAAACGAATGGGAGTTAGCGTGGGCCATTCTAGCCCGGCGATGAGGCTGCCTCAACACAACCGGTAAAGCTGTAGGCAAGCTACCCCGGGAGGGAGGGGTTACGTTACACCTTAAAAGGAAAGTTGCGGCAAAAGTGAGGAAGCAAAAAGTCGGAGAACGCACAAGACATGGGACTAGGCCGAGCTTAACTGGCGGGCCCGTCGAAGCGACCAAATATGCTCGCACAGCGCTCCAACAAGGAAATTTGGAGGGATAACAGTGGACAAACTGTCAAGGCACCTTTCGCCCGCACGCTTGAAGCAACTCGCAGGCGGTTCCTTCCGGTCACATCGTCTTATCCATAACTGCCAGCAAGCAACCGCCGTCGTCAAACCGCCGAACTTCACACCAACGAAGACCGGTTTTCCCAAAGCCAGTGCGAAACCTGCCGTAGCTTCTCCGCCGAACGGATAGGCCAAAAACGGCCACCCCCTTGCTTACTGATCAGTGTGCTCGTGCACTTATTCGGTCGCCGGGGTTTGTCGACTCTGGACCGCAGGGGAAGATTGGTGATTTCGTCCAGACGATCTCTGTTTTGCCCCTAATCTGCGGAATGGCGAAGTGAAGATCATTTTTACGTTATCCGGGCCGAGAAGTTCCTGGAGCTCCTCGAGCAAATGCGCGTCAAACTCCACCCCGATTGAATCGGATGTCATCGGGACGATAATCCCGTCCTTCAACTCAACCAGAACCGTCAGTGGCTGTCTACCAGGATACCGCCGGACAATTTCGGCAGCTTGGGCCATGATGTCTTCGGAATGCACGCCCTCGCGAAAACGAAGCTGAAGACCTGCGAACGCTCTCGCCCGGGTCTCTGCCAAGGGCACAATATCCCCGACGATCAGATGGGCAGCATCTACATCTCCGCGGCGATCGATTGTCCCTGCCACAAGGAGCTTCCCCTCAGAACGGAGATCCACGCCCACCTGTACAAGCGTATCAGGCCAGACGATGCAGCGGATCGAACCCACCCGATCTTCCAGGTCGAAGGTGGCATAACGGTTGGGAGCATCTTCCCGCTGCGTTCTTGTCCGGCCGTATTTCAAATTTGCCACGATGCCTGCTACCACCACCTGGGCTCGATCCGGCTGCCGGCCGGCCTGCACAGTGTCGTGGCTGGCGTAAAGTTTGATGACGTCCTCAAAAGGTGCAAGCGGATGGCCGGAGACATAAAAGCCTAAGACCTCCTTTTCAAAAGCCGCCTTTTGTTGACTGGACCAATCGGGGACCGGGGGAAATTCCGGCGGGGCATGGCCGGTCAAGCTTCCCAGCCCGAGGCTGCCTCCGAAAAGGGCAAGCTGCCCGGCTCGGCGATCTTCGGCCGCCGCTACTCCCGCTTGGATCGCCCGATCAAGAACTTCGAAGCACTGGGCACGCGTTGCCCCCAAGCTATCAAAGGCACCTGCCTTGATGAGCGCCTCGATTGTGCTTCGGGGTACATCGCTCGGGTCAAGACGTTGACAAAAGTCGAAGAGACTGCGGTAGGGACCGCTTCGCTGCCGTTCGGCAACGATTGCCGCCGCTGCCGACTCCCCACATCCTTTGATCGCAGAAAGACCAAAGGCGATTTTCCCCTCGACCACCGCAAACTCCACAAAGCACTTGTTGACATCTGGCCAGATAATCTCGATTCCCATTCGGCGGCAATCTTCCAGGTGTTCGACTAAAAGATCCTTATGTGTGAAGTTCCGCATCGGAATATCGCACGACAGGAGAGCCGCCATGAACTGCAAGGGATAATGGGTTTTCAAGTAGGCCGTGATGTAGCTAATGAGCGCATAGGCGGTCGCATGACTCTTGTTGAATCCGTAACCGGCGAACTTCTCGATGAGGTTGAAGATCCCCTCGGCTTCCGCCTTCTTCAACCCCTGGGCTTTCGCCCCTTCGATAAACTGTTCCCGATACCGAGCGATAACGGGAAGCTTCTTCTTGCTTATTGCCTTAATGCATGTGTACGCATCCGCCAGGGGGATGCCGCCTAACCGATTGAGAATTCGCATGACCTGCTCTTGATAAACCATCACCCCATGCGTTTCCCCGAGAATTTCCTCCAAAACAGGGTGACGGTACTCCGGCTTTTTTCGGCCATGCTTTACGTCGATATAGTCATCGACCATTCCGCCTTTAAGCGGCCCTGGCCGATAAAGAGCATTGGTCGCCACAATGTCGCGGAAATGGTCCGGCTTCATCCGCTGGAGGAGCTCGCGGATACCAGCCTTCTCCAGTTGGAAGACTCCCTTGGTCTCGCCCCGTCGCAGGGTGCCAAATGTCGCCGGATCATCAAGCGGCAGGCGATAGGGGTCGATAGTGTGGCCGGTTGTCTCTCTGATCAGCTCGACGACCTTGGACAGTAGTGTCAAGTTTCGTAGGCCAAGGAGGTCCATTTTGAGCAAACCAATGGCCTCCACATCCCCCATGGCCCATTGGGTCACGACTTCGTCCTTGCCCTGGACTCGCTGAAGGGGGAGATACTCCGTCAGAGGCCGATCCGCAATCACCACCCCCGCGGCGTGGGTGCTGGCATTCCGCGCAAGACCTTCCACCTGTCGAGCTAAGTCGACAAGTTCCCGCACTGTAGGATCATGCTCGTACTGACGTTTCAGCTCTTCACTTTCCTCGAGGGCCTGGCCGATGGTCATGCCCGGGCGATTAGGGACAAGAGCCACAATGCTGTTGACACGAGGGAGGGGCAAGCCCAGGGCCCTGCCTACATCGCGGATGGCCGCCCGCGCCGCCAAGGTCCCAAATGTGCCGATTTGGGCGACGTTGTCTTCCCCGTACTTTCGCTTGACATAGTCAATGACTTCCCCCCGCCGCTGTTGGCAAAAGTCGATGTCAATATCCGGAGCCTCGCGGCGGTTTTCGTCGAGGAAGCGCTCAAAAAGCAGATCATGCTCGATGGGACAAACCGGACTGAGGTGCAAGGCATAAGCCACCAACGCACCCACACCTGACCCACGAGCGTTGCACATTATGCCATTTTGTCGGGCAAATCGGACAAAGTCCCACACCACGAGGAAGTAATTGGCAAAGCCCAGCTTGTTGATTACGCGAAGCTCGTGCTCCAATCGCTCCATTACTTCCGGAGCCAACTGGCCATCCTTCCACCGCTTTGGATTATTCGCATATCGCTCCTTAAGGCCCGCCAGACAAAGCTCGCGGAGATACTCTTCCGAGCTCTTACCGTCAGGCGGAGTAAACACCGGAAAATGTCGTGCCCCCAGGTCAATGTCTAGATCGACCCAATCGGCAATTTGCAGTGTGCGGCGGAGCGCATCTTCCAAACCGGAAAAGGCGCTATACATCTCAGCGGGGGAGCGGAGATAGAAGAGATCGCTTCCCATTCGCATCCGGTCTTCGTCGGTCCGGACCTTGCCTGTGTTGACACAAAGCAAGATGTCCTGGACGGCAGCGTCTTCCGGGCGGACATAGTGCACATCACTTGTAGCTACCAAGGGGATGCCGGTCCTACGTGATAGCTCCCGGGCCTTCTCGAGGATTTGCCGCTGAACCTCCAGGCCGTTGTCTTGAACTTCAATGAAATATCGGTCCCCAAATACCTGGCGAAACCAATCGGCCGTGGCGCACGCCTGCCGAAGGTCGTCGTCCCCATCCAACAAACGCCGGCTTAGTTCGCTGGACGCACAACCGCTGAGACAAACGAGGCCTTCTTGGTACCGGGCAAGAAGCTCCTTATCGATCCGGGGCCGATAGTAGTAGCCCTCCAAAAACGCCAATGAAGCCAATTTGATCAAGTTCTTGAAACCCTCCCGGTTAATCGCCAGAAGGGTCAAATGGTCAGCGGCATCCTTAGCGCTAGCTGCGTCTTTGACAAATCGGCTTTCCGGTGCGACATAAGCTTCGTAGCCGATGATAGGTTTGATGCCTGCCGCCTTTGCCTTGCGATAAAACTGAAGGGCCCCGTACAAGTTCCCATGATCGGTGAGGGCCAACGCCTTCATTCCCAAAGCCGCCGTTCGCTCGACAAGCTCGTCCAGCCGGCTTGCCCCGTCAAGCAAGCTAAAATGGCTATGACAGTGAAGATGGACAAACTGGGGTAGGTTCATCCCTCTAACCTCTTGTCAGGCCGTCAAGCTCTTCTCGCCTTTTCAGGCCGTCAAGACATTCTCGCCGCGGTGTCCTCGGCTATTTGGCAACTCACCGGAGAATCTCTCAGATGGCGATAGTCCACCCCAAGGATTCGGAGCTAGCTAAATGATCGGGCCGAGTGGCGAAGCCCCCTAAAAACTTGGAAACATGAATGTTGCAAGGTTTCGCAAGCTGAATGATTTGAAGCATCTTTGGCCGGCCAACCGTGAGAGCCGAGCTCAGCCGAGCTGGAAGTGTCGGCCTGCGGCGCAAAATTTCCGACAAGCAAACCCGCGGCCCGCCGGCATAAGCGGAAACGGCTTTCGTCACCCCGGCACCATAGGCCTGCCGATGTATCCTATCAGTGCTTGCGCAAGCGAACAACGACGCGTCACAATGGCCCCAGCAAGCAGGTCTCCTTGCCCTCGAGCGTGTTGCGGAGGTGCCTTGCCGGATCAACCGGGCCATTTCCCCATGGCGCGCACGAACCGGGCTAGTAGGCTTCTAACGGGGCAATTGGGGAGAAGTGCTCCGAATTATTCTCAATGGAAAAAAGGCACGCTTTTTGACAAGCTTGGCAAGCTTTGGGCTCGCGAGAACCTTGGCCGCAAGCTTAAAAGCTTCCGGAAGTCTCGCTCCCGTGGCCGGGAAAACCAAAGTGGGCACCCCCTGGGATTTTAGCTGGACAACGGGGCGGGCTTAGGGCATCTAGTTCTGAAGCGGGTGACTGCATCCTAACTCATTTAAATATTGGCGGGCACCTGTGCCCGGAGTGAACGCGGATTGCGATAGCTACCAGCTTCCACCTCTTTCTGGCAAGCCGAGCAAGTGAGGATGACAGAACACTCCGATCTTGAATCTACCAGCGGAAGAGATCAACACCAGTTTGAAGCGATAAGCCTGCCGCCGGCTAGTGGGCTTGAATCCCCGGAGCATCCCTCCAGACGAAGGCAGACCGGCAGACCTTTCGTCGGCATCATCTTTCGTTGTTGTGGGATCTATTCGCGGATTTACCGCAACAGAGAGGGCTCCGCCTATGAGGGGCACTGCCCGCGGTGCGGCAAGTTGGTACGGATCCAAATCGCCCCGGATGGCGTTGACGCTCGCTTCTTTGAGGCCTATTGATGCCCTTTTTCCAAACCCGGTACCGGGCAGCTTCACTTAAGAGCGCCAAACCGATCCGCACGCCTTGTTTGACAGCACCGCTGCAAATTCTTCAGCCGGCAAAGCTTGTCCAAAGAAACACGATCCCCGAAGTATGCGCACCTCCAAGCGGTCCCTCTGGGCCACAGTCGGCACGGAAATATCCGGGCAAGCCACCTGCAAGCAACCTTTCCAGACTTTCGCACCCGTTCCCGGCGGACTTCGTCAACCCTTGCGGGTAAAGGGGGCAACCGTGCGGCCACCGTCCACAGGGAGGCACACACCAGTGATGTATTCATGTTCAGCAAGGAAAATGGCGGCCTCGGCAACATGCTCCGGGCTACCTTCGCGGCGCAAAAGCGTGCCGGCAATGGCTTCGGCACGCTCCGTCTGGTCCAAGTCCGGCGGCAACATCACCGGGCCGGGCAAGATGCTGTTGACGCGTACGCGGGGGTTGCGGGCAGCCAACTCTACCGCAAAGGTCCGCGTGATCGTCGGGATTGCCCCTTTAGAAGCAAAATAGGCGGCATAGTGTTGATAAGGTCGTTCGATTGCCCAATCGCCAATGGTGATGATCGCGCCCCCTTCCGGCTGGCGAACCATAACTCGCCCCACATGGAGGCAGCACAAAAACGTACCAACAAGGTTGACTGCCAGATGACGCAACAGATCATCGGCGGCAAGTTCCTCAAGCGGCTTCGGCTCCCAAATGGCTGCAGAGGTGACCAGCACATCGATCCGGCCGAAATGGTCCTGAACTTCCCGGACCATTCGGACCACGTCGGCTTCCACGGATACATCGGCCTGAATGGCCACGGCTTGGCAGCCGGCCGCCTGAAGTTCATCCACAGTTTCGCGAGCCTCTGTCACTGAACCTCGGTAGTGAATTGCGACGGCATAACCGCGATGGGCAAAGGCTCTTGCCACTACGTTGCCCACCCGGCGACGCCCCGCCCCAGTGACAAGTGCTACTCGCCGAGCTGCCGAAAACCCCTCGCCCATGTGCCCTTGTCCTCGTACCGGAAAAGATGTCAGCGCGAGCCGAAGAAAATCTTCCCGAAAACCCTCTGCGAAGATTTTCCTGCCCAGACACGAGGGGTGAAAGAGGGACTAGCGCGCTTTGTAATCAAATAGCGAGGGAGCGTTTGCGCAAGCCACTTACAAAACCGGGAAGGCAGGTTCAACCCTAGCAAGCACAAACTTCCGAAGAGGATGCACTCCCCTGGCAGCCCGTAGCCGCCGAGCTACCGGGGCTTTCCGAGGTCTCCCAAAAGCCGGGGGTTACCGCGGACGCCGGGGACGCCTACTTCTAAAACTTCGGCGACTTCCGGGTTGCCTCGCGGACCGACAGCCGAACTTTGTCTCCAACTCAGCTAGCTGCCGATCCATCTCCCGACAAAACCGGCGAAAAGCTTCACGGGGAAAGATGATCGGGCGATCGAAAAGCCGATAGGACCGTCGAGGCGACCAACACCACACGTTCTTCATGGCAGTCAATGCACCGAATGCAATCTCGGAGTGGCTACACTCTGCTTATCAAGCGATTATTGGGCGCTCTCTTCTGGAGGGCAATCCCTCCCCTTATGGATACCTTTCAACCCGGTCAATGGTTCCGTGGGAATTCCAATTCCCCTCCTTGCGCTGGTTTATTTCCGCCAAATAGACTTGGTGCCGGGCCTAACCACCCTAAACGATCCAAAAACCCCCATTTAAAAGGAACCGCAATCACACAAACAGGCGCCCAAATCAGGGGGTTTGAGACCCTACTGTGATTGCCCAGCTTTGTCCGGGTCGGCTCCTCCGGCTAATTGATCGTTGCTGCAAGCTTCGTACCGAACCTTTCCTGGGCGAGTCAGCCAGCGTGGACCACAAAAGGGCACTGTAGCCTTTTAGAGCCCGGTAAGCCCCCGGATGCGCAATTCCTCCCACCGATCAAACCGCACCCGGGGTGCACCTTCAGATCAAAAAACGCTAACCCCCTCTATGCGGCATCCCGAATGCGAGAAGCCACCTGCCCTCGTCGAACGCTCCGACAGCGCTTTACCGCCGGGCCATGGGTCCGCCAGAGAAGGGCAATTGCCCGGAGAATCGCACCCCGGGTCGCCGCCTGGGAGCCACTGCTTTTGGGGAAGATGTTTCAGCTCAGCTTAAAAGAGTGATACCCACGGGAGGATTGCCGGCTGGGGGCCTGATCGACGAGCACCCTCGGCTCGCAAAGCTCGGCGTTCGAGCACCTCGCCCCCTGCCGTGGGCTGCTCCAGCAAGCTGACACGCTCGGGTGCCCGTCGCTTGATAAGGGATCCCACGCAAAACAGATGACACCCCTCATGCAGGGGGCGTGCTTCCAAGGACGGTGCCATACCACCCTAGGCGGCCTACTCGTCTGGATTTCGGCGGCACCGGGCTCCTATCAATAGGCATTGCGGTGGGTCTTCCTCTATAAAAGCCCCGGGCCGGTCGGCCAGTTTCTTAAAGCGATACCAGCGTGATTTTAAAAATCCGACCACCAGCGAAGGCACCGCTATAGCCCGAAATACTACAACGAGAAAGCGGATGGCCCACCCTGGTAGTGGCCAGCAAACTGCCATCCCGCGCTCGCAACAGCCGAGGGAATCCGCGGCCGATTCCTGGATCAACCTGCTTTTGGTCGCTTCCCGAAAAAACCCCCTCCTCAGAGCCACCTTTACCAGCGCGGCGATAGGCCGGTATAAACCGCGGCCACTGGCCCCGAATGGGGCGGGAGAGCTCACCAGGAAAACCACACAGCTTACCCTTAGCCTCAGGTGGCATCGTCAAACGATCGGAAATATCATGAACCTTCTGCAAGTCAGAAATCGGCACCAGGAGCGTCCACGCAAGCTCAAATTTCTTCCAAGGAATCGGCTGCTCTCGGTTCGGGCAACCGGTAAGCGGAAGCGGGTCCCCGTTTCGAAATCAAGCCCAATGCGTGAGTCGGAAACCTTTCTTCTTCTCAACGAGTCGATCGCACCCCTTATCACCCAGGAGGCTAACTGTACACCCGCTCAGATTCGCCGCGTCATTATTTCGCTTGCTCTGCCGGTGCTTGCAGAACAAGTTCTCGCGATGCTGGTAGGTTTTTCCGACCGACTGCTAACCGGCCACTTCTTAGAGACCGACCACCTAGCGGCGATCACTGTTATTGGCTACCTCTTGTGGCTTGTGTACGGGGTATTTTCGGTTTTCTCGATGGGCACATCGGCTATCACCGCGCGATCGATTGGAGCCCGCGATTATCCGCAGGCCAACATGGCCTTTCACCACGGGTTGTTGCTCGCGGTGGGGCTGTCGCTACCGGCAACTTTGGCCGGGTCTGCGTTTACGCCGCATCTCGTGCAATTCATGCAGCTTGGCGCTGGCCCGGCAAAGGCAGCGACGGAATACCTCCAGATCATCGTCCCATGCATTCCTCTCATTGCTGTCCAAGCCGTGTCCGTGTCGTGTCTCCGCGCGGCTGGGGACATGGTGGCCGGCTTCCTGGTGATGGCGATCGTCAACATTCTCAATGTGCTAGTCAGCTGGGCCTTGTGCCTTGGCTGGGGACCACTGCCGCAACTGGGTTGGCGGGGTCTTGCGGTAGGGACGGCAACCGGAGTGGTGGGCGGGACTGTGGTGCTTGTGATCCTTCTTTGGCGCGGTCGCCGGGGACTGTATCTGCCGGGAAGACACTTTACTTGGGATCCGCGATTGGCTTGGCGGATCCTTCGCGTCGGCATTCCGGGCGGGGCTGATAACCTTGCCGTGATTGGGTGTCAGCTTTGGTTCCTCGCTCTCATCAACTGCCTGGGGAGTGTCGCCACCGCCGCCCATGGGGTGGCTTTGAGTATCGAATCGTTAGCCTTCCTGCCGGGTATTGCTATCCAGGCGGCTGCCAGTACCTTGGCGGGGCAGTTGCTCGGGGCACGCCGACCGGAAGATGCCATCCGGGCTGTGAGCACCGCTAGGAACCTCGGATGTCTGATCATGGGCGGAGGGGGCCTGTTGCTCATTGTCTTTGCACCATGGCTGCCCTTCCTTTTTGTCAGCGCCAGTCAATCGGCCGTGGCAGTGGCCGCCACCCCGCTTCTCCGGATTATCGGTTTAGGAATGGTCCCCTTGGCTGTGGTGATGGTGACAAGCAGCGGCATTAGAGGGGCAGGGGACACCGCGCGGACACTTGCCATTTCGCTCGTTGGTTTTCTCGGAGTACGAATCCCTGCGACCTACCTCCTTGCGCTCCCCGGTTCCGGTGTCCCTTTGCGGGGATCGCTGCCGGGGCTTGGGTTGGGAGTCGTGGGCGCCTGGTACGCCATGGTGATCGACCTCACGGTGCGCGCTTTTCTTCTTGAGATCCAATTTCGCCGAGCACATTGGACGAAAATTCAGATTTAGGAGGCCGTGGCCTAAGGGATGGAGAGAAGTGGGCCGGGCACACACGGCGTCCTGGCTTAAGCCAAAAGAAAGTCCACATCCGGGATTTGCTCTTGCCGGGAAGAATCCAACCTTTCAAGGCAACTTTTCTCTTTGACACCCGCCACAGTCCCCCCGGTTGCTCCCCGCGGAGCCAGCATCAAAGCCGCCTTGCCCGGCATCTGGGGCCTTTGCGCCAGAACATAGCCTCGGGAGAAGATCCCCAGAGCCTACATCTCCGCCCAAGTAATGCGTGGTGGCCCGCAGAATGCCGCCCGGCAAGTGGCACTTACCCCGCTACCAGTTGCCAATTTCCGACACGTGCCCTAGGCTTTCGGTGATATCCGTCTAAGGACACCGATTGGATAAGGTTTCTTAAGTAGAATTATCGCCTAAGTGACGATAACGGACGGGCGTATCTGCCCTCGGCGCGGTGGAGGGGATTTGTAATGGACCATCCGGTTGATGGACTAATTTCGCCCGGTGAACCCGTTGGGCTAAGCCCCGATCGCGGCAAAGAGCGGTCATATTTGGCCCAGCTTTTCCACCCGGTGCGGGTAGCGATGCTTCGGGGTCTTGGCGTTATTTTGCCACCCCTTGTGACGCTGATTGTGCTGATTTGGGCGATCCAGGTTGTCACGTACTATGTTTTCGAGCCGGTTCGCGTGGCGGCTCGGAGCGTTATCATTTGGCTGGTGCAAGATATCCGGCAGGAGGAGGATTTCCTCAAAAGATCGAGCTTGCCAGCTCCGGGGGGCATCGCGGGAGAGACCGCGATCCTGGATGGCGTAATGTACGTCCGCCTTCCCGATGGGGACTATGTCCCTAAGACGGTGTACGACCGGGTTGTCCAAGGGGGGGTGGCAAAAAAAGAGCTCATTTCGGGCAAGATGGTGTACGAGCATTATGTTGACCTCGTTTACTTACAGCCGTGGAAAGCGGCCGTGACGTTCCTTTGCGTTTTCGTGCTTCTCCTTTATTTTGTGGGAAAGCTCATGGCCGCCGAAATTGGACGGTTTGTTTACACCCAGCTTGATGCTGCCCTTATAAGGCTACCGTTGATCCGCACCGTCTATTCGGCCGCAAAACAGGTGAGCAATTTCCTGCTGAGCCGGCCTCGCGTGACAGCATCCCGAGTGGTTGCGGTCGAATGGCCTCGAAAAGGGTCTTGGGCTCTTGGTTTCGTCACCAGCGAAGGAATGCGGGATATTTGCGATGCAGCAAGCGAGCCGATTCTCACCGTGCTTATCGCCACATCCCCGATGCCGATGACCGGCTTCACAGTCCAGGTGAGGAAAAGCGAAACGATCGACTTGGGTTTATCTTTGGAAGAGGCTTTCCAATTCATCCTAAGTTGCGGAGTGGTGGTGCCCCCCAGTCAGGCCACGACAACCGTCCTACCGGGGCCTCCCGTGGTGGAACACATACCGGCAGCGGAGGCCCCCAGCCCCGTCGCCGGGTGATGAGTCCGCGTTTTCGTCGTATCCCCGATTAATTGGGGTCGTGGCAGTTCGGAGGAAGCCCGAAAAATCGTGGCCGCGGCCCGGGTCGCATCGTTGATTGGAGGCTCTTTTCGGAACGCCGGCGGTCTTTGAGCCGGTTACAGATTTCCGCATTGTCCACTGCCCGCGGCCGAGCCCGCAAACTCCGCGTTTTTACGCCTCCTGGTCTCCCTAGGCGCCCGGGAGCTGGTGCGTTCGACCCTTTCGGAACGGGGTGATCAAATTCGCTAAAGCCTTCTTCCAGTGCCGAGGGCAAATGTTTGCGCCCGAGCCCTTCTTACGGGGCGCTGGCACGCTTTCCTACGCCCACGCCTTCTGCCCTCTTGGAATTGGCCGTAAACTCCGCCATAATTTCCGATCAATTGACGCAGCTCGGCCGGGCCCAGACCAGGAGGCATGCTCGATGGAAATCAAGCTGGTTGCCGATGAGGGGGATGTCGTTCGGCTTAAGATCGTCGATCGCGTGGTCCGGGGCACCACCGACCCGTGCAACGACCCGCTTATACGCCTCGGAGGGCGGGATATCTACCGCAAGGTTGTGCTGCTTGATCTGTCGGCAAGTGACTTTGTGGATTCAAGCGGTCTGAGTTGGCTTTTGGTGGCCCACAAACGATTTTGCGAGGCCAAAGGGCAGCTCATCCTTCACTCTCTTACCCCGAATGTTCTGAGCACCATTAGAATGATGCGGCTTGATCTTGTGCTGAATTTGGCAGAAGACGAAGCCCAAGCCCTTGAACTTGCGCGAAAGCAAAGCACATGAGCGAGGAAGGACGTTTTATTCCAGTGGAACCGGTTGATCTTCAAGGCCTGGACCCCGACCAAGCGGTTCTCCGCCTGATCACCTACGCAGCATCCCTCCGTGCAAGTGACCTTTTCCTCAACACTGAAGAGTCCGCTGGGACTGTCCTCATCCGTCATTTGGGAATTTTGAAGTCGGTTGCCTCCGTTTCGCGGGCGGAAATAGTTCGGTATATCAACTATGTCAAAGCGATGGCGGGCATGCCGCTTGAGCAAAAAATGCGGCCCGCCGATGGCCGGTGGCTATGCACACTGGAAAACGGAATGAAAATCGACCTTCGCGTCAACACCATCCCCACACTCTGGGGAGAGGACATGGCGATTCGTCTGCTTGAGTGCGCCGCCGGCTTACTGGAACTGAACAACCTGGGCTTTCACAAACGCGTTTTAGACGACCTCCTTGTGCTGATTAGCAGCCCTGCCGGACTGCTGCTTGTCACAGGTCCGGCAGGGGCAGGCAAGACGACGACGTTATACGCCTGTTTACATTATCTCAACGATGGCAGCCGAAAAATCAACACAATTGAGGATCCGGTAGAGCTTGTACTGCCCGGGGTTCGGCAATCGGAAGTTCGCCCGAAAATTGACCTGGACTTTCCGGAACTGCTCCGCGGCGTGCTGCGGCAGGCGCCGGATGTGATCATGATTGGCGAAATTCGTGACCCGGTCACCGCCGAGACAGCCGTACACGCCGCAAATAGCGGCCATCTCGTCCTTGCGACCCTTCACGCACCGATTGCGGCCGGCGCTATCAACTCGATGCTTGCCTTGGGGGTCAATTCTCACTTTTTGGCCGCCTCAATGCTCGGCAGCCTTTCCCAGCGGTTGGTTCGGCGGTTGTG
>JANXBW010000001.1:359140-439696 GCA_025060325.1 Thermoguttaceae bacterium
GCCTTGGGGGTCAATTCTCACTTTTTGGCCGCCTCAATGCTCGGCAGCCTTTCCCAGCGGTTGGTTCGGCGGTTGTGTGACCAGTGCAAAATTGCGTACGAACTAACCGGGGCCGTCCACACCTTTGAGGAAATCCGCCGCTGGTTGGAACCGGGTCAAGGCGAGCAGATCTATAGTGCCAAGGGCTGTCCGGCCTGTCATTACGAAGGCTTCGTAGGACGAACTGGGGTGGGCGAAATTATCCGCGTAACCCGGGAAATCCGTACGCTGATCTTCGAGCGCCGCCCGATCCGCGAGATTCGTCACCAAGCCATCCGTCAAGGAATGCTCGATCTTCGGCGGGCTGCCTTGCTCAAAGTTGCCCAAGGCGAGACGAGTATGGAGGAAGTCCTCCGGACTATCCCGGCCGAGCACTTGATGCCCGATGAGACCGAATAACGGGACCAGGTAAGATCTTCGCTCCCTTCCGGCGCTGCATTTGATTGACTCGCAGCCCTGCAGGGGATAGGCCAGTTCTCTTGCGCGGGTCAGATCTTAACTCCGCTACCGAGAGCGATCCGGACAGTTGACGTCCTCAGCGGTGTTGGTCCGTATAGCTACCTGCCTCTGCCCGGGTTTAGGCCAAACGATGATCGTGCGATCAACCTGGCAAACTATCGGACGCTTCCTTGGCCTTCGACAGTGGTTGTCGTTTATTGTTTTTGTGCTGTCAACATGGCTGCCGGCTCTTCATCTCTGGGCCGGTCAGCTGCCGACAGTGGATATCAACAGACTGCTTGAAGGTGTAGACGAAATTGCTGCCCCTGGTGTGCCCGGCCAGTTGGCCGTTTTCGGACACTCCGCCAGCGTGCTGGTCGTGGGAGCTTACAACGATCTAAGGGCACCCGTTGTGGCGGCGGCAACCTGGGGTAAAGGAAAGGTCCTTGCACTGGCCCACGACGGCTACTTCAAAAGAGACGCTTTAAGCACTGCCGATACGGGTAAACTCTTTATGAATGCTGTCCTGTGGTGTGGCGGCGGCCGGGTTGGGGTATTTATCGGGGAGCGAGATCTTCACGCGTTTTTGAACTCTCATGGTATTCCTGTTGATCTGCTATCAATCCGAGATCTCTCTGCCAATTTAAGGCGGTACCGGGTTCTATGCTTTCGCCCGAGCGATTTAACCGATGAACTCCTCCCCCGGATAGCCCAATTTGTTCAACAAGGGGGCGGGCTGATAGTAGCTGAGACGGGTTGGGGATGGCTTCAGCTCAATCCGGGCAAAACACTCCACCAAAGTCGGGCCAATAAACTGTTGCATCAGGCCGGCATCGTGTGGACGGATGGGGTGACCTCGCGGACATCTCCGGCGGGATTCCGAGCCGGCCGGGAAACCCATCCCGCCTGTCATGCTAACACAGCGTTGACACTAATCCTTGGCGAGAACTCGCCCGAGCTGAACGTCCTTCCCGATGAATCAGGAGGTCTTAGCAAACCTTTGGGCAGACAGGCACCCGACCGCTTTGTCCAAAAGCAGGCTATCTATACGCTTCAACAAGCCTGCCGGTTTGTACCCATCGAAGTGGAAACCTTTTGGAATCCCCTTAGACACTTTGTTCAGGCGTGCGATCAACCTCTTCCAACTCTCAATACCCCAATTACCGAGCAAATGAGCCGGGAACGACTGCGGATCGTTTTGTTTACCGAGCTCTCCAAGGCTATCCCACCTGAGGAAGTTCGTGCGCATCCGGCGGCCGCGGACTTTCCCGGATCAGTTCCCGATACTGTGCCCCGGCGTCGCAAGACGGTTCTTTTAGATCCCCGCCAGCCCGGTTGGCAAAGCACCGGCTGTTACGCTCCTCCAGGCGAAGTCATTACAGCCTTGGTGGAGGGAGACATCCGGCCAGAGCGGGTGGTGCTTCAGATCGGAAGCCATTCGGACACTGTGTGGCATGCCGACAAATGGCACCGGATGCCGGAAATCATACGTCGTGTGGGCCTTCAACAAAAGCCCACCCGCGTTGCGAGCCCATTCGGCGGCCTCGTTTATGTTGAGTTTGTCGGCAACCCTCAGGGCAGAGAGGTATGGCTTACCCTGAGCGGAGTTGTTGACGCACCGTACTTTGTCCACGAGAAGACCGAGCTAGCAGAGTGGCAGCGGCTTGTCAACCAGCCGGTTCCTTGGGCAGAGCTAGCAAGTGAAAAGATCGTCCTTACTTTGCCCACCTTTGCGGCTCGGCGGGCAAAAGACCCACGACACGTTCTTAATTTCTGGAACCGCGTACTCGACGCCTGTGCCGAACTTGCCGCACAGGAGGCGGTGCGGACGCGGCCGGAGCGAATTGTCACCGATCGTCAGATTAGCGCCGGCTACATGCATGCTGGCTATCCCATCATGACCCACTTGGATGTGGCAGAACTGCTTGCTGAACCGGACCGCGAGCACACCGATCCCCGATGGGGCATCTTCCACGAAATAGGCCACAACCATCAGTCGCCGGACTGGACGTTCCCCGAAGTTTCCGAAGTGACCTGCAATCTGTTTACGGTCTATATCCTGGAAAGAGTCTGCGGAATGAAAGATCGGGCGGCGATGCACCCCGGTCTTGGTGATCGCCAAAAGCGGATGACGGAGTATTTCGCGGTTGGTCCTAGCCTTGAAAAACTTGGGCAAGATCCATTCCTTGCCTTGATTCCCTACCTTCAGCTTCAGGAAGCTTTCGGGTGGGAAACGTATCGCCGAGTCTTTGCCCAGTATCGGCAGCTTCCGGCAGCCCAACGACCCCGGACGACTCAAGAAAAAATCGATCAATGGGTCATTCGGTTTTCGAAAGAGGTCGGCCGAAACCTTGCCCCCTTCCACCGAAGCTGGGGTTTCCCGGTCTCACCGGCTACGGAAGAAAGCCTGCGTGACTTGCCCATTTGGTTTCCGCCTGATTTCCCGCCCGGCAGAACTTCCCGATAACGCGGGCTTTACCGCAACAATGCAAGAAAAAATTTTTGAGGAACCGGGACGCTAGCACGGGAGTGGCCTTCCCGAAGCTCGCCTCTTGCGCCAACTCTCCTATGAACTCACCGAGCGGAGGGTATATGCCTTTCGGTTACCGGCAGAACTTCTCGTTTAAAAGTTCTAGGCGAACGCAAGGTTATTGAGTCTCCGACAAGGAAGCCCAACTAACACTCTGTGTGGAGACCGGGCTGAATGGTGGTTTAATTCCCGGTATATTTATGAGCGTTCTCGGCGCGAAAAACCTTATTCGCTCGGCGAACCTGTGTCAGACTCCAGGCTACCCCGCTACTGCCTTCCCCGGAGATAGGGCCGCATGTGGCCAAGAAAACGATTTGACATCCGACTTCGAGACATCGCCGTCGGCGTCGTTCATTGCCTGCGGGGTGTGAATCGTCAAAAAGCCCGCAAGCTCCTGGAGAGTTTTTGGGCGCCCGAGGGGGATGGCCTGGCGTTCTTATCGGTCCGCAGCGGCTTTGATGCTTTGTGGGAAGCGCTATCGCTGCCGAGAGGGGCGGAGATCATTATCTCGGCAGTAAACATTCCTCACATGGCCGAGATCATCCGCCGTCACAACCTGGTGCCGGTCCCGGTTGATCTAGACCTGGCCACCATGGGCCCGCAACTGGACCTACTACCCGGGGTACAAACGGACCGCACGCGGGCAGTGGTAATCGCCCACCTCTTCGGCGGCCAGGTGGCGATGGAACCCATTCTTGGATGGGCCCAACGACATGGCCTTCTTGTCATCGAAGATTGTGCCCAAGCCTTTTGCGGCCGCGAGTACCGCGGCCATCCCCAGGCCGATGTCAGCATGTTTAGCTTTGGGTCGATAAAAACGGCCACCGCCCTGGGAGGAGCACTTTTCCGCGTAAGAGACCCGGAGCTTCGGCAGAAGCTTCGGGTTGTCGAAGAACGCCGGCCGGTTCAAAGCCGATTTAAATACCTTCGCACGCTGCTAAAGTACGCCTGGTTTAGTGTGGTGTGCCGGCCGGTACCCTTCGCGGCCTTCGTGGCTGGGTGTCGATTAGTTGGGGCGGATTACGACCGGATTATCCACTCGGCAGTTCGCGGATTCCCCGGAGACGATTGGCTCCTCAAGATTCGTCATCAACCGTGTGGTCCGCTGTTGGCCATGCTGCTTAGACGACTCCGGACATACGACTATTCCCGGGTTGCCCGCCGAGCCGCCAAAGGAGAACTCCTGCTTAAGCTTTTTGCGGGCCATGTTTTCTGCCCCGGCGCGCACGCTCTTAATCGCACGCACTGGGTCTTCCCGATCCTAGTCGATAACCCAGTGGAAGTGACCACCCGGTTGCAACAATCCGGATTTGATGCCGCGCGGACTCATAGCATGGTGGTAATCGAGCGGGCCGACGGTCAAACAAGTTTGCCCGAAGCACACCGGCTGCTTGCAGGGCTAGTCTGCCTACCCATTTACCCGGAAATTCCCGATGAGGACTTGCGCAAGATGGCTGGGGTTGTGCTGGCAAGCCAGCCTCCGCGGCCAGTTCTTGTCCCAAGCGCGCACCCGGTGGGATAACAGGCGGTCTTGCCGCCAAGCTCCAATCTTGTTTCAGCTAAACCAATCTGCCCCGGGGAGTAGCCCCGACCTTGGCACCGGCATGGATCGCCGAAAAGGGCCCAACTCTCGCCAGTTGATAAAAAAGGGGACTAAGCTTCGGCGACAAAACCAGCGGACGCCTGCCCGGAAAATCCCGGCGGTTGCACGGTACCCTCTTCCCTGCTGGCTGCCAAACCACGGAGGTGGGGAGGCGAAGCTGTTGACACAGGCCGAGCCGACTTTTCCTCATCGCCGGTTGCTTGCAAGCCCCCTAAAGGATCGTCGGGCACGCGCGGATGCTGCTCGGCAGATTTCGGGGCCGCGGCAAGCTCGGCAGCGCCACCTGGGTTTTCGCCTTGAAGGCGTTGACAAACTTCTTGCC
This sequence comes from Thermoguttaceae bacterium, assembly GCA_025060325.1. Classification (GTDB taxonomy): domain Bacteria; phylum Planctomycetota; class Planctomycetia; order Pirellulales; family Thermoguttaceae; genus DTLM01. The sequence goes on from JANXBW010000001.1 coordinate 364,073, forward strand.
AAGTTTGGCGTTCGATTTCTAAGACCCGGGCCGCATCGCGAAGCCGGTTTTGATTCTGCGTCAAGCCTGCCTCCGCCAAGGTGACGTAGACAAATCGATAAACTCCTGCAACCTTCGGGGCCACCTCGGGCCACCGTTCCGGGCGGATGGCGGCCAATAGCTCCCCTACGATGGCCCGTGCTTTTTCCAAAAACCGGTAGCCGGCTTCAATCTGACCTGCCTGCCAGGCCGCCTCTGTCCGCCGAATATTTCTCAAGGCCGCCTCTAAAAGCAGGAGTTGGAGCTTCTGGGGCGGCGCTGTTAGCACTTCGGTGGTACGATAATTCCAATCCGAATTTGTCATCATCGACACCCCAATTATCCGCGTAGTTGTGCCCGGGAAGGACCGATCAGGATGCCAAATTAACCTGACGCTGCTTATCGACTGCGATTAGTTCTGAGAGGTCCATGTCCCAAAGGGCCCAAATACCAAAGCGACCTAGGCACTTGTCACTCAAAATTCGCACACTCGGGTTGTCAAATTGCCACCGCATACACACGAATAGGCAGGCGGGAATCAACGAGGGAAATCCCTCGATTTGTTAGCGCCGGTTCGTTTGCACTGCACTGCCAGCCAGTGCATTCAACCGCTCAACCACCGCCAGCTGGCTCTGCATTTGACCGATGACTCGGTCAAGGCGGTAAAACTCAGTCAGGAGTCTCTCTCGCTGAATGCGGAGCCGCTCGTCCCATTCCTCCATCCGGCGGGTATTCCACTCGATTTTCCGCGAAAGCCCATCCAGCCGCTGGGCCAGTAAAGATCTGTCAACACCCGCCAATTGTTCCAGGAGTTGATCGAGCTTCTTACCGATCCCCCTCTGGGCGTCGGCAAAGAATTGTGCCACCGCATCAGGATCTTGTTGAAAAACCTGCCGCAATTGTGACTCGTCGAGCTTAAGAGTACCATCCTCTTCAAGCTCGACTCCCAATTCTCGCAACGAGGTCAATCGCCCAGAACCGCGGACAGCGGAGCTTAGTAGCTTAGGAATTTCCGTCTGAAGCCGCAGGGCTACAATGTCCCCAAAAAGAGGCCCCTTCTTGCCGGAAGCCTGATCGAAACTCGTATGCTCGGCAAGTTTACCGCGAAATCGATTGTAATTATCCACAAGAAGCTTTACCGAGGCGACCACATCAGCTTCGCTAGCCCCCACGATGATGTTCACTGGCTCAGGCGAGACTTGTTTGACGGTAAGCTCCACCCCCGGGATCACTTGGGTGAATTTGTTATTGGTGGAGGCCAGGACCATTACTCCCCCCGAGGTACCCCCGCCTCCCATGGCAAGGAGGGCATCTTGAGCCCGAACCAGCTCGGAGAATGTCAACGGCAGTGTGGTCCCCGTGATAACAACTCGTCCTTGTCTTCCCGACTGGGCGCTTTGGAGCACTAGCCGCCAAGGCTGAGCCGATCCGTCGTTGATCAAACTGGCTGTTATTCCACCCCCGCCTGCATTGATCCGCGAAACAAGCGTCTGGAGACTTTCTCCCGGTGCAAGCTCGACCCGATAGGTGAGACTTCCATCAATCCACTGGGCTTGTCGGCCGTCCACAACGACCGACTGGGAACTGCGAGCAAGACCAAGATCCTGCGCTGTCGATCCTACTGCCGGGATGACTTGGAGCCGACGATCCCCTCCCCCTTCGTCCACTAAGCGGATGCCATCTCCAGTCGGGTTGATCTCCGCCCGGACAGAAAGCCCGGCAAGATTGATCGCCCGGAGCACGTCGCCGATCGTCCGCATGGAGCTGGGCGAAACGGCGATCGTTCGCTTGTTGCCGCGGCTATCGACAATCACGAAACTTCCCGTAGCCACCCCCCGGCCACCATTTAAGTCGGCAAGGCGAGTGTTCTCCGAAATCACTTGCAGGTGAAGATCACCACTGTCAACAGCTCGGTTCCCGCCGAGGGTGGCGATTCCTAACTTTTCCGCCGTTTGCGTTTCATCAACGCTTTCGATGATAAATGGCGCTAACGATTGACCGGAAGTGTCGCGAATGTGGATACCGGTTCGAAACGCATTAAGACCGGCTCTGACGTCAACGCCGGCGGAGTTGATCCGGACGAGAACATCCGCGACGGTTTCCGCCCCCGTCAAATCAACAAGAGCTTCAGCCCCGGAACCATCCCCCAGTTTGATTTTGCCCAAGCGGCCGAAGCCCCTTCCCCCGTTGAGGCTGGAAACCAGTACCGTATCCAGACCGCCGATGAGCCGCCGACCAGTGATAACACCTTCGGTCCCCGTCCGCTCAAGACCAAGATCGTTTAGGAGCTGCGACTGGCCAAGCGGCGTCAAGACCGTGTTTCCTTCGCCGGCTGTAAGGTCCCGGAAGACAAGGCGTTTGCCATCCGCGGCAATTTCCAAGCGGAATTTCCCGGGCGCGAGGCTGTTAATATAGTTGATCAATTGGCCGAGGGTAAGTGTTTCCTGGCTCCCATTTTGCCCAAAGAACCCCGAAAGTGTGATGGTTCCCTGTGTGCCATCGCGAAGCTCGTAGCGAATCTCCGGGACATACCGGAGGCTGCGGATTCCCCGGCCATCATTCAGTGCAATAAGGGGGGTGCTGTCAGACAGGTACACTATGTCTTCGCCCAGGGCAACGCTTTCCCTTGTGTTGATAAGATGCAGACCCAGGGACTCGGCCGTACCAGGAGTTACTTCATCGACAACTAGTCTGCCCCCTCCGCCGGAAAAATCCTCCAAGCGAATCCGATCGCCCTCGATCGACGCCCGAATGCGGACTTGCGTCTGGCTGTTTATGAGGCGAAGAACATCATCAACAGTCTGAGCAGCCGATAGATCAACGCTGACGGTGGCCCCCGTGCGATCCGTCAAGCGAATAACGCCCGGCACAAAGCCACTTCCTCCCCGCAAGTGGGCAAGGGGCAATGTTCGACCAAGATCGGAACCGAACCGCCAGCTAAGTGTCCCTCCGCCAAGGTCGGACGTGGCACTTCCTACACCGGAACTGACAAGCTGGTGCTGGCTAGCGAGTCGAAGCGGCCGCACAGTGGTCGTCCCGACCGCGGGAGAGCCAGTCACCCGGACATCAACCGCCTGGGGATTACTGCTTTGAGCGGTGCGCCGGTTGTAAAGATCGGCTTTGGCCAGATTTCGGGCCGCAAATTGTACACTGGCTAAAAGAGCACTTAGCTCTATGAGCGCCGCTTGCTGCCGCTCGAAAACCTGGTTTTGAGTGGCTAGCAAGTCCCGCGGTCGTCGCGCAACGGCAATCAATTTGTCCACAGTGTCCGCGATGGGCAACCCACTCATCAATCCGATGGCCGTCTGGATTCGTCCCATCGCGTCGAACGCCTCCGACATTTACAAGTGATTTTTCGCACCCAGCCCCTTGGGAAGAACCGTGGCAGGTTCCAGGAAGTTGTCGCGGCTAGGTTTCGCCCGAAAGAATCTTAGCTCGTGGTCACTTCAAACTGCGCCTATTGGGGACATACCAGCCCTAAAACGGGAAACTATGGCCCCCAGCCGCGTAAAGCTCTGCCCCAAGGCCCGCCGGCCCAATTGCACCTCTAGCGCCTGCCAATTTCTCACCCGCAAAGAACTGCCGCGCTAAGCCGGTGAGACTTCCGAAACCCCGTACGTCCCTCTTAGGAAGCCCCCGTTGCGCGGTGGATTTCCCCGGCACCAGGTCTCCCAGGGTACATCACTCAAATTTAGATCGACTTAGTGGGTGAAAAAGTTAACTCTAGCAACGGGGAATAGTAAACAGTCTGCGCAAGATATAACGGCTCGGCAAAATAGGCGGCTTGCACTGGTATCTCCTTCGAGGCCAGTCAGTGAGATGTGAGACTTGCCCCCACGCTCCGCCCGTGAGGTACGGTCCACCACGACATTCCTACCCCGGCAAGTTCCGAGCTCGGATGACTCTCGTGTCCCCTTCCCAGCTGCGACCTCAGAGCCAAGAAACAATGCCAATTGCGATCACCGCGGTGAACTCTAGGTCGTTAGCCGCTCCGATTCGGTGTGGGGAGGCGCGCAGGAACTCCACAGCCCCGGGTTTTTGGCGACTGGGCATTCGCTGCGAGAAGTGGCGATTCCCGGACTTCGAAAAAAGGGAAAAAACTACGGACAAGTTTTCCACCCCCCGTTTGTGTGAGGCCACAATTTTTCTCAAAAACCGCCGGGTTCCTCCTCCCCGACTCCGCATCGGCAAAATCCCCGCAGCCAGCGCCCCAGGATTTGGCTTAAGTTTACATGGCCCAGGGAATTTGCTTGCGCTAGCACGACCCGGTTTGACAGACATGCTAGCGCGGCTACAATCGGGGAACCGACGGGTGACACGAAGCCGGCATTGCCGGGTCTCTTCCATCGGCAATCGCCGGCCGACCAGCCGAGAGTCTACCTTTCCCATGGAACGAAAGGACCGAGTCTCAGGTCCGGCGGTCAGGATGTGCGCAAATTGCGGGCAGTGACGAAAGTGGCCAAGGACGTGCAGGATAAGATCTCGGCCCTTCGCCTGGCTTTGGCCAGAAGGCTCGGAAAGCAGCGATTTGAGCTTTGGTTCGGTTCAGAGAATGATCTCACAATTGTCAACGGCACCGTGCGGATCGGCTTGCCCAACCTGCTTTTCCAAAAGTGGGTAGCGCAGCAATTCCGTGACGATATTCTTGCCGCCTGTTCTGAGGTCCTCGGCTTTACCCCCCGGCTTGAGTTCCTAAGCACCGCGCTTTCGGAAAGCTTTCCTTCCGGGGAGATCGACCAGGTTTCCAATCGCGATCTACCCGAGGGCGAAGCAAGCGGAGTAAACGGGCAATTAGGTGGAAATAGGGAACCTGCGCCTGATGTTATTAACGGGGACAAGACTTCCGGTTTGGGGGCCTCAGCGGAGAATAACCAACTTGTTGACCAAGGAGGGTTTAACGGCCCTGGACCTACCGCCGCAGCACGGTTGTCCCGTTTGGATCAATTAGCAAATGAGCCAGTCGCTCCCCCAGCGGCTCCGGCTAGTGTGGCTGTTGACGAAACAACATCGCCTCGGCTAGACACCGACCAACCGGTTCCGGCTACGAATGTGAGCTTATGCTCAGATGCCGCCATTGCCGTCGAAGGTCGAACCTGTCGCCCTGAAGCCGACTCGGCCGTAGGGGACTCTTCCGAATTTCTCTTCCCTGCACACGCACCCCTTGCGGCATCAAGACGGGCAAGCAAACGAAGCAGCGGCCGTTTTCAAGATCGCCGGATGAATCAATCGGAGGTTTCGGCCAGATCTGTCGCTGAAAGTCCCTCCGGCCGCCGATTTGTGTTGACACTTGCGGATTTTGTCGTTGGTCCTTGCAACCAGCTGGCTTATGCGGCAGCTGTCGAAGTGGCACGCCGCCCTGGGGAGATTTCTCCGCTATTTCTTTTCGGCCCCACAAGCGTGGGCAAAACGCACCTCCTTCAAGCTGTCTGCGAAGAGGTCCGCCGTCGCCACCGGGGGCTAATCGCCGTCTGTGTGTCGGCGGATGACTTTATTACTGATTCGGTCGAGGCCCTGCGCCACGGAGGGCTACCTAGCTTCCGCAGCAAGTTTCGCCATGTGGACGTACTCGCTATTGACGACATCCAGTTTCTAATCGGAAAAAAGTGGGTCCAGCGGGAGCTCGTCCTTACAATCGACGCACTTCTTCGAGAGGGTAAACAGTTACTTCTTGCTTCCGACCGAGCGGCGGATGAACTTGCGGACTTTGGCCAGGAGTTTGTGGCGCGGTTAAAGAGCGGGATGAGCTGCTGCCTTGACTGGCCTGACGAGCAAACTCGTCAGGGGATTGTCGAGCGGTTTTGCCAGCGACTGTCGCTCGCCCTACCGCCTGATGTTAAACAGTTTGTGGCAGCCCAAATCAATGGTCATGCCCGGGAAATTTTGGGGGCGCTTAGACGGCTCCAGGCAGTCGCCTTAACTTCCGCTGAATCCCTCACGCCACAGGTAGCGGCTCGGGTGCTTGAGGACCTGCTGTGTGTGCGAAGGCGGCCCATCCGGTTGGGAGATATCTGCCAGGCTGTTTGTGATGTCTTCGGGGTTGAACCCCCGCAGATAGTCGGACCGAGCCGGGCGCGTCCTGTGGTGCAGCCGCGGCTCCTGGCCATGTGGCTTGCCAGGAAGCACACTCGGGCCGGGCTTAGCGAAATTAGCCGGTTCTTTGGCCGCAAAAGTCATAGTGCAGTGCTTACCGCCCAACAAACCGTTCAAAGATGGCTGGCCGAAGACCGGCCGATTTGCGTCGGAAGTCGGGAACTGCCGATCGCGGAGGTTGTCCGCCAAATTGAGCGCCGGCTTCTGGCTGGATAACCCGCAAGACCTGCTGCGACCAGTTTCCGCCAAGTGCTGGTCTGCGCTGGCAATCCGCAACAGATTTAATTCCTGCTTTGGCACGGGGTTGCCTCGTGCTTTCAACGGCAGCGCAACGTCTTTCTGGGCGATGAGGACGGGGATACTGAGGCGATTGGCTCGGCGGAAACCCCATTTGCACTGCGCCGGCCCCTAAATCCCGGGCCGGTGGCTAAGCCCCCACAGCACGTGGCTTTCGTGCCTAGCGGCAGCTCCTCGGGATTGCCCCGGGGAGTGCTTCCGCTACAGCTTCACCCCCTTTGGGACCGGCGATCTTGGGAAGGGGAGATTTTCCGTTCGAATGGGTTTCCTGTCCGGGTTGTCGGAGTCCAAAGGTTTCCCTTTTCCGGCATTTTGCCCAGGTTGTTCCGTTTGACAGGGTCTCTGAACCCTGCCTATACTGAGGAAGAGTTCCTATCTTTACCGAGTCCGGTAAGATTCCGGATTGTCGAGGGAATAAGACACGGCATTCGTTTTGCAAGGGTGGGCTGATTAGGCGGGGTACCAGGGAGGCGACCTCCCCAGCGGCAAAAACGGGGCAAAACGGCACAAAGCTGAGCAGGCAGTATAAGGCTTTTGAGTTGACGTCTCCGGGCCTCATTCGGGCAAGTTTAGTGGGAAGGTAACCCAATGAACCTCGTAGGAAAAATCCTCATCGTGCTCATCTTCGTGATGAGCTTGGTGTTCAGCACGATGGTGGTGGCCGTCTACAGTACCCATACCAACTGGCGCGACGTAGTTATGCGCCCTGCCGACCAGGTAGGCCCGGGCAAAGAGCTAGGGCTTCGTTACCAATTGGAAAACGAACGTCAACTCGTTAAACAGCTTCAGGACAAAATTGAGACGTTGACCAAACAACTCAATGCGGAGAAACTCGCTTACCAGCAAGCTGTGGCCAAGCTGGAGACGGAAAATGCCCGGCTTGCTGACGAATTGGATCAGCTGAAACGCACCCATGCACAACTTGTTGAAGAAAATAATCGTGCTTTGGCCAGCTTGGCTGCCTTGCAAGAGGAAACCGCCTCGTTGCGAGCGGAGGTCGAAGGCGGGGTGGTCGGTGGTCAGAAAGTCGTCGGGCTCCGCGAAGAAATCCGTTTGGTCCAAAAGGACCGCGATGCCCAGTTTGAAAGAGTGGTCAAGTTGACGGACGATCTTAATCAGACACTCCAGCAGTTGGAAACACTTCGTGAGCAAAGCACGCGTTTGGCCCAGGAGCTGGCTAACGCTCAGTCGGTGTTGCGGAAATTCGGTCTTAAGCCACAGCCCGAGCTTTACCAAGATGTTCCGCCGGAGGTCGAGGGCGTGGTGTTGGCGACCACCGCGGCCGGCCATGTGGAAATTTCCATCGGCTCGGACGACGGTTTGGTCAAAGGGCACAAGTTGGAAGTTTACCGCTTCAGTGCTGATCAGGCGATGTACTTAGGCCGCATTGAGGTGTTAGATACAGCGCCGGATCGGGCTGTCTGTCGGATTATCCCGGAATATCGGAAAGGCGAAATGCAGAGGGGAGACCGTGTCGCCGCGAAGATCCTCAACTAAAGCCGCCCGAGCGGCCAGGCCCCGTGGCCCTTATCGCAAGCCGAAAGCCGATATTTACACAGTGCTTTTGGCTATCGCCGCCGTGGCATTGCTGATTGCGTGTGTCTTGCTCTATTTAGAAACGGCCGATTATCCCGACAAGCCGCCGTGGTCAGGGGGACCGAGTGGCCAAGTTCCTCGTACTGAGAGTGTGTCAACCGTGGCCATCGGTTAGCTGCCGGCCGACGCTCTGGCCCTGGCAGGCCGAAGCGATGTCGACTATGTCAACCAAGGCCTCTTCGGCCTGAACTAACGCTCCTTAAAAGGAGCGTTTTTTATGCGCTAACGTAATCCGCCGGGCCTTTGCCTACAGTCCAATTGGACAGCAAACCTAGCTGGCCCTGGCCAGCTTTGCTAACTCCTCAGCAAACACGTTAAGTGTGGCCTGATCGAAAAGCACAAACCGGACAAGCGGGGGTGATTGCCGCTGCCGGAGGAATTCGATTGTTGTTCTAAGAGCGATCTGGGCGGCCTCCGACAAGGGGTAGCGGTAAGCCCCCGTGCTGAGGGCAGGAAAGGCCACCGACTGGCAGCTGTGCCCCACCGCAAGCTCCAAGGCCCGTCGATAGGCCGAGGCCAAAAGCTCTGCCTCGCCGGCATTGCCTCCCTGCCAAATCGGGCCGACTGCGTGGATGACATACTTGGCCGACAGGTTCCCCGCGCCCGTAATCACAGCCGAACCAGTGGGACAACCGTCGGGATACTTTGCCTTTGTCTCGGCCATAATCGAAGGTCCGCCCCGGCGATGAATCGCACCGTCAACACCGCCACCTCCAGCAAGCCGACTATTAGCTGCGTTAACGATAGCGTCGACCACTTGATCAGTAATATCCCCTTGAACTAACTCCAGCCGACACCGGCCCACGTGGTATTCAGTAAGCTTCCCTGGTCCTGAAGCCATCCTACCGCTCCTTGCCAACTAATCGGATAAGCCCGTTATTCGTTATTAGCGAGCTAAGAAGAAACCCGACTAACCGATGATCCAAAGCGTTTACAAACGCAGAGTCTAAAAGGCGCTTTGTGATCTTCCAACTTATTTTAACATCCCCCTGGGCGAAATCTTCCTTACTGGCCTCTGGAGACCTAAACCAGCTCTCCTGCCTCTTTACGCGAAGGAATCTTGGAACCGAGGCCTCGCCCCTACCGTGTTTGCATCTCTCGGATATATGTCTGCGCGAAAACGAAAGCGCAGCATCCTTTCCCTAGTGCCTTTCCACAAGCGGCAGCTGCACCGGTCCGACTGCCGCTCGAATCAAAGTACCTGGTGTGTTTCCAGCGCTCAGGCGTTCGCAGCTCCCCTTGCGGCTAAGCTTCTTCTACCGTGAGTAGGTACCAAGTGGTCACCGATTTACCCAGGGGAACCACCCAGAGGCCGTTTTCTTTGCCAACAGGTTCGGGGTCGCCAAGCGGCCGTCCTTGGGCATCAAGCGGCTGGAGGAAAACTCGGCTGCCGCCAAGGCCCTTTAAGAGCAAACTGCCCCTGATAACCTCGATCACGGTCGGTGCTGTGCCCCAATCTTCTAGAGAGGTCCGCTGTAAGTTCCAGCGCTGCCCCCGATTGGCCACTTGACCGCAGGCTGTAATAAGGATGCGGCGCGCATCGGCCAAAGGTCGATCGTCAAGCGCCGATAGGGTAATTGCTCCAAACGCGTTTTCCGCCCGTAATTTCATGTGAGACGTCTCTGCCGACTCCATCTGGAGGTGGCCGACGATCGCCTGCCACCGCGGTGCATCCACTGTGACGAGCCCTTTTTGCCCCGGATAACTCCACCACCGAAGCTCCCCCGTGTCGGAAACAATCGGATTCTCCGTGATAGGGGGAAAGGCCTCACTTGGCGGACCCTCAAACGATCGCACCCGGAGGGCATGCTTCAGTGGCAGAGCGGCGGGTAGTCCGGGCGTAAACAAGGGATAAAGATCCGGCCGACTGCGTAGCCGAATGCTTTCCCTAACCTGTTCAGGCGTATATGAGCGGGCCAACACGTGCTCCGCCGGGCGGACGTCTCCCCGCAAGAAAGCCAAGGCCCCGGCAACCAGTTGACACATCTTCACTGGGTCCATGGCGAGGTCGAAATGCCCGGCTATCCGCGGCTCAGCCCCCACAATCTCCCCGTGGGCCAGGGTGTACCAAAAGATGCCATCCCAATCCTGAAATGCTCCATAAGCCGCCAGAATGGGAATGCCCTCGCAAGCATACTGATGGGGAAAAGGATGGTTGACCTCGGAGACCGTATACGGCCTGCCCAAGACCGGTGTCCGCGCTAGTTGTACCACAGTCGACCGAAGCGGCTCGACAACCATCGGCGTGTTGGGAATGCGAAAACCGATCGTCCGCCCTGTCTCCGGATCTCGAATATAAGAGGGGTGTTGCCAGTAAACATGCCCATCTATCACATCTAGAAGCGCCGTCCCCACGACAATTGGGTACCCGCTCTTACTGTGCCCATGGTCACTATTGCCGATGATCAGCTGCTTGACCCCAAGCTCCTCGCGTAAAAACCTTTTCATGTTGATGAAATATTCCCGTTCAATCTCCATGTAGAACCGCGCCTCGGTGTCAAAGCGTTCCGCCGTCGCCCTGGCAAATTCCTCGGGAGAAAGCCGCGGAATCAACTCCCCCTCCCTCACGCCGACCTCGCGGGCAAGTTTCCTACGGAGCTCGGCCGGAACATTCTTTTCTAACCATCGGTTGTATAAACGGGTCAGATCCTCGGCGTAGCTTGCTGTGATATCCGTCCATGTTCCAGGGTTTTTCCGCGTGTTGGTGCCCCGCAGTCTGCCATCCATCCATGCCTCCACCAGAGAATTTTCGTTGACAAGCTCGATAAGGGCGACACCCGGCTCCTGGCGATATTCGTTGCCCGTGTACGGATTGCGATGCGTCAACAACTGGCGAGCATATTCCCGCTGCAGCTCAAGCAAAACCGGATCGAAGTATGTTAAACCCTTTGCGAAACCGAGATATTCCCAGTCGCGAACTCCGTCGCCGCGTTTATAACTGCGAGCAACATTAAGATTCAGATCCGTATAAATGCCTCGCTCTTTGAGCTGGGCAATGAAATAGTCCAGCCGATCCAGCTGTGCCGGATCAAGCTGCCGGGTGTCGTCGCGAGAAGCATCGATAATCCCGTTTGGCGCCGGCCGATCAAAGAAATGAAACCGCACACAATTAATTCCCCACCGCGCTAGCCGCTCGGCAATAAGGGGCGCGTGCTCTTTGGGAGGAAGGCAACCGCGTCCCGAGACGTTGACACCCCAAAAGCGGATCCGCTGCCCATCGCCGCTAGCAAGATGCCCATCTCTTATCCCAATAAACCCCGACCTGCCAGCGGGGGCTTCCAGCAAAAACGATAGATCAATCACACTTCCCTCAAGCGATTCCCAGCTTACCGGGAAAGGTTCAAGCGGCACCTCTTGCGCAGCCATACCTCCCCCTAGGCCGAGAAGTATAAGGGCAGCCATTACACCCCAGGTAACGAGCTCTTTGCCTGCGCGCATGCCAAGCACCTCCTTGGTCGCAGATCGAAAACAGCAAGGCTAGTTTGTCAACAGAATGTAATTGCCGGTGCAAGTGCGCGACCGGCGGAGACAACTCAACTTGTCCCTACGGCAGTTGAGCGATTCCCACCTCGGCAACTCTAGTCAAAAGATACCGGCTCCTCTAACCGCCTCCAAGGAGCATGCGCTTCGCAAACGCTCCCACTGCCAGCGACAATGAGGGCGGCTTTTGCCGAGGTTCCAACCGCGTCACATCTGCCCCGCATCGATTTTGCCTAACGGTAGTCTAAGCGTCCAATCGGAAGCCCCTGGGGTAAACTCGATCTTGTACACGATAATTCCTGGCCGAGCAGAGTGGCATGGGGTGGCCGGTGATTCGCATGAGCCAAGGGACTTCCGGTCGGCTCCCACAGCCGCACGTTTTTGAGGTGCTGCAACACGTCGGAAGAAAAGCTTGAAGGCCCAGGTGCGTTGACAAGTTCTTGTGATAGCCGCCGTTCCACGCGGGGGCATTTCACGCGGAAGCTCCGGTCCAGCCAGCCTCGGTCGCAATCCACAGGACAATGCCCGCCACATTGCCGCCTTGAGCGCTCAGAGTTTTAACCTCTGTGCTGGGAAGCACCAGCCTGCCTGCTTGGAAGGTTACAAAACAAATCGACTTACGAACATATCCAGAAGTTTCGCTCCGGTTTTCTCGTTGCGAAGTTCGGATCAGGCGGTTAAATTGTTTTTGTCGTCCGACATTAAATTCCTGCCGACACGGGGGATCGGGGTAAGCAAGAAGGGCAGCTGGTCGAAGTCTGTACCGGGATCGCCCGGAGGAGAATTTTTCCGTTTTGACCATCGTTCCCTTAATCTCAACCTAGCTGAGTTAACAACCCCGCCCGGCGTGGTAATTCGCGCGGAGTTTGTTTAGGGCCTACGTGGGAACGCTTAGGTCTTTGGGACCAGCGCGTAGGGTGCTTGCAGATGGCGTCTATCCACTTACGCCCCACGAATCCCAAGCCTAGGCACGACCTCGCCACCTGATGCTTGCAACCCTCCCTAGGATTCGGATCTTCAAGTACAAGGACACGGGTAAGTTCACTGCCAACCTGCGGCATCGGTATTAAACCGAGGACCTTCAAGCACTGCGGAGGGCGAGAGAGATGGTGTTTGCTTCCCGACGTGACTTTCTGCTTCAAAGCGCAGCGGCGGCAGCAGTGGGAACGGTTGGTGCGCAGACCGGACTAAGCGCCCAAGCCGGCCCAAACGCCCCCGCTATGGCGATCGCTCAGTGGAAAGGTCCGAAGGCACCCACCGCTCAGGAAATCGACCGGATCGCCGAGCAGCTAACTATCAAAGCAATCGAGGCCATCGGGGGCATTAGCCGATTTGTCCGTCGGGGCGACGTCGTGTGGGTCAAACCGAATATCGCGTGGATTCAGCCGCCGGAGATGGCTGCTAACACCAACCCGGCTGTGGTGGCCACCATTGTCCGGCTATGCTTCGAAGCTGGCGCAAAGCAGGTCAAAGTGGGCGATAATCCTGTAGACGTTGTGGACCAGGCCTACGAACGAAGCGGCATCCCAGCCGCCGTGCGACCGCTGGGAGCCCAGGTGGTTATCATGGACCGGAGCCGCTTCCGGCGCGTTGACATTAAAGGCGAGCGTCTCAAGTCTATCCCGATATATCCTGAGGTCTTGGATGCCGATCTTGTCATCAACGTACCGATTGCGAAACACCACAGCCTAGCGACGATCACTGTGGCGATGAAAAACTTCATGGGGGTAGTGGAGGAGCGGCGGACTTTCCATCAAGCCATCGGGGAAACCTTGACGGATCTCACCCGATTCCTCCAGCCGAAGATCTCCGTTGTGGACGCAGTGCGGGTGCTTGTGGCTCGCGGTCCGCGAGGTGGCCGGCTGGAAGACGTTCGCATGCCTTTGGCCATCGCTGCCGGGACGGATATTGTGGCACTAGATGCCTGGGCGGCGGAGATCCTTGGCCGCAAACCCGAGGAAATTAGCTCCGTGGTCTGTGGACATAAGGCGGGGCTTGGCACCATGGACTACCGGTCCCTGAAGCCCGTGGAGATAGCCGTCGCATGAAGTGGTTCCGGTGGTCTTCGGCTCGCACCCGCCGGTGCGTGCAACTGAGCTTTCTCGTATTGTTCTTGGCTGCATTCCTAGCTACCCGCCCTCTGCCGGGCCAAGACCCGCCGGGCTGGGCTAAGCTTTTTTTCTGGTTCGACCCGCTGCTTTTGGTCACCACGTTTGTGGCGGCTCACGCGCTGGCCGGCTTTGCGCTCCTTGCGCTTGTGACGGTGGGGATCACGCTTCTTCTCGGGCGGGTGTTCTGTGGATGGGCCTGTCCGTTAGGGACAATTCATGACATCGCCGGCCGGCTTATCCACGGCAAAAAAAGCCCAGCCGCGGCGAACCGCTATTCCCCCTGGCAAAAGGCCAAGTACTACGTGCTGGTGGGGATGCTAGCGGCCGGTCTCTTCGGAGCCCACTGGATCACTATCTTCGACCCTTTGGTGCTGCTTTTCCGCACGTTGACAGTGACGGTTTTTCCCGCTGTCCAATGGGCGGTGGAAGAAGCCTCGGCGGCCATTTATCACGCCGACCCGGGTATCGGCCCGGTGCGCGTCACATCGCTTACGGAGCCGGCATACCGGGCGTTTCGCGACAATCTTCGGGTGGTCGAAAAACAGGCATTTTTGGCTACCGGGGGGATCGCCGCGTTTTTCATCACCATCGTGGCTCTCAACGCTTATCGGCGACGGTGGTGGTGTCGGTACGTCTGCCCGCTAGGAGCTTTCTTGGGGATATTAGCGTGGCGACCTCTTCTCCGGCGTAAAGTCGCCTCCGACAGTTGCACACAATGCGAGCTTTGCGGGATGAACTGTCACGGGGCGGCTACGTCCGACAAGGCCCAGCTGTGGCGACCCTCAGAATGCCTGGGATGTCTTAATTGCACCGACGCCTGTCGCCGCGGCTCACTTGGCTTTCGATGGATCTGGCCCTGGGAGCGGCAGGAAAACGTCGCCAGAGTCGATCTTTCGCGGCGAGGCATGCTTGCTTCGGCCGTGGGTGGAATTACCCTGCTGGGCCTTTGCCGGGCAACCCCCCAGGGCCGCGCCCGAGTTTACAACCCGGAGCTCATTCGGCCACCGGGCGCCCGGCCGGAACCCGACTTCCTGGCCCGGTGTACCGCTTGCGGGCTGTGTATGAAAGTGTGCCCCACCGGCGGACTTCAACCGAGTTGGTTCGAGGCAGGCCTTGAAGGCCTGTGGACGCCCCGACTTGTCCCAAAGATCGGGTACTGCTCCTACGATTGCAATCGTTGTGGCCTAGTGTGTCCCACCGAGGCCATCCGGCCAATGCCCCTTGAGGAAAAAAGGCAAGTTCGGCTGGGGCTTGCTGTCTTCGACACAACCAGGTGTATCCCTTACGCCTATGGCCGGGATTGCATGGTCTGCGAAGAGCACTGTCCGATACCCGAAAAGGCCATCTACTTCCTCGAGGCCGAGGTCACAACCCGAGACGGGGAAGTGCGGCGGATCAAGCAGCCGAAGGTCGACCCGAGCAAGTGCATCGGATGCGGGGTATGCGAAAACGTCTGTGTCTTCCGCGATAAGTCTGCCATCCGGGTCACTAGCGCAAACGAATCGCGTCATCCCGCCAACGAAGCCGTCCCCGCCTGGGAAGAACCTTACGGTTACTAATCCACAGGGCAGGGTCTGATCGACATCTCCGCGGGATCAAATCCCGCAGGTGATTGTCTGCCGCGCAGCCACTTTTCGGCCCGCGATACATAAGCCAATCCGGCGTAGCGGGTATCCCCGCACCTTTGGGTACGAACTTCTATTTTCGCCAACAACTTTTGTGGCAACCGTCCGGCAGAACCCTTTCACACGAAGAGCCAGCGGCCTTGGCAAAAGGAGTTCTCTTGTCGACGCGGGGGTTAGCCAGAGGAAACCCATCCGGCTTTTGCTGTGTCTCTTGTTGGATTAATGTGACTGCTTCGGCCCCAAGCGCTCACGAAAAGAAGTTTCAGACACCATGACTCATAGGCATTGAGCTTCCGCCGTTTGCCGCGCGGAAAGAAGGCCTTCTGGCAGCGTCGGGGCGACGCGGCTGCCGCCTGCCACGCAGCAAATAACAGGCGAACGCTCACCGGCAATCGCGGAGCTCGGGAAATCGACTTTCAAGAGAAAAGCGAGACTCGCCCCACCCAGCGGCCTCGGGTCAAAACTAATGGACGAAAACGACGCACCAAACCAACAAACTGGAGAGGGTCTGTGCCCGTCGGCGCCAATCGGGCCCCAAGAGGGAAAGCTTCCCGGGCACCCTTTGGGCTTGCCGGTTTGCCGCTCTCTTGTCAGCAAGGGGCAAGAAGAAACACAACCGCTGGGCGCTACAAGCGTTGTCTAAAAGCACTGAACAAATCACTAAGTGGCTCGAATCTCCCTCACGGCCGCAGCTTGGCAGCATTACGACAAGAAAGGCAAACCTTCCGCCGAGAGAGACCAACCAGCTCGCACGCGGATTGCGTGCAAACTTCGACAAGTGCTGAGGGGAGAGACTTTGAAATGCCCCAGCTGCTGCCAGCTAACGCGCAATCCTCGAAACGGTCCTGCTTCAAGAGGCGCCGGCCGGATTCGAACCGGCGAATGGCGGTTTTGCAAACCGCTGCCTTAGCCACTTGGCTACGGCGCCACGGGCCTCCAGCCGAACGACTGGCAAATCACAAGGATTCGGCTAACCTTCCTGCATAAAGATTTTAGCGGGGCGCGATGCCCCCGCCAATTACCTCCAGCCGCCGCTTACTGAAATCAGGCCCGACCCACCCTGACCGGCCAGTCGGCTAAGCCAGTTGCCGTTCACGGGCGACCTCCTCCCTCCACCCTCTGCAAACGCCGATTGACTTAGGGGAATTAGCGAGGTTATGAAGGCCCACAAACTGCCTTATCCGGAAGGGCCAGTCTGAAAGCTCGCTCCTTCCAATAAACCCCACTCTTGATCTTCCGCGCTCCCCCTACAGGTGGTCAGCCAAATCACCCGGAACTCGACACGGGTAGCCGCTTTACCCTGGACACTCCGCTACCGGGGGCCCAACCCGCCGCCGGGCAACCTGCCGTTGGAGGGTGAACTCTGGTCCCTTCAGGCAGGCTTGGCCTAACAGTAAAGCACTTCAAACCTATTAGCCCGAGAGATCGGCCTCCTTGCCCTGCCCGTGGTCTTCTTGCCTTTCAAGCCAGGCTGGCAAGCTGCGGCAACGATTATATCGATTCTCGGCAAAGTTGACGAGTAAACTTGAGATTTCGCCAGCCTTCTCGCCCTAGCCCTTGGGACGCAGAGTCTCCCAGCGGCGATTCCCCTCCCCGGGGCTTCCCACCCGCGCAACAATCCTGGCCCTTAATAGGAAAGATACGCCGGCCGCCTAAAGTGCGGTGAAAAGGCTCCGCTGCCAAGAGCCGGTTTGGCCAGAGCGCACTTCTGTCCGGCTTACGCCCACTCGAAAGGTCATCCACCCCAAGAGGAATGTCAACTTGCAGATCTTTTGAGCGCGCCCTTCCGACAAGCCATTGGCTACCAGCGGCGCAGCCAACATTTCGGAGCCGAAGAAGTCGCGTCTCGGGAGCACCTCCAAGAGAAAAGGGTCGTCGGTGTACTTGTCATTTGCAGGACTCAAACACCTGGCGTAAGAGGGGGCCCCTTCCGACGACACCAAGGTTTTCGGACGCCGCCAGGCTCCCCACCTTCGGCGCCAAACAAGGTCGGCAATCTTGTACACTCTACGCGTTCCGTTCAATGGCTCTCCATTGCTCCAGACTGGTCCATAAACTCGCAATCCTTGCCTCACATTCATTTACAGGAGGCCAACGAAATTAATTCCCGACATGTCTTTCTGCGTGAAAAAACGAGAGGGTTTACCTTAGCGGAATTGCCCGTGGTAATCGCCATCATTGGCATCTTAGTTGCGTTCCGGTTGCCGGCCGTTTAGGCCGCCCGGGAAGCCGCTCGAAGAAGTCAATGTACCAATAACCTCAAGCAGCTTGCCCTTGGGTTTTACACCTACCACGATGCCTATCAGATCTTCCCGCTTCCGGGCATGATCGCAAATCAATTCGGATGGACCTCCTCTCCTCCCAGAGTGGCAGACTGCGGTGGATTTGCCAAAACAGGGAAGCGAGCAAAACTTTGAGGTCCCCGCCCAGTGGAAGGCGCCCCCTGTCCGGCCAGCACCCCCGAGAGGACCCTAAAGTACGTGCTCTTCCGACGGGTAGGTGTTGATCCTCCGCATGAAGTCCCCCGGGCATCCAACCCGAAAAGGCCTAACATCACCTCTGATTTTTTGTATACGAATGGCCTAAACTGAGCCCGTCTTCTTTTCTGGTCTAAGTCGTCAACGAGTATAAAGCCGGCAGACTGTGTTTAAGCCCCTGAGGATTCTTTGTCTAGTTGGCATACGGAGTCGCAACGACCGCTCCGCCAACCGCGACGCTGACGGAAATTGCCAGCCGCCTGACGGGCGATCTTCCCGCGAAGGTCTTCCAAACAAATTCCCCCTTTGCTTCCATGCAAATTGCGGTGCCAACCACGGTTCTGAGGAGGGCGTCCACCCCTACACCTTAATGTTGACGCCATCAAAGCTTCCCTATTGGGTGGAAGGATCTGCAATGAGACGAACGGACATCTCGTCGACAAAGGCCTGACCGTATCCTGTCAGCGCAATCAAAATTTCCAGAGGACGATTGGGGGGGACGCGGCGATAAAGTTCCACTTTTTGCCAGCCGGTGGTATGCCTAATTCGAATCCCCATCGGCAAGCCGCCAAAGGAGTCGGCAACAAGCAGACCGTCGACGCTCCCCGTAATAGGCTGCGGGATATTCACCCAAAGAGAAATCACAGTCCAGCCGGTGGTGGTTAAGTGCAAAGGCGGGCTAATTATCCACACAGGAGGAGATTCCAAAAGTGGCATTGGCGCCATCCCCGGTTGGGGAGAGACCTGCAGCTCAAGCCCAGCCCGACCCTGGTAACTTGCGCGGCCGGAAAGAAGGACTTGCACAGTGGCTGGCTCGGCCGGGTTCTGATGGGAGCGCCAACCCGCCTCAAAGAGCTGGCCAAGGTCCTCAAAGTCTGCTGCAAACACCACAGTTTCGGCAGCCCCTACAGAAGGGGCCGTACCCGACGCGGCTTGGCCACCGAAAACCCCGGTTCCCAGGCCCCACCTTGCCGGGTGGGAAACCAAGGCGCCTCTTGGGGTCCCAGAGTCATCTCGCTCTAGCGATCTCATCCCCCGCCGGAGGTGGGCCAAGGCTTCTGCTGCCGCTACCCATGCTTGAGCATAGTTGCCCAAACGGAAATGATCTTCGCTTTCGCGCAACAGAGTCTGAGTTTGTGCCAAGATGTCTTGCGGCCTTTTTTCACTGGCACTTTGAATGCTTCCGCCGGAACCTAGGGGGTGCCGGACCGCCGCCAACTCCTCCTGAACTAGCCGCCTTAACAGGCTAACCCCCGTCGGTCCTGCCTGGCTAGCACGTTCGCTCATCGCGGAAATGATGCTCGGCTCATTCGTTAGGAGGACGTGCCCCCCCGGCACGTACCGATCAAGCTCCACCTGAACTCCGCCAGCGGCTCGCCGATGTCGAAGCGGCCGCATTCCCCCCGGCAAGAGAAGATAGGCTCGATATGCTTCCGGCACCCACGGAATCGTCCAGGAAAGCGCCGTGGGAGCGGTAATTCGACTGCCCCCCTCCGCCGCCACAGGATCGTTCGGAAGTGGAGTGAACAACCGCGCCCTTTCCGTCCGAAGTACGGTCGCGGAAAAGCCCGGCGGAGACTTGGCCTCTTGAACCACCGCGGATCCTCCGGCCAGAAATGGATCGAGCATTTCAAGCTCCAGTTGGAGGAGCTGTAACACCAGCCGACGCTGCGCGCTCGGAGAGTCCGAACTGTCGATCCGTTGGGCGGTGGTAAAAACTAGGCCTCTTGCTCCCGCTCCTATTGCCAGGAAGCTCGCCAAACGAATGTCTTCCCATGTTGGACGGGCGGGGCTAAGGTGCCCTTCCCCTGCCAATTCCATTTGTTCCCGCACCCACGGCGGTACATGGAGAGGTATCCCGCACCAAAACGGCGTTCCAGGCCGAGCCAATTGCTGGCGGCGGCGAAGCCAATCGGCCCAATCGGAAAGGCTAAGTCCTTCTTCCCAAATCGGCCGTTCAAAGACCAGGATGTCACAAACCCTGCTAATCTCTCGGGTGCCATCCAGCACGTGGCAAACGGTCGGAGCATCGGCCCGCCAGGGGAAAGTCCGCACGTTTTCTGCTAGCTGCCCGATGCCCGGCAGAGTAGCCCTACCCTGTTGGTGCCCGAGATTCCACGCAAGAAGCTTAGACCAACCCGCCTCCGCCAGACCGCTGAACTCCTGAGTGGGGGATTGAGCCGCCGCCTGGTCAAGACCTTTTCCGGCGGCAATCGGCTGTGGGACAATCCAAAGGCCCACTCGGGCGGCCTCGCTCAAAAGTTCCGCTGTTGGGGGCGAGGCCACCCACACGCCGTTAACCCCAAGTTGGCGAAGGGCCAGGAGCGGCTCACCTTGCCAGACGATAAGGCGGGGAAAAATCGGGCGGAAACCGTCGAGAAGCGCGGAACCCACAACCTTCGGCCCAAGCACTGGCCGGGTGGGAGCCGGAGGAATTTGGCTGGAAGGGGTCCCAACCCCTAGGGCCCCCGTCCTCGATTGGGGGGAATAAGTTACGGGGGTGGAGAACTGGCTAGGCCCGCTAGGCGGGGGAGTGGGTCCGGCGGTCGGAAGCCCAGCGGACTGTGGCCTAACGCTCTGCGATTCTGAGGGATCTTGGATTGAAGTGCCCCCAACGGAGCCGGCCTTAGGGTACCCAGGCCCCGATCCTGACCCAGCGATTGTTCCATCGGCTAGCCCCTCACCAAGGGTGGACACCCCACCCAAGGAGCTTCCAGTTTCGAACCCGGTTGGGATGGCGACCCGGCTTTCCGTACCAAGTGCTCCTTCCGGAGCGGTTCCCAACGGCCCCGCCGAAGGGAGACTTCCCGTGGGCGATCCTCTCGGTTCGGCCGAGCTTTGCCCCCAAGGACCCCCAGAGGGTCGAATGGGTTGGGTAGCGAAATTGGCTCCCCAGTCGGATGAAGCAAGCGGGGAGCTTTGGTCCCGAAGCGCGGAGGCTATTGAGCCGCCGCGAAACAGGCCTTCGTCGGGTGTGTCAGATTGCCCGCGCGATGCAGAAATCTCGGAGAGGTTCTGCGGCTGGCGGGGGCTACCCGAGAAGATGACCTCGCCACCCGAATCAACCTCCACTAGTCCCTGAAGAGTGGGCGAACCGACCGAAAGTTCCGTACGACCCTTCCCTAAGTAAACAATAAGGCCGACTTGATCTACGTAAGCCCCGCGAAGTTCAACGTGCGAACCATGCTCCGCCCGGAGCAGAAACAGGTGCCGGTTGACCAGCCGGGGAAGGTCTCCAAACCGCAAGGTTTCCCACTTTCCGTTCCGAGAGTATTCCGGTCCCAGGAGGTAAAAACGGATGGGCTCCCCCGTGCTGGGGTCCGTAGAGTGTGGGAGCACTACTCTTACCCGCATTCGCACCGAAGGCTTGTCGCACCGAACCGGCACCGAAATGACAAGCTCGTCTAGGATGCGGGCCTTAGGGAGGCGATGCACGAGGACTGCCTGAGTGATGCGAAATCCTTCCAGCACAAATTGGCACCAAGGCCCTTGGCCCGAGAAGCCAGCATCTGGCGGCGCGGAGGAGATCTGCCGGCTGACCACCCGGAAGTCGTTTTGCTTGCTTTCTACGAGCCACCCTTCGCTTCCCGCTTCCGCTCCAAGGGACCTTAAAGAGGAGGGCGGCAAACCGGCTAATCCCTCTGCCCACGCAAAATCCCGCCAGGTCCCGAGCGCGAAGGCAGCAAGCGCAGCCCACCCGGCAAGCATAGCTGGGGCCACCGCGCCTACCCGCCTTCGCTTATTTTTTTCCTGACTCATGGCAGTCCTTGCCTGGGGGGCAATCGCGTCACCTCCTTTGCAATTAAGACCGGAGAAAGCTTTCGATCGCCAGCCCTCTTTCCGAAGGGGAGCATAACCCAACGGGACCGCCGCCCCCCTCGATAGTTCCAAGAGATGTTGCTTATACAAAGCATGCAGGTGGTACTGCTAGGTCAACATGTTGCGGCCGGGCAACCTGGACGGAGAAAGCGAACCAGTTTCCTCGTCCTAACCCTCTAATTGACTAAGCCTTATGGAAACCATCGCCAAGTTCGGCAAACCGGGAACGATTTTCGCCAGCTGACTAAACCAAACTCCTAGCCGTTCCTTGGGCTTTCATTTCGGCGGGAAAAAGGAGCCAGCGGCAACTTGACTAGGCGACCGAGGTCTTGGCGATGGTACCGTCTCGTCTCCCAGATAGCAGTCCGGAATCAATCCCCCGCGAATTGACCGAACTTCTGGAGGCTGTCCGGGAGCTACCCGAGCCATTTCGCCAACGCCTTGAGCCACTCGTTCAGCAGGTCGTGGAAAGTGCCCGCCGAAAGAGGCAAGTCTTAACCATGGTGCAGGAAGCTTTGGCTCAACTTCGGCTGGATATGAAGTATCTGGTATTCGATCTTGAAGCGACCCGACGAGAACGCGACGCCTACCGCCGGCTGGTCGAGGGAAATAAGTAACGCGGCCCAAGCGGACCTTTCCCTAGTTCTTGCGGTTGAATCTGAGAAGCGGCGCAACCTTGCCCTCTTTCTTAAACGACGCTCCGAAAAGCCTCCGATCCTCCGAGCCCCCCGGAGGATGCCGCTCCATCATAGAAGCCACTTTCCCCGGCTACCAACCACCCCGGTCCTTACACATAACGGAGGCAAAGCCGGCACGCCTAGGGGATGGATAACCGCCCGCGCGGCCACAAACACAGAGAAGCGACAGGCTGAATTGGTCTGAAAAAGGACACTTAACTTGGATCAAGAAAAGCTCTGCAAGCTAATGTGACGTCCCGTCTGCGCTTGGGTCAACAAGCGACCGCCGTCTACTCCTCCATTTCGGTCAGCTCGTTGATTAAATATTTCGCCGCCACTTGCCAGACTTTTTCCTTCGGTTCCTCTCCCCGTTCAATTCGCTCCAAAAGCTCCAGGTCGGATGTCCACACCGTATCGCCCGGGGCCATCAGGCAGAAACTGTCGGGCAAGTAATCAGGGTAAAGCGTGTCGTCCTTGATATAGAAGTGGCGACGGCACCGGGTGGTGGGGAAAATCCGCATAAACGGCATGATATCATTGGGCTTAAACCACAGTTTTATCTCCCGCTCGGCTGACTCCGGCGAATCGGACGCATGAACCAAATTGTCCAAGCGATGGCCAATGATCTCACCATTGGCGTTGACAATTGGAACAACTGTGCCCAGCGCCCGGATGGAACCGGGCTTGCTTTCCCGTGCCTCATGCGGATTCGTCGGCCCGGCAATATTGCGAATGGTGGCCACGGCATTTGGACCACAATAGACGATGGCAATCACGCGCCGCCGATAGGGTAGATCGCGATAGTGGATACGACCCATGATGTAGTCGATCAGCGTGGGGTAATAAGACTTGCCCCGGTGTTCGGCGTAATGGGTCTCCGCAAGTACCCGCGTAACGTGCACGACCTTCATCCCAGCAAAGCGCAGCCGTGTATGAAACTCGGAAAATTGCGACAAGATATATCCTGTTAACGACAATTTCAAAGCATCGGGTTTAATCAACACAAGGGTCTGCTCAAGATCGGGCGGATAACTAGCCATGAGAGTATCCTTTAGTTATCTGCGAAATAACGTCCCGGTCATTAGTATGCGGAATTCTGCTGTATCCCGGCAGAACAAATCTCCACAAAGACGCAGGGGACTTATCTTTCGAATCAATGTGGGATTCGTAAACAAAGCCCCAGAGCTTCGGGGATGTTCCTTATTATTGCCGGTGGAAGGTGAGGAGGCTTCTTCACCAAGGAAAACCGTCCTCTCCCACCCGCATTTGCCTATACGCATTTAAGTAGGCTAGACGCCCCCCAACCATACAGGATTGCAGCCTCCTTGCGAACATGGCGGCCATCACGGCACGGAGTGCTTCGGAGAACCTTAATGGCTTAAACCGACGACTACATCCCCAGTTTCTGCCACAGGAGCCCACCCCGCCCCTACCCTGCCCGACCGATCCCGATCAAATTTCGGCACAAATGTTAGAGGTCTTCCCAAGTCCCCGCAAGGTTTTACACCCGAAATGGTTTTCGGGAACTATCGTTGGGCAAGTTCCCCGACCTGGGAAAGGAATTTCGCGTGCGCGTGAGCCCCTCGCCTTTTATTCCCGCAGCCGGCTGGTAACAACCCTACTGGCAACCGCTTACCTGAATCGGACCGTCAAGCTCAGTGGGCTGCCGGGCTGGCTGATGAAGTCCCATTCCTTACACGGTAAGAAAAATGGCAAAGAAATAAGCGTGCCACTCGCAAACAGAACAGGGAAAATAGGCCCCTTGCGCGAACAAATGAGGTGCCTTCAGGGCGGCGATTGCCGTTTCATCCGCCATATCTCTTCTTGTATAGCAAAAGGGGTACCTTTGGGGGATCAACGGGAGCAGGGCTAGGCAAGCGTCTCTCGCGGGCCTCGCGAGGACGGATCCACAGCCGGAAGCAAACAAGAAGGCGGACCGACTGAGGCAGGACCAAACCAATGGTGAGGTGTCCTCAGCCGTTCCCCTCCGGCAAGAGTTCCACTCCGCGCTCCGGCCAAGAATGTAACCTGCCGGGCTATAAGACTCACAGCCGGCCCGCGGGGGTATGCTCCCGTAGCTCGGCAATCATGTCTTCGGTCGCCTTGCGGACAGCAGCCTGCCACCCACGCTGGCTCGAAAGCGACTGATATTCTGGCCGGCGAAAGGCAAAGATGATCCCCCGTGAACTATTGACAATCGCCCCTAGGCCGTCGCTTCGGAAAGCTGGAACCACTTCCTTGGCCGTTGCACCTTGGGCGCCGTAACCTGGGACTAGGAGCCATGCATGCGGCATCACCCCGCGGAGTTCTTCGAGCTGCGCCGGGTAAGTGGCTCCGACTACCGCCCCTACCATTCCCAGGCCAGAGTGCCCTGCCGTGGCCGCGGCTTGCGTTTCAACCCACTCGGCAATGTGCCGATACACCGGCTTTCCCGCGACCGTTGTGAGGTCCTGAAACTCAGGCGCCCCTGGATTGGAGGTCCGGACAAGCACGAACACTCCTCCTTCCGCCGCCCTGGCCGCCTCAAGAAAAGGCTGGAGAGCATCAGTTCCCAAGTAGGGATTAACCGTAATTGCGTCGGCTGGCCATGGGGCGGTTTGATCTGGCGCGAAGTAAGCTTTCGCATAAGCCTCGGCGGTCGAACCGATATCTCCCCGTTTGGCGTCCACGATCACCAAAAGCCCCCGCTGCCGAGCATAGCCAATCACCCGGGCCAAACTACCCATCCCTTCGGGCCCCAGAGACTCGAAAAAAGCAGACTGGACCTTAACGGCCGGCACCAGTTCCGCCACCTGATCGACCACGGCCTCGCAAAAGCGGCAAACCGCCTCGGCTTGGGACTCTCGGGAGTCATGCCCCGCCTGACTGCGAAGTTCGTCGGGCAGCTCCCGCCACCGAGGATCAAGCCCCACGACAGCAGGGGTTCGTTTGGCTTTTACGGCAAGTGCAAGTTTTTCCCCGAAATGGGGGGATCGATACCCTGATCCGGGACTGGTCATAGCCTCCTGGTCTCCCAACGCTAATCCGCGACACGTTCCTCCCAATAAGTATGCCTTGATTGTGACTTGGCCCCTGCTGGGTGAAAACTCCCTTGAAGGCCGAGCGAGGACCACTCCATCCCCATCCGCAGAGAAGAAACACTCGGGCTACGAGAAGTACGCTGATTTGGGGTTTCAGATAATTTGGGCGATTTAGAGCGGCTTGACCAGGATGAGTCGTCTAAGCAGAATAGGCCGTGATGTGATATTGCCTATTGGCTGCGCTGACGCTCCCATCTCCACTTTTTAGATCCGGGGTCAAAGTTTGGGCCGCTTCGCCCAGGGGCTTTGGAGGTCTTCAGCAATGACCTGTAACAGGCCGGCTTCTGTGGAAGCAATGTGCCTACAGGGTGAGTTCGAAGCGCTCCGCAGGGTGCTTCTTAGCGACTGTTACGCCCCTCATCGGCAGCGGCCTTTATCTGACTGGGTGGAAAACGGCGATCGTCGACTCCCTTTGCCTTTTCTTAGTCGATCGGTTGGGGAGATTTTGGAAACCCCGTTTGAAAGCCTCCGCAACACTCCTGGGGTGGGGCAGCGAAAATTACGAACGCTGATTTGTCTACTAGATCGTGTACGAGCCACTCCGCCTCAGGTCCTTTCCGATCGGGCTGGTGTGTCCACAAATGCTACCGCTCAGTGGACCTACGGCGCGGTGGGGAAATTTGATCCCCATAAGGTCTCCGACGTTCTCTGGGAGCAATGGCGCGCTACAGTAGCTCGGTTGGGAATTGAGGACGAACCACTCGGTCGGTTCGCCCCATCTTTGAAGTCCCTTGTTCGTACCTTGTGGTGGCAACCGTTGCGCCACTACACGGGCCGCAGTCTGCCAGAGCTCCACAAACTCCGGGTTCACGGCGACAAGCGGGTTCAGTCGATTCTGGAGGTTTTCTATCATATCCACCGGGTTGCGGGAGAAGTACCCGGCGATGCTGTCCTTGGCCTTCGCCTTGTCCCGCGGGCGATCCTGCAGGCGGAAACCTGGTTAGTCAACACGCTTGCGGATCTACAGAACTCGTTTACGCTACAGGCGTTTAGAGATAACTTTATCTCGCCACTGCTTTCGCAGCTTGAGAAGGATGCAAACCCAGTTCTGGCCCAAGTGGCCGAGGCCCGCTTGGACGTTAATCCTGAGCCGAACAACATCTGCCAAATCGCACGACGTTTCCGGCTAACGCGGGCGAGGATTTATCAACTTCTTCGCGAGATTTCCGAAATCATCCGAGTCCGCTGGCCGGTCGGCCGACATCTACTTCAAGTGCTCCTAGATCGTGTACGTAGTGGTCGTACTAGCGCCGACAGCAGCCAGGTTATCACTCGACTCGAACTTTGTTTGGAAACCTTCTTCGGCGAAGGTGAGCCAAGCCCGGCACCGCCACCTACTCCTCGCCGCAAAAAACGGCCGCGCCTTCCCTCCCCAGAGCCTCTTCATGCTCAAAGTGTTCCGCCGGGACCTCAAACTTCAAGCGAACTTGTCGAGCTAGATCATTCAAGATAACGCACAGCGTTTACGACTTTGCGGCGGCAAGCTCGGCAGTCCGGGCAAGACGAGCCTTTTCTTCCAACAGTTCCCATAATGCCCGCAAATTATCAACCGGCAAATCCGGCAGGCCGGCGGGGCTATAAGCTAATCGCGCGTACATCTCTCCAAGGTGTCGTAAAAGGATCTGTCCTTCGGGTAAAGACTCAGCAAGGCGCCCCACAAATTCCAAGGGCGTTTCAAATTCCTCTCGGCCGCGGGCAAACTCGCTGGCCCAGGCTTCCACGGCCTGGAAGATATAAAGCACGAGTTTGGCCCTATCCATCTGCCGCCAGCGGGTGGAGCGAAAAGGATTCGGAAAGTCCCCAAACCGCGGTCGTCTGGCGGCGGGAACTTCGGGCACTGGCTGTTCTGACTTTGAAGTGATGTGGCCTCCAAACAGGCTCTGCCAAAACTCCCGAAGCAAGCCCGCAAGGTCGCTCAGCCACTGAAGGACCATCGCACGGTTCCGCCACACCCAAACGGCCAAAACAAGGAGAATAATCGCGAAGATGAGCCACTTGAACCCTTGAGCCAGCCATTGCCCTACCTCTCGAACCGAGGGAACCTTGGGCGATCGCGGGAGCGAAATACCTTGCGGTTGATTCGGCGGGGTTGCGGACGAAGGTTGCTCACCCGGAAAGCGTGGTCCCGAACTCGTCCCCCCTAATGGTGTTGATTGCATGCCGCCGAACTGACCGCTCGCGGGTGGTTGGGCCGAGGGGGTGGTTGGCCCGCGGGAGTCTTGAATACTGGACCGGCCTTCCTCAGCGGCGGAGGATGACCTCGCAGAGGGGTTTAGAACTCCCCCTTTTTGTGAAGAATGTACCCCTTCTTGCGAATCTTGCCCAGACTGGGCATCTTCCCGGCGATCGGATTGGCCTGGTCCACCTTGTTGCCCAGACGTCCTTGAAGAAGCTTGCTGCGGCTTAATTTCCTGGGATCCGGCGCGCCCGTTGGGCCTTTCCCCAGGTGGGCTTGTGCTGCCCGTAGGAGACCCGCCCGTGCCGGCAGCTCCTTGTTGGCTCGTGACACTTCGCCCGGTTTGAGAAGAACTTGCCGGCGGACTGTCCTGAGCCACTCTCCCGGCAGATTCGGTCATGCCTTGGTGGCCCGGAGCCCCGGCCGGTCCAGTTCCGCCTCTCTGCGTCTCCCCTCGGGTGCCGGAAGATGCGGCGGTTTTGGACTGTGTTCCCGGCTGTCCTGCTTCCTTCCCCTCTCTTACGGGCTCCGGCTTTGCCGAATCCTCTTGCCGGGCGGGGGTTGCCGCGGTGCGATCACCACCGGGATGCCCTGGGCGAGAGTTAGTTGCAGCCTCGCCGGGAGGCGCAACTGGTGAGCTAGTCGTTCGGGGAGAGGTTACCCAATCAGAGATCCGCGCACCGATGTAGATCGGGGTCGGCCGCGGAACGATCCAGGCCACCGCCAGCGCAACGATGATGAGCCCAGCTCCCCAGATTAGCCAGGTGGCTGTCATCTCCTCGGGCATGTCCAAACGCCGCGCGCGGACATATCGCCGCAAGTTGAGAAAGCTTGTTGACAAAAGGAGAGCAAAGGCACTGGCCAAGTAGGTAGCAAGAAGGAGGAGAAGCCAACCGCGCCTTTCCACGCGACTGGCCCCTCCGAGAAGTTCCCCCAGGCCAAAAAGGGGTAAAGCGACCAAAGACACATACAGTACCCACACTCCGGGGGTATGACGGGTCCCCAGGCGCTTCTTTCTTCCGGAAAGAACATCTGCCGATTGCTCGCCGGGAGAGACAGTTAAACCCTCCTCCTCCGGTTTGCCAGCTTCGGCTTCTTGCTCTTGCCGCCGCCATCCCAGCCCCGTAAGCGCTCGCCCCCAAGCGACTTCCCAGAGTGATCCCTCGAGCGGCGGTCCTTGCCCCTCCGCGGCCGTGCATTCTTTTGTTAGTCGATGCGCTGCCCACCAAACCAAAACCATCAGTCCCAAGTTGATAAGAGTGCTAAAGCTCTTAAACGCTCCACCAAATTCCACAAAACGCTCAAGCGCAGCCAGGGTCACTAAACCAAGAGCCACTGCATAACCACCGGCACGCGCTTCATCTTGTTCCATCGCAATCCGCGTGATCAGCACGGTCGCCATCACAAACAGGGCCAAAACCCAGTGGAGCCGCCCGGAATACTGCCCTCGGTAAAAAACGTCTACCAGAAAGAAAAGCAAGCTCCCCAAAAGGAGCATAATCAGCACGGGGTTAAGCACCGCCAGGACAAAGTCGATTAGCGAGGGCCGAGGTCTATCATTCATGGCAATACATAAGGTTGACAAAGCTGAGTGATACCAGCCTTATCGCGAAGATGTCGCGCCTCGATGCCGTATTCCAAGAACTTCCCAGCCATCACAGCGTAATCGTGCGGTTCGTAAGTGTTGATGATTACAGTAATAGCAAGTCCCCCTTGACGCAGTGCTGCCAGGGTGGCCACCGTGGCCTCGTAAGCGGTAGGCACAATAACCACTACAGTTGCGTCCCGAGGCAGGTGCGGCATGGCCTCGATGACCGTTTGAGCTACCGAAAGCCCATCACTTAATTCCAGTCGGGCAAGCACCTCGAGGATCCGGTTGAGCTGGGTGTCGCTTCGCACCGTAGGCACGATCACTGGCGCCAACCGATCGCTCCTCGGCCGCATTTGCGCTGCCTCGCGAGCTTCCTCTCGGGAGCGATATTCGACCTCCCAACCCTCGGTCCGGATTCGCTCAGCAGCATCGCGACCGTTGGTGACTAGTCCCACCTGCTGTTGTTGCGCGCAAATTGCGGCCGCAAGCGACGCCGCACAGACAATGCCCAATTCCGCTCGGGCGCTATCGGGATAGGACTCGCGGTGAAAGTCAAGGACCAACGTGGCCCCTGCGACGCTCGAAGGCTCGTACAACTTTGATTGAAGCCGCCCTGTTCGGGCGGTGGCGCGCCAGTGGATCTGCCGCAGCGAGTCTCCCGGGTGGTAATCCCGAATGCCGGCTAGCCGCGTCGGATCCTGGTAGAGGCGGTGGGTCATGCGAATTTCTCCAATCGGCCGGCGGCTAGCGATGTCGAACCCTTCGATCGGTAGAAGCTCGGGATAAACAGTGAGATACTCCGGCCGGGTGACAACCCGCCAGCGACGGAAAAGGCCGAATAAATCCCCGGTTTCTAAAATGGCTGGACCAATCTGGAAAAAGCCTCTGCCGCGACACTCCAACCCGTAGCAAATCGACGTTCGCATGCCGGGTTTTAAACCCAGAAGCTGAACACGTCGCCCCCGCACTTCGAGTCTCGCTGGGGGCGGAAGAAGCGCATGCCGGGAGAGCAAATCCTCCACGATACACCAGACGACTGGGTAACGTCCTGTATTGGTTAAGCTTAAGGTGACTTCGACAGTCTCGCCGATTTCCGCCCGATCGCGACTGGAGCGGCGTTCAACCGCCACGTTTCGCAATGCATAGCGAACAAGCAACCAGTTAGCAAAAAGAAGTCCGAATAAAGCAACGAAAGCATAAACAAGAAGCCCAAGTCCCAGCACAAGCACCACAACCAAAGCAAGGATCACCCAAAAAATCCAGCGCACCGAGCACGCTCTCCTTGCCTATAATGATTTATGAACCGGAAGCCGGGCACGCCTTCTTGCCCATCTCGATCGTGTCAACAATAAGCCGGAAAAATCGGCCCCTTGAGGCGCGAGCCAAGTACTCGGCGCTCCTAAGGCCGCCCAATGATTCACCGGACTCATCCCCATGTTTAATTGTCCGCGTCCCTGACGGTTCTCTCCAGCCAACGCGCAAGAAAAAGTCGACAGAAAAACATACGGCCTGGCACTTCCCGCTAAATTACCTACCCCACCCGGATCCCTCCCCTTAAGACACATTGCCATGAAGAAGAGGGCTCTTCTCCAGTGGAGAAAAAGCGCTCGTCCGCAGAATTCAAAGCGCTCCGGGCGTTGGTGAGGCACAAGTGGGACTTCCCAATTTGCGATGTTAAAGGCCAGCAGGCCCCCACGCACCATCGTCGAACCGGAACCGGTGGGCGTCGGCCAACTGGCAAAATAAGCCCAGTTGCGTCGTGTGGTACGAGGTATCACCGAGTTAGAATTAAATCCTAGGCATTGCCGGAAGGCACCAGTGCGGACAGTTAGCGCAGGGATGCCTTGACCGAGGGGCTTGGCCCAAGAGTTGTTTCCCGCTTCCGGCGCGCATGCGTCGCATATTGCCGCGATTTGGCTTGTCAAGTCGCCCGAGACTGCACCTGAGCACTGTGAGTCCCCTGTTGTGCCCTTGGGGAAAAATAACGCACGAAGTTGAGCCACGGAAAAGTAAGCACGAGCAAAATTAGAAGGATTAGCCACATTGAGAGAGTCTTGCGGCCAGAGGAGCTCCGCTATGTCCGAACCCGCAATGGTTAGCATCCGCGACCAGAGGGCCCCCCGTTTTGTCCCCATCTCCACAAACCACCCTTGCGGGGGGATTAATCGTTCGACCGCTTTGGGAGGTGCGGTTGGCCTTCTGCTTTCGATGGTGTTTCAGTCCGGCTGGGTGGGTGCCGAGGCTCGGGAACTGTGGCAGACATGCCTTGTAGTGACAAGCCAGACCCCTTCGCAAGCCGTTCCCTCCCCCGGTCCCGCTTCGGGGCAGACTGACACATCCAAGCCCGGGGGGTCTTCCAAACAAGAGACTTCCTCGGAAGTTTCGCCCACTTCCTCGGAGGCAAAATACCAGTGGCAAAGCCTTTTTGACGGGAAAGAGCTTGGCAAATGGGCGATAACCCGCTTTGGCGGGGAGGGGGAGGTGACCGTGAAGGACGGTTGCATTGTCCTCGGGATGGGGAATCCCATGACGGGTATCACCTGGACCGGTGAGGTGATCCGGGACAATTACGAGCTCGAAATAGAGGCCAAGCGCACAAGCGGGATCGACTTTTTCGCAACCACCACATTTCCTGTAGGAAACGAGTTTTGTAGCTTTGTGGTGGGCGGTTGGGCGGGAACCGTCGTCGGCCTATCGTGCGTGGACCTGCGCGATGCCTCGGAAAACGAAACCACCCAATTCAAAGTCTTCCAAGACAATCGGTGGTATCGGATCCGGATTCGTGTTTCCGAACCGAAGATCGAGTGCTGGATTGACGACGAAAAGCTTGTGGACATTAAGCGGCAGGGGCATAAGTTCACGGTCCGGGTCGAATGCGACTTATGCCGGCCGTTGGGAATTGCCACTTGGTGTACGGAGGGAGTGATTCGCCAGATCCGCATTCGGCAGTTGACACCCCAAGAGGTGATCGATATCGCTGAGGGCCTTCGGTGAGCAAAGCGCAATTGGTCCGCGTGACTGCGAGGATGCGCTTCGCTGCGCGATCTAAGTGCTAAACCGTCGGCTGGGTCCCCTAGGCGGCTCGGCTTAATTTTGTAAGCGATCAAGGGAACATAGGCGGCCCGCGGCTGACGGTACACTTAAGACCGGTTTTTACAGTTCTCAGGATTCCGCATAAACTCGGCTGAGCTGTTTCAAACCGATCCCTCTCAATGAAAGCAAAACCATTTGTCATTTTGCGCAACTATTTACGCCCACGACCAGGCTTTGAAAAGGCCAGGAGTAAGGGATCGGCTGCGACAGGTCAGAGCCTGGAGGCATCCACTCAGCAACGATTCATAACGAAGTGTTGACGTGTATTCGACGAAGCCTGTGGTGATCCAATTTATGTTGCGAATCCACGCGTTGGTGGCACCGTGCAGCGCATTCGTACTTACGGCGCTGACAATAACGCCGCCGTTTGCGCTCGCGGCAGAGGAAAACCGCAGTTTGCCAACTCAAGCGACCGCGGCGGCAAAATGGCATGACCTGTTTAATAGGCGGGATCTAAGCGGGTGGGAAGTGGTCTCTGTTTACGAATATCGCGATCATGGCAGGATCGTTGTGGAAGAAGGCGGGCTCATCCTGGGTGAAGGTCAACCCGGCACGGCCATCCGCTGGAAGGGTGAATTCCCCCGGATGAACTATGAACTTGCTCTTGAGGCCCAAAAGACCGGCGGAAGCGACTTTTTCTGTGGACTTACCTTCCCGGTGGGCGAAAAACATTTGACCTTAATTGTGGGCGGCTGGGGCGGGTCAGTAGTTGGTCTTTCCATGGTAGACGGTGAGCCGGCCGCTGAAAACGAGACCTGCCGCTGGGTGTCCTTTGAGACCGGACGCTGGTACAAAATTGTGCTGCGGGTAAGCCCTTGTGCGATCGTGGTCTGGCTGGACGGCGAAGAGCTTATCCGTTTTGATCCCCGCGGTCGGCGGCTATCGCTTCGATGGGAAAGCGAGCCTTGTGCCCCCCTTGGTCTGGCCACTTGGAAAACGTCTGCCAAGTACCGCACTATCGCCTACCGGCTGTTGACAGAAGAGGAGCTACGCGGCTGTAAGCAATGAGGGGTTTTTCCGGGGTTGTTCTGGCCATGGGCTTCTTGCAGCCGTGGCTCCTTGCGTGGTTGGTGACGGCTGCCATCCCAGTAATAATCCACCTTTGGAGCCGACACCGATGCCGACAAGTCCCCTGGGCGGCGATGGACTTTTTGCTGGCGGCCCTGCAAGCGCGGCGACGGCGGATCCTCCTTGAAGAATGGTTCCTCCTCTTCCTTCGGATGTTGATTTTTGTGCTTGTTGCCCTAGCGGCAGCCCAGCCGTTTTTTGGGCGCACAGCGCCCCCGGGTGGCGCCGTTGAGCCCGTTCATCGGATTCTGCTTATTGACAGTTCTCTTTCCATGCAGGCCCGGCGGGACGGAGGCAGTTCCTTCGAAAAAGCTAAGGAATCACTGCGTGCACTTCTCCGCGAAGGCTACTCGAAGGACACCGTCAGCATTGGCGTCTTTTCGTCAACAATCCGCTGGATTATCCGTGAGCCGATCGCGGCAAGCGCTAATCTTTCCGCCCAGCTTGCCGACGTTGTCCCGACCCACGGAGCCGCGGACATACCGGGCGTTCTTGCCCAGCTGACCAACTACCTTCGCGAGCTTGCTGACCGCGACACTCGACCGGCAAGGCGCGAAGTGTGGATCCTCACAGACCTGCAAGCAGCTAGCTGGTGGCCGCCGGATTCGGAGCTTCAGCAGAAACTTCGAAACCAGCTGAGGTCACTCCTGGGAACGATCCCGGTGTATATTGTTGACGTAGGGCCGAGCGATAGAGCAAACGTGGCCGTGGCAGCGGTAACAGTGAGTGTGTCGCCAGTCCTAGCCGGCGATACCGCTGAGATGGTCGTGCGGATAGCAGGCTTTGGCCTCCCCAGCCCTCGCTTGGTTCAAGTGAGTCTCCAACTCAACCAAGATACACTGGCTAAGCAAACCTTGACGGTGGGGCCGGACAGCGAGGCGACCCTCCGCCTGCTGCACCGGTTTTTTAGCGAAGGGGACCACGTAATCGAGGCCCGACTCGTGGACAACACGGATGCTTTAGCGACCGACGATCGGCTGAGAACAGTTGTGCACGTACACCCTGCCCTTCGTGTACTTTGTATCGACGGCCGGCCGCGAGGTGACCCGTTTGGGGGCCCGACGGGTTACCTGGCCATGGCACTTAACCCCGGGGGACCATCTTCCCTTCGAGGCACAATCCTTGTGGACAAAAAGCCGGTAAGTTCACTGGGAGAATTTGAAACCCCTGCGCCGGACGTCATCGTGCTGTGCGATGTGGCGGAACTTTCCCCGGCCGAAGCAGAATTCCTTGGGCGGTTTGTGCGGCAGGGGGGAGGATTGATTCTATTCCTCGGGGAATCCACCCAAGCCGACTCTTACAATGCCCTAGTTCCCCAAGAGGACCAAAACGGCGAAAGCTTGATGCCCGCTCGGTTGGTTCGGCCGGTGACGAATGATCCGCAATTTCGTTTAGATCCACTGGGCTATCGCCATCCACTTCTTGCTGCCTTTCGCGATTACGAGCGGGCAGGACTTGTGAATATTCCGGTCGAAAAATATTGGGCTTTGGAGGTCCTTCCCCAGCACGGCGGCGTTACAGCTCTTAGCCTGGGAAATGGATGGCCATTCATCGCGGAAAAGACTTTGGGGCTAGGCCGGGTGATTGTCGTGGCCAGTCCGCCCGATCCGGCGTGGACTTTGCTTCCCAAATGGCCAAGCTTCGTCCCTCTTGTGCACGAAATGGTTCGGTTTGCCACGAAAGGCAAGTTCCCCCCGCGAAGCACGGTGCTAGGAGCCTGCTTCGAAGCGTTCTTCCCTCCGGAAAAATCGGGAACAGTCTACCTGGTTCGGAGCCCGACTGGCCAGGAAGAAGCAGTGAGGATACAGGAAGAGTCCGGCTGGGCTACTCTACGCTTTTGTCCGCAAGAGACTGCCGGCATCTACCGCGTGGCCGATGCGGAAGGCAACGAACTTTTGTATGCGGCGCTTTCTCCACCCGAGGAATCAGACCTTCGGGCAATTACCCCCGAAGAATTCACCCAAGCGCTTGGTAATCCGCAAGGGCTTTACGTGTTGCCGGTAGGGGAAGCTCCGCGGAGTCCTCCCACTCTGGCGGGCCAAGCTCTGCATGACCTTTCTCAGCAATTGTTGTATATGCTTATTTGCCTTGTGGCACTTGAAAGCATCGTGGCCTACCGGTTAACCCGCAGAGGTTTATGAAGCCGCCCTTGGCCGTCCTGTCAATCTGCGCGCTTGTAACCGCCCGGCCCTGGCCGGCGATGGCCGAAGCTTTTTTGACAGAAGGTGCCAGCTGGCAGCTTCAGGCGGATTGGGGCTGGTCGCTCGGAGCAACTTTGCTTGCCTTTCTCCTTTTAGAAGTTGTCGTTCTCGGGCTTTACTGGCGGCAGCAGTCAACAACTCCTCTCCTTTTGCGCTTAGGGCTTGCTCAACTTCGGGTGCTTGCCTTCGCGGTGCTTTTTCTCATGCTCTCGCGGGCAAGCCTGGCCTTTTTCCGCGTGGGTTTACCTTATTTACCAATTCTTGTTGACGATTCGTTAAGCATGACCGCGGCCGATACCTACGATCTTGCCACGGCGGATAGCCTGCGAAGAACACTAAATTTGGCCTCGGGAGAACCGATTTCGCGATGGAGAATTGTCCAAGGCCTTTTCGGCCCTTCAGGAAAGGGTGTTTGGGAGCGGCTTGCGAAGCAGTACCGGATGAGGGCGCACTTGCTTGAGCGACCAAACGAGGGTACCCCGCTTGAGGTAACTACTTTGCCGTGGTTACAAGATCATCAGCCGCAAACTCCTAGAACCGAATTGGGAAGCGCCATTCGCAGGCTCCTTGAGGCCTACGCCGGCAGTTCGCCTGCAGCGCTTGTGGTCGTCACCGACGGGATCAACACCGAAGGACCCGGACTTGCCGAGGCCGCCCGCTGGTCACGAACGGCTAACGTCCCCTTGTTCTTCATCGCCTTAGGCCAGGAGGTCACCGCCCCGGATGCGGAACTTCGCGACCTAGCCGTCCAAGACCCGGTATTTGTCGGAGATTTAGCGATCTTCAACTGCACTTTAGAGGCAAAGCGCCTCAAGGGGCAGAAGCTTCAGGTAGCACTCAAAGAGGAAGGCCAGGCTCAGCCGCTGCAAACTGTCGAGGTCGTGCCCAGCGACGACAACTTCCGGCAGCTTCTGACATTGACACACCGGCCCACTCAGGTCGGCATCCGCCGGTTTGTGGTGGAGCTTACCCCCACGGTTGAGGAGAGCAACCAGGACAACAACCGCTTGGAACGGACCATCACGGTCACCGATGAAAAGATCCGCGTCCTCCTGGCTGCCAGTGGACCATCATACGAATTTCGATTTCTCCGGAATCTTCTGGCCCGGGAGCGAACCGTGGAGCTTCGCACCCATCTCCAGGAGGCCGACCCAGGTCACAGCCAGCAGGATAGCCTGGCTTTGGAATCATTCCCGATACGCCGCGAGGAGCTAATGTGGTTTGATGTTGTCATCTTAATGGACATTAACCCAGCACTTCTCGGAAGGGTGGGGCTTGAAAGCTTGGCCGCCGCGGTTGATCCGCCGGACGCAACGGAAGAGACTACAGGCCTGAGTCTAATCGTCGTGGCCGGACCTCGGTTTTTACCTGGGGCGCTTGTCAAAACCCCCCTTGAAAAACTTCTTCCGGTTGACCTCGCCCCTGTCCTGGCACCCGTTGGTCAGAGCGGCATCAGCGGAGCATTCCGACCAAGGCCCACGCCAGCTGGTCTTGGATTTCCCGGCCTTCAGCTTGCCGACTGGCCGACGGAAAGCCAAGCAGTGTGGGAGCACCTCCCGCCCCTTTATTGGCACGCCGTACTGGGACCGGCCAAGGCCGGGGCGCGGGTGCTCTTAGAACATCCAGACCTCCTGGGACCAGATAACCGCCCGGTGCCGCTAGTGGCCTTCCAATACTTCGGTAAAGGTGCCGTGCTAATCCACGGGTTTGACGAGACGTGGCGGTGGCGGTGGCGGGTTGGTGATGTTTTCTTCGGGCGATATTGGCTGCAGACCCTTCGGTTTTTAGCACGCGGCAAGCTTGGGGCTCGCGACAAGCGCCCTATCCTTTCGACCAACAAGCGCGAGTACCAGTTCGGCGAGCCGGTTTCACTCCGCCTTGTTTTCCCGGAAGGTCTTCGACCTCCTGCCGGCGACACGGTTACGCTCCTGGTTCGCTTCGGGGAAGGCAAACCACAGCCCGTTACGCTTTCGCGAAGCGCCGCTGCAAATGGAATTTTCGAGGGCACATTATCCCGACCCCCGGTGGGAACCCATCGGATCTGGTACCCTGATCCCACACGGCCTGGGCAAGATGTAACGGCTGATTTTCGCATCCTCCCGCCCACCGGCGAATTCTCCCGCCTCGAAACTGACATCCAAGCTATGCGTCAGGCGGCGGAAATGACCGGCGGGCTTGTCCTGCGTCCTTGGGAGATATCGCGGCTTCCGGAGCTTCTCCCGCGCGGACAATCCTTGCCGCTGGAAGCTCTGCCGCCTTGGCCGCTGTGGAACTCCTGGCCGATCCTCCTCCTTTTTGTCATTCTCCTATCCGTCGAATGGATTCTGCGCAAAACTGCCGGTATGGCGTAGAATCAACCGGATAGGAGGGTGCTCGGCTTTGCCGCCTCCAAGGGGTGATTCGGCCCTGCGGGTTGACAGATTAACGGAGTCCGCGTCGCTCCCAGTCGATTCCACCGGTTCAAAGCGCGCGGCGGAACCGACTGCTGATCAAGGACCTTCGCGACAAGTCAACGGTAGGTCTCTTATAAAGGGCCGGCTTAATCTCCCCAAAAGTTCGGTCTTTGCTGGCCGGGGTAGCGATCAAGCCCGCCAAAGTGCCTGGTCCGAAAGGATTGTTAACAACAACGTTAAACCATAAATGGTCGAATTGGGGAACTCCCACGGGAGGTCGGCGTGGTTTTTACTCGCCTCTGGTCCACAGATGTGCTCCGCCACGTAGCAAGAATGCAACGCGGGCAAGCCTCTGACTTGCTCGGCTTGCCGGTGCATCCGCTTTTTTCGGAGTTCGTTCGGCTCCGTCGGCAAGCGCTCTGGTTACTCGTCGGAACACGACTGCTGTTGATCGTGGGCGTAGCCATTGGTCTTGGGTTATTGCTTGGATCCCTAGACTATGTGCTCCGCCTCGACGATCGGCTGGTGCGCGCTCTGCTGCTGGCAGGGTGGGTGGCTACTTTCGTAGCGCTTGCCATTCAATTGGTTATTCGTCCACTTGTGGTGGGGGCCGACACAGTCCACTTCGCTCGCGAGCTAGAAAAGATCTTCCCCCGTCTTTCTGACAGGCTAGCGGCGGCAATTGATTTCCTGCATCGGGGCGAAGATTCACCAGCCGCGGGTTCCTTGGCTTTGCGACGGGCGGTGGTGGAAAGCGCCTGGCAGCACCTCCAGTCGACACAGTGGCCCAGCAAATTGCGAAGAGACCTTTGGTGGCGAAGTTCGGCATGTGTTCTTATACCCGCTTTTGTGCTTATGTTATTGACCCTCGGGTGGCCACAGCTTGTCAGTGTGGGCATTCTCCGCCTGTTTACACCGTGGCAGCAGGTGGGCTGGCCGCAACGGTTTCACCTTGTGGTTTTGCACCCGGTGCGGGAGGTCGCTCGCGGCGGCGACTTCGAAGTGGCTATCGTGGACCGGGACGGTAAACGGCTGCCTTCCGGCGGCAAGGCTTGGTTTCGGTTTCAAACAAGCGATGGTCAAACTGTAAGCGAGGTAGTGCCGCTTGTTTACATGGATCCCCAAACGGCTCGCCGGCGCTTTTCCGGAGAAGACGAGCGTCGGTTGGCAAACGGCGTGTGGATTGTTCGGCGCCAAAGCGTGGACCGGGCTTTTTGGTTTCGCGTCGAGGTGGGCGACGACCGATCGATGGACTGGATATTTGTGGATGTTACTTTAGCCCCGTCTGTCCAGGGTTTATCGGCGGAAATTTTTCCGCCCCCGTACACCGGCTGGCAGCCGGCTCGCAGCACCGGGCCATTTGCAGCCCTGGCGGGCAGTCGAATCGTCATTTCCGGCCAGTCAACAAAGCCCTTGTCGGCGGTTACCCTTCACTTGGGGACCGAGGGAGCGTTCCCAGGAAGCGTGGAGGGACTAACCCAATTTAAGGCAGAATTCACCGCCGAGCGCTCGGCAAGCTTTTGGTTGGAACTGATTGATCGTTCTGGGCTTGTCGGCGGCAGGGAGGATCGCTGGCAATTGAAGGTTTTTCCGGACAACCCACCCACGATCCTGTGGCGGGAAGGTC
Organism: Thermoguttaceae bacterium; assembly: GCA_025060325.1. GTDB lineage: Bacteria > Planctomycetota > Planctomycetia > Pirellulales > Thermoguttaceae > DTLM01. Next base: position 403,492 of record JANXBW010000001.1, read on the forward strand.
GAACGCTTGTGCGGGCCACTCCTCGGGGCAAGGTAGTTGTCAGCGGTGAAGCAAGGGACGATCTTGGCCTGCGTCGCGTGGACTTAAGCATGCAAAAGGGGGACGAGCGAGTGCTTTCTGCTACTGTTTACGAAGGCCCCCCTTTCCCCGCGGCCCCAGGCGAGGATTTTGTTGAAAAAGGCCCGCTGGGAGAGCGCCGGGCTTTCCTACACGAGTTGAGCCTGGCGCCACTTTCACTTCAGCCGGGCCAACAGCTTACGGTAATAGCTAAAGGGGAAGACCATCGAGGGCAAGTAGGCGAAAGTGAGCCGCTTGTTATCCAAATCCTCTCACCAGAAGAACTACTAGACAACACACTTAGCCAACATCAAGCCATCTTGGCCGAGTTGCGCCGGGCACTTGAGGTACAGCGTTCCGCTTACAAATTCGCCAAAGATGTGGCCCAATCGCTGGAAAACACCTCCGCCCTGCCTCCAAAGGCTGCTTCCGGTCTAGAAGGAGCATTGTGGACCCAGCGGGAGGTTGCACGCATCCTGGCGGGTTCTTCCGAATCGGTGCTTCGCCGCGTTGACGATCTCGTGGTCAACCTAACTGAAAACCAACTGGAGCAAGTTAGTGTCTTTGCGCAGCTTGCTGAGCTGCAGAAAAAGCTTCACATGCTAGCTCAAGGTCCTCTACCGGCCAGCGAGCAGGGACTTCTTGCCGCCCTGCGAAACTTAACCTGGTTCCGCGAAGAGAACCAGCCCGAAGAATTAGCCCGCCAAAAAGCGGAAACTGCTGCAAAGGAACTGCAAGGGGCCCTCGGCTATCAACAGGAAGCCATCAACATCCTCTCACAAATTGTGGCCGACATGGAAAGCGACGATCAGCTGCGCCGGCTGACACAGGAGCTTTCCGGCCTAATTGATAAACAGCGGGAAATCCGCGAGCAAACCCAGGTACAAGCGCGACGAACAACTGGCAGGTCCTTAGAACAGCTAACCCCGGAGGAACGATCTGCCCTTCAGGCTCTCGCCGCAAAGCAACGGCAACTGGGCGAGGATTTTGGCCGATTTAGCCACTCGCTGCGCCAGTGGTCAGAAAACTTATCGCAAGAGCAAACTTCTGCCTTGGCCCAAGCTGGTAAATTAGCCGCCGAAAAATCCGCTCAACTCGAAAGCCAAGGACTTTTGCCAAAGACCGTACACGATATCGCGGAAAATCGCTTGGGACAAGCACTTGGTCAACAAGAGCAAATCCTTCAAGGGCTGGAGGAACTCTCAAAAATTCTGGGTAAGGACTGGCGTGACGAGGATGCGCAGGTAGCCAACTCGGGTGAAAGCTTCTCGGAAGCCTTGGCCGAGTTGACCCGTCGACAATCAGAGGTGCGAAGCCAATTCGCCGAGGCAGCGGCTTTGGGTGAACAGGCGTGGCAAAAAATGCTTTCTCAAGCAACGCAACTTCAGGAGGAGGTGCTCAAGGAAGCAAGGAAAGTTCGGCAGAACATAGAGGGCGCCGCTCAACAGGACGTAAATGAAACTCTGCGTGCGGCAGAAAATTCCATGGAGGCAGCAATTGCCGAAGGCCGCAAGGGCCAGGCCCAGGCAGCCCTTACCCAGGCCGCGACCGCAGAAAAGCTCCTCGCCCAACTTGCTGACAAAACCCGCACCGACAACCCAGAGAAAACTTTGGCCAAAGCAGTCGAGACCCTGACCCAGCTTGTTCAGCACCTAGTGGCCATCCACATGGCTCAGGAGGGGTTGGCCAACAGGACTATTGCTATTCATCAACGCTTGGGCTCTTCGGGAAGCGCTGGGCGAAGCGAAAGACGGCAGATCCTCGAGTTAGCCGAGGGCCAAGCGGATCTTGCCCGGCAGGTAAGCTCCCTGCCGCTACCCCCTGAGGCTGCTTTGTTACGAAGGACCGTGGAAGATGTCAAACGGAACATGGAAGCTGCCGAACAATTTCTCAGAAACTGGGAAGTCGGGGAGCGCCCACAAAAGTCGCAGCGGCGGGCCTTGACGCTTCTTGCCCAACTTATAGTGTCTTTGACCCCACCCGAGGAAGAACAAGGTCCACAAGACCACGCTCCCGACTCCCAAGCTATTCCGCCCGAGGCACAGCCGCAAGCCTCGCCGGAAGAACCTCCACTCAACCCATATTTTTTGACCGAGCTTCGGCTCTTGCGAAATCTCCAAGCAAATGTTCACGAGGAAACAAAGGCTTTGGCGGAGCAATTTGGGCAGGCGACTGAGTGGCCTGAGGAAGTCCATAATCGGGCGGCATTTCTGGAGCAAGAACAAGAGCGCTTGGCCCAACTTTTGATTGAGCTACTGAAATCGGCCGCCGGACCAGCACCCCAACTTCCGCCTCAAGAGCAAGAGCAAAGTAGTCCCTAACCGTGAAGGAAGCCGGACCGCAAAATCCCTGGTTTTGGCCATTGTGGACGATGCGGGATTATTCCACTTGTAAGGCACGCATCACCTGCCTTAATAAGGGTGCAAACTGGAGGCTCATTTGCCATGGAGCGTCAACTCACTTTTGCGGCATATGCCACACGGTTGTCGCCGGTTGTACTTTTGCTTGCTTTCTCAGCTTTCGTTCAGGCACAGGAAGCCCCCGCGAGCCCGCCAGCTCAAGCCCCAGCAGCTGGTCCCGAAAAAGTTCAGGACATGCAAGGCGAAAAACCGTCAACCCCCGACGGCTGGGCCCCAGCGGAGGTCTCTCGGGAGACAAGCATCCTCATCGACGTTTTCTTACAGATGCGACAAGCAAGCCAGTTGATGAAGCAGAAAGATTGGCAAAAAAGTGCTGCCATCCAGGCCCAGGTCATTGCTCGGCTGGATGAACTCCTCCGGCGGCCCCCACCAAACGCCCCCCCTTCGGCAACTAATGCGCCTCAAGCTATGGCCGAGGCGATGCCGGCCACCCCTCAGCCACAAGCGGCCCAGGAACCACAACAGGCTAAGACACCTCCTAGTGGTCAGGTCGGCAACAATGCGGCGACAAGTCCCCAGGATCAGTTAGAGGAGCTTCGGTCTATACTCCGTGGCCTATGGGGTGAGCTACCCGAGCGGGTGCGAGGTCAAGTCTCGGAAACGCTGGCCGAGGAATTCCTGCCGCGTTACGCCCCCCTCATCCGCGACTACTACCGCCGGCTGGCAGAGCTATCCACCCAGCCCCGAGGTAATCCGCAAGCCCCTAATCGCGCACCTTAAGCATCCCTGGCATTTAGGGGAAACTCTTTGGCAAGGACCGGTTCAAATTGTTGATTCAGTGCTCTCCCCTCACGTCGAGGGACCGGAGAGGCCTAAATCCCGAACGCGCCGCAAGCCGGCACACTTTTCCCCAAAGAAGCTCCGGCAGGTATTCCCGCGAGGGGGTTGAAACCCCTGGGGGCGCTCGAGTCAGTCATTGTGCCGATTACTTACTCTCCGCAGGCGGTTGGAACCCCTCCCAAAAGAACACCCATTTGCCCTCCGCGGGATTCTTAGTCTCAAGTCTCACTGTCCCGATGAGTCGGCTTCCCTCCACCCTCAGGCATATGCTTTCGCCTTGGAGACCTGTCGGACTTTCGAACGTACCCTTGTCCCAAGCGCGTACTGAGCCTCGTCCCCCGGAGATCGGCCCTTCGTACTCTAAGTACACAAGCCGGTGTGGGGGCAACTGATGGGCTGAGATGGGCCGACCTGGTTCCGGCGGTTGCTCGAGCGACCAAGTCCTAAGCGCAGGACCGTCCTCGAGCATAAAGTCCCAGTGGACTCCCCCGGCGGTTGTGTGTTCTAAGATGACAAACCGCGGCATAGCGGCCCAAACAAGTCTCGAAAGAGGGAAAGCCAGACCCTTCCGTTGAATCGGCCGGCTGGCCCGTGGAGCGAGCCACCCACTTCACGACCCGGACCGAATCGTCAACGACACCTTGGCAACCTGCGGGGTGGATGACGCAACAGTTGTCAATTCGACCACGAACTCGGCTGTCCCAGGTTTTGCCGCCTGAAAGGCCAGGCGATACTCCACCGAACTGCCCGGGGAAAGTTGCCGAAGAGGCGGAAATCTGACCAAGCCGGCCTCGAAACTGGCATCCTCTGCCCCTGCTGGCCCGAAGGTACCGAATTTGACTGCTTGCACCTCTCCCGGAAGGCGAATCCGCAGCTCCACATTCGTCTGGGCGGACAGGCCGGCATTTGTCACCTTGACAACCAGTGTTCCCCTTTGACCCACCAAAAGCTCCGACCGCAAGAAACTGGGCACAATTTCGATGGCAGACGCGGGGCTCGGCGCTCCGGTAGGGGATGAAGAATCCGTTACCCGTTTTCCGGAAATTTGGTCTCCCACGCTGACGCCTGGCTTTTGCGGCGCTATAGCGCCCGTGGGCGCCGTTCCAGCGGCTTCCTCGATAGCTACACAGCGTCTTTCAGATAATTGGGCCCCATCGGACGTGGCGGCTTCCACCGAGAGACAAGCCTGGGGAGCAGCTTTTTGGGCCACGCATTGCAGCCGATACTGTACGGTCTGGTTAGGGGCGATACTGTCTCTCCGCCAGACAAAAGGTGCCACCACCTCGCCCGGCCGGCGAGGCTCAAAACCCCCACTTGCAAATCGGGGGACAAGCGCCGCATCCACGCGGCAGGTAAGCTGGACCCCTTCGACGGGCTTTGCCCCGACGTTACTCAGGTCGATCACAAACTCCACCATCTCACCCACGCGAGCCCGTTCCGGTCCAAGGACGCGAAGCTGAAGCGTCGTCGGCGGGCGCGAGGGGGCGGCCCCAATTCCCGGCGAAACTCCACCCGGGGGTATCGTCTCGCTCACCGGCGGAGAAGGCGCGCCGCGCTGCTCAATACGGACACACTCCCGCGCGCTGGCAAGTACGGCCCCGCCGCTTATCGCTTGAATCTCCACGCAGTGTTGGCCCGCTTGAACCGCCTCAAATTCCACGGTTACCTGCTGCGTCTCTCCCGGCTGAAGGACTTGGCCCAAATCTCGCTCGATCGGGCTCGGGGCGACGGCGTGCCGAAGGCCAGGATCAAACTTCGCTTTGAGGACTAGGCCCGGCAGAGGGGTGTTTCCCCGATTTGTAATCTCAATCGTAAACTGCACCGTTTGGCCGACATTGACCGATGCCGGTCCTTTTAACCGAAGCTGGAGTCCAGCGCTCCCCACCTCGGTAACCGCCGAGCTTGTAGCCCTAATTCCGCCGTGGGCAGTGGCCGTAGCAATATTCTCAATTCGGCCTGGACGATCCGCCTTGCAATAAAGCTGAATCACACGCGTCTCGCCGGAAGCCAAAGTCCCTAACGGCCACCTAAGTTCCCCGCTTGATGCACTGGGTTGCGTCGGCGGATCACTTTTCTGGAGGGAAACCCCGGCCGGCAATCGGTCACTGACTACCACATCTGCCGCGGGCAAATCACCAGGATTAGTCACCTCTATCCTATACTGGAGTAAATCCCCAATAGCCGCTGCGGTCGGCCCTGTTTTACGTAAACTTAACCCGGGGGACGACCATGTGACGTGGGTCGTGGCGCGTCCAACCACCAAAGGCCGCCCCACCGAATCAAGCACACCCGATTTGACAATTTCAACACCGATGCTCGAGGTGCCCGCCACGGCTTGATCTTCGACCACTTCAACGGCCGCCTGTCCCGACTCGTTGGTAGCAACCTCAGCCACTGGTCCTCCGCCCGGTTCCAAATGCGCCGGTGGCCCACTGCGGATTTGATAGCGGACAATCCATCCCGCAATTGGCGCCCTATCGGATTGTCGCGTGACAACAGTTACCAGCTGGTGCCGACTACCTGCCGGGACAATGACCGGGGCCGGAACCGTCCACTGAGCGTCAATCCAGTGAATGCGGGCCGTTTGTGTCCGCCTGGTCCAATCCCGGACACCCGGTGCGAAGGCCGTCAGCAGGCTAGTACCTTCAACGGCCGAAGTGATGGAAACCCATGTCTGTCCGGGCATTACCGACAGGTCATCATCCGGGTTAACCGTGCCCCGGGTTAGCAACAGGTAGCGCCGGCTTGTGGATGTAACCGCGTAATGATTGGAGACCTTCCGCGGCCGAGTGAAATCCCCCACCAATAGGTCGGCAAAACTTCCTGGACAGACGTCCACAATTTGGCCCACACCGTTGGGGTCCAAATGCCAGTGAACCGGCTCGTTGGTCCGCAAATAACCGTCGGAGCCAAGCACACTGGCTACGATGATGACCTCGCTCCGAATTGGGGCGATGCTTTCCTCCGGCTGAAGGATTACCGCCACCCGATCTTGCAACCGCATTGGCGAGGGGATTTCCCGCACAATTGGTGCTGCGGGTTCAACCGGCGGTGCAGCCGGGGCTGGAACCGCAGGCGCTGTCGGCGGGGTAAGCACGGGAACAGGTGGGGGCACCGTGGCGCTTTGGTAAGGGGCGCACCCAGCGGCAATGGCCAATAGGGTTGCCGCCACGAATCTTCTCGCGCTGGTTGCCCGATAGATGGCCATCATCCGAGAAGTGGGTAACTTCGTTAAATCATCTTCGATCTCATTCGCGCCAAGTTGTTAGGGCACACCGATTTCGCGTTTTTTTCGGACTTTGGCGTTTCGGAATGTCGCCGGTCTAGCCTGTGGCTCTTCAAGAAAGTCCCCGCGATCGCCCTGTCTGGGGGACCGCCCCCCTCTCGAAAAAACCGCCAGCCGCCAAAAAACGGGACAATCTGGGAGGCCGGGATCCTTAAAGGGGTTTGGCTTGCGGCCCCGTTACTGGGCTCAAAACCTGGTAAAGCGGCGTCCGGTTTTTTACAGCTTTCGACCTCTCCGCTACCCACGAGTGCCTGGCGAAGGGTAGACCCGCAAAGTGCTTCCGGTCCCATTCGCTTTGCCAAAACCACTTGGAACCGGCCGTAGCTGCCAAGACCAAACGGCCAAAGCGCAACTCGGCTCAAAGCAAGGCTCGTGCAAGTTGGGAAGGTGGCGTCTCCCGTGCGGACAGGGAGTGACCCGATAGGCGTAACGACAGGTGTAAATGGAAGCGAACCCGAAGTCTCCTGCTTTCAAATAGCAAGCCCGATTACCCCCTCGGCGCCGGCTACCCGGATAACCTGTCATTTGCCTGGCCCATTAATCTTTCTGATTTTGCATTGCCCGGGCATTTTAACTTGGCCGCGGTTCCCGTGCCGAGATCGCTTTCGGCCGTGCAAACCTGCGGCAAAGAGCACGCGGATTTTCGCCGGGCGGCAACGGAACCTCATACCAGCCCTCCGATGGTCAAATCCCTCAATAAACCAAAAGACGAGAAATCGGTCGCCTTAGGAATTCGCCTGTCCGCTTGTGTCCGGAAGCCTTGCGGGGAAAGTCGGGGGGCAACGATTGGCCTAACGTTGGTTGCTGGGATCCGCCCAAATACGAATTCTGAGAATTCCAAAACCTGCTACGATTTAGTTCTCACCCAGCCCCCAAACCCGGGGGAAGAAGAGCCGAAACGCCGGCCGGCCAAAAGCCCATCCAGAGTAAGTGGCCCCAGCCGAGCCTAGGAAGGTAGGGCGCACCCCCGGCCCCACCGCAAGGCCAATGAATCCGCAGGGCAAGTTCCCGGAAATAAGTGCGGTAGCTGCCAAGTGCGGTCACGTCTCGCCCTGAGGCGACGATTTCCGCCTGCCTTGGTGCGGAAAAAGAAGAACGGAGAATCTGCGATGTCCGGGCCATCTGAGCAGTCTGGGAATAATAACCGGACTAGAGAGAATATTTATGCGCTGGCCAAAATGCTGACGCGTCAAGGAACGGGCGATCCTCGCCAATCATCCCGGAGAAACCCCGGGAGCTTTGATATCGTGGCCACATCAACTGGTGGCAAACTCTGGAGTTATTAAGGAATAACGCTCGTCCGATAGGATCGCGACATGCCGTCGCAAGGCGAAAACACTACAGGAGAGCAAAAGGCGAGAGACTGTGCACGAAATCCCAGATTCAACGCGGCAAGGGAAAGCGCCCTGGATGAATAGCCGGTTCATGCGCGCCGCGCGCCGGGAGCCAGTGGATCAACTTCCCGTGTGGCTAATGCGCCAAGCTGGCCGCTTTATGCCCGAATACCGCGCCATCCGCGGAACGGGTAACTTCCTCGATTTCTGCCGGGATCCTCAGCGATGCGCTCAGGTCATGCAAGTGGCTGTCGAAAACCTCGGCGTCGACGCCGCTATCCTCTTCAGCGACCTGCTGGTGGTGCTTGAGCCGCTGGGCCTTCGCGTGGAATTTCCCCCAGATGGGCCGCAAGTAGCTAACCCGATTCGAACCCCTGACGATGTCAAGCAACTACGACCGCTAGAGTCACTTGAACCCTTGAGTTATGTATTGGAGGCTGCGGAGCTAACGCGGCAGCTACTTCCGTCCCACATACCGCTTATCGGCTTTGCAGGTGCCCCTTTTACCCTGGCAAGCTATGCGATCGAGGGATCAGGCAGCAAGTCGTTTCATCTGACCAAGCGGTTCATGTATCAACACGAGGATGCCTGGTTTGAATTGCTTCGGCTGTTGGGGGAAGCGGTAACGCGATTTCTCTTGGGGCAAATTGCTGCAGGGGCTGGGGCAGTGCAAATCTTTGATACTTGGGTGGGATGCCTCAGCCCAGACGATTATCGGTATTTTGTTCTGCCTCAAATGACAGAGTGCTTTCGTGCCTTGCCAGCCAGCGTGCCGTCCATCCATTTTGCCACGGGCAATCCGGCACTTGTGCCGTTGATGGCTCAAGCCGGGGGGAGTGTCATTGGCCTTGATTGGCGCATCCGCCTCGAGGACGCTTGGAAGATCCTCGGCGATCAGGCCGTGATCCAGGGAAACCTGGACCCGGCTGTCTTGCTGGGGCCTCAAGAACGCATTCGAAGGGTGGTCACCGATCTTCTTCATCAATGGGCCGGCCGACCGGGGTACATCTTCAACCTTGGCCACGGAGTTTTACCACAGACGCCGGTTGAGAATGTAAAATACCTGGTTCGACTGGTACACGAAGAAAGTCGCCGAATCCTGGAGCAATCAAAGCGGGAGGTTGAGTGATAAGCAAACCCTCGGCGCAAAAAGGCAAGCGCCGGAGGAGTCCCTGGGTCAACACTCCCCCGATATCCTCAAACTTAATGAATCCACCCTGCTTGGCTCGCCCGAGGATTTTCCTAATGGTAAAAGTAGTCAAAGAGCAGCAGATCACGATCATTGACCTTGGCGGGAAATACGAAGCCCTGAACGAGGAGCTTCTCCAGGCCTTGGCGGAAAAACTATTGGAACAGGCTGATCGAGCGGATCCCCCGTGGTTGCTGGTTGACCTAACCGGGATCGGCTATGTGGGGTCCAACTTCCTTGAAATCTTGGTTCGGGGGTGGAAACGCCTAAAACAGCGCTCGGGCACCATGGCGCTTTGTGGAGTGGGTAGTTTCTGCGCGGATATCCTACGGATTACCCGCCTCAACACATTGTGGACAATATATCCCTCTCGAGAAGAGGCTTTGCGGGCAATGGCCACCGAGTTGGCCAAGGGACAACCCCCGTCGTGAGCCTCGTATTTCGATCGGGCGAGCCCTCTCGCTCCAATCAGGTCCTCTCAGCTTGTTGTAAACGCTATCGGCAGATTCTTCAGTTTGCCGCTCTTCGATCCCAAGTCGACAGTCACTTATATAGTTTCGAGGCCGGGCCTATGAGCCCGTCTTCAAGAGTTGACAGCCGGGCCATGGCATAAAACAAGATTCCTCGCGAACACAAACAGAGCGAAGGCTCGGACCCGTTTCGGCCTGCAAATCGCTCGCCAGGAATAGCCCGATCTTTTCTCGGCCAGATCGTTCAAAGTGGCTAATTGACGGTCTCCGGATAGATGACCAGCTCAATCCGGCGGTTAAGCCGTCTGGCTGCCTCACCACCGATCGTAGCCAGTGGATGATGCTGCCCGTGGCTTACAAGAAAAAGTTGCTCCGACCGGAGAATTTTTTGCTGAAGAACCGCTTCGTACACAGCGATGGCCCAAGCGGTAGATAAATGCATGGGATTTCGCCACAAATGCGTCTGAGGGGCCTCGGCATCGACATGCCCCTCGATAGCAATTCGCTGTCGCGGATAAAGCCGGGCCAATTCACTCGCCACCTGGGCCAACAGACTCAACCCATCAGGACGCACAACCGCCGTTTCTCCGTCGAAAAGGCGCTCGGCCGGAATGGCGATGCGAATCACATCACCATCGCGGCGGACCTGGAGGTCCGGATCGGAAAATTGCGGCAAAGTGCTAAGTAAGCTACTATTCGGGGAGAACGTTACAGGCTGGCGTTGTAAGGAGGCAGTGAGGGCCTGGGACTTTTGCTCGGCTGCTTCTTTTTCCTGCTGCACTCGGGCTAACTGGGCGGTGACACTGGCTAATTGTTCTCGCACTAGTGCAAGCTGTTGCTCCAACACCTCTGCTCGCTGTTGACTTTGGGCCAGAAGGGATTGGAGCCGCTTGTTATCTTGATCAAGGGCGGCCACGCGGGTCTGAAGTTCCTGGTTCTGTCGGCCCAGGGCGACCTGCTGTTGCTGGGCTTGCTCCAGTTGACTTTTGACAAGTAGCGAGTTTCCGGCGCAGCCCGATACCCCGACAAAGACCACTGCTAAGATGAAGGGGCAGAGCTTGCGCATCGAAATTGCTCCCGCCCAACCGTCGGGCTTCCTGGTGCATAAGGAATATAACTGTTGTCGCGCTAAACCCCTAAGAGGAAATGCTGCTTACGATAAGTCTTGTGCCAGCTTACCTGAAGCTAGCATCGCTATCCGTGCTAGCTGCAGAAAAGCTACCCACCATCGGACCTGGGCAAGTACTCAAACGTAAATCACCGACCCCGATCTGCAAAGTCGCGAAAAGGAGCTTGTCGAAGAAATTGCCGCCGTTTAGCTGCCGGAAAAGCCGTATATTTCCCAGCCGTCTGAAGGCTTTCCTCAGCCCGTCCCGGGGCAGAGCCCCCGCGGCCTCGCAATAACTGGAGGCTTCGGCGTTCCTTTTAGCTTTTCCCCCAACAATAAGGACGAACCACGGACGCCTACAGGACCGATCCCAAAAGAGGGTGATATTAGACCTCAAGAAGATCGGATCCAAGAGCGATTTCTAACAAAGCTCGCCCAAACGGCTCGAATAGTTCGTCTAGGCAGTTTCCCTAGATCACCTACTTTCCCACGCTCCTGATACGATCGGTTTTTCCAAATCCTTTATTCGTACCCGATCAGCCCAAATTAAACTCCAGGGGAACCCGCGGGTCTGATGGCAACCCAGGGCATTGCTTTCACTGTGCTTGCCCCAAGCCCCCACACCACACGGCGACAAACATGGTCAATGAACGTTCCGCGCCTTTCGCTTTTTATCCGCTATTCAAGTGCGCGTCGCTATTTATTGGCTATCTGGGTGAGTACACTCACCCCGCATTCCATGAAAAATGTAAATCGCCCAAATACCCTGACCGGCCATGGCGCGTTAGGGCTAGTTGACCCTTTCAATAATCCTTACCCGGCCCCGAAGTTCGAAATGCCCGCACGCACCGACTCTTAAATCCTCGCAATTCGGCGGGGTTTAAATCTGGCCAGCCAACAAGGGGCATACAACTCCGACGATATTCCCAATTCCGGGGCACGAGCTTTTAGACCGGCACAAAGCGAGCCAAACACCGTTGGGAAAGTCCTTAGCACATCCCCGCCTTTTCTCCCCACAGGAAGGTCGCCAACTTTTGCCACTCGCGGTAATCAGGAATGACGAGATCTGCCCCGGCGCGAATTAACCTTTCCCGCTTCCACGGATCCGGTTGGCCCGACCGATTCCGCTCATCGCTGGCCACTGCCACTGCCACCCCGCCGGCGGACTTCACCACCTGAATATCCACATATCCATCCCCAAAACCCACCAGCCGATTCCCCGGCACGTTGTTTTCCTTGAGGAGTCGCTCGATAACAGTCGCTTTAGAAAAGCTTTGATAATTGTCGATAGCACCGTAAATGTGCTCGCCGAAATACCGATCCAATCCCAGGAGGGCCGCTTCTTCGCGAACATAAACCTCGTCCGTACCGCTTGCCAGGTAAAGTCGACATCCTTGTTGGACGAGGAATTCGAGGAAATCGCGTGCTCCGGGGACCAACATTTCCTCCGGGGAAATCCTGCCCTCGCGCAGGGCCTCACGCCGGTGCTCGATCCGCGCCATTAGCCGCTCATGATACCGCCTTTTATAAACAAGAGGATCTTCCGGAATTTTTCCCCGTTTGCGAATTTCCTCGGCCAGCCGAATCATCTGGTAAATCGTTTGCTTCCCGGTGAGGTTGGTGACGAACTCGGTAACCATTTGCCGGAGTTCTTCCGGGCTTTCCGATGTACCGGTAGCCAAGAGCTCCTCCACCATCATGGGGATCATTACCCCCTGCCACCCTTCCCGAATGAGGCTCAACGTGCCATCGAAGTCAAAAAACACATGGTCAAGCGGTGCCGGGGGCGAAATGGGGGAGACAATTTCGATCGAGCTTCCCGGCAAAAACGTGGGCCTTTCCGGCACACTGCGTACGGCTACAAAGTCAGCTTCTTCGTAAACGCGAGTCATGCGACTTCGAACTTTACGCACAATACCTTGTTAACGCTCCTTCGACCCAGGCTCCTGCCGATTGGTCTTCCTGCCGCATTTGGAACCCATCGTGGCGTCGCGACAGTGGAGGTTCAGGCCGGCGGAGTCTTCCCATTTCTTACTCGACGATCGCCACAGCCCGCACCGGGGAGCCATCACCACCCACGAGCCGGAGGGGAAAGGAAGCCAGAATAAACTGCTCGGGCAGCTCAGCCAGGTTGACCAGGCCTTCCAGAAGCACAATCTCCACACCCGGCTCAAGCAGGGCGTAATGTACCGGTCGGCCCGCGATCTTACTGGGCGTCGGGAGGTCTAAGCCCAAAAGCCAGATCTTCTTCTCTGCGATCCACTTGGCCGCCTCAAGCGTCAGCGAGGGCAAATCCGTAAAATATCCCTCCTTCCCTACCATCTGGTCCCAGCCGGTCCTTACGATCACCCGGGCGCCAGCTTGGAACTTCTCCCGGTGCGGTTCGAGCATCTCCACCGAAATGGGAGTTCTAGCCGGCAGACTCCCTCCCGGGGCTAAGTCAACAAGGCAGGCCGGTCCGTAGAAACGCTCCAGTGGTATAGCGTCCACAGTCACTCCCGAACTGTAAAAATGCGCGGGGGCGTCCAAGTGGGTCCCTTGGTGTGTACCCAAGCTTAATTGGGTTACGCGCACCCCATGGGAGGCCATGGTGCGAAACTCCTCCGCCCGAAAGGGCGGATCACCCGGGTAACTGGCCATGCCGTTAAACAACGGTTGCGAAAGATCAATAATCCGTGGCATGGTGCTCTTGGGCTGTTTACTCCGATTGGTCTGGCTCGATCGTCCTTAAGCGTCTGACGAGGCTGATAAACACTTTTCCAAATACCGTTTGGCCCGTAGCAGTTCGTTAACAATAGCTGAGGGCTCTTCCCACAGGGGAGTACCCCGCGGGTAGGAGTGCATAAAAATCTCCGTCCACCCAGCGAAATTGATTTGCCTCAGCGCAGCCATGATAGGCCGGAAGTCAAGGGGCCCCCGACCAGGCAGTTGCTCAAGCTCCGCCTCCTTCGGCATTGGCTGCATGCACCCTTTGCCGAACTGCCAAGCGTAGAAAACAAAGATCTGTTGACCAACTTCCTTGATGAGTGCCGCCAAAACCTGCGGATCCTGAGGCAAGTGATAAGGCGCAAGAGCTATTCCGATCGAAGGGTAGCGATTCAACTCGGCAAACCAGCGTACAGCATCAGCATTGAGAAGAAGGGTGGAACTATGATTTTCAATCGCAACTTTCAGTCCTTTGGCTTCCGCCTCCTTGGCAACCGCTTGAAGTGCCCGAACCAATTCCTCAACAGCGGGCTTAAGATCCCTTGGCTCTGGTGGCTTGGGCCGGCCGCAACCCGTGATCAGCACCTCCCCACCTAAGTCCTTTAGTACTGTCATTTCCTCGGTCAGGCGGAATGGACCAAGGTCGTAGCGAGAGATAGCAGCGATACGAACTCCGTGTTTTTCCACAACTCTCCTTGCCACTGCGACACCAATTTCGTCTACTTGTTCCCGGTGATTCCCGTACGGCCGGGGCCAAAGATCAATCGCTTCTGCCCCCGTAGCCGCAGCGTGGGAAGCGACCACCTCAAGCGGCATGGTCCCAAAAAGGGTCGAGGCCACCATGTAACGCAGGCGGAATTGCTCCGTCGCCGCTTGCCGGGGCGATGACAAGCCCGCAGTAGCTAATGTTTGCCCCTTGGCTCTTTCGTCCTCGATCAAGAGTCCGGCCACACATGCCGCGTTAGAGAGCCCGACTGCACCCCCAAGAAACTCACGTCGGCTCAAGCTACCGCCATTTTTCCGTTTTCGTTCACAAGCCACGGGAGAGCTATCCCCAAATGCGGTTGCGATCCTCCAAAAATGTGACCAAGAGCAGGTGCCCTTGCTAGGAAGGTTTACCGCACCCTGACCGACCACGCCGTTTGCCGCTCCTTGGCGAGGGTGAAACCGGATTTTCTTTTCGACCTTTACCGAGTGGTGACTGGCTCCAAGCTATTCGCTCAGGTGATCCTCGCCCCAGCCCTATCCAGCTGCGACGGCTGGGTCACCGTGTTTTGCCACCCACTCCTTAAGCATCCGCACAAAGTGTTTCAAAAGCAAGGTGTTATCCTGCCAAGTACGGGCAGTGACTAAGTTCCCGTCAACAACCACTGGCTCGTTGACGTACAAAGCACCACCCTGAGTGGCGTCCAAGGCACATTTGGCAACCGTCGTCACCTTTCGTCCGCGAATACAGTCTGCCGCGGTCAAAATCTCGATTCCATGGCACACGCAAGCCACGGGCTTATTAGCTTCGAAGAAGTGCCGAGTGATCCGCAGCAGGTCTTTATCGTAGCGCAAGTATTCGGGTGCCCGGCCCCCGGAAAGAAATAAGCCCACGAATTTTTCCGGCTGCACATCGCGAAAAGCTATAGTCGCCCGAATGTGATAACCCGGCCGCTCCTCAGTGATATCCCACGGCGGATTAGCTGTAGGCGGGATCTCATGAAGCACCATGTGATAAAGCCGCGCCTCCGGTCCCGCTACAACCACGGCAAAATCGTCCTCAGGTAGGCGGAAGAAGGGATACATCGTATCGAGGACTTCCGTGGCATCACCCACGGGCAAAAGCACCTGCGGCACGGCGAGGACTCCTAAGCGAATGGCTCACCACTTTGCACCGAGGCCGCGCCCTACCGATCACCTCCGCCGAGCCAACGCGAGGTTTAAGCGAGACCACGAGGCATAAAGATATGTTTGCCCTGCTGTTTACGCCGCGGCCTGAAGCCCAATGTTGGCGAATCAACGACCCCAGCAAAAAAATCTTTTTCCTACCAAACCGCGATTGCCGAGCTGTGGGCGAAAAAAGCAAACCCGACTACCTGGCCAGCTAAAATTGTCGTTGGGTTACTTTTTTGGGGCAGCCGTGTAGTCGCTAGGTTGCGGCTGTCCGTTCCGACATGGGCACGTACTTGGCCTCCACCGGCCCAATATATACCTGTCGTGGCCGAACGATCCGGCTGGTGGGATCCTCATGCTGTTCGCGCCACTGGGCAATCCAGCCCGGCAAACGACCAATAGCAAAGCAGACCGTAAACATGTTTTTCGGTATCCCGATCGCCCGCAGAAGGATACCACTATAAAAGTCCACATTGGGATAGAGTCGCCGCTCGATGAAGTACGGATCCGACAAAGCAAGCTCTTCGAGCTTGCGGGCGATGTCAAGAAGCGGATCCTGGACTTTCAGCTGGGCGAAAACTTTTTCGCAGGTGTCCTTAAGAATCCGAGCCCGCGGGTCGTAATTCTTGTAAATGCGATGCCCGAAACCGTAAAGTCGGAAGGGATTAGTCTTGTCCTTCGCCATGCGAATACATTCTTCCGGCGTCAACCCGCCGGCATGGATCCGTTCAAGCATATCCATCACTTCCACATTGGCGCCCCCATGAAGCGGGCCCCACAGCGCGCAGACACCCGCGGCACAGGAGGCAAACAAATTGGCCCGTGCCGACCCTACTGTCCGCACGGTCATCGTACTGCAGTTTTGTTCATGATCAGCGTGGAGAATAAACAGCAGATTAAGTGCATCCTCCACCTCGGGACTGACAATGTACTGCTTATACGGGAGCGAGAACATCATGTGGAGGAAATTGGCACAGTAGCGAAGGTGCGGATCTGGATAAATAAACGGCAGGCCTTGTGAGCGGCGATAAGCGAAGGCGGCAATCGTCCGCACCTTGCTGATCAGCCGAGCGGCGGCTGCCTCCAGTGACTCTTCATCCCCTACCCAAAGCAGTTGTTGATGGAAACATGCCAGGTTGTTTAGCATCGCCGACAGGATAGCCATCGGCGGAGCATCAACTGGCATGTGTTGATATTGCAAGCGCAATCCTTCATGCAAAAGCTCGTTTTCTGTCAATTTAGCACTAAATCGGCTAAGCTCCTCCTTGGTGGGCAGCCGACCAAAGATCAAAAGCCACGCCACCTCCACAAAGTTCGGTTTCTCAATGAATTGGTCAATGGGAATGCCCCGATAGCGGAGGATACCACGCTCGCCATCCACAAAGGTAATGGCGCTCTTACAAATGGCCGTATTGGCGAGGGACGGATCGTAAGCTACGTGGCCCGTCAGATCCCGCAGACGGGTGATGTCAATAGCTGGATCGCCAAGTGTTCCCCGGATGATCGGAAGCTCCACCTCCTTATCGCCGATTTTAAGAATTGCTTTATCCGACATCCCTTGCACGCTCTCCTCGATTTAGCTAGGACAATAACTCTCTTCTGTTTCCACCAACATGGCCTAAGCGGCTCATCCAAGAAGCATCAAATCGTCAACTAAAAGCCAAGAAAGACCTCCCGAGTAACTAGTTTTGGCCCTCCTAGATTTCCTCCAGTGGCAAAACCTGTGTACGGATGAATTCCTCGGCCTCCTGGCGATTGAACACACTTTCGGTTGTCCCAATAGCGCGAACACAGCTTGCGCCGAGAGCACTTCCCCAGCGAAGGCAGCCAACCGGATCTTCTCCTAAGAGCATCCCGGCAATAAACCCTGCGTCGAAGGCATCCCCCGCCCCAGCCCCGCCGACAAATTCCACCGGATAAACTCCCGCTCGAACGCGAACTCCATCGGTCACCAGGACCGAGCCCTTTTCGCCCATCGTGATCACTACTGTTTTCGCCCCCAGTTGACGAAAATGCTCGGCTTGAGCCACAGGATCTTTGATTCCGGTTATCACCTCCGATTCGTCATCATTGGGGAGGAAGACATCGGTTTCCGGCAAGATGCGGGCCAAGGTCTTTTCGTAGTCTCGCCCACCAAAGAGCACCACGTCCAGTACTGTTTTTGCTCCGTGTTGGCGTGCCAGGCGGAAAAGGTCGACCATTTCCGGCGTCTCTAACCCGGGCATCATCAGATAGCCACCCACATAGAAGACTTTTGCCGATGTCACCCAGTCCTTGGGAATATGCTCAACAGTAAAGAGCGTGTTCGCACCGGCTGTGCTAATAAATCGCCGGTCCTCGCCTTGGACGTTGACGATCATCGTCGCGGCTGACCCAACCCCCGAGATGCGATGAACCCCACGAGTGTCCACGCCGGCCGCTTCCAGAGTTTCTACGATGACCCGTCCAAACGGATCATCCCCGACACAACCGGAAACCCCCACCCTAAAACCCAACTTGGCCAAATCTACAGCCGTGTTGGACGCGCAACCTCCTAAAGCAAGCTGGATGTGTTTGGTGGGAATTAGCTCGCCAGCCTTCGGAAGCCGGGGAATGGGGGCGCAGGCAATGTCGGCAAAAAGGATACCGGCACACAGGCAATCCATCGGACTGATCCTTTCGTCAGGGCGGAGGCAGCAGGAAACGTCCCTGAGCTTGAGCGACTATCCGCGGCTTGCCGCCTGTAAACTGAGCTAGTGTCCAACCTCGGACAACTTGTCACAACCCGGCCAAAGTTTTTTCAACATGCCAAGGGGTGCTTCGTGAACGGGTACGGCGCAAAGCTCTATCGTACCGGAGTTGGGATAATGTTTCAACGAGCGGGCCACGCCAGCTGGGGGCCACATCTCGATTGAGCAAGGGCCAAGGGCAGCCTTAGCCCTAGCCCCGGGCACATCTCCCGACAGAGTCCACCTGGCAAAATCAGGACCGAGCTCGCAAGCTTTTCGACTTTACTTCCGGGAGAGCAAACGGCGGGTCTCAACCAGCTCTGAAGCTCAAAGCTTCTGCAGAAGCGCGGAGCGCAAACGAATGTCATTGCGGCAATGCCACACTTTTGGAGCAGGAAGAAAGTGTGGCCGGCGGATTTATCCGTCCCCAAGTGAACGGCTTCTCGGAAGCGCCACACCCGCCCAGCCGCAGGCCAAAAAATCCGTGGCTTCCCTCCGTGGGTCTAGGGGAATACCAAGCTGGCTGCCGCAATGGCCTCACGGACAGTCCCTAGGGCAAAAACCGTTCTATTCCCCGTTACGAGCCGGCTGGCGTGCCCGGCGGATGGCGCCGGTAAACAGTGGCAACTGCCCCGGTTCCGAGGTCCATATCTTCGCCGAAGTAGTACTCGCGGGCCTCGGGATTGGCGATCACTTCCGCCGGAGTACCGTGGCAAAGGACCCCGCCACTTCGGATGACATAACTGCGGTCAGTTATCTGGAGCGTCTCCCGAACCTGGTGATCAGTTATTAAGATGGCGATGCCCCGATTCCGGAGGCCACGGATGATTTCCTGGATGCTGTCGACAGTGACCGGGTCGATTCCCGTAAACGGCTCATCCAGCAGGATAATTTGGGGGTTAGAGACCAGCGCCCGAGCTATTTCCAACCGGCGCCGCTCCCCGCCCGAGAGCGTGTACGCCTTGGCCTTGCGGAGCCGGGCGATGTCAAACTGCTCCAACAGTTCATCACAGCGGCGCTGGCGCGTTTTCCGGTCGAAGCCCAAAAGCTCCATGATCGCCAAGAGGTTTTGCTCGACCGTCAACTTCCGGAATACACTGGGCTCTTGGGCAAGGTAGCCCATTCCGCCCTCACGTGCCCGGCGATACATCGGCCAGTGCGTCACATCCTGCCCCTGGAGAAAAACTTTTCCGGCATCGGGGCGAATCATCCCGCAGGTGATGCGAAAGCAAGTGGTCTTCCCCGCTCCGTTCGGGCCCAAAAGGCCCACAATCTCTCCCGGGTAAACCTCGAAACTGACCCCGTCCACAACTCTTCGGCCCCTATACGACTTGACTAGCCCCTCGGTCTTAAGGATGGGACCGAGATGTGGACGAACAGTCACACTGCCGGAACTAGGGCTTAAGGGAGGCGGCTGCATTTGACCTCCGTGCCACGCTATCCTACTAGTCGCACCGAAAATTTCTGGCTCGTACCGGCCGATTGTCTACGAAAATTAGGCAGATATCCCAATAAGCCGCCAACTGAGTTCTTATCGACTGAACTATCGGCTCCTGGTGCCCCAATTAAGCGGCTAGCAAACCAAGCCTTCCCGGAGCTGCAGAACCCACCGCGGGGGTTTTCCAGCGATATCCCCCCCTGGAGTACCACCCCTCAGCGCGCCGACCCGCGGTCAAACGCGCCCAAGATAGTCGGGGGCAATGTAGCCGCCAATCTTAGCGCACGAATCGCATCTTCCAAAAATTGGGGAAAAACCACACCGGGATCCTTGTTCCGGGAATACGGTCCAGCGACCGAGGCCAAAAGACAAACAGGGCTTTGCCGATCAACAAATCCTCGCGGACGTAATATTCAAATTTGCGGTCCTCCCACAATCGGCTGTCCATGCTTTCCGCACTGTTGTCACCAAGCACCAAGTATTGACCATGTCGCAATGGGAAGTGAACCATTTGCGGCTTCCGGGCGGCATAGATTTGCCAATCCGAAAGGGCTCGGTTAACCGTCTCGGCCGTCAACGGTTCGCCAATCGGGCTGACAAAATCACATATAATCTGCCGCCCGAAGGAATTGGGATCACCGCGCACGGCGATGTAGAAGATATCGCGATAAAGCTTCAAATGCCGCACCGTGACCCGAGTCCCCTCTGCCTGGATGACCACCGGCTGAAGATCGGCCTCGGACGGACGGTCATTCCCAAGCGCAGGATATTCGGCCGGCGGGTCAAAGGAGATAACCCGATCGTTAATCCACAGAAGAAGCTGATCGTCCACATTGGCCCACATAATGCGATATCGACCAGCCTTGTTGACCCCTGTCCGAGCCCGGGGACGGAAGTGGGGCAAAGCGTCGATACGGGCCTCCGCACTCCCGGTAGCCAGATCGAATAAACAGCGAAAAGTTCGTCCACCTTCCACAAGCTCTACTGCCAGGGAGCCAGTCGGATCCTTTACCTCCAATTCAAATTCGACAGCAAGGTCCCCCACCCAGTGCAAACCCATTTGCTTCGGCTCAGGCCGAAAGGCACTCATCCCGGCAAGCAGGGTGGGCGTCGCCCATAATGGCACACCACCGTGCTGCCCGGCGAACCGTAAATTTTGTGTTACCTCCGTGTTGTAGCCACAAAAATCGCTGACAAGTTGGCGCTGAAGATTGCCGGAAGTTCTTCCGCGAATTGCCTGCTCCCAATCGTCATAGGTGGGAACATAATGGCGATAGACTAATCGGGCTTGTCCTCGACCCTCGAAGGTAAAACTCCGCCAATCTTCTGCAGGCGTCCATTGACCACTGGAGGAATTCTCCGGCGCCCACCGGGGAGGCCAACCCCGCTTGCTCCAGCCCGGCTGCAACCGGTCGTTATCGTCAACAAGTTGTAACATCGCCCGGACTTTCTCGGGCGGTTTACGAAGGATCTGGTATCGCTGCGGATCGACCGGGTTTCGATGGAAAAAATCTTCTTCCTCGGCCGGCTTAACAAACAAATCGCCATTGCGGATGAGGATTGTTTCCCCGGGCAACCCCACAATCCGCTTGATAAAGTTCGTCCTTGCTCCGCCGGGATACTTAAAAACAGCTACGTCCCACCGCTGTGGCGCCCCGAATTGATAAGGGAACTTCACGACGATGAGCCGATCTCCTTTGTAACTTCGATAGGGCTCACCGTGGGGATTACCGCGCCGAAGGTCAACGGGAAACCGACACAAAGGACAAGTGGCAGCGACAACAAGAAGTCCAGTGGGGGCTCCCGTTTCGCTGTCTACTTCTTCGCTCGCGCTTACCTCAAACGAGTACCCACATTGCGGGCATTGGACTTCCTTATGCTGGCCTAAAAGAGTGGGGGCCATCGAACCGGTGGGAATGACAAAGGCTTCGGCTTCGAAAGTGCGAAACAAGAAAGCCAACATGAAGGCGATGGCGATTGATTCGACGACCTCGCGGATGGCAGCCGCCGAGAACCATCCTGCCGCCGCTTCCCGCGCCGGAGCGGCCAACTCACGAACATGGGTAGCATCGACGCGGCGTTCTGTCACCGCTTTAGGCCGTCGTTGCTTTTCGGTCTTAGCAAGATCGCGCTTAACCAACGGCAAAGAGCTCCCAAGTTGTGTTGTCAGTTCGGAACACAAAGAGCCACAGCAACTAAACAAAAAAGCGGCTCGGCCGACCAATGCCCAAGGCCAGTGGCACAGAAGAAACGTCCCACTTCGCCCTCCGGCCCTGGGAAAAAACTCCCCCCTCACCACCGGCTCATCCGGCGACCCATGCGCGCGGAAACCACAACACCAGTTGGATTCTTGCACCGCCGGCTCGGAGTCGCAGATTGCTGGGTTGCGTCCGAAAAAGTTCGCGGTGCAAGTGCCCCGTCAAAACTTGCTGCCAACCCGCCCGCAATGATTATCCGCCCATCGTGGGAATTGGGCTTCCGGTTTTGCCTAAACTCTCAAGTTTCTCCATTTTCGGGATGGAACTTGGGCTTAGACCGCGACCCCTACCCAGTCCCGGGGAGTTCTTAGGCCTGGTAATCACCAAATATAGTCGACCGGGAGCAGCAAGGGTATTTTGAGCTGCCCGGATCCGACCCGCCATGCAGACCATCGGATTTTGAGCACCCCCACGCCGATCAACTCTGGGGATCCGGTCAACTTTACCAACCCGAAATGCCGACTGTCACGGGAAAGCACCCAATTATCTCCTAACAAGACGAACTCCCCTGGCCGAACAACTCCACCGAGCCCGTAATTTGCTTCCGGCAACTTAGGGGAGCTGCCTGGACCGCCGGAGGCACCGAGGGAGCATTGATTAGCTAAGATATCGATACAGTGATAAAGTCCCCGCACTTCGACTAATCCGCTAATTTCCACCCCTCCCTCAATATGCACCTCAAGCGAAAGCGGGATGCACGGCTCCTCCCGGCTCCAGAGCGTGTCAGAGCCGGTCCTTGGCACCACCGCGACCTCGCCCCCTGTCGCAAACACGGTATAGCCAGGAAACTGCCAGATAAGTAAGTCGAGCTCCAAAGTTTGGGGCCACGGCAGAGTTCGGCTAGAACTCCCACTCATCTCGCACGCATTGGCACCCGGGAGTCTCTCCCCCGTCCCATCACTGCCGCCCGCTGAGGGTCCCGAAAGCTGCCGCCAACCGCACCGCAACACGTTCCCCTCCGGATTGGAACGGGCCCAGGCTTCCGAGGACCCCACCTTAAATCTGATGCCAAGGTTTTGGCCAACTGCCGGCAACCGCACTCTCACGCGGGCTGCCAAGCCGGCGAGTCGAAATGTGTTATCTTGAGGTAAAACGTAGAGCTGGTTTTCGGGAAGCCCGCCGAGACAGAGAAAGCCAGTGAGCCTGTAGAAGCCGCCCGGGTCTTGCCGAACAAGTGAGACCTCGGATACCCGCACAAATGGCACCTTTGTGCGATTCCCTAATCCATTGTTGAGCGAACAATCCGCAGGCGAGATATGAGGGTTGGCCCACGGCTGCCATCCTTTGGTTCCCCGGGGGTTGCTGCTCGTCGAAACAGCCACAGGCCGTCTGCCATTTGTCGCCTCGGGATGTTCGGTGGGACACAGTCCAGATAGATGAGCTCGGAAAAGCGGCAGGGAAAGCCGCCAAAGGTTTCGCGGCAGGTCTTTTATTTTTGCCGGCTTCAAGCGGATCGTGTCCGGAGAGCTGCTCACCTCATCCCCCGGCACAGCGGCGACGCGCTTCACCATGCAAGCATGTGGACTTTCCCAACTTCGTAGACAGACTACCTGCCAGCGTCTTGGCCAACAAGCCCAGGGCCCTGGTCTCAACACAAGTACCCGATCCGCCGGCATTCTCAGTCCGCTATCTCGCGGGATCAGGCTACCACAAGCTGGGCAAATCACCCTGTTGTTTCCACCTTCTTCCGGAACGAGCACCCGAAAGCTTTCGCCGCATGCACAACGGTAAAAGAGATGTTCCCCCATGAGGCGAGGCGCCATCGAGGCCCCAACGATCTCAAGCGGCAGGAAAATTCCCCCACAAATCCACGTGTCCACGACCAAAAGGAAACAGATCGTGACGACTAGCAACCGCAATCCTTCCCGAAAAATCCTTCGGGCCATGGGGAAATTCCAACCCAGTGAGAGTTGCCCGGCTAGATGCCCGCTACTACTTACGACGGAGCCTCTTGACCATGGCCACGATGCGGCGAACGGCTTCGTCGATCTCCGCTTCGGTATTTGTTGTCCCAAGGCTGAAACGCAATGAGGAGTTAACTAACTCCTTGGGGAGGCCCATGGCCCGTAATGTTGGCGAAGGCTCGGCGGCCCCACTGGCGCACGCCGACCCAATCGAGCAGGCTACTCCCACGCTGTCCAAAGCCACGAAAAGAAGCTGCGCTTCCAAACCCGGAAAGGCAATATTGGACGTATGCGGCAAGCGCGGGGCGTCCTCCCCATGGATGACAATCTCCGGAAGTGCTTGCTTTAACCCAGCTTCGAAGCGCCGACGAAGGGCATGCAGCTTGGCAGCAGCCTCCGCCGCTTCCTTCTGCCACAGCTCCAATGCAGTCCGCATTCCCACCACCAAGGCAACCGGTTCCGTACCAGGCCGGAAGCCGTCTTGTTGATGACCACCAAAATGGATGGGTTTCAGCGGCAGATCGCCACGACAAATCAAGGCGCCGATCCCGGGCGGCCCGTGAAACTTGTGAGCCGCTATGCTCATGGCCGCCACCCCAAGTTCCTGAAAGTTAACAGGCATCTTCCCCACTGCTTGGACGGCGTCCGTGTGGACAGGAATGCCGCGCTTTGCACAGATGTCCACCACCTCTCTTACTGGCTGGATGACGCCGGTTTCGTGGTTGGCAAGCATTACGCTCACCAAACGAGTCTGCGGCGTAAGGAACGATTCCAGTTGATCAAGCCGCAAAACACCGCCGGAAGTGGCACCGACGGTGTCGAGTCGCCAACCACATTCGAGAAGGTGTTCGGCCGCTTCCAAAACGCTTGCGTGTTCCATGGCGGAAATAACGATTTGGTGACCGCGGCCCAACACGGTTTCCTCCGCCTGCTCAGCCATTGCGCGAGCGATCCCCAAAATGGCTAGGTTATTCGCCTCCGTGCCACCACTTGTAAATATCACCCGGTCCGGCGGAAAGTTGCTTAACGAAGCGCCCAAGATATCCGCAATGGCACGTCGGCAATCTTCTAAAACTTGGCGAGCCTTGGCACCCAGCCGATGAGCACTGGCAGGGTTGCCATACCCCAGCCGCATATACGCCGACATGGCCTCGATTACTTCCGCCCTTACCGATGTGGTGGCATTGTGATCCAAGTTGATTACGTCCACGCGTAAGCCCCTCCTAGCTTTTCTACAAAACAGGATGCTTGGTTTGTGAGTCCGTCTCTGCCTCCTTTGATGACGGTGCCGTGTCTGCCAATTGTAAGCCGTAATCCGGACATGTGCTCAGGCCTTGCTATAGCGATGCTACGTTCAGATCAAATGATGTGGGGCATACCGAGCCGCTCAAAATGATGACAATCGCACTGGAGACTCGGCCGATTTTGCCAAAGGCAAATCCACGGCTTAGCCCCCACGGTAAGCAAGCCACTTTGGGGACGGTCAACAGTTGCCTTTCCTTTCATCTCCCGTGAGGAATGGCCGACGGCGGGCCGGTAGCCATTCGGGAAACGAAGGCGCGGTATCCCGGAATGCTCGCCATAGGGTGGAGACCGCTAGGACACCCCCAATGGACCTGGCCCCGCTGGTTACTCGCTGAGACCTTCAAAAAAGGGTGGCTAACAAACTGGAAGACTAGGCGAAAACAATGGGGCGGGATAAACGCAAATCGACGCATTTAGGTGGATCAATGCCCTTCAAGTGCCAAGGGGAGGACGAGGTGGCATGAAAAAGCGGACAATTCGGGTGATTACTCGCGGTGCTAACGGAGAACTCCGCATCCGCGACTACGACAGCCCGGAAGAGCTTCTTAAACGCCACTTACAAATTGGCATCGATGATTGTAGCACCGACCTTTCCCTACGAGGCTACCCGGTATTGAGGGGGCTTATTGGGCCAATTCCGGACGGCCCGAATTTTGTCCGGTATGAATCCCCGGACGTCTTCGAGGCTGCCACACGCGAATGGAGCACCGCCAAACAACCGAAGCGCCGGACCCGGCGAAAACACTCATCTTAAGTCTCCGAATTTCCTGGCTCATCCGGGCGGTGAGATCTATATCTACCCAGGCGGCACTTATGTAGACCCAGGTAGCACCCTACACCGCCGGTCTTGCCCTTAATCTATCCGGGTAAGGACCGCGTTGATCCCGGTAAGGGCCGTGCGCCTCCGTCACGCTAAACCGGCGTAAACTCAAAAACGCTTCTACTCTGGCCGATCATAACGAGGCATAAGAATCTACCGAATGCCGCTACCGGAACCGGCCTCGGAATAACTGCGCCCCTCGTGCCGACTAGTCAAACGCTACCACCAAGCCAAACTCACACGCTGGAAACGTGCTCCACCGAAAACCCAGCACCAATACAGGCTTTTGGCCGCTTGCGCCGCCTGACGCACACAGAGGAACCGAGTAGCAGAGGAAGATAAGAGCTGTTCTCAATTGCGCCCCCTAACGCACACAGAGGAACTATTTTGGAACTGCTTCGCCACCAGCCAGGGTGGGGCGCCCCCCTGAGGCGTACAGAGGAACCCCGCGAGCCAGTGCCGGTCAGCGCCGAGCTTTGGGCGCCCCCTGACGCGTACAGAGGAACCAAAAGCCAAGTCCTATACGCGACTTTTCCGGTAGGGACGAGAAGACGGACACCCCCGCAAGCGCGATTAGGGTCCGGAGTACTGTCCCGGAGGAAAGGCTGTCCGTTTCGGTCGCCATATCCCGGTTTTTTGGAGAATCCGGGTTTCCCAGCGGGAGTGAAGTTCTCAAGAGCAGGTCACACTATTTCCGCCTTCCGGGAACCTCTAAAGTTCCAAATTGCCACGGTAACGCGGGTAGTTGCTTCCGAGGCCTACCTTAGCTCGTAACGAGAGGCCGCGTTTCGGTTGGCGGTGGCTCCGGAAAATCCCTACTTCTTGACGGCTCTTCGGTCGCTTCCATAGACTTTTGCTTGGGACCAGCGCCAGCAAGCCTCGGAGCCCGAGAATCAGTTTGAATGGGACGGAAATACTCAACTGGCCCGGGCATTCACGGGGGTCAGCTCTCGACGATTGGTATCGAAACATCCCCTGCGACTTCCCGCCCTTGTGGCATTGGGGGTCAGATGCCTAGCTAAATAGCTCAACCCGGGCAGGATAGCGCAAGCAGCCGAACTTGATTTCAACAAATTAAAAAGGCTTGGCCCCCTCTATGAGTTCCATTAGCAAGCTGCCTAGCCCTACACGGCCGTTGTGGAGGTAGTAAGTAGGTCCGCAGCCGAGTCCCGCTTGGCGGCGTTTTCGGCGCAGTTTTAACACCAGGCTACAACTGGGGCCTATTTCGAGGGTCGGTTACCGGTTCTAAGCCAAACGGCTAGCCCGGGTGCAGACGGCTCGCAAACAGACCGCGAATTCCTCGGAGACATTTACCGGATATTCGAGCGCGTGCCCGGCGAGGAACCTAAACCTGAAGCCGGAAGCCGGTGGTTAGCAGCATTACTCCGTTGTTTTAGGTAAGGGGATTGAAAGTCTGGGTAGGGGTCAAAGACCTGTCAAAGTCAAGTTTAAGGCCGCATCCTTTTGAGGGGTCAGGCTTTAAGCGCATTGCGGAGAGATATGCTTCGGGGGGGTTATTTTCCTGAGGTGTGAGTCCAGGAGGCTCGAGTAACTCTCGTCGGTAAGTGAGGATCGTCCCGTGGCTTGCACGTGTGTTATCGGACTCCAGTGGGGGGATGAGGCGAAAGGAAAGATTGTCGATCTACTTACTGATCAACACGAGATAGTCGTTCGCTATCAAGGCGGACCAAATGCCGGACATACCGTTGTTTTCGGAAACCAAACATTCAAGCTTTCTTTGGTCCCCAGCGGGATTTTCCGGCCCCATGTGCAGTGCGTGATCGCAAATGGCGTAGTGGTCCACCCGGGGGTGCTCCTCCAAGAAATCAATTCCCTACGCGAACGGGGCGTCGAGGTTGGAGCAAATCTTCTTGTTAGCGACCGCGCCCACGTGATTTTCCCCTGGCATATCGAAGAGGACCGGCTGCTTAACGCGGTGTTTGGTGGCGAGGCGATCGGTACCACCCTCCGGGGTATTGGACCGTGTTACAAGGATAAAGCTGGCCGGTCGCTTGCTATTCGACTGGGGGATTTATATCGCCCCGGTTTACGGGAGCGGATCGAGCGAATCGCGCGAACCAAGTCGCTCATGCTGTCGGGTCTGAATGGCAAGATCGATTTCGACCCCGAAAGCATTTACCGGGAGTACGCCGATTACGCCGAACAGCTTCGGCCGCATGTGACCGACACTACAAAGTTTCTTCTGGAGGCGGCCGAGGCGGGGCGATCCATTCTTTTCGAGGGGGCGCAAGGGTCACTTTTGGACATTGACCACGGGACATTTCCGTATGTGACAAGCAGCAATAGTTCGGGACTGGGAGTCACCGCGGGGTCTGGCATCCCCGCTAAGTATATCACCAAAGTAATCGGAGTCATCAAGGCGTACACAACCCGCGTCGGCGGAGGTCCTTTCCCCACCGAGTTGACGAACGAAATCGGCCAGCATATCCGCGAGAGAGGTAACGAATATGGTACGGTGACCCGGCGGCCCCGTCGCTGCGGTTGGTTCGACGCGGTGGCGGTCCGTTATTCAGCCCGACTTAGCGGCGTAGATGAATTGGCTGTGATGCTGCTAGATGTGCTAAGCGAACTTCCGGAACTCCGGATTTGCCGGGCTTACGAAATCGACGGGGTGCAGACCACAGACTTCCCCAGCCATACTGACGACCTCCGGCTGGTGCAGCCAGTCTACGACGTTCTGCCCGGTTGGCAAAAGGAAATCCGCCACGTTCGTAGCTTTGATGAATTGCCGGCCAACGCCAAGGCGTACCTCAACCGGATCCGGGAACTGGTGGGGCGACCGATATCGATCATTTCCGTGGGCCCCGATCGGTTAGACACAGTGTTTGCCCCTGCCTTGGGCAACTAAGGGGCCTTAGGTGCTGCACCGCGTCACCACGAACCAAAATCGGGTGGATTTGCTTCCCTTGGCAGGGAGGTCCGCCGGCTCGTGTGAGAATCGCTAGCTTGACAAGAGACGCGACCTTGAGGAGCCTGGTACTCCCCAAGAGAGTCTGGGAACATTCGGCCTTTCTCCAATGGTCTTAAGCAACGAAGGAGCCGTTGACACCCCTCCCGGCCAAGAAAAGGCCCAGGAGCTCCCTGTGCCCCTGGAAAAACGTCCGCGTCACATTGCGATCATCATGGACGGTAATGGGAGGTGGGCGGCGCAGAGGGGTTGGCCCCGGATTGAAGGCCATCGTCGCGGCGTCCAGGCTGTTGGTCGCGTGGTGCGGGCCTGCGTTCGCTGGCAAATCCCGTTTTTGACGCTTTATTGTCTCTCGAGCGAAAATTGGAAGCGCCCGCCTCAGGAGCTATCGGCTTTAATGGAACTTCTGGGGCAATTCATGGTTGAGGCGCGCCGGGAAATTCTTCGACAGAACATCCGGTTGCGAATCCTTGGCCGAAGGGAAGGGATTCCCGATCACGTTCTGCGGGAAATGGACAAAACGGTTTCCCTTTCCGCGGAGAACAGGGGCCTTTGCTTATCCCTGGCCATCAACTACGGGGGTCGATCCGAGCTGGTTGACGCGGTGCGGACCATTGTAAACAAGGTGCGCGCTGGGAAACTCGACCCGGACCAAATCAACGATCAAGTCATATCTGATCATCTTTACACTTCTGGGTTACCTGATCCTGATCTTCTTATCCGTACCGCCGGCGAAATGCGGGTTAGCAACTTTCTGCTTTGGCAGATTAGCTATGCGGAGCTGTGGGTAACGCAGGATTGCTGGCCCGACTTCACGGAGGAACACCTTCGCCAAGCCATTTGCGATTACGCCCAGCGCGTTCGGCGGTTCGGCGGCCTATAAAAGCGAGAGGCCTTGCCCGATGGGAAGAATACTCCCTGCCCCCACCGGCGGAAGACCTATTGCGCAAAATCCTCCTCGCAATTCGCCATCGCATGTGTGCTCCGCCACCACTCCTAGAGAAAGCAACGCCCAAAGTGGTAAGATGGCTTCCGGCCTAGTGCAGGGCCAAAGCGGACGTGGCCGGGCAGGCCGTGCGCCGCGTCGGGCGGGGATGCCGCTTCAACTGGTGCTTGACTGAGCCACCGGGGCATCGGGTGACAGAAAGAGGTCGCCTCGGCCGAGCGGCTGCCTAAATACTCGCCCCAAGCCGCAATCGCCGGTCGGCTTGCACATTGCTAGAGGCTTGCCTACGGTCGCTTACGAAGAAGCCCCTGACCACAACCTTTGATCCGCCATTTGCTTGATAGGATGTTCCCAGCGATTGAAACTCAGGCCAAAGCTGATGAGCCCTCCGCACCGCCAACCCGCGATGACTTATCGCGTCGGGTGGTCGTCGGAACCTCTCTGGCCGGCTTCCTTTTGGCGGTGTGTTACGGAGATTATTGGCTGGAGATCTTGTTGGACATTCCCGGAGTGGCCCTGTTCCCTGTGCTCATGGTCTTCGCCATGGCGGCCACTCGGGAAATCCTCGAGCTAACCGTCGCAGGCGGCGTTCGGCCTATTCCCTGGGTGGTGTACTCGTCGTGTGCCTTGGTGATTTGCAGCAGCTGGTTCACGCCTCTCTGGTACCGGTTCGCCAGAACCCTCTATGAGCGCTGGCACACCTCGCCCAGTGACTGGACGCTTTTCGCGCTTGCTTCAGGGATGATGCTGGTCTTCATCGCTGAAATGAGACGATACACCCGGCCGGGGGGAATCACGGTTAACGTCGCGTCTTCGGTCCTGGCGATGCTCTACATCGGTCTATTGTTTAGTTTCTTAGTACAGATTCGAATTGTGTGGGGACTTCGGGCCCTTTTGGCAACTCTTATCGCTGTGAAATTTGGAGACACAGCCGCTTACATCGTGGGCAAAGCTATTGGACGAAGCAAACTTGCCCCAGGGCTTAGCCCTAAAAAAACGGTCGAAGGCGCCCTGGGCGCTGTGGCCGCCTCTTGCTTTGGCTCCTGGCTTGCCCTGAGTGTTCTCATGCCAGCCCCCACTGGAAGTTCCACTTTGGCGCCCAGCTGGGGCTGGCTTCCTTTTGGCATTTTGGTGGGGATCTTCGGGATCCTGGGCGATCTGGCCGAATCTCTCATCAAGCGCGATGTGGCCCGGAAAGATTCCGGAACGCTCATCCCGGGGTTTGGCGGCGTGCTTGACTTAGTCGACAGCGTCCTAATCAGCTCGCCCGTGGCCTACGCTTGCTGGGCGTTTGGCCTGGTGGGATAGGATCTTAGTAAACAAGTGCCGCGGAGTGGTAGAAAAGCGATTCCCGCTAGCTCCCGGTTGTGTGAACCGTCGTTACCCTGGGCAACTGGCCGCTTTTTATGTACCCCTCACTCAAAACATATTGCTGGCGGTACCTACTCCGAACCTTACCGGGACTCGGGACACCGGCGATGACTGATACGGTGACGATCGAGTGGTTTAAGTCCGTCGTGTACAAATTACGGGTCGATGCGTGAACATCTTTATCGGCGAGCCTAAGACCGGCAGGTCCGATATCCTCGAGGCACCGGGCCTTATTTCCTAGGTCGGGTGGGGTGGCCAAATTTCGAGTTCGTCCGCGCCGCGTTTCTTTAAGAGCTTTTGGCGACTTGCTGACAGATTGGCAGGTATGGATTTCGGTTACGGGACTTCCTAGCGGCAACTCGGCTTTGGGTTTCTTTGGCGGCCAAACTATTTTTCCAGTCGACGAAGGAAAGGTAGACCTAATCGCAGGGTTTAGTTTCTTGACAGCGGTACTCAGTGCGGCAAGTAAACTTAAGCCGTTTTGCAGATGTCGTTTTCGTAGCTTTAAGGACTCTCAACCGCCCATCGGAGGTAGCCCGAAACCGCCGGCCGGTGAGAATTTCCTCGGTGTTATCCTCCGCTCCGAAAACCTCCGCAACTGGGTGGGCAACTTTTTGAACCATTTGGTTATACGCCAGTCATTGTTGATCCACAACGCGCGGCAAACGGGCAGACCTTTAATAAACGTTGGCGCCCAAACGACCTTCGCCTAGTGTCTGGCACTCTAAGAATCGGAACTCCCTCGTGCCCCCTGAAAAACCCATGCGAAAAAAGCCGCCGTGCGAATGTATAAAGTAAACAAATTTACAGCATCCTCCCTCTGCTACTTTACCACCCAGTTTACGCGATCTTGATAAACTGCCCGCGTTCCCTGGGTGTTTCAAACTCCTTTATTTCAGATTGGCCCGGCGCTAACAGGTTTCCGGGGTCGCCCAGCTACGGGTACGGTAAACGGCCTCGCACCACCGGCGATAGCGCTCCGACCTCTGGTTGGCGTCCATCTGCGGCAAGAATTCTCGATCAAGCGCCCACAGGTTGCTAAGACTTTCCTCTGACTCCCAAAATCCTACGGCCAAGCCGGCCAGGAAGGCTGCTCCAAGCGCTGTTGTCTCGCGAACTTTGGGCCGGCGCACCGGCACGCCAAGGATGTCCGCTTGGAACTGCATGAGCATATTGTTGACCGATGCCCCTCCGTCGACGCGCAGGGTCTGAAGCCGGATGTCGGAATCCTTCTCCATCGCCTCAACTAAATCCTTCGTCTGGTAGGCCATAGACTCCAAAGCGGCACGAGCAATGTGGCC
Organism: Thermoguttaceae bacterium; assembly: GCA_025060325.1. Classification (GTDB taxonomy): domain Bacteria; phylum Planctomycetota; class Planctomycetia; order Pirellulales; family Thermoguttaceae; genus DTLM01. Next base: position 435,700 of record JANXBW010000001.1, read on the forward strand.
GGCTGTGCTGCTGCGGCTCAGCCCAAGAATAGCCCCCCGAGCATACGGGTCCCAGTAGGGGGCGCCCAGCCCCACAAACGCAGGCACAAAGTACACACCTCCACTATCTGGAACGGTGGCGGCAAGGCTTTCCACATCGGCCGAGGCTTTTATCAGCCCCAAATTGTCCCGAAGCCACTGCACCACAGCGCCGGCAACAAACACGGACCCCTCAAGACAATAAGTCACCTTGTTGTTTACCTGCCAGCCGATGGTCGTAAGAAGATTATTCGTTGAAGCAACCGGCCGCGTACCGGTATTCATCAACAAGAAACAGCCAGTTCCATAGGTGTTTTTGGCGTCCCCTGGCTGGAAGCAAGTTTGGCCAAATGTCGCCGCCTGCTGATCGCCAGCTATACCCGCAATCGGAATTTCCTCCCCGAATATTTCCCGAGAGGTCACGCCCACCATTCCACTGGACGGACACACCTGCGGTAATATCGCCGACGGAATTCCCATCGCCCGGAGAAGTTCCCCATCCCACTGGAGCGTGTGGATATTAAAGAACATCGTGCGGCTTGCGTTGCTAGGGTCGGTGACATGGCACTTGCCACCGGAAAGCCGCCAGATAAGCCATGTATCCACGGTGCCGAACAAAACCTCGCCCCGCTCGCACCGTCTGCGCAGGCCATCCACGCTTTCCAGGAGATAGGCCACTTTGCTTGCGGAAAAATACGGATCAACAACTAGCCCAGTGCGCCGGCGAACAACCACTTCCAGTCCCTCTGTCTTCCACCGCTGGCAGATTGGCGCGCTTACGCGGCTTTGCCAAACAATGGCGTTAGCCACGGGCTTACCGGTCGCTCGGTCCCAAAGGATTGTGGTTTCTCTTTGATTGGTAACGCCCAACGCGGCCACCTGCCGCGGGGAAATCTCCGCCCGAGCGATTGCCTCCCGAGCTACCCGGAGTTGGGTGTGCCAGATTGCCTCCGGATCATGCTCCACTATTCCCGGTGCCGGGAGGATTTGCGGAAGCTCCTGCTGCGCGCTTGCAACGGGCCGGCCATTTCGATCAAATAAGATCGCCCGCGACGAAGTGGTACCTTGGTCGAGAGCAAGAATGAATTGCTCCATCAGTCCTTTGACCTCCCTAAAGCTTCAAGGTGCCAGTTTGTCAATCGTTTACATAGTGGGTTTGGCCAATGTACCACGGGGTCACTGTCAGGGCAACGGAGGCCACATAGCCCCGGAAGCTGTCAAGATCGGCAATAGACCCGGCATTGGCCTTGGCAGTATCCCGGTCCCGCCGGAGAAGCCTCCACAGCTTGGCCAAGCGGAGCAAGAAGGGTTCCCGCATAGAGGCCGGCCCTTGTTTACTTGTTCTGGCTTGGCTAAGGCCTAGAAAAAACTCTTTGCGACAAAGGGAGTAGCTCCCATGAAGTTTTGGCAAAGCGTGCTCCAAGGCTCAGCCTTTAGGTACACACTCTCCGCGGTGGGGGCGGCGCTGGCTGCCATTGTCGGCTACGTGGCGGTCATCGTTGAACCCGGCCCAGCACTTAGCCAACAAACGCCAGCTACCCCGACCAATCAAAACCTGCTGGCCGAGGGTGATTTTGAAAGCGATCCCCGACAGTGGGTCACCTTGTGGAGCCGGGAGAGTGGGGCAGCGAGCCTTTCCCTCGATAGTGGGCGGTCCTTTTCGGGGGCCAAAGCAATCCGGATTGAACACACCGCCCAATCAGACTGGAGCCTGCAGCTGGGGCAACCGCAACCGGTGCAGCCCGGTGATGTTTACGAAATGACCGCAGCCGTGTGGGCCGAAGGTTCAGGCAATGTGGCCATCTGCGGCGTTCTTGGAGACCAGTCTGACCAGGTGCTGCACTGGAGTTATGGCGAGAAGTCCACAAGCCAGACCCTCGGCTGGCAAGTACTTTCGACCCGTATGATCATTCCGCCCGGGGTGGCGACACTCACGCCTCGGCTAATTGGACGAGGACCAGCCAAGGTTTGGGCCGATGCAATTACCTTAAAGCTTGTGGACAAAAAGACATTCCCGCGCCCGGAGGAACTACCCGAAAAGCTGACATTAGCCAACGAGCTTGTCACAGTCGAGCTTCTACCGCGGGATCTGAGTTTTGTCTTCTCGGATAAGCGAAACGGACTAAACTGGCGCACTCGACCGACAGTGCAACAACTTATCCCTATTTCGTTTGAAAAGAAGGATGGCGTCATCCTCGGAGCGGTGTTCCATCTTACAAATGGTCTTGAGCTAACCGTGCAAATTACGCTCGAGGCTAAGTCGCCAGAGCTTCTCATCGAACTAGCTGCCACTGGCCCGATGACAGAGTCCGTCAATTTTCCTGGGTCCTTCGTCACCTCCCCGGGCCAGTTCCTTATCCTGCCGGTAAACGAAGGAATAAGCTACCCCGTCGATGATAAGACCATTTCGCCGATGGAGTACCACCTTTACGGTGGCCATGGTCTATGCATGGCCTGGTGGGGAATAACCGATCTAACTTCGGGGATTATGGCGATCGTAGAAACCCCGGATGATGCCCATGTGCGTGTGCCGCGTGTTGACGGTCTTCTTACCCTGGCCCCGCGGTGGATCGCCCAAAAGGGTGCATTCGGTTATCCCAGACGTTTGCGGATCGTGCTTTTCGACCAAGGTGGCTATGTGGCGATGTGCAAACGCTACCGCCACTATGCAAAAGAGATTGGGCTGTTTAAGACTTTGGAGGAAAAGCGGGCGGCAAATCCGAATGTGGACTTACTCATCGGGGCCGTAAACGTCTGGTGCTGGGACCAAGATCCGGTTCAGCTTTGCCGGGAAATGCAGGAGCTGGGGATCCGCCGCATTCTTTGGAGCAACCGTGCCCGGCCGGAACAAATCCAGGCCCTAAATCGGATGAATGTGCTCACAAGCCGTTACGACATCTATCAGGATGTGATGGACCCGGCAAACTTCCCAAAATTGCGGGGAATTCACCGTGATTGGCCCACAGAGGCCTGGCCAAAAGACATTATTCTCGATGCCCGGGGAAAGTGGATCCCAGGGTGGGAGGTGCTGGGAAAAGACGGGCAGTGGTACCCCTGTGGCGTGCTTTGTGACTCTCGGGCGATTGACTACGCAAGAAAACGTATCTTGCCGGAACTTGCCACGCATCCTTACCGCTGCCGATTTATTGACACCACCACCGCTACGCCTTGGCGAGAATGTTATCACCCTGATCACCCGATGACACGCACACAAAGCAAAAAGTGGAAGATGGAGCTCCTACGCTTTGTTAGTGAGGAGTGTGGACTGGTAACCGGCTCGGAAACGGGCCATGATGCCGCCGTGCCATATGTCCACTATTTCGAGGGCATGATGAGTCTCGGCCCATACCGCGTGCCCGATGCTGGCAGGAACATGATCAAAATTTGGGATGAGGTCCCGGAACGGGTCGCCAAGTTTCAGACGGGGCACTACTACCGGTTACCTTTGTGGGAACTAGTCTATCACGACTGCGTGGTGGCGCACTGGTACTGGGGCGACTATAACAACAAGTTACCCAGCCTCTGGGATCGCCGCGATCTTTGGAATGCCCTGTACGGAACACCGCCTATGTTCATGTTTAGGAAGGACTTTTGGCAGGCCCATCGGGGTAGGTTCGTCCGCAGTTACCAGGTGGCAACCCCTGTAGCGCGGGCAACCGGCTATGTGGAAATGCTCTCTCACCGTTGGTTGACTGAGGACCATAGCGTACAACAAACCGAATTTGCCAACGGGGTCCGCGTGACAGTCAATTTCGGCGACAAACCATTCATCATGGAAGACGGTTTTCGCCTTGAGCCTTTAAGCCACCGCTTTGAAGGCCTGCCAGCTGAACTCCCCTGAGGCGTCGACAACTGCGCTTTCACCTTACCCGGCATAACTCACCTCGGCCGAGCGCTTGACTGGCCGAAGCTGGGAAAGCGTTTTTGGGCCTGCCGAAGGATCCCTCGGAATGGTACAAGCCTATAACGGTCGCCGGAT
>JANXBW010000001.1:439706-439949 GCA_025060325.1 Thermoguttaceae bacterium
CGAGATGAGCCAAAGGATCTCTCGCCGGACCACCCTCTTTGCCGTCAGCGGTCTGGGTGCCATCACTGCCTTTAGACCCGCTTTGGGCGGGAAACTACCCAGCGTAGAACCCCCGGAGGCAAAAGAGCTTTCTCAAGTTCGTCAGGTTATCTTTCGGCGCGTTTGGGAGACTCCGCTTGTCGACACACATGAACATCTTCCTGACGAAGCGGATTGCCTTCGCGGCCCTGGGGGAACTACTCA
>JANXBW010000020.1 GCA_025060325.1 Thermoguttaceae bacterium
AGCGGCCGAATCGACCGCTGGCATGCCCAGTGAGCAAGGGGAGCAAGCTGAAATTGCTGTTAACTTCTCGCTCGGAACCCCCGCCTCGAGCTTTCAACGCTGCGACACTTATCTCCTTTTCGCTAAATAGCTCCACGACCGAGGTCTAGCGCTTGCCGGCGTGGTGGCAGAAACCGTAAACAAATACGATTTGCTGGCGAAAGTCGCGCCGGGCAGCGAAACCCTGCTTAAAAACGAATCCACAAGTGCGTTAACGACTAAGAGTAGTGCGATAGCGTTGCGTCCGTTGATATCATGCTGCCTTAGCCGTTTTGGTGGCGAGGGGATTGTTCGCGTAGAGTCTACAAGCGCTGCGTGGGGTGATCGCGTCATCCTGATGCCCTCATATCCGTTTCGTCCGGTTCTTCTCCAATCAGGAGCTCCGAAGATAAAGCAACTGGACCAGGCGGCGCCTGCGGGGCAACCAGGCCTCTACTGGCCGGCGCTTGTGAGAGCGAGGGCCGTTGCAGACCACGTGGATCCCTCGGTAATACACAAGCCCCTGCCGCAAAGTCTCCAGAACGACGATAAGCAACTCTGCATTGCACCGCGGGCCAACGGGCGGAACGACCGGTTTCCTCGTAGGTAAGCCCGGAGAGCGGCCAGATGAGAGTCCTTCACTGTTAAACAGAAGTGGCCAGCACCATTTCAGACGTATTGGTCTTAGTGAGGATTTGTCACCAATCCTGCTGTGCGTAGCGCATCAAGGTGTTGGTAGTGGTTGGGGAGACGCCTTTGCCAAAGCCCGGCCCCTCAGGCCGGGCCTGCGGTCCTTACGCGGGGTTGGCATCACCGCCCGTGCCCCTGCCGCATCCAGCGCGTCTCAGTTTTCTGGTAGCGACGGCGCTCGACTTTGTCTTAAAGAAAGTATTGTCCTATCGGACTACGTGCTCAAACACCTCGGTCTCATCCGAAGAAAACGAGGTCTAAAGCCCCCGGCAGTGGACCGGTTCTCCCTTAGCCGGACCGCATCGGACCAGCAGCGGTCGGGGCCGACGCCCCCGAAAGCCGGGTCGGTGCAGCTGCGGGCGAACCGCTTCCGCACTGACGGCAATGCCGCTTTTCAGTGCCAGCACCGCACAGGTCCACCGCGAGCGGACCAGGCCGAAATCGCGGGGCGTCTTCTCCACCCGCCAGCCGTCCACCCATGCCGCTCCCACTGGGAAAATCCCCGTCGGTCGCTGGCTCCAAAGCCCATACGGAGCCCCACGCCGCCCACACGCGGAAGATCCCGCACCTTTTGGCCGGCTGCCCCAAAGCTTCTGCCACACCCCCTTACCAATATGCTGACTTGACCCGGGAGATGGCTTTGGGACTGACCTGAAGGGACTGGGTGCCCACCCCGGCTACTTCACGGTTTGCCGGCGATAATGGCCGGTCGAATTCCTCCGGCTGCCGCATCTGGGCTCCAGTAATTGCCGCATCTCGGCTCCAGTAAAAGGAGCACGAAGGCCGTTTGCACCTGGCAGTCGCGAGGGACCAACCCCAGAGAGATCTGGCGGTCTTCGGGCAAAAGGCGGGTGATGGTGCTGCCTTCCATTGCTCGGCCCCCATGGTCTTGACTTTTTTCCAAACATCCGTGTCCCGACCGAAGGGCCAAGCCTTTTTATTTGGCAAGATAAGTTAAGATGCTTCCGCTACCCTCCCCGTGTGGAGCTATTTAGTTGGGGAAGCTGCTTAGGCCGGCCGGTGAGCGCTATGGGGCCGCATTCTGACCAGGTCATCGCTCGAGGGGGTGTCTTTTAACCCTTTCGTTCTAGAACTTTTCAACAACTTGTGGCCCCGCAGGTGGCCCTGTAAGTGACGGAAAGGGGGAAAAAGAGCGGCCAGGATACTAGATATTGTGCTAGCTGCCACCTGGTGCCACTATATGCAGGACTATACACCCCCCGACTGGAGGCGGCGGGAATCGAACCCGCGTCCCGCGACAGCTGCAGCACAGGCTTCTACGTGCGTAGTCGGTTTTTTAGATTTCGCCGAGTGGGCTCCAACCGACAGGATCCCGCGCGGCTAGTTGGGTGTGTGCCTGATGCCGGGCCCACCCAACCAAGCCCGACACGAGCCGAGTTTCGGGGCCAGCCTTCAGAGCTCCTCGGCTAAGCTCCTCGGCCGGGGCTGCGCGGTTAGTTTAGGCAGCCAAAGCCAAGCTGGTGTTGGCAGGTATTTTTCGGTCAGCTTTTTACGTGGGCCGCTGACCAACCACGGCACGCCACCTGCACTCAGACTGCCCGGTCGAATCCAATTCGCCCCCGGGTTTTCAAGGCAGGCTAGTCAATAGACCTCAGCCCCTGCATTAGTATATTACGGCCTCGGACCCAGAAACTTGCGCGAAAATTTTCGGTTTTCTTTCGGCTTCGCCGACGCTCAGACTAAAGAGAACTCACCGCCGGACATAGCACCGCGATATTTTCGTAGCCTCCCGGGCAAAGGCTACAACCCCCATTCTCAGAACCCCGCGTCGGGACCACCCATCGTGGAATTTAATCTCCACCCCTGCCGCTTCCTGCCAAGTTCGTGCCTCGCCTGTGTCAGCCGAGAAATTCCTTCGCTATCCGGCTCTGAGTCGAAAAGTGCCTTCTCCGCACCGATAGCTTCGGAAACGGCTATGCGATGGGGGTGTTAGCCGTGCTCAAGTACTGCCGATAGGCGACGGGCCCGCCGGCCACCACAAGGGCCATCACCACCCCATTTTCCCTCCAAAGGCTGGCCGAGAACGTGGCTGTATTGAGCATCGGTGCTTCCGGGGGGATGGCGGGTGCGCCCGACACATCGGAGGCAAAAACGTACAGGGTTGCCCGCCCGCTTCCAATCCGTGGTAAATCGAAGGCAACGGCCTCTGTCCCTCCGACCATTCGCACCCATCTCCACCGAGATTGGGCAACTCCCCCCACGAATTTGGAGGGGCGATATCCCCACGGTGGATCCTCAGCAGAAACCGGGGTACCCGAGGCGAAAATCGCCTCCTCCCCCTGAAACGTGGCAATAGCCAGCTGCAGGACCTGTTCGACCGATTGCGATTCTGAGTAGCCAGGCCTAAAAAGCCATAAAACTGGCCAAATTGCGCAAAATAGCAAGGCAGTAAGACCGATCGATACCGACACCCAAACGGCTACTCCACGCTCCAAGTGTTTGCCACGGAAGACCCCCCGGACACGATTTGCGAAACGGGAATAGCTATTTGAAAGGTCCAAATTCTGATCCGGACCGGCCTCACTTGACTGGCTCTGACCCCAGAAGCCCGGGAGCGCCGCACCTGGGGTGGGAGTTACCACAGCAGGCACAGCCTCCGCGCTGCCACCCCCAACCTCGGAAGAAGCAGCCTCCGCCTCGTGGCTAACAGAAGAGATGCCAAATCTTGCGGCTAAAGCCGACAGAACACCTTCCGCCAATCCGGGCGGCGTCGGCACAGCATGCATCAACCGGCGAATTCTTTCATCCGCCGCCAAGACCGCCTCGAACCGGGCTTTCGCCTCCGTGTCGCTCTTAAGAGCTTCAGCTAACGAACTGAGAGCAGGATCCGAAAGGCTATCCTTGGCGGGCTGAAATATTTCCATCAGGCGGTCCGCAGCGGCCGGGACCGGGCCACCACAGCGCTTATTTCTTTTTCTCCGATTCACGGGCTAAGTCCTTCGTTTTCGAAGGTCTCCGCTTTTTTTCCCGTGCTCTAGCCACCACGTCTTGCGTTGGTTCGAGCAACTCCCGCAGTCGCCTTTTTGCCCGAAACAATCCGCTCATTACGGTCCCCATGGGCAGCCGAAGTTGCTCGGCGATCTCCTGGTAGGAAAGGTCGTCAAAGTAAAACATCGTCACCAGGATCCGCCACCGGGGCGGCAATTGGGCAAGGGCCCGTCGCAAGGCACCAACTTGTTCCGGTTCCTCCGGCTGACTGTCCGACTCCTGTCGATCCAGCACTTCCGGCGGGCAAGCCTCTTCTCCCCCTTGGTCACGAAGGTGATTCAGAAAAAGACGCCGACAGATCCGGGTGAGCCAAGGCCAGACTTTCTCCGGAGACCGGAGCTGAGAGCGCTTCTCGAACGCCCGGCAGAAAACCTCCTGAGTCAAATCTCTGGCCTGATGGTAATCTCCCGTCAGAAAGAGAGAATACCGAAATAGCTGGTCGGCGTACTGGCGGACCACTTCAGCGAAATCCCAGTCGCCGCTTGTCTGGCTCATAACAGGCCCCTGATTAATGACACCCAAAGCCGCCCCAATATTCCTGGGGTCGGATCCCCCCGGCCAAACGACGCTATTTTACTCCCCTCACACCCGTCTCCCCAGCCATACGGCAGAAAAAAGGGAGGAACTGCCTCATCTTTGCGAGGCTTCATGTCAGATTTGTCCACATGGACACCATCACCCACCTAATAGAGAAAACTTCGTGCAGCTTGTGAGCGAATTGCCGACTTTGCGTACGACTCCGGCTTTAGCGGACATGCCGGCCAATTTTCCCCTTTTCGGTTCGATTCTGAGGCGTTGGGTTTTTGGGTCTGAGCTGGATAATACTTCACCCAGAATGCGCGGTCTTATGAAGAACGCGAAATCCACTTCGTCGATACACGACGGTGCGCCTCAAAGCTGCTTATTTCATGCGCCACAACACCCTCGCACAGAATTCCCGCCAATTCCCTCGGTGATCCCCTGCCTAAGAACGATCCTTACGGGCCCGGACTGAATGTATGGCTCGTTCGGGTTTAGATCATATACACCCGGGAACTTAGGCGCCCGCAGAGGCAATGGTGCTTCAGCTGCCTAGTCGGAGGGCAATCCCATCGGCCTGGACCTGGCCAGTGCGATGCACTCCCCGGCGCCCATGCCGAGAAGCTGGGTGGCAAGCTTTTCGCCGAGTAAGTCCGCGTTTTGCGGACTGTCGGACTGGGTTGCGTCCAGTCGGCGACGACCATCCGGCGAGAGGACCCGGCCTGCCAAGACGAGTCGCTCGTTGCGGATCATTCCTAGGGCGGCCACAGGGGCAAGACATCCCCCCTTAAGATAGCGGAGAAAAGACCTTTCTGCCTCGACGGCGGCTCTGGTTGGATAGTGATCAAGCCTGCCCACCAGCCGGACTAAGTCCGGATCGTCGGTCCTTACCTCAACGGCTAGTGCTCCCTGACCCGGGGCCGGCAGCATAAACGCACCCGGCAGTCGGTGGCAGTCAGAAGTCAACCGATTAAGACGTTGCAAGCCGGCTTCGGCAAGAACGATCGCGTCAAACTGCCCCTCGCGAAGCTTCCGCAGTCGCGTGTCAACATTGCCGCGTAGCGGCTCTATTCGCAAGTGTGGATAAAGATACCACAGCTGTGCCCGCCGCCGCGGACTAGTTGTTCCCACAACGACCGGGCTTGCCAAGACGGAAAGCCCTTCCGCTCGCGGACAGACCAACACATCGAAGGGAGATTCGCGGGCAAGCACCGCTGCCAGCCTTAGTCCAGCAACCGGTTCGGTTGGCAGATCTTTCAGACTGTGAACGGCGATATCCACCCGGCCATCAAGAAGTGCATCCTGGAGTTCCTTGGTGAAAATCCCTCGCGATTCCCCAAGTGGCGGGGCACCTTCCTGCTGCCTGTCTCCAGTGGTCGTGATTAAGACCAGTTGGACAGCCGCTCCCAGATCCGCTAATAACTGGGCAACCTGGGCCGTTTGAGACCGAGCAAGTTGACTTCCCCGCGTGCCTATGCGGATGTGCACAGGATTTCTCCTTTAACTCTCCTGTGGGTGCACAGCCCGGCCGAGTGATCTGGTGGCAGGTCAAGATAGCCGATAAGTGACCAATCGAAAAGGCATGCGCGCGTCTAAGACAATCTTGACGGCGGGACAACGCGGGGGGCCAGTTCGGCTAAGAGAGCCGCTGGAGTGCCATCGCCCAGCAAAACCACCGTACTGGGAGAGGTCGATTGGGGAATAAGGGACTTCAATTAGAAACCGGCCCTTTAGGACGGGCCTCAACCTGGCTGTGGCTTAGCCGGGAAGCCTATGGGGGGAATGCACCAACCTGGATGGTCGCCGGTTGTCGGCCCTCAATGGCATCCAGAATGGCCCCGAGGATTTCTCGCTCTATAGGGCTGGTCGGTCCAATTTGGTTGTACAAGTCGTACTGCCGCTCAATTTGTTTCGTGGTCAACAAAATTCCAAAGCGAGAGACAGTTTCTCCAAACACTTGAACTGCCTCCCGTCGTAATGCTTCCGGCACCGACTGGCGACTGGCAAACTGGACAAGACTCGTCTGAGCTGTCGGAGAGCCAATCGCACCTAAGAGTTTCATCGCCGCCGGCGCCCGATCCGGAAAGTTAAGCTGAACGGCCAGAACCGGCTCCATTCGGCTTAGCGAAAGTATTTGGGCCGTGCGGTCAATATCCCTAGCTAAGACCTGCAGGATGGCTTGGGCTACCCAGCTGCGCTCATTGCGGGCCAAAAGTGCTCCGTGATCTAGCCGGCGCAACTCGTCCACTTGCCACTTAATTGACTCTAGCGAATGTGGTCGAGAAAAGGCCTTCCCCATGGGGTTTCGTGCCGCCACCTGTTGGGCGCGGTCCAGTGTGCCGGCCCGCGCCCAAATCCCCACCGGCACGGGTGCAGACCGGCAATCAGCTGCCAGCTGCTGAACTAATGTATCCACAGGCGGATCGTCAAGGCCCAAGTCAAGGAAAGCAACTTCGAAATCCGGCGAATTTGTCAACAAACGGAAGGCGTCCCGCCCGGTGCGAACTGTGTCCACCTCGAAGCCAAGCTGAACCAAAAACCCTGCCACCGTCATTGCCTCTGCCGTATTGGCCGAGGCTATCAAAGCTCGGCTTCTGCCTTCCGAGGCCAGGAAAAACCGCACAGTTTCCCCCAACCAACTGGCCCCAGCAAAGTGACAGTTTTCAGCATGTTGCAGGATCGCAGTTAAAGCGAAGAACCGTACACGCCGATCAGCTCGCCGAAGCGCTTCCACAACCGGGGAGGGATCCACATGACTTGAGGTCAACAACCGCTCGTCAGATCGGCCCGCGACTATCGCCAATACGACGGCACTAGCAATGGGCAACCGGTGCTCCTGGCCTAGACAAAAGACCTGGATAAGTTCGGCACAGGAGATCTGATCCCATGCCTTGGCTAACTTGTTTGCTGCTTCTGCAATCTCCCGCAGACTTCCCTGCCCGCCGGCAAGCTCTGCCGCGCACAGCAGGTTGTAGTGCGAAGCTAATGCAAGCTGAGGAGCCATCTGAGCTGCCGCCCGGGCCAAGAATGCCGCTTCCCTCCTCCGCACCTCGCCCACTGGGAGTTGCTTTACCTCGGGGACGCCTTGCTGGTGATCCCAAAACCACCATGCACAAGTGGCACCGCGCTCCGCGGCAAGAGCTTCATTCAATAGCTGACGTACCTGTCGGACCAAAAGCCCAGCGGCTGCCTCGGGCTGGGGCACATCGCCGTAGAGGCTAGCGAAGACTTGCCAGGCTTGGCGACCAGCGGCACTATCTGCTCGAACCGTCGCCGCAACCAGGAGATAAGGCCCGAGCCCCTCCAATCGGAGCATGCCCGCCAAGCTGGCCGCCTCCGCCGCCATCGGTTCTGGCCCTTCCTGAAGTATCGCCCGAAGCGGCCCAACAGCCTCCTCTCCCAATTGTTTAAGCACGTTTAAGGCGCGACGCTGAAAATGGCCCGACGTGACATCCGGCGAACTTTTGCCCGCCACCAGCCCCTCAACCAAGGGTGCGACAGCAAAGCCCCCGGAGCGCCGCAGGTCTTCGGCGGCTTTCATGGCAACGCGGACATCTTCATCACTCAGCTGGGCGACCAGTTTCCGAAGCCGGTCGATATCCCGGCGGTGGGCATCAAGAGCCGCCCCTAACGCCTGGGCCAAATCCCGAGCTTCCGGCGCAAGCTCCGGCCGCATGGCCATTTGGTAAAACATCTCCGCACCGAAGCGCTCCTCCAAATCCACAAGTGTCGCCCGCCGCGTAGCGTCATCTTGGTTGGCAAGTTCGACGAGAATCTTCTTGATAAAGCCCTTCGCCAAATCGACCTCGCCCAGATCGGCCAAAATCTTGGCAGCCCGAGCGCACTCCCACGGAAAGGTCGGGTTGGTGGCGAGAATGGCTTGGGCCGCCGGACTAGCCGTCGATGGAGCGGAGGTCCCTTCCGGTGGATTAGCAGCCAGGGGGGCAGCCTGTTCCGCGGGAGCCTGGAACGCTCCCCCACCGCCGGGTTGACCCTGGGCGGCCGCCAAGGGCAAGGCTAAAAGGCAGGCTATGCCGCAACAGCAAAGCCCCCGTAATACGAATGAGGCCACTGCCCCCAAACGTCCGAACCGTTGGCGTTTCAGGGAACACTTCGCGATTTTCAAGGATTTACGCCTCCGGAGCAATTAGAAAACAGCCTTTGTCAACTTTATGATGTTTGCCATTCGCTCGTCTAAAACCGCAAACACACAAGCGTGTGAAGCGCGGCTGTGCTGATCTTGCTCGCATGTTGCAGCCTGTTTACGGGTCAGTACGGTTTCGCAGCGCGCCACGCGGAAATCCACCCCCCATGACAATCCGCAACCGAACTGGAGGCGGAATCGCCGAAGGACCCTTACCACCCTCAAAACCGGAATAACCTCTACCCTTGCCGCTAAATGGGCACCACCCGCAAGTCAACGGCCTGAAGAGTTGCACGCGGATGTCTTTAGGAGAACTTCCCGGCCGTACCCCTCCCCGGCCTTAACACTAGCTAGTCGCCGTAAGTCAAATCAGCAAACTTTTCCCTCGGGAAACTTTTCCGTTCCTTAACCCGAGGCCCCCATACTTTCCACTTTAATTGCCGAGTGGGCAAATTGTTACTTTCCGCCACCCCTCAGGGAGATTGGTACCCCGCTGCCCGAGTGGCCCGAGACTTGGCCCCCGAGAGATCTATTAGCCTCATCGACGGGCGGATAGGGCACTAACGGGGATCTTTACGCCCTCATTCCGCTTGTGAGCCCCGAGGAACAATGGTCGCCACGACCGATCCGTTTCCCCCACTTGCCCCAAAACCCGGCAGTCGCCCTCTTCGTGCCTAGCACGGCCCTTTGAGACCGCCAATCACTTAATGCCGAGCCGCTCCTTCCAGCGTCGGACCTGTAAGGCAACCTGTTCGGGGTGGGTCGACCCAGCGCTCTGCATGGCCTGGACGGCGTTTCTTGCCCCCAAACAGGAAAACACCTCCGGGCCCACGTCGCCAATCTCTTGGCGAAATTCCTCCAAGCTGATTTCCGCAAGGCGGCGTCCCGACTCGATGGCCCGGCGGACTAACCGGCCTACCACGTGATGGGCATCGCGCTGGGGGATGCCCCGGCGGATCAAAAACTCCATTAAAGTTGTTGCATCTAGAAAACCTACCTCCACCGCTTGCTGGAGGATATTTCGGTCCAGCCGGGCGGCGGAGACCACCTCCGCGGCGATTTCCAAACACGCCGAAACAGTGTCAAAGGCGTCAAAAAGCGGGACTTTGTCTTCCTGAAGATCCCGGTTGTACCCGAGGGGTAACCCTTTCAAAAGAACCAGTATCGTCTGCAAATCCCCAATGACCCGCGCGCATTTGCCCCGGACTAACTCTAGCACATCTGGATTCCGCTTCTGCGGCATGATTGAAGAGCCAGTGCAGTAAGCATCCGGAAGCGAAAGGAAACCAAACTCAGTCGACGACCAAAGGATCCAGTCCTCGGCCCACCCACTTAAATGGATGGCCGTTAGTGCCAAGCAAAACAAAAATTCGGCGATAAAGTCCCGATCGCAAGAGGCGTCAATCGAGTTCTCCAGGATCCCGGCAAAACCGAGTGCCCGCGCCGTTTGATCTCTGTCTATCGGGAGAGACGTCCCAGCGATAGCAGCCGCCCCGAGAGGCGAAAGATTCACCCGACGCCGACAGTCGGCCAGCCGCTCTCGGTCTCGGCCAAATCGTTCGCAGTAGGCCAGCCACATATGGGCCGCTAGCACAGGCTGTGCCCGCCGCAGGTGGGTGTAGGCTGGGACGATCACTCCTTCATCTTGATCACATCGGGCAACAAAGGCCCGCTGGAGGGCCTCGATCTTCTTGTCGATCTGGTCAATTGCTTCCCTAACCCATAAGCGTAGGTCTGTGGCAACCTGATCGTTCCGGCTCCGAGCCGTGTGAAGCTTTTTCCCAAGCTCGCCCAGCCGATCGACCAGAGCCTGTTCCACGTGCATGTGGATGTCTTCCAGCTCCTGGCGGAAGGGAAGTTCGCCCCGGTCGATCATCAATCCAATGTCTTCCAGGGCCTTTGTGAGCTTTTCTACTTCCTCCGCAGAAAGTAAACCGACCGCCCCTAACATCTGTGCGTGGGCGATCGAGGCAGCGATATCCTGCCGGTAAAGGCGCCAGTCAAAACTGATGCTTTCCGTGAACTGCTCCACACTGGGAGCCGTCTTTTCCCGAAACACTCCTCCCCAACGCTTTTCCAAGGCGAAGGTCCTTTCGTAACGCGGAACTGTTTACGACCTCGGTTCTCAAATCGTTAACAAACTTCGCCGGGCGATCTTACCCGGACATCTCCACTAGCTGCCGCAAGAGAACAAACGGCGGTTGAGCTACCGTATCCTGCTGATTCTCCGCCAAGGCCGGTGAAATGCGTAAGTCTGCCGGCTAATAATGAACCTGCAGCATCCCGCGGCCCGAAAAAGTTCAACTCTCGGGGGCTTCTTCCCGCCGGTCACCCCACTGGCCACGCTGTCCACGGACTCCCATCATAAGCCGACGTTGATCATCTTGGACTAAATGGCGGCAAGTGGCGATATAACTCTTCGACCGCTAAATCACGCGACAAATAAAGCATTTTAGGTAGTCGGTCTCCGGGCAGAAAACGTTCACCGGGTGGTCAGGGGCCGCCCCCCGTTGCTCAAGGACCTGGATTGTTCGACCGGTCTTTTCCGCCACACCAAAAAGTACTTGCATGAATTCCGCCCGAGAAACACGACCCGAACAGCTGCAGCTTACCAGGATGCCACCCGGCTCAAGCAGAGAGACAGCCAGCCTGTTGACAAAGTGGTATGCCCGGAGCGCTTGAGCAATTTGGCCCCGTCGGCTGGCAAAGCGAGGGGGATCTAGGATGACCCCCTCAAACTTGCGACCCTCGGCCACGTACTTTTCAAGGAGGGGGAAGACTTCAGCTTCGAGGAACACGATATTGGCAATGCCGTGGTCGCTGCTTACCTCCCGGGCTAGCTGGAGTGCCCGGTCGCTAGAATCGACGGCTTCAATCGAGCGTGCTTGGCCACGAATTGCCGCCGTTAACGAAAAACCCCCCGTGTAGCAGTAAAGATCCAAAATGCGCCGACCCGCCAGGTAACGGGCGGCAGCCAAACGGTTCTCCCGCTGATCCAAGTAAAAACCGGTCTTTTGACCCTTCCGCAAATCTACTCTGTGGCGGATCCCATGCTCCACGATCGTGACAACCTCCGGTACCTCACCAAAAAGCACACCCTCGGGCAGTTCGAATCCCTCCGCCGCCGAGGCCGCCGGGTCTTTTCGCACAAGTATCCCCTTGGGGCCTAGGATTTCCTTGAAAATCTCCGTAAATGTTGACAACCGTTCTGCCAGCCCGAAGGCCGTCGGTTGAAACACCAGGTATGGGCCGTAGCGGTCGACAATCAGGCCGCTCAAAGCGTCCCCTTCACTGAAAACAAGCCGACATGCTCCTTCCGGATCCAAATACCCTAACTGCTCGCGAAGCTCAACCGCCCGCACAATCCGCGCCCGCCAAAAGTCCCTGTCAAGCAGTTCGTTTTCATCCCAGGTGTAAAGACGAACACGAATACGGCTCTTTTTGTTGTAGATGCCGCGGGCCAAGAACTGGCCATCCTTCGTGACCACGTCCACAACATCGCCGTGACCTACACCACTTTCCACCATCATGACCGAGGAACTAAGGACCCATGGGTGTCGGCGAAGAACCGCTGGCACACGATCGTCTTTGATAATAACACGCTTGCCGGCCATTGCTTCCGTTAGGGTAATTTATCCTCCTAGCACTATTTCGTAAACGCAGAAGTTGCTGACACCTAAGGTAGGCTCCCCATCACTCGCCTCTAGCAGAAGCCTCGGGTGAACGGGTGCAAGGTTCCCGCGGTAGGTGCGAGGGTTTCCGCCGCCCCCTCCTGCCAACATCACAAATGCAGCAAATTTGGCCACAGACTTAGGCGGTTTTTCCGGAGAGCCATGCGTTTTTGTACCCAGCCCGCCTCACTCGCTTATGACGCACCTGCCCTTTCTTCCTTTCCCGGCAAGGCAACTTCCCCCAAGTATAATGAGTTAGCTTTTTCCCCAGTACCCGCGCTGGTGCTGAGCGACGGGCAGTTTCAGGGCTTACTTACAATTAGCGGCCCCGGAGAAAAGGCCGCCGCGATCTTTCCCTGCGCCGGGTTTTCCGCTTGCCGGGCACGGAAGATCTCGCGGTGATCCGCTTTAATCGTCAACCGGCAGCTAGCGGCCCCGAAATAAATCCGGCAATGCCCCAAGGAGGACGTCCCATGCAGTACGAGCTTCTCTCCTCTGGTTCGTTTATGATGCTCAAAGTGAAGCTTGAAAACGGGGAATCAATCAAAGCCGAAGCGGGGGCCATGGTCGCTGTGAGTCCCACAATTGAAGTCTCAGGCCGGCTAGAGGGGGGCATAATCCGCGGCTTAGCCCGCACCTTGGCGGGCGAAAAATTTTTCTTTCAACAACTCACGGCAAGTCGCGGGCCTGGCGAGGCCCTGCTGGCCCCGGCTCTTCCCGGCGAAATTTTTGCAATACCCCTCGACGGCCGCACGGATTATCTCGTCCAAAAGGATGGTTTCCTTGCTGCAACCGCGGAGATTGAGGTCAGCACGAAAATCCAAAACTTGCTGAAAGGGCTTTTCTCAGGAGAAGGCTTTTTCGTGTTGAAGGCAAGCGGCCTGGGCACGCTTTTCGTCAACTCCTTTGGGGCGATACTTCCCCTGGATATCCCGTCGGGACAAGAGTTGGTCATCGACAATGGGCATTTGGTCGCCTGGCCAGCTTCGGCGGACTATTCCATCGAAAAGGCGGCCCGGGGATGGATTTCCTCGATCACGTCGGGCGAGTTTCTCGTGCTGCGATTTCGCGGCCCGGCTCGGGTTCTAATTCAAAGCCGAAATCCCCATGCCTTCGCTGCATGGATTGCCGACATGCTGCCCCGGTCAAGGAGCTGACTTTCGACCTCGGGGCCGAGGGCAAAACCACTTTTTGCTCCGGGCCGTTCAGTGGATTCCGCATCCTGAGGCGGAGCACTCTGCCAGCATGGCGCCCGAATTGATCAGAGGGAGTGCCCCCGGGCCATCAAGTCCCACTAGCCACCTGGGCACAGGAATTAGCAACAAGTTCGGACTCGAAGAACCGCGCAGGGACCCGCGCGGAGGCAGAAGTTAGCCCGGAACCAAAGGCCTGCACCCAGGCTGCAGTCCCTATCGAAGGGAGGTTCACCCGCCCCAGAGGGAACGGAAAAATCCCTCGCCAGATAGGCTTGAATTATGAGAATCAGAAAGTTTGGCGGTTCACTGCTGCTCGCCAGGAGGAAATTTAATCTGGGCCATCTCCGCTTCGGTGAATCGGCTGTTAGCAATCGGCCCGGGTTCCCAACATTGTTCTAGCTTGCTGGGTGAGGGTTCCCGCACCGGAATGAGCCAAATTTCTTCCCCGCTGGGGGAGGTCTCGATCTTCCCCCCCACCCGAAGCACTGCTTGGCGGGCCAACTTTTCGCAGACAGCAAGCACGTCGTTAAAAGTGTAAGGCGTGTGGCTAAAGCGACGCGACAAATCAAGGGCGGAATGATATTCCGCCGAGATTCCTGACCGGCCCAACACGGTACCTAAAACCCCGGCCGCATTCGAGGGATTGCAATCGCTATCCTGTCCACACCTCGTGGCGATGATGATCGTTTGGGCGAAATCCCCTTTCCCATACAGTAAGCCCATAGCGATATAGGCCCCGTTGATCTTTGCGTCGATGTTGAACTCGCTTTTCGGTCCCGAGCAAGAATAGCGGCGGTAATCGGGGTTGAGGTTATATTTTGCCTCAATTTTCTGCCAAGTTGCTTCCCAATTGTCTGGTGCTTCTTTGTACCACTGCAGGACATCCCGAATGCATTCGGCGTACTGGCTTTCCTGGGGAATACATCGCAAACCTGCTTCGACGATCCGGACTGGATCGCTTTCGAAGAAAGCGGCGGCATACATCCCGCCTACAAATTGGCCCCCGTAAACACCGTCACCGTAGTTCATCAACCGACCGAACTTTTCTCCCAGCTCGATCACCAGCTGCGGCATCCCAGGGGCGATCAAACCGGAAAAGTCGGCTTCGATCTGATAATCGATATCGTCGGCGTGTTTATTAAACTGAGGATGGCCCGAATCAGGCGGGGCAATGCCGCTGCGGAGATTATCTCGGCCAGCGCGGTTGGCGTGCCAAAGCCGATATTCACTGTTGGCAAAGTCAATCCCTGCCTGTCTGATCGACACATCCCAACCGTGGACTTCTAACGTCCGCAGGAAGGTCATTTCCACATATAAATCGTCTTGTCCAAAGGCATCGTTGATCATCTGGGGCTGCCAAGTCGGCATTTGATCGGCGGGGATGATCTGAGCCCGCCAACGGAACTCAGTCGGTCCCCCCCAAGCCACGCCAGCCATCTGGCCGATCCATCCCCCAGCCATCTTGTCCCGGTAAACACTCACGGGGAGACGGCGGAATTCTTGCCCGACCGCCATGCCAGCTAACCCCCCTGCCACCAAACCAATCGTCACGCAAAACATGCGTAGCCACCATAAAAAAACTGCGGCCCGCGAAAAGCTCATACCTTTCCCCCATGCCCTGCTAAGCGCACTCGGACGGGCTGATCCCATCTGATGCCTCCTTCATCACCTCGGCAATTAGTGAACGTCGTACCAACCTTCGAGACGGAAATCTCAAATACCTCGAAAAGGCTACCTGATCGCTTGGGCACCCCGAATTTTGCCAATTTCAGCCTATATTATATGCTCCCAGTTTTTCGGCGCCCGCTAGCCTCCAAGCTAACTGCCGGAAGCGGGAACCGCCTAAGCATCAACGGGTAAGAGATCCCGGCAAAACCTGCTGCTCTCCAACTTCGCACCACTCCACGTCGACAGTCGCCGCCGGGCGGTTGGGGAACCCGGCTCGCCCACTCATCAACTATCCGTAACTTTGCCATTCGGAGGCGACACCAACAAGCGGCTTCGTTGTCGAAATCTCGGCCACGGGACAGCTCACTACCTGGGCGCAAGGGGTTTAGTGCGCCAGTTGTCAAACAAGGCGCTCTGGTCGGGCCAAGCCCCACCCAGGCATGAAACAGCCGAGGTTATATCGCGCCATTGCTCAACAACCATAGAACCTGAGCGCGCGAGGCAAAGCTTCTCTTCTCCCGCCAAAAGCCTCCGCTATCGGCTCTTTGTCAACGCCCGGCTTTCCTAAAAGACAGAATACCCCACTTTAAACTGGCCGGAGGCCAGTTCCACTCTCCAACGATGTGGCTAGCTGATGCAACCACCCTTGCTGACAAGGGCTGAGGGTTCCGCCTCAAATTTCGTCAAGAGACCACGGCTTGCGGTACTCGTAGTGGAGCAGGTTGTTGGCCTCGGGCATGTTTGTGAACCGTTCGTTGACAGGGTCCCAATCGAGCCGGGCCCGCAGCATCAGCGAAATGTTGGCAATTAGACTACAAGTCGTGGAACGGTGCCCCTCTTCGACATCGGCGTTCGGCTTTTGGCGGCTGCGAACACAATCCAGGAAATTCCGAGCATGAAGCACCGTGGGATCGCCAGCCGGGCCTTCGATCTTGATCGGCTCCATTCGTGGGCTAGGATCCTGAAATTGACCACCGCGTTCCGGCACGACATGAATGGTGCGGTACCCAATGTAAGCTGTGCCGATCGTCCCCCGGAGTTCAAGTTCAGCCCCGGCTACCGGGAAGATCGGATTGCCGCTAGCCTCGTACTGCCCAAAGATGGCCAGCCGGCCCGCCGGGAACTCGAACACCGCCTCCAGCGTATCCGGAATCGTCCGATCATCGTCAACGGCGTAGCGGCCCCCCATGGCGCAGACCGCACTCGGAGCCAAATCCCCGTTCACCCAGCGGATGGCATCCAGGTAGTGGATACCCCAGTTGGCCATCTGCGAAGAATACAAATCCCACCATCGAAATTTGTATGGGTGGATAGTTGCCTGGAAAGGTCGAGCCGGCCGCGGCCCCAGCCACAGATCCCAGTTGACATGAGGCGGCGGCTCCGTGGGCGGAGCATGCCCAATGCCAGTGGGCGCCATGTTGCTAAGACGATAGGCCCGGCTGACAGTAACTTTGCCGATTTTGCCCTCTTGCACCAGCTGGACAAGCTGCATGTACAACGGGGAGGATCGCCGCTGAGTTCCCACTTGCACGACGCGATTATACTTGCGGGCAGCGTCCACCATCTTCCGCCCTTCGACAACGGTAATTGAAAGCGGCTTTTCCACGTAAACATCTTTACCGGCCTTGCAGGCCATGATGGTTTGAATCGCATGCCAATGGTCTGGTGTGGCGATCACCACCGCATCAATGTCCTGCCGATCAATCAGTCGGCGAAAGTCTTCATAGCGATCAACTTTCCCCCCGACCCGACCCGCAGCCTTCTCCAGAATCTCTTTGTCCACATCGGCCAGGGCGACAATCTGGCAATCCTTATGCTCCGAGAAGGCATCCATTAGCTGTTGACCACGATTGGCTACACCGATGAAGCCCAGCCGAATTCGCTCGTTAGCTCCTAAAATCCGAAAGCCCGCAGAATTAACTGCCGGCAGCATCGCTCCTGCCGCCATTGTGCCGGAGAGTTTGCCAAAACTTCGCCGCGACAATGGTTGTCTCATAGCGATCATCCCTTCGGTAACGAGTCATTCCGCAACTTGCTACTTCCGTTATGTTGACGATGAACAAGCCCGAGCAACTGTTACTTTTACCGCTGGACGAATCCGCGCTTTGTTATCCTAACCTTCCCGCATTGCCGGGTCAAACAGGGAGGAACTGACACCTCCCAATAAAACCCTTACTAGGAAGAGTTGCAAGAACCACTTCAAGGCACCTTTCCCGCCCCAGGAAACGTAACCTTGCCAAAATCCGCAGAGGCCCAAACTTACATCCCGTCCGTGTGCCTGGGTGAGTCAGTCTTTCGCAACAAGTGAGCCCCCATCAGCCTTGCGGGAAAAAACTTTGCCGGTGCTGATCAATGTCAGAAGCCAATCGCCACAAGTGGTGGGGTTTGGGTCGGGGAAAACCTCAAAATCTTCCTACAACCAGGCCCTCAATTCGCTTTATCGCTACTCAATCTCGGGCACAGGGATAATCTCGCCGCGAAGCTGTGCCGCCTGGAGGGCCCGATCGTATGTCCCGTAGAAGGGTACATTGGCGTCAAGCCAAAGGTAAATCACCCGGCGCTCCTGGTCCGAAAGCCGGACTTCCTGCCGATGGAGCGAATCATCAATAATGGCCGCCAAACGACTCATCCGTGCTCCCATTCGGCCAGGACGAGTCACAATTTGATCAATACTTGCTCCTCCCCACTCAAAAAAGGCCACATAGGGCCGCAGGTTGTTATACGCCCGGGTGAACAGCCCCTCCGGCTTACCTGTTAAATCAGGCTTTGCAGCCACCGGCCCCCTTGTGTTAACAGAAATGGTCCCCCCTTGGGAACCGCCTGAATTGTGACATCGCACGCAATGCCGATCCAAAATGGGCTGAATGAGCCGCACAAAATGAAACGGTCTTGTGCCGTCGGGTCCGGGGACTAGCTCGGAAGGGGGTCTCCGGATGGCCATTGGCAGACGATCAGGCGGGGCCTGAGGCTGCGGCTCGTGGCAGCCAACACATCCCACTCGCTCTCCCGGACGGAAATAGACCGTGGAGCGCATTCCCTGGATGGCTTTCCCCGTCGTGTCAACAACTTGAAAGTACAGGGGTTTGCCTGCCGGCACCCGAAAATAAGCCGATCCGTCTGCCTCGATGGGCACCGTCCCCAAAAGTGCCCGAGCATTTTCCGCATTGGCATGACCGATTCGCGGATCGTTAACAGCCGGGGTGCTCTTGGGGAAAAGTTGAAAGACTCGCAGATGATCCACCCGCACATCAGCCGGGAAGGGAAGGTGACTCCTTGTAACATCCACAATGTAAACGAAAGCCTCGCCTTCCTCCGCCGTCTCCTTCTGGGGATCCGCTGAAGAAACAAGCGGCATTATGCTTGGCTTCGGGCGGGGAACAAGGGGAATTGGATCTAAGCAGGCAAATCCTTCGTCAATATACAGGAGTTCCAAATTTCCCCAACGGTCATAGTAGTAGATGCCTGTTCCCTCCTCGCGGGCATGTCCCGATCCGATACCGGGCAAGCGTTCGTACCCGAAGGCCACCAAAAAGCAATCCTCCGACAAAGGCCACGGCGAAGCGAAATAGCCGGCCGGCCATTCGTTTGGCGTCTCCGGGAACTCAATATCCGGCGTCAGGTTTTCTAGGCATTCGAAGCGATCTTCGCCGCTAGCGCGGTCAAGCAGCGCTTTGCGCGGATCAAAAAGGACGAGTGCTCCGCCCACGATCGCGTGATGAGCGCCAGCGATAAAAGCAATTTTTTGCGAACCCGGAATGGCCCGAGGCTGGAAGCACGCACTGATGTCCATGGTATAGTTGCCGAAAATGGCCCTGGCACCGGTTCCATCAGGCAGACACGTCCATAAACCGTGGAAGTGCGCTGCGGACCGGTCCACGTAGTCCCAGCGGCTGTAGCAAATCCGGCCGTCGTTTAAAACCGCCGGGTGCCACTCGTTTGTCTCGTGATAGGAAAGCGTGATAATTTCGCCCGTTTCCCGGTCCAAGCGGTGAAGCGTATAAGTCGGCAGAGGCTCCCACCAATTATTGCAACGACAATATCCCCCACGGCGACTGGACAAAAAGACAAGGTCCCCGTCCGGCAGAGGGCAGGGGCTAATGTCATCCTCACGACCGAAAGTAAGCTGTTTGATTTGTCCGGTGTCAAGTTCCAGCTCATAAAGATGAAAGCTCTGCCGGCCTGCGCCTTGATAATCCCACTCAGGGGGCAAGGGTGCTGATGTCAACATCTGCCAATTAGGACGCACCGGCCGGTCCCGCACACCGGAACGTACTTCCACATACGCAAAGTATGCCCGATGCGCTTCGTAGTCCAGCGCCAGCGTTTGGTAAGCCCCTGGTGGCAGGCGACCTTCCGTGAGAGACCGGACCTTCATCGATCGGCCAGGCTCTTCGAGCACATACACGCCGCCACCCCGAAGATCGGCCACGTTGTAATAGTGCCCCACATATTCATGGATCATCTGACAAACGAACCGACGGGTCTTCAGAAATAGAATCGGGAATCGGCCGATCCCCGCGTCTTGCAAAACCCACTGCCGAAGGGTCCCGCGAATGTTGTTATAAAGCTCCTCGTCACGGCGCCCTTCCACCGCGGTGGTGCTCGACCGAAGGAGCCCAGTGGCCTTTTTCCACTGATCAACAGTGGCCTTTCGCGACTGAAGGGTTTCCGCGGCCAATCGGCTGGACATGCCTTGCAAAGTGGCCTCGGCCCTTGCTACAAGCCTTTCAAGCGACTGAAGCGAGCCTGGCTGATCGACTCGGCGTGCTTCCTGCCTGAACCAGTCTCTGCGGACAGCGGCGGCCAACTCGGGCGCAAGCTCGTCTAGAGGTTGGCCTCCGGCCAAAGCCACCGAAGCGACAACCCCCCACACTGGCCAAGACAGGACAAAAACCACAAGATTCTTCCAAAGTGACTTTGATAAACAAATCCGGGGGTGAGATGAGTGCATACAGAGTTGAAAAGCGCCGGCCATTAAGTCCACTCCCCAAACTGTCGGCTCAGCCACCGTTCCGCATTCGTAGATGATCTCGACTTTCGTCGCTCGGTTGAGCAACGGCTCCCAGCGCACAAGGAAAGCAAATCCGTGCCGCCGAAGGTTCCTCCAGCTAGGCCACCTTCTAAACCCACCCCGCGCCGTTCACGCAGGTCTGACTTGGGCATCGCGGTGGCAAGCTTGGCACATCCACCACGCATTGACCCCCGTCCAGCTTGACAGGGCGACCTACCTTTTTGGGCGGCGACGGAACGATCATTCCCAAATCCATCAGTTGATAGCCGGGACGCAACCCGATCAAGAACCGGGCTGAACCTCGACAAGGCACCAGTCGTCACCCCTTCCGGCTATAGTCCCCATGCTCGATAGCCGGCTTGCCAAGAGCGGCACGAGGCTCAACTTCCGCCCGGAAAAGCCCACATCACTCTCAAGCTCCCTTCACACGCGCCAGAGATCCCCGCGTTTCGCATGGCCACGTTTTACCAAGCATCTTGCGAACTTGTTGGTCGACCACTCGTGCGGTGGGGCATCCCCTCGCTTCGGACGTGCCGGCGGCCCGATGGAATATACTCTCGGCATGACTTCCGCTGTAAGGATTGTTCCCTTCGCCCGCCCGGCCTGTTAAAGTAGACGCCTCCCGCCACACGGCTCGGCGCGATCCCGCCTAATGGGGCGGCCGATTGTAAAGCAAGGCAAGCTCGCAGCTGGAACTTGGGGTCGTCAAAAACCCACGGGAACTAGTGGTATGATTTGTTGCAGCATCTTGCAATCCGTGTGTCAGTTCCGGCAACTTCGCCGAAAGCCAACAACCAAAGAGCCGTGCATCCCGCCGAGAAGTTTCTTCAAAGCTGAGGAAAGTTCGGGCTACATATAAGCCGTCGTACACGAATAGCCACAGATTTCGAAACCGCGGTTTTCGGCCAGATGGGCACCGTCGCGACACATGATCACCTGCCAGATGGGAGCGGACACGTGGTTCGATTGGAACGCTTAAGGTACCGAGGAAGCTTTAAGTTTGCATGGCTCTTGGCAAGCTTGGGGGTAGGGACACTTGCTGTTTGGGGGCAGGCGGCACAACCGCAGCTGGGGGATCGGCCTTTTCCAGTTAATGTCCTCCTAATCATTGGCGACGATCAAGGCTGGACCGACTTTGGTTTTATGGGGCACGCGGTGATCCGCACCCCTCACTTGGACCGCTTAGCCTCGCAAAGCCTGGTGTTTACGCGTGGGTATGTTCCCTCCAGCCTCTGCCGACCCAGTCTAGGCACTTTGGTCACAGGCCTTTATCCACATCAACATCGCCTCACCTGCAACGATCCCCCGCAGGCAGGCACCGAAGCCGAGCGTCTGGCCTTGCGCGAGGAGCAGATTCGCTACATCGACAGACTGCCGACTTTGCCCAGACTCCTTGCGCAACGGGGATATCTAAGTTTGCAAACGGGCAAGTGGTGGGAAGGACATTACAGCCGGGGCGGCTTTACCCACGGCATGACGCACGGCGATCCGAAACGGGGAGGCCGCCATGGCGACGAAGGTCTCCGGATCGGCCGCGAAGGACTCGAGCCCATTTTCCGTTTCATTAGGGAATGCGGCGAGCGGCCATTTTTCATTTGGTACGCACCTTACTTACCACACGAACCACACAATCCACCGCCGGCCATCTTGGAAAAGTACCGCCGTTTGACGGATTCGCCCTATGTGGCGGCTTACTGGGCCATGTGCGAATGGTTCGACCAAACTTGTGGCCAATTGCTTGACCACCTAGAGCAAACCGGGCTGGCCCAACGAACTCTGGTAGTGTTTGTCGTCGACAATGGCTGGATTCAAAATCCAACCGGTCGGGGATTTGCCCCCAAGTCGAAGCGCTCTCCCTACGACGGCGGTCTTCGGACACCCATCATGCTGAGGCTGCCCGGGGTGATTGAACCTAGGCGAGATGACGTGACTCCGGTGTCGACCGTTGACATCGTGCCAACGATCCTACGGGTATGTGGGGTGGATGTACCGCCAGAACTACCCGGTAGCTGCTTGCTGGATCCGGAGGCGCTTCAGCGTCGAGCGGCCATCTTCGGGGCAACTTTTACGCACGAGGCTGTTGATGTTCACAACCCGGCGGCTAACCTTATGTACCGATGGACAATCGAAGGGTGGTGGAAGCTTATCGTTCCTCACCGAGCCAATGTGGCGGAGGGTAAGCCGGAACTTTATAACCTTAAGGAGGATCCCCACGAGAGCCGCAACTTGATCGATGAGCATCCGGAGGTGTACCACAGGCTTTTGCAGCGTATCGAAGGGTGGTGGTCCGTCCCGTAAGGTCCTCCGCGAAAGAATGCGGGATTAGCCTTCCGGACCGAAAACAGCCACCGGAAGACCCGTCCGCGTTCGAATAAGCTCACCCAGAGAGATAAGCTCTGCCCGAGAAAGAGGGGCGACGAAATATTCCGCCGGTGGCCGAGCTATTGTGTACACTTGCACAAGCTTGACCGTTCCGCCATTTGCGCGGATGTCATTGAGCCTTTCGCAATATGCCTCAAGCTCTTCCGGCGGGGGCGCCTGTCCGTTAATTTTCATAAAGAGGGATTGGATCACAACTGGGCGCTTCCGGGCCGTTTGGCAAATATTATCAACAATTTTCTGCAACTTGATGGGGGTGCGGGCAATTCGGGCAAAATAATCCTCGGTTCCTGCATCGAGCTTAGCCCAAATCTCGCCGTTGTTGGCGTCGAGGATCGCAAGACCCTCTTCCACCTGAGCTCGGTCAAGCAGACTGGCGTTTGTGATGAGAACCAGCTTGAGCATCCACAGGGACCGCTCCCGGCGGAGCTCGGCTGCCAACTTCACAGCGTCGACAAACTGCGGACAAGCTGTCGGTTCACCATCGCCGCTAAAGGCAATATCGTGAACATGCCGCCGCTGAGGTGGTAGATGAGAAAACGACGGATGGGTGAAAAGCCCCTCCGGGGTCACATAGTTGAGCATCTCATCCAGTTCTTCCCGGAGGCGCAGCAAGGAGATCTCTTGTCGCGGGGGCCGAGTTGATCGATCCACCTGGCAGTAAACACAGGAAAAATTGCAGCTCTTATCCGGATTCAAATTGACGCCAATGGACACTCCTCCCGCCCGTCGGCTAATCACCGGATAAACATAACAGTTATCCTCAAACGTGCGAGGATGGTTGCTAACAAATGTTCGGATTAATTCACTCGAAAAACGCTGCTTCTCATTCATTGATGATCCGAAGGAAATCCTCCAAAAACGGTGCCTTAATCCAACAACATGGCTCATTGCCTCGGCAAGCTTTGCGGATTAAACCCTACGCTTTACCTACGGGTGGGCAAGGAGCGCCTATCAAGGAAAGCTCCCCGGAGCATTCGCCGAGATCTCTCAGATGCCCGGGACTCCTCACGGAAATCCCCCACCGCTTTCCCGGCAAAAGCGTTGCTGCACTTTTCGGGCCAAAGCTCGGCCAAACCAATCCCTTGCCGGAAGCAAGCACAGCTTTGGCGAATGGGCTGCCCACTATGCGGTGACTTTTGGGGACCGGAACTCCTTTGCGCCACAGCCATTAGGAGGCAGAGAATTTTATCGGCCCCTCCAGCTTCTCCCTTTGATTACGGGACAAGACACGGCAAGTCACGACTTGCGAGCAAAAAGGAGGAAGAATGGACTTTTTGGCTCGGACAATTGGCAGATGCGACAAGCCCCTTTTGGGCGGAATCCGCAGGCACTAAACGATCAGAAGGTAAAAGGTCTTAGGCCCGGCGAATGACCGTGAATTCGTCCATACAGATGGAAGTGAGTTCTCCGTCCGGTAGTTCGAGCAAGATCACATCGCTAAAAACTTTGTCGTCAGGTGCTCGGCGGAAGTGAAGCCCGTGCCGGGTGCGCTCGGTGCGAACAACCGTCCCGACTGTCTTGACGGTCCGACGCTGCAGGCCGACAGTGACCACCTGCTCCACTTCGATGCGATCACCGGGCTTCAGTTCTTCAAATCTCGTCAACGTGGATGCATTCGAGCCAACCATGCCGTTGCCTCCTCCAAGATACCCGCACCAAGCCGCCGCAGAACCTTTTTCCATTGTAGATGTACGAAGGATTCCCAAAAAAGGTGACTGTTTGCCCGGGGTCCAAGCTCGGCCAAATTAGCCAACTCGACTGCCCGACGACTCAAAAAACTCGCTTGGGCCGAAAGTGCCAGCCTCAGCAACCAGCAAACAAAATGGACCCCCAGGTGGTAAGGGTCTCGAACCCATTCCCGGGCGGGATGTTTGACTCAAGGTCAAGGAGGGGCGGACAGACTGCAAACTCACGCCAGCCAAACCGCAACTGAAGGCTGTAGGCGGAACGAAGGGCGGCAGATCGCAGAAGCTAAAATTCTTGCTAGCGCCGAAAAGTCACTAAGTTAGTGCACAAATGATTATTTGATCTCGGCTGCCCACGCCCGGGGCCCGTTATACCGAAGCTCTGCCCCGCCCCTTAAGCTGAGCAAACTTGACCAATGGAAGAGCCACCAAAGGCTGGCGAAAAAGATTCCGGGCTTTTCTGTATCGCCAAACAAGGCCAAACGGGCCCACCGCGGTGTGGCCGCGGAATCAAGAACATGCCCAGCCCGCGGCACATTTTGGTGCCTGAGCCACGGCGCTAAATCCTCGCCAATTTCGTCTCTCAACAATCAGTCTGGCACGACGGTTATCAGCGCCGCCGGCGAGAACTCGTAAGGGCTAACCGGAGCAATAGCCAGGCGGCTTCAAAACCCTCGCGCCAGTTAATTTTGGAGTGCCCGGCGGCACGTTCCACAAAGCGAATAGGGACCTCCACAATGCGTGCTCCCCGCCGTCGGAGCCGCCATAAGATCTCCTCAAAGAAGGAGAACCCCTGGGAGCGGACCTCCTCTAACGGAAGCTGAGCCAGAGTCTTCACGCGGTAGCAGCGGAATGCACCGCTACAGTCTCGCACTGGCAACCAGAGGAGCCATCGAGCGTACAGGTTAATAGCCCACGACATCAACCGACGAAACCACGGCCAGCCCTCAATCATGCCCCCTCGCACGTACCGGGAGCCAATCGCGACGTCAACAGGGGTACCGGTCACCGGGTCCATTGCAGATAGAAGGTCGGGCACATGATGAGGGCGATGACTCCAGTCGGCATCCATGGTCACAAGGAGGTCGTAACCAGCTTCGACGGCATACCGTATGGCCTGGAGATGGGCCGTGCCGATCCCTAACTTGCCCGGCCGATGAGTGACCTTTAGCCGTGGCTCGTGGGCCGCCTTTGCCTCGCACCACCGCCCCGTGCCATCAGGCGAATTGTCATCCACGACAAGCACATCTGCCTGCGGACAAACGCGCCAAATCTCTTCCAAAAGGGAGGGAAGATTCTCCATCTCGTTATATGTGGCAAGGGCTACAAGAATTCGCCGCAAGCTAACCACCTTGCTCCCAAAGTGCGGCCCACGATTAAAAATATACTTTCGCTCGGCTGCCCCTTACGGCGGTAACCGCTAACTTCGAACCTTTCGCTAACCGTCCACGGGCATCGGATCTAGCGTCTCCACTTGGCACACCGATCCTGGGTGCAAGACTCTGCCATCAAATGTTGATTTAATTGACCCTCGCGGCCGAAGTATTTCGGCCAAACCCCGGCATATCTCTAAACTCGAACAATCTGCGCAGAAGCCAAGCGAAGGTTCCGCGGGCGGGCCAGTACTTGTCGACTGGGCCGCATCCGCCGGGCAAGGAAACTTCCTCAATCTGCGAGATAGCGCCTGGGCTTGGCCTTCCCACACATGGGTCGCCAAAATATGCGATGCAGATTGTTTGCGGATCCCGCGCAGCTTCCAGGACGCATTTAAAAACCAAGTCCTTTGGTCGTTGTCTTAACCCGACAGAGGAACATGTGAGCGGTAATAAACAGTGTGGAGCCATCCGGGCCGCCAAAGCAGCAATTAGCTGTCGCTACCCCCGGACTAATTCGACCGAGGAATTCGCCTTGAGGCGTAAAAATGTTGACACCGCCCGGCCCCGTCGCCCACAGGTTGCCTTTTGCGTCAACAGCCATTCCGTCCGGCGCTCCCCGAAGCTTTCCCTCTCGAACCCAGCTGGTGGCGTCAAAGAACACTCGCCCCGGCCCAATACTGCCGTCCGGCAAGACTGGATAAGCCATCCAAATGGGGCGCTGCCCGTCAGAGTTGGCCACGTAGAGCGTCTTCTCGTCGGGCGAAAGAGCAATCCCATTAGGCCGCGAAAGCTCTTTGGTGAGCAGCGTCACCTTCCCGTCGGGAGTTACCCGGTAAACGCCGCAAAATCCGAGGTCGCCCAACCGTTCCCTCTCCGGTCCCTGAAGGCCGTACGGCGGATCGGTGAAGTAAAGAATCCCATCGGACCGAAAAACTAAATCGTTGGGGCTGTTAAAGCGTTTTCCCTCGAACCGGTCGGCAAGGACCGTCCATTTCCCGTCCTTCTCCACACGGACCACCCGCCTATCTCCGTGTTGACAAATAGTCAGTCGGCCTTGTGGATCCAAAATTAGCCCGTTCGACCCCGGCTCACCTGCACGGGGTTCACTGCCCGTATAGCCGCTTGGCTTCATAAACACGGAGAGACCTTCCCCCTCTTTCCAGCGAAAGATGCAGTTTTGGGGCACATCCGAAAACAGAAGGTACCCTCCCTCGCGAATCCACACCGGACCTTCCGACCACTTAAAACCCTCTGCCAACTTTTCGATCTTGGCGTCCGGAGGGAGAAGCTCGTTAATCCGTGGATCAGCCCGCTCGATGGTGCCGATGACTTGAGGGGGATCGACCGCCTGCTGACTAGTTGCCACATTCGCGGCAAAGATGAAAAGCAGGCTAATCCCCAAGAAAGCGCCACCCGTTGTCAACCACTGCCGATATGGCTTCATTTCTCGACCTCCTTTGGACCACGCAATGAGCAAACTTCGCCCCAAAAGACCCGATGCCTTTTGACCATACCTCCCACCGGCCTCCAGTGAGAGCCACCTTCGCCATTTTGACAAAGACAGCCCCGCGGTGGGATAACGCGAGAATTGTGGTTGGACTGTTCCGGGGAGAATTCCACCCTTTTTTCCTGCGACTCCTATTTTCAGCCTGTTCGCCGGTTTTGCCAGCACCAAGTATGGGCAACACAGGTTTTCGCCGCCAAAGGAGATAAGTCGGGCACATGCCGCGCCCCACCGGCGTAGCTTGGCTCTATCAAACGCAAGCTAAAAAGCGGGTGCCGGAAAGCTCTAGGACGGCCAGGGCGAGGGCGGGCGAGGGAGCCACGGCAAACAGCCGTCAGCCCCGCTGATATGGCGACGTATTCCTCCGTGGTCTGTCTGCAGCAGATAGGGAATAAGCAGGTCATTCTGCACTCCCCTAGCCCGGTGGCGCTTCGCTACTTTTAGGAGGCCAAGTTTGTGAGCCGGCTTACTCCGGTCCGGTGTGAGCCGCCGATCGGATCGGATTG
This sequence comes from Thermoguttaceae bacterium, assembly GCA_025060325.1. Classification (GTDB taxonomy): domain Bacteria; phylum Planctomycetota; class Planctomycetia; order Pirellulales; family Thermoguttaceae; genus DTLM01. Next base: position 27,380 of record JANXBW010000020.1, read on the forward strand.
GCCGCGAGGAATGTGGGCGTTGGCTCCGGTCAGTTATAGGGCCGCGGTCCGCGGATGTCCGGCGGTCCGCCCACCTGTCGCTTGCTCCGCTCCGCCGTGGGGCCGCCCCCTTGAACGGGGGCAAGCTTTCGCGAAGAAGCTCCGGCGGAAGAGGGCTGAAAGTAAGGTCGGTAGTCCTTCAAGGATTGCCGGACAGCTCTGCCAGGCTTGGAACCTCGTGGGCAGCGGGGAAAGCCCTTTGGGGCTTCCTGGGAGCGAGACCCTGTTTAACCCCCGAGAACTAAGTCTGACGGGGTGACTCCAAGCGCGGGCGCACGTGAGGTTCCGGAACGCGTCGGCGCTCTTTTTCGTGGCTCGCCCTTTTGTCGGAGGCCGCCCACGGCCCAACCACCATTCCCATTTAGCTTAAGGGATCGATCGTTTGGCCGGGTACGGTGCCGCCTAATCCCCCACTGCCGATTTGCCTTCGTAGCGTCCAGGGGTGGGGAAAAGCTTCGTCCAGAGCTGGGCGAGGATCTTGCCGGCATTCCCCCCAGATGGTCCCCAGTTCTGTCTGTTCCCGCCAATTCTTTGCCTCTGTCTTAGGGTAAATTCGGCCCCGGGAGTAGGCACGCCATCCTGTGGCCTGAATCCGCTTCAAGGCCAACTTTCTCGTAGCACCTTCAGCCGGCACTCCCGGGACGGGTGACCACTACGGCCGTTTGGGTGGCTCGCCTGACCAGAGGATGATCGTCCTGGTCAGCCGCTCGGCTTAGACGTGGCGGAAGAGGGCTACGGTTTAATCACCGAGAACGGCGCTCCCAGAACATAAGGCCCGGTCGTTCCAGGTAGTCACACAAAAGGAAACTTCAGCGACCAAGAGAGCGCGTCTGACCCGCAGCAGGCTGGATTAGGGTAAATCGGCTAAGGCATCTCTAGGGATCTTTTCGCGAAACTCTTTGCAGCCCGCGGGGTTTGGACTAGTAGAAGAAATGCGAGATTGGTTTCAGTCGGTGCTCCGAAGAGGGTTTGAACTGCCCGGTTTGCGCAATGACCTTTCGGTTGTGGGCAAAAGCGGGCGGTGGCTACTTCGGAGTTGATGTCTTTGTTTTTCGGCAACCCTAATACTTTCAGGGTCGTCGGGGAGTAGTCGGTTTTAGTCTCCGCTTGTCATAACCACACTTTCCGGGCCAGGCTCAGCGGGGAAGGGACGTTTGCTCTTCTCGGTTCTCCGACAGAAGGCGACCCTTGCGCTCTAGGGGCAGAGCTCTGGGGGTTCGGGCCGCAATTTGGTTGCAATTAGAAACAAAGGAAGACGGCTCGAACTCAAGTGGCGGATAAGTCAGCCATGCAATTTTTCTTTTTTGTCCCAAGCTATTTTGTCCCAAGCTATTTGACTCCGGAGCACTCCGTTCCCTCATTATCGATCCTCGCTGGACTGGTCGGGATCCTTTTGGCCGTTGGCAAAAGCTGGCTGAGCGTTTTCTGGCAGTTTCTCCGCCTGTTTACGAGCCGGCGTAGGGGCCAAGCTTCGCGTGCCGCGGTGGCAGCCGTCTCAGGCAGGGGAAAACACGCTTAGGGGTCTTATGGAGACGGGGCTCCTTGCCAATGGTCAACGAGGGGGAGCGATCATTCGCCGGAAAGCAACCGTCTCCCACGCTGGGATCGGTCATTCTGTGGGCTATCTGGTGGGGACTCCTGTGTGGCTTTTTGGAGCTTGGCAACCAAAAGCTCCACGACTTCCTGCTCGGTTTGCCGCTCCCATTGGGCCCGGAAGCCTTGTGGCTTGCCCCCGCTGTCGCCTGCGCACTATTCCTTGCCGTCGGGATTTTTCTCCTGCTACTTGGGGTCGCTATCCGGCCCCCTGCCGCAATTACACTGGCACTTTTCTCCTATCCCTTTTTGCTCGTCGCCAACCTGGTCCTGATGTATCGCCAGATTCACCCCGTATCGGGCGCACTGGTCGCACTTGGAGCCGGGGTGTTTGCAGCAAGAACCTTGATCCGGCATCTTGAGCGGTGGCATCGCCTGGTCACCCGCAGTATCCTCCCCCTGAGTATCGGGGCCTTTGTTTGGTCGATGGGCAGTGCTTTTGGCCCCAGGCTTTATGAGCAGCACCTAGCCTCGGCACTTAGCTGTCGCCTTCCCTATGCCCCAAATGTCATTGTGGTCATTTGGGACAGCGTTCGGGCCGCTAGTTTGAGCACATACGGTTATCACCGAGAAACCTCCCCCAATCTGTCGCGCTTGGCAGCCGAGGGAATTCTCGCTGAACTAGCCGTGGCGCCCTCTTCGTGGACACTCCCCAGCCATGCGGCATTCTTTACCGGCCTCTGGCCCGACCAACTTCGCACCGTGTGGGGAAGGGAGCTTGAAAACGATGTCCCCACACTAGCCGAGGTCCTTCGGGATCATGGATATTTGACGGCGGGCTTTTCGGCGAACCAACTTTTTTGTACACGAATCCACGGCCTTCATCGAGGATTCATCCACTTTGAAGACTTTAGCGACCTCCGTACCGAATGGCTCCTTAGTCTGGCCATTGGTCGACGAGTGGTCACCAGTCCCCGACTCCAGTTCCTGCTTGGCCGGCGACATTATTGGGGGCGCAAAACCGCCGAAGAAACGATCGCCGATTTTCTTCGGTGGCTTGATCGCTCGCAACACCGACCGTTTTTTGCCTTTTTGAACCTCATCGACGCCCATCAGCCTTATTTCGCCGCGGAACCATTTGATGAAACGTTCGGCCCACGGCATCTCCGGGAAGGGATCCGTTACGACGCGGAACTTCGTCATGCGATCGTGCTTGAGCCAGAGCGGCTCTCAGTGGACGAGCGCCGTGCCGAGCAAGATGCCTACGATGGCGCAATCGCCTACCTCGACCATTGCTTGGGGATGCTTGTCAACGCCCTTGCCCTTCGTGGCCTCCTTGATGAGGCAATCTTGCTCATCACGTCAGATCACGGCGAGCATTTTGGCGAGCACGGGCTTCGCGACCATGGGAACTCGTTATATCGGGCCGTTATCCATGTGCCGCTTGTTCTGCGGCTGCCTCGGGCAGCTTGTGCCGGAAAAAAGGTCACCCTCCCCGTCTCTTTGTGCGATCTTCCGGCCACGATCCTCGACCTTGTCGGTCTGCCGGGCAAACTGCCAGGTTGCTCATGGCGAGGGCTTTGGGAAACGGAATCAGGGCCCAGGCATTCCCTTCATTCGTCGCGACCTATTTACGCGGCACTTCGGCCGCTGATTCCACCCTTGCAGGGTGAGCTGTTTATGGACGCGGTCATCTTTGACCGGTGGTGGTATATCCGCGACGGCTCCGGCCGACAAGAACTCTACAATTGGCAACTTGATCCAGCAGAAGTCAACAACCTTGCTGCCTCGCCAGAAGGGGCAAAAGTTGTTGAGCAACTAGATCAATTACTGCAAAAGCGGCGGCCGAGGGGACAAGACGAGCCACCGGACTTTACCTCCGGTGACCAGCCCACGCCACCGGCCTTACCAAACCCAGCTTTAAGCTCGGCCGGAAGTTTCGCCAAATGCGTCTGGCCTGCCGTTTATATATCCCTTTGTGCATTGGCTGCCGGGTTCTTGGCGCAGCTTGCCCATCTTAGCATCGTTCTGGCATGGTCCCGAAAACGGTGCCTCCAGGGCCGGTATTTTGGCCTTCCCAAGGCGGAGCGAAAAAAGTTTGCGCGGATTCTGCGGCGGCACCGTCGCGTGTTGACGCCAACTTTGTTTGTCCTAAGCAAACTCGGATCCGTTCGGCTTGACCAAGCGACTTTCTTGTTTCGGGCGGTAGCCGGTCCTAAAGGCTCCTGTAGCCCAGAGTCTTTCCGTGCTGCGACAGAATATCGGCCTTCCCCACACGATGTTTTTGTGGTGACCCAACTGCGGTCTGGCACCACGTGGATGCAGCAGGTCGTTTACCAAATACTTGTCCGCGGGAAGGTGGACTTAGGGCACTCCGGCCAAACCATGGGGGCGGTTTCCCCGTGGCTTGAGTCGCTGTGGACGATTCCTCCCTGGGAAGCGCCGCTCCTTGGGCAGCGGCCAGCCTTTCGCATTATCAAAACACACTTGCCAGTAGAGCTTTGTCCCCTGGCCTCGGCAGCTAAGTATATTTATGTGGCCAGACACCCGGTGGCCTGCTTTGCGAGTTGTGTCGACTTTTTCCGGGCGAACCTCGGGCCATTCCGGATCGAACTTGAGGAGATCCTCCGTTGGTTCTGCGATCGAAAATTGGCTTGGTGGACACCTTGGCCCGACCATGTGGGAAGATGGTGGCAACTGGCACAGCAAAACGACAACATACTATTTACCACGTATGAACAAATGGCCAGCGATTTGTCAGCCGTGGTTCACCGGGTGGCACATTTCTTAGGTGTTTCGCCTCTTTCCCCGGAGGAGATTTCCAGTGTCCTTAAGCACGCAAGCTTTATCCATATGAGGACCCACTACGATGCCTTCGAGGTAACTCCGCCCCACCTACTGCGGCAGGGCGAACCTCTCTTTGTCGCTGGGCGGTGCCACCGCCACGAGCATCTGCCCGGAAGTGTCGTAAACGAAGTAAGAGATTTTTGTCGACAAGCCCTATCGGCCCAAGGAGTTTCGCTCGCGGACTACTATCCGGATCTTGATGATAAGGAGCAGCGTGACAGGCTATTGACCGGGCGACCGTGCCCGTCCCAAGGCGCTCGGTTCTGGCCCGGAAAGTGTAGCACCTCTCCCTAACCGTCGGACGCCTGGTCGTCGAGCTCAATAGCCTCCAAGCGCAACTCGTGCCCCCCTTGGAGGGTTATTTCCGGCGATCCGCACAAGGGGCATTGGAAGAGCAAGTCTTCCGCCGGCGATTTCTGGCCACAGGCCCGGCACAGGCAGTCGCCGGGTACACTCCGGAGGACAAGCTCAGCCCCCTCCAAGAAAGTCCCCGCAGAAAGGGTGACAAACGCGAAATCAAGCGCGTCTGGGAGCACGCCAGACAATGCCCCGACCGCAACTTCCACGGACCGGACCCGCCCGGCAAGGCCTTCTCGATCAAGCACAGCCCGAACTTGCTGGATAAGTGCCTCAGCGATTGTAGCCTCGTGCATTGGGAATATCCCTCTGGCTACCGGCAAAATTTATCCTACCGGCTAGTCCCGCTACGCACGAAGCTTACCCGCATGAAGAAAGGCCCCGCCGCGGCAAGGCCTATCCATCCCAGCCGAAATGCGGGGCCTCTTCCACACCGAGAATTCCGGCAACCTCGCAACGCCTAGCGAAGTTGTGCGGCCGACAGCCCTTGCAAGTAGCTATTATCCTAAACGCGGCGCCAGGGCTTCAGGCCAAAAAGCCGTTCCACGAAGCGCAAACCGCCCTCCTGCCGAGCCCCGGTCGGATCGAGGTGCATGTTTGGCACCACGAGCGGCCAGTACTGTCATTTCTCCTCCGAACGCTTTTCAAGCCGCTCAATCCGCCCAGCTAGTTCCTCCAATCGGCGGGCCAATTGCTCCGTGCGACCGAGCAGCTCGCGAACCGCCTCGCCAATCCGGCGCATCTCGCCCATCACAGGTCCACCCTCCGGTGGGCCGGGGGGCAAGACCACCGGCTGGCCTTCGCGGATCCGGCCCGCGATCTCCTCCACTCGGCGGGCGAGCTCCGGGAGTCCGGCCGCGTGGAGATTCTCGATTGCCGCCCGAAGGCGTTCCAGCCGCCGCTCCCGTTCCTCAGGCGGCATTTCCGGTCGCCGTTCAGGGGGCGGGAGATCCCGGCCAGCCTCGGCCCGCGCGATCATTTCCCGCAGCCGCGCCATTTCCGCCCTCAAACCCTGGAGCCGGCGTTCTTCGCCCGCCTTTTCGGCCTGCGCAATTTGCTCCTCCAGCTCGGCAATGCGCTGCCGGAGTCGCTCCAGCGGCATGGGCGGTCGAGGCCGATCACCACGCTCCAAAGCCGCAAGCTGCCGTTCAATTTCCTCCAACTTTCGCGTTAAAGCCTCCCGGCGATCCGGTTGAGCCTCCCCCAGCTCACGCAATTGCCTACGAATTTCCTCGGCAGCACGCTCCAGTTCCTCCCGCTGGCGGGCAACGCGCTCCGGTACAGGTCTATCCGCCCGTTCTGCGGGAGGACGCCGCCCCTCTTGCGCTTCCGGCGGACGGTCCCCTTCCACCTCCGCGAGCACAGTCGCCCCGATTGCAGACGTGGCGGACCTCTCCCCGAAAAGCGCTGTGATACCAGCTGTTAAGATGAGCCCTCCCAGAAGCAACGCCAACCCGAACGCCAATCCAGCGACGCGTCTAGAGCGAGCCATACCTTCCTCCCTCCTCCAGAATGTAAGGGTCTTGCGACTTCCCCCTCGACCCCGACCCCCCGATTTGCCGTCACCGGCATTTTACTCCGGGCCGGTTAGTCAAGCAAAAAGAAGAGGAACCGAATCTGATGGCCCGATCGCACCAAAGCTGGCACTTTTCGAAAATGCGATTGCAACCATTGCGACGGTCAGCCGAATAACCCTTGGGGGCAATACAATCGTCGTCGGTGCGGACAAAGCATTCGGAGACATGCACACTGTCGGCGTTGCTGACGGTGATATCATCGTCGTTGGGAAACCGGCTAGCACAAATCTCGACGTTCCGGATATCTACATCGCTGGTGCGGACGACGGACACGCCCGCCCGCCACGAAAAGCGAACGATAATTCCTGCGACATCAACATTCCTGCCGGTAACACGTAGGGGGACCTCACGACGCTCAAAATGGCCCCAATCGCTGCCGTCGATGATCTCTCGGCCCCGCACTTTGGCCTCATTTCCCCCCACTTTCACCGCACCCTTCAGAATGGCGCCCCCGGCAAGGTACGAGCTTTCTCCATCGCCAAGAGTGACATCCCTCTTGTGTATTCCCAGAGGCACAAAGATGAGGCGCTATCCTCCTTCCTGCGGCAAATCGACGGGTTTGCAAAAATGTCGAGGGCATTATGCGGAGAGGCACCATCGGGGAGAAAAGTAATGTGGCATGGCCCTGGCAATGTCAACAAAGCGCTTTGGCCCTCCACCTTCGGTACGATGCCAAATCGCTCGGAAATCACGCGAGGATTGGCAAGTGGGAGATTGCTTGCCACCCGCAGGGTGGCATGTTCGTCAACATCAAACTGACAAAATTCTTAGACGCGGACAGGGGAACCAGCATAAACGGGCACGCTTTGTTGCCCAATTTCCACATGATAAAGCCCTGAGGTAGGCGCCCCCTCGGGCGCTGGATAAATGACCGTCTCTCCCTTTCCTCCACAAGCTAGCAAAGCCGCAAGCAGCGCAGCCGAAAGTTTATGAAAACTTTTTTCCTCATGGATAAGCCTTTTTTCCGAACGACCGATGTTTACCTCCCACAACCCGGCGCATGTTTGCGCAAAGCCACAGAAGGATCGCACAACGGCCGGATAGCCGCATTAACGGAATTCGGGTCTTTGTAATTCGGCCAACGGTGCGGTGCGGCGGCAAGTTCAAATGTGAAACGGGAAATTCTCGCTGCCAGGGCGATTCGGTTTATTCGGCTGACTGCTTTAAAGGCCGACCAAGCTGTAATATAAAGGAATAGGCGGCATTTACGAGGCGCCACGTCGCGGTCGCCCACGGAAGGCCAAAATTCTCCAAGATGGAACCTGGACTGGCACTTTATTCAAATATTTCGGCATACACGAGTGTCAGGAATTCCCCTTCCCTAGCTGACAACGGGAGGATCCTTCCATGATATGGCAAAACCGGTCTGGTTTTATTCACAAACTGGCTGCGGTGGTTTCCGTGGTTTTGCTTGTTGGATCGACGTCAGCCGCCTTGCAGGCCCAGGAGGTTACTCGGACGCCAGTCCTCCTCCAGGACGTGCGCGTCGTATGCGATCGGGCGCCAGATTGTTCCTCGCTCAGAAGTCTTGTGGAATCTGTCACCCGGCAGTGCCAGACGGATGATGAACGGGCAATTGCCCTTTACAACGTATGCCGCTACTTGATTTATCACCATGCTTATCCGACCGAAAGGAAGCCGATCTCAGCGCTTAAACTCATTCACGTCTATGGATGGGCACTTTGCGGCGGCGAGCACACCGTGCTGGGGGCCCTGTTTGAAGCAGCCGGCTATCGGTGGCGCTATCGCGGCTGGAGCGACCCCGGCCACACCACAATCGAAGTCTTCTACGGTGACCGCTGGCACTGGCTGGACACGTTTCTTAAGTTTTACACCTGGGCTCCCGATCCGCGTGCTCCTCGTGGGTGGACAATTGCCTCCCAAGAGGACATTAAGGCCAACCCTGATTTGATCACAAAGGCCATAGTGTTCGACGAAGCCAGAAAGGTTTGGTACTTCCGCCACAATCCGTTTACGATTCGCGGTGGGCAGGCCCAGTGGACAGCACCGGCCCTTCTTGTCTGTGGCGACAGTCCCGACGGCATCCTTAGTGGCGTGCGAAGTAGCCGCAATGCCGGCAGTCCCCGCGGCTGGGGATCTATCGTGTTCGATGATCCTTCCTATTCCGCCGCTGTAAACCTTCGGCCGGGTTATCGCCTGGACCTCACGTGGGATAAGGAACCGGATGGGTGGTACTTTGGCACTAGTAAGAACCCACCGCACCACACTTGTGGGGACAAAGACTATCGCAATTGTCCAGTGATTGGACCCATTCTGGAACCTTACGGGGGGACGGAGCGCCGCCGGACGTGGTCTAACGGCCGATTGATCTTCGCCCCAGATTTGAAAAACGAGGACTGCCTGAGCGGCCTGGAGGACGTTGACAATGTCGCTGTACGCAATGGGCAAATTGTTCTTGTTGACGAAAGCCGGCCGGGCCGGGTGGTAATCCCTATGGAATCCCCGTACGTGGTAGCCAAAGCCGTGTTGACGGTAGAACCTGGACCGGTTGAGCTTGAGCTATCGCGCGAGGGGGAGCCGTTCCGACCAATAAGTCTTGAGGCCTTCTCCGATGCCGTCCGCGGTATCTACAGCTATCGCCTAAGGCTTACGTTTACACACGCCCTTAACCGATTGGAAGTCATCAGTGTCCTCCAGCACAATCAGGAGGCTTTGCCCTATCTTGCCCCGGGCCGCAATCGTATCTCGGTGTCCGTCACCAACCCAGAGGTGCTGCGGCGTTACCGCCTTGTCATCACCTACGCTTACTGTCCAGGGTGGCGGGAGCGCACGCCGGAGGAGATCTACCAGGCGGGAGCAGAAATTGCCCGCGCGCACTTTGCCCGCTGGATTGAGCAGCCGGTGGTGGTCCGTAAAGTTGTTGACCGTGTACCGTGCGAGTTCGAAATCCTGATTCCCACACCCCGAGGTAAACAGCCGGTTTATCCGCGAATGCTTTTCCTCCGCCGGGAATTGTTAACCGCTGGCCAACAACCAGCCGAGGTGCCAACTCCGCCATCGGAGCCAACGGTCGGGCCGGAGGAAGAACTCCGCGAACTGCCTACACCTTGGCTTCTCGGCGCTCTCCCGCCGGGGGACCTACGCCAATGAGCAGTGCTCGCCCCTTTTGAAGCGGCCGGCAAGGTCGGCGGCGGGATATTCGCACAAGTCGCCGCACAACGATCAAGGACTCCGCCGCTTGATGAATAGCTTGTTTACAATACCCTTGCAAGCTACAGACAACTCCTTCTAGCTTTTGTCAACGGATGTTGACTCTGGCGTTGATTTGGCCGGGAAGGGGCCGACTTTCATAGCAGGGGACTCATCAGTCGAGCAATTCCGTCAAGGGTCTTTAGCCATTCGGGCCGAGCCTGCCACTCCTCTGGTGTCAACATCCGCGAGCGGGCCAAATACTGGAACTGAAGCCGACGTAACTCGGCGGTCACCCTTTGGCCGTAAAGCAGCAAGTTGACCTCGAAATTGAGGCTGAATGAGCGAATATCAAAGTTCCCCGTCCCTAGGAAGGAAAAACAGTTATCGATTGTCATTGTTTTGGCGTGAAGCAGACCGGGCCGATAAAGATAAATCTTGCAGCCCAGGTCCAAAAGATCGCCGAAATAGGACCAGGCGGCGGCCCCAACTAGCAGTTTGTCGCATTTTTCCGGTACGATTAGGATCACCTCCACGCCCCGCAGAACGGCGATTTGAACCGCCTGAAGGAACGACTGATCTGGCACGAAGTAAGGGGTGGTCACAATCACCTGCTGGCGAGCCGTGTGAAGGGCGCCAATCACCATGCGATGGTAATTCTCCACCGGGTAAGTCGGCCCGCTCGGCAGGACCTGGATTGGTACATCGCCCTTCGGTTGGGTGGCGGGGAAGAACGCCGCGTCGCTGAGAATCTCCTCTGTCTCGAAATACCAATCACCTAAGAAGACCGCCTGAAGAGCCAGAACGGCCGGGCCTTCCACCCGCGCTGTCATATCATGCCACGCTAGCCCCCGCCGGCCGTAGTCGGCGTTGATAATATTCTGCGAGCCGGTGTAACCCACCTTGCCATCGATTACCACAATCTTGCGGTGATTCCGGACATCGATTCGGGCTACCGTGCGGCGGAAAAGTCCAACCGGAAGCGCAACCTGAACATTTACCCCCTTCCGAATAAGCTCCCCAGCCAAGCGGCGAAGCATGAACCGAGACCCCACAGCGTCAACAAGTACGCGGCAAGCTACCCCCCGTGCGGCAGCGCGAATGAGGGCCGCACCCACCCTCTGTGCCGTCTCATCATCATGGAAGATGTAAAAAAGCATGTGGATGTGATGAGAAGCCTGGTCGATGTCGTCAATTAGCCGGTCGATGACATCCTCGGTCTCGGTAAGAAACTCCACGTGATTACCGCCGAGAATGGGCATTTGGCCGAGACGCTCTGCCAAACGAACGGCGGAGGACGCCTCGGCGGGAAGGGCCGGGTTGACCACCAAACTATCTTGGGGGAGCCGACCTATTTGCCGATGAAATTCCTCAATGAGCTGGCGATAGCGCTCCACCCGCCGCCGCGGTAGGCGGTTACTCCCAACCAGTAAGTAAAGGACCAAACCCACCCACGGAAGGAAAAAGATGACGGTAAGCCAAGCCAAAGCAGCATTGGGACTTCGCCGTCGCGGGACAGTGAAAAGCATCACCAATCGGATCGCCCATTCGGTGACGTAAAGCAGCACGTAAAGGATTTCTCGCGATCCCGCATCCGTCCATAAGGACATCGACGGCAGATCTCCCGAGTCGGCACTCTCGAGGGTAAATGGGCAGGTAGCCCCCGAATCAAATTACCGGACCTTCAGGAAGCGTTCAATGTGGAGGACCGCCCACCGTAGCTCCCTGCAAATCGCGGCACGGGGGCCAGACGGGGTATCCACCGGTATTCTCCCCGGGGGGGGTAAGCTTGGTTTTTCGCAAGAAGCTACTAGCCGGCCACTTGCCGCGGGCTGGGCATTTGCTCATTGCAAGTAAAGCAGGGTATCAGTTCCTAGGGTCAAGCACTCTCACCGATTTGAGAGCAAGTTTTTCGGCAGGTGGTAATGGGGCGGCCGCGAAAAAGCAACACCCGGATCACTCCTTTCGCAGCGGGGTGCCCGTTCGTGGCAGTTCTCGCGCCGGGATCGCGATGACCCTGTGGCAAGACTACCCTCCCACACCACTTCCAAAGCAGTTAAGTTCGATCGCCGTTGTAGACGGCTATTTCGTCGCGCTACAATTCCGTCCCCGAGCCAGGAACTGTAAGAGTGGTTTCCTTGGCTGAAGGTTGCCGGGGAAGAACGCAGGGTGTTCCCTTAAAAAACCACCCTTGGGTGGGGAAATAAAGATCCCAGATATGGCGGTTTTGGCGCAGATTTAGGCGACGAATCGCGGGTGTGCCGGCCGCGCCTTGGAGCTACCCGACCGCCTAAGGACGCGAAGGCGGTGAAATTAAGACTCCCACGGCATTAATCCCGACGAAAAGGACGCGGTAGGGCGGGTTTTCGCCTTTGGGGAACACGTTTCCTTCTTCCTGTGTGGAAGTTCGCCAATTTTGGATAACGAGGAAGCCCGCGGGCGAAGGCCAAGGATGGCATATTTGCGCATAGTAATTCCCGGATTTAGTAGAGCTTATTCCTCCTTGGGGGCCACGCTCGCAGCTTGCTCTTTTTGGCTACTTTTCAACTTAACCCTCGTCAGTGAGACCCTGTGGACCGAATGGCTTTCGCGGGAAGCCCGCATCCTTCTTTGGGGATTAGCCGCAGGGGCGTGGCTTGTGGCCATTAGCCTGGCTCGCCGGAAGGAAGATTCGCTCACTGCCGCGGGCGAAGAATCCCTCCGCGAAGAGAATGATCCTTTTCCGAACTTCCTCGAGCACTACTTAAGAGGCGATTGGGAGTTGCTAGCAGCTAAATTGGCCCGGCATCTCGAGCATAACCCTCAGGACGCGGAAGCAAGGCTCCTTTTGGCGAGCGTTCATCGCAGGCAGGGCCGGATCCGGGACGCCAGGAGACAACTTGAGCATCTCCGTCAGATCGATAGCTCCGGTCGCTGGATCCTAGAGCTTCACCGCGAGAAGTCGCTTCTGCGGCAACTGGAGCTCGAACCAACGGAAACCTCGTCGGAGGGCTTGGCGCCTTTGAAAGAAGACTCCCGAACCGCAGAACACGCGAAAGCGGCTTAAGAGCTTGCTATCCCCACACTTCTCGGAAGCTTGGTGATCGGCCTGGTCTGGTCAGGACCAAATCCCTGACCCCTTCTGTAGTGTAACCCCAATGCCACCATTATGGTTAATTGCGGCCCTTTTCGTTTTGCCGCACGATGACATCCAGTGGCTTGGCCTAACCCGGTCCCAAGCTGCGAGCTTTGTTCGTAGCCGAAAAAATCGCTAAGACACGGATGTCCGGCCCGCGACGGGCAAAGGGAGCGGAACGGACTTCCAGGGGAATCCAGAAACTCAGTCAGCCGGTTCTGCCTTTCGAATCGGGGCATGACCCAGAATTGTGCACCTGAAGCGGCACGGCTTTTGAAAGCAAGTTTTTGTGGGTTCGTCCTTTCTTGGGGTTTGAAAATTTCCTGAGGAAACGGTCCAGCTCAACTGGGCGAAGTCAAACCTTTGGGAAGACCGCTTCAACGGATGTGCCGCAACAATCCCGGTAAGCTAAATGGTTTCGGCAAATTCCTGGAACCGGAGGTGCTTCAGTCCCCAGGGGCCGGATCGGGATGGTAAGCGAGACCGCTTCCGACACGTTTTCTTGCCAGTCGTGAGAAAGGCTGGCGCCAAAATAGGCAGAATTACCGGAGGAATCAGGGACTGGCAGGTTTGGGCTTTCATTTATTGAGGGATCAGCCGTCCTGAATTTCGACTTGTTGTGGATGCGAAAAACTGCCGAATTTGAAGCATCGGAGGGCCAAAATCGGAGCGTATTCGTTCGATTTGGCGAATCGTCAGAAGCCGGCACAAATCCGCTAATGTATCTTTGATGGGTGGGGCCTCGAATTTTGCTCGTTTTTGCGCGTGGCTGAGCGGTGTGCGGCCGGTGCAGAGCCGAAGCCGTAACGGGTGTCCGGTCGGCTGGCTTTGGTTCACCAAACAGTCGGAAAGGGCGGGTTGCAGCTTTTCCTGGGGCAGCGTTTAAGCTTTCGGCTTTTGATCCGGAGGCTTGGGAGTTTGACAAGGGCTCATTCTTGGGCGGGGAGTGACCTATTCTAAGCGTCACGAGAAAAAGCGAGTGGTCATATCCACCTTTCGGGGGGATTAGCGCGTCGTTTCGGTAGCGGGAGATCCTTCCAGACCTTTTAAGTTTGAGAGGCGGGTACCGGAGAGGTAACTGACCGCAATAACCCTGATCTGGTGAGGCCAGCGCAACGGAGAACCTAAAAGACGGATTGTTTCGGGATATTGACGCGGCAAAGGCGTAATGGAATCCTTTCACTTTTTAAGGGGAAGAGCTGAGAGGAGAAGGAAGAGGCGACGCTGTTTGCATGATGCGATTGGGCTAACTGGACTAGGGTCACCAGATCGGTGCTGACGCGAGTGAAGACTTCGGGCAACAAACCCGATGGGCAAAAAGCCCGAACCACTGTCAAGCTAGCGTAAGGAAATTTGTGGCTGAGATCTTGCAAAATTTCTCCGGTAGGTTCAGTCGGGCAAGTTAAATCCAACGTAGAAATATGTGAGGACCCAACCCAAAGTGGGGGCAATCGTAGTGAAGCCCCTCGAGGGTTGGGGGCAGGCGGCCTCCCGGCCAAGCCGATTGGCTCGCCGACTAGCCGCAGCTCGATTGGGAGTGGGAGCCTTCGGCTTCACGCTGCGGTCGTTTGCAACGAAAATAACTGGGGGTTTGGTGCTGGCGGAATGGTCCAAAGCACCGCGGTTCCTTAGATCTGCTTCGTAGAGGTTGTCGGCGATGTACGAGCGCTTCACCGATCGTGCTCGAAAAGTCATGCAGCTTGCCAATCAGGAAGCCCAGCGGTTCAACCACGACTACGTGGGCACTGAACACATTCTGCTTGGGCTCCTGAAGGAGGGGTCGGGAGTTGCCGCAAATGTTTTGCGCAACTTGCTGAATATTGACTTGGAGAAAATTCGCGCGGAGGTGCTCAAACTCGTTCAACCTGGGCCAGATATGCCCACCATGGGCAAGCTCCCGCATACTCCGCGCGCTAAGAAAGTCATCGAATATTCTCTCGAGGAGGCCCGGAACTTGAACCACAACTACGTCGGCACTGAGCACTTGTTGTTGGGCCTCCTTCGCGAACAAGAGGGTGTGGCAGCCCAAGTGTTGATGAATTTGGGCGTCCGCCTGGAGGACGTGCGCCGGGAAGTGCTCAACCTTTTGGGCCATGGTATGGAAGGCGGTGAAGGCGCGGATCGGCTTGGGGGCTCATCGCCTGAAACATCCCGTCGCACCAAGTCCAACACACCCGCCTTGGACAGCTTTGGCCGCGACCTCACCGAACTTGCTCGCGAAGGAAAGCTTGACCCCGTCATTGGTCGCGAGCGGGAAATCGAGCGAACAATGCAGATCCTTTGCCGGCGGACCAAGAACAACCCAGTTCTGTTGGGCGAAGCCGGGGTCGGAAAGACGGCCATTGTGGAAGGTTTTGCCCAACGGGTGGTGGCCGGCGATGTGCCTGAGCTGTTGCTGGACAAACGTATCGTTGTCCTGGACCTGGCGTTGATGGTGGCCGGCACGAAGTACCGCGGCCAATTCGAGGAGCGAATCAAGGCCGTCATGAACGAGGTCCGGCGGGCCAAGAACGTTATCCTCTTCATTGACGAGCTTCACACCCTTGTTGGCGCTGGCGGTGCCGAGGGGGCCATCGACGCCTCCAACGTCCTCAAGCCGGCCTTGGCCCGGGGCGAAATCCAGTGTATTGGTGCCACCACGCTCGATGAGTATCGCAAGTATATCGAAAAGGATAGCGCCCTGGCCCGGCGGTTCCAGGAAATCATAGTGGAGCCGTCGACAAAGGAGGAAACGATTGACATCCTCCGTGGCCTCCGCGATCGCTACGAGAAGCATCACCACGTGCGGATTACCGATGATGCGATCGTAGCGGCTGTGGAACTTTCCAGCCGGTACATCACCGGCCGGTGCTTGCCAGATAAGGCTATTGACGTGATTGACGAGGCCGGCGCCCGGGTCCACTTGAAGTCGATGACTCGGCCGCCCGATTTGAAAGCCCTCGACGAAGCAATCGAGCGGCTCAATCGCGAGAAGGAGGAAGCAGTGGCCAATCAAGACTTCGAAAAGGCTGCTGCTATACGTGATCAAGTGGACAAACTAAAGAAGCGCAAGTTGCAGCTCACTCGCGAGTGGCAGCAGCGGTCCCGCGAGTGTAGCGGTATCGTGGACGCGGACGTGGTGGCCGAGGTTGTCTCCAAGATGACCGGAATCCCGGTCAGCCGACTGACCGTAGAGGATTCTCGCCGCTTGATGCACATGGAGGAGGAGTTGCACAAGCGGGTGGTAAGTCAGGACGAAGCCATCAAGGCGGTTGCCCGGGCGGTGCGCCGCAGCCGCAGCGGTCTGAAGGATCCGAAGCGGCCGATCGGGGTGTTCATCTTCGCTGGGCCAACGGGTGTTGGTAAGACCTTGTTGGCCAAGGCGCTTGCCGAGTTCATGTTCGGCGATGAGGACGCCCTGATCCAGATCGACATGTCCGAGTACATGGAAAAACACAACGTCAGTCGGCTGATCGGTGCCCCGCCAGGCTACGTGGGCTACGAAGAAGGTGGCCAGCTGACCGAAAAGATCCGTCGCCGGCCGTACGCGGTGGTGCTGTTTGACGAAATCGAAAAGGCCCATCCGGATGTCTTCAACATGCTCCTCCAGGTGATGGAGGAGGGTCGGTTGACGGATAGCTTCGGCCGGAATGTGGACTTCCGCAACACCATCATCATCATGACCACCAACGCCGGTGCGGAGGCAATTAAGAACGAGGGAACTTTCGGCTTCCACGCTTCCGATCCGGACACGAGCTACGAGCGGATGAAGGAACGGGTCCAGGAGGAGATCGAGCGGATTTTCCGGCCGGAGTTCCTCAACCGTGTGGACGACATCATCGTCTTCCGATATCTGACCGAGGAGGACCTCAAGAAGGTGATCGAACTGGAGCTGGCCAAGGTCCGCGAGCGGCTCAAAGAGCGCGGCTTGCGGCTGGTGCTGACCGAGGAAGCCAAGAAGTTCCTGATCAAGAAGGGGTCCAATTTGGACTACGGCGCTCGGCCGTTGCGGCGGGCAATCGAAAACTACATCGAGGACCCGTTGTCCGAAGAGCTCCTCAAAGGCCAGTTCGAAGGCAAGAACCTGATCACCGTCGATGTCCAGGAGGTCAACGGCAAGAAGCAGTTTGTCTTCCTCGGGTCGGTCGAGGAGCGCGATCCGCAGTCTGGCCAGCCGGAGTTAGTCGGGGCTGGCAGCGGCTCGGTAAGGGGCAGCACCTGATGGCCCTGGGCGTTTAACCGGCGGCAATCAACCTTGCAAGTTGGCCGTTTTGGGCCAGCTAGCAAACCAAAAGCTACTCGGCAGACGCAGTACCGATAGGGTAGGCGGTATCTGGCCGATTTCTAAGCGGGGGCCGAGTGCCCCCGCGTCGTTTTTTTGAAAGCCGGCGGCCTTTTCCGAGCTTTGCGCTAGGCTTTGCTACCTGGCTTGGCCGCAAGCTTATAGGCGGGGCCCAAACTCCCTAAGCATCCACGCGGATTGATCGGAGAGATCTTCCGGTTCTAGCCGGATTTAGGCAGATCTTCTCGGGGCGTTGGGCCGACAAATGCTCGTTTTCCGCCAGGGTGCCGATTGCATGAAAAGACCCAGCTGGGCGGCCTTAGATCGGCTTATCTTTTACGGCGGTGTAATGCTTCTGGTGGTGGTTTTCGTCGCCTTTTCCCGGGCCAATATCGCCGCCGATTCTGTGGACTATTACGGAATGCTGCAGTGGCTCACGCCCGAGCCAGAAAAACCCATACTCCGCAACCTATACTTTGCACAGCAAAGATCGCCCGGCTATAGCCTTTCGGCCACAATCCCCTACTTCTTGTTGACATTTGCTGTCGATCCTTTTGTAACCACCGAGCAGGTGGTGGAGTATCCACCTCCGCCGCCGTTTTTTCGCGGTCCACCACCCCCGCGCTGGCCGCCGGAGGAGACATTTTCCAACCCGGCAAAAGAGGGATTTTCCACCGTCCACGGGCCGGGCTTTCCGCCTCCGGGACCTAAGGGGTCTGAATTTGCGCTTATCCCGCCCCGACCTCTCTTACTGCGCCACGTACCCTTCAAAGATTTTTATGTGCCGCATGAAGGGAGCTGGTTCCAGTGGAAGTTAGTGCTAGCATTAGCCACGACGAGCTTGTTTTTTCTCGTAGTCGGAGTGATAACGTGTGGACAATCCTTACGCTGCCGCTTTTCCGACTGGCCGGCCTATGCTCTTGTCATTGTTGCTATCCTTTGCTCGCCTATTTTCCTCGTCAACATCGTGACTGCGCCACTCTATGCGACGTTTACCGCATTTGGCGTTAGTTCTCTTTTCCTGCTATCCTTTATTCGGGCACATGAAACTGGCACGCCAACCCAGGCCTTGCTCTGCGGAGCGTTCCTCGGATACCTAGTCCTGGTTCGGCTTGAAGTGGCTGTATTTGCGGGGACTTTGGCCTTCCTGTTAATTGTTAAAGGTCAGTGGCGGCTTGCAGTGTTACTTGTTATCGGGGCAAGCTGGGCGCTTGTCGCCTGGGTGCTGTACAATTTTGCAGCGTTTGGGAAATGGCTCAACTTTGCCATTCTGAAAGGCGATATCAACCGGCTTACCTTCCGACCGGGGTATTTCTTCGACAGTCTTTTGCACCCACTTTCGGGCGTGGTATTTTGGACGCCAGTTTTGCTGCCTGGTTTGATCGGCCTATTCTTGAGCCGGTCCTCGGCCTTGCGGTTTCTTGGAGTGGCATCGGTTGTGCTCGTGATTCTTTATGCCCTTCGTGTACCAATTATGTACGACCACGTCGGTGGACCGCCGCTTGAAATTGGCGGGATTCCCGTCACACCCCCTCCCACCTCTGGCGCGATGCGGGAGCTTATCCGTGCGGACAACAACCGCTATGTAACCGTCTTGCTGCCGTTTCTTATTGTCGGCGTGCGCGAGCTTCTCGCTGTGGTTGCTTGGGCGGAGCGCCCCGCAGAAAAGCCCGTGACTGCTCCGTAGAATCGGACCTGCTTCCCACCGAACGCCCGCTAACTACCTCAGATTACCGACACAAATCGGACTGATTCGTCGGAGTTTCGGAGGATTCCCGCCTCATCCGCAGACACCGGCAAGAGCGAATTCATCTCGCCCCAGTATGCCCGAAGGCCGTATAACACACGGGAGAATCTTTTTGCTCACTCGGCAGTTACTTTCGTGCCCAAAGACGGGGCCAAACCGCCGAGTTGAGTACGGCCTTGACAGGACTGGCAGTGCCTCGCGACATGGCTACTTGTGACGGTACTTGCGCCAGAGGTGACCTGCGATGGAGTCCCCAGAAATCTTAAGTGACACGCAGAAGAAATTCCGACTGCCCCTTGTGGCGGGATTTCTCCATGTTTTGGAACAGCTGGGTGGGCAAGTCCTCTACGGATTAGAGCAGCTGGGGCATGTCACCCTTTTTGCGGCCTCGACTTTTGCCTGGCTATTTCGCCGCTGGCCCGCAAAGGGGACGATTTGGCCAACCTTTTATCAAGTGGGCGTTCGCAGCGTCCCTGTGGTTGCACTGACGGGAACTTTTGTGGGAATGGTGCTTGCTGTTCAAAGTTACACGCAATTTCATCGGGTGGGGATGGAGACCTGGCTGGGAGCGGTCATCAACATGGCGGTGATTAGGGAATTAGGGCCGGTGCTTGCTGCAGTGATGCTCGCTGGGCGTGTGGGAAGCGCAATGGCTGCGGAGCTTGGCACCATGCGTGTCACCGAACAAATCGACGCCCTGACGGCCATGGGAACCAATCCCATTCATTACCTGGTCGTGCCACGCTTTCTTGCTTGCTTGTTGATGATCCCCGCTTTAAGCGTGGTGGCTGATTTTATGGGGGTGTTGGGCGGGTATTTTTACAGCGTCTGGATCTTGGGAATTGACCCCCACCATTATGTCCAAAATTCAGCCGATTACATCAAAGCGTTCGACGTGTTGGCAGGGGTAGCCAAGACGTTTTTCTTTGGGGCGGCTATTGCCCTGATCGCCTGCTATCAAGGATTTCATTGTGCCCCTGGGGCAGAAGGTGTCGGTCGGGCTGCAACGGCCGCCTTCGTCGTCGCGTTTGTTGTAATTTTGATGCTTGACTTGGCACTGGGGATCATCATCGAGAAGATCTACCTGAGCATTTGGCCCGAGGGTCCGAAGCTATTATGACGTCGGCTTAACTGCTAGGAGTGGTCCGCTGCGATCCTCCCGCGGCTCACCTTGTTTACTTGCGGACCGAACCAGGGCACTGTCCACAATGGAAGAGAGCACACCTGTTGACAATCAATTGACTCAACGGGCTTCCCAACCGCCGACACAGGAGGCAGCGGCATGCCAAAACACAAGTTGCCGACCGATCCTGCGTCTTGAGGGCGTCTGGGTTTGGTTTGGTCGGCGAGTCGTGCTTCGGGACATTTGGCTAGATATCGCTCCTCGAGAGTCGGTGGCGATTATTGGTGAAAGCGGTTGCGGGAAAACAGTGCTGCTTAAGACTATGATCGGACTAATCCGGCCGAACCGGGGCCAAGTGTTGTTCGACGGTATCAATCTGGGAGAAGTGGGCGAAGCAGAGCTTGCCCGGCTCCGCACCCGGTTGGGTTTCGTGTTTCAGCAGGCGGCCCTTTTCGACAGCATGACCGTCGGCGAGAACGTTGCCTTCCCCTTGCGGCAACACACATCCAAATCGGAAGAAGAGATCCGCCAGATTGCTCTGGCCCGTTTGGCAGAAGTGGGACTTCCCCCGCGAGTAGCTGAGCAATACCCGGCCCAATTATCCGGCGGAATGCGTAAACGCGTGGGAATCGCTCGGGCCCTGGCCCTTGGACCTGAGGTCATGCTTTATGATGAGCCGACAACTGGTCTGGACCCTATTATGAGTGATGTGATCAACGAGCTAATCATGGCCACCCGGCGCCACCATCCCGTCACAACCGTAGTGGTCACGCACGACATGCGGACGGCCAAGAAGGTCGCCGATCGCATTGTGATGCTTTATCCCGTTGATCGTCTTAGGGCCGATGAAAGACAGATAATTTACGATGGTCCGGCCGTTGCCATCGATCAGGCCACGGATCCGAGAGTCATTCAGTTCATTCGGGGGGAGGCGGGCGAAAGACTCTTAGAGGTCCAGCAAAATGTGAACAATCCGTAGGGCACAGCCCGCGTTCGAAATTGACCGCCTCGAAACCTCCAACGGCACAACTGCTTTGGACCTGATTTCGGCCGGCGCGAGTAGAACGATGCCGGTAGGATATCACTGCGGCCGCGACGGCAAAAGTTTTCCGGTCGCTTAGATGGGGCTGCGCCTGAAGTTTTCCGATACGGGCGGAAAATCCTCGGGACTACCTCTAGAGCGGGCACACGAATAAGCTCAATCGCTACCATTTTTGGCTTTTTGACAGGAACACCTTTCAAATAATGCCGTAGAAAAGAGTAAGCGCGGTCACCGCAGAGACCTCGGTAACCTGGCCGGTGCTAGCGACGGAACCACTCAGTCTAACCAAAGAAAAAGGAAGCGAAAGTGGTAGTAGCTGGTGGTTGAATCTGGAAAATCCAGGGGAGCTCCGAGTATGACGGTTGAACGTGGTTTGCGACTGATGGCGGGGATTGTGGTCACCCTCAGCGCGATTTTGGGGTGGGTTCACTCCCCATATTGGCTTATATTGACCATTTTCGCCGGCCTTAACCTCTTCCAGTCTGCTTTCACCAATTGGTGTCCTGCCGTTTGGTTCCTAAGCAAGTTGGGGCTGCGACCCTGCGTGCCGGCTGATCCGGTCCAGGCTTCGGTAGGTTGCTGCGGCGTTTACGAGCCCGTCGCCGCTTCTGCGACCAAGGAGTAGACACGCCGAGGCCTTTGGCAAAAAGCGCATGCGGTCCCGAGGTAGGGCCGTAGAGCTTCCTATTACTCCCTAGGACCCACGGATTTCTTGGGGACGGCGACTGCCGGCGGGGATAACGCGCTTCCGGTTACGTCCACCTCGGCTTCTCCGCCAGAAAGGGGCGATTCCGCCGGTGGAGGAATTGGCCCCGGGGGCGGTGGGGGCGGCGGAGGGGGTGTGACGCTTGCCGCAGCTCGAGATGCTTCCTTGGCTGGACCCTTTCGAGTCGGAGCGCGGACGGGTATATGTTCGCCGTAGGTCGGCTCGGGCACCGTGTTCAAAATCCGCTCGATGATTTGGTCAACGTCAATTCCCTCGGCATCGGCGTTGAAATTTGTGAAGATTCGGTGCCGAAGAACCGGGAAGACAACCGCGCGAACATCCTCGGCAGTAACGGCATAGCGGCCGTGAAGAATCGCCCGGGCTTTGGCCGTCAGAATGATGTTTTGTGCAGCTCTCGGCCCGGCACCCCAGGCTAGGTAGTTTTTGACAAAGTCGGGCGCCGATGGATCTTTGGGCCGAGTCGCCCGCACAATATCCACCGCATAATCCACCATGTGTTGACTGGCCGGCACCTGGCGAACAAGGTGCTGAATCCACAGGATATCTTTTCCGGATAGCACGGGGTTAATGTCCTTCCGCATCGGCTGGGTGGTCGTCATCACAATCTCCCGTTCCTCGTCCCTGGTGGGGTAGCCGATGTGGATGGAGAGCATGAAGCGGTCAAGCTGCGCCTCTGGCAGGGGATAAGTACCTTCCTGTTCAATGGGGTTTTGAGTAGCCATCACAAAGAACGGCTGTTCCAAGGGGTAGGTCTTCCCGGCCACGGTGACCTCATATTCCTGCATCGCCTGCAGAAGAGCCGCCTGGGTCTTCGGCGGCGTTCGGTTGATCTCATCGGCCAGGACAATGTTGGCGAAAATCGGCCCTTTCACAAACCGGAAATACCGCTGGCCAGTGCTCGGATCCTGATCGATGATTTCCGTTCCGGTGATGTCACTCGGCATGAGGTCAGGGGTGAATTGGATCCGGGAAAACTTCAGATGTAGCGCCTTGGCCAACGTGGATACGGTGAGCGTCTTGGCCAAGCCGGGCACGCCAATTGTCAAACAATGACCCCGAGCAAAGATGCAAATCAGCATCTGCTCGATCATTTCGTCTTGGCCAATGATCACTTTGTGCACTTCGTTTAGGAGGAGCTCGCGGGCTTTGGCCACCCGCTGCACAATTTCCTCGGGGCTAAGCTGAGGGGCAGCTACCGGCTGAGACAAACTGGGTTGGGCACTAGACATTATGCCTAACTCCTCGTCGGGTCTTTCTTCAGTTGCGCACCAAACTTACATTAATTTATGCGGCATTTTTCCGCAATAACTGATATTTGTCTGCAACAATGCTGGGCGAGGCGACTTCGCAAGATCAAAAAGCTTCGTCGTAGCCGAACCTTCGTGACAAGCTGTAAAAATTGGCGGTCCCCTTTTTGCTGTGCCATCAAGGCTCCACCATGCTGGGCCGCTCCATTTTGGCGTGGTTAACGCACTGGGATAAGCCGTCGGGGCCAAAAGGAATGCCATCGCCTATGTTTCCACTTCAGGATGAAGTTACTCGGTACTCCGCCATGTTGAAGCGCCGTTCCCATCCTGGTCTGATAGCGCTCTTTTTCCTGGTGGCAGTCCTGGTTAGAGAACATGCGGCGGCACAAAGTTTCCGCTGCGCGGGGACGGAATTTAACGCCCAGCGGCCCGTGCGGGTTCCCCCCGACCGAAGTTTTTCCGTGGTCGTCGTGGAGTTTTTCCATCACGGCGAAATCCAGCCTGACGGAAAGAATGTTCTCGTTGCGACGGAGCGGCTCCGCCCGGTACCGACGCGTGTTCTCCAAGTTGGTCCCGGGGATTTTTGTCGGCTAGCCTTTCAGACGGTACCCCAGGAAGAAAGCTATGTGATCCTCTACGGGGGACAGCCCCCGGACCCTGCCGCTTTACCCCCCTGGACAAGCCGCGACGGACTTTTGTTCGAGGCAAGGAAATTTCCGGCCGATGTCAATCTGTTTTCCTTCGACTCCGTGAAGAAGGCATTCGAACAAGCCGAGCCTATCGGGGCTGATTATGTTGACGGAGTGCTCCACGGATTCAACCCTGTGTGGCCCCGGCCAGAACCCTTTCTAAGCCGCTACTCCGGTTATCTGCACATCAGTACACCAGGGGTATACGGATTTTATACATCCAGCGAAGACTGTAGCTTCCTTGTGATTGATGACAAACTGGTGGTCGAAGCCCCCGGGCGCCATCGGCCGGAGCGGTTCGCCCAACCGGGAATGAGGCGTGATATCCGCCTGGAAGCTGGGCCGCATCGGTTTGAATACTATCACGCTGCTGCCGGTCCATCGGCGACCATGGTCGCTGCTTGGGAACCGAACCCTTCCGGCGCCAAGCCCCAGCCGCAAGCCATCCCGCCGGAGGTCTTTCGCTCCTGGGCGGTGGGGCGACTAACGCCGGGGCCTCCAAGCTCGCGGCGGGAAAAACTCATGCCTGACTTTACCTTTGAGGCCACCGGGGACGTCCCCTTGCCGGACAATCCGGATCCCTTAGTGGGGGTCGAATTCACCAACACCTCTCCGCCCGAACTTTTAACCCGGGTGAAAGTCCATTGGGATTTCGGCGATGGCCAGACCTCCGAAGAGCTTAATCCGTTCCATGTGTACCTCCGGCCTGGCTTGTACACCGTGAAGCTGACGGTCACCCGCGCTGGCCGGCCGGTAGAAATTGCGCACCGGATCTTAGTAGACCAACCCATTTACAACATCCCTCGACGGCGCGCCCAGGCCCAGAAGGGCGAACAAAGCTTCCCCACCATTGATCAATACTTGCCTATCCTTTCCCAATACAACCCGAAGAAACTGGACGCCGTCTCACTTCGTCAGCTGGTGCTAGCTTACGAATACAAAGCCACACTACTCCTGGGGGGAGAGGAGCCGCCACAGCCCGGAGCCGGGAAGACGCCGCAAGATGTGGCTTCTACCCCCGAAGAGTTGGCACGACGCAAAAAGGAGCTTGCTGCCAAGCGAACCGAGGCCGCCAAATGGATCCAAGCGGCGGTAGCGGCGGGCCAGGTCGCTTTTGCCGGGCAAGCTGCCGCCCGTGGCGATGCAGAGCTTCTTGCCCTGGCGAGACTTGTGGGGCCAATGGCCCGCGACTATCTGGGCGACTCAAAAGCGGCGCTGGCTATTTGGCTAGGGGCAGCTGAACGGCTTACCTCCCCGGAGGCCGTTGCGGAGGCTCAGACCGAGGCCGCCGACATCCTTGTCAACGATCTTACCTCTCCTAAGGAAGCCGCGTCACTTCTGGAAAGCGCCCAAAAGAAACTCGGCACAGTCAACCGGGGGAACTTGGCGGCCAAGCTTGCCCGGGTCTGGGCGGATTATCACGCGGCGCTTGGTCAAGCTGACGAGGCTCGTCGGCTTTATCGCCAAGCAGAAGAGCGATTGCAGAATCCTCGAACCTATGTGGAACGGATAGCTTGGCAAGGGGCGCACTCCCGGTCGGTGGAAGATTTCCTCCAAGTGGATTGGTGGGAGCGGGCTGCCGAGCAACTTCGCAACTGGGAAGCAGAATTCCCCGCCGACAAGATTGAGGGGTATTGGGGCTATTTGAAAACACGATACTGGCTTGCGCGAAATCAACTCGGCCCGGCCCGGCAGGTGGTGGAACAGTTACTGACGATTAACCCCACCTCGCCGTACGCTGATTTGGCCCTCTTCGCCTTGGCCGAGGCAGAGGTCACCCGGGGCCTGCGAGATCAAGCACTGGCCCATTTACAACAACTCATTCGGGATTACCCCGGAAGTCCCACCATCCCCCAAGCAAAAGCCCTTCTTAGTAAACTGGAGCAGTCAACAAAAAGATAAATGGATAACCGCGGAGGGTTCATGCTGTGGTAAAGCGAGCCATAAAGATCATCCGGCCGGTGGTGGACAAAACCGTCACCCCCTGTCATCGGCGGACCAACCCTTGCCAAGTAGTTGGGCACTGCTTCCTCAACCATTTGCGGAGCCGGGAACGAGGCTCGGTGTCTGTTCGCGCAGCCGGCTTTGCCGTTCTGACGATCACACTTGCGTGCCTACCAGCTTTGGCTGGAAAGCTTACCGTCGAGATCACTGGGCCGGCTGACCAAGTGCAATTTGTCGGCGGCTTCCAGCGCTGGGATAGCGATGGCAATTTACGTCGGCCGGTTAATCCCAAGGCGCGCATCGACGCGCCAGAGGTTGATGCCGTGGCCAAAAAGAGCGGTCCCCGCATGTGGACTTTTGATAATCTGCCGGCTGGCCGGTGGGAACTTGTGCTGCTGCTTGAGGGGAAAAAACGCATCGAGGGTTGGACGTATGCCCCGGTCCTTGAGTTTGACCCTTTCTTCCCGCCAACCGCCACCGTTGCTGACGAAGAAGATCGGACATGGATCCAGGAAGACATTCGCCGGTCACGCCACTACGAAAACAAAGTGGAACCGCTGGCAATGGGTGGCGACGAGAAAGCAATCCGTGTGTTGATGATGTTACTGCGCGATCTTCCCACCAGTTACGAATCGGAAATGCCGGGAGCGGCAACGCTCCGCTTCGAAATATGGCAGTACACTTGGCGATACGGCGGCTGGGTGAAAGAGCGGCGAACTCGGGTATTTCATCGCATCATCATGCCTCGGGATCAACTTCGGCAATGGACCTGGGTGTGGGATCCGAAGTTGGGCAATATCGAACTAACAACTACCCCAATGACCATTCGGTACGAGCTTCCGGACTTAAGCACTCGACCTCTCCCTGGCCTTTACCCCTATTAAACTCCCGCCTCGCTGAAAAAGACTTATGTCCTTCCCGAGGGAGGACGGCTTTTCTCCGGGAGCGACAGATGGCCGAGGCTGTGAACTTAGCCTGAATTTGTTCCCGCGGCAAGGAGGAAATGGGATGTCCCGGCTCGTTGATGTATGTGTGCTCGTAAGTGCCCTGGCAGGTTTAGTGGCTAAGGGGGACCAACCCAACTCCTCGCTAGCCACCCGCCCGAACTTTCTTTTTATCCTGGCTGACGATCTCGGCTGGGGCGATCTGAGCTGTTACGGCAACCAGCAGTTCCGCACGCCGGCCCTTGATCGACTGGCGGCAGAAGGGATCCTGTTTACGCAGTATTATCAGGCAGGCTCGGTGTGTTCACCGTCGCGGGCCGCGCTGCTGACAAGTCGTTACCCGGCCGAGCTTCGCCTCCATGGCCATCTGGCCACCCCGGAGCAAAATGCCGCCCGTGGGATGCCCAATTTCATGGATCCGTCTGTGCCTACGCTCGCACAACTTCTTCGTCAAGCCGGTTACCGAACCATCCACATCGGAAAATGGCATTTGGGCCGGCCGGATCCAAAAGTCCCCAGCCTCGAGGCGTACGGTTTCGATACCGCCCGGTGGATCGATTGCCAGGAGGGAGAGCGGAACCTTTGGCGGCTTGAGGAACGTCCCCGCGCGACGGCCATCCTTGTTGACGCGACAATTGAGGCTCTTCGGCAAGTGCAGGACCAGCCATTTTACTGTCAGCTGTGGCTTCATGATCCGCATGCACCGCTTAATCCCCCGGCGGAACTCATGGAAAAATTCCGTCGACAGACACCTCAGCGTTTCACCAGCCCTTTCATGGTGTACGCCGCCACGGTGGTAGAAATGGATCGGCAAATCGGGCGATTGTTCCAGGCCATGGACCAAATGGGGTTGCGGGACAATACTGTGGTTATCTTCTCATCGGACAACGGGCCAGAGGATATCCAAATCGCCAATGCCGCTTGGTCCGGCGTGGGAAGCGCAGGACCGCTCCGTGGACGAAAGCGGAGCCTCTATGAAGGAGGAATCCGCGTGCCGTTTATCGTCCGCTGGCCAGCCGGGGCCCCGGCTGGAATCGTCGACACAAGCACCGTCATTGGCGGTGTTGACTTTTTGCCCACTGTGTGCGAACTTGCTGGTGTCCCTATTCCCGAGGAAATGAAAGCCACCCTCCGCGGCGAAAGCATGGCGGAGGCCTTCCGCGGTAAGCCGCAGGAGCGACAAAAACCGCTCTTTTGGGAATGGCGATTTAGAGTTTTTAACCATCCGTGGAATCGCTGCCCCATCCTGGCTATTCGCGAAGGTCCGTGGAAGCTCCTCATGAATCCGGATGGGTCGCGGATGGAGCTTTACAATATCCTTGAGGATCCCGGCGAGCAAAATAACCTGGCCCCCTATCGCCCGGAACTTGTGGAGAAACTTTCTCAACAACTCTTGGATTGGCAGCGGACTCTCCCGGCTGGTCCAGTGGAGCCGGCCGCGGGACGAAACGATTATCCCTGGCCAAGTCCAAAAACTATGAAATAGCGCCAAACAGGGACATTGGTGATCGCTAAGGTGCCCCGCTTTTTTGTAAGCGAACAATAAGCCGGCTAATCAAACGGAAGAACAACGTCCGGAAACACCGGACCAAGCCGGGCCGAGGGGGCAAGCCGGGCTAAAGTTTACCTTAAGGCAACCAGCCGAAGGGTTCCTGCAGCCCTTGCCGATTTCAAGCTGCGGCAACCCTCGCAGGTATTGAACATTGGCTCACTGGTTTGTTTCCGCATCAGGGGTCGACCAGAGGATGACATGGACACATAAACAACTTTGTCAAGGCAGAAGACCTTCGGGATTGTTTTATCAGCCAAGTAGTCTCGCCCAAGACACGTTGGGTGGCGAGCTTGTCAACAAAAAAGGTTCTGTCAACCGACTCGGACTACTCCTTCTGGTAACATTCATCAGCCTTGAGTGTGGCTGCTTTGTCGGAGAAAGGGCGGAGACGGTCCGAAGCCGTCCGGGTCCATCGCAACCCTCTCAAGCGGCGGAAGTTGTGGCTGATGCCACCAGTCCAACTGTCGAGGGTACCGCCTGGGACTGGACGGACCAGGGGGAACCTATCTCCGGGCGGGAACTGTGGGACATTGCCTATGTTGCCGGTAGCAAGGTCGGATATGAACATACGATCATCGAAGAGCGCAAGCGCCGTGGACGACCACTTGTGCGAATCGTACAAAAGCAGGTGCTCTCTCTGCGGCGGTTTTCCGAAACAGTATCGACAACATTTGAACTGGAAAGTTGGCAAACCCCGGAGGGCCAGCTTCTTGTTTTTCGCGGAAAGCAGGAGCAGGGCATCTTGCCGATAGAGTTTTTCGGCTGGGCGGAAGGAAACTCCTTGGTTATCGAACAGAAGATTGGGGGGCGGAAGGAACGGCAGCAACTTCCCTGGGATAAGAGCTACGGAGGTTTTCGCGCGGTGGAAGAATCACTTAAGCACCACGCCCTGCGGCCCGGGGAGAAATGGACCGTCCGCTATCTTCTCCCCGTCTTTAATGTCGTTGCCCAAACTGACCTTGAAGTAAAAGGCCCCGAGTTGGTTCCTCTTCTTTCCGGCACATACGAGTTGCTTCGCGTCGACACTCGGACGACGGCGCCAGGGGGTTTTGAGCTAACTGGTACCTTCTGGGTGGACCAGTCGGGCGAGATCCTCAAAAGCTACACCGATCTAATGAAGCTTGAAACCTATCGGGGAACGCGGGAAGAAGCCCTGGCCGAATCAGCCGGCATCGCTCTCGACTGGGGCGAAGATATCCGCGTGCCGCTGGCAGGAACCCTTGACCGGCCCCATGAGAGCGAAATGGTCCGCTACCGCGTGCTATTGGAGGGGGGCGACGCTGCTCGACTTTTTGCCGTGGGGCCCACCCAAGCAGTGCGTCGGCTGGAAAACGGGGCCGTGGAAATAACTGTTTACGCCCTCCGGCCGGGTAGGAAAAGTCCGATTTCGACGCAGATCCCTGACGATCCGCCCAAAGAAGCGGACTGCAAACCTGGGCCTTATATCCAAAGTGACTACCCAGCAATCGTCGAGTTAGCAGCAAAGTCAACAGCTGGACTAAATGCGCCGTGGGATATTGCTGTGGCCTTAGAGCGGGTAGCTAATCAATGGATTACCGACAGCAACTACAAGGTTGGCTTTGCCACAGCGGCCGAGGTGGTTGACTCGCGTCAAGGGGATTGCACCGAGCATGCCTTGCTTCTTGCGGCGTTGGCTAGGGCGCAGAACATCCCCGCTCGAGTGGCCATGGGACTTGTGTACAATAACAAGGCCTTTTATTACCACATGTGGACGGAAGTGTGGATCGACAATATGTGGTACCCCCTCGATGCTACGCTGGCCAGGGGCGGGATTGGGGCCGCTCATCTGAAAATGGCCACAAGCAGTTTGGAAAATTCGGCGGCTTTGGCACGGATGCTCCCGCTGCTTCAGGCCGTCGGCAAACTAAAGATTGAGATCCTCGAGGCCCGTTACCCCTCGGACTCCCCCCAGGAAACTACCCCGTGATTTCATCTCATAGGGGGAATCATTGAGCCGGAGCATCCACAAAGATCAATAGCGGACTGTGCTTTTGTCCGCTTGAGACAAGACAAGCAGTTAGCGGAAAAGAAAGCAAACTTCGCCGCCCTCGGCCTCAACCCTTTACTCTTGAAATCCTCGGAGCCCGAGACCTCCGTCCAGATCGCGACTATCTGGCGATAGGAATATCCCCGCTAAAGAGTTGCGCTTTTGTCAACTGCTTTCGGATCAGCAAAATTTTTTGTCAACTGGCGAGTTTTTCCTCAGCATAACTTAGCCGGGCATACCGGGGAAGAAGCGTCCAAAGATCATCCCGGCGACCTTCTTGCCAGTAAAGCCAGGCGAGCTTCCCCGCCGTGCTTGCCCGCGGATACCACAATTCGGGAGGCAGGATTGCCACGGCATGGTCCTCGGGCACCGGATAACGGGCAAGCGCCGGCCCGGTCAGAAACGCCCCTTCCGGCAAGGAGCGAACCCACTGGTCAAATCGCACGAGGTGGGCACGCTCCTGCAATTGGAACCGGCCGGCTGCGTTGCGACGGAAACTGCCGGCCACCACCTCCCCACGTTGGGCATCCACCGCCACATGCACCTCGTGATAACCTTCCGGTACCTGGTGGGCTATAACCTCTAAAGTGTCAAGCCCAAGGAGCTGCACTTGGGTGAGATAGGCGTAAGTCTTGGCCGTGGCCACCGCGATCCGCAGTCCTGTAAACGATCCAGGCCCGACGGTCGTGACAACAAGTTGGATATCCCTCGCGTTCCAGCCGGAATCACAGAAAAGTTCTCTAATAGCCGGATGAAGGGAGCGAGTCGTGGGAACTTCAGCCGGCAAGACCTTCTCGGCTACCACTTGGCCCGAATCAAGCAGGGCAACACTGCCAGCGCGGTGACTTGTCTCTATAGCAAGTGTTTTCATGTACTGCCTGAGAGTTAACTCGGTCGGCCTCGGGAACGAATCAACCGAAAAGCCCGTGCCTAGACGCTCAGCTTAACACACCCCCATACCACTCTTGCCTCCAGGAACAAACCTCCTACCCTGAACGGCGGCATCACGGAACCTCATTCGGCCTTGCCTACTTCCGCCCGGATCTAAGCCCCTCTTGGCGATGTGGACTTAGCAACCGGCCGATGGAAAGCTAGTTACTCTCCCACTCGGAAAGGCTGAAATCCGCCCGGATTTTTTCAGCCAGGGAGGCGACGTTTCCGAAGCCAATCGGTATGGAATGGTCCTGCGCCGGGCTTGTCGATACGCCGATAGGTGTGCGCGCCGAAATAGTCCCGCTGCGCCTGAATAAGGTTGGCTGGCAGGCGCTCCGAGCGATACCCATCGTAATAGGCCAAAGCGGCCGAGAAGGCCGGCGTGGGAATACCGAGGTCAATCGCGGTCTTGACCACGTGCCGCCATGCGCCCTGCGCTTTGGCCACCGCTTCTCGGAAATAAGGAGCCAGAAGCAAATTCTCAAGATTGGGATCAGCGTCAAAGGCCTCCTTGATCCGCTCCAAGAATACCGCGCGGATGATGCATCCACCCCTCCACAAGAGGCTAATGTTGCCGAAGTTAAGATCCCATTGATACTCCGCCGAGGCCACTCGCATCTGAGCAAAGCCCTGGGCATAACTGCAGATCTTGGATGCATAAAGCGCCTGGCGGACCTGCTCGATGAACTGCTTGCGATCTCCTTGATAACGGCCGTTAGGCCCGGGCAGTACCTTGCTTGCCCGCAACCGGGCATCTTTCAAGGCCGAAAGAGCTCGAGCGTAAACAGCCTCGGTCACCAACGTGCTGGGAATGCCCAGGTCGAGGGCATTTTGGCTCATCCACTTGCCCGTGCCTTTAGCCCCGGCGCTGTCGAGGATTAAATCCACAAGGTCTTGGCCTGTTTCATCGTCTTTGACGGTAAAGATGTCGCGGGTAATCTCGATGAGATAGCTGTTAAGCTCGCCTTGATACCATTCGCTAAAGACGTCGTGAAGCTCGGCATTGGACAGGCCCAAGGCGTTCTTCATGATCCAGTAGGCCTCCGCGATAAGCTGCATATCGCCGTATTCAATGCCATTGTGGACCATTTTCACATAGTGACCGGCACCGCGAGGGCCTACCCAATCGCAGCAGGGGATAGATCGTTCCGGGCCAACTTTGGCGGCAATTGCCTGGAAGATGGGCTTTACCAAAGGCCAAGCGGCCGGGCTTCCGCCGGGCATCATGCTCGGCCCATGCCGGGCACCTTCCTCGCCGCCCGAGACACCTGTACCGATATACAAAAAGCCACGGGATTCGACATACTTGGTGCGCCGCTCGGTATCCTTAAAATGCGTGTTGCCTCCATCGATGATCACATCGCCCGGCTCAAGCAGCCGGCATAATTGATCCACGACGGCATCGATGGCCGAAAGCTCCGGATAAAGTTTTTCTTCGGGAGCCGGCACCGGATCGCCGGACTGAATCATCAACATAACTTTTCGTGGGCGGGAAAGGTTAGCCACCAGTTCCTCCAGCGAATGACAGCCCACGATCCGCCGGCCTTGGACATCCGGCCGCGCCATAAACTCGTCCACCTTGCTGACAGTTCGGTTGAAAACGGCCACGCTAAAGCCGTGGTCCTCCATGTTGAGGACCAAATTCTGGCCCATCACAGCCAGTCCCATGAGGCCGATATCACACTTTTCCGGCATAGTGCCTCAACTCCCCAAGATGAGTGGACAAAAATTCCCACAAAGAATATCCACACTTCCGCAACCCTTCCCGCCTAAGACAGACGGGACAATGGGCCTTCGGATAACATCCGAGCTGCGGGTCAGTAACCCCAAACTGACTACCCAGGCCGAGGACACCGCCAGATCAATGCCTTGCGTGCAAGATTTTCTGAAGCTAAAGCCGGCCAACTCCAGTGGCCAGCAACCCACCGCATCCTCACGAACTCATTATTTTTCGTCCTCAATGACAGGCCAAGGTGGACGATCCGGTAAATAACGGTTAAATTCAGCCACCAGAGCCTCTTCATATTCTCCGGCAAAACTGCCAGAAAGGAAGCGGTCAATTCCCTCTTTGAAAAACCGCTCCCAACTAGCCTCCTCCCGACCGGGAATGATCGGGAAGAAAAGGGCGCCGTTTGCCTTGGCAGCTTGGTAGTCCCCGGGGGCATCGCCAATCATGAGGACATGGTTGGGCGGATAGGGATTGCCACCCCCCTTTGCCGCGTGACCCAGGCACTGCTTTTTTGTCCCAATTTCCTGCCCACAAATCGCCGCCACGTACTTTCTTAAATCATGCTCTTCCCATTCTCGCTCCAGCGCCTCTTGCGGCGTGGCCGAAACGACCAAAATGTCGGCCTTGTCCTTTAGCCGTTCCAGGCTTTCCCGGACGAAGGGGAACGGCGGCACATGGCGAACAATCCGTCGAACTGATTCGTTGACCGCCTCCGACCATTCCAAAGTCCGCCGGAGATCGGGATCGTTTGTCTCCGCCACCACTTCCCGAAGTCGTTCGTTACTCAGCTTTGTCTCCTTGGCGACCCAATCACGAAGGCTCTGAGGAATGCGGATCTGGACGCCGCGGGCGCGGACCTCCGGCCGTTTGCGAAGCCACTCTAAAGTCTCAATAAGAGCCGGGAACCGGTTCACTCCCCGACTTTTGGAATATAAGTTGACAAATTCCGCCGCTTCCCGGGCATATTTACTGACCGCTTGCAACTCCCAATAGTTGATCGTGTTGGGGATGAAGCACTCTTTGTGCTTCAGCTCCATCGTGTCAAAAGCGCACCCGTCGGAGTCAATACCAACCAGGAAATCATGTTTGCGAACAAACTCGAACATTTTTTCCTTCGCCCTACGTCTCCCAAGCCAATAAGTCAATCGCGCAAGTTTAGACCTTATTCCCCCAATGCCGATATCATTGCGGCTCCTTAGCCGCGATTCACCCGCTCCGGGTGAGCAGCCGCGCGATTTTGATAGCCCTATTCTTCGCCCCTGTCTGTTGATATTCCCGGTCTACGAGATCCCTTGCCCTGCTCGGTTGATTCATGAAGGTTGACTCGCAGCTTGCCTCATTTGGCCCCCGTTATTTCCGGTCGGCCTGGGGCACATACGGCGGCAGCTTCTTTTCCGCGTAAATGGGCTGAAGCCGCGCCAAGCGATGCCGCCCGCCCACCAGCGGCAGGTTGACCATTTCCTCACCCACCAGTGGCTGGGCGTAACGGATAAAATCGTCAGTCACGTCGCGGCCGTTAGGGGCGATCCACTCCTTGGGGAATTTCCGTTCACTATTAGCCACAACTTGGAGCGGCACTTTGTCCAAGCGAGCACGGTACACCGTACCCGGTTCCCGGAGGATAGTGACCATATAGCCGCCTTCTCCATTGGCGGCAAGCTCCACCGCCTTTTGGCCCACCTGATATGCCTCGTCTAAGTCAACAACCGAGGCATAAGCCATCGAGTGCCGTTGGTCCGTACCTGGGACATTTCCCCGGGCAGCCCCCTTTGCCTTTAGGCCCACGCTGTTTAAGTAGTTGACGACCACCTGGGCGACTGTGGCCTTGCTTGAACCATACATCTGGTGCCCAAAGGCATCCGTAACCTTGCCCAAATCGCCAACCTCAAAACCCTCGCTGATGACCACTAAACATCGGCCGGAACGCTTCAGCTCGTCGTTGACCTGATCGGCAAGCTGTTCCAAGGGAATAGGGGCCTCGGCCAGATAAATGTGCAGCGGGCATTCGCGATGGGGATCAGCCAGCCGGGCTGCCGCGGGAATAAAACCGATTTTTCGCCCCATCGCTTGAAGCACAAGCACGGGATCGGCCGGGCAAGAACCGCGGTTCTCTTCCTCGGCATATTGCACCATGTGCATCCAATACCTTGCCACCGACCCATACCCCGGGGTGTGATCAACAAGCTTGAACTCGCTATCGCCCACGTCGTTGTCAATTGTCTTGGGTATTCCAACCGCGATGAGGTCGAGCCCCCTCTCGGCGGCTAGCTTGGCGATCTTATGGGCGGTATCCATCGAGTCATTGCCGCCGATGTAAAGGAAGTAACCGACATTGTGGGCTTTGAAAACTTCGATGACCCGCTCAAAATCCTCCCGCTGGTTCTCCTTAAGTTTGTAGCGACACGTACCAATCGACCCGGCAGCGGGCGTATAGCGAAGGAGGGCAATTTCCTCGGCTGGCTGGGCGGACAGATTAATCAGTTCCTCCTTCAGAACGCCTTCAATCCCATGCTTTGCGCCGTAAACCGTGCCGATTTGGGGAAACTCGCGGGCTGCCTCTACCACACCTCGCAAGCTGTTATTAATAACCGCGGTAGGTCCCCCACTTTGTGCGACTACAAGGTTCCTCGCCTTTGCCATGGGTCGCGACCGTCCAACTCCTGCTTGCAAACTGCTTGCTGAGCCTTTCCTTCTCGCTTTTAGTCCAGACAGGATTCCTGCCTACGCCGAAACCCCTTACGACATGCAAATTCCCCCATTTTGGCGGGATCTTTCCAAAAAAGCGGATTGTACCCCGTTGCGGCGCTCTCTGCAATGAGCCGGCCGCCCCGCTTGGCTTCCCCTTAGTGCGGAACCCTTGGTCATACCATCTTGATATCGCTCAGTGGCTGTAGGCATATCCGGCACGCGGCACCGCCGTCGGCCTCCTTTGCCCTGGGACTTTCGGTCGCCGAGTAAGGCCAGCAGCCAGAAAATTGCCAGGCGAAGCTTGCCAGCCACGCTAAATGTGGGCAACCTGCCGCTAATCTTCCCTAAACTGCGTGAGGATCCGCGGCCGGGCCAAGGCTCGTAAATTTAAGCCTGGGTCTCATTCGGCCTTCTTGCCAGTCCAGCTCGGCGGGTGAAGGTTGGAGAAACCTAAAAAGCCGGCCAAATGCTCGTGGATTTCGGTCGGCCGGGGGTATCCACAACTTGGGGTTGAAGTCCTCCGGGCAGCTGCCTTGCTGGCCGTCTCCGGACGTCCCACGTTGTTTGCAAAGCAGAGCTCATCGGCAGCTTAGGTCCTCCTTTCGATGCCCCCGAATTTTTCTCCCAACTTCTTCATCTTTCCGGCCTTTCCTTAACCACCATAGTTGTGTGAGAAGGTCCGCGGGGGGATCATAAGAGCCCAAGGCCTAGCAACGACGAGATCCCCGCGGGCAAAAGCGTCCCTTTCCGCATGGGAGACAGACCTACCATGTCGACAGTTATTTGCACACGAATGCCCCAAGCCAAGAGCCTGCCCTTTGCGCTAACGCCCCCGCTAGCTGCGCTTATTGCTTGCTGTTGGCTTCCACACGCGCATCCCCAGGATCTTGGCCACGGAGGAACCGTCCCCGCAAAACCGTTTGAGTACTTCCGCAATCCATGGACAGTCGTCGGACTAAAAGATTACGCCGCAGCTACCCGAGTAAGCCCCGAGGGAAAACTCCATCTGCCGGACGGTCGGCAAGTGGTGATCCGTTTGGGTCCTGAGGCGCAGCCCTTCCCCCGCCACGGGTTTGCCGCCTTGTGCGATGGTTGGCTGCCAATCGTGTGTTTTCGGGCGGAATACGGAGGAATCGCTTATGAAGTCGCGTATTGGGCCAGTCCTCTGCCCGAAGTCAAAAACTGGGAGGAGGCCTACGCGTGGCCTGTAGCCGGCGATGGCTACAGCACATGGATCAGGGTCTTGGGTGTCAATCGAGGCACTGCTTCAGCCGAAGGTGCCGTCCACCTTGTCCTCTTTGACGGCACAAATGTCCACCATTTTAAGAAGGATGCTGCCCTTGGCCCGGGTGAGTCCTGCCAGTGGGCCTTTCGCCTTGATTTTTCGGAAAAAATTGCGTCAGATCCTGCAGACGTAAACGCTGGCGAACAACGTGGCATCGTTTCAGGGCGCCCGGCCCAAGGACCGATCGTCGCCTCTCCTGAAGAAGCTGATCGCTGGCTTGCGCGGACAAAATCGGCCTGGCAAAAACTCCTTGCCCAAGGGGCCCAGCTTGAGGTGCCTTGTCAAAAGGCTACGCTTGCCCTCAAGGCCGCCCATGTTTGTCAACTCATTACCAGCGATCACGGGGAGGTCCACGGAGGCGAAGGGTTTTACGACGAACTGTATATTCGCGACGGGGCCTATCAAATCCTCCACCTGTTGGAATGGGGTTTCTTCGACGCCGCAAGCCGAGCCATCGAGCGCTTCCTAGTTCACCAACGGCCGGATGGCCGCTTCGAGACTCAAGCGGGCCAGCTGGATGCCAATGGGCAGGCTTTGTGGGCGCTGTGGAAGTACTATCGCATGACCGGTGACGGGAACTTTTTGCGACGTGTATATCCACAAATGTCTCAAGCGGCAGAGTGGATCCGGCAAGCCCGCCGCCAAGAATCGGCCAATAGCCCTTACGCCGGTTTACTTCCGGCAGCTGTGGCCGATGGGGAATATCTATGGGACGGTACCCATCACATCGTCGGGTACGATTTTTGGAATCTGCGTGGACTTATTTGCGTGGCGGAAGCCGCCGAAGCACTGGGGCTTGCGGACGATGTGCGCCGCTGGCGGGCGGAAGCCGATGACTATCGCCAAGCCATCGAGCGGGCCTGGCAAGCCACGGGTCTGCCGTATTTTCCCCCAAGTTGGGAAAAAGAGGGCACGCACTGGGGCAATACGGAAACTCTGTGGCCCACCCTGCTCTTTGATCCACAGGATCCGCGGGTGACTGCCCTCATCCGTCATCTGCGGAAAGAGTTTGGCGGCGGCTATTACGAGGGAACCATCCGCTGGATCGGTCACCGTGCTGCCATCCATCCCTACATGGGTGCCTACACTGCCTTGGCCTCTCTCCATCGTGGGGAAAAGGACGATTTCCTCTCAGATTTCTTCTGGTACCTTGTCCACAGTAGCGCCACGCATGGCTTTCCCGAGGGCATTTACCCGGAATCGCGTACCGCTTGGAATAACACCATCCCCCATGCGCTTGGGGCGGCTAACTATGCCATTCTTCTTCGCCACATGCTTGTTCACGAAGAGGACGAGCACCTGGTTCTTCTGAAAGGTGTTCCGGGCCAATGGCTTGCCCCTGGCAAGCAAATTCGCCTTGTGAACGCCCCCACCGAATTTGGGCAAATAGACATGGAACTTGAGGGCACGGCCGAGGGGATCCGCGGGAAAATCTCGGCAAGGTGGCGGGGCAGCGGACCGCGATCGGTTCATGCGGCAGCGGTCCGGGGTAAGTGGTTGGTGCAAACAGACGGTATTGACGAAAGCAGGTTCGTGGTAACGTGCGGCCCGCCCACGACCGGTCACTGGGACTACGAAGCGGTTTTGGCCCAGTACGAAAAGGAGGCACCTCCTCGGGTACTGCCTCAAATACCCCACGTTGAGCCTTTGCCACCGATTCCCCCGCCCGACCCTAGCCGGTGCCGGCCAGTTGACCTCCGCTCCCTGGCCAACACGGACCCCTTTAGCGCACCGTTTGGCGTCCCTCGACCTGGCAAATATTTGTTTACAGGGATGCCCACTGGGGATGTTAACGTTCTTGGCATTCCGTTTACGATTATCGACCCGCAGCGGAACGAAGGCCGCGGTCTGGTGGTGCTGCACTCCGAGGAATATCCGGCGGCTGCCCAGTTCCCTCGCCAAGTGGAGATACCGGTAAACGAGCTTGTTCGCCGCGTGTACTTTCTGGGTAACGTGGGTGGTTGGACAGCCAAAGATGCCGCCGCCGGACAAGACGGGGCCTGCGCCGAATACCGGCTGGTTTACGAAGACGGTTCGGAGGATGTCGTGCCTCTCATCCCTGGCAGGACGATTGACGATTGGGCCGGGCCGCCCCAGGCGGAGGACGCGTCACCGGTTCTTCGGGGGAAGCCCTGGCACTTAAACTTGCTGGCGGTGAAAGCGCAACCAAAGACGCTTGTTAAGATTTGCTTTGTTGACCTAGGTACTCCCACCGCGCCTGTACTCGCCGCCGTCACAGTGGAGAAGTAACCAAATCCACACGGCTAGGAGTGCGACAGCCGGTGCATCCCGGCTTGCTCCCCTATCGGCGGGATGACCAAACCGCGCCATCCGGTCGGAACGCATCCCAGCTCAGGTGTGATTTTGTTTCTTTTCTGCGCGCTTGTCGCAAAATGATAAAAAGATGTGCGCAAAAGTGTATTGTTCGGGCTGCGGCCGTGCGCTATAACGCTTGCAAACGGCAAATCCTGGAGGGGTTTCCTGTTACTGGCAAGCTCTGCCAATTGATTTGCCTCAAGGGGGGTTCGCTATGCGAACGCGGTCCAATCGTTGCTCTGGATTCACGCTGGTGGAGCTACTCGTAGTCATCGCAATAATTGGGATTCTTATCGCTCTCCTGCTACCAGCTGTCCAGGCAGCCCGCGAAGCTGCCCGCCGAGCCCACTGCGTCAACAATATAAAACAAATGGGCTTTGCCTTGCACAACTACCACGATGTTTACCGCACTTTGCCAATTGGGGCGAGCTTAGCCCAGCGTGGCACCGGTTTCTCCATTCGTTGGGCTGTCAACTGGAAATTGTCCATCCTGCCCTACATCGAGCAGCGTAGCGTTTTTGATCAACTTGATTTTATTAACGGGCTATTTTGCCCCTGGCCCGATCGGCGTATCACGGGGAACCTTATCCTAGAACGGCTGGTGGTCAACGTCTACAAATGCCCCTCCTCACCTTGGCATCCCCTTACCGACAATGACCGGGGGGCCTGGAATGATAGCGCCATGGAACTAGTACAAAAGCACGAGTATGTGGTTATTTCCGGTGCCTATCCAGACCCGGCTGGGAGGACGGACCAGTGCCGACAAGTCCTTTACGGCCAGGTGTGCCGAACGGGTCCTCTGGTCATCAACGAGGCGAAAAATCTGGCCAATCTCACTGACGGTTCTTCCAACACGATGATTGTCGCCGAACAGTCCGGGCAGGTGAGGGTGCCGGAGGGTGGGGTGTTGTGACCGCGGCCTGTCCGTTGTCAGTGGGTGGGCGGCTGGGCCAGCGCTTATTCAGCCTTGGTCACCGTCAGACGGGTCGACCAACTCACATCGGTAATTAATTTCTATGCCACGGGCCTGACCAATGTAAAGTTCCCGCCCAACTATCCCACTGCCGGCGATGATATTCAAAACGAGGGTTCGGGGTACACCTACGGGACCAACACTATCGTGAATTCCTTCCACCCCGGCTTAGTAAACGTTGGATTGGCGGACGGAAGTGTCCGCGCGGTAAGCGACACAGTGGATATGGATGTCTGGCGGCGATTGGCAGCCGGAGACGATGGCCTACCAATCAGCTCTTTCTAAAGCCGGCGTTTTCATGCCGTGGGCTGCAATCTGTCCTCATTGTGGACAAAACTTCAATGCCTCGGCTATCGCATTTCCAAACAGTCTAGATCCCTCTAAAGGCGCGCACTAACCTCACGCGGAGCGAGAAACCATATGATCTCATCCACACGGGTTGCACTGGCCACCGTGCTCGTCGGGGCACTACTGGTCTGCACTCTCGCTGGTTGCGGAGGTCGCGAGGCTGTCCGTCAAATGTGCAGCGTGGAGGGTACGGTCACCTATCAAGGCAAACCGGTGACCGGGGGATTTGTAGTGTTCACCAATTTGCCAGCCAGAGTTGTGCAAAGTGGCCAACTTGACTCCGAGGGCCGATACCGGATTCCTGAGATCCCCGTCGGAGATTACCAAGTCCACCTGGGCGACCCACCTCCACCCGCACCAGACGAAGCAGGGGCAGCCGACCGCCCGCAGCCACTAAATGTCCCAAATAAATACAAGTCGGCAAGCACAAGTGGACTGACCGCCAAACTCTCCCCGGGCAAGAATACCTGCGATTTTACTCTTCCGTAGGCAATATCCCGTCCCCTGGCGATTGGCATCGGTGTGGTCAAAGCATCGTGCCGAAGCTTGCTTGACAACCATTTGTCCCCCTGACCAAATAGGTTGGGTGTTTCTCCAGAGGCGCTAGCTTTCCCTCCGGTTGCAAGGAAAGCCCATCCGCGCTTAAAAAGCTGCCGACAGACCTGGTCCCTAACCAGCTTACTTTGCGCCCCCTACGCGAAAGTGGCCAGAGGCGAGAAAGCTTTCGTCAACGTTTGCCCGAGAAAGCGCACCTTGTGTTGGGAGGGAGTACCGATGCGTAGCATTGGCAATCGGGGAAATTGGTGGGACTGGCTGAGGCGAGCGATCCCGGCCATCTGGATCGTGGGCGGTTGTCTACTCACCACCTCGCATCCGGCGATCTATGCCCAAGAAATGCCAGAAGATGTTGTTAAGCATATGCGAGAAGTGCATAAGCAGTTTCGCGGAGAGAAGGGTACGCTTGCTTTTTTTGGCGACTCGATTTCGGTTAGTCTTGCCTTTTGGGCGCCCCTGGCATACGAGTGTCGCAATGTCCCCCCGGAATTGGACCGGGCACTGAAGCTCATCCGGAAGTACCTTCGCCCGGAGTGCTGGCGCGATTGGCGCGGTGGGCAGTATGGTAACGAAGGGGGACAGACCATCCGATGGGCATACGAGAATGTAGACCGGTGGCTTGAGCGACTTCGGCCGGAAACAGCCGTCATCATGTTCGGCACAAATGACCTTGCCCAACTCGACGAAGCGGAATACCGCGAGAAGCTTGCCGCAGTCGTCCGCCGCTGCCTCGATCGGGGAACAGTGGTGATTTTGTCGACAATACCACCTCGGCATGGTTTTGAAGAGAAGTCAGCCCGATTTGCCAATATCGCCCGCCAAATAGCCCGGGAGCTGAAAGTGCCTCTTGTCGACTATCATGCCGAGATCCTTAAGCGGCGACCGAACGACTGGGACGGGGCTCTCCCGGCCTTTGCCGGCTATGACGTTTACGAAGTCCCAACGCTGATTGCCGGCGACGGTATCCACCCCAGCAATCCCCAAAAATATATGGGCGATTTTTCGCCCGAGGCGCTTCGCACCTCCGGCTATGGGCTCCGCAATTACCTAACAGCGCTCTGCTACGGGCAAGTTATCGAAAAAGTGCTCACCCTATCTGACAAGTAAGGTACCACGACGCGGCAGTAAAACCGACCCGGAGGCGCTGGGTAACCGCTCCTCGGCATGGAGGGAGCTAGCACAAACTTCATGCGGCGGTAGACCTCCCGCTCGACGCGGGCCTTTAGGGCGCCGGATATCGCGCGGATGATGGGTGATCGCACCCCGCAGGGAATCACTGGCCATCCCTAGGAGCAGGTTTTAATCCATACCGCGCACAAAAACGCCGGGCCTCCTTTGCAAGGCTCGGCGCAAAATACTCCAGTGCGACTTGCCCGAAGGCTTATTTGCTAACTTCCCAACGGCAACTGCCGGAAATCCAATAAGCGTCGCCGACCGCGCCAGGTCGACACTCCATGGGTTATAGCATTTCCATTTCCCGCAACTCTCGATGACCAGAGGCACCTTCACAAGGCACGTGACGCCACCTTTAAGTCACCCAACGAGTGCCCCTAGTCATCCACACCGGAAGTTGCGGCGAGCACCTTACTGCTGGGTGCTTTGCGGCTGCCCGGCCGACTCCTGCTTCTCAGCCTGTTGAGGCTGCTCAGCTTGCTGGGGCTGCTGCGGCTGCTCGGCCTGCGGCTGCGGCGCCGGGGCCTGCTGAGCCGGCTGCTCGCTCGGCATAGCCTGAGCCTCGGGCTGCGGCTGAGCCGGTTGCTCTGCCTGCGGCTGAGGCTGCTCGGCGGGTTGAGCTGGTTGCTCTTGAGCCGGCTTCGCCTGCTCAGCGGGCATGGCCTGAGGCTGCTCCGGGGCCGCCGGCGGGCTTACTTGGGGAAGCTCGGCGGGCGGTTCGGCCGGCTTTTCCTCAGCCGGCTTGCTCTCAGCCGCGACCTCTTTCTGTTGACCAAACTCAGGAACCTCGCCCATGGGCTGCGTGCTGGCTGGTGCCGGCTGCGCCTGAGTCACACTAGGAGGCGCGGGGGCCGGGGCAGGTGCTTTGCCACCCGAAGGCGTAGGCTGGCTTTGGCCACAGCCAACCATCACCAACGCTGCTATCGCCAGTACCGTTGCCAAGACCGTTCGCTGCATTAGTTCCTCCCTCCTAACTTTGTGTTGACCAAGCCCTAATTGCGGCAAACCAAGACGCGGGTAAACAAAGCGGCCCAAATCTGAACACGGTTACAGGTGCCGAGCACCGGCGGGACACCGATAAGCCCGAAAACTCGCGGGGCTTTCACAAAAGGGACACAATTCTCCCCAATTTTATTTCCGACTTTCCGATTTGCAACCCAGGGGCCCTGGGCCTAAGCCTCCCACCCAAAGGAGAATCTGATCATCTGTTCGCAAAATTGTTGACGACTCGTCGCAAAAGGGAAAATTTAAGGTCGCATGTAGCCTTGATATGGCGAAGGCTCGCTAAACCTTGCATATTCGTCACGCCCAGATGGAAGAACATTGTCGGTTCGAACAAACCACGCCACCTCCTTCGTTCTTGCCTATTATCCAGGCACCCGAATTGGGGCAGGTTTGCTGGGCCCTTCCTGGTGGCGCCGACTGTTACCCATTTGAGGGGCCTGCCGAAACCCCACCGCTTCCGTAGAGGCCCATCCCTGCCGGCTGGGCAGACTTTCGGAAACCAACCGAACTTGCCTTCTTTACTACTGCAACCCGGCTTTTGTTCGGTTGGGGGCAAAATCGCCAGCCTTTGGGATCGGATGCGGTGGCCCGAAAAGCGTCCAAGGTCTGCCCGGTCGGGTAATGATCACTAATGAGCCGATCTATCCGTCAAATCGTGGCCAGAAAGAAAAAGCCCCGGGCTTGGCAGCTCCTACCGGGATTCAGGAAGCGCCTCATCCAGCCCCCCATTAGAGTGACCTCACTTCTTAAACGCGAGAACGGGGACTGATCGCGGTGATCGAAGCGACCCTGCTTGGAATCCCGGGCCCGCGGACAAAAACTGCGGCCCAGGTATAACAGGAATACCAAGGACTGCCTCAACGGACTGAGCTACAACGACGCTCGGAGCAACTTCCTTTGTCCGTTCAAGCCAATGCCAGCCGATATCTCTACTCGGGGATGCTCCCCCGATCCTATGTGCCAACTCATCGCGCCCCAAAGGTCACTATATC
This sequence comes from Thermoguttaceae bacterium, assembly GCA_025060325.1. GTDB lineage: Bacteria > Planctomycetota > Planctomycetia > Pirellulales > Thermoguttaceae > DTLM01. The sequence goes on from JANXBW010000020.1 coordinate 71,279, forward strand.
GCTACAGATAATAACTGATCGTACCTTACGCCTTCGATCGCCGGAGTTCTTGCCGATGGTCGATCCGCATTCCGTAGCTGACCCCGGAGGCGAGTCCCCTCTCCGGGAGGTGGGGCAATGGGTCTGCGTGCGCCCCCTAAGCCAAAGCCAATTCTTCCAGCTATTTGCGGCAAAAGCCGTGGGACAGCCCCCTGAATTGCCTCCGGCCTATGTTGTCAAAATCGCCCGGGACGAGGCCGACCCCACAATTGCCCGCAGGCTACTGGCCCGAGAAAGCGACGTCAGCCGAGCCGTGTCCCATCCGCGAATCATCTCGGTCCTTGCTGCAAACTTGAACGGACCTTGCCCTTATGTGGTATTGCCGTTTCTGGAAGGACAAACCCTCGAAGAAATCTTGAAAAAAGGCCCCCTACCCCTTTGGCGGGCCGTAGGGATTGCACGCCAAATCGCTGAGGGGCTTGCCGCCTTAGAGAAAGCAGGCTGGCGCCACGGGGATCTTAAGCCCGGTAATGTCCACTTAGGTGCTCGAGGGCAAGTCACGCTTCTTGACCTAAGTTTTGCGGGCAGAATTGGCACTGCATCAGCCGGGGAAGCCTTCCTCTGCGGCACCCCTATCTATATGGCTCCGGAACTGCTTCATGGGCGGCCGAAAGTGGATATTCGAAGCGACCTTTACAGCCTCGGTTTGATCGTTTTAGAGATGTTGACGGGCCAACCCCCGTCAGGGCAAGGCCTAGCGGATGATCGGCCAGCCGAGTCAGGCTATTTGTGCTCGCCTCCGGCCGAGTGGAAAAACCTACCGCCGCGACTAGATCGGCTGATGGGCCGGCTGCTAGCCCAGGATCCCCTTAGGCGACCAGCCCACGCACAAGAGGTGGTAGAACAACTAGTGGATACTGAGCTTGGCATCTTCAGCAAAATGTCGAAGGGGTTAGCCACTAAGCCGGCAAAGGCCCTGGGTACTGTCCGTCAATTTCCCACTGCCTCAGGTGAATCGCTTGCTCAGGCCCAAGCTACTTCATCCAGTTGACAATCCATAGAAGCGGAGAGCGTTTTCATAGAAAAGCTTTCGCTGAAAGCTTACTGGCCGATCGGCCACAATCTGCCGCAAGGCCTCCACCCATTCTCGCAAACTTGCCCCCAGAAGGCACACCGGCCAATCGCTGCCAAACATCACCCGGTCCTCCCCGAAGACCTCTAGGCAATTGTTGACAATAGGGGCAAGGTCGTCGGCACTCCAGCGGCCTTCCGGCACCCGGGCAACTATTCCGGATATCTTGCAAACAACATTCGGGTGGGAAGCCAAAGCCTCAATCCCTTTTCGCCATTCGTAAACAGAGTGCTGAGGCGGGCGATCGATCTTTACCTCCCGAAGCCGCGTCTTACTCATAAACGCTACCGGGTCGGCATTTCCGCAGTGATCAAGCACAAAGCGAGTCTGCGGACATCGCGAAACAAGCCGGTCCGCCAATGCGAGCTTGGTCGGCGGCATGCACAATTCGAAGCAAAGCCCCAATTCCCCGAGAAGTTGGATGCCCCGGATAAATTCCGGCCGATCCCAGAGGTCCTGCTCGCTCGCCGGCAAAAGCTGCCGCACGCCCTTCACAAAGGGCGACTGAGCAAAGCGGCGAATATACTGGCCAAACTCGGGAGAAGCCGGCCGACCACCTATTACCGCCGCCACAGTTGGCCCGCTTCTGGCCGCACAAAGTTCAATGATTAGCTCCGCTTCTTCAGCAAGCTGCGAATCATCAACAGCTACCTCCACATAAACAGCTTTCTCCACACCCAGCCCACGAGTGGCATCCAAATAGTCGGCCACGGTGAAATTCCGCTCAAGTTTTGTCGACCCGCGGACCCAAGGCAATTTCAGTCGGGAAAGATCCCAAAGATGTTGATGTGTGTCAACAATAGGCCCCGAGTAGAGGGTTCGCTCCCTCGCTTGGCCGGTGGATTCAGCCTGGGCACTCTCAAAGGGACCACCCTGTGCCCCGAGGCCCTGAGCCATAGCGCTGGCAGTTGTGATGCAAACAATTTGCCCGAATCCTTCTTTGATCCACGCTCGCCGGGACTGTCGCATGAGATCCCTCCTTGTCAACAACGAGGCTAAGCAGCGAAGCCGTGACCGACATTCACCACACCGGGGGGAACCGGTTAACCCGACAAAATCAAGCATCCGCCTTTTAATCGAGTGGCTTCGGTGTCGACATCAGCCCTTCTCCCGTAAGCATATCAACGCCGGCAAGTTATCGCAGCGAAACGAGCCTCCACCAGCATCGAAGCCAACCCCCGCGATTTATTGCTGCATACACCCCAACCATGCAGTTTACGACCGGATACGCCGGCCACAAATAATGAGATCAGCTGTTTGCCGCGAGCACTATCGACTAGAACAATTCCGGCAGGCAGGCACCGGGGCGAAATGCCGCAGCCAGTCGGGCCGCCTAATGTCCATGCACCTCCACCACTGGGAACTAAAGCCGGCTAGGCCCAAGAGGTCCGGTATCAAGGTTGCCACCGAAGCCTGCGGTTCTTCAGCCAACCCCTGTCGGCAACAAGAGGGGCATGGGCCTCTTGAGAGAGGACGGCGCGGGACCCACACCCCGATATCCAGTCACGCGAAGTGACGGCGGCCGCGTAGCGGCGCTTCCAATGTGGCAGCCCAGGGTCGGGGGCGCGGACGCAAGTGGCGTAATTCCTACACCCACCAACCCCGATACCCAAGTTGCGAATAAGCGGGGAAACGAAAGAAAAAAGGCCGACACGGGCCGGCCTTACCATCCCACTGATCTTAGAAAGGTACGCGGATAAAGCCACAAGTTCGTCGCGGTGCTAGAATTGCGACAGAGTCGCCTTGAAGGGACAACTATCAGGTGGGGACGCTTAGTTTAGAATGCGGAAAGTGATCTGCGGAACCCTTTTAAAGCTCCAACATTTTTGCGGTGATCGAACGAAGTTCGGCAATCCCGAGGTCCAGGTCTTTTAGCTATGACCGTAGTCATAATTGGAAGATAGGGCAGGGCATGAGCTCGTTAAACCATGGTAAGCCCCCGCGATAGTGGAGAGAATAAGCTAGCCGGTAACGTGGGAAGTCCACCGGGGGAGGGGCTGGCCCGGGCTGGGGGAACTTTGGGCGGCTCAAGCTCCTCAGTGAACTTTTGGCTTGATGGGGGGGTGTTAGCCTGCACGTGTCCCGGCTGCGGGGGCCCAATGGCAATCCGGCTGTGGCTCCGACTGGCGGATTGCTTTCGCTGCCTGACAAGCGTCGAGCTTACGGAAGAACAAGTCCTGGAAGCGGAACGGGTTCTGGCCCAGAGTCGGCAGTCAAGGCCGCGGCCGGTGCCTCCCCCGGTGGTCCCTCCGCCCCCTTCGAATGCCGCTCCGGCTCAGGAGGCGAAAACCTCCTATCGCCCCAGCGGTAGTTTCCACCACCAGCCCCGTCCCTGGCGGATCTTCGGACACTATCCGTCGTGGCTTATCAGTGCAATTTTCCACGGACTATTACTGCTTATCTTTGGCTTGATGTCGGCCCCGGGCACTAGACCGCTTGGGATCACGATTACCACCACGATGTCCCCGGAGGATGAAGTGGGTGAAGAGCTTATTTGGGAAGAAGACCCACTAATCGCGATGGAGTTGCCTCAGGTCGAACCGGCCGCCGCGGAGATCGGCGCCGAGGAAACCTTAGCCGGAACTCTAGAAGTGCCGATCCCGCCTGCGACCTTACCCCCTGCCACTTCACCCGTTGGCGCCGGGCCAGCCACGGAGGTACCAGAGGTTCTTCCCCCGGCAATGCAGCCCGGCGGAATGCTTTCCGGACGTGATCCCACCTTTAGGCGGACTTTGGCCATTCAGCGGGGAGGGAGCGACGAGACCGAGGCCGCCGTGGCTCGCGGGCTTGCGTGGCTTGCCCGGCATCAGAATGCAAACGGTAGCTGGAGCTTGGACAGGTTCCACCTTGCGCCAAAGGCGACGGCCAACGCGGAGGATGGCCTCGGATCAGTCTATTCGGACACAGCGGGAACAGCGCTAGCGCTTCTCCCCTTTCTTGGGGCCGGTCAAACTCATGAGAAGGGGGAATATCGGGAGGTGGTCAAGGCGGGACTCCGCTGGCTCATTTACACGCAAAAGCCGGATGGCGATCTTCGGGGTCCCGGCTCGGGGCGGATGTATGCTCACGGGATGGCGGCCATCGTCCTGTGCGAAGCATTCGCGATGACCGGCGATCCGGACCTGCGTGGTCCAGCCCAGCGGGCTGTGGACTTTATCGTGCGGGCGCAACACCCGGAAGGCGGCTGGCGCTATGATCCAGGACAAGCAGGAGACAACAGTGTCGTTGGCTGGCAGCTGATGGCCTTGCAAAGTGCCCGGATGCATTATCTCCTTCACGTGCCAGAGGATACGCTTCATCTTGCCAGCCGGTTCCTCGACTCGACTCAAGCCGATTACGCCGGTGCGACGTATGGGTATATGCCCGGCTTTCAGGCTTCTCCGGCGATGACCGCTGAAGCCCTACTCGGCCGGCTCTATTTGGGTTGGCCGCCCAATGACCGGCGCGTCCGGGCAGGTGTCCAGTGGCTCCTCTCCGAGCACCTGCCCAGCATCAACGCGCCGAACTTTTATTACTGGTACTACGGCACTCAAGTGATGCATCACGTGGGCGGAAACGCTTTCCGAAAATGGAACTACGTGATGAAACCGATTCTTCTGGAATTGCAAGAAAAGACTGGCCGCAACGCCGGGAGCTGGCCACCGGTTGGAACCTGGGCTCAGATGGGCGGAAGAATTTTCACCACGTCGTTAGCCATTTGCATCCTGGAGGTTTATTACCGCCATATGCCACTTAACCGAAGCGAGGCGATTGAGATTGGCCAGCTTCTTCAGAAGAACGGGGCAGGCACAGCTCAGCCTTCGCCTCCTCAGTCCGAAGGCCGATGACCTAGCCTAAGAGTAACGGGCACACGTCACGGCGATCAGGTTTTAACGAAGCCCCAGCCTAAACTCCCGCTGTCGCGCGAACTTTTCGGGCTCCCGCGTTCGGCCGGCGCTCCATTCGAAGAAATATCGGGGCTTTTCCCTCATTGAGCGGCTTTTTCCCCCATGTGCCCAAACTCGAGCATACCCCCCAAGAGCTTGCGGCCACTTTCCAGCAAAAATGAGCGCCCGCATGTGCCCGAAAGCATGTGTGTACCAACTCATGACCGTATCTCGGGTCGATGATCGCCCACGCATGCGCGGATTTAAAGCATGGAAGTTGATCGCGCTGGTCGAAGAGGAATGACCGTCTACGCATGCGCGGATGCAGGCCATCTGCCGGAGTAGCTGCTCGACTCGATCCAGGCCGCCTACGCATACGCGGATGCAGGGGCACCGAGTGCGTGCTCCTGGTCGGGCCCCGCGCCGGACTTAGTTGCTCAGTTTGATGAGAACGTTTACGGCGTGGGTTTCGCTTCAGGTGAGGTCGGCGGTGTAGTGGTATCAGAGCCAGAGCTTGATGCGTCGGGCTGATGACGAATCGGATCGGCTAGCGACTCCTCCCGTAAGCACTGAACTAACCCCCAAGGTGTGGCCAAATAAATTCGGTCGGTTTGGTCGTTCATCATTCGGATTGGCAAGGGTGAGACGTCCACGCTCCCGACCCGCGCCCCCGTCGAGCGCAAAAGGATCTGCAACTGATCAAGCAAATCCACAGCATACACGCGATCGCGACTGGCGGCCACGAAACGTTTAAATCCACTAGCCACCCATTTTTCGGTACCGTTGGCCGCCGACAGGCAGGACAGACGACCTAGGGCGCTTGTCACAAACACGTCGTCTCCCAGAGCTGCCACCGGCTCGTATATGGGTTCACCTACAGAGAAGCGCCAGATCGATTTGCCGTCTCGCTCGCGCACAGCGTAAACAAAGCCCCGACCCGAGACAACAAACAGTATGCCCACTTTCCTCCCGAGGGCAGGGTCGGGGCGAAGGTAGGTGGGCTGGGCCACAATGCCGCCGGCGGCATCCACGCGATAGATAAACGGAAATTCCTCAGCACGAATCCGATTAATGACACCCAAAAACAAAAAGCCGCGATCTGTGCCCCACGCCACCCGCTCTTCGCCCTTTTCTTCGTGAGTGAGTATCGGTTGGATAATGGCCGCCCCAAAGGAGTGGCTGACAAGGGGGACAACTCGCTGGGGGGTTGTTTTCAATGCCAAGGGAGAGCCCGCTTCCAACACCCGAATCGCACGAACAGTAACATCCTCCGCAGCGCGGGCCACGATTTGGTCAATCCGATAGGCAAACACCTTGCCATCAAGACACGGAACATAAACACGCTGGCTACTTAATGCCGGACCAGCGCCAGGAGCTCCTTCCGTGCGGACACTCCACAGCACCCTCCCATCATTCCTATCCAAGATGAACAAGGTCGAGCCATTAATGACTGCCACCCATTTCTTGTTGACAGCGGCCCTCAAGGTGGGATGACGGGGATCCCCGATTCGGCGAGTCCATCGCGTCACCCCTGTTTCGGAATCAACGGCATGAACTGTGCCGGCATCCGTTTGGATGAGAAGCAGATCGCCATCAAGCACAAGCTCGGTGAGCCGATATCGCGAAGGATCAATCTGTACCTGGGTGAAAAAGGCGCGAACCAGGCCATGAGGCGCCAATTGCTCCCGAGCAAAAATCGGAGCCGGGGACTGGCCGTGGGTGAGCCCCCCTTGACCTAACACAATTCCGGCAGACACCGCCACGACAATCAGCTGCCGTGTCATTCTCAAACTCCTTGCGGGCACAAAAAAGCCACCGAGACGCCGTTACGCAAGCGACCGAGATTCTAGAACCTACCCCTTAGCCCGACGGCTGGGCAAACTCTTTGTTCGCCTAACCATGCTTAACAAAGGGACTTACTAAAAAAGCGGCTCTTATCGAGCGGTGCAGGTAGAAAGCCCGGCACCCAAGACTTTCTAAGGTTACTTGTCATCTATTAGTCATCTGACGGCAAATTCGAACTCGGGCCGCACGGAGGCCTACCCCCATCTTAATTCCCTACCTCATACATTTCATGCGGTTTCTCTTGAGGCACGGCCAGCCCGGGCCCTCCGGGGGGAAAGGCCTCTTGCAATCCACGAAGGCCAAACCTGATTCGCGACCCCTATATGGCACCGGCAGGTGAACCAAGCGGTGTTAATCCCAACACTCTGTTCTCCAAAAGATGTAGCCCTCCCCCCAATCTCGTCGGACGCAGTCGCCTGAAATCGCGTCCGCTTCCAAGACTACTCCTTCTCCTAGAAACGCTGAGGATATGGGCGGCCGGCTGGGAGTGACCTATCTGCGGTACAATTTGGCCTTAAGAGAGGCCCACGCCTCACCCCGACACGGGGCAAACCGGACCCCTCTGCATGGGCAAGAAGGCCTCAAACGGTTGGACGGAGATCCGGGAGCCGTAAGGGCATCAACCTTGCGCGGGGCGGAGACGCGAAGACGATGATAGAGGAACCATCCCACCTCCCGGGGCGTGGGGCCTGCAGGTGGAACAGCCTCGGAAATAAACCAGCGAAAAAGTTGCGTTTGGGGCTCGGGGGTTTCCCGTCGATTGCCGGGTAATTGACCGAGCCCGGCAACCGCCCGTCCCTAAGGCGGAAAGGGCAATCTCTCAGACGAACCAGATGCCGGTCGCGCTTACTGTTGCGGCCAGTGGCTGCCGTAACGATTGCCGGATGTGATCGGTTTGCCTTCCTTTCGACCATGAAGAATCCTGATGTGAAGCCTCTAACCCTGGACCAAGCATTGCGAGAGACCGTGGGGTATCTAAACTTTTCCTCCGGTCAGCGTAATCCGCGGTTTTTCGCAGCGGTGAACCGCCTCTTTTTAGAAGCAGCCGGGATTGACCCGCAACTTGCCGAGGAGTTGCCCCGCCTCGAGTTCCCTCCTGACACCTCGGTTCATTTCCAGCAACTTCTCCGGGAGGCTCCGGCCCGAGTGCGGCAGGCGGATCCCACGTTTCGGGACACGCGACAGGCGGAAAACGTCGTTCGGCTCGCCCTGGATGTGGTGATCCCCGCCTACCGCGAGTTCCACCGCGACCTTTTGGGATTCCACGAGCCGGCGTTCTTTTATCAGCCGTTTTTTGTGGCCCGGGTGTTGGAGGCCATCCTTCGGGCGGGCGAGCCCTGGGGGGAAGAGGATCGGATCATCAAGGAGGCTCTGCGCCTTGTCAACGACTACGTGGGTTATCGGCCCGTCCCGGTCCTTCAGACCAGACGGTACGAGCCTTACGAACACGAGAAGATCTGCCCGATACCGCTCTACCTTCGCGGAGCCGGGGTGGCCTACAGCCCGTACGCTCCCCTGGTCGCGCAGGCTTTGCGGATACTTCGCGATGTCCCGCACTGGATTGCTCGCCAGGCCGATTTCGACTTTGATCAACTCGAAGAATTGGCTGTTGATCCGCGGGCTTTAGACTTTCAGCATCCTGTGCAGCACCGGCCCAATTACATCTACGGCACGTGGGATTTGCATCGGTTCGACAAGTCCGGTCGGTATTGTCGCTACGTGGCCCAGCAAGCAATTCTCGATTTTCTTACCGTGTGGATCAACGAGCAGCTCGAACACGGGGGCCGCGGCGAGGACATCGTTTTTCAAGCGGCAGCGGTGTTTTCCGGCACCATCCTCATGGCCATGGGGGTTACAGGCGGCAGTCCCGCGGCCATACCATCCACAGAAAACTTGGGACGATTAGTAGTGAAGATTGCCGCCTATCGGGAGCAGTTCTACGAATGGTTGCGGGCACGAGCACCACATTCCATTCGCACAGCTTTGGAGGACCAGTTTAATAAGTATCGTTCCCACTTCGCCGAAGTTCGCCGATCGCTTAATCGACGGCTTAACGATTACCGCGCCCAGCAGGCTCATCGCGGACGGTTCCTCCAGCTGATGGCTGAGCTTGGCCAACAAGAGGTTGTCGATCGTCAACTCGATCGCATTTACGGAGCCACCGGTCGCATCACAACTCGCATCTACGCCGCCATTCATGCTTGTCAAGCGCTTGTGGAAAAAGGAGACCTCGAAAAGGCGGCCGCCCAGCTGCCGGAGATTTTCGCCCTCATTCTCCGCGGAATCGATTGCGGAGGACTGGTTGATCCCTGGAATGCCTTAGGATTTGGGGGGCTTTTTCCTCTGGCCCCTTCGCCGGAGGATAGCATCCCGGACGAGAGGATCGGCCAGCTTGTCATGCTGGTAGAACGGCTTTTCGATCTCCATGCGGAGTTGATGAAAGCGGCGGCAGCGGTAGGCAAGACAAGTTTGGTGGAGGCCGTCAACAACCGTCTTCGTCAACTGGCCGAGTGGTGGGATCAGTTTGCCACAACGAAGGTGAGCGAAATAATCAGCTTTTCCGGCCGATTAGCGCAGCAATCGGCCGAGGCCGTGGCCCACGCCATTGCTGCTTGGTATCAAGCGGGGGCCGCCTCCGGAGATATTGCTTTCTGGCGGCAGCATGTGGGGCGGTTTCCTTCGGTGAAAGCCTTCTTCTCGGCCGCGGAAACGCTTCTTGACCACGGCGATTTGGTCAGTGCCCTTGCACTTTTGATCCAATGGGCCAGTTTGGGGGAAGAGGTTGGCATTCGCGAGGGAAGCCACCATCTGCCAGCCGTGGCCGCCCGATGGATCCACATGCTTTGGGAAAATTCATCCGCCGGCAAACCCCGGTCTAAGGATTCGCCGCAGCGCTTTCCGCAACCCCAAACGCCACAGGAAAAATGGCAGTGGACGAGGCGATTCTTTGATTATTTGGAGGCCAACGGAACACAGTGGTGGCAAGTGCCGAGCTTCCGGCTGGCGGAGGATATCCCGCAGCTGGCATCTGGCGATCAGGGCGCAAACGATTTAGAAGGCGGGCTGGCACCCGAAAGTGAAGATGTGTCCAGTAGTCTTTTTGCGGCGGCTTATGAGGGAGTGATCTTTCGCGAATCCGCTTTGGACGGGATTGATTCCGACCTGATCGAGCGAGGGTTCCAGCGACTCCAATCCGCCCTGGCAGAAGAATTGAAGCGCTTGTCCGACCATGCCTTCTTTTTGGCAGCCCTCGGCGGCATGTGGCAGTACACAGCCATGCGAGTATTGGCCCATCCGGAACTGGATACGGCCGAGACACTCGAGCGGTGGGCTCAAAGTGCCGCCACATTGTCCAAGGGCTTAGAGAGGCTCGCCGTCCAGGTCCTGCGTTATCCCGTCCTGCCAGACTCGCCCTCAGCGGAGGACATGAGCGAATGTGGCATGCGGCTGCAGATGAAGGACGCGCTTCTTGCCCGAATTTTGGAAGCGTGGATTAAGTTGGAAGAAGCGCGATGGATGCTCGCTGTTATTTTGCCGGGGGATGGATGGCGTTTGTTCGATCCTTCGGAAGAGCACCTGGTCGCGCTGGGCCAATTGTTCCGAGCTGTTCTCTGTGAAGGCCCGCGGGAGGTGCGGAAGGCCTGGCGACTTTTCCGAGCGAAACTAGGCAGTTTTTCCACTTGCTTTGTGCCTATCGAAAAAGGTGGTAAGCCACGGCAGTTTGTGGCCGCACGGGTGGCTCTCCAACTTTTGAGCAAATTGCTGGCGGTGCTTCCCCGACGTGGTTATTTGCGATATAGCCTCCAGCTTCTCCAAGAGCTGCTCACGGCCGAGCGATCACGGGAGTCCTCCGGCGCCGAGGCTAGCCAATTGGCCCTCCTTTTCTTCGCGGCAGCCGAATCGTTGACGCGAGCCGTTGTTACCTCGGCACAAGCTTGGGATGTTGACGATGACACACGCCGCCAGAGGTCAATCGAGCTAATCAACACATTACTTAAAAGCATCGATATTTTATGGAGGAGGTACAACAGTCGCATTGTTCTCTCCCCCATCGAACGATTGTCCTTGCACTGGGAGGCGGTCGAAGAGCTTTACGATTTCATTCGTCGCTTTGGCCGAGATTTGTTTACGCAAACGTTTCTTAATTACGGGAACTTACTGACCATCACGAGGATGGGCGCGGCCAATTACATTAAGCAGGCTATCGAACACGCCGGCAGCGCACCTTTGCCGGAACTTTTCGAAAAGATCCGCGACGGGATAATTCCGCTTCCACAGGCGGCCACAGTCCTAGGAGCCATTGTGGAGCCGATCATTTCCCACTACACCCACTACATCGACTACAACGCATCGACCGTTGAAAGCGACCGTGGAGACAATCTGCACATACTCCTGCGACACCTTCAAGTTGTGGCTCTTGTGGACCGAGTGACCTGGACCTACGAGCCGTACCTTTGCGTTTACCGAACGCTTCTCAAACTTGACCAGCCGGCGCTTGCTGAGCACGTAGCCCATTTATTCGAGCAAAAGGTCCGACCGGAACTCGACACAGTAAGTTTCTGGCTGCAGGAGGTCGAAAAACTGACCGGGGTGCAGCTAGCTACTGTGCGCCGCGTTGTTGACCAAGCGATTGACTATCCGGTGCGAGTTGAGCGAATGCGAGACTGTACGCGGCGATTAGCATGTGCGGAGTCGCCCGAAGAAGCATCGGCCGCCGCTTCGGCGTTAGAGGAGCTTGCTGAAGAGCTGCTCCGAAAGCCGCGAGAGACAGGCTTTCAAGAGCCGGATTGGCTCGATGTGATCCGGCAAGAGTTTCAGCGTCAGGAAAAGGTAATCCGCCTTCTGGAAAGCAACCTTTACGAGACGCCGGCCATTGAGCATGTGCCACTTGAGTTTACCGAATGTCTTCGTCAGTGCCAGTTGCGATAACATTTCGTAAGAGTCCGCCACACTGATCAATGCCCTAAGGCTCTCCCACCTCCAGTCCCGTATTGGTCAGCTTTCCCGATATCCCAGAAGAGGCCCTAAGACCCCCGCCGACGCGTCCCGGTCCAGCCACTGAGCGACATACACTTCGGCTTGGAAATATCCGGGTAGCCCTGCCGCTGGCATTTTAGGAGCTTCCCGCGCCTACCTCCTCGGATGGGATCACAAAGGCATTCACGGAGCGGGGACTGGCCACGGAGAGGCCTAGTTAAGTTCGGCTTGACCCACCCTGTGCCACCAGGTGACGCCACTTGCCGCGGGCGAGTTTTCTGTCATCACCTTTTCGCCGCTAGTCCAAGAAAATCCCGCTTGTCGGATGGTCCAAATGCTTTTCTGGGATGTCTTAGCCGCCCAGTTTGGCGGCTGGTTAACACTTGCCAACTGAGCGTGCCCAAAAACCGCCGTTGAGGATCCCCGACTACGCTTGCTACGATCCCAAGCGACTAGCCGAGAGTTCTCCGGTGGCATTCAAGCGAAAGCCCATCAGGGGAAGCCTCCGAGAAAAGCACATGCATTGCGACTCAAACGATGGCTCTACCCAATTAATGGGGGATTCCGAGTACCCCAGCTCGAGCTTGGACCGGCTGGTCAGCGTCGCACTTGTCCTTTGCCAGTGATCAGACAGGGTGGACCTGATGACTGAGCGATCCTCGAAATCTGCCGGGGTTGGTTTCTTCGCGGGACTTCTTGTGGTAATTCCCGTTTCTCTCTGGGTGGGGATGCATATTCCTCAGGCGGTTGTCGGGTTGGCGGGCAGGGTCGACACCGTGCTCACCAACTGGGGTATCCTTGATGCGCCAGAGGTCCGCTCCTGGAAGCTCGCGGAATCAACTCAGCTGGGAGCTTCTACCGGGTGGGAGAATCCGCCCTGGAAGACCGCAGTTTCTCCAACCAGGGGGATTCCGGCTGACCAAACACTTGGGAGGCCAACTCAAAGCTCTGAGACGCCCATTGTCTCCCATCCACAAATAGACCCCAGTTCCCGAGCAGAGGCCGGGAAGCAGGCGGAGCCAGGTCTTTTCGGCTGGGCAGGCACACTCCTGCGACAAGCAACAGCTTCGGCAACTGCCATTTCGCAGAGCTCGCAAGAACATAGTGCCGCAGGACTTCCGTCGGGAGACCGGTCCTCTCCCGGAGAAGGGGGAGCAATCCGGCCTGCCGCGTGGATTTCGGAACGCGGGCAAGCTCAAGGTCGCCTCGTGGGCGTTGTGCCGGCCCATGGGGCCGGTACGGTAGCTTCTTCCCCGGATGCTTTTTCGGCTGTGGGCTGGGAGGGGCATTGGTCAGGCCCGCGGAGCGAGTCAGCCCAGGGCGACGCAGGCCAAGGCGTCGTACCGGCGAGCTGGCGAGCTGAGACACCGCCTCGGGGAGCGGCCGAGACACGCGGCGGCGCCACGCTCCAAGGCGGAGAGAACAGTGGTGTCAAGTCCGCGGAGCAATCGGCGGCCGAGAGCGCCGCCACCCGATCTCCTGAATCCTTCGCCGGGGGGTTCTCACCTGCGGATCCGCGGGTCCAGAAATTGGAAAGCCGACTCCGAGCTCTGGGCTGCACCCGATATATTCTCGAACAATTCGACGGCTCAACGACGATGTTTCACTTTGTAGCTGAACTTCCTGAGGCTTCGGGGCAACCGCAGGTTTTTGAGGCAATAGGGGCGGATCCTTTCCGCGTGATTGAGGAAGTTATTGCCAAAATCGAGGCCTCCCAATCGGTCCCTCCCCAAAGCCAATTAGGCTCTCGCCCGCCGGGTGATGAACAACTAAGTCGGTAAGCATCCCCCTTTTTAGCAAGGCATGGCCCGTCGATCTGAACTGGCGCTCGAATTGGCGGGTTAATTTTGCCTTGGGCCTATTGGCTTCGTCCCACCCCACCCCTCAGGACCAATTGCCGGGAAACGCCCCGCGCGGCGTAGCAAGTTCCGCGACCATCGGGGGCCTGGCTGGACTGGTTTTCGGCCCGCTTTAGCCCATCACGATATTCACTTCAATGGTAATTCGGGCGCCCAAGGGACCGGCTTACCTAACTTGAGGGTGGGATTTGGTATTTCGATACCCCAAGACTTTGGCCCCCAACTCCGGGCTTGCCTTGCTAGGTCGGGTCATTAGAATTTGCCCGTCCAAAAACCACGCGGAAGGTCTTGCCCATAACGAGGGCTTAGGAGTACTTTTGGGCCAAGCCGGGCTATCATTTGGGTTAGGCCGGGTTCCGCCCTTTCGCGTGCTCGGCTGAATCGATCTCCAGGAACGCACGTCGGAGGGTGGTTCGGCACGGCGGATAAGCTCAGCGGACCCTCGAGGGGCCGCCAACTAGGGAGAAAAGATCGGGGAACTGGAGGGGTATCACGGGCTGATCCGAGTGGGCAGGTTTTAGCGCTTGATGACGCGGGCGATGGGTGGTGAATTGAATTCGGACGATTTACTCCCGGAAGATGTCGATCGAGCAGAGGAGTTTGTGCTCTGCGATAATTCTTCCACCGCAGTGGTGGAAGCAATTTTGTTTGCCGCTAAAGAACCGCTCCCGGCCCGGCGGATTGCCGAGTTGGCTGGGCTGGCCGACGCCACTCAAGCGCGAACCTTGATCCGCTCGTTAAACACCCAGTACGATAACTCCGGATCCGCGCTAAAGGTTTACGAGGTTGCCGGAGGCTTCCAACTGTTGACTCGCCCGGAGGTGGCGCCTTATGTTCGGGCCATGCTCGGGGAAATGGCCGAGCCCAATTTAGGGCTTTCGCCGGCCGTTTTAGAGACGTTAACAATCGTCGCGTATAAACAGCCGGTTCTGCGGGCAGAGATTGAAGCTATTCGCGGCGCCCATTCCGGCGAGGCCCTTCGCCAGCTAGAAGAAGAGGACCTGATACGGGTTGTGGGCCGCGCCGAAGATTTGGGTCGCCCGTTTCTTTACGGCACCACGCGGCGTTTTCTCGAAGTTTTTGGTCTACGAGATATAAGCGATCTTCCGCCTTTGTCAGACGTAGACAAAAGCGGTTAAGACAAGTGAGGGGTGAGTGCGGATTTTCAGCGGCGCAGAAGTGAGATGGGGCTGGGACTTTCCATTGGTGTAAATCCACTGCTTGGATCGCCCCTCGAGCAATTTGATGCTTAGCAGTTTTTAGATTGATTACGTCTTGGGGTAAGTTGACCAAAGGCACTCGGTGAGCAATACTTCGACTTGATGAGATCCGAGCCAGGACAGAGAGCAATCAATTCAGTCGAGGGTTCATGCAAGTAGTTGTCAGGTAGTAACCGGAGGGGAGTTTTGCCCGTGTCACACGCAAAAACGTTTGTCGTCGGTTCGCATTGCCATGAGTCGTCGGACGCACGTTCCACACAGCAGGAACTGATGGAGCTGCTGCGGGGGTGGGGCTGGTGGGAGGCTCCGGACGTCTTCGCGAAGGCTCGTCGTCGGAAGGAAGAGGAGGAGGAAGAGGAAGAAGACTATCCTGACGAAGAGGAAGAAGACGAAGACTGGGAAGACGAGGAAGAAGACTGGGACGAAGAGGAAGACGAGGACTGGGAGGACGAAGACGAGGAAGAAGATTGGGACGAGGAGGACGAGGAAGACTGGGACGAAGAAGAGGATGAAGACTGGGAGGACGAGGACGAAGATTGGGAGGACGAAGAGGATTGGGAAGACGAGGAAGAAGAAGAGGATTGGTGAGCTTCTCGGGCGTTTTAGTGTGTAGCTCGTACCGGTCGAAGCATCGTTCGGGCCGGGAGGGCGTAGGCGAGCGCATAACGCGGCTGAGACAAGGGAGCGCGCCCCCAACGCGCGTAGCGTTAAAAGCTCTGCGCCCAAGGGTTCAGGGCGTGGTTGGCGCGGGAGCCTGAATACTTCGAATTAGGTTGAGGACTCGTCGGACTGCCCACCATAATGCCCGACGGTGACCGCATGGAACACCGCTCGTTTTAACACAAGGAAGTCACTTTCGGGCCAGCTGAGCGAACCCGGCGCAGACTTGCCAGACGCCTCCGCAAATCGCCGAGCTGGTGCAATTGAGGGGATAATCTTGTATCGGGACTCGGCTAGCGGTATGCGCACTCCGAGTGCGCTTTCCCGTCCCTTTTAAAATGCCCGCCCTCCTTGCTAACTCCCGGCGGCAATTTAGTCGCAACGCTCTTGACCCGCAGCGGACTTTTTCCTCCGAGCTTTTTCCTAGCCGGGGCGTTGCCTTGTGCACTCTGCCAATACCGAAACTGGCACCGCGTCATCCTGTGGCCCCTCGATCCCGCCGATACAAACCGATGCTTGTCGGTTCGGTAGGGACCACATCCTCTTGAGCACAGCTTCGGCTGGTACCACATCTCCACATAGAAAGAGTGGCAAACCTATTTCCTCCGAGCGGGGAGCTGCGTTAGGAACCTTGCTGGCAGAATGTCAACCGCCGACGGTCAATCGAGAAAGTCTTGCACTAAGGTAGGGAGTGCCAACTCGCCTGTCTCGGTACCGAGCGCCCGGTCACTGCCTGACCTGAAAGAGCCGGGCCAAAGCTTCCACGAGCGTCCAGCGGCGAGGACTATGGCCCTCGTTGCGAATGGACTCAAGTGGTGGATGAAGAAGCTTGTTGATGAGCCGATCAAACGCCTTTTCCACCTCGTGACGCACGCGTTCATCCGCCTGCGGCAACCGCTGCAAGAGCCGTCGAAGTTCCGCTTGTTTGATTTGCTCCCAACCCTCCCGGACTTGTTGAATCACCGGTCCACAGCGCCGGACAAAATGATCGTTAACAAGTCGGCGCGTTTCTATCTCAATGATCTGTCGGGCAAGCGGCAATTGACGATCGCGGGCCTGTCGGTTCCGCTCGCAGACTTCCTTCAAATCGTCGATGGAAAAAAGATAGACGCCCGGCCGCTTTCCAATAGCCGGATCGAAATCCCGAGGCACGGCAAGGTCAAGGATAAATAGTGGGCGATCGCAGCGGGCCCGTTCGACCTCGAAATATTGCTCGAGTGTTACGATGGGTTCTTCTGCCCCGGTGGTGCTTACGACAACATCGGCCTCTTTAAGGAGAGCTACTCGTTCCTCCCATCGGTGGGCGACGCCCCCCCAACGCTCGGCAAGTTGACAAGCACGGTCAAAACTGCGGTTAACGACCGCGACCTTCTGCACTCCTTCCTCTCGCAGATATCGCAACGTTTCCTCCGCCATCTCCCCAGCCCCGATAACCAACGTCAATTTGTCATCAAATCGCTCGAAGATTTGATGTGCAAATTCGCCCACTGCCAGGCTGGGGATGCTTACGCGGCGCTCGTGGATGGATGTTTCACTGGCGACTCGGCCCGCGGTCCGCAGGGCGGCCTGAAATACGGCGTGCATGACCGGACCGGCCGTGCCGAGCTCGTTAGCCAACTGATAGGCATGTTTCACCTGCGCGGTAATTTGGGACTCGCCCACCACCATGCTGTCTAAACTGGAGGCCACAGACAAGATGTGCCGAACGGCCTCCTCCCCCCGGCGATGATAACATGTCGGCCGCAGGTCACTAAGGGTGAGCTTTTTCTGCTCGGCGACAAACTGGAGGAGAACGCCCCGGCACAAAAGTGGCTCCGTCTCTGAGGCCTCATACAGCTCGGTCCGGTTGCACGTTGACAAAAGAACGCACTCATGGCCGGGGTGCCGCTGGCGGAAACTACGGAGAGCCTCAGTCACCTGATCGCGACTGAACGCAAGCCGTTCCCGCAGCTCAATCGGCGTTTGATGATGACTCCAGCCCAAAACCTGAAAATTCATCCAATTTTCCCTCCCCGGCCAACTTCTCCCCGCCGGGTATGAAGTCCCCTGGCCCCAATGGATAGGGGGCCGACACGGTGGACGCGCTCAATCCGAGCTGAACCATCCGGGAAATTATTGGACACGGCGCAAGTGACGAAAACGGATCCGCCAAAGGAGACACATGCTAGGGCAACTGGCCCGGCCAAGAGTTCAATCGCTGGGTGCGGCGCACAACCCAAGCGCTCATGCGACTGCGCCGGCTCCTGCCGGAACTGTCCGTGCCGAGTTTCCCCCCGGACAAAAAGAATCAAAGCCACGAGCAAAAACACAGCGGTCATGACGGTCATCAGTGCAACCTTCCGGCCTTCCCGAGCGGGCCGATAAACCCAGCTTAGGGAAATACACCCAGCCAGCCACATAAACATTACCAAAGTAGTGATAATAAGAGGATCCGACACCGGCACCACAGCCCGGTCCTGACGCGCATTCCAAAGGTTAAGAACAAAGCCGGAGAGGATTCCGATCCCAAGCAGGATTAGCGCAAGAGTGATAATTCGGGCGTTTGTTTTTTGAAGCCACTCAAGGCTGGGAAATCGCCATCCCGTGCCGACTTTTTTCGCCCGCAACCTGCTGGCCTGGAGAAGATACATCACGCCGGTGGCAAAAGCGACGAGCACGGCCACCGTCGCTAAAAGCAGGGATAATCCGTGAACCCACGCCCATAGCTGCGCGGCAGTTTCCCGCGGGAAAGCCCGGACATCCCCAAAAGCCCATCCAATCCCAATCAGGGCGAGCACCAAAGGCAAGAGGATCCAACCGAAGGAAACCGCCGGATGATGATAGGCGAAGTATAAGTACACCCCAGCTAGAACCCAGGCACTTACCAGGAACCAATCTTGAGTGCTGGAAAGAGGCAGACCGGCCGACTCCGCTCCCCGATGCACAAGGTAAATCGCTTGGAGAATAAGGCCCGTCGTTGTCCACGCTATTGGGGCAAGCTGACCACTGGCCAACCGCATCCGGCCACGCGTCACTTCGAGGCAAAGGGCGGCCACGTAACTTATCACAAACCCAGTGACTTCAATCCGTTGCGCCCAATTTGGCAGCACTCAATCCCTCCGAAAAGTTCTTCCAAATTTTGGCAAAGGTGGATTTTCGAAATTTTGGCCTAGTCCCACTAAGGACGGACTTACGCAATTAATAGTAAGCTATCCCCCCATCCTTGCAAATTCGCCTGGTTCACCACAAGAGCCTCCGAGAATTCCGATGGGAGTCCCGCGGGCCGGCCGACCTTCCCTTTCGTCACTGACCGACGTGATCACCCGGCAATTGTCCACGTGCGCTGGCGAACCGCTCGGTCCGCACTTCTTGGAAAGGATTAATCCTCAGCGGGGACGTGCGGGGTTTGATCAGAGGCTAGCCCGGTAGGGACTTGTTATTCAGGAGCGAGGTGTCAACACCATACAAGGAGAGACACCTATCGGCCGCGCACCCACTATTCCCTTGTCGTGCCGATCTACAAGCCTTCGCAGTTCCCGGGAATTAACCCCGCATCATTTGCAAAATGCGGTATGGTGTAAATCACCCATCTCTTAGAATGTTCAACACATTAAAAAGTTGTCAACCCTCGTCGGCGCAACTCCAGCGATATCTGGACCATCTCCAGCATCTCTGGAGTCCAACGCACTCCAATGTCCCCGCCGTCGCTTGCTTTGCGGATACACGGACTTGCCGGCTGCAAGCGATAGTCGAGATTGGCCGGATCACGGAACATTGGGTCGGCGCGAATACATCCAGGTCCTCACTCGATGTCAGGAGACACCTCTCCGAATACCATGCAATATTCCATGCGATGGCCGCGGTGGCGTGGCTTGTTAACGACGTCCCCCACTATCGAATCTCGAAAAACGCATGGGCTTTTACAGCAAAGGTCAACTCTGAGAATAACACTTCAAGTCGATTCCCCCGAACCGGCTCCACACACAAGCCAGCCGCCACGCACAAGGGTGTTGTTTAACTGCGGTCGGTTCCCCCGGACATCCCCAAAAGAACACAGGACTCCAGTATCACTCGGTCCGCCCGCCACTGAGAAATTTGTCCGACTACAAGGACTGTTGACAGTTTGGGAGTGCCATTTACAGCCATGGGAGTACGGCCATATGCCCCTTGGTTGATAATCAGCAGCCTTTTTATTGTGATATTTGCTCCCCGAACAGTTAGGAGATTTCCGACCACACTATTAGGTTCCACCGATATTAGTAATGGCCAGCAATTCTTGGCACCTGACAGGATGATATCTGATTTCGATTCCGAAAACGTTACCGCCTCACTGTAGGGGCCGTTGTCCTGAATTTCGATGAGGTCTCCGACTTGAGCGGCATCCACGGCCGGTTGAATTCTGGTGAAATCCCCCTTTCCGTCCTGGCGAACAACAATCTTCCGACCCAGCTTCAAGGTAGTTTCCACCATGTGGGCAAAAGTGGGTTGACGAGAATAATCCACGACCAGAAGTGTATCGGCGTATTCACTGCTTAACTTGTGTACAAGATCCCGCAGTTCAAACAGTTCTTCTGCCTGAAGGAGTTTTTTCGCCTCGGCGTACAGCTTTTCCGCCTCTTCCTCCCGCCGGCCGGCGGCAATTACCGCCTTGACGCCGTTGATAAACTCAGCCCGCTCTCTACACCACTGGGCTAAAGCTGGCTCACCCTCCAGGCGGTGGAGCAGCCCCTCCGCCGAGCCTGAAGGCTGCCACTCCGCCGTCGCCTCCACCCCCTGACCCCCACGCGTCTCCACCTCCGCCTGACGCTGCCGCCGCCGCAGCTCCCGCTCCGCCTCTATGTGCCGAAATAACGCCACTAACGCCGCGTCCGTGGAACTCTCCCGCCCTCCTTCCGCCCCCACCCCCACAGGCTCAAGCACCACCACCTCCCGCAACGCCTCTATCACCTCCCGCACCGACTGATACCGGTCCTCCGGACGCTTGGCCACCATCTTCTGAAACACCAGCTCCAACCGCAGCGGCACCTCCGGCCGCACCGCCCGCAAACTCGGAATCGGCGCCTGCAGGTGCGCCAAGATCACCTCCACCGCACTCTCCCCACAATACGGCGCCCGACCCGTCAACAACCG
>JANXBW010000021.1 GCA_025060325.1 Thermoguttaceae bacterium
GCGTCAGGCGGAGGTGGAGACGCGTGGGGGTCAGGGGGTGGAGGCGACGGCGGAGTGGCAGCCTTCAGGCTCGGCGGTGGGAAGTAAGGTGTCGGGGGTTTCCCGATTGTCAGGGATTTTCGCCAGGCGGTGGTGGTGGGTGGGGGCGGTTGGGGTGCTGGTTGTGGGGTTTGTGGTGGTGTTGGCCGTGTGGGGTGTTGGGGTGGGCAGATCTTCCAATCGGTCGGAGCAGACTGCTGCTGTCAAGGCGGGAAGGGAAGGGCGGAAGAGTCCGTCAGGGCGGCAAGTGCCTGGGGACAAAGGGGTGGTGTATGTGGAGTGGCCGGAGGGGGAGCGGGTGGATGCGCGGGTGGAGGTGGATGGGAAGTTGGAGGCGATTCAGCGGGTAGTTGATCCGAGCAGTCCGGGACGGTTGCGGGTGGAGCTTAAGCCAGGGGCGCATCGGTTGTGGTTTGCTCGGCGGGGTTTTGCGCCGGTGGAGCATCAGGTAGCGGTGGCGGCGGGCCAAGAGCTGACGCTCCGCTTGATATGGGTTCCCGTACCTGGGGGCGTGGTGGAGGGAGAGCGGCCGGCACCACCCCCTTCTGCTTTAGAATGGCCTGACTTTAAAAATGGGCGATTAATTGCGCTTTTTGACGGTCAGCAGTTGGAGGGTTGGCGGGCCGTTGGCCAAGGCCAATGGAATGTGGAGGGTGGAGCCATCGTGGGCCGATTGGATCGCCCGCGCCCCATTGGCGGTTTCTTAGTGTACGAAAGGAAAAGATTTGGCGATTTTATCCTTCGGCTAAAGTTTAAGATTCCATCGGGCAATAGCGGCATTATGATTCGAAGCTCAGAAGGGGGTTGGGCCGGCTTGATGGGCCTCCAAATCGACCTGGACGCCAGCGATCGGGGGCTCACGGGAAGTTTTTTTGAAGTTTACGCTGGTCCGCAACCGACAGGTCGGAAAGTGAACATTAGTTCATTAGACGCCGATATTCATCAGCGGGTACGTACCGAATGGACCGAGATGACCATTCGGGCGGAAGGCCGAAGCATTACGGTAACCGTGGCGGGCCAGGAGACTGGCCAATGGCCGGACTATAACGGTCCTGCCGACGGCTTGATCGCCTTGCAAGTCTGGGGCGAAACGGAAGTGATGTTTCGCGACATTGAAATCTGCGAACTTGGTCCGGACCAGGCTACTCAGGTGTCACCAGTAGGTTCTCAACTTCCCCAGATGTCACAAAAAGGGCAATAGGTGTAGTTCATTCTGTCCAAAGGTTCGCCCGGCGTGGAAGGGGCAAAGTGTCCTGCGCAAGAAGCTGAAAGGAGTTGTGGTTGAGCCAAAGCTCCGGAACCTTTCCCGGAAGGAAACTAGCGGAAAGCCGTTAAGCGATTAGTCCGGTTTGCGCAAGCGGAAAACCCTCTGGGGGTTAACGAAAGAGGTCATGAGGCGTCACCTAGAAGGTGAGCCGGCGCTTGCCCAGTGGTGGGCGGGGCGGAGCGAATTTATAAACAAGGTAAAAGCGGTGACTACTCCTGGCCGGGGCATGTCAATCTCCGGCGGCTTGCCATTTGATAATCGCATGCTTGTCTTGGGGCGGATCGAAACAAGGGAAAGACTAGATGTAAACAAACAGGGCGCCGCAAAGGGGTCTTCCCTCGAGCAGTGGCGCACCCGCCGCCTACTAGCCTCCACTAGGATTTAAAACACGCGCGTTTGCACCCCAAGGGCATAGGACTTTGGCATCAACGCCTTTCGCCCTCAGTACTACGCAGGAACGATCGATAGAGGGCCGGCAGTGCTTCGCGAAGTGCCCGCTCATTTTCTTGCGGATCCCCACGGTAATACACGAGGACATTGCTTGGCCCATTGGTAAGCTCGAACTCGTAAACGCCATTATCATGAACGACTACTTTGCACGGCTTAAGTTCGTTGGGCAAGACAACGTCCGAGGGGTTTACTTCTGAGTCGGGCACCATGCGATAGGTCCCGTCGCTCCGGCGAACAAGCTTTCGGCCTGTCACGCAAATCCACACACCGGTCTCCCAGACGTAGTGCTCTTTTGCTAGGAGCCCTCTGTCCAGCGGCGGGCCATCAACATCAACGGCACGCAGAAAATCCACACGCGGAGAACGAGTTAGCGCATATTCTAAATAGCGGCGAAGCGGAGGGGCTAGTTCTTCGATGAACTGCAAATTCGGCAACTTCCAAAAGGTGTTATGCGAATCGTAACTGAACGCCGGACTGTAAACGCCATAACCCTGCGAACCTGCGTTGTTGGCCGCACATGGATAAAGTGCTATCGGCAGGGAACTCCGTAAGAGGCAAACGATCGCCAGGGGATCGAGCGCTACATTCCATTCCAAGTAACCGGGAACCGGTGGCGAGCTTCCCCCGGCGGAAAGGTGAAGCCGGGCCAACTTTCGGCGAAAAAGTTCGGGATCGCGGTTAAATGCCACAGCGATCGTTCGTGCCGAACCAAAAGAGACAATGTGTACAGGGTCCGGCGACTCCCGCAGCACACGGAGAATCAGTTCCACGCCTGCTTGTTGAAACGCGGGAACATCCAGCATCGTATCCGCCGGCGATCGCATCCGCGTCCAGGGGCCGGTGGCGCAAGGAACGTTGCGATCAAAGACATAGTTGAGCTGCCAGACCGGGATGAAGCCCGGCTCCCGCGGGCCATGCGGGTCGGGGAAAAGTCCCGGCCCGGGGTTTTCCGCCACCGGTTGCCGGAAGGGCTCTGTGCAGTCCAGAATCACCGCGCGCAAATCGACTTCCGGCAAAGCATAGGCCGCGATAAGGTCGAAGTTGTCGCCGAAGTCTTGGTGTGGATGATAAAGATCGGTGACATCGATTACCGGAATCTTTTTCGGAACCCATCCCGCGGTTGATGGTTCCGCACCAAAAAGGGCGAAAATGCATATTACCGACGTAACCAATTGGCCGACCATTGGACGCTTTTCCTTGATTGTCCGTACATTACCCTCTGGAGCGAAGCAATCTTTCACAGCGGGTCAGGTGTTGGCGCATTGGTAAAGCCAAACGGCGCGGTTTCCTAGAGAACACAGTATACCTTCAAACTCCATCCTTAGCGCTTTGCGACTTAAAGCGTCGAGCCCGTCTTTGGCAACGTCGTCCTTTCGTGGGAGGACGAGGCCCCGTGCTCATTGTCGTTGTTATTTCCTCTGTGTATCCAAAAAAACGACGCCCATCCTCCAGCCGGCAGGTCTCGGATGGCCCCCTCAATGCGCGAGTCAGCTAAATAGTTCCGTGGCCGAAATGTAGCATAAGAAAGCTCGATCTTTCCAAACAAAAAGGCTTGGCCCAAAGATCCGGGAAGAAAGTTTCGCAAATTACTTCCAGAACTTGGGAACCCAGCCATGGGAGGCACCAACATTCATCTGTCTTTGGCTTAAAGAGTGCAAGATCTGTGTACAGGTGCTCCATCTGTGTGCGGATGCCACGTGGAAACCGCCGCGTCCAAGTAGCCTTGGTATCGCGTTTGCAGCTCGGGGATGAAGCTTCTGGGCCAGTTTCCGGCAGTTTGCCGTCAGCCCGAGCACCGCCCCGCCAGTGAAAAGCGTGATCTGTAGAGAAGAGTGGAGCAAGCCTTCCGAACCGTCGCGAGAGCCATCGGCCATTTGCCGTTCCGGCTGGGGTAGGGACTCAGCTTGCTGGCCCAGGAAGTTTTGCGGCACTTGCGTTTCATCCCTTTGCGGCGGACCTGCGACCTGCTGGCCGCGGGCTCAAAAAAAGGATTGCGGTCAGCGCGGAGAGCACTCACCGGTACCTGCGTGGGGGCCGGGCCTATAAGGTGTCGACCTGAGCCGGTGTTGATACACAGTGACCCAGCAAAAGAGGCTAAAATCATCCCCCTCCCACGCCTTTTGGGGTCGCTTCCTCCGGACGGAGCGGTTGTTTTTGGGGAGCAAGTGGACGAGCATTTTTTGTCCCGAGATTTGGGCTCGCCGGATGCAGCGTGGCCAACAAGCAGTGGTGGCACCCCGGGGCAGGACCGGAGGTGTCAGCGGGCTCACGACACTACGCGATAGGTGCCCTCCCTAACACCATCAGGGCCCCGGTGTGCTACAAGTTCCCGTGCTGAGGGCAACTGGCGCTCAAAAGCAAGGATTTTCATTTGGCCGGCCTGTGGGGTTAGCGCCGATGCGAGTGCTCATTTTGCCCATTCGACCCCCAGCAAGATGGCTGGTTTTTTATCGTCCATTTGAAGATCGTGCAGGAGCGGTTGGGACGTGGCCGAGTCATCCCCTGCATTTCTACGACAATGCTCGGCCGCACAAGCCCCGGGCCGGAGGAGTTCTCGGCCGGCGTTGGTGCACAGATCCGCCTCCACTTTGTTCGCCCCCATTGGCCTGAGACCAACTTAATGGAATGGGCCTTGCGGCAACCGGGCGACCATGGCCCCGGCAATCACCGTGGCCAGACTCTGGAGAAACTTCTCCCCGCCGGCAGGTAGCTTATTACCCCTGCGTTATTCTGCCGGGAGTCCTCGCAGGAATTTGCCAAAAACTCCCCCGGCGGCAGCACTTCCGCCAGCACACGACCTCCTTTCGCAAGTTCTACACCCAACCGCGTTAACCCTCGACTTCCCCCCGGGAGATATTTGGGAGACTACCGAAGAGCCAATCGGCGCGGTAAAGCTGGGCAATCCTGGTCGTTTGTTAGGGCTTGAGGTGTTAACCGGTGTTTAGAGGAACAGTCTGGGCAGGAGCTCCCGCTGCAGTCGAATAAACCTCGCAAGCCCCCCAGTCTCGCTAGTCGCCAAACTTTAGCCTTTTTTCAATTTTCGTTAGTTACGTACCGATCCGGCCGATCATTGATTCGGAGCAATTCGCCGGTAGCGGCACGGTTGTATCAGGCTACGAAGTGTCTCCCGCCAGGCCATCCTCAGTCGGGACGGCAAACTGTCCATGGAATCAGACGGTTATCAGGAAAGAAGGCGTCGGAGGTTGCTAGCCGAGCGGAGCCCGATTGCCCGCCGGAGCCGTCGGGCCGGGCACAAGCGAAGAAGTGCCGGTGGCTCGTCTCGAGCCGGGAGTCCTCGGTATCCCCCTGATTGGTGGGTTTTAGGCCAACCGCGGCTCTTGGATTTGCTTCCTCTCAGCGGCTTCTGGCTCGGGGGCCTTACGGTCTTGGGCATAGTGCTGGCAGTTGCCCTGCCTTGGGTAGGTCATCAAGTGAGGTTACTCATCGAGCGGGGACAGTTGCCACAGACCAATGTTTTCACCCCGGGAGGACGAGCGGGCGTCATCGAATGGCTTGCTTCTGTTATCATGCTGGCCAGTGCCCAGGTCGCATGTGCCATCCTTCTTGTTCGTCGCGAGCGGAAGGACGATCTTGCCGGGCTATATCGACTGTGGGGTTGGGTGGCCTTGGTCTGTTTTGTTCTGAGTGTGGAATGGGGGACAGGGATCCTAGGCTGGGCCGAGCGTGTTGCGTACAAGCTCTCTGGTCAGGTGCCGGCACAGGACCTTGCCCTTTGGTGGCAGGTGCCGGTGATGCTGCTTTTTGCGATCCTGGGATCGCGTTTATTTGTGGAATATGAAAACTGTAGTTTAGCCAAGGTGGCTTTGGTAGGGGCAGGGGCCTGCCTAGCCGGGTATTTTTTCCTTGGGGGGATGCGAGCTGTTGTTGGGCTCCCTGGGGAAAGTGAAACCATACGGCAAGGGTTGATGCTCGCGGCTCAAGTTGTTTTTCTTTTATCAACGCTCTTTTACGCCCGACATATCTCGGAGGAAGTAAGCCAGGCGGCTAAACTCCGCGAAAGTGGAAAGCCAAGGCGGCAGCCAAGTAGCAGGGCTTACGCCAACGTAGACGCGCCTCACGGGCTTGCCGGCCCACATGGATGGGGAAGTTCGCCAAGCCGGCGGGATATTACCCTGGGCTCGGCCATGAGTACCCCGAGTTTGGAAAGGCCGAGTTCTCTTGTCGATTCTTCGGCCAGTAATGTGGGAGTAAGTTCGTTACCGGCTGTGACCGGTCAATTGGCAAAGGCCCCTAGCACCAATGGGGCGAGCTCTTCGGGAAGTTTCTCCACAACCGCAGCGGCCGCGGCCACATCGGGGCAAGCTAGCGGGCTTTTGACAAACTCTTCCACCTCGGCGACCACCTCCGGTACTCTTACTGCGGGAAGTCCGCCCGCCTCCGTGGCTCAAAATGGGCTTGGCCAGGGATCTGGGGTGGGTGTTATGACAGGTTCAGTCGGCGGCACAGACAGTGCTCAAGGTGTTCGGAAGTTGACGAAAGCCGAGAAGAAGGCGATCCGCAAGCGCTTGGAAGAACTTCGAGCTGCCAGAGAGAAGCGCTTACAGCAAAGTCAAAATTCGTCTCTTGGAGCCGTCCCAGGAGCAGTGGCTGTCAACACTGCTCCTTCACCGACTAGCTAGCTGATAGCTCACTTCCGCAGTTCTTTGTACAGGGACACAGCTTTCTTCACAGAGCGCTCGACCGCGCCCGGGTTGAGCAGGCCTTTGCCGTATTGCGGCCATTGAAAATCCACGCCGGATTTGCCTGGAACCCCCTTTGGTGGTTTTGAAGCATGGCCATAGGAAGGCGGCTTATGAGATCTAGTTGACACTTTTCCTCACGGATCGGGACCGGCTAATTCGGCCCAACCCTGTTTTTGGAAGGCGTTTCCCTTGCGGTTGACTTCAACCCGTTGCGCCGATATCTTTGGGCGGGGTGTGGGAGCGGAGCGACTGTAGGCTCCGAATCTAAGGGAGCTTTATCAGCCGCTCGTTAAAGAGGAATTTTATGCTCGCCTTTTCTCCTGATTTTGCGGTGCGATTTCTCAGGGCTTTTGGGGTCCTTAGGGCACGTTCACTAAGGAGGTGGGGCAATAACAATGATCTACTTGGGCTTTCTCCAGCCGTTTGCTTTGTTGGCAGGGTTAATCGGCTTTGCTGATGACGAATGGCCGACTTTGCGGCACGATCTTAGGCGGACGGCCCGGGCTGAGGTGGCGGTCCTTCCCCCGTATAAACTGGCCTGGGTTGTTGCGTTCGAGGGCGAGACTATGCCTACCCACACCGAGCCAATTGTGGCCGCGGGCAAAGTTTATGTCGGTACTTATCAAGGCCGCATTCACTGTTTGGAGGCATCAACGGGCCAAAAGGTGTGGACGATAGAGCTGCCTGGGGCAATTCTCCACTCGCCAAGTGTGGACAAAGGTGTACTTTATGTGCCCGGTACGGACGGACTCTGGGCTGTGGATGCGAAGACCGGCGGCATCTTATGGTATCGACCGGGCCCGCCCGGGGGTTTTTGCACAAGTCCGGCCGTAATCAAAGATCTTGTGCTTTGTGGGGCGCGAGACGGGCGGTTTTTTGCTATTGAGAGTTCCGCAGGTAAGGTCGTATGGGAGATTCAGGCGGGTGGACCGATCCGAACGACCGCGGCTGTTGACGGCGATACAGTTTTCTTTGCGGCGGAAGACATGCATGTTTACGCCGTCGGAATCCCGGACGGTCGGCTAAAATGGAAGAGTGCGAAGTTGTGGGGGCAGAGTCTGCGGGATTATGCCCCGGTGGTTATCTCGGGGAAAGTGGTCGTTTGTTCCAATCCGGTGCTTCATTTTGCTGAGCATATCGGGGCTGATACCGCGTTTCTTGCCCGACAGGCCGGCCTTCCGGATAGCCGCTGGCAAACGATTGACGCTTTTCTGCGAAGCGAAAAAATCCGCGGCTCGCCGGAGCAAATCAGGGCGGAGCAGGAAGCCATTCGTCAGCGGCTAAGCCGCGAGCCCTGGCGTCGCACTTTTTATATTCTTGATGCGGCCACTGGGGCGGAAAGTGTAATCGCCCCGGTTTTGTACACGGGTGGATGCGCGGGCGTGGGTAACCCGCCTGCTGCCACAAGCGATGGCAGGCTTGTTGTTATTTATCGCACGGCTTTTTCGAATTTCTCGCTGGGGGTGGCGCCCTTCGTTGGGGTGGGGCTTCTTAATGTTGGAACGGGGGAGATCGAGCCGCTTTTCCACGCTCATGGGCAGCAGCCACCCTGGAACACTTTTTGGGGAACGGCCGACGAAGCCCAAAGCATTATGACTGCTGGGGAACTTGTGTACTTTTGTCACCAAGGGACTTTGTCCACGTTCAATTTGCGGACCAGGGAGCTTCTGCCGGTGGCAGGCCGCCGCGATAGTTGGGGCGGGTTTGCCAATCTTCCGTGGGTGCTTAACGAATGGCATGGGCCGGCCCGGGGTTGTGCGGCAATCGCTGGCGACAAGATCTTCTGGCAAACCGGGAGTCGTCTCCTGGCCGTTCAAGGCAGAAGGGCCTTGCCCGAGCGAAAGGCGCAGTGACCGCGATAGCCCCAAGGTCGATGGGCTAAAGGTAGTTTCGAAAACCTGACCTATCGCCGACGAGTGTAATGGGGCGGTTTGCCCGCCAGTTGGCAGCACAAGGCCCAATTGGGAGTGTGGCAGATGATTAATCAACGTCGGTTAGCCTTCAAATTGGCCTCGCCTGTCGCGTTGACGATCGTTATTGCAACCTTGATTGCCTTTGGATGGAGGATCGCTTCTTCCCAAGCGCTCAGCCCGGGGGCAGGAAGCTATGACAGCCTTCTCGGACGGCATACGCCGCAAGGCACGACCTTTGCGCTTGGGCCAAGCGAAGGCATGCATCTTTCCTCAACGACGGGAAAGGACTCTTCAGGCGAGGAATTATCGAAAGTTATTTCCGCCCTTGTGAGTAGGCCGGTCTTCCCGCATCGGGATACCCGCAGGCTTTTACCTTCCGAGCTTGAGCCAGTTAGGCAAAGGCTGCAAGCTCACGTGGCAGAGTGGGTGGAGGGACCGGCACTGGCCCCGCTCCGGATGGAGATCGGTCTTGCCGGGCAGGAGCTTTTCTTTGCGCACAGTAGTGAGGTGATCCTTGCTTTGGCCTTTGCTTATCCACATCTTGACGACTCGGTTCGTTTGCAAACGGCGACGTTCCTTCGCCGGCAGTGGGAGGAGCATCCGCCGTTTGGTTCAGCAGGCTGGTATCCGCCGACCCAAGGTGCGCGCCGGGAGCTTTATACCTTGCCGCCGGAGCTAACCCAACGGCTTCAGGTAGGGGAAAAGCCCCACCCAATGGCGCACCTTTACTCTGTTTGGGCCTACGGGTACTACCTTGGGGTTGCTGAAGCGTGGCGTGAGGTGTGGACGAACGTCAAAGAGATCTGGCAGGATTTTCGTAAACAAGGTCTGAAACCGGTTTCCAAACAGGACAGGCTGTGGTCCAATGCATATCTAGGCGGATTAATAGCGATTGCCCGGATGGCCAAGGAGCTTGGGGATGAGGCGTCGGCTCAGCAGGCCGAGGCGGACTGCCTTATTTTGGCGCAGTGGGTTGTGGACAGGTTTCGGGCAGATGCTCGTCGCCTTGCCATTCCGGAGATTACAAACGTCAACGACTTTGACCGTTGGCGAGCGGAGGATTTGGGCGGCTTTTTCCTTGTGCTGCGGCCCCATAAGGCAAAGCCGGACAAAGTCCACGGCCTGGTTCCGGAAGTGGGGATGCTTCTGGCACAGCTAGAGCCGGACTCGGCTCAGGCCTATTTGGACTTTGTCGACAAAAGTTTGCCCGGCTGGTACCTAATGGGCGAGGAGCGACAGTTTCATTACGGCGAGAATTTTGTCGACTACCCCGACTTTGCCTTGGGCATCTTTCAAGCCAAGGCCTATTTTGGGAAAGTAAGCCTCCGTGACCTTGTCCGCTGGATCGACATCCCGTTGTCAAAGGGGGATGCCTATTTTGTTCACAAGGCCGCCATTGTCCTTCACCTGGCCGCCGGAGGATCGGCAAGCCACTAGCCTCAACGGAAAACGGGGTCTATGGCCTACCTTGTCTCCCGTAAGGGGGCTAAGTTTTGCGGCGGGGAGGTTCCCCTGGGAAGGGGCGGCCAGACTTCGGCACAATTGGCCGCAGGTGGCCGACCGGATTAATCGGAGCCTTCATCGTTCGGAGTAGGTGTGGGGCTGACGACCCGCAGCGCATCAGGCGGAAGGTCGTACCACGCGCGGTCTTCGCCTTGGAATTGGACGAGGACCCGGCCATTGTAATTGACACCTTTTACTTGGCCAATCCGCCCGCGAAATCGCGCGTATTCTGGCCTGCCTGGCACGACTTCGACCTTTTTGCCGAGGAATGTTTGTTTCAATGCTTGCAAGTATTCAGGCGACCAGTCCATCGGCTAGACAAACGGGATTTGCCTGAGGGCGGGCTGAATTGCCGGCCCCCCCTCTGACAGGTCCCAACCCTGCCAAGATTTTCCCAGAACGCCCCGGCCTTCCATGAGCTTGCCAATCCTTAGGCCCATTCATTGACGACAATTCAGCATGACTGGTTCCCATGTCGATAAGGCTGGTCAGTTGTCATCTTGGCTTGGAGCCGATTGAGTTTTCGCCCCGGATTGTTCCGCAGCGCGCCAACGAAGATAGGCTTCCAGAAAGTCTTGGATTTCCCCATCCATGACCGCATGAAAGTTGTAGACGGTATGGCCCGTCCGCGCATCTTTGACGCGTTGCTCCGGATGGAGAAAGTAACTTCGGATCTGCGAGCCAAAGCCCACCTTCGGCATCTGACGATATTTAGCTAGTTGCTCTGCCTCGCGTTTTTCCTCCTCTAACTTCGCCAGCCGAGCAAGGAGCATCTTGCGAGCGGTGGCCCGATTCTGGTGTTGGCTCCGCTCGTTTTGACACATGACCACAATTCCGGTAGGCAAGTGCGTGAGGCGAACCGCACTGGAGGTCTTGTTTACATGCTGGCCACCTGCCCCACCGGAGCGGAACACATCCTCGCGGACATCCTTTTCCCAGTCGACGTGGATGTCGATTTCGTCCTCAACTTCGGGTGAAACATCCACAGCGGCAAAACTCGTCTGCCGCTTGCCTTCAGCATTAAACGGACTAATCCTCACGAGGCGATGAATTCCTGATTCGCCTTTTAGGTAGCCGTAGGCAAATGGTCCCCGCACGGCGATAGTGGCACTGGTGATGCCGGCTTCCTCGTTGTCTTGCCGGTCAAGAAGCTCCACATCATACTGGCGATGCTGGGCCCAGTTAATGTACATCCTGAGTAGCATCTCGGCCCAGTCATTTGCGTCCACGCCGCCGTCACGGGCATGGATACTTAGAATAGCGCTTCGATCGTCCATCGGGCCATTAAGGAGGGCCTGTGTCTCCAGCCGGGTCACCTGCTCTTCAAGGAGTCCCAATTCGCGAATGAATTCCTGGGCCAGCTCCTCATCTTGGTCGGCCATCTCCAGGAGCACCTCCATGTCCTCCAGGCGGCGAAGGGCTTCGCTCATCGGCCGAACGAATGCCAAAAGCGTTTTGAGTTGGGCGACGGTTTCCTGGGCCCGTACCGGATCGCTCCACAGCTCCGGAGAGGCTTGGAGGGCTTCAAGCCGTTCGACTTCGCTTTTTTTCCGAGCGTAGTCAAAGAGAGTCCCTTAAGGTTAAAAGCCGGTGGCGCAAGTCTTCGAATTTTTCCAGGAATTCTCGTTCCATTGCGCTGCTCCCTCCGGAATTCTTCCAAATGGGCCCTTTGGCTTGCAATCCTTGTCTCCCGGGGCATCGGGCGGGCAAATTAGCTTGGCAGTCGCCTCTTTGGGCGGCCCTTCTGCAAGACGCCAAGCAGGGCCAGCACTCGAGCCTTTGGGGCCCCAATTTTCTATCGATCCAGACCGGGCTTTGGCGGCATAACAATCCGGCCAACTTTCCATCGTACTCCAGAAAGGCCCGGAAAAGGAATCACGGGGACCTCCGCGGCCCCCGGGCAACCGCAAGGATTAGCTGGTTTGCCTCTTTTCGGGCAGCGGAAAGTAAGGATCCGGTAAAATCGTGCCGGGGCCAGAGGTTAGTGGCTCAACCCGCTTTTGACAGAGCATTACAACCGCCACGGATCCACCTTCAGATCACGGAACATCGCCAATTCCGCAAGTTGCGTTCTGGTTAGGGCGTTCCGGAGGCTGCTGCCTTTGATTTGCTGCAGACGGACGCGGGTGTCTGGGGGATCTGGCCGAACTAGAATTAAAGGGGCCTTAAGACCCCACACAGCAAATCTCACGATTACGCCCGCGGACAGGGTGTCCGCGATAAAGCAAGACCTCTGCCACGTAACTTGCCGACTGGATTTGAGGTTACGCGAACCTTTGCCGGGGCGTGAGGTGTTGAAACAATTGGGCAGACTTTGGGGGCGCTAGATCCCTTGCCCGTCGCGTCCGAGGGTTTTTTTATTGGAGAAGCCATCCTAATTTCGGAGACATTGTAATGTTTCGTTTGGGATTATCGGCGGGGTGGCTTATCGCCGGTCTTCTGGCGGGTATTTTGGCGCTGCCGGGGGCTGCGTTTGGTCAGTTTAATAGGACTAATCGGACTGGAACCACCGGTTCCTCGTTGAGCTTTTCGGCGATGCGCTCCTCGGCTTCGCAGGGGCTTTTCGGCACGCGGACCTTCGGTCAGGGGATGTCCGCGCGCACGGGGACTTCAAGCGGACTGGGCTTAAGCTCGGCTTTTAGTTCCCGTTTGATGACTAGCCAGCAGCAGACTCGCCAGATGCAAGCGGGACGGCAGCAGGGGCAATTTGTCGGAGCGGATACCGGCGATGTGCGAAACATTTTGGGATTTGTGACAAACCCCAACCAAGCGGTTCAGGCATGGCGACAGGGTTTGACGTCGTTGCGGTCTGCCTTCGGCCAGCAGCCAAATCAACCGAGCCAGCCCGGCAGCTTTGGGGGGCGAGGCACTACTCGATCAGGTCGCATCGCAGAAGTACCCGCGGTGGTGGAGGCCGGTTTCCAGTATGAGCCCCCTGCTCCGCCGTCGGTGGCGAGCACCTTGCAAACTCGGCTGGAAAAGGCAGGCCTGCCCGGCGTGGGAAGCTCGGTGCAAGTGGCGGTCGAGGGGGATGTGGTTGTGCTACGGGGATCGGTCTCAAGCTCTCACCAGCGGCTTTTGGCGGAGAATCTGGCACGACTTGAGCCCGGCGTCCGACAGGTCCGAAACGAGCTGGTGGTCGAGCCTTCCGCCTCCGAGTCAGCCCGTCCGTAAGTGGTCGGGACCTCGGGCGCTAGGCCCGCTTTCCGCAAGTCCTAGTCGAAATAGCCCTTTTCTGCAAGAAGGGATTGGCCGCCGGGGATTTGACGAAAGATGTGTCGGTGCCGCTCCTAACTTTGTCCCGGGTCGCGTGTCGGCGGCCTACCCGGTACTCGGAAGTGCCCGGTCGTTCAAAGAATGTCCCTTGTCGATTTGGTTCTTTGCGTTTTCGGCGCATCATTTGGCCTGCGAGCGCTCGGCCCCTGCAATTAGTCGCCGGCGTTGTGGTGGAGTACTTCCCCCGGCTCCCCTTTTCCCGCCCGATAGCTTCTAGGGCTCACCATCTAGTGATTGTCGGATTTCCCTGATCGTGTGATATCTTTGTCGCGTGGATTCGGCACGGGGTAGATGGGCGTATTTTCCCAGGGAAAATTGGCTCAGGCATCGGAAGTGTTTATGTGGGGTTCCGCATCCTGGCTATCGCGCACCGGGGCCAGGAAAATATTTGGACAGCCACCTCCGGATTCGGAATCTTTTTGCGGGGAAAGGGCCGTCGGCCATGCCAGGTGGGTAAAAAGGAACGCCTTACGCTCGGGGAACGGTCGATAGGCACTGGGGCCATTGGGGAAAAACACGATGATCTCGGTTGTGATACCCTGCTACAACGAAGAGCCGGTACTGGATACGCTTTACCGCCGGCTAACGGAGGCCGCCCGTACTTGGGGGGAAGAGTATGAAGTTATTGCTGTTGACGATGGCTCGCTCGACGGTACCTGGCAAAAGCTTGTGGAGATTCATCAACGGGATGGGCGTTGGCGGGCGATCCGTTTCTCTCGCAATTTCGGCCACCAGACGGCGATTTCGGCCGGAATGGCAGAGGCTCGGGGCCAAGCGGTAGTGATTCTCGATGCGGACTTGCAGGATCCCCCCGAAGTTGTCAACGAATTTCTCGCCAAATGGCGGGAGGGGTATCATGTTGTTTACGGTATTCGTCGGCGACGGAAGGAGGGGCTTTTCAAGAAGGCCGCCTATTTTTTGTTCTACAGGATTCTCCGCTCCATCGCGGCGACTCCGATTCCTGTCGATAGCGGTGACTTTTGCCTGATGGATCGGTGCGTTGTTGACATTCTTAACCGCATGCCGGAACGAAATCGCTTTGTGCGGGGACTTCGGGCGTGGACAGGCTTCCGGCAAATTGGCGTGGAGTATGAACGGCAGGCACGAGCGGCGGGTCAGCCCCAGTATACGTTTAAGAAGTTACTTCAACTAGCAATAGACGGAATTTTTTCGTTTTCTGTGTGGCCTTTGCGACTGGCGACACGGCTGGGGCTATTGGTGTCGACATTTGCCTTTCTGGGAGTAGTGTTTACTTTTTTGCAGCGGATATACGCGGACTGGTTTGATAAGTATCTGGGCTTACGCCCGGTGCCAGGCTTTGCGACCACCGTCATTGCCATTCTTTTCCTGGGCGGTGTTCAGCTTATTTGTTTGGGAATCATTGGGGAATATATCGGCCGAATTTACGAAGAGGTCAAAGGTCGACCGCTGTGGATTATTTGCGATCGCCTGGATACACCGCCCGCTACTGGTCCGGCTCAAACGTCAACAGGCGGCAAAGCTTAGGGTTGCGGCAAATGGGAAGGCCCGAGAAGTTAACTTCCTTTTGCCCCTTGTGGAATAAACTTAGGAGATAAACGTCAGACGATCCTCTCAGCGGCCCGAAGTTTAGCGCTTCTTGCCCGGGGATTGTCGGCCACCTCTTGGGCCGAGGGAGTCACTGGGTGAGGAGTGAGCGCTTTGAGGCGAGAGTCGTTGCGGAAGGCCTCTTTCACCAGGCGGTCTTCCAGCGAGTGGTAGCTAAGGACAACCAGCCGGCCGCCAGGCCGAAGCACCTCGGGAATTCGCCGCAGGGCAATTTCCAACCATTTAAGCTCCTCGTTGACAGCAATCCGCAAGGCCTGGAATGTCCTCGTGGCCGGATCGATTCTGCTGCCTTTTCGGCCAATGGCCCGGCGGATAATCTCCGCCAGTTGAGATGCGGTGCGGATGGGTTGCCGCTGACGTTCGGTTACAATCGCCCGGGCAATCCTCCGACTGGCCGGCTCCTCCCCATAGCGATAGATCAGATCTGCCAATCGAGATTCGGACAATCGGTTTACCAAACGGAAGGCCGGCTCACCTGCCGACGGATCGAACCGCATATCGAGTGGACCGGATGAGTCAAAGCTAAACCCGCGCTTGTGGTCGAGCAGCTGGTCGGAGCATAGGCCCAAGTCAAGCAGCACGCCATCAACCACCGGGATGTCAAGCTCAGCCAGGATCTCTGGGAGATCGGCGTAATTCCCTTGCCGGACGAGGTGTGGGTAAGAGGCAAGAGCTGCTTCTGCCCGGGGTAATGCTGAAGGGTCCCGGTCGATACCCACAAGGAGACCCTCCGGCCCCAAAAGCTCGGCGATAGCGCGGGCGTGGCCTCCGCCGCCAACAGTAGCGTCGACAATGACTGTGCCCGGTTTGGGGGCAAGCCAATGCAGCACCTCGCTGACCATTACCGGCTGGTGAACCGTGGTTGCGGATGCTTGCTGGGGGCCCGTATTGTCCCTGTCCATGCGTAACGACTGTTTGCAAGGAGCTTCAGAAGTAGAGAAGATCCTTTTTCGACCAAATCTCAGCTCTTATCTCCGGCAGAGGTGGACTTCTGCTCTCGTTTATGATTGTTGCCGGCATAGGGAAAAAGCGAATGCCCTTGGGAGCCTTCCTGGTCCCAAGGGCGTTGGGTAGGCGATCGATTCCCGGTGTCGGCCGGCCCACCAGGAATCGGGGTATGCGAAGCCGAGGGCCCTCCATGAACCCTTCGGCCCGTGAGACCCGGCCCCAGCCCAACGGGACGCCGTGAGAAGCACCAGTTGGTGGCCGAGACTGGTGCTTCGGTCTCACGCAACGGAATAGTCCGGTTCGGTCAAGTTTTCTTATGCCTCCGGCAAATCGCCCCAATTTTCGAAGGGGCAGAGCGGGTCCGATTTATCAGGGCGCGTATGGAATCCGCCTTTTAACCGCAGCTCTTATCATCTTCCGAGCCAATACAGTTTACTCCGGAAAGCCGCCGCAAGCACCTGGAAAAGCGTGGCGAAAAGTATCGGGCCGAAAGGAACATCACTAAGTTTCCGTACTTGGTAATTAGGTAGCAAATATTACTGGCCCTGGTAAATTTTGGCTCGAAAACCAGCCGCAAATGTAGGAAAAATCGGACGGATTCTCGGCAGGGACAACGTGCTGAATCGGAGACCGGATTCTGCTTACTCCAATGGCTTGCGGGTCCCTGGTTAGAGCTTTCGCCCAGAACGTTCGGTGCCTGCACGAAATCCCGTTGCGGTAACTCAAAAGGCCTAGAAAGTCATCCGAATTGATTAGCTATTAGATAGATAATTTTTGGCCTTATTCGGCAAGCCGAAAGATGAGCTTAGCCCGCGCGAGGTGCCAGGGTACTGTTTCAAAACTTTCCCCGAAATGAATTAGCAGATTCACAAAGTGCCTTGGCAGGCTCAGGCGCCGGGCTGCCAAACTCGACGAGACCAATGGGTGTTGTTCGGTTACTCCTTTCCCGCAGATACTTCGGGCATAGCTTACCGTGTCGCTTGGCTGACAAGCCTCTCCCAAAGCTCTTCATAGGCCCCCACCATTCGATCGATGTTAAAAAGGCCCTCGGCCCTTGCGCGATTAAGCTGGCCTAATCGTGCACAAAGATTAGGGTTGGTAAGCAGTGCTCGAACCCTTGCTACCCAATCGCTCTCGCACCTTGGCGGTGCTGTTTGGAGTTCGGCGCCTTCGCCAAGTAGCTCCGCCACGCCTTCCACGTTCATAGCCACCACCGGTCGCTTGCAGGCCATTGCTTCGAGGATGACATTCGGCATCCCCTCCCACCGGGAAGGCAGCACGATCACTCGGGCCGCGCGCATGAGAGGGATTGGATCAGTTAACCACCCGAGGTAGTGCAACCGGCCCTGAAAGTCGGGCATCCGAACAGCCGCTTCCACCTTTGACCGGTCGGGGCCGTCGCCGACAATCACCACGTGAGGATTTGTCTGCGGCGCCGCCTCAATCAGTTGAGGCGCAAGTTTCAGTAAAAGATCCACGCCTTTTTGGAAGTCCAGCCGTCCTACGTAGAGGATAACGTCCGCTGAAGCCGGAAGACCGTACTGGCTCCACTGGACCGGCGGCTTTTCGTCAATAGCCCGGAGGTCTACTCCGTTGGGAATGACCACGGTTTTTTGTTGGGGTACCCGGCAATGCCTGACCAGGTGTTGGGCGACCCCAGTGCTCACGCACACGTACCGATCGACCCACCGTTGGGTGAGCCTTTCTGCCCACAAATGCCACCGCTTGGCTTTTTCGGCCACTCTTACCCCGGCGATAACCGCCGGCACACCGCTCAGTCGGGCCGCAATTCGGGAGAGGAGGTTCGCGTGGAACAAGAAGCTTTGCACAATGAGGGGCTTTGTGTGGACAAAAATCCGCCGAAGTCGTGTAAGGGCAAGGAGGCCGGTTAACGGCCCCTTCGCGCCCAAAAAGACGGGACAAATGCCGGCGGCTACCAGGCGCGTTAGAAGTTTGCTTCGGTCGGGAGGAGGAGCCGGTTTGAGGGATACGACATCAATTGAAAAGCGCCGCCGGTCTGCCCTCGTGGCAAGCTCTACGAGATTTTTTTCCGCCCCGCCGGGCTCAAGCTCTGTAATGCACAGGGAAACCCGAATCGGTCGGCAAGGCCCACTACTGGACATCATGGCCTACTTCACTCTGGGATCCTGTCCCTGCCCAAGCGTTGAACCTTTTGCCCCCGCGGCTAATCAACCGTCCCATGGTTGAGGTCAATTTTTGGTTCGCACTCATCAAGGGGGAGCTGCTTACCGAGGCCTGTCGCCGTAAAAAGGCCCCAAAAAATAGGACCACCGAGTTTTGCAGAATAGATAGGGTAACCAAAAGCGCCCTTTCTGCACCGCAAACCCACACCCCTTGCCGAGAGGTATGCTTTGCCGCCGTAAAATGGCAAGGGAATGGTCGGGATTCAAGGGCGGGTCCACTTCGATTGCGAATCCCTGCAAATGGGATTTACGGGGGGCTTATCACAAGGGAGGTTTCCTCTCGGTGAGGCTAACCGACCGGGTTTTGCGCAGGCAGTGGGGTTGGGTGGTGCCCATTGGCTCTGTCCCAAAGCATTGGCGGGTCCGATCGGCTGGGGGGACGAGTGACGGTTGTCTCGGATGGCAAGACCGTCGGGGAAGATCGCCCGATATCCAAGCGGGTGCGTCCGAGCTTTGAGGAATGGCTTGCGATTGCCGTTCAGAAGCAAAACGAAATCTTGTGAGCGGATAGGTCGGAAAACTGGATGGTGACAGATCAGATCGGAAGAGCTGGGAGAGTTGGCCGATTACGATAACTTCCGGGGGCTTTGCGGTGAATGGGGGCAACTCGAAGACCGCCGGGACTTCTGGGGTGCCAATCACAATTCAAGTGAGTCGGTCGTTGGGGAGGGTTTAAGCAAAACTCACATGGCAGGTCAGATCGAAGCAAGTGGACAAAACGAGCTGAGCAAACAGACGGCGGTGGATGTCCAGGCGCAAGGGGCTCTGGCCCCTCGGGGTAGCGGCGGAGTCCCCGCGGAGAACTGGTGGGAGGATATCAACGTTTACGACTTCGAGCTGCCGCGGCGACTGATTGCTCAGGAGCCGATGCCCAACCGGGAGGATGCTAGGCTCATGGTTGTGCGACGTCGCCGGGGGACTATCGCCCACCATCGCGTGCGGGATTTGCCCAAGATCCTTCGCCCGGGTGACTGCCTCGTCTTTAACGATAGCAAGGTGATTCCTGCCCGTTTGGTGGGGTTTCGAACAGCTACGGGGGGCAGGTGGCAGGGGCTGTTTCTTCGAGAAGAACCGGGTGGTTTTTGGCGAGTTTTGGGGAAGACTCGCGGCAAACTTCGCTACGGCGAAACCCTTACTCTCCTTGACCTAGAGGGCCGGGAGGACGTCCGGCTTTCCGTGGGGGTTCGCGATGTCGACGGCACGTGGATCGTGCGTCCGGAATCAAACGAACCGGTAGAGAAGATACTGGAGCGGGTCGGTCGCGTCCCGATCCCCCCGTATATCCGCGATGGTCAGATGATTGAATCCGATCGGGAACGGTATCAGACGGTTTACGCCCGCCGGCCAGGCTCTGTGGCGGCTCCTACCGCGGGTTTGCATTTCACCCATCGCCTCCTTGCCGAGCTGCGGGAGACGGGCATCGAACTGTGCTGGGTTACTCTCCACATTGGCCTCGGCACTTTTAAGCCCATCGAGTCCCAGCACATCAGCCAACATAAGATGCATGCTGAATGGGGGGAAATTGACGAGGTTACGGTCGAGAAAATCTTAGCCTGCCGACAGCGAGGGGGACGAGTGGTCGCCGTCGGATCGACCTCGCTGCGAATTTTGGAAACGGCGGCCCGCGAGGGGGAACTAAAACCGTTCCGCGGAGAAACAAATCTGTTTATCCGTCCGCCTTTCGAGTTTAAAATCGCCGACGGCCTGTTTACGAATTTTCATCTTCCGCGATCGACGCTCCTTGTGCTTGTTTACACTTTCGGCGGCTTTGAACTCATGCGGCGCGCATACCAGGAAGCAATTCGGGAAGAATACCGGTTTTACAGCTATGGCGACGCGATGCTGATCTTGTAGTTTCTTTGGAAGGGGGAAGACGCAATCTCAGGCCGTTGTTAACGTCCTAGTCCTGTCCGCCGGGTTGCTGCTCCAGGTTAGGCCTCTCTTCTAGGCTTTTGAAATGGGGCAGCTTGGCCACCGGGGGATGAGTTAAGTTTTTCTTGCGGTCCGTTGCCATAGGTCCCGAGCTCCCGTTGGCATTTAGTCGTTTCCGGCTCCGGGCGTTCCTAAGAGGTCCGACTCCTTGGGATAATGGTGCCTGGCCACTCCGACTTCAGGGGTTGGCGCTAGGGCTAAGGGCTTCCCGAGAACTGGCCGAAGGAAAGTCGCACGCGCGCCCCTGCGGAAGGTGCAGGGAAACTCTTTTTCGAAAGGCAGAAAAATTCTGGGGCCAATCCGGCGCAGTAGTCCCTTCGGGAAGGTAAACCATCCGCCAACCAGTTGAGGCGAA
Source organism: Thermoguttaceae bacterium (assembly GCA_025060325.1). GTDB lineage: Bacteria > Planctomycetota > Planctomycetia > Pirellulales > Thermoguttaceae > DTLM01. Next base: position 20,178 of record JANXBW010000021.1, read on the forward strand.
CCATGGAAGATTGTCCCGGGACGTTCGAGTGATTTGGGCGATTCGCCGTGTCAAAAAGCCTCTGCTTAGGGGCTTTAAGAACGCTCGAATTGCAAGAGAGTTAAGCCCTTGCGACCCGCAGTGCGGGGGTGGAAGGTGATGTAACCTGAGGTAACCGCAAGACTTGGGAAATAGCGGCATCTTCCCGGGACTTTGGGGAACGGAGGCACATCTTTCAAGGGGGCCTCATGCGTGGGTTGGTTTCCCTCAGCAAAAGTGAAAAACTCTCCGGCTTGAGCATCGTTCGGAAGATCCTCCCCCCACAAGCGGATTTGACCCAGCGTCGATCCTTGGGCCCCTTGCGCCGAAAAAAATCGCATTTTGAGCTTCGGTGGGACCTCTATCCCCCAAGTTTTCGGGGATTTCCCCGTACCTGGGATCGGTCGGTAACTATTCCCTCTCCCGAGCGGGAGCCAGAGGGTGCCTGATCTGCACCCCACCCGCGAAATCCTTGGGACGCTTGAGCGATTTCCTGCCGTGCTCCGTTCCCGGGTCAAAACGGCTGGGCTTTCCATTTAGCCACTTGGTTTTGGAAAACGGCCTAAGCAAAATAGAGTGAGCTTTGGGCCGGCACAACGCCCGAATTGTTCCGGCTCAGTAGGCGCATGACAGGGCCGGATAGCTGTCTGGCCGGCTGCGAGCAGGGCCAGGCGGCCGGTAGAGCAAACTGCGAACGAAACCTCGCCTAGCGACCCCACCTTATTTCATCAGTTTACTTGAGGACAGCACGATGCGCTCCACCCGGCGTTTTTTCCTTGCTAGCAGTGCTCTTTCTGGGATGGGGGTTGTTGTCGCCAGCGCGTCCCAGTTGACGAATTTGGCTGCGTGGGCATCTCAGGCGGCCGAAGGGGCGGCTATGCGTTTGGGACTTGTCACGTACTTATGGGGCAAGGATTGGGATCTTCCCACTTTGCTTGCCAATTGTCGCAAGGCTGAGATCTTCGGGGTCGAGCTACGAACAGAACACGCCCACGGCGTCGAGCCGGAGATTGGGCCGGAGCGACGTCGGGAAGTCAGGCAGATGTTCGTTGACAGTGGTATTACCTTAGTCGGCTTGGGAAGTAATGAGCGTTTCGATCACCCCGATGCGGCCGCCCTGCGACGAGCGATCGAGCGGACCAAGGCATTTGTTAAATTGTCCTACGATTGTGGCGGAAGCGGTGTGAAAGTAAAACCGGACCGATTCCATCCCAAGGTCCCCCGGGAAAAGACCATCGAGCAAATCGGCCGATCGCTCAACGAGGTTGCCGCCTTCGCCGCCGACTACGGTCAACAGATCCGACTGGAAGTCCACGGGGAGTGTGCCCCGCTGCCAATTATTAAACAGATTATGGACATTGCCGATCATCCCAACGTGGGCGTGTGCTGGAACTCTAACGCCGAAGACCTCCAGGGCGAAGGGCTTGAGCACAATTTCCGCTTAGTGGCTCGTCGATTGGGAGCCACGGTGCATGTTCGCGAGCTAAATTTAGGGGATTATCCCTACCAACGGCTTATCGAACTGTTAGTGGAGGTGGGTTACCGGGGCTGGGTCTTGCTCGAATGCCGGACCGATCCGCCGGATAAGGTGGCAGCCCTCGTCGAGCAACGTCAGATTTGGGAAAAGATGTTGACGGCTGCCCTGAACAAGGTGAAAGCCACCTAAGTTTGGAAGTGTACAGGGTAATGCCTGGCAAGGGCCTCGCGGGGAAAGCGAAAAATCTCCGTTAGCTTTCGTCAACAGTAAGGCTGTGCACTAAGAAGTGGAGATGAAGCTATGGAATTTTGCCGCCGAAGTTTGATTGCGTTGGTCGTTGTGTCGCTCGCCTTTTACGGGGTGGGGGCTGTTGCGCAGAAAGTTACCCTCTCGGCAGAAGAGAAAGCAGAGGGGTTTGTACCCCTTTTTGACGGGAAAACTTTGAACGGCTGGCAAGGCGACTTGACCGGTTACGTGGTCGAAAATGGGATGCTTGTTTGCACGGAAAAGGGACGTTTCATTTACACGGATCGTGACTATAGCGACTTTATCCTTCGGCTTCAGTACCGGATCCCGCCCGAAGGCAACAACGGCATTATCATTCGGGCTCCGCTGGAAGGGAATCCCAGCTTTACGGGAATGGAGATTCAGATCCTGGATGATTATGCGGCCAAATGGGCCAATCTGAAACCGGAGCAGTATAACGGCTCCATTTATGGCGCGGTGGCTGCCAAACGGGGTCATCTAAAGCCGCCAGGCGAATGGAATGATATCGAAATCTATGCCAAGGGGCACCATATTCGTGTGACACTTAATGGAGCCGTCATTGTCGATGCGGATGTTAGTCAACTGGGCGAGAAGTCTATCCACGGTCAACAATTGACCGGGCTAAAGCGCTTGACAGGCCGAATTGGTTTTGCCGGCCACGGCGATCGCGTGGAATTTAGGAACATCCGGCTCAAAGAGCTTAAGTGATTTCAGACGGGGGAAGAGTCCCGCCGTAGATCGACCGGGGTCCTTGCCGGGGCTTGGCGGTCCCGTGAGCGCTTTGGGCCTTTTACGATGCCGCTCTAAGTAATCCCTGCAGCTCAATTGGCTAAGTACCGACCGGTTGCAAAGTGAACTGAGGCGGGGAGCAACTTAGCCCCGCCTATTTTGTTAATGAATCCGACGGGGAATCGGCCGATTGCGGTGCCTTGCGGGAAGCTTAGCTTCGGAGAAGGAGCATCGTCTCGGATAGGCACAAAGGGGTTCTCGTTTTACTGCTTACACCGCACCACTTGGCACAGGTCGGCTAAAACACCGATTTGCCGCCGGTGCCGGGGCGATTATCAGTTCGCTTGGGAAGCTGGCCATCAGATTCGCAACTCGCGTGGCAGCTTTGAGCTAGGCGCCTATCCTTTCCTAAACGGGGGTAAAGGTGACGGCCTGGGGCCTTACCGGTGATAAGCGATCGTTTGATGCTTATTAGCTGAAACGCAGAACTGCGCGCGGAGAGTTCGGGCCATTGCCCACGCATCTGGGGAGCGGGTCGTCCCGTGCGGTTATCAAATCAAAATTGGCGATTCCCCGCTAATACCCAGAGGTCTTCTCGCAAGAGCCTGCCTTAGCTTTTTCCCAGATGGTGACCACATCCATGTTGAATTTCCGGAGAGGGCAAGAAGCTGATAGAGGAAACGCTATGGCTGTTAGCAACTCATATGCGATCGCAGGGGGACTAGTCCTTCGGCTTTAGGGTAGCCCGTTGGGGTCGCGGGGAAGATTCCGGGGATAAGGCGGCGGGCACTTCGGGGGCAAGGGTTGGCGGTAACGCACTGCCCAGGCTTGCCGCTCCGAATCCGAAGCGTAGTAACGAAGCCAAATTTCGGGATCCCCGTCGATGGCCGAGCAGTCCCAGTGGATGTAGTGCGTGGCCTGTTCCAGATGCTTTTCCCGAGCGGGCAAAATGTAGCGATAAATGACGGTGTAAAGCTCGCGATCCGATAAGTGGTCTGTAAAGTCAAGCACAATCCGTTTTTCGTACAGTCTGTGGATGATATCCCAAAGGATTTCGCGGAGTTCGTCGTCCGTGAGTGCGTCCGGGCGTGGTGGGCGAAGTTCCGGGTCGAACCACTTGTAAATCGGTAAGACCGGTGCCATCTCCCACGCCAGCATCGCCGCCAAGTACTCGTTTTCAGCTCGGATGGGCCAGCGCGTGGAAGTGACTCGGGCGATAGCTTCGTCGAAAAACGGCTCAAGTTCTTCCCGGAGCGCCGCATTGCGCAGCAACTCCTCAACCTCGTCGTGGCGGGGGCTGTCCGGTCGTTGTGGCAGGCTCATCGGCCCTCCGTCCTCCCGTGCGCTTATGGGTTGACGAACTTTTCCGGATATCTTCTCCCCAGGGAAAAGCCGATAGGGCTGAAGATTGCCCGAGCCGACCAATAGAAGTGCGTTGACGGCTTGCGCGCAAAGGCCCTCTATCTCGACTCTAATTAGCTCGGGCCGGGTAAACAACCCTGCTGCGAACTTCCCAGATTGGAATTCTCCTTCTAGTCGTCGACACATCCGCTAGGATCGACGGAGTCTTCGAACTCCGCAGGAATACCTCTCCAAATAGTTGGATGTCCTAAGCGTTCCCATTCGGCTTCCGGGATGCATTGTGCGTTGGACGAAAGCTTGGGCAGGGGGGATAAAAAGGAGAAACGGAGAAGCTATGAAGGCTGCCGGGGCAACGCGCAAACCCGGTCAAAGAAACTTCGAAATCGAGATTAGCGATCAAGCCGGCGGGACTTGATGCCGCGAAAACCGCTAAGGGGCTACCAGTTGCTTTCCCAAAAAAGGCGCAAATTGCGGTTTTCGGAGAAACCCGGGAGGAGGTGGCGCCGGTCACTCTGTGCCGGGGTCTCTCGGGTAGCTTGGAAATTGGGAATTTTGGGCGGCCTTAACTATTGCCGGACATTGGCAAAAACGAGGAACTAAGAAAAGCCGAGAAAATGGACCGGGCTTCTCAAGGTTTTCTGGTGGCTCCCCCCTGCTGGAAAGGCGCCTCCACCTAAAGTCCATATCGTGATTCCGACGATATCGGAATTGAGCCTCTTAGCGATTGCACGGCGCAGACGTCGCCCTATGTCTGAAGGTCAATCCCGGCACAGACTGAGAGCCACAGCGATATCGAGGAGGATCCGGGCACATGAAGAGGTGGGCCCAAAGCCAACACCCATGGATGGTTTTAGTGGGGGCCCTGGCGGTCGGCCTGCTTGCATGCGGGGCCGGCTGTCAAGTGGAAATGGGAGGCCAAACGCTTCCTAGTCCCTACTACATGCAGGACGATGTCCAGTATTTCGCGCCGGGCCCGGAATTCCGTTTAGCTCGCGAGGCGGCCGCGCTTAAGGCTGCTCGAGGTGAGGTATTGCCGCCGGCTGCCCCGGCAGGCCAGCCGGGCCAAGCCCCACCCCCAGAGGCGGGGGCTCAACCGCCGGCGCCGGCCCAGCGGCCAGCTCCAGCACCCGCTCAGCCGCCAGGCCCAGGGCCGCAACCGCCTGCCGGGCCGGCAGCTCCGCCGCAAGCTCCGCCTATGCCGTGAGGTAGTGCAAATCGACTGCCGGCCCCTGCGATCTTGAGCCGGGTGGGTTGACCACCTCACTCAGGAGTTTTGATGGGCGGTTGGTGTGGCTCAGGGGAATCGGCATACGGGAACGTATCGGGATCTACGCCCTCCCTTCCCGCCCCGGACCTGCTGTGTGTAAAGGGTTCGGGGCTTTTTTATGCCTTTAGCAGAAGGGCATCGAACCTTTGTTCAGATTCCACCTCTGGGCTAAAACGTCATGCCGACGGGGGACGTATCACCGCTGAAGATGGCCCCCGGCTCTGAGCCGTGGGTGGCCGTTCTCTTGATGTGGCTGGGGTACTCCCTGGCGGTTGGCTTGGCGGCTCGCGCGGTTGTCCCGTTGCCGCGTCCCTTGGGGACTTTTGCCACTGTGCTCATTGGGCTTGTGGGCGTGACCATGGGACCGTTGGCGTTGGAATGGGGCTATTTTCGCCAAACGATTTCTCCCCTTCGTCCGGAGGCTTTCGTGGCCGCTGTGGCAGTTTCAGTACTCGTCTTGTTGGCATATCGCTTTTCGATGGTCCTAGGCCGGCAGGAGACGACTTCCCGGCGCTCACCCGGCGAGAAGACCGTGACAGAAAGAGTGCCCTCCTCCCCGCCCCAATGCTGAGCATACAGACGAAGCCTCAGGGGCTTCGAAGCCCCAGGAGGTACCCGCCCCATTTTCGATCTGAGAGGGGAAGTAACATCGCTGCTTGTTAGGGCCGATCGGTAACCGGCCATCGAAGAGCTCGGTGCCGAAATGGCGAGCGGTCTTTCAGGGCCTAGTTGCCCTTCCTTCCTGAGTAGGCTGGCGTCTGGCTTTTCAGCTTTTGCCGACAAAAGTAGCCTGTGGATTTACGTCGGCGGTACTTCCAGAGCGTGTGTCTGAGACCCCCGCAGCCGGTGATTTAACTTGGCCTCCAATGGAAGCCCACCCTCTTTGATTTCGCACCTTTTTCCGCCCTGATAATAATGGTCGGGTTTAGCCCGGCCTACCCGGTTGAGAGCACCGCAGTACACTTTCCCAGCTAACGGTGGCTTGAAGGAACCCGAAGATCGGTGGAACGAAAAAAGAGACTCCGGTGGCCGCGATCGTCTCCTGAGGAGTTGCTTCTAAAGATTAACCGGTACCGATGACGGGCCAGCTTTTTCACCATGTAGTCTCCTGGTTCTCCATGACCACCGGCTAGGCTTCGCAGCGCGGGTCAAAGGAACATCGTATCTGCAAGGAAAAGGTGCCCATTCATGCTGTTTCTCCACCCCAAGCGAACCCGTAGGCCCCAGTGCTTTCTCATCCTCGCTTTCTTATGGGGCTTACCCGGGTTGGGGGACGGTCGGACCCTGGCCTCGGAATTATCAACCGGAGGCCGGGAGCCGTTTCAGGCCGAGGCCTACGTTGGCCAGCCTTTTGGTGTTGGTGTGTTGGAAATGCCGGCCGGTTGTGACGATCTTGGTCCGACGGAGCTTCTGTCGTTGAGAGTGCGAGATCGGGCACGGCGAGTGTTTTACCCGGCCGTGGAGTTTCCGAAAGGCTATGTCGTGCTAGACACGGCGCGGCAGATTCTCGGCCGAAGCGATCGCCCCGTGGCCCAGCTGGCGGCTGGCCTTCTCAGCCAACTCCCCAGGATTAGGCTTTACTTCCTTTTTCGGGGCGGAGAACCGCTCGAACTTACGGTCTCCGGTCCCGTCGAGGCAGCGGTAGTAATCCGACCTCGAGCCGACGGGCGTAAATGGGCCCGACACCTAGCGGAGTGGTGGGAGGCGTTTCGAGATTGGGATAGGCCGATTGCGCCTGGGTTGCCGGAGGAACCGCTTCTTAGGGAGTTCATGCCTTACTTGGAATGCATGCTGGCAGACCGGCTTGGGCTAAAGTATGCCCCTCTGGATAACCAGCAAAGTGAGGAATGGGCAAAGTGGCTCCGGGAATATGGCAACCTATTTTCAAGGCCAACGGTGGGATCCTTCCTAAGGATGGCTTGGGGCGAGCGAGCGGGCTTTCGGCCAAAGGACGCCATTGTTGACCTCCCGGTCCCTAGGCAGGGAACGACGGTAACAGAGGTTGCGCAGCCTGAGGAAGTCGCCGTTGAGCCAATCGCTCACCGAGTTCCCAAGGTGTGTTGTTATATCCGGTTTGGCAACTACCAGAATTTCGTCTGGTTTCAAGACTTCATTGGGCGACTGGGAGGTGACTGGGAGCACCTGTTTCGGCTCAGGCGCTGGCGCAGCTCTGTGTCCGCGCAGATTGAACAAGCCCTTGCCCTTCGCCAAACCGTATTGAGCCGCACTTTTGGGCCTTTGGTTGTAGACGATGTGGCCTTGGTCCTAGGCGATTTTGCTTTTGAGGACGGCGGCACCTTCGGAATTCTGTTTAGGGCCCACAACGACGCCGTTTTGTCAGCGGATCTCCTCCGGCAGCGAGCGGAGGTGTTGGCGTCCGATCCAACCGTTACCGAAACCTCCGTCGAGATTAGCGGGCGAAAGGTGAGCTTACTTAGTTCGAAGGATGGCTCGGTTCGCTCGTTCTACGTGGCTGAGGGTGGTTACCACTTCGTAACCCGCTCTCGGAAGCTGGCCGAGTTATTCTTGGCGACAGCCGACCCCACCCATTCGCTTGCCGGCAGTGTGTACTTTCGGAAACTTCGCCGGCTCATGCCGCCGCAAAAAGACGACACGGTGTTCGCTTATATCGGTCCGGAGTTTTGGACGAGGTTTTTCGGCCCGGCGGTGCAAATCGAGCGATTTCGCCGGCATCAAGCACTCGCGGACATTCGGCTTGTAAAACTGGCCCGACTTGCTGCGGCTGCGGAGGGCGCCGACAACTCCTCATTGGCGGCCTTAGTGGGAGGTGGATTTTTGCCGGCCGATTTCGGCCCGAGAGCCGACGGCAGCGAGGCGGTGCTGAACGGCGGCGATGTCTTAGATAGTAAACGCGGCAAGGCTGGGGCGTTCGTCCCGATCTGGGACCTCCCTCCCGAGCGGGTTACTCCAAGGGAGTTAAGTGTTTACGCTGGTTTAAGCGCTCAGGCGGCGGATATTTCCTGGATTCGATGTCCGATAGGATTGGCCGTCAGCCGTCAGATAGGCTTGCCAGCCGATTCGCAACGGGAGAGCTTGACTTTCCGCCTGTGCATCATCGACGAAACCCATCGTCTAGGGCTCGCAAAGAGGGAAAGCGGGGAAGACTTTGATTGGGGTATTGTACCACCCCCTCGCGACGGGTTTTTCGTGGAATATGCCTGGGAGGGGGAACACAAATTCGTAGGGGTTCGGGAAATCCGTCTCCCGCAGCGCTTAGGCGGCCGGGTGGTGGGAGTCTTGCCTCTGCGCGACATCTTCGTGGGCTATTGGGGGGAGGTCCTGTCACGGCCTTTAAGCCCGGGCCAAACCGAAGACCGGGAGCTTCCGAGGGACCTAGGGGCAAGCAAAGTTAGGCCAAGTCCCGCCCCGGCCGTTCCAGCTATCCCGCCGCGAATTTCCAGGGGACCTCTAGGTGCCTGGGAGCTGCAGACCGGCTCGTTCGCTGCACGGTCTTTTCACCGGGAGGTGCTCGAAGAACTTGCCGGCAATTGGCGGCTCGAAATGTTACCGGAACCTACCCAGGCGAGGGTCTTTATCGCTGACCTAACCGGTCGCCCGGCTGAGGCAGGGTTCAAATGGCTTGCTTGGGCGCGGGCAGTTGGGGTGAACGCAAACCACGTCCGCTTTTTGCACGGGCTTGAGGAACAGTTTCGGCTGGAATTTGGCAGCGGAAAGGCCGCTGGTAAGGAGATCCTCGGCGCGGAGCTGGCCTGTCCTTTCGGCGGCGATTATGTTTGGAAGGAGGGGCTCTGGCAATCTTCGAAATTACCGGCGGAAAGGACCGGGCGTCGCACCTCCTGGTTAGAAGAGGTTCCCCGCGGCTTCCACGCTCCGCCCCTCGATTGGTTTCGTGGGGCAGCGGCGGAGGTAGTGGCAAAGGGCGATACGATTTGGATATCGGCCCGAGTGGGCATGGAAGTTGCACACCGGGCTCCTTAGCAGGTGGGTATCGGCTCCCGTTACAGGTTGTGCGTGTGATCTGGGCGAGGAAGGGCAAGAAAGGCCTCTTCTTTCCGGAGGTAGATGGGCGGGTGTTTGAACCGAGGCGGAAAGAGGTCAGCGCGGAAGTTTGGTGGGGCTTAAGCCTCGGGGGCGGCAGGTGGCCGTTCGTTGACAGCTCCTCGAGGCCGACTTAGAATCGGGGAGTGTTAAGCCACAAAAACTGGGTAAATTTCGCAGGATTAAGACAGTGGAAGACCGTTGTATTGAGGCGGCAGTGGAAACGGAGCTACAGGCGGGGCGTTCTTTGCGTTTCGCAATGAACTTAACTGCTGGTCTTTGTCGGCCCACGTGTGGATAAGTTGCCGGAGGAGGGGAGGAGTTAGTTCAATTTGCACAGTTGGCCAAGACAGCTCTCCGGTCGACTGGTCAGCGCGAGTCCTTCCCCTTAACATAACCGGATTAGCCGATAGTTGAGTGAGGGACTTTCGGGCGAGGCGCAAGAAGGCAACACCTAAGGGACATAAGTCCCCCATAGGAGCGGACCGAAGATGGCGCGAGAATCGCAAGGCCTCCAGATCGCCCTGATTGTTTTCGTAATTCTGACGCTTTTCCTAGGCGTCCTCACGTTTTTGTTTTACAAGCAATGGGACGAGGCAACCAAACGCGCACTGGCCGCCGAACAGGAGGCCAAGAAGAACGCAGAGGCCGCACGCAATACCCTCACAGAAAACGAGCGACTCAAAGAATATCTAGGTGTTCCGCCGTCCATGCAGGTTGACGAAATCGGTGAGGAGGTCCGGCGGGACTTTGAAACTTATGCACCGCAGTTCCCCGGAGAAACTCGGACCTATCGAGCGGTAGTCGAATACTTAGGCAAGACGCTCCGCAGCCGCGATGAAGCGTTGGCGGCCGCCATGGCAGAAAACGATCAGCTGAAAAATCAAATTCGCCAGTTAGAGGTTAGCAAAGCCCCCCTTGTTGACCAAGAACGTGCCCGTGCTGATAGCGCAAACAGCCAACTGGCGGCCGAAAGGCAAAAGTTTAACGAAGCCCGGCAGCGATTGCAGGACCAGGCGCAGCAACTCCAGGTGCGCCTGGATACGGTCCAAAAGGAAGCCGACCAAAAGGTTCAGGCCGCAGAGGCCAAGTTGGCCGAAGAGCAGAAGCGGTTGCAAACGACGCTCAGTTTGCTACGCGATCGGACGGAGACCCTGCGGCGAGTGACCGAACCGACTTTCGAGCGACCGGACGGCGTTATTCGCTGGGTTAACCAGCGAACAAGGACCGTGTGGATCAACCTAGGTCGGGCGGACGGGCTGCAGCGGCAGACCACCTTTGCTGTTTATCCATCCACTGCTACCGACGTGGGTAAGGCAGAAAGGAAGGGAAGCATCGAAGTTACGGAGATTTTGGGCGATCATTTGGCCGAGGCGCGGATTCTGGAAGATAACCCGGCCGACCCGATCATGCCTGGCGATTTCGTTCACACGCCGGTGTGGACACCCGGCGAAAGGCAGCGGTTTGCCTTGGCCGATGGTATGGACATTGATGAGGACGGGAGGAGCGACCTGGATCTGGTGATTAGCATCATTCAGCTCAATGGCGGTATTGTTGACTGCTACTTAGACGATGAGGGGAACAAGACAGGCGAAATTTCCAGCGAGACCCGCTATCTTGTGCTCGGCGTGGAGCCGGACGAAAAGGCCTCCGATGCTCGACGAAAGGCCCGCACGGACTTGCTCCGAACGGCGGATGTGTACGGTTTGACCAAGATCGGCCTGAAGGAGCTGCTTGGCCGAATGGGATGGAGTCAACAAACACCGGTCATTCGCTACGGTGCCGGGGCCAATCCGAAGGACTTCCGGGCAAAGCCGCCGGGAGGAGTGCCGCCGGTCTCATCTGGGGCAGTCAGTGAGCTCTTCCAACCCCGTCGTCCACAGCCCCGCGGAAGCCGGTACTGATACATCTTTCGCCGGGGATTGGACAGTTGGCCACAAGTTGGACGGAGACAGCCCCAAGCTGGAAGGAGGCGCTGAACCCCTAGCCCTTTCAAGCTGTCGACGAAGTCAGACGATCTCCTTTTGTTTAAAGCAAATGGTTCGCCTCATGGGCCGCTGCGCTTGGTCGGCAGCTCTTTTGTTGACTCGTCGGCGGCATAGCAGGGAATGCATCGTCACTTAGGTTGACTCCACTCTGGCCGTGTCATGCTCGTTAGAGCTTTCGTTGACAAGTCCTCCAAAAAGCCGATCTTTAAGCCGGGAAAGAATTGCCCCTCGATGAGCCGCCGGCGCAGAGGTCAGTCGGTCGAAAACATCAGGTAGGGCGAAAATTTCCACAGGATTGTCGAGGCCAACCTGCCGGCACTGCCGCCAGAGCTGAAGTGTTTCCACCGAGCTCAACCGATGAGCCCGGGCAAGTTGCCAAAAGAGCCTACGAGCACTTGGCCGCCGGGGCGAGGCACCCCCTGACGTAAAAATTACCCCAAGATACCACAGGACCAAAATGGCCAGTGTGAGGACCGCCAGGAAGAGGAGGACCTCAACCAGATTAGCTTGGGCGTGGCGTTGCTGAAATTCCCGGGCCATTTGGCGGAGGATTGTGTCCCGGTTATTACCGAGACTGAGGAGGGAAGCAGAAAGCAGGTAATAAGTTTCCGTCATGGTTGACTCGCTATCTTGGTGGGCTTTTTACTGGGGGGTATTTGACTCTTCTGGGAGGTGAGCTCCGGTCCTTCTGCGGGGCTTCAACCTGCTGTGGACTTAAGCATCCGCCCGAGCCCATGTTGGTTAGCCAGAGCTTGCGACTTTATCCCGCCCGGCCTCCTCAAATTGCCGAGCAACCGAGGCTTCCGCTCGAGATACGTGTCCTCAGGTGCTAGCCAGCTGGGCATCCTTCCGTCCACCGTTTCCTCCTGCGGATAATCTTTGAGGGTAGGGCCCGCCGCGTTGACGATCTACCTTATCTCAACCGGGCATCTCCGCTATGCTCAAAAGGCTTGAACCCACGGGATAAGGCGGCGGTTGCACCGAACCATGCTCCAAGGCTGTCCGGGCCGCATGCTGGACCGCGGCGGCCGAGTCGTTAAGCGCTTCGAGAATCGCCTGGTGGGCCTCGGTTGATGACACGCTGGCTAGCGCTTTCACCGCTGCCGCCCGCACCAAGTGATCAACGTCTTTTGTCAAGGCGATTAGTTCTTGTTCGACATCGGTAAGCGCGTGTAAGGCTTCCGCCATCGCAATAGCCCGCAATCGCCGGGCACGAATTGGGGAAGCTAGTTCTTGCCGAAGCCGGTCTACGGCGGTCGGGTCAACTTTGCGAACTAGCCACCCCGTGGTGTGGCGAACCCCTTCATCCACAAGATCGAAGGCCGCTAGGAAACGATCGAAGCGGAATTCCTGAAGGCTTTCTCGAGCGGCTTCCTGAACCACAGGTTCCGGACTTTCCAATAGATCGATTAGTCGCGGAATGGCCCCCACGATTCCTCGTGATCGCAACTGTCGGGCTGCCGCCGCCTTTACCTCCGGTTCAGGATCCTGGAGCGCCTGGCAGATAATCACATTGGCTTGTGGACCGGTGAAATCGGCAAGGGCGTTGACGGCTGCCGTGCGAGCCGCCGGAAGGCCCAGCCGGACAATTTGCCGAAGAACCTCCTGTGCCTGCAGGCGGCGAATACCCGAGACTTGTGTGAGCCGGACCAACCCTAGTTGCTGCTTAGCGTCGAGTTTGGGAATGAATTCCTCGAGGTCCTCAAGCCAGCTAAACCCCCGGAGCCTCCCCAGGTTGCGGGCAAGTTCGGCGGAGCCGTTCTCTGACAGAAGGGAAAGCAGAGCACCAACGAAGGTTAGGTCCCGCCTTTTGGCAACTGCTCGGAGAACCACCGAGGGCGCGTCTGCTTGCTCAAGTTGCCGGAGGATAAGCCGCAGGACCTCGGGCCTTGAACTCTTAAGAAGAAGTTCTGCCAACGCTTTGTGGGCCTTATGGCCGGGGTCATCGAGCACGCGGCGCCAGAGAGGATCGAGGGGATCGGCCAATATGAGCGCGGCCACTAACACTTCCGTTCGCTGGTGCAGGTCGTAGTGTTCAATTGCCCGGCTGAGGCTCCGAAGGAATTGGGCCTTGGCAGTTTGCAGGGCAGGTGGGATCCCAGTCGGCGGAGCCTTCTCAAGCTCCTCTGCCAAAGCTTGCGCCAACTGCAGCACGGCGTCGGCCGCCACCGCCCCCGCCGAGCTAGATGGACAAAGGAGCATGTTGACCAGAATGGGTGCCAGATCGTAATCGCGGAGCCACACCGCAGCCTGTAACCCGCGGAGAGATTGCTCGAAATCCGGACTGAGAACGAAGTCGCGAAGGGTTGCTCCTAACCGAGCGCGTTCCCTCCAGACAAGTTGACGAAGATCTTTGGGCCAGTGGGCTAGCCGCTCCAGAATCGCACGATGTCCTTCGGGGTCTCTCCGGGTAAGAAGGGCCTCGACGGCTAAACGACGAATCTTGGCCCACGGGGAGTCTAGCGCAGCAATAAGCACGGGCAAGGCGGCAGGATTTCGGGTAGTTGCCAGCACTCGGAAAGTTAAATCGACGCCTTGCAATCCCATCGAGTGTTGCCTTTGAACAAAGCGAATTTAGCAGCTGGGCGGTTTCGGCGGGCAGTGTCCTTGCGAGAACTCATTCCCCTCCTGCAAAAATAGCATTTACAAAAAGTTCGCAACCTCTCAGTCGTCGGGTCTGTGAATGCTGCTTGAAAAGCGGTCCTCACCACCCGGGCTAATCCGCCGAGCGGTGTTCCGAAAGACTGTACTGGACGTGCGAAGCTTGTCGCTTACTCTGGCCGATGCTTTCGCGGGAAGATTGCCGATTTTGCAGACAGTTCCGATTCTCGGGGCTAATGGGCTTATTTCCTCGAAAACCCTCGGGAGTCCCCGACATTCTCGGCCGCAGTCTTGTCCACGCCCGAAAACCTCATTTGTTCCTCAACAATTTGTCCCGGCCGGTGGGAGTTTTTGAACGGAGGGAAGCTGATGAGCGTTAAGTGGAGCCCAAGGAATTCAAATTTTTCGAAAGAAACACATCGCTTGTAACCAATGTGAAGCTTTGGACTGGCCCAGCCACGGAAATGACCTGTACTTTCAGGGAGGACTTAGGAAGACCTCCGCTGCCTGACCTGCGGCAGATTGCGCCGGGGCCGCCTCGGGCTTTTGGCCGAGGCTGGCCCGAATGCCGGGGTATCTTTCGCATGCCGGGTGGGGAACCGTTCCTTTCCAGCTTGACCGGGGCGGTCTCCTCTTCCTAAATTCCCCCACAAGGATAGGCTTGCGTTGTGTTAGTATCATTACCGTTTTAGTGATCTATTTTAAAGAGGAGCTTTTTGGTGGGCTTGGTTCAATCGGGGCAAGAAGCGGCGGCTTAAGCGGTCCGCGATGCGGCGGTTCCCCGGGGGGACCAAACAGGGGTTAAGTCGGATCGCCATCGGTTTGGTGTCTTCTTGCCTTGGTTAGGGGCAATCGACTGCCGCAAGCCGCACATGCCAGAGGCCCTAAGAGCACCACCTGTGGTTGGGAATAACCCGCGAGGGGAGTTCTGATAAGGTGGCGGAGGTGTTTCCCGCGGGTAGGAGAGAAGCGGGCCAGTTCGGAAGAAAATGTGCGGAGTCAAAAGAGTCCTTCCCGGGGGTGCCAAAAAGCCGCTTTTGCCACAAGGGGGAGTTGGCTTTCATCCCGGGGGGATGATCGCCGACTGGGACGGGCCGATTGGAATCAAATGCGGATTTTTGCGTGGTCCTGGGCGAATTTTGGCGCTCCCTGAGAGACTGTTTTCGAATCCTGTGAACCGAACCATCCCCTGGCAGCTCGGTCTTCCCGGGTGCCTCCGTGCCATTGGGCATCCGAGCCGCGCTTATTGCGACGATCCCGCAGGGTAGGGGGTAGGCCGAAGTGGAAACGCCAGGGTGATTCTGCGGCTTAAAGCCGGCGTTGGGGGGCGGGGAGACCGTCTCTAGAGCTGGGAGGCTTCGCCGAAAACCCAGGGGCAGTTGTTAGGGAAGCTTGTCCTTAGCTGACAAAGGCCGAAGTGGCCAAACGCCAACATCCAAGGAGGGGAGGCATGAGCCAACGGAATGTAGACACACAGGCTAGTACACGTAGCACGGTCGGGGGGCCAGCAAGGCCATCCATAAGGTCGATGACCGTTCTTTTGCTCCTCGGTGCTTCTTCCCTCGGCCTGATAGCACTTTGTGGACTGCTGCGCTCTTGGTACTTTGAGCGGAGTGTCCTGGCCCAAGGGATTCGTTTTCAGCCGGCGGTCCGCCCTGGGCAGCAACCACAGCCGGCCGGGGAAGGAGCACGTCAGCCGGCGGCGGCAGGTTCGCCTACTGCGAGGTCGACACAAAGTGCAAGGTCGACACAAAGTCCGGCAACCCAAAACCAAGCTGGGGCAGATCGGCCTTTTGACCCCAATGGGCCATCCCAGCAAAGGGCCGCTGCTAACGCCGAGGCAATCCCCAAAGTCGTTGCGGTTGTCAACGGCGAGGAAATCACCCGCGACGAGCTTGCCCGGGAATGTCTGCGGCAGTTTGGCGAGGTGGTCCTCGAGATCTTAGTCAACAAGCGGCTTATTGCTCAGGAATGTGCCCGGCGGGGCATTGTCATCACAGAAAAGGAAGTCTGGGCGGAGATTGACGCTACGGCAGCGCGGTTTAATCTCTCCCGCGAGCAACTCCTCAAAATGCTCCGTGAGGAACGATCCATCGATTCCGACCGCTATGCGGAGGATATCATCTGGCCCATTATCGCCCTTCGCCGTTTGGCAGGGGAGCGACTCCAGGTAACCGACGAAGAATTGCTCCGCGAATACGAAAGCCGCTATGGCGAAGCCATCCGCGCGCGGATGATTGTCTGCCACGATCGCGCTACGGCAGAAAAGCTCCGCCAGGAGGCGTTGGCCGATCCGGAGAAGTTTGGCCTTCTTGCTCGTCAGCATTCGGCGGACGCGGCCAGTGCAAGCCTCGACGGACTCGTGCAACCTATTCGTCGGCATCTCGGGCCCAAAGAGGTGGAGGAGGCCGCCTTTGGGCTGCCCGATGGCGGAATTTCTGAGGTCATCCCGGTAGAAGGTCAGTATGTTATTTTGAAACGGGAAGGTCGAATTCCGCCCAGTAACATTCCCTTTGAGCAGGTGCGGATGCGACTAGTGGAATTGGTTCGCGATCGAAAGATCCGCGAGGTGGGAGCCGAGGTTTTCCGCCAGCTTCAGGATGCAGCCAAGATCGTTAACGTCTGGAATGATCCGGAGCTAAGTAAGCAGATGCCCGGTGTGGCCGCCCTGGTCAACGGCGAGAAGATCACCTTGCGCGAGTTGGCCGAGGCCTGCCTCGATCGGCACGGTACCGAGACACTGGAAGGGCTTATTGAACGCCGGCTCATTCTCCAGGCCCTTCGCCGTGCTCAGAAGGAGGTAACCCCGGAGGATATTGATGCGGAAATTGCCCGGGTAGCGGCTTCGATGCTTCCGCCCACGCGTGACGGAAAACCGGACGTCCAGAAATGGATCGCCCTGGCCACCGAGCAAATGGGCATTAGTGAAGATTTGTACCGATCGGAGGTGGTGTGGCGGTCGGTTGCCCTGCGAAAACTTGTTGCCGATCGCGTCACGGTTAGCGAAGAAGATCTGAAGAAAGGCTACGAAGCTAACTATGGGCCGCGGGTCCGGGCACTGGCCATCGTCCTTGATGACCTTCGCCGAGCACAGCGGGTGTGGGAACTTGCCCGGTCCAATCCGACGCGGGAGCATTTCGCCCAGTTGGCGGCGGAGTACTCGATCGACCCGGCAGCCAAGACTCTCCGTGGGGAAATCCCGCCTATTCAAAAACACGGTGGTCAGCCAACTTTAGAGCAAGAAGCCTTCCGGCTTAAACCCGGCGAACTGTCGGGGATCATCGACATTGGTGGCGGCAAGTATGTGATTCTCTTTTGCGAGGGGCAGACTAAACCGGTGGATGTTGACTTTCAATCGGTTCGGGACCTCCTTTTCGAAGATATTTACGAAAAGAAGCTTCGGGTGGAGATGGCGCGAGCGTTTGACACTCTCAAAGATCAGGCGCGAATCGCCAATTTCCTTACTGGGACACGGAAGGAGCCGGCTGGTCAGGCGGCCACTGTGCCGGTCCAAAGATTTACGCCCTTGCCAAGGCGGTAGGCGCCCGGCGTGTTAACTTTCGCAAGATTCGACCCGGCCGTTGACGAAAATTTTTACATGCCACTTAGTTGCGGTGTGCCCAATTGATCGCCTGCTTTCATGCGGTAACCACGGAGGAATTCGGCCGCGGTTAGCACGTTCCGGCCTTCCGGCTGGATGGAGAGCACTGCCAGCTGCCCCTGCCCAGTGTTGACGATAAGGCGATCTTTTTCAGCTTCCAGGACTGTGCCGGGCGGCTTTTCGCCCGAGGCCTCGGAGGCAACATCAACACGATGGAGAATGAGCCGAACCGGCGGCCGATCGTTCCGCAGCCAAAAGGTATAGGCCCGCGGCCAAGGTGACATCGCCCGGACCTGGTTCTTGATCTGCTGGGCCGAGCGAGCCCAGTCAATTTGGCCGTGGCTCTTTTTCAACCGGGGGGCTTTGGAGGCAAGCTGGGGGTCTTGAGGAATGGGCTTTGCTTCCCCCGTAGCCACTAACTCGATGGCTTTAGGCAGGAGCTCAGCACCGAGTTGCGCAAGTCGCACCTCAAGTTCCCCGGCTGTCTCCTCGGGGTCAATCGCCAAAGCTGCCTGGGCGATCACCGGCCCGGCGTCAACCTCCGGGGTCATGTGGATGACACTTACCCCGGTTTCAGTCTCCCCGTGGTAAATGGCCCACGGAATTGGGGCGGCGCCCCGGTACTTAGGTAGCAGCGAAGCGTGGAGGTTAACCCCCCCAAGTGGGGCAAGGCCGAGTGTTTCCGCCGAAAGAATTTGCCCATAGTCACAAAGCACGAGGAGATCCGGCCGGAGTGACCGGATTTGCTGGTGAGCTTCCGAAGAATTGATTCGTTCCGGCTCGAGGAGTGGTATACCGCGGGAAAGGGCAAATTCCCTCACTGGGCATGGTGGGGCTACTCCTTTGCCCAGAATCTTTATCGGTGTAGTAACGACACCGACAATTTCGTGAGGACCCTCGGCTAGGCGTTCGAAAGCCGGCACGCCGAAAGGCCCTGTCCCGATAAGCAATAGTCGCATGCGTTGGGTCCTTCTTTGCGCGGACTCATCCCCCTTGGAGGAAGGGGTTTGCTCTGAGGCCCCGGTTAGTTCTTCCTTCGGGGATGCTCCCTCCCGCTTCTGCTGATGTGTGCCGCCGGCCAAGCCCGACAGCGAAGCTTTTCCTCCCAACGCCCCGTGGGGCCTTCACTTTGTATAGCTCGCGGCCTTTACCGAAATCGTGGCCGGAATAGCTCAACTGGCAACTGTGCAGAAGCCAATCTTTTGGTATCTACCGAAGGCACTGGTGGGAAGAAATTTTGTCACTGAAGATCTGGCCAATTGGCTCTGGGTCGCCCAGCGGTTAAGTAGCCGAGGCTGAGGCCGCTCTCATTAGGACGCCTTTTACAGTCGGTTAAAAAGCCCAAATGTCAGAAGAAAATGTAACTTTTGCGTTCGGGCGGACATAGTAGAATACCAGTGCGGGTTTATCCGCCAGCACCGAGCTGGGTCTTAATGCGCTGTTTCCATTGAGCGGTTTGGTCGAGAGGCGATTGGTTGATCGCCTCCTGAGAGGACGCTTTCCGGCTTGGGAGTTGCCGTAACTTTCGGCCGGGATTGATTGCCTGGGTAGTTGCGTAAGGGAGTTTGGAATTGTCCGGGTCAAACGGCCGACAACTGTCGCTCATTTACTATCCCCACCCGACGCTTCGGCATCAATCGAAGCCGCTCCGGCGGGTCGACGCTGAGTTACGCCGGATGGTGGCGGAGATGTTTGAGATCATGTACGAAAACAATGGGATCGGTTTGGCAGCCAACCAGGTCGATCTCCCTTATCGCCTTTTTGTCCTCAATCTGAGCGGCGATGCCTCGGCCAGGGACGAGGAAATGGTGTTGATCAACCCCGTCATTGTCCGTCGGAAAGGAACAGAGGAAGAGAGCGAAGGGTGCTTAAGTTTGCCGGGAATTCGGGCGCCGGTAGTTCGGGCGGCCGAAGTCGTCCTCCGGGCGTATAGGCTCAGTGGGGAGGAGCTGGAGTGGCGGGCCTCCGGATTGGCCGCTCGGGCCATCCAGCACGAAGTCGATCACCTTGATGGGGTCCTTTTCATCGACCGTTTGACGCCGCAAGCGCTTGAGGAGATTCAGGACCAGTTAAGGGAGCTTGAGTCTGCTTTTCACGAAAAGCGATCTTTAGGCGCTATTGCCGACGAGCGACAGATTGAGTTGCGCCTGCGGGAGCTAGAAGCGGCCCGGACCTAGTTCCCGGCCTCATTTCCGGCAGCTCGAGCCTTAAGCGGCGGACCTTGCGATCTTTTGCGCGGATTGTCGCTCCCGCCATTAAGCCACGGGCCAGTAGGTACAAATGCCGTGCGAGTCTTGCTAGTCGACGCTCAATGACAGCCGATTGACGAAGTGTACCCGGAGAGCTTCTCGAACAATTCCTTAAGTGGGTTGCGCTTGTCTTAAGACAACAAGTTTATTATCACGATTCCGCACACAAAAAGCACATAGGTCGAAAGCCGGCCAACCGCAACGGCCCTTCCTGCAAATAGTCCAGGGGGCGCTAGGAGCGTTCCCTAAGTGCCCCGACCGTGCCGCGTCGGGGAATCCACTTCGTCATCATAAGCAGTTTCGTTTGCGGAAAATCCTGGCTATTCAAGCGCTACAGGTTTGTCCCATGGGCGATTGAGGAAAGGCATTGCTTCCTCGCTGGGATTTTCTTCGTGCTCCCGCCGCCAGGGGGGAGTGGATCACCCTACGGCACCTTGCGAACAAGTATCGCCCAGTCTTCGTTTTCGTCTGAAGGGGGTGGTCCAAGAATCACAGGTTTGCCGCCGGTAACTTCCGCCACCTTTGCCTTTTGCAGTGGGCCACCTTGCCGCGGATTGTACCATCCAACCTCGAACGTGCCTTCGGTATGAGAAAGATCAAGCTCACACGAACCGCCAGAAGGCAAGTAAACAACGTAAACCTTACCGGCCAGCGCCAGGCACCAGCGGGAATTGTCGTCTCTTAGATTGCCGACCAGATGATTGGCATTTTTCATGTCCCAAAAAGGTATCTTGTTGTTGACGAAAAATTCCAGGGCATAGCGGCAATAGTCCCAGGAGCGGTCCCGGCTGCGGAAATCCTCGCAGTCCAAATCGTTCTGTGGCAGCCGGTAACCGAAGTAGTATTCGACCCCACCACCCCCGGCCATTAGGTTCCCCCACAGGGTGTATTTGCGGATGTCATCGAGCGTATAACCTTTTGCTTCGGGTGCCAAGCGGGCGATTCCGTCAAAGCCGGCATAGCCGGGATCGGGCGGCACTCCTAACTCGGCCGGGTTTTGTTCGTCGTTGGCCACGACCCAAGGGCGGCCAGCTTCGGCGGATGCCCAGATCCAGCGGAGAGTCCGCCGGTGTACCTCCTGCCAGCTGTTTTGGAGGGACGCCCCGGTCAAGAGCGAACGCCCGCCCAAAAGCTCTCTGTACACGCGATCCTGCCAATTGGGGAAGGTGTGGACGACGATAGGGTGCTTGTAGGGATCGGTTTCCCAGATATAGCGGATCATTTCCCGTTGTTCCTCGGGCGACTGAGTGTTTTCCTCGCCGATGTTCCAAGTAAGGGCCAGGTTGTGCGCGAATCGAGCAATTAATTCGCGCAGATAAAGTTTACGCTCCGGTCCCAACTTGCCGCCGTCGAGTGCCTCCGGCACAAAGCCCTCACCTTTTTCGCGGCGATTGTCATCCATTTCCTGTTCTTGGAGCTTAAAGTGGAGATGGAGCCCGATCGCCGTGGCATGATCGAAGACAATCCCCCATTGATCCAGTTTGGAGCAGTCGTAGTGCAGCTTATCGTCCCTGTCGACAAAAGGCCAAACATTGTCGCCATCACCTCCTGCGTTATAAGTGATAAACGAAATGCCGTTGACTCCTTTGGAAGCAAGATAGTTCAACGCACCGATCAGCCCCTTGCCTTTTTGCCCCTGCCACACGGGGTTGCCGGGTTGCCAGTCCTGAATGTGGGCGCTCCAAGTTTTAAGCGGGGCATTGGCCCGGCGAGCGATTGTTCCGTCAAAGTCAACATACGCGAGAAGTGTCTCCGGGGCATCGGCACCGGCTTTCAAGAAATACTCACCACTTCCCAAAAACTGCAGGTGATGTTTGCCCACATAAGCGAGCCTACCTTTTGCCCGAAAGTCGCGACCGGCTTTATCGGTTTCTTCGACGACAAAGAAGCCCGTCTGACCGTGATACGGCGCAAGCGGAACGCCCGCCCCGCCAATGGCCACGTGTTTACCGGCTAAGAACAAAATGCGGTAGCTCCATCGCCCAGTTTTGTCCGGGGCAAAGTGAGCCCGCCAGACATTTCCCGCTTCGGCCGAAGTTTCCGCCGCATTTCCATCGGCGGCAAAGTAGCCCGGAACAAGATAAATCGGCTCACCCGACTCGTGCCGAAATGCCACTGTCAAAGAGTAGTCCGTAAACGGATTAGGATCGCTGTCGCGTTCACAGGCATATGGCCCGGAGAGAGAAAGGGTCACCTTATGCCAACGGCGAAGCTCTCCGGAAATCGTCACCGAGCCGTCTCCATCTTTACGTGGAGGCTCCAAAGCTTGCAGGGATTGTGGATGCAAACAAGCCCCGACAAGGCAAGTGGCAGCAAACGTCGTAAACGTTATCCGATTCATAAACGCCTCCTTCGATCGGCTTGAATTAAATCGATGGGGGGAGGGGACGGGCAAATTGACATGGAAGGGATAGACACTTTGGCGAGTACCCCGTCCCCTGACCGAACCGCTTTTCCGTGGGTTCCCACCTGCAGCTAGGATAGTCGCCCCGGTAAGCCACCGGTAGAGGAAGGGCTGTCAAACGGGGTCAAATACTTGGGCCCCAGGAAGACCGGCGGTAAGCTTCTTTAGGTTAAAGAGGGGCATAACCTAGCGAAGGCCGACTATTGCCGAAGTGAGTAGTTAAGCTGACGGAAAGGGTAGAGCAGCAAGAGGAACCACCGAGGCTTTAAGGTTGCGCGGGCGGGGCAGGCGAGTGCCCGGAAGGAGGTGATAGGGCTTCGGCCAGCTGCTCGTAGCAGGCAAGGTAAACTTCGTTGGCAGGGTCAAGAAGAATGGCCTTTTCGTGATGGTAAAGAGCACGCCGAGGTTCGCCGAGGGCGTCCCAGGCCAGACCCAGAAGATGGTGGACGCGTGCATCCTGTGGAGCTGACAGTTCCACCTGGGCCAGGATTGTCAGGGCCTCGGCCGGACTGCCCGCTGCCAAAAGCGTGTCGGCAAGGAAGAGCTTTACCTCCAGGTTTGTGGGATCGCGCCTAGCAAGCTCCTTT
Organism: Thermoguttaceae bacterium; assembly: GCA_025060325.1. Classification (GTDB taxonomy): domain Bacteria; phylum Planctomycetota; class Planctomycetia; order Pirellulales; family Thermoguttaceae; genus DTLM01. Next base: position 42,748 of record JANXBW010000021.1, read on the forward strand.
AGCCGGGCTATCGCTGCCGGATAGTCGCCCCCAAGCACTTCCGCGTGCGCTTTTTGCCACTCCGAATAAACGATTTGCTCCTGGAGATTTGTTGACGTATCGGCTGGCCTTAAACTCCGGTGAATCCCGCTTAAGGATTGAGCGGGTAACCGCCCGGCGGGTAGTTGGCAACCACCTGTGGATAAACTTAGGGCACACACCAGGAGGAGCCTGCCAAGAAGCGGATAAGCTTGGTGCTTTTTCGCTCCTGTGGACACGGCATTTCTCCTGCCATGGGGCCGGTCATTAAGCTTTCATATCACTTTGGCTGTGAAGATCGCCTCTCCGCGGAACGGAGAGTTTCTGTCTTAGGATCTCGCGGCGCTGCCGGGGGCGGCTCCTGTGGTAAGAGGAATACCGGTGCTTGCTCCGCTTGCGGGGGAGGAAGAGGGCTTTCGGTCCCAAGGGTGGAAACCGCAGGGCCTATGGGACCAAGGGGGCCGGCCACTGCCTCGCGGAGAGCGATCGCTTCTTCAAGGTGGGGGTCAAAGTGGAGGGCAAGCTCGGCCAATCGGCGTGCCCGTTGACAATCGCCCGCTTTCCAAGCCGATTCCGCCAGGCGGAAGAATCGGCGGGCGACGTTTCGCCGGCCAAGGGGGGTGGATAGCTCGGCGGCTACAGCGAACTGCTGGTCGAAGCGGGCCTTTGCCTCCAGAGCTTGCTGCCAGGCTTCCGCATCGCCGATTATGTGCGGCGTGATAAGCACGATAATCTCTTCCCGGAGCTGCTGACTTGATCGGCTGCGAAACAACGCCCCGACCCAAGGGATATTACCTAGGACCGGGATTTGCGAGCCGCCCGAAGATAGTTCGTGGCGAATAAGCCCCCCTATGACCACCGTGGCTCCGTCGGGCACTAAGACATTAGTTGTCACCTGAGTGATGTCTTTTTGTGGCACGGTAAAACCGGCCAGCTCCCGCACATCGCCGTCGGAAAGCTCCGGGTGGACCTCCAGGCGAACCATCTTGTCCCCCAGCACGAATGGCCGGATGCGTAAAAGCGTGCCGGTGTCCAAAAATTCGACACTCTGGGAGGCGGCGGTTTCCGTGATAGTCGTGCTGACATAGCCCTGCTCTTTTCCGATCTGAATCTCCGCCCGATGTTTGTTGAGTACAAGAAGCCGTGGTGCCGCGATGACATTGGTGTCGCGAATCTGCTGCAAAGCCGACACAAAAGAGCTGATACTGCCGTCCAGAAAGGCTACCTTTAGCCCTGCGTCGAAACGAATATCGGCCAAAGAGGCCGGGGGATCTTCCCAGCCGAGGCGGAAGCGTGGACGGTTCCGGAAAAGTTCGAAGTTGATCCCAAGGGCATCCTCGTCGTTGAGTCGCACAGCGAGGATCATTGCCTCGATGGCAACTTGGGGCGGTTTTTTGTCAACTTCTGCCACCAGTTGATCAAGTCGGGCAAGGACCGACTCGTAATCGCGAACAATCACCACGTCGCCACCGGCATAGCTATCTCCGCCGGCTCGAGTGGCATCGGAGGCAATGCCGCTTTCGGCCGGGCTGGAAACGCTCACAATCCCCACGCCAGTAGTGATGAGTGGCTGAAGCAGGGCTTGGAGTTCTTTGGCCGAGACAAATTTGGGCCGATAAACTCGCAATCCCAGCCCGCCGTGGATTTGGTCCATTTGTTCACATTCCTCGGCTGTGCCCACGAAGATGTAACCCTCGTATTGGCGGGCCACATAGCCGGTGGTGCGAAGAATGGCCTGCAGGGCTGCCTGCCAGTCTAAATCTCGCAAAGTAGCGGTAATTGTGCCTTGGACAGACTTGCTGACTAAGATGTTGACACCGGCCTGCCGGGCAAGGATAGTCAACACGGTCCGGATTTCTTCGTTGTCGATTTCGATAAGGAGGGGGGAGCCTAGAGCCGGTGGGCTTGCGGGCGGGGCGGTACCCTCCGGCGATGGTGCTCGCTCCTGTGCGACTGGACGGACCTTGACCCGACTGGACGGGGCGAGCAGCTGGGGACTAGCGGATTCCGCTCCGTCTTGTGGACTAGGCGGGGAGGGAGGGGTACTTTCCGGGGCAGGCGTGGGATTGCCTTGGCTTGGTGCTTGAAGGCGGTTGGATAAAGTGGGCATTTCCGCCTCGGCGATAGAGCGGGGGCTCGCACAAGCTTGATCTTGAGGTTCGGTCGGGACTAGGAGCACATTAGTCGGAGCATTGGGTGGTTCCGCCCCGGTGGTTGGCTGGTTCGCAAACTCCTCTTGGGGTGTCTGGCTCTCCCCGAGGTTTGGATGGGCAACCGGGTTTGTCGTGGATGAAACAGGCGGATCAGTATGGGCCCGAGTTTCGGCTAAGGCCACGGTCTTGCCAGTTGGAGACCGATCAGCGGGCGGCCCACCGGCGGATTCTCCTTGGCGGATTTCGGCTGCAGGCGGAGGTGCTGCGGGGGCGTCTGTCTGCGGGTCATCAGCAATTTCGGCCTTTAAGTCGTGGATGGAAGATCCAGGGGGCCGGCTGGAGAGGGAGCTATTTTCCGGATGATGGAGCGTTAAGGCCGATTCGGCAGTGGACGAATCGTGGGAACGATTGATTATGTTGGGAGAAGGGGCGTTTTCTTGTAAAGCTCCTTGGGGTCTTCTGCCCCGTTTACCTTCCGCAAATATGTTGACGCGGTCAGCCGAGGTAGTGCACTGGCCGGCCGCTTTCGGCCCAGTTGAGTGGCGGAGGAATGTTAGCTCCGGCCCTTTCTGGCTAATTGCAAGGGCAAGGACAATCCCAGCCGCCACGGAAAGTATGCTAACGATAAGACTTATCCAGCGATTCATGCCGCTTCCATGCTGCCGGTGCTTCCTGACTAAACTCACTCAATCGAAACCGGTCGACTCTCTTTTAAGCGGCCGCCCTAATGAGAAAATTCAGCCCTTTCCCCCAGTGGATGTTTACAGACTGTGATCGCCATGGCTTGCCGTCGCGGGGCGGCCGCCGATGTCAATCCGTATCCGGGGCTCCTTCGAGCCAACGGGAAGGCGAATGATGCGATCTTCCTTTCGCAAGACAATTTCGCCCGGCTCGATGGCGGTTAGCTCAAATTCTTCCTCGCGCTCGCCTGTGCGGAGGGCAACACGCGGGGAAGGCTGGCCCGGCTCAAGGACTAGAAGACGATTATCCACCACAGCCGCCCGAAGGCCCTTGCTGATGACCACAGCGCGAACCACGGGCAAGGGTTGAGCCACGGCTGTCCCCTGCAGGCCGCCACGGGCGAGCTCCGTCGATGGCCCGGTAGGTTCTTCTGATGGTATGCCCGGGCACGACCCTTCCCTCGACGCCTCGGAGACCGGTGATTCCGCTGGCCGGAAGGGATTCTCCAGTTGACTTAAGTCGGGGAGCCCTGCCAGACTGGCCTGGGAGAGGAAGCGTTCCAGCTGGTCAATCCAGGGAAAACCCCCGGGTACTTGGGCATTTGTTTTGACGGGGGCCACGGTCCCCTGGGCCTGACCCAGTTGGCTGCCCCCTTTGGCACCGGCCGGGCCGGAGCCCGGTTCGCCGGTCGGATTGTTGACTTTGACGAGGCTGGCGGTCTGTTGACCGCCCATCAGATGCGTAAGGCGTGGTCCCCAAATGACCGCCGCCACAAGGAGGAGGACGCCAAGAACCGCGGCCTTTGCCGGTTGGAGGGCGACCTCCCGGCGCAGCCGACCGACGATTTCCGCTAACACTTGGTTGCCTAGCTCAACCTGAGAAGCCGACATCTTTTACAACTGCTTTGACCGTTTTCACCAGCCTAATGGGGGGAACTTTTTGGCAATCCCGGTCCTAAAACACAGATAGAGACCTCTTCTGCCGGGCCGGACTGCTACCACGTAGGTTGCCTCACCCCCGAAACCACCCAAGCCTTCGGCCAACCCGAGAATCCCCGAACTTTGTTTCCTGGAAAAGTTTAGCTTTTTTGCCGACAAAGGGCGTTATCAGACGGCGGAGCGTTCACGAGGTTGGTAAGATAAAACCGCAATGATAAGATGTTTAGTAAATCAAGAAAGTTTCTCAATTTTTTCGAGCTGCTTCGTAATAGAAAAACCTCCGAAGGAGCTGGTTTTTGGCCAACAGAGACGAGTGTTCGCCTCGACAAGCGAAAGATGTTCTGTACCTCGGCGGTGCCGCCCTTTATCTATCGGCAGCGTCGCCCGCTTTTTCCCCAATCACTTGAGAAAATTGCTCGCTTGAGTCTTGGTTTGTTTTTTCTTCGCAAATTGCCTCAATCTCTAATTCCTCCCCTTTTGGCTCCTTTGTGCGACAAGAAAGTTCCACGACGAAAGGTGCCCCCGGGTTACTCTCCAATTTTCGTAGAAACTGGACACACTGGGGGAAGGATCCTTTCCAGGTAATTTGGAGAGATTCGGCCGAGCTGCTAAGCGATGTTTCGCTGGTTTGGCGCAGTGGAGAAAGCTGGGTGAGGGTGATTCCTGTGCTGCTAGCGGCCTCAATCACGGTGGAAAGGAGGTCTAAACGCCCGCCGGATAGGCCAGCACTTGGCGTAACCTGCGCTAGGAGTCCCTCCGCCCGGCCAAGTGCCGACCTCAGGGAAACCACTTCAGCGCTCAGCCTGGCTTCTTCTTCCCAAAGATGGCCCGTCCGAGCCAGTTCGGCCCGAAGTCGGCTGATTTCTTTGTGGCGGGGCAATACCCCAATTACAAACCAGCCAGCGACTGCCCCCAAAGCGAGCAGGACCGCGACGATTTGTCGTTTCTCTTCAACCGGGAACATCTGTTGTCGTTTTTCCGTTCCAAGGGGTACCAAAGCTGCTCCGTTTGTCGGTTAGCCAGTTCCCGTCTACCTGAGCTCGATCAAACTTTCGGATTAGCAAGTGGCCTGCCAGCAGTAACGCATCGACCTGTGAGTTGACAAATCTTCGCTTAATTCATCCTTCTGGGGAACCTCCGGGCCGAGCCGTCGGCCTTAAGGAGCCCTGCACTTAGTCGGAGGAAGACACCCGGAGTTTCCCTGAAACAGCCGAAATTCTTTCCGCCGGTAATTCACCTCCTTACAGTCCGCCCTTTGCAATTGCCTGACCGGGGTTTGTTTTGGCCTGGGCAACCGCCGATGGTAGGGGGTCAAGCGGTTCGGCAAGCGCGTGGGGCGACAGTTTCAAAACGATTTCAAACTCAAGGCACTTGGGGCGGCTTGGGTCTGCCTGGAGTCGAACGATTTGGACGCCGCCGGTAGCCGGGTGCCTCTCAATTTGCTTGACGTAAGCAACCAGCTGATCAAGGGACCTCACCAACCCAATAAGGCGCACCTGGGTGGCAGGCGGAGGTTCCTCACCCTGGGAATAGTCGACAGAACCTTCCGATTGCATGGCTGGCCGATCGGAGGCAGAGCTCGCCGGGGACCTGGAGCGATCGGTGCCTATATGAATTTCCTCCCACCATAGATCCTTGGGCCGGATACTAGCAAGCCACGCGATGATGTCGCTTCGCCGTTGCCAAGCCGAACTTCGCAGAAACTCCCGAGCGCGGGCTTCGGCTGTTGCCAAGGCCTCACGCAGCCTTTTGCCTTCCGCTTCGAGCTCGGCTTTTCGCTTGGCAACATGCTGGGTCGCCGCGGATACCTGTCGCAGGCGGGCAAGCTCGTATTCCAGCCACCACTGGACAGCCACGACTGCACCGGCCAGGATGACAACAACAAGACAGCGTGGCCGCATATGCCGGCACGCTTGGCACCGACGTTTATAATCTTCCGGAAGGAAGTCGATTTGGAATTCGGCGGTTTCGGGTCTCATCTGTTAACTTTCGACAAAGCCAGGCCCAAGGCGATGTCCCATCGACCTGGGATGCCTGCGGTAGGTGCATTTTTAAACGGCAGGAAGGGATTCCCTGCGCGCACCGGGACGCCTAGGCGCCGTGAGAGGACTTCTGCATGGTCGGCCGTTGCTTCCGCGCCGCTGAGGATGATTTCTCGGGGAGCTTGGCCGCGAAATGTCACCGAGCAGTAGCGAAGACAAAGCGCCACTTCGGCAGCCAGTCTTTCGAGCGGGGCGACCGTGGCCTGGGCAATAGCGGCCGAAAGTTCCGGGTCACGATTATCCTGTCGCCGATCACCTTGATGTCGACGCAAGGCGGCCGCCTCCTCTACTGACAGACCGAGCGACCGGGCCACCGCTTCGTCAAAATGCCCGGAGGTAACCTCCACGGATTTGACAAAATACGGTTGCTCGCGGCTTCCTGCGACGACAAGGGTGCCGGTTTCGCGAACACTCACAAAAGCGATAGGTTGTTGACGATCGGCCTCCCGTCGGAGCTGAAAGCGATAGCAGCGAAGAAGGGCTGCCGGATGCACATCGATGCCCTGGCAGCGTAAACCTGCTTCGTCCACAACGGCAAGCTTGTGTTCAATTGCCTTTCGCTGACAAGCAAAAACGATAACTTCCTGTCGGATGTTCTCCCCTTGCCGCACCGTTCCGGCGGGAACATACCGCAGTTCCATTTCTTCTAGGGGATAAGGTATGCGGTTTGCCACTTCCGCGCACACCGCTGCGTCAACATTGGCGGCGTCTTGAGGGAGGCGGATATTTTGGAGGAAAAGTTCGCCCGGGCCGAGACTAAGGTAAACATCTCTTCCGCGAAATCCCGCTTGCCGCCAGACTTGGCGCAAGAATGCTGCTTGTTGATGAGAATCGACCGCTTCGCCGTTTACTTTTTCGCCTGGGGCAAGCCGGCGCTCTGCCAAGCGGATGACTTCAAGCCGGGCCAGATCCAGTTGCACGAGGCGAAGGAGGCCCGCCGCCCATTCGGCGCCGACTACGCTAGCTCTCTTACCGGTAAGTAGGTGCCAGATCATCGTGGCCCAGTTTTGCGTCCTTAGCTTTGAACAACTACCGTGGTGGCGTTGTTGTGTAATTCCCTACCGGGGTGTCCGAAGGGCAAAAGGGTTCGCCGAGCTCACAACGTCCCGTCACGGCATCCACTGTAAGCATAACCCGCCACTCGCGAGCACGTTGAGTTAAGCCCAGAACGATCGACACATTTTGGTCCCGATTAAGGCTGCCAAATGGAGTGAACTCGACCGCCGCTTGCGATGCTGGCCCGGTGGGAAGCACGGTCAACACTCGCGCAGTTCGGCCGGCTTGGGGAATGTCGCTTAAGCGAAAGGCAAGTTGTCCCTCCTGTTGGCCCCCGGCCGTAAACGGCAAGGAGACCGGCAGTCGGCCAGGGGGATCCGGCACGATCGTGTACTGGTCCCCATCAGGTGCGAAAATGACGCGGTAGGTTTTGCCTTCCAAGAGGGCAAGACTCCGCGCCAAGGCCAAATCGGCGGCCAAAACTTCCCCCGCCACGCGAAGAAGTTCTGGCTCAGCGGTGTGGCTTGAAGGAATAAGAAGTCCCCCCGCCAGCGCAATGAGGACGATGACAATCAACAACTCGATAAGTGTCATTCCCGAATAATGGGAGCCAAGCAAAAGATGAGCGCAAGCGGGGAAGCGGCGAGATAAATCGTGCGGTGCTTGAGGGCCCAAAGCAGTGAACAAGATCCCTTTGTGCGACCTTGGGAGTAAGGTGCGATGGCGGCAGGAAATCTCCGGTTGTGCCGAGCTTTGATGAAGCCCGGCACTATTTGGTAGTGTCTTTGGCCTCAGCTGCCGCCAGTTTTCGGAGTAGCTGCACCTGTTCACGAATCAAGTCATTTTGCTCGCGCAGTAAAGCCCGGATCGCTCGGAGCTCCTGGATCATCTCCGCCCGCTGTTCGAGGGGATTAGCCAAGGTGGCGGGTGTTCGGGTTTGGGCCACCGAAAGCTTCCCAAAAAAGCCTAGCATAAAAGCCGCACAGGCAGCACCCACAAGAAGAAGAGCCGTCAACTTCCGCAGCATCGGAGTTCTCCCTTCTTGCAAATAATCATAGCGCATTGTGTTGCTCATTTACCGGCTTATTTTACCGGCCCTCCGGCCCGCCTTGCTTGTGGGGATTAAGCGTGTTTGCTTAGGGGCAGTGGTAAGTATTTTTAGTTGAGCGTATGCCCGGCCGGGTTAGCAAAATTCCGCGCAACCCCTAATCGTTTTACGAAGGGAGGACGTCGGAGAGGGCAGCAGGGTGTTTATTTTTGAGCACAGTGTCTCTTTTGGGCAACTTTGGAGCTGCGACTTTGTTTGCCATTTTGAGCCCTGGCAGAGGGTCGTGTCTGCGCCCTAAGTCATTTTCTTCGGAGGGGAACCTCTCGCTTGCGACACTATCCTACAGCGGCAGGCCGAGGACTCGGAGAAAGTGAACAAGAAAAAGTATAGTACCGATCAAAGCCACCCCAAGGGCCGCCACAAGGACTGCCCCACTTCCAATATCAAGAGCATCCCGAATCTGTGGATCATAATCGTTGCGAATAGCCCGAGCCAATCGCTCAAAAGCGCTGTTGAACATTTCCGCCGTCCACACCACGACGATACATAGTCCCACAACCAACCATTCGACAAGGGACAGGCGGAAGACTGCCGCCGCCACTAGGGCAGCAATGGTAAACAAACCGTGCACAAGAAAGCTATTCTGGCCCCAAATCCCCAGAGCTACCCCCCGAAAAGCATCGCGGAATTTTTCCGGCCAAGAGCGTTTTCGCCGCCAAAGCGGCTCGAAACTCCCGGTCGGCGGCTCCGAGTGGTCTGGATCGACGCTTTCCGTTGATGGTTGCTCCCCTCGCTGCGGGGAGTGCTCGGAGTCTTGAGCGGACCAAGACATAATCGCGGAGATTTCAGCCGTTTGAACTGAGTTCATAGCCGCGTCCAGTACTTAAATCTTTGAGCGTGAAGCTGTTGGGCGGTTGTGCGGTTGTGCACGCGTTTGGCAAAACCGGTACGCCTATGTTTGCATATTAAAACCGGTTTGCCGGTTGCAGTAGCCGTTCCGAAGCAAGGGGAAAGTTCCCGTCCCTTGTAGCTCCGTGCTAAGTTGTTCTGCACCGCGTCCACCGAGGGTTGCAACCTTGGAGCTTTGCCCTCTCAGGGAAGTCGCCACCTTCAGGGGATGGTCCAGTGCCCTACCTTGGGGGTGACTTGCCAGGTGCCCAGGGGAGCTGCGCGAGTGACCGCAGATCTTGCCCTTGGCAGACACGAGGAGGCCCCGTTCCCCGGCGGAACCATTCCCTAGTCGAAAAATTAGACCCCAGACCTTGGGGGCTCTCCTCAAGAGTCCCTTCAAAATCGAGGCCAATCAAACGACTCGCAAGGGATGAACGGGGGAAACTCTTGAAGCTAAGCCCGGTACCTTAGCACCTGACGCGGCCGGCAGTTTGCCGAAAGTTCCGCGACCGGTAAAGCTTTCCTAGCAATCTTCGTGCGAATGTCCCCAGTGCAGCCAGGGGTTTGGAGAAAGGCTTTTCAAAATACCGTTCAAAATTGGGGGTATCCGACCAGCGGCCAACGATTCGCAGGGCTAGTTTATTCGAATTTAAGGGGTCACATGCCGGCGCGGGTGCTGCTCGTCCCTCGGGGTGGGATTGGCACGCCCTTGGAGGTCGCCAAAGGATCTCCTCCGCCGGGAGGAAAGATTCCCAGACTTCTCGGGGATCAAAGTGGTTCAAACCCTGCCGGATATTATGTATTCCTCAGCCACTCACTATCCCCAATCACCGCGATCGGCCGCGGCCCGTAGGATGCTTGCTCTCGCACCAGCCTCCGTAGCGCTTAGGGTTACTTCTTCTCGACCCCCCCATGCCCCTATGGGAAATAGACCTTCTAGGCCCTCTTCCAACAGGGGAAACCCCATAAGCACGTTTGAACCGGAAAGGCGTGAGGACCGTCGAAATGGCGGGGCGCAAGCTCAGGCAGCAGTCGATCGGTCCCCAAACAGGGCTTCCTGGCAGGGAGAATCGATGCTTTCTCAAACCTACAGCTCTTCGGCCGTCAAAATGTAGCCCTAAAAGTGGTAGTCGGTGTGTGGCCGCATCGGTACCCGCCCATGGTCCTGCCTCCCCTTGGTTGGGCTGGTCCCTGCTTCCTCGTCCCGAGCCCGAATGTGGAGGTCGTGCCTTTCTTTTCTCCTCCGTGTCAATTCTTAAGACAGTGGCTCAAGCGCACGGTCGAATTCTGGTAAGGAGTTTCCTCGAAAGCGGCTAACCAATCGTCCGAAAGGTCGAACCTCCTTCGGCTGGCGCTTTTATAGTGTTGTCGTGGTGCTCAGCCCTCCTCGGCCATAAAACTAATTCCCCACTCCTGTCACCTGGAAACTACGGTTACAGCTCACCTAGAAGCTCTGGTTCCCCCTGGGAGCGCCAGGCGTTCCGGTATCTGAGGCGTTGCTTTGGGTCTGGTCCGGGGAAGTTGCCCGGTAGACACGCTGCTCTTTAAAGCGAGGATTCCAGATTTGGTGGCGCAAATCCTCGCTCATCTAACCGTCCCTTAATCGGGAGGGAGGACCTCGAGCCGATTGCCAAGCCCACTTCGAGGCCGGCCAAGTGGCTAATGGCAGCGGGGACTAGGGTCGACTTCTGGGTCAGACCGCGACTGTCTTGCGGATTGTCGTCCGGTTCGAGCAGGCCGTTTGCCGGCTCATTGCACCCGCGCGAGACGGTGTCAACTTAACGATCGGGGGCGATTTATGGGAGGGAATGCTATGTACACGAGAACTAATCTGCTCTGCACCGCCATGACGGCGATTGTGGCGATAACGCTTAGCCTCGATGGAACCATCGGGCAAGCTCGTGGCCAAACCTTCCAGCCGTTAACTAACCCCTCTGGAGCCAAGCCGCCAGAGCTTCACTCCATTCCCGGCCGGGAAAAGGTGGTTTTTTACACGGTGGTTAGTGAAGGGCGGCAGATTTTGACTTTAGCCCGTTGGGTAGGCCCACCTTCAACTTCAGCCGAAACCATCTCTGCCGAGCGACCGACAGATTTGTCCATTAATCCTGCGCAAGACGTATCGCAAGGTACAGATTTCCTGCGAGGTGTGTTTCTAAGTGAAGAGGCGCGAGCTTGCTGCGAGCAAGTTCGATACGGCAATTATGCGGAGAATTGTTTCGTGGGTGCATCTGTCGCGGCAGGAAAACGCCAGACGCTCACCCAAACTGTTGATGACAGCCCGCTTTTTGTAGCCCTAAGTCAACATGGCCGCGAAGCGCGGGAAAGGTTTCCGGAAGAATACCGTGGGGATGTGGAACAGGCGGCCCCTGGCGAAACGGCCCGAAGGCAAGTGCTGGGCCATGTTCGTCGCCTCGTTGCCGCCGGTAAACTGGCCGTAGAAGCTCGAGGAGATGGCCTCAGCTCTTTAAAGATAACCGTTCGCAACTTAACGAGAGAAGAGCTCGAGGTGTGGATAATTCCGGGGCTTTACTTCGTTCCATCCAGCGCGGAGATTCAAACCATGGTGGTCATGGAGAGAAAGCGGTTGGTTCTCCAAGCGGAAGAAAGCACCACAGTAACCGTTGCGGCGGCCTGTGCCTCTCGGACTAAGCACACACCCTCCTCTTCCAACGTTTTCACCTTGGGAGATTCCAGCCAACCTGAACTGGAGCGGATAGGTGAGCTGGCGGAGGAGCGGCATTGCGGCAGGAATGTGATTCAGGCGGCTGTATGGATTGTTACTGACGACGCGGACTTCGAGGACCTGGGAAGCCTTCGCGTTTTGACCCTTCCGGTGCTAGCAATTGTGCGGGCAATTGGCCCAGTGGAAGCAGCTGAGGCCATGAGGATCTGCCACGACGCCGGCGTTGACATAAAGAGGAAAGCAATTTGGAGGGATCGGCACGCGATCTTGGCGGAGCTTCCCGATGGGGAGCTTAAGAGCTGGCTTGAAAAGATGATTGAGAAGCCATGAAACAGTAATCTGGCAAATGAACATCCCTTGCCAGAATCCAGAGGGAAATAAAGGAAACGCAACCTTAGTAAAAACGGTGGTGGCTTTAAGCGGGGCAAAGCCTGCGGTATTATGGCTAAGACGGTGGCTAGTTTGGCCCTGGTAGGCGCGCGGGATACAACCTAATGGCGTAAACAATTGGCAGCCCGCAATAGGCGAGTGCGATAAGTCGAGAGTTTGGGCAGCCTTTGTCAACTTTTTGATGAGTGCGCCACCTCGAGCTGGCACAAGCATGGAAGATTCACTTGAAGCAGTTTTGGAGTCTCAACTAATTGGTCTCTCGACGGCTAGGGTCTGATTGCCGCGGCAAACCGCTAAGCGTTTCCGGTGCGTGACTCCGCATCAACGGTACCGGATGAGCGAATAGTTGGAAAGGCACCGGGCCCTGCTGTTCACCTTCGTATCGCGGGTGGCTGTTCATTGGCGGGCTTCAATATGCCACATCTCGGCCAAACGCATCGACCCGGGAGGGGCAGAACGAGGGGCATGACGGGCATAGTTTGCCCCGCACTTTTGGACCCTGGCGGACTTCGTCCTTTGATGCCCTTTCGTCAACGCTAATTTGATCTCCGCATGTCTCGAGGCTGTTTGCGGCATTGGCAAAGCTCTGGGTTAACATGGGAACTTCGGCCAGAAGAATTACCAATTTGGCTACCCACGTTCCGCGAGCATCCGGGGGCGAATAACATCCCCTTGCGTAACCTGGTAAAACCAATCAATCCATTTGCAGAATACGGTTTGCGGTTTTTGTTCCGGAGCAGTTGATAAGGCAAGGCCGGCTTTGGGCGAACATCTTATCTCCGTTGTCGCCCCCTCCGTTCCCATCGGCGGAAAGAGGCTTAAATCTAGGTACTTCGAGTTCATGGGCGGCTCGGGAAGATGCGGGTTAATTCTCGGGCGGCAGAAGGCGGAGGGAAGATCTTTTCCTTGTGGGGAGGCGTTTTCTAGATCAGCTCCCCTAGTAAGTTGACAGTACTTCTTTAAGGGCCTTTTGAAAGGCGAGTAACGCCCCTTCGCCGTGGCAAGCCGGAGCTTTCGGCGAAGCTTTCTGCTGCCTGCGGCACCTAAATAAGCCAAGCCCACACGTAGGAATCCACTTGACACCTCAGTCGACGACGTTCTCATGCCGTGGACAACCGATCACCCGTACGGGGTATTGGATTGCTCAAGTTACATGGACGGGGGCCGGCTTCCGTTGTTCCTGGACACCGTGGGATGAAGGTGTAGTTCAATGGGCAGGGGCCGGGTCGTGAGCTAATCTGCACCCCGGGGTCCGTTTTTACCCCGGATGCCCACCGGCTGGCTTACGTCGCGACGAAGGGTAAGATTTGCATCCTCGTGATCGGCCGCCGAGAAGTTACAGCGTACGAGGGGATCGTCGACGGCCTGTTTAGCCCGGCTAGCAAGCGGGTGGCCTCTTTGCCCATCCGGGGCGACAAACAGCACAGTGGTTGTTGGCGGCCAGGAAGGGCCAAGTACACCGGGCTTATCCGAAACAAGCCGCGGTTTCGCCCGGACGGTTCCTTTGACTTCCTTGCGATCTGCGGATGGGCGCTATTCCGTCTGACCATTCCCTCGGGCCGGTTTCCCACAAATAGCCGGAAACCCCAAGGGCGAGACACCGTTTCAAAATCCGGGCCGGTAGTTCGTCAAAATCCCGGGCGATAGCGGATGTTGCACGAACCCATCCCCCGGAGCCGGAAAAAGAAAAGACCTGTACTGTCTCCGCGGTAGCCCCTTTATTACCCCGGGCGTTATGCCGCGGGGAGTTCGAAATGAAGCTCCGGCCAGGGACATAATTTCTCGGGAATGACTCGTTAAAGGTATCACGGCGTTGGGGCCCCCAGGGCGGCTGCCCATACTCGTCGCGTTTGAATCTCCTTGGCTTTTTGGGCAGTTTTGTCTGCTCAGACGCCCTTCCGGCCGAACGGGGCCCGCCGTACTTTTCTCGCCTCTCCCGGGCCCAGGGTTTGAAGATTAGGCTACAGCCCTGAACAATAGTCCTCCAAATCTTAATAGCCCGGGTTAGGGTGGTCAGAAGTGGGACAACCGAATCGGGGTGCAAGTAGCCTTGGCTCCCCCACAGAGCATCAAATTTAAAAGTGGAGAGGAATGCAGTGGTGTCGGGGCAGTGGTAGACCGCAGGGTGCTCATCGTGGGATACAGCCGGAGTTTTGGCCCAAAGGAGGTGGCAGGCCAGCAGCGCCCTGCTTGAAGGGGGAACCTAAAACTGACTATAATGCCGCCTCAAGGTAACTTAGGCCTTTTTGGGGGAAAAACCAGCAGAGGATAGCAGTGACTTGATGCCTTCGAACCTAGGCAAAACTCTTTCGGGGGCCAGGAACGCTGCTGCGAACACGTCCCCAGAAGCCGGTCGTCTGGTTGGAGTCTTAATCGGGGCCGGTGAACGGAAGTGAAATCGTTGAGCGGAATAGCCTCGGGTTAAGCCGCTCGGCGGGGACGCTGAGGGCTTCATACCGGCAGGGAAGGGTCTGTCCGTCCGTCCAGTCGAGCAACTGACTATTTCTTCGTTTCCAGCTGAAGGAGTGCCACCAGGTGGTCCGAACCGGACGATATCTTTTCACTAGCGAAGCGGTCAGCATGGGCCATCCCGACAAATTGGCTGACCAAATTTCCGACGGCATCCTCGATGCGTTCATTAAAGAGGATCCTTACAGCCGGGTTGCCTGCGAAACGCTCGTCACTACGGGCATCGCTTTTGTAGCCGGCGAGATCTCTTCGAAGGCCCGGATCGATTACGCCGAGGTGGTACGCGACATTATTTGTTCGGTGGGTTATACGGATGACGAGCTTGGCTTTAACGGCCGGACATGTTCTGTCGTTTTGGCCATCGACCGGCAAAGCCCCGATATTGCCCTGGGCGTTGACGCGGATCCATCGCGGGGTAAGGACATCGGGGCAGGCGATCAGGGGATGATGTTCGGCTATGCTTGTCGACAAACTCCGGAGCTAATGCCCTTGCCCATTTCTCTGGCCCACCGCATTCTTAAGCGTCTAACGGCCATTCGCCAGACGGGCAAGGTGTCGTGGCTTCGGCCGGATAGCAAAAGCCAAGTCACCATCGAATACGAAGGCGATCGACCGATCCGTGTGGACACCGTGGTGGTGTCGACCCAGCATGCGCCGACGGTCAGTCTCCAGGAAATCCGCGAATTTGTCATCGAGGAGGTAGTCAAACCGATTCTTCCGGAGGAGTTAGTCAACGGGGAGATTCGCTATTTTATTAACCCAACCGGCCGCTTTGTCACCGGAGGGCCACTGGGCGACACCGGACTCACTGGGCGAAAGATAATGGTCGACACCTATGGGGGGTGGGCTCGTCACGGAGGCGGGGCATTTAGCGGTAAGGATCCTACCAAAGTGGACCGAAGTGCCGCCTACATGGCCCGCCACATTGCTAAGAATATCGTAGCTGCGGGCTTGGCCGACCGGTGCGAAGTCCAACTGGCTTACGCTATCGGCGTCAGCGAACCGGTCAGCGTTCTCGTCAACACGGAAGGAACCGGTGTGATTGACGATGGGAAACTCTGCGAGATGATTCGGGAAATGTTCCCCCTCACGCCTAGCGGGATCATTCGATACCTGGATCTGCTTCGGCCGATTTACCGCTTGACTGCTTCCGGGGGGCACTTCGGTCGGTCTGAGCCGGAATTTACCTGGGAAAGCACGCATCGGGCTGCCGAGCTTGCTGCGGAAGCTGGCTGCCCCGGCACAGCGCGATAAGTTCCCAGGAATCCAGGATAAGCTTTAGTCGCCGGCCAAGCCGTCTCGCCACGCTTCGACTTCTCGTAAGGCATACTCAATCAGCACAAGGAGCGCCCGCGGGTCATACGGCTTGCGAAGAAAGTATGTCCCTCCGGCGGCCCGAACTGTTCGGACGATGTCCTCTCGCTCCCATCCACTCACCACAATGATGGGAATCCCACAGGTTTGGTGCCCGTCCGCCAGCCGCTGGCAGACTGTCAAACCGTCGATGTCCGGCAAACACAAGTCGAGGATGATCAGGTCCGGATGTTCGCTTTGGGCAAAAGCGAGGCCTGTCTCCCCGTGGGTAGTCCATGAGGCTTGAAACCCCATCCGCTCCAGGATGGAAGCGAGCGACTCGGCCACGCTGATGTCGTCGTCGATGATTAGAACTTTCCGCCCCTTTCCCTGCCATTTGTGGCGGGGTTTTGGCTGGGTGAGGAGACCGGTACTCATCCGCTTTGGCTCCTAAGTTGGCGTGACCCGAGGGTGAGCCTCTGTACAGAACGTCCCTGGCGGAGAGGTAAAGCCACCTCCTATGTGGCTCCACCGCGAACTTCAATCTACTGCCCATCAGTCCCTTAACTTTGCCCCTCGGGGGTCCTGGCGTAAACAACCCTAGCTTACAAATCGGAACTTGTCAAAACTGCCGAAAAAGCAAACCAGTGGGCCGGGCGGCTCCGGGGAAAATGTGCCGACTATTCCGACTGTACCGAAAATTCGGGCTTGAGGTTGTGACTGGCGTCCGACATTTGCACTCCGAAGCCCTGGGGAAGCCAAACTCTCGCCCCCCAGCTAGGCCCGGAGAAAGTAGGGGCACATAATCCGGCACGAAAGCCGAGTGTCAGTAGGCGTACGGGATGCCCTCGTTTGGACGCTACCCAAACGTTCTAAGAAATGGGCAAGCTGCACATCGCCACTTGTTGATGAGGTCTGTGCGGAAAGGGCTCTGGTTACTTCGGGGATTTGCCCGGGCAACTCCCTAAGCGGACCGGCCAGGATTTCCCTGCCGATCCCGCCAGTTAATCTGCGACAGCGATGCCAAGGCTAAGAGAAGCGCATGTGTACCACATCGTCCGTATCCTTGGGCCTGCGTGGACATATAAAGCTGCTGAATAAGCCCGAGGCCAGGCAGACTCAGGTTCATCCGCCGGGCTTCGTCCAAAGCAATGGCCATGTCCTTAACGAAATGTTCCACAAAAAAGCCAGGATCGAAATTGTTCCGGATCATCCGGGGGGCAAGATTACTTACTGCCCAACTGCCGGCCGAGCCTGCGCTGACAGACTGCAAAAACTTCTCCAGGTCTAACCCAGCTCGATAGGCATAGAGTAACCCCTCGCACACGCCGACCATGTTTCCCGCGATGATGATTTGATTAGCTAATTTGGCATGTTGACCCGCCCCGGGGCCACCGTGATGAACGATCGTCTTACCCATCCGCTCGAGGCAGGGCCAAATGGCCTCCACTGCTTCGGCTTCCCCTCCCACCATGATGGAAAGGGTTCCCTGCCGTGCACCAATATCGCCCCCGGTCACAGGGGCATCCACTGCGTAAACACCACGTTTCTTAGCTTCGGCAGCAATTTCTTGGGCTAAAGCCGGCTCGCTCGTTGTCATGTCCACAATGATATTCCCCGGCTTGCAGCCAGCAAGGACGCCCTCCGGCCCTAGAATGACTTCGCGCACATCTTTGGGGAATCCAACAATCGTGAAAATGATGTCCGAAGCCTCGGCTACAGCCTTGGGGGAATCGGCCCAACTTGCGCCGCGATCAAGCAGTGCCTGAGCCTTGGACTTCGTGCGATTGTAAACTGTGATTTGATAGCCGGCCGAAAGAAGATGGCCACACATGCTGGCCCCCATCACTCCCGTCCCAATCCAGCCAACGCGAGTCTTGCCTGGCTCCGCTTTCGCTAGCGCCATCCCGCACTCTCCCACCACCTTTAAGCAAGCCTGTCCGAGATTTACTCCACCATGTTCGTTTCTTATTGCACTCGCTACCCACGCGGGACCGGGCTTTTAGTCCCCCGGCACATCTCCTTCCACACCGCAGTGGCTGTGAGGCACCCCCTTACCCCTACACCTTCCGCTTTGATCCCGGCTTGGTCTCGTCTTCCTTTGCGGTTTCAGCGTCCCAGCATCATAACGGTTTGCCGCCGCAAGCCAAGGGGGACTAAATCTCCGCGCTGCCTTCAGCCGGGAACCATCTTTCCTCCGGCCGCCGAAGAATTTCGGCCACCACAATCGCCGCGGCAATCCTTTCAGGGTGGGTGAGCATGCAGAGTACCTGGGCGGCAAGCGATCCGTGGACAAAAGGTGCCCGCTTCGGTTTGACTGCTGGCGGCCCTTCAACTTCCGAGGCTGCGAATGGCTCAGCCAGAGAAAGCCGCGGTCCCATGTCAAATCGCACGAATGAGTCTTCGAAAGGTAAGCGGGTGGTTCGGCTCCCAGGAGGTCGGGGAACTTCCGATTCCAACTTGCTTCCAGACTTTTCCATCAGGACGGCTCCGATCGCGATTTGTACCGGCTCAGTAAAGAAGCAGGTCCCAGCGTTGACATTAGGAGGACACCTCGGGCGACGTTGCACTGGGCTGACTCTCTGGTCGATGTCCCAGCCCCGCTGTGGCCACTGCTAGGCGCATCTCTGTATCGGCCTGAAGGTTTCGCAGTTTATAATAGTCCACAACGCCCAATTTGCCGGTGCGGAAGGCCTCGGCCATCGCGCGAAAGACTTCCGCCTCCGCCTCCACAAGCCGGGCGCGATTCTGTTCGATCAGAGCACGGTACTCCTGCTCCTTAGCCTTGGCCATAGCCCGCCGCCCTTCGGCTTCGGCTCGGGCAACTTCCATATCAGCCTCGGCTTGGTCCGCCTGCAACCGTGCCCCGATATTCTCTCCCACGTCAATGTCGGCAATGTCGATCGAGACAATCTCGAAGGCTGTGTTTGCGTCCAACCGCCGCTGGAGAACCGTCTTGGAAATCAACTCCGGATTGGCCAGCACGTCCTGATGCGTTTCCGCCGATCCAATGGCGCTGACGATCCCCTCACCGACTCGAGCTATGATTGTCTCCTCTGTGGCCCCGCCAATCAGCCGTTCCAAATTCGCCCGCACTGTGACCCGCGCCTTGACCTTCAGTTGGATACCATTCTTGGCCACTCCGTCCAAAGAATCCCGGCCTGAGCCAGGCCGAGGACAGTCGATTACCTTCGGGGTCACGCTCATTTGCACCGCTTCCAACACATCGCGACCGGCAAGGTCAATGGCCGTGGCTAGCCGCCAATTGAGCGGAATGCTCCCGGCTTTGTGGGCGGCAATAAGTGCGCGAATGACCTGCGGCACGTTGCCACCGGCAAGATAGTGCGACTCGAGTGCCCGCGTGGTGATCTCCCGGGGATCAAGACCCGCTTGAACCGCCATAATCTTGCTGCGAACGATAACCTCCGGATCAACATGCCGGAGTGTCATCCCAATCAAATCCCAGATACTAATCCCCGCCCGCGTTGTCTTAGCTTGAATCCACAGCCGGAAGAAAAAAGCAATCCCCAGCACCATGATAACAAGCACCACTAGGGCAAAAATCGCGAAGACAATGAGGAGCACAGTGCCCACTTGCGTCCACAGGGGGTTTTCCCGTAAGGCACCGGCAATTTGAGTGATCCAGTCGGAGACGTGCTTCGTCACCTCACCAACTTGCGACCACCAATCATTCATCCGTTCACCCCCTTTTCGAAACGCCGCAAATCTGACTGGGCGTCGTGCATGCCGGAATGAGCCGCTAGCAGTGTCCACGAAACGGCAACGTGTGATGTGTTAATAGTTTCTATCCGGCGGGCGCGAGACCTTTCGCGCACTAAGGAACCCCACTTGGGTAAGCCTTCCGAATCCGTGCCGTCACTTGGTAGGCAATTCCTGGACCATCTACGGATCGTAATCTTGCAAACCGCCCAGGCCAAAGCATTTTCCCGGTTGTTGCAGGGGGTCTCGAGTAACCGCCACCCCGCAGCCGGCTGGATCGGACCTAACCCGGCCGGGCCAACGTCAGTTGCTTTGGAAGGCTCAGGAATTCCTTCTTTGGTGATTCCCCTCGGGCACAGGTGGGCACACTTCCGGAAGATCTGGCCGATCTTCCCTGTCAACATCTGCCTGGGGCATTTCCCCCGGCTCGACGACTAAATATCCCGCGCGGACCTCGCGAACGACAACCGGCGTGCCCTGCGCTAGCGGACCCAGGCGACAAGTCGCTGAAAACTGCTTTCCCGCCACCGAGACAACCCCGCCGGGGCGAAGGTCCGTGACAGCCAAGCCCACCATCCCAACCAGCCGATCGTTGGCTTCGTTTCGGGACCCGGCCGAATCGGGTTCACCCGGCGAGGGTGGCCAAAGGATCATCTTTCGCCCCAGAGACGTTCTTGGCCACAAAGAAAGTCCCCAAACCACAATGGCCGGGGTCATCACGGCGATAATCACTAGGACTACAACGCCAAATCCTTCTCCATACAGCGTAAAGGCCGCGACCACAGCGGCAGTTAAAAAAACAGCCGCCGCAAAACCTAGAAGTCCTCCCGACGGCACAAAAACTTCAAGGACAACGCAGAGAAAACCAAAGACAAGAAGAATCACCGGCACCGAAAAAAGATAAGTCCACACCCCCCATTCATCCACGGCCTTTTTTTACCTCCGCTAGCGTGAAATCGCAATTGCCGCCCTTCGGCCGATGCCCCAAAGTTCCTTAGCTTTACTCGTACAAAAGAAGCGGTTCTTACAAAGGGCAACTGCCCCGATGCTTTCCCCATCCTAACCGGCCTACGCCAGCCGGCGGGCAAGCCACCCTCGAAGATTCAGGAAAACCACCGTTTCAGCCAATGGTGTACTCCCACCTTCGATAGCCGGCTGAGTCAGAAGCTTGGGCAAGACAAAAAGTCTGAGTTAAATCCGATGCTAGGCCCTGTGTGGGACTCATCCCTCCGCGCGAAAAAGTCAGCGGCGAATCACCCCTCGTGAAAAAGTCAAGGAGGCAGGCCACGTGCCCCATGCCTCGGCAGGGGCCTCCGCATTTTGCTCAAGAAAGCCGTGTGCTGGCCCCCACCGCGCACAAATACTTGGGCGTCTGACTTACGACGGAAAGATGAAACGGCTAGGAAGTGCTTCGGTGCTTCGTTATCGCTTCAGACCTTTTTTGCGCGGGGCGATGCAACTACGGCTCGATGTGGCCATCTATTTTGCACTTAGGAGGAACTTTTCGAAGCGGTTAAGGGCTTCCTCAAGGGCCTCCATGCTAGCGGCAAACGACAGCCGTACATAGCCCTCTGCGCCAAAGGCCGAGCCCATTACCGTAGCCACGCCCTCCTTCGCCAGGAACTCAAGGCACCAATCGGCCGTGTTGTTGATGATCTTTCCGTTATAACTCTTGCCTAAGTAAGCACTTATGTTGACAAATGCGTAGAAGGCCCCGGTCATTTCCGGGAAGCTAACTTTGGGAATAGCTGCCAAGCGCTGGCGCACGTAATCCCTTCGACGGGCAAATTCCGTCCGCATTTCGGCGACACACTCCTGCGGACCATTCAAAGCAGCCAGAGCGGCATATTGGCTGATGCTACACGGATTGGAAGTTTCCTGACTTTGCAGGTCGCCCATCGCCGTGGCCACATGAGCCGGCGATAATGACCACCCAATCCGCCAGCCAGTCATTGCATACGTCTTGCTCACACCGTTGATGACAATTGTCCGCTCCTGGAGCTCCGGTCGCAGCGTGGGAAAGCTGGCGAACGGAAGACCATCGTAAACAAGCTGATCGTAAATTTCGTCGGCCAGCACAAGAAGATCATGCTCAAGAACAATATCAGCCAGCCGCTCTGCTTCCTCCCGAGTATAAGTCGTCCCGGTGGGGTTACATGGCGAGCAAAGGAGAAGGAGCTTTGTCTTTGGCGTAATAGCCCGGCGGAACTCTTCCGGCAAAAGTTTGAATTGATTTTCTTCCCGCGTGTTGACAATTACCGGTTTGGCGCCCGTAAGCTTCACCAACTCCGAATAACTGACCCAATAAGGAGCGGGGATGATCACCTCGTCGTCGGGGTCCAAAACGGCGGCCAATGCGTTGTGGATAGCATGCTTCGCACCGTTGGAGATCACGACTTGACTCGGGCTGTAATCCAGCCCATAACGGCGCTTATAGTCGGCGACCACTGCCTGCTTGAGCTCCGGTATGCCGCTTGCCACTGTATACCGGGTGTGGCCGGCTTTCATGGCAGCAATGGCCGCCTCGCAGATATGCCACGGTGTGGGAAAGTCAGGCTCGCCAACACTCAGATCAAGGATTTGTCGGCCACTTGCTTTTAGCTCCTTAGCCTTAGCGGACATCGCCAAGGTTGCCGACGGCTCAAGCCCCCCCACAAGGCGTGAAATTTTCATCCGCATTCCCATCTCCCTTTCTTCCACCCTGTCGTGCCTTTGTTAACACCCCAATTTTCTTTGAGCAGCACTTCTGTGCAGTAAAAACGAACGCCGTCACCGAGCAAATCGAGCCGCAGCGTTTTTCCCGAAGCGATGCGGTGGTCTACCGCCGGTGAATGCTGCTTGTTGTCTGGCCAGTTGAAGGCCGTCCCTCAGCAAGATCAGGAACGAGTCGCACCGGGCCTCTCACCCGGCGACATGAGCGTATGGCCCAACTTTTCGGTCGAAGGAATAAGCCGTTCCGTTAGTGCCCGGCCTGCATTGCCAGTGCCTTTCCCCCCGAGATCCCCCGGGTTGGTTGACCGAATACACTTGAAGCAGCAAAATCGGCCCGAGAGGACCTGTGCTACTAGGCCACAGTAATTTCGCGCAGATTTCTCGCCAGAACCGGCGCAAATTAAGCTCTGCTAATAGTCGCTCTGGCCGCGAAATTACCGAAAAGAAACTTAACGCCTGCGGGCTAGGGCGTCAATGGTCCAAGAGCACAGTCGGGCAAGTTACTTCTTCAGAGTTTGCAGAGGGTAAGCCGACTCCATGGCAGCTCAGCGATACGGTGTTTGGTTGGTGGGCGCGTGTGGAGGGGTGGCGAGCACCGCCACTTTGGGACTAATCGCTCTCAAGCACAGGGCGATTCCTACTTGGGGGCTAGTCACCGAGCTGCCAAGATTTGCCGCGCTTCCGCTGCCGGGGTGGGAGGAGTTTGTCGTCGGCGGTCACGAAATTCGCCCGGTTGTCCTTGTTGATGAGCTTCGGCAATTTGCTCGGCATAATCGCGCTTTCGAACCGGGACTTGTTGACGCCTATGAAGCGGAGTTAACTGCCGTCCAGCCGCACATTCGCTGGGGGACTGTCTGGGGAGCTACCGAAGCGATTCGCAAGTTAGCGGGACCGGACGTCCCTGAAGATCACTCTGCCTGCCAAGCTATTGAGCGGATCGAAACCGACCTTCGGCAATTCCAGGAAGAGCACCGTCTGGAGCATCTGGTGGTTATCCATGTCGCCTCTACTGAACCGCCCATCCCCAAAGACGAACTGCCCAGGACGTGGGCGGAACTGTGGCCGTGGCTTAGCCGGAAAGAAGCGACAATCATACCGCCCAGTTGCCTTTACGCGATTGCAGCGTTCCGAGCGGGTTGCTCGTACATCAATTTCACGCCGTCGGTTGGGCCGGACTTGCCGGCCATCACGGAGTTAGCCCTCCAGCGCAGGTGCCGGTACATGGGCTGCGATGGCAAAACGGGCGAAACGCTTCTAAAGAGCGTCTTAGCCCCGCTGTTCGCCCAGCGAAATCTTCGCGTGCTTAGCTGGGTCGGATACAACATTTTTGGCAACCTGGATGCCCGCATCCTCGACCATCCTGCCCACAAGACAAGTAAGCTCACCACCAAGGATCAACTGTTGGGTGAGGTGCTGGGGTATAAACCCCAGACCCATGTATCGATCGAGCTTGTGGAAAGTCTCGGCGACTGGAAGACCGCCTGGGATCACGTGCACTTCGCGGGGTTTTTCGGCACCAAGATGGTGCTTCACTTCATCTGGCAGGGGTGCGATTCGGTACTTGCCGCCCCGCTTGTCTTAGATTTGGCACGTTGGAGCATCTTAGCTTGGAAGCGCGGAGAAGTGGGCCTCATGCCTTTCCTAGCCTCCTATTTCAAAAGCCCTTACGGGGTAAGCCAGCAAGACTTTTTTGCCCAATTCCAATTGCTGGAGTCGTGGGCCTTGGGACCGCAGGCAGCAAAGCTTGCTGGTTCGTAAACAATTCGGCAAGTCATCTGCTACGGTGTACCTTATCCTGCTGATTTTCTTGTCGGGTAGGCTGCCGTAAATACCACCGGGCTAATCGGACAGGTATCGTTCAGGGATTTCCTGCCTTATTTCTTGACAGAGCTTCATCGGCGGGCTAATGGTTAGCGTTAATTAGGCTGGCGTTACTAGTTGCGTTTCCTTGCTGGGAGTTCAACCGTAGCACGCTTGGAGGAGGGAGATCGAGCCATGTGGGCCGCCATTAAGAAGTCGCCGGCCAACCTTTCGTTGGTTATTGCCACAGCGGTAGCTTTCGGATTGCCTGGTCTTGCTAGAGCGTGTCAAGATGAAGTCAACTATGACGAAAGCAAGGTACCCAAGTACACACTGCCCGATCCCCTGGTGTGTCTTGACGGAACACCGGTCCGGGATGCAAAGACCTGGTTTGAGAAGCGTCGGCCAGAGATTTTGGAGCTCTTCCGCAAATATGTCTATGGCAGGTCCCCTGGTCGCCCGGCAGACATGTGGTTTGAAACAACGAGCGTTGATGAAAATGCCCTGGGTGGAAAGGCTATCAGAAAAGAAGTGACTGTCCATTTCACCAAACGGCCGGACGGTCCTGCCATGCACATCCTCATTTACCTGCCCAAAGATGTGCCCCCGCCTGTGCCGATGTTTATGGGCCTCAACTTCTACGGCAACCATACTGTGCATCCGGACCCGGGGATAACTCTCTCAAAGGCGTGGATGCGGCCGAACAAAGATTACGGAATTGTGGACAATCGAGCGACGGAAGCTTCCCGAGGGCGGGCGGCACAACAGTGGCAGGTCGAAAAGATACTCAGTCGCGGCTATGGCTTGGCCACGATTTATTATGGGGATATTGACCCCGATTTTGACGACGGCTTTCAAAATGGGGTCCATCCACTGTTTTATCGGCCGGGACAGACTCGCCCGGCACCCGACGAATGGGGCTCAATTAGTGCCTGGGCATGGGGTCTAAGCCGCGCTATGGATTATTTGGAAACGGATCCACAAATTGATGCCAAACGTGTGGCAGTGATGGGCCATTCGCGACTGGGAAAAACAGCGCTGTGGGCCGGTGCCCAAGATGAGCGATTTGCCATTGTGATCTCCAATAACTCGGGGTGTGGCGGGGCGGCCCTCAGCCGGCGGCGGTTCGGCGAAACAGTCCGCCGCATCAACACGGCTTTTCCCCACTGGTTCTGCCAAAACTTCAAACAATTCAACGACCGCGAAGATGAGCTACCCGTTGATCAGCACATGCTGATTGCTTTGATAGCGCCTCGGCCTGTTTATGTAGCCAGTGCGGAAGAGGACCTCTGGGCCGATCCCCGCGGCGAGTTTCTCGCCGCCAAAGGAGCCGACCCTGTTTATCGACTGCTCGGCACGGATGGTTTGGCTGTGGACGAAATGCCACCACTTGATAAGCCGGTCATGAGCAGGATCGGTTACCACATCCGCCGCGGCAAACATGACGTGACCGAGTTCGACTGGGAGCAATACCTCACCTTCGCCGATATTCACTTCGGTCGCAAGCCTCGGCCTTAGTGCCTTAGTGGGGCAAGACTCCCGCCACCAAAGCCACACCCGTTGCCACATTTTAACTAAGATGGAACGCGGGCAAGGTAGCCCACCGCGGTCATTTCTTGTCTGGGGACGGCGGCGAGTATCTTGCCAGCTATGCTAGGTCGCGGTCTTCAAAGAGGAGAAGTGCCACCACTAGGGCAAGAAAGCAATAAATCAACGTATAGCCTGTGGCTGCCATAAGGTACACGGAGGGTACAGCCCGGCCGGTGGAGATGGCCGTTTCGATGCTCAGGTGTCCCAGCACCGGGAAGACAGCCGCAATCAGGTTGCCCACAAACCCCACGATAGGAAATCGTCCAACTGCAGAGTTAAGAATCAAGGGCGTCAGATGGCCGACGACATAAATGGTAAAACAAATTATCAGGTTGGGAAGCATCGGCAGCCGGGTAGAAATAGCCACGGCAATCGATGCGAGAATGACCGCTTCCAAAAACACAAGCACCAGCCCCGGTACGGTTTGAATCATTTCGTTTAAGCAATCGGCCGACCGCGGCTCGGGCAGGGCATTCTCGCGGGCATCGTAAACAACCTTATAGGAGACACTTCCCAGAAAAAGCGGGCTGAGGATAAGAAACATCAACACCACCGGACCAATCACGCCCAAAAATTTGCCAATGACCAACTTCCATCGGGAGATTGGCTTCGACAAAAGCGTGAGCGCCGTCCGGCCTTCCACCTCTTCCGAAATCGAAACGCTCGCTGTCCACACAGCCAGAATCACCGCCAGGACCTTGATCAGAGTGAGCCCCTCGGCCTTGAGCATCTTGATGTCTTCGCCGAACGTGTTGTAGGGAATAAACGGGAAGATAAGAATAGCTGCCACTCCAATGGCAATCAGCACATAGGCCAGTGGCTGGGAAAGTGCCTCCTTGGCGGCCGTGCGGGCTATCGCGTAAACACGCGGTGTCAAAAGTTGGAGGATCCAGCAGATGGCCCAAAAAACAAGGGCTACAGCAGCCGTCCCCGCGGCCACCACCCACAATGGCCGAACCCACGTCATCAAGGCCGCAGGGCAAGGCACAATCGTTTGCGTCATCGACAGCTCACTCCCTTACGCTTACGGATCTCTGATAACTGGTATTCCCAACAGTGGTCTTCAAAGGAGAACCGCCCCTCAACTTGACCGAAAAGCCTACCCCGAGTTGCCGCCTCAGTAACGAATTTCGAAGCGGTCGAAATTACCGCTGGCCACACCTTTGGTTACGTCTTCGCCGCGGATAAACCGCCCCATCTCCGCGCGGATGTCCCCCAGGAATCGCTCTAAATCCTCCGCCGGTCCTTCGGCCAATAGTTCCACTCGCCCATCCGGCAAGTTTCGCACGAAACCGGTAATACCTGGGTACTTTCGCGCCAAATGATAAGCCGTGTAGCGAAAGCCTACCCCTTGCACACGGCCATCGTAAAAGACGTGGCGACGCTCCTTGGCAGTAGCCTTAGGTCCCTGGTCCATGGCGGTAAACTCTTGGCCCCGGACGGACCCCGGAGGCATAAAACCCGGGGTTTCGGGACTTCTCTTTCCGGCCCAAAACTCGCCGCTGGCAACGTTTTTCCATCAAGTCCCTGCAGGCACCCCGCCTCCCCCAGCCGCACGAAGCCCGTATCTATCCAGGATTAGCACAAAGAGGCCCCCTGTCTAGGCCTCGCCCACTCGGAATATCCAGGGAGGAAATACCCGCAAGCTGTCGGTTCCGCCTACGGATACAGTAGCCTCAGGGATTACCTCCGCATCACGAAAGCTAACGCCTTCGCTAAACAAACTTTGGTTTTTGGGAGGGCCGACCGGTTAACGTCAGGAAACCCCCGCGCCGGGGCTTCTGTCAAAATAAGTCCGAAAAACCTTGAGGAGCCACCGAGCGACCTCACGTTTTGGCCCGGTCCTTGATCCCAAAACATCGCCGGATGGATCGAGCACCTCCACCGCAGTTTCCGCGGAGTTAATTGCCGAAGGCCCATTAAGGACAATAAGGTCGCATCCTTTCCGCCGAAGCTTAGCCACGGCCGCTTCCCGCGACAGATCCGTTTCCAGTGCAAACGCGACGATCCATTGATGGGTTCGCTGGGCCACCAGCGAAGCGACAATATCCGGCGTTTCAATAAGCTCGAGTACTAGCTGGCCGCCGGACCGGCGAATTTTTTCGGGGGAGAAGACCTTCGGACGGAAGTCACATGGGGCGGCTGCGGCAATGACCCCATCGCAGCTGGGGAAGACTGCCTGAGACGCCTCCGCCATCTCCTCCGTTGTAACTACCCGAATGACCTCAGCCCCTTGCGGATAAGGCACAGGAACCGGTCCGGAGACCACGGTGACGTCGTAACCCTCGCCGAGAGCTGCCTCCGCCAGAGCCGCCCCCATCTGGCCGCTCGAAGCGTTGCTAAGGAACCGCACCGGGTCAAGATACTCCCGAGTAGGACCGGAGGTGATGAGGATTCGGGGCATGGTAGGTCTAAAAGTTGTTCAGGCTCGAACTCCCCGGATGGCGAAACCGAAATGTTCCCGTAACTGACGGCCCACTCTTAGCAGGCCGTTGTAAATAGGGGGATTTGGAGGATGTCTTGGTGGGCGGTTACCACGAGCTGTGCGAAACAGAATTCGCCCCCGCACGGTCATTGGACGCTAATCGGTAAGGGAAAGCTCGCGCTCGAAGTTGCCGCGGCCAAAGCTCCCCACTTGTCTCAGAAAGTCTGAAAATCGTTAGCTCGGGTAGTGAACCCGGAGAACGGTCACTGGGCTAAAACCATGGTCGGACGAACCCTTCGAGACTGAGCCTCACAGCCGGACCTCCGCAAGGGATTTGCCAAAGCTAGCCTTGCTACTTCTTAGCCTTAGGCGGCAAGTTTGTAAGGATTTCAACGATCCTGGCGAAGATCCGCTCCGGCTCGGCCATTCGCCCGGCCCCGACCATTCCGCAGCTGAGGTAGCCGGTTTCCGGCTCAATTATTTCCACACCATCTTGCCGAAGCTGCTGAATATTTCGCTGAACCACCGGCTTCTGCCACATCGCGGTGTTCATGGCCGGTGCGATTAGGATCGGCCCGGTGAAGGCGAGGACGAGGGTCGACAAAAGATCGTCGGCAAGGCCAAGGGCAGCTTTGGCAATAAAGTTGGCTGTTGCCGGTGCCACACACAGCAGGTCTGCGTCCTGTGCCAATTCAATATGCGGGTGGGTCAAAGTGTCCCACATCCCCAAGGCGACCGGCCGGCGGCTCAGGGCCTCGAACGTCTTCGGCGCTACAAGCTGGGTTGCAGCCTCTGTCATGACCACCGTGACCCCGGCGGAAGCTTGCACCAACCGACTTACGACCGTAGCCGTCTTGTAAGCTGCAATTCCCCCCGTTACGCCGATCACCACCTCTCGACCTTGCAGATTCTCGGCCATCAAAGCTCCCCTTGCGTGACTATCAGACTTCTGTCTTGACCAAGGAGTGCACTATCAAAGTTTCAACCGTGACTTTCCTTGAGAGCTCGTGAGCTAAACCGCGTTGGTCCTTTCCAACAAGGCGACTCTTCTCCGACGGGGTCACCGGGCCCGGCTATGAAAGTTACCTGCCCCTCCAGCTAAGGACGGACTTGTCAAACCCATCACAAACCCGGGAAGCCCACGTCCGGGGGCGGAATTTTCGCCGCCTGCGGATCGGCAATCTGAACATTCATCTCGGTGTCGAGGTAAATCTTGCCCTGCAAAATCTCCTGAATGACGATTTTCATACGATCGTTAGTATCAAGCTGAACAAGCGGTTCAGCCCCCTGCATAAGGGCAATCATCCGCTTTTGGATAAGGGTAGTGAGGCGGAAAGGCCCGCCGGCTTTCCGGAACAATTCTTCATCGCACAGTTCTTCGTACATCGCCTTCCTCCCAGACCTCCCAAACCTTTAAATGACGCGTTATTCCCTTGGTGTTCCCAACTTTGTTGGGTGAAAGCTGCAAGAGCGTGTGCCAACTATGACCTTCTAATAAATCACCCGCAGGGCTGGTCACGCAACAAACAACTGGCAGCAGGGCAAACTTCCTGACTTCCGTTGGATGCTGAAAGTTGCAGAGAATTTTACAATCGGCCGGCAATCGCCCCGACAAGCGTCGCTCACCGCAAGCTGAGCCTTAACCCGGGATATCACCCGACCTAGGGGTCAGCCTGAGGTCCTTGATGGGCAGCCGGCAGGGCTAGGTCTTTCTCGGCGACACTCCTTAAGATTTGGCAGATCTCCGCCACCGCACGATCCAGGTCGTCATTAATGACTCGATATTGGTAATCGCCCGCAAAGGCAAGCTCCTGCTCAGCCCGAGCCAACCTTTCCTCCGCCTTTCCGGGGTCCTCCGTCCCCCTTCCGAGGAGGCGTCGCTTCAGCTCCTCTCGGCTCGGAGGCAGCACGAAGATACTGACCGCCTCCGGAAAAAGTTCCATCACCCGTTTTGCCCCCTGAACGTCAATTTCCAGAAGTACCCATTTGCCTTCCTTAAGATGGCGCTCGACTTCGCTGCGCAACGTCCCATACCAATGCCCACCAAAGATTTGAAAACACTCGAGAAATTCGCCGGCTTCGCGCTTGCTCGCAAACTCTTCTGGCGACAAAAAGTAGTAGTCCACACCGTCCACTTCGCCGGGTCGGGGCGGCCGAGTGGTTGCGGAAATGCTCCGCACGAGCGGCACCGGGGACTTTTCGATCAAAAGTCGCCGAACCGTACTTTTGCCCACCCCGGAAGGTCCCGAGAGGACCACGATCTTGCCGCGGGTTTGTCTTTCGGCCATCTCCCCGCAATCTTTCGCAAAAGCCAGAGTTGTGCCCGTTTCGACCTTGAAACCCCGATGTACGAATTTGCGCTAGCTCCTTGCCTCGGCTTTAGCCGAGGAGTTTTAAGGCTTTTCCCCCTCGGAAGAAGCTAGACTTGTCTACTTACTCCAGGTTCTGAACGATTTCGCGAATTCTCTCCACAAGTGTTTTCATTTCCACGATCCAATGAGCAATTTGCCCGTCGGAGGCCTTTGCCCCAATGGTACTTGCCTCTCGATGCATCTCCTGGGCCAAGAAGTCAAGCTGGCGACCGGAGCAGTCCGGCCGGTCCATCAGGGAAAGAAATTGGCGAAAATGTCCCCGAAGCCGGACAATTTCCTCCCCAATATCCACGCGGTCAGCAAAGGCAGCCACCTCGCGTAAAATGTCCACTTCTTGTGCTGGCAGCTGTGCCGCCGATAATAGTTGACGAAGCCGATCCTCGAACTTCTGCCGGTAACTGGCCACGGTGATCGGGGCTTGAGCTTCGATGCGGTCAACCAGCTCTAACCCCTTTCCGCACAACTCCAGTAAGCTACTCTGGGTGGCTGCCCCTTCCTGTTGACGCGATTTCTCAACTTGCTCCACGGCCCGGGATAAAGCTTCTTCAATGACCGGCCAGGCTCTGTCGACAGCTGGTTCCTCGGCTTCTTCTGGTTCCATTACCCCTGGCAAGGAGAGCAACGTCTCCAGCCGAACTGGCTCAGTAAATCCCCAGCGTGCACGCAAATGCTCCAGTTGAAACTTGTATGCCTCGAGGACTTGCTCGTTAATCCGCCATCGCGGCCGTTCTACAACCCGACGGATCCGTACGTAAACATGCACAGTGCCCCGGCGCAGCCGCTGCCGGAGGAATTGCTCAACACGCGGCGCTAGGTTGGTGAACCCTTCCGGAAGACTCGGGATGACCTTGAGAAAGCGGTTATTTAAGGTGCGAATTTCCACGGCGATGACGAAGTCGGCGGATTGGACCGTCGCTTCGCCGAACCCAGTCATGCTTACGACCACTGCCGTCTAACCCTCCCAGAGCATAGATTCACAACAGTCCGCGGCTAGTTGTCGGCACAGCTACCCGCGAGTTTCTCTTGTCGGCGTTGTCGAGCTTGTATTGCATCGTCCGGAGGAAAAAGCTTTGGACAGGTATCTGCTACTGCCTATGTTTCCGGCTTGAAACCGCCCGTTGCCGAAATTTGCTCAACAAAGCTTGCCGACATGGACAGAACCGAAGTGGTTGCCAGCTACTTGCCCGCAGGCCGTGCCGACTGGAAGCTGCGGGTCGGACGAGGAGAAATACTCGGCCGCAACGGTTAGCCTCGGATGATCTCAGCAGTGAAGGGTTCTGGCAGGCCTAGGCGAACTTGCGGTGGCTACCGTTCCTCCCCGGAGCTACGGCTGAGTGGTTCCTTGCCCCGCCGGTGCAGAAGGGCTAGAGTCGCTGGGAGCCGCCGGGGACGGTGCGGTTGTCGACGATTGCTCTGTCCCCACTGGCGAGCTTTGCGCCGGCTGACCGGCGGGAAGCTCAATTCGGGGCCGACCAGTTCCTAATAGGCGGACACTGACTAAGCAGAGCAAAATCCAAATCGAGGCCAGGACAATCGTTATTCGCGTGAAAATATCGCCTGCTTTAGTCCCGAAGGGGTTCTGAGTTGCCAGTCCGCCTGCCAACCCCGCCAGCCCGCCGCCCCGACCACGCTGAAGCAAGATCACAATGATCAGTAGAATCGCTAGGAAAAAGAGCAAGATCATCACCAACGTTTCGATCAATGCCGCCATATTTCTTTTCCTCGAGTTAACTGGAACCCTGCCGCGTCCACACCGCCAGGACTAAACGCTGACCCGCCGCCACAGAAATTACCGTTTGTCCTCTATTTGTCGCACTCCAGCCCTTATGTTGATGGCCAAATCCTTCGCAAAAGTACGACGCCCGATCGACCAAACGCCGCATCTCAAAAACACCCGCCATTTAGCATGGACGCTGAACCCAGCTGGGCACACGGCGGTGTTGCAAGGCCCGGTTCTCTAATCCCTCGATTCAATCAACGTGTCTTTTCGAGCCAAACGCAACCCCGAGCCGTTGGAAACACAACCCGTTTTTATCGCCGACCCACTTGCTGGTTGAAACGGGCATCTATCCGACGCGACGTCCCTGAGCGGCAATTCCCAAGAACTGATCGGCCTTGAGGCTTGCCCCGCCAACCAACACGCCGTCGATATCCGGTTGGGCCAAAAGAGGGCCGGCGTTTTCCGCGTTGACACTCCCGCCATAAAGAATTCGCACTTGCTGGGCCACCTCCGCGCTATAGCGGCTCTGCAGGATTTCCCGAAGCTGAGCATGCACCTCTTGCGCCTGCTCGGTGGTGGCCACCTTGCCAGTCCCAATCGCCCACACAGGCTCGTAAGCGATGACAACGCGGAGCATCTGCTCGGCGGTCAACCCTGAGAGAGACCCATCGAATTGCCGCCGGATAACCTCTGCCGTCTCGCCTGCTTCCCGTTCGGCCAAAAGCTCGCCGACACAGACAATGGGAATAAGCCCGACTTGGAGCGCCGCATGGACCTTCCGGTTAACCTCCTCGCTTGTCTCGCGGAGGATATGCCGGCGTTCGGAGTGCCCCAAGATCACGTACCGGCATCCAAGGTCAACAAGCATGGTGGGGCTGATTTCGCCGGTAAAGGCCCCCGCCATGCGGTAAAACGTGTTTTGCGCACCCAACGCCACCGGTGTGCCCCGCACCACCTGCCCCACAGCCTCCAAGTAAACACTCGGGGGGCAGACAGCAAGGTCCACATGGGACAGCGCTGGAGCGCCGCGAACAATGGCCTCGGCCAAGGCCACCGCCCCGGCCCGGTTTAAATTCATCTTCCAATTGCCTGCAATCAGCTGTCGCCGGGACACTTCTTACCTCCACAGGTGCTTTATCAACGATGCCTCCTCTCTCACCCGTTGCGTCAACACTCAACCGGCCACCTCAAAAGCGGGAGAAACCGGGCCGAGCCGGGTCACTCTTTTTCTTCTTCCTCCTCGAGCTTGGCCTTCCGGATGATTTCCTCCTGAATATGCGGCGGGACGATGTCGTAACGGACAAACTCCATTGTGTACGATCCTTGACCGCCGGTAATGCTGGAGAGCACTCGGGCATAGCTCATTACCTCGGCCAAGGGAGCTTCGGCGATCACCGTCTGCATGCCGGGGCCGGCGGAATTAAGGCCAAGGGGCCGTCCACGCCGGCTGGAAATGTCGCTGTGGATATCCCCCACTTTCTCCGTTGGCACGGTGACCTCTAAGCGGACAATTGGCTCCAAAATGGCCGGCTTGGCCTGTTGGAAAACATTCCGGAAGGCCATTGAGGCTGCCGTCTTAAAGGCCTGCTCCGAGCTATCCACCGGGTGGTGCTTGCCGTAGAAAACCTCCACGCAGACATCCTGGACCGGGTAGCCGGCAATGACGCCTTTTTCCATCCGCTCCTTAAAGCCTTTTTCCACCGCCGGCATGAAGTTACTTGGGATTACGCCACCCACGATCGAATCGACCCACAGGAAGTTGCTTTCCGGGTCGTAGTGCCATTCTTTCATTTCCGGGAAACGCTCTTTGGTCGCATATTCCTCCGGTTTAATGCCGCGGGGAAGCGGCCACATACGGATGTGAACTTCACCAAACTGGCCGCGCCCACCGGTCTGCTTCTTATGCCGGTAGCTCCCCTCGGCTTTGGCCTGAACAGTCTCCCGATAAGGAATCTTTGGTTCTTTCGTAATAATTTCAAGTTTATCCCGGCGGCGGAGCCTTTCCAGAATGATCTGCAGATGAAGTTCGCTAATGCCAGTGATGACCGTCTCCTTGGTCTGCGGGTCGCGATCCAGCCGGAAAGTCGGATCCTCCTGACAAACCTTTGCCAAAGAGGAGCTAAGTTTTGCTTCGTCGCCCCGGCTCTTTGGACTGGCGGCCAATCCCACCATTGGGGTGGGGAAGACAAGGGGCGGGAGGGTGTATTCGCCCAGGATACTGCCGGTCTCGAGTTCTTCCGTCTTTGTCACCGCCACAATTTGGCCGGCGATAGCCGAGTCCACAGGTTCCATTTCGCTAGCCTGGAGCCGGAAAAGCTGGGCTAGTTTCACGCCCTTGCGCTGCCCCAACACCGGGGCAGTTTCGCCACTTCGAAGCGAGCCACTGTAAATGCGGATGTAGCTAATCTTTTGGACAAACGGGTCAATCCTCGTTTTGAAAACGCGCGCAACAAGCGGCCCAGTTGGATCGGCCACTATGTCGACTTCACTCCCGTCCGGCCCTTTTGCCTTGCGAGGCACTTGGTGAGGAGCCGGCACACACATGGCAAGGGCATCTAGAAGCTCTTTTACCCCGACTCCCGTCTTCGCCGATACGCACAAAATTGGGATCAGTGTCCCTTTGGCAACAGCCGAACTTACTAGCCTAGCGATTTCTTCGGCCGTGGGTGGCTGGCCCTCAAGGTACCGCTCCATAACCGCATCATCAGCTTCCACAATCGACTCAACGAGAGCGTTGTGGATTTCGTGGGGATTCATTACCGCGCCGGAGACATCCTTTGGCGGCTCAAGGGTGCTCACTACCCCGCGAAGCTCGGCTCCCAAACCTACGGGGACATTTAAGAGGACGCACTCGTTGCCAAAGAACTCGCGAATCCGACTGACCAGCTGAGGGAAGTTGATGTTTTCCTGATCCAACTTGGTCAAGATGATCAGCCGGCCAATACCCGCCTTTTGGGCCTCCTGAGAGACCCGCCGGGTGTTGACCTCAATCCCCGCCTGGGCGTTGATGACAATAGCCGCTGCCTCAACGGCGCTAAGAGCACTGATCGTTTGGCCGATGAAGTCCGGATAGCCCGGGGTGTCCAGGAGCTGGAAGTATTTCCCGTTATGATTAAAGTGGGTAATTTTGGCCTCTATTGTGTATTTATGGGCCTTTTCTTCTTCGTCGAAATCGCAAACGCTTGTGCCGTCGTCCACACTTGCCGGTCGGGTGATCTCGCCGGTGAAGTGAAGAATCTTGTCGACAAGTGTAGTCTTGCCGCAGGAGCCGTGACCGCAGAGAGCCAAGTTGCGAATGTTTTCAACCGCCAATTCTTGCATGTCCGGATTCCCTCTTGGGTTCCTATCTCCGACTTAATGGAGGCTATTTAAATCGCTTGGCACCATTCCGGTTTAACAACTTCTTAGCACCTGACCTGCCCGGCGAACTTTCTCGATGATCGCAAGCTGGCGAGTTATTTTTGGGCAACGAAGGGCAGGGGCGTATCATTTCCGTCGCGGTGTTCGCCTCGAGGCGGAAGTACCACCTTCGGCCGGCAAGGTGAATTGAGCCTCGTCCTGGCATCGCGCCGGTGCCGACTGTTGGGCAAAATAGCAGGAAAGTTACCGCGGACGAGGCTACCATCCCCTCTGGCCAGCCCATTTTCCCAAATGGGTAATTGGCATCTCATGGCCCGATTGGCCCGCCACAAGGGATGGCGACCAGCTAGCCCCTAAGCCTCCCATTACCCTCCCGTGAGGCCTATCGGTGACCGCGATGAAGGTCCGCCTTTCGCGCTCCATGCCATAGGGGTATCCCATGGATGCCGCGTGCCCGGGAGCTACCTGCCGGCTGCGAATCGCTCTGCCACTTCGAGGGCCTCTCCAAGGCGTATAGCCCCCTCGTACAATGCCCGGCCGATGATGCAAGCCTTAACCCCCGCTTGGGCTAACGCCTCCACGTCGCGGATTGAGCCGATGCCGCCCGAGGCGATCACGGGGACCGTTACTACTTGCTGAAGGGCGAGGACACCGACAATGTTCGGTCCGGTCATCATGCCGTCGCTTGCGATGTCGGTGTAGAGGATGGCAGCCAACGGCTCGCCGGCGAACATCCTAGCCACTTCGGTCGCCTGGAGCCGGCTTACTTCCTGCCAACCCTCCACAGCAACCCAACCATCGCGGGCATCGACGGCCAGCACCAGCCGGTTGGGGTACCGCCGGCACATTTGGCGGAACCACTCGGGCTTCCGTAAGGCGGCCGTGCCGACAATCGCCCGATCGACACCTAACGCAAAAAGTTGTTCCAGAGCTTCTTCCGAGCGAAGTCCCCCTCCCACTTGAGTGGTAACCGTGACCGCCGAACGAATGGCGGCGATGGCCTCTAGGTTAACGGGTTTTCCCGCCTTAGCCCCATCCAAATCAACGATGTGGAGCCGGGAAGCACCCTCGCCCACCCATCGCTGGGCCATTGCTACGGGATCTTCCCCGAAAACCGTAACATCGTCGTATTTTCCCTGCCGGAGGCGGACACACTTCCCCCCCAGCAAGTCGATCGCCGGCCAAATTTCCATCTGCTTTGCTCAGTTAGGGTGAAGCGGTAAAGCTGAGGGATTGCCGCAAAGAACAAAGATACCCCTCCCTGCGCGTGCCGCGAATCCGACTAGTATTACCGAACTCCTTTATCAAGGCAACATTTTCGGAGCGAAGTGGCACTATTAAAGAGAATTCGCCCGGTATCCGACGGAAAGATCACTTAGTTCACAGTTGCAGTGGCATTGCTTGGAAGCGGTCGCTCGCCCGAGATTCCTACCCCGGGGCTTCTACCGTAACTGAGGTACACGAAACCGACGGGCCACCCATGTCCTCGGTTTCGAAGGGGCCCGAACACCCCCGGATTTCACGATCCCGACTTTTTCCTCGGTAGCCCCTGGTTGTTGACCCTCCAGCTGGGTGGGGCCAGTCCCAGGCAAATGGGGATCGCGCGGCAAAGAGGCATTTGAGATCTCAAAGAGGCATTTGAGATCTCAGAGTCTTTAGGTCCCGGGACCGAGCGATCCCATTACCTGGGAACAGGCTTGCGGGGGCAGTGTGCTCGCCGCGCGGGCTGGGAGGACTTTACAACGCTGACCCGCATAGCCGGGGGGTTGCGGAGCTCGCCGCGCGGGCTGGGAGGACTTATCTCGGCCCTTCAGTTCGATCCTCGGAGGTTTTTCCCGCTTCTAATCTCCAACTTTAACGCCCGGAAGATTAAGCTAAGGCGACACAAAAAGGCACTAATTATCGGCCGGGTTGGCATGGAGAAGGGCCTCAGGCCTTGACTCCCGGAGATGAGCGGGGCCTTAGCTTCTGGCTGGGAAGTTCCCCCAACCCCGGGCGCACACGGAGTGCCTGGTAGGAGCATCCGGGACCCCCGATTCGGGGAGCCAACGACCGGCCAACGCGCGGTTTAGGCAAAAATTGGGGTGTTTGCTCAATGAGCGGGGCGTCTTTGCGGTCTCCTGCCGTGGGGAGGCAATCGGCCTTGTGGAGTTCGTGCCGCCCTCTCCGTGGTCAGCTCAGAAATTGACAAATTTGCAAAGTAGACCTCGCAATGAGCGCTACAGGCTTTGCCCACCGAAGGGAAAAACTATGGCATTTGGTGCGGAATCAGCCCGCCGACGGGATTCTGGTCTCTGACCCAGTGAACGTCACCTATTTAACCGGTTTTACCGGGGAGGACAGTTTTCTGCTCTGCGGTGACGGCCAGGCGACCCTAATCAGTGACGGGCGATTTACGCTCCAGATCGCCGAGGAATGCCCGGATGTGGAGCCCTTTATCCGGCCGGGGCATGTAACCCTTCACGAGGCAGTTGCCAAGGTCGTTAAGAAACTCCGCTGGCGGAGGCTCGCAATTGAAAGTGCCGCCATTACCCTGGATGGTCACAACGAACTGAAAGCGAAGCTGGAAGGAGTAGAACTTGTTCCCACCAAGAACTTGGTAGAAGAGCTCCGGCAGATCAAGGACGACACGGAAATTGAACACATTCGAGAGGCGGTTCGCATAGCGGAACGGGCTCTCACAGTGATTCGGGCCCTTTGTTTGTCCCGGCGGACCGAGAAAGAGCTGCAGACCGAGCTTGAGTATCAGATGCGCCGGATCGGTGCTGACGGTGTTGCGTTTCCGCCGATCGTTGCTGTCGGTCCTCGGAGTGCTCTGCCCCACGCCGTACCCACTGGTCGGGAGTTGGGGCAAGGGCAGTGGATCCTTTTTGACTGGGGAGCCAAAGCTCGCGGTTATTGCAGCGATCTGACGCGGGTGCTCCTCCCGAAAAAGCTGCCAGCCAAAATCCGAAAGATCTACGAAACGGTCTTGGCGGCGCAGCAGGCGGCAATTGAAGTTATCCGTCCTGGAGTGCCCGCCTCAGAGGTTGACAAAGCCGCCCGGACAGTCATCGCAGCCGCCCGCCTAGGCAAATACTTTAACCATGGTTTGGGCCACGGAGTTGGGCTACAAGTACACGAACGGCCCCGGCTTTCGCCGACTAGCCAAGACATCCTTCAGCCCGGGATGGTAGTGACTGTGGAGCCTGGAGTTTATCTACCGGATTTTGGCGGCGTTCGCATCGAAGATGACGTGCTTGTAACCCGGGACGGGCATGAGGTTTTGACAACCGCGCCTAAGGAGATCGACGAAGTTCTGCTATGGGACTAAACCGTAGCACCGCCCGCTTGTGGCATCGTCTGATTTTTTGGCACCGTATAGGACGCTCTGTTGTTGACAATAAGTGCCGGGGCGAAACTCGGAGGTTTGGGGGATACTGCATCGGGGCTGTTGCTGCTCAAAGAGGCCTGACCGGCCCGGTGTAGTGCGTTTCGTGGTATAGAGCGGGAAAATCAACGGGGGTTCAGGTGGTTTTCAACTGACGCTTTTGGCAGCCACGAAGGGAAGGGAAAGATGGAGGAAAGTCGCTCACCCGGCGACGTTTTGGACTTAGAACAGATCCGCCGGCTGATGGAATTAATGGATCGTCACGGGATTACGGAGCTTGATATATCCCAAGGGGGAACGTCCATTCGCATCCGACGACGTGTCGTGTTGCAACGTGGGGCTCCGGTCGCGGCGGCAGCCACGCCACCGCCGGCAGCCCCTTCGGCTGAAACTCCCCGGGTTAAGTCAACCGAGGCCGAAGAAGAATTCATCACCTACATCAAAAGCCCGATGGTCGGCACGTTTTACGCCAGTCCCGATCCAGACGCCGAACCCTTTGTCAAAGTTGGCGACTTAGTTAGCCCGGACACAACCGTCTGCCTGATCGAGGCAATGAAGGTTTTCAATCCAATCCCGGCAGGGGTGAGCGGCAAGATCGTCGCTGTGCTTGTGGAAAATGGGGAGGCTGTTGACTTCGGCCGGCCTTTGTTCAAAGTCGATTGCCGCGAGCAACCATGAGCCTTCCGCTAAGCCAAGGGGGCAACAAGCGGATCGACTTCTTGCCACGCCCGGCTTTCGATAGCTGGCGAGGAAAGAGCCACCTCCCGCCTGGGGCACTGACAAGGGGTATACTGGGCACCTTTTCCTGGATCCTTTATGTTCGGGAAATCCACGTGAGCTGCCGGGAACCATGAGTTTCATTTCGCTACCGAAAAGCAAGGAAGCGGCAACCGGCGGTTTTTCAACTTAGCTTGCGGAGGCCTAAAGACCGAAATCTGGGTGAGAAATGTTTAAACGGATCCTCATTGCTAACCGCGGAGAGATTGCCTTACGGATTATTCGGGCCTGTCGCGAGATGGGCATCGAGACGGTGGCTGTCTTTAGCGAAGCGGATCGCGGTGCTCGCTACCTCGAGCTAGCTGATGAGGCCTACTGCATCGGGCCGGCTCGGGCAAGCGAGAGCTACCTACGGATTGATCGAATCATTAGCGCGGCGGAAATCGGCAACGCTCAGGCGATCCATCCCGGCTACGGCTTTTTGGCGGAAAATGCCCACTTCGCGGAGGTCTGCCGGAGCTGCCATATCGAATTCATTGGGCCTTCGCACGAGGCAATGGCTCTGCTCGGTGACAAAAACGCCGCTCGGAAACTAGCTCGGCAAGTGGGTGTGCCGGTTGTCCCCGGAAGTGAAGACCTGCTGAAAAGCGAGCACGAGGCGGTTCTTCTGGCGCGGAAGCTGGGCTATCCTGTGTTGATAAAAGCGGCAGCGGGAGGCGGCGGCCGAGGCATGCGAGTGGTGCGCACCGAGGAAGCCCTCCGCAACGCCTTCCAACAGGCTCAGGCCGAGGCAGAGGCCGCCTTCGGAAGTGGCGCCATCTACCTAGAAAAGTACATCGAGCATCCTCGGCACGTAGAGGTGCAGATCTTGGGAGATCGGCATGGCAATGTCGTCCACCTCTGGGAGCGCGACTGCACCGTGCAGCGGCGCCATCAAAAGCTTATCGAGGAA
The DNA here is from genome assembly GCA_025060325.1 of Thermoguttaceae bacterium. Classification (GTDB taxonomy): domain Bacteria; phylum Planctomycetota; class Planctomycetia; order Pirellulales; family Thermoguttaceae; genus DTLM01. The sequence continues at coordinate 83,088 of JANXBW010000021.1, forward strand.
AGTCCATCGCCTCGGCTGGATTTGGAAACACGACAGCGGATCTGCGAAGCGGCAGTACGCCTCTGTCAGGCCGCTCGGTATGACAGCGCCGGCACCGTGGAGTTTATCGTCGACAGGGACGGGAATTTCTATTTCATCGAAGTCAACACGCGGATCCAGGTCGAGCACCCCGTAACGGAAATGGTCACGGGGATCGATTTAATTAAGGCCCAGATCCGTATCGCCGCGGGAGAGCCGTTGCCGTTTCGGCAAGAAGAAATTCGCCATCGTGGCGCGGCCATCGAGTGCCGAATCAACGCGGAAGATCCGGAAAAAAACTTCCGTCCTTCCGCGGGAGTAATCGAGGAGATCTTTCCCCCGGGAGGATTTGGTGTCCGGTTCGACTCGCATGTGTATCCCGGCTACCAGATTCCACCTTATTACGATTCGCTTATCGGCAAGTTGATTGTGCACCAGGCGACCCGAGATGAGGCAATCGAATGCATGAAACGAGCTTTGCGCGAGTTGCGGATTAAAGGGGTGGCGACCACCGTTCCTCGGCACTTGGAGATCATGGACCATCCCATTTTCCGCGACGCCTACCACGACACCTCGTTTGTAGAACGCACCTGGCCCAGCGCCTAGCTCCGGTTGTTGCCCGAGAAACTTCGCCCCGAGTTCTGGCCCCATTTTGGCCTCTTAAGTGAGACATTCGCACTCGTCGGGTGTGTCTTGCGTGCGGACACCATCACGGGTCGGGTGGAACCTGTGCTCCGAGCGGCGCTTTCTGCCCCCTAAATCCCGGCTTGGGGTGCCCTGCGGAGTTTGTTGGCCTTGGGTACGGAGCTTGGGCAATGGGATGTGAGGTGGGAATCCGGGGAAAAGGGTAAGGGGGCGCGGAAAGACTTTGGCGGCCGAATTAACCGTCCACAGGGAATTTGCCCTACCTGTCGCAAAGCTTCATCCTGCCCTATCTGCCACAAAGTCTCCTATTCAGCGACGGACTGCCAAATTCGCATCCAGCCGAATAAACCTGACAAGACTGATGCGCTTTGTTTGCCGGCGATGCCGTGAAATTGGGCGAATTATTTCCTCCTGGAATATCAGGCAAACTTTGACGATCACCTGGTCAAGAACGTAAGCCGGTGTGTCGGGGCAAGTTAACTGGCCCCTCGCAAGGCGGCTGTCGTGCGCGTCAAACCCGTTTTCGTTCCAATGGGCGGCGGTCCTCCGACGTGGGCTTGCAAAACAGGCCGACCCGTGGGTGGGGTTTTTTCTGTCGGCAAGGCCAAGGACGCCCGCCCGCACAGACTCCGCGCTTGCCAGCCCGGCAGGGACATGGTCCGCGGGGGCTGTAGGCCGGCAACTCCCAGGCCTGAAAAGGCCGATAGCAGGCTCGGCCGGAGACCTTTCCCCTAGTGGGCTACCTGCTCGTGCTGGAATTAACAACACTCCGCCGGGGGTGCGGGGCCTATTACTTGTGCCCATGAGCGCGGTGGGGAGCTCGGGAGACTTAAGTCCCAGAGGTAAACCGGGCGATTTGTCGTTGCTTGCCCGGGGGAGTGGATGCGTGGGCTAGTTAGGCAAACCACTGGCCGCGGTCGACAGTCCGCCGGGTTAAGTGGAAAGTTCGACAAAAAACAAGAAGGACCAGGGTTTTTACCCTAGCCACAACGTGGCCGGTCACTCGAACGAGCAACCAGACCGGCGCACCACCGGACAAAGGAGGTTTTGTCAGGATTAATGCCTGGTGACCAAGATGGCCTGGTATAAACGAAACTCGTTTCCTGTCTGTGCAGTCCCCAAAGCATGTAGGGAACGACTCCCAGAGCTTCTGCTTGAGGTCCGCGTGGACATCGGTCGGCAACTCGGCCGCTGGCGGTTTGTTTTCCTCCGACTGAACGGAACCGTCCTTTTTGGCGCCGAGGACATCGAGCCGGGGACCTGGGGTGAAAGGCTTGAGCTTTTAACCCTCATTCGGGCACTTGAATCACTTGACCGGCCCAGCCTCGTGTTTCTCCTCCATCCAAGTCCCTACCTGGAGGAGGGCATTCGGTTCGGACTGCCGCAGTGGCGAGCCAACAACTGGCAATGGGAGCACTTCGACCAGTGGGTGCCCATCCGCAACGTCGACCTTTGGCACCGGCTTGATTGGGCTTTGCAGTTTCACCAGCTGGTCGTTGTGCAAACAAGTGAAGTTGACACCGAGGCAGGTGGGGGACGCTGGCCGCTCCCACGCAACTCTCGCCGAAGGTGGCAGTCTTGCATATTACCGCAACGCCCTGGGCAACTGGGCGAGCCCAATCAGCCTCAGCCGGCCTCGCCCAGCCAGGCTGGCAGCCGCGGAGTACTTCTGCCGGCGGGGGCCTAACTGTGTTCCCAAAGTTTCCGGCCACGCCTTCTCAACAAACCATTGGGGCGTAGCCGATCGGCCGCCGCCGGGGCGATCGCAGGAGTTTGCCAACCTGCCCGCCGTTATTCTGGGGGCGCAGCCAAAACACCCCAGCCAAGGGCCGCGGAACTGTGGCGCAAGAAACGATTGTGAGATTCGGCAGCGATCAGTTCGGTCAGTTCGAACCTATTACGTAAGGCGAGCAGTTCAGGCAATCTGTAAAATTTAGCCAAGTCAGGTGGAGGCAGTGTCGGTGCGAACCACCCTTCCTCTTGGGGAAGTATCACTTCTTATAGAGGGCCGGCACGCATCTCCCGAGCGGATCCTCGGGCCACACTGGGTGGAGGTTGACGGTCGGCAGACTTTGGCCGTCCGGGCGCTTCTCCCCCACGGCGTACGAGCTTGGGTCGTGGACCTCCACGGGGTGCAGGCTCCCCGCCCAATGCGGAAGGTCCATCCCTATGGACTTTTTGAGGCCCTCTGTCCCCTACCTAATGGGCCGTCCGAACCTGTTCGATATCGGATTCGCGTGATGGACGCACAAGGCAAAATCACGACCGTGGACGATCCCTACCGTTTTCCGCCACTGCTAACCGATTACGACCTCTATCTCCTGAACGAGGGAACCCATTGGCAGTCGTACAAGAAGCTGGGCGCGCAACTTCGCACCGTGGACGGAGTGGAGGGGGTCAATTTTGCCGTTTGGGCACCGAATGCTACAAGCGTTAGCGTGATCGGCGACTTTAATAACTGGGACCCCGCGCGGCATCCCATGCGCAAACATATCCCCGCTGGGTTTTGGGAGATTTTTATCCCCGGCGTCAAAGAAGGGGCGATGTACAAGTACCGTGTCCGCTACGGAGACCACTGGGAGGACAAATCCGATCCTTACGGGTTTTATGCGGAAGTACCTCCCCGTACCGCCTCGATCGTTTACAACCTCGACAAATACCAGTGGCATGACCACGAGTGGATTGAGCGGCGGAAGAAAATCAACTGGTTTGAACAGCCCATCTCCATCTACGAAGTGCATCTGGGCAGTTGGCGGCGCCGCCAAGATGACCCCAGTCAATGGCTTAATTACCGCGAGTTAGCCCACCAGCTAATCGACTACGTCAAGCACATGGGTTATACCCACATCGAGGTCCTGCCGCTCGGCGAGCATCCCCTAAGTGCTAGCTGGGGGTATCAGACGGTCGGTTACTACTCGGTGACTTCCCGCTACGGTAAGCCGGATGATTTCATGTACTTCGTCGACCTTTGTCATCAACACGGAATTGGGGTCATCCTCGACTGGGTGCCAGCCCACTTCCCCAAAGATGGTCACGGATTGCGGCGATTCGATGGAACCGCACTCTACGAGCACGAAGATCCCCGGCAAGGTGAGCACAAAGACTGGGGCACGCTTATTTTCAATTACGGGCGGTACGAGGTGCGTAATTTCCTGATTTCCAATGCCCTCTTCTGGTTCGACAAGTACCACGTCGACGGATTGCGTATCGACGCTGTGGCGTCGATGCTGTACCTGGACTATAGCCGACGGGATGGCGAGTGGATTCCTAACGAATACGGCGGCCGGGAGAACCTGAAGGCGATCGCCTTCTTAAAGATGCTCAACGAGCAAGTTCACGCCCAGTTTCCCGGCGTGTTTACGATTGCAGAAGAGTCGACCGCTTGGCCGGCTGTTTCTCGACCGACTTATATGGGGGGGCTAGGGTTTAGCTTTAAATGGAATATGGGGTGGATGAACGATACGCGGCGTTACATGCACCGTGACCCAGTCCACCGCAAGTACCACCACGACGAGCTAACCTTCAGTCTTATCTATGCCTTCCACGAGAACTTCATTCTTCCCCTGTCGCACGATGAGGTTGTCCACGGCAAAGGGTCACTCCTCGCGCAGATGCCGGGTGACCTGTGGCAGAAATTTGCCAACCTCCGCCTTCTTTACACGTATATGTGGACGCATCCCGGCAAGAAGCTCCTGTTTATGGGCTCGGACTTCGGCCAATGGAACGAGTGGAACTACGACGCAAGTCTCCAGTGGGACCTGCTGCGCTGGGAAACCCATCGTGGCGTGCAAAAGTGCGTTGCCGATCTAAATCGGCTTCTTCGGGGTGAGCCGGCCCTCCATGAGGTCGATTTTGACGGCCGGGGCTTCGAGTGGATCGATTGCCACAATTGGCAGGAAAGCACCCTCAGTTATATCCGCCGGGCGAAAGACCCGAGGGATTTCTTGGTGGTCTGCTGTAACTTTACCCCGGTGCCGCGGTTTGACTTCCGAGTCGGCGTGCCGGAGCTTTGCTTCTACCAAGAGATCTTTAACAGTGACTCCGAATACTACTGGGGAAGTAACCTGGGCAACTGTGGCGGCGTTTGGGCAGAGGAAGTGCCCGCGCACGGTCGCCCGTACTCAATCCGGATCGTCCTTCCGCCACTTGCGGGGGTAATTTTCAAGCCGCGACCAGACCGCCAGCGGCCTCCCCGGGCCGCTACGGCCAGGGCCTAAATAGCTCCACAACGGAAGGATAGCGCAAGGCGGCTTGCGGGTAGAAGTCGTACAAGAACGCAGTCTGCTGACGAAAGTCGGGTCGACAGGCAAACCACTCATAAACGTCAGC
>JANXBW010000022.1:0-9294 GCA_025060325.1 Thermoguttaceae bacterium
TAAAATTCCGCCACAAACCCATACCACACCTCAACTTACATCTTCCGGAAAAGGTCCCCCCTTTTCCACCCATTTTTGTCCTTCGCCAAAGGGGTTTAAATACCCGTCGGCAGAGGGGTTATCATACACTTATGCCATCTCCTTACCGGACTTTCCACCCGCAAGCACCCGTCGATTGCCAAAGATCGTTTCGCACGGTTTGAAGATACCTTCTCCTGGGTAAATTGTCAATCCCCGCCAAGAGAACCAGAACCAATTCGCCGCTGCCCGGTCGCCGCCCACCCGGCCTCTCCGTTCCCCGGGCCGTGCTGGTAAGGCGTAAGCTGCGAAATCGCCATTCCGGCCCTAGGAAAAAGCGCGTTACATTCACGCTGCTGCCCCCAGAAATACGTCGGCAACGCCAGCAAATGCGCCCTGGCGGCCTCCAAGCCCGCTTTGAAGGTCTCAAGCTCGAAAGCCCACTGATTCGTCGGATGGTACCGCTCTCGGGACGAAGCCGAGCAACGGGGACACCGTCGGCGGGTCCCCCAAGCTGCTTTCTGTCAGCCCGCTTGGATGTTCTGTCGGCAAAGATGTTTGCCCCACTGGACACCCGGGCGTCCGCCAGGCGGATATGCTCCGAAGAAGTAACCTAGCCTCTTAGCCAAACTCACGGGACTAACTCAAATGGCCTCCGGCCCAACCGACCGCCTCTCTTTCCTCCATTTGGCCGACCTGCGGTTTGCCCGGGCACTCCCCCTCCAGCCGGATATGCCTCCTCAGCTACGGGAATTATTGTTGACGGCCAAGCGAATTAGTTTACAAAACGCACTCTGCCGTGCCAGAGACAGGGGCGCCCAGTTTGTGATCCTTACCGGCAAGATCCTGGGCGCAAAAAGATTCCCCCCCGGTGTGTTATGGACCCTTCTTGAAGATTTAGGGCAAGCCGCTAAGCAGGGGTTGCCGGTTTTTTGGGCTTTTGAGGAGGGGCGTTTCCCCGCTTGGGCAACTCCGCCCGGCGACGTCCAGCTTCTTAGGCAACCAATAGCCCTGAAAACAACCGGGGCAATAGAAAAAGTGCGTCTTGTGCCGCTTAAGGTGTGGGCAAGCCGGATGGATTCCAGCCCCTGCCCAGCCGCCGGCAAGCTGCGCAATCCTCCAGGCGTGTTGACAATCGTGGCGGGGCATTTCCCTGGCGGAGAGGCCCTCCGGCAACTTATGGAGAAGCATCCGGCAACCTACTGGGCACTTGGGGGTCTAGCGCGCCACACGATAAAACACGGTGGCCAGGTGGCACATCTGCCGGGACCACTCCAGGCGGAGCGACCGTGGCAGTTCGGCCCCCAGGCGGGCACATTGGTGTCGCTTTCCCCTAGCAGGCCACCCCAACTTGAACCGCTGTCCACCGACCAGGTACGTTTCGTGCAACTCCACCTGGACCTTCGACAAAGCTGTGGAGGACAAGAGTTCCTGGAACAAGCGGCCGCAAAGGTTGCCCGATTGCGAAAAGCCTGGCCCACGCCGGTGATCCTGGCGCGATGGGTGATCCATGTTCGTCCACAAAGCAACTTGGGCTGCCCGGAGGCGGGGATTCACCTTGAAGAAAACTGGCGGCGGGAACTTAACCGGGTTTTTGCCCAGGAGCATCCGGCTTTCTGGTCGCTTGAGGTGAAAATTTGCGGGCACGGGCTTAAGCAGCAGGCGGAAGCACATCCCTTTGCCGGCCTGGTGCTTCAAGAACTTAAGTCGCCGGCCCACTGGCAGCAAGCTGCCCTCCAGCTGAGCGGACAGGCACAGCGGATCCTAGGCCAGGGCCAGCTGCTTGCCAGGGTAAGCTCACATCTGGGGCGAAAGGGTGTGCAAAAGTTGCTTGCCCGAACGGCGGCCTGGCAGGCCTGGCAGCTACTTCAGCCCGGAGGGGAGGGAGCGTGAAACTAAAGCAACTGGCCATCAAGCAGTTTGGGCTGTGGCGCAATGTTTCGCTCGGGCCGTTTCAGCCGGGTCTTCAACTAGTCTTCGGTCCCAACGAGGCGGGCAAGACGACCCTGTGCCGATTTATCGAAGAGGTCCTTTTCGGCCCAACGGAAAAGACAGAAAGTTACCTCGGGTATAAGTCAACAGGCGAGAAGCTTCACACGTCAGCGTCAAGTTTGTGCGGGGGCACGATCGACGCAGTTCATCAAGGAGAGACCGTCCGATTTTGGCGATTTTTTGGCCCGACAGGCGAAAGAGGCTTGGATGCGCACACCCCCTCGAAGAAAGAGGGGCTTGAGTTAAACTCGGTGGATGAGCTTTTGCCGGCCGGAGTGCCCCGGGAAGTGCTCCGCCCGGTTTTCTTTTTTGATCTGCGGGAACTTCAGCAGCTTGCCCTTCTTGGCCGAAAGGAAGTAGCCGAACTTATCTTCACCGCAAGTGCCAGCCTAATTGGCGTCCCTTTTAGCGAGCTTTTGCGGCAAGTAGATAGGAGGCTTGCCGCATTTGTTGACGAGCATGGGCCAGGGTTGCTCACAGAGCTTGGGGAAAAGCTAAGAGGTTGGGACGAACAGTCCCGGCTTCTTTGCGCCGAGCGGCATCAAGCGGAAGCAATTACGAAGAAAATCCGGCTGCTTGAGCGTCAACGCCAGCTGGTTGACGAAGAGCTTGCCCGGGTAAAAGAGGAGCTTTTGCGATTGGAATTGGCCCTGAAGCTTTGCCCGCTGTGGCAGCAAAAGGAGCAACTAGCTCGACAATTGGCGGAGGCTGGCACCATCCCCGCCGGCACAACTGAGGCAGCAAGCGAAATACACAGATGGCAGTGCCATTTGGCCCGGCTTAAAGAGCGGGGAATAAAGTTAAAGGAACAGATCCGCAACCTGCAGGAAAAGCGGCAAGCATTGGGCCTTGTGCCAGGGTTCACAGAACTTCGACAACAAGTTCGTGCCCTTGCTGCTCGACAAAAGCACCTTGGCCAGCTGGAAGCACAAGTGCAGCAAGCGGCGGAAAAAGTGGTCACACTGCGGACCAAGTGGGATGAGTTGGCCTCAGGCCTTCCTCCCCAAATCGCTAAGACCCTGGCCCAGTTTGGGGAGCTTAGGCCGAAAGACTATCGGCGGCTGCGGATTCAGGCCAAGAAGCTTGTTGATCAGTCCGCGCTTGTCGCGGAATATCGGGAGCAGATCGCTCAAGGGGAGGCGGCCTACTCGAGGGCTTATCAATCATTTGTGGAGCAATTAGGGACCGTTGCGCCGGAGGAACTTCCGCAGAAGATCGAGCAGCTAGCGCAAAAGGTAGAGCGACTTCGTCAGCAGGAAGTCCGGCGGAATCGCCGCCGAGAGCTAGAGGAGCTGGAACGGCTGCTTGCCGCCGAGTATGAAGCCCTGCGTTGCCAAGAGCCGGTGCCGCGGCCGATACGCCTTGTGCTACAAGCGGTGTTGTGGACAAGCGCCCTAGCAGTTGTAGTAAGCGCGATAGGGCCGCTGGGGATCCTCTCTTCCTGGGGCTGGCCCCTTCTTGGCGCCGGGGGAATGGGGTTGTCGTCAACAATACTGGTGCGCTATTTTTTGGAAAGTGCCCACCTGAGGAAATTGGCTACGTGCTTAGAGCAGCTGGAACAAATCCGGCAATGTCTTGGTCGCGAACAATCGCCCGCGCGCTTAGTGGCCGTTGACCAATCGGCTCAACCGCCACCACCATCATCGCCGCGGGGGGATGAACCTTCCGGAGAAAGCGTCCCAGACAACCAAGGGGCCGCCGCTCGTGGCCTAGCAGAGATGCTTGCCGAGGCGGAAACGGAGTTAGCACGGCTTAAGCGGCTTGCCCCTCAGCAAGCCTTCCTCAACCAACAGGCTGTGGCACTGCGAGAACTGAAGGAAAAAGCGGGGAGCGCGGCCAACACCCTAGGAGAAATCGACCAGGGTTGGCGCGAGCTGACAGGGAAACTTGGGCTTCCCAGCACGCTTGACCCCCAAGAGTACTTAGACGCATTTGGCCGGTTGATAAAGCTACGTAGACTTGAGCCGCTTATCCGGAAGGCGGAGCTTAGTCGCCGACGCTGGGAGCGTCGAAAACAGCGCGTGGATAAAAAACTGGCCCGGCTTGAAGAGGCACTTGGCGGGACGACCACACATCTTGAGAGACCTTCGCCAACTCTGGCAGAAAGGGTAACCCGTCTTCGTCAACTATGCGGACAAATAGAAAAATCGCAAAAGGCAGCAAAGCGATTGGGCGACAAAATCGCTCGGGTGAGACGACAGCTTCGGCTCGTCCGGACACACCAGGCCCGCTGCCAGAAACGCATTGGGCGGATTGTGCGGTCACTTGGCCTTAGGTCGGCCGAAGAGGTCTATCAATTTGCCCAAAAAGCGGCACAACTGGAAGCACTTACCCAAGAGGCCCAAAGGCTTCAACGAGAAATTGAGGAGCACATCCAGGCAGCTGACAAGCCGGAGGTCGCTGAGCTTCTTAGCAGTTTGGACCAAACAAGCTTGGAGGAAAAGGCTGCGAGTCTGCGTAAGTTTGTTGACGAATTGATAAGTCGCAGCCACCAGCTCAGCCAGGAGCTTGCCGATTGCGAGGCACACCGCAGCAGGTTAAGCTCCGCGGAGAAATGGTGGCAGGTGCAGGCCGAGCGGTATTATCACGGGCGCCGCTTGCGGCAAGTTTTTGAGGAAGCAGTTACTTGGATGGCAATCCGGCAGGCTCTCCTTGCCGCAAGGAACCAATTTGAGCGGGTTTATCAGCCGGAGGCACTTCAGATAGCTTCGCAGCTTTTGGCCGGCTTTACCGGAGGCCGATACCGCCGAATCTGGTGCCAGATGGATGGTCAACAACTCCTGGTCGAGGACGATTCGGGGCAGAGCTGGATAATCGAACAGTTGTCTCAAGGGACATGCGACCAGATCTACATTTGCGTTCGGCTGGCACTTGTGTCCTTATTTGTCCGCCGAGGTATTGAGCTGCCGGTGATACTGGATGACGTACTTGTCAACTTCGATGCCCCTCGCCTTGCCCGCGCTGCTCGTACACTTACCACCTGGGCCGGCAGGCGGCTGCAAGTTATCCTGCTTACCTGCCACCCACATGTCCTGCGCGCTTTTGCCCGCCTTAAGGTACCGGTTTTCTTTCTGACAAAACCCCAGGAACCGCAAGCGGAAAGTGACGGGGCAATCCGCTGGATTATGCCCCGGCAAATCAAGATCCGCCGCAAGCGGAAACCCAGCCCTTCTGCTGAAACGCTCACCGGCCAGTCCGCGGACAATTTCGCACCCCTATCCGACCAGGAGGTGCCGTCTCGGGCCTCCGCGACGGCAGATCTGCTTGAACATAACCTGGGCGAAGTACCGGCCAAAGATCCAGCCACCGACACTGCCCAGCCCGGAGCTGACGCCACCGACCCGGTTAAAGTAAACGAATGCCACCTCGGCAGGGGCCCGGAGACTAAGCCGGCGGTGGAAGAAGCCGACTTGGCCAGCGAGAGCCAATCCGCTGGTATCTCATCACACAGACACAGCGATTCTCTTTCTCAGGTTAAGGCTCTTTCGCTTCGCGTCTTTCGGGGGGAAGTCACACCGTCGACAAAAGGACTAGCAGCACACCCCAAAAACAAGCGAGCAAACTGGATCGCAGACGGGTCTGCGCCGCCAACGGATGGGGAAAATACTTCTAGCGAAAAAACCCCAGCCATTGGAAAGCGACAAGATGCTGGATGCGAAGCCATCCTGCCGCCAAACCATTTAGGGCTAGATCGTCTGAACAAGCGTATGGACAAGACCAAGGGGCAACCGCGCATAGACAAAAGCCCACAAGCAACGGACCAGCCAGGACCCCCGACGGAGGGCAAACCTACAACCGGCCGGGAGCCGGCCCGGAAGCTTCCGGCATCGCAGGGCGCTACCCCGGCCGCGGAAAACACGGGGACCGGAGACTTGTCGGGATCACCAAACCAGCTTACCGACGAGAGCGCGATCCAGAAGACGGAAGGCGCTATTGATCAGGACACATTAGCTTCGCCGGAAAGCATTCAGCCGCCTGCTTCCCGCCGGATAAGGCCTCGGGTCGAGTACTGGGGTCATCACCAGGGTAGTTTTGATGCCCATGGTCGCCCGCTGGGACGAGCACCTATCGATTAGGGGAAGCGCTCAACATGGCCTTTGCCGGGCTTGTAAACAGAAAGTCATTTTTGTCAACGAAAGCTAAAGGACCTGCTCGTTTACGGCAGGCCGGTGGCCTTATTTTGGGGAAGCTGGGGTAGCACCTCCCGATAGGCCATGTCCAAGAGTTCCATCGGATGGAGCACAAGGATTGGAAAACCAGCTCGCCTAACCTCCCGCATAATCTGCAGAAGACAACCGGCATTAGAGGCAACAACGGCTTCAGCACCGGTTGCGCGAATGTTCTCAAGCTTCCGCCGGGCCAGCCTTTGTGCCATCTCCCGCTGAAGGAGGTTATATGATCCTGCCGACCCACAACAGATAAGCGACTCCGGCAGCTCGACCAACTTAATTCCAGGAATCTTCTGGAGCAATCGCCGCGGTTGATCCACAACTTTTTGGGCATGAGCCAAGTGGCAGGCATCATGATAGGTAACTGTGAGCGGAATAGCCCCCGCCGGCCGGACTAGGCCTAGCTCGTCCAAAAATTCGTTAACATCCCGAACTTTGTCGCTCCAAGCTTGGCGGACTGTCCGCCGGTCATCATGCCAGTGGTGGGGATATTCCTTTAGCATCGCACCGCAGCCGGCATGGTTGACGATGATCGCATCTAGCTGATCCATGGAAAAGGCGGCGATATTGCGGTCGGCAAGCCTACGGGCGCGCGGACTATCTCCTAAATGAAAATGAATGGCGCCGCAGCATGTCTGCCCCCGCGGGATAAACACGTCGCAACCATTCTGCTGAAGTACACGAATGGTGGCCCAATGCACGTGACGGAACATCACGTCGGCAACACAGCCCACAAAAAGCCCCACCCGCGCACGAGGTTTCCCCGCAGCCGGGGCACAGGGAGGCAGGGGCTTATCCTCCGGAAATGCCGGCGGCAAGAGGGTAGCCATTTCCCGAAAAGCACCGGGCAGGAGTCGGAAAAATCCCAGCTTTTCTGCCAGTTGATAAAGTCCGATCCGCTGAGCCATTCGCACCGGAAAAAGCAGTGTCCGCAGCCGGTGCCGATATGGAAACACATCGGCCAGCAGCCAACGCACAAGCCCCCCTTGCCACCACGCCGGGGGACAGCACTCGTGCACGGCCGTCCGAAATGGTTCGACGATTCGCCCATAAGGCACGCCGGAGGGGCAGGCAGTCTCGCAGGCGCGACAATCAAGGCATAGATCAAGGTGCTTGGCAACCTCCGCACTCCAGGGCAGCCGGCCTTCCGAAACCAGCCGCATGAGGTAAATTCGACCCCGCGGACTATCGTTTTCGTCAAAAAGCTCCGTGTATGTAGGGCAAGCCGAGGTACAAAGTCCACAGTGAACGCACCGGGAAAAAAGCTCATCCGGCGGGCCCTCTTTCTCAAGCAAAGTCAACAATCGGTCCGCGGAGTCCGGTCCCTGAGTCGATCGCCACACGCCAAAATTGCCTCCCAAGCCAAGATTCTCCCATGTAGTCCTTCGTACGGCAAAAGGCACTACCCTGGGGTTTGCCCTCGCATCGGCTAGCTCCAAGGCAACCTACCGGGATTTAAAATGCCCTGTGGATCAAACCGTTTCTTTAACTCGATTGCTATCTTGCGGGCTGTCCGGCTGGCCAGTATTACCCCATTTCCATCCGGTGGCTCACCCCAGACCATTTGAGGACTTAAGTCCCACGTGGCCGGGCGGCCAGCGACCACTACTTTTCCCTCCGACGCCGCCATTCTCGCGTAAAGAGTGTTCCATATCTTGGGAAAATCCTCTTTAGTGGCCTCAAGCCACACCCAAACGAGCCCGGCGGAAAGATCGGCTTCCCAAGCAAGCGCCTCAGAAAAATCAACAAGCTGGCGGCACGTACATAAAGTGCGATCGGGCATCGTGCGTACCTGGAGGAGGACTGGGGCCTGCCCGCTGGGAGAAACTTTGTCGACGATCGCCGAAGGCAGACCGGAAAAACCCTCCAAGCATTGCCAGATTTCGCGACTTTCTTCCGTGGACAAGCAGAGAACTTCCTGGGACACAAACTGGGCCAGGAGGGGGGTAACTTCCGCCTCCAGTGCGGCAACCTCCGGCACGGAGCCTTCCAGGCCAATCACAAGCCAAAGTGGTTGGGGCGTGGCCGGTTGCACTTTGAAGGCCTCATGCCACATCATCCATACCTGACCAGCCAAAAGCTGGGCTGTGGCCACCTCTGTGATGCGTGGCCCAAGGGCGCGAACGAAGTTTTCCGCCGCCTCTAGGTGTGGACAAGTAGTCACCAGGAAAAGGCTCGCTTCCGGGCGGGGTCGAACCATCAACGTTACTTCCGTCAACACCGCCAAACCGCCGAAGCTCCCCACCAAAAGGCGACAGAGGTTATAGCCGGCCGCATTTTTGACAACGCGGGCGCCACAGTTAAATTCGCAGCCCGTCCCATCCACCGCTTTGGCCGCCAGAAGGAAGTCGCGCGCACTCCCGTACCGCGTTTGCCTCAGACTTGGCCAGTCCGTAGACAAAAGTCCGCCAATTGTGGCCCGATGCGGTTCGGGCACGCTAAGCGGCAACCACTGGTTTTGGCTGGCCAAAAGCTCTTGCAAGCTTCCTAAGGTCATTCCAGCCTCGACGGTGACCGTAAGATCGCGGCTGGGATAGTCAACAACCCGATTGAGCCGGGCCAGTCTTAGAGCAACTCCCGGCCGGCGAGGAGGTCCTCCCATGCCCAGCTGTGTCCCCCCGCCAATTGGATAAAGGGCCTTTCCCTTTGCAGCGGCCGCCCGGATGACGTCCACCGCTCCTTGCAAGCTTGTTACCTCGCAATTTTCCTCAATCGGAAGATAACCCGTCTCGGAATCCACAGGGCCAAACTCCTATGGGGAGAAAAGCACAGCACCTTGCGAGTTTTCCGCAAGATGTGGTTTCCCGCGATCGCGCAGCTAAACGCTCGGGTGCTTTTCCGTCAATTAACCGGAAGCAGGATTTAAAGTCGACACGCTCACCCCGGCCAGAAAACTGCGCGAGTCTTGCGGGTGCTTCCCTATCGCCAAAGCAAGTAAACAACCGGTGCCCACGATCACGATCTGGCAGGGAGGACTTTCCCCGGGGCGAATGACCCATGGGAATCGAAGGCCATTCGCACGCGGCGCATCGCCTCCAGATCGTTGGGGGCAAATTGCAGCTCCATCAACGGAAGTTTTTCCAAGCCAACGCCATGTTCGGCGGTGATGCTCCCG
>JANXBW010000022.1:9303-87899 GCA_025060325.1 Thermoguttaceae bacterium
AGATCGTTGGGGGCAAATTGCAGCTCCATCAACGGAAGTTTTTCCAAGCCAACGCCATGTTCGGCGGTGATGCTCCCGCCTAAGGCAAGGCACCGCTCGAGGATTTCCCGACCGGCCGCTAGAACTCGCTGCACCTGCTCGCAGTTGCGCTCATCAAAGAGGAAAATCGGGTGGATATTGCCGTCGCCAGCATGGGCGACGTTGACAATCCGAAGGCCGTACTTGCTGCCGATTTGTTGAACTTCCCGAATAATTGCTGGGAGCCGAGTCCGCGGCACAACGCCATCCTGGATGCAATAGCTAGGGCTTAGCCGCCCCACTGCTGCCACGGCCAACTTGCGGCACTTCCAAAGTTGTTGACGCTCGGACTGCGACTGGGCTTCGAGGATTTCGCGAGCACCCCACTTTCGACAAATGGCGAAGATGGTCTCCGCCTCGCGGGCCAAAGCCGCCTCAAAACCATCCAGCTCGATTACGACCACGGCACCGGCATCGGGCGGAAAACCAAAGTGGAAGGCCTCCTCTACAGCATCAAGGATGCCCCGGTCCATAAGCTCCAAGGCGGCCGGGATAATGCCAGCTGCGATGATCTCGCTAATTGCTTCGGAAGCTGGCTCGGGGGCATCGAAGATGGCCCGAAATGTCCGGAAGCTCCGCGGGTTAGGTGTCAGGCGGAGCCATAGCTTGGTGATGATACCCAAGGTGCCCTCACTGCCCACCAAAAGCCCCATCAAATCAAGCTCGCCAGGCGCCCGCACTGGCCCCAACTGGAGCACTTGGCCATCGTCGACAACCGCCTCCAAACCAACCACGTGGTTTACCGTGACGCCGTATTTCAGCGTGTGCGGGCCACCGGCGTTAGTGGCAGCATTGCCGCCCAAAGTCGAGGCCGTTTGACTAGAAGGGTCAGGGGCAAAATGGAAACCCGTACCTTCAAGTGCCCGCGCTAGCTGGGTGTTCAGCACGCCCGGCTCGACTACAGCCCACCGATTGGCCAGGTCGATTTTGTGGATTCGATTCATCCGGGTAAGAGAAACTATTACCTCGCCGTGGGAGGGAGTTGCCCCTCCGGCAAGGCCCGTGCCTGCTCCGCGCGGAAGGAGCTTTAGTCCTAAGCGATAAGCGGTTCGAACAATCTTGACAACATCTTCGGTTGATCGCGGAAAAACAACCAGCAAAGGAGGATGTTTTTCGATGGTGTAACCGTCGCATTCGTAAACGACCAGCTCCGCCGGATGCCACCGCACATTTTCCCACCCAAGGAACTCGGCAAACGCTTCCGCCGGCAGTCCGCGATCCCTCGTTTGTCTTGTGCCCTTGAGTGCCAGAAATTTCACCGCTTTCCTCCCTGCCAACAAGAAATAGCAAAATATACTGATCTTTTGTCCATCAAAGTACAGGTCCTTGCGTTGCCGAACGGCCTGAACTGCGGTGCCGGGCTGATAAGCCTTGCAGCCAAGGGGCTGCTTTCGGCTAAACCAAACTTTTACCCAGGCCGGGGCTGGCTTTCAACGCACAAGCCTGGGCGCTTACAACCGACCGGGGAGGGCCAAGTTCCCTCTTCCCCGCGAACCACGACGGATCTCTGCCGGCCCATACCCGAGCGGAGCTGTCGACGAACTGCCTCTCAGCTGGTCGTTAGCACCCTTGCCAAAGAAACTCCCCAGTCGACACCACTCAATTCCCAGCTCCCTGGCGGGAAGAACAGACCGCCCGTTTAGCCCACTCCACCCAACCACGCTGCGATCCTTGCGCAGATCGAGAAACCGGAGAACTTCCCAACAAACGCCGGCTCATTCCTAGGAGACTGTGAGCCACAGAAGCTTGTTCGCCAACCCCTTGCACCGGCAGCAGGAATACCCCTGCCGGGAAAGGTGTTTCCACCTCCCAGGGTTAGCCGGCCTTGTCGACCGTGGCTGCCTTTGCCCGAAAACGGACTTATCACACCGGCTCGCGGGCGACGTAGTGCGTATGGAGAAGCTTGTGGGACATTTCCCCGAGAGGTTCGCCCAGGAATTCGGCATAAAGCTGCTGGATGAAAGGATTTAGATGTGATTTGCGAATGGGTTTGCCTTCATCCTCCTTTTGCAAGGCGGCAATGCGAGCGGCCCGGAGTCGGTTATCAGTAAACCGCGGTTGACCCCCACCACCAATGCAACCACCTGGGCAGGCCATCACCTCCACAAAGTGATACTGCCGTTGACCACTGAGGATAGCGCGGATCAATCTTTCGGCATTTCCCAAACCGTGGGCGACGGCTACCCGCAAGGTGACGCCTTCGAGGAATCGCCACTCGGGCTTCAGGCCGCTCAGGGGGATCTCCGCTTCCTTAATGCCGTCCAGCTCGGCCAGCCCGGAGACATGAAGATTTGGGAACGGTAGCTCCCGACCGGTAAGCCACTCGTAAGCGGTCCGCAGTGCTGCCTCCATTACGCCGCCGGTGTGTCCGAAGATGACCGCCGCGCCAGTGGCCATCCCCAGGGGGGCATCCATCTCCTCGTCAGGCAGGCTTGCAAAGTCAATCCCGGCCGCCCGAATCATCCGGGCAAGCTCGCGTGTGGTCAGGACAGCGTCCACATCGCGGACACCGCTTGCGTTCATCTCCGGCCGAGTGGCTTCATATTTCTTTGCCGTGCAAGGCATTACCGAGACGACAAATACGTCCTCGGGCCGCTTGCCCAGCTTCCGGGCGTAATACGTCTTAATGACTGCCCCTAACATTTGCTGAGGTGACTTACAGGTGGACAGCCGGGGCAACAGCTCCGGATGGAAAAACTCCATATAGTTGACCCAAGCCGGCGAGCAGCTTGTGAACATGGGGAGCACTTCCGAGTGGCCATCAATAAAGGCCTGCCGGAGGCGGGTAAGAAGTTCGCTTGCCTCCTCCACGATGGTAAGGTCAGCCCCAAAATTGGTGTCAAAAACCGCGTCGAAACCCAGTCGGCGAAGGGCTGCTACCATCTTGCCCGTCACCCGGGTGCCCGGCGGAAGGCCGAAGCATTCGCCCAAAGCGGCCCGAATGGCCGGCGCCGTCTGGACCACGACGGTGTTTTCCGGTACTTCCAAAGCGGCCCAGACCTGCTCGACGTGATCGCGCTCACTGATGGCCCCCACGGGGCAAATCGCCGTGCACTGCCCACACTGGACACATGTGACCGAAGCCAAGTCCTTGCCGAATGCCGGGCCGATAAGCGTGTCAAAGCCGCGGTACTGCGGGAAAAGCGCCCCCACATTCTGCATTTCCAAACAGACGGCGACACAACGGCGGCACTTGATGCATTTGCCACTATCCCGGGAGATTGCCGGCGTTGACAAATCCACCCGCCTTTTGGCCTGTTGCCCGGGGAAGCGAATCTCCCGAATCCCTAATTCTGCCGCCAGCGACTGCAGTTCGCACTGGCCGTTGCGGTCGCAAGTTTGGCACTCGCCGTTATGCTCGGACAGTAGAAGTTCGACCACCGCCGTTCGCGCCCGGCGGACCCGACCTGTGTTGGTGCGAATTCGCATCCCCGGTGCTACCTGCGTAGAACAGGCGGCCACCAAATTCCGGGAACCTTCCAGTTCCACAATGCACACTCGGCAAGCACCAATCGGCTGGAGCCCCTCGACGAAACAAAGCGTCGGGATGCGAATCCCCGCCTTCTTAGCTGCACAAAGAATCGTCGTTCCTGCTGGAACCTCAACGGGCTGATTATTTATCCACACCTGGATAAGGTTCATGGAGTTTGTCTCGCGCAAAAACGGCTCTCCCTCGTCACAGCAACTCCGCCATGAAGGGGAAGGGTGATTTAAACAAAATGGGCGGGAAAAACCGGATCAAGTTTCCTCGCGAGTTGGCCGCCGAGTGCCCACCCCTTTTCGATTCTCCCCTCCCTTCCCGTAGGTGCCCTCTGGCGAGTTACCGGAGGAAAACCTTTCGCCTCCTTGAGCGGGAATAGCTACGCCCAGTATGCTCGGCCGCCTCTTCCGCCCACCACTGCGCCAACCAACTGCTGCCGGTTCACGATCTCTGGGGCGAAAACTTGACAGCACCGCCCTGCCGCTCTGAGAAAATAATAGCAGGATTTCCGACAAAAATCAGTTATCGGTAGGTATTTCTGGCCAGGGGCCCCCGAAGGAAGGTCACTATCTTGAGCAATTTAGAAGCCGTCCCCTCCGGTAAGGTTGGCCTTCGAGCTACCAGTCACTTACGCGGGTCAGTCAGCGGGAGTTTCGTTTCCCGCCCCCTCAAATTTGCGGGCAAACTTTCGGTTTACCCTTCCAAAATGTCCTTTTCCCGAGCTTTCGCCAACTCGTTGGCTTGGTCCTCGAACTTCTTAGTGAGGTCCTGGATCTCGTCGCGCAAGTGCTTCGCTTCGTCTTCCGAAAGGACCTTAGCCTTTTCGGCCTGGTCCACCATTTTGTTGCCGTCCCGGCGAATGTTGCGGATAGCAACCTTCGCTTCTTCGCAAAGCTCCTTCACCCGGGCCACTAACTTCTTGCGGACTTCCATCGACAATGGCGGAATGATCAGGCGAATAATCCGCCCGTCATTCTGCGGGTTAAGCCCGAGGTCACTTGACTGAATTGCCTTTTCGATCGCCTTAAGAGTGTTCGGATCAAAAGGCCGGATGACGATCTGATTAGGCTCTGGGGTGCTAACGGAGGCCAACTGCTTGAGAGGACATAAGGAACCGTAGGCCTCGACCTTTAGGGTATCCACAAGCCCTGCTGACGCCCGGCCTGTGCGAATACCCGCCAAGTTGTCCTTGAGGACCTGAATGGCCTTCTCCATCCGCTCCTCCACATCCAGAAGGATTTCCTCCGCGGACGGAGCAGACTTGGATTCCTCGCTTTGTCGCCGGTCATTTTTCATGGGCAAGCCCTCACCTAGCTGGACAACTTAACCTGCCTCCGGCCGATCATTCCCGCGCCGCTCGAGGAGATCTTGGTTTTGCTGCAACCGGCTGATAGTCAGGGCGCTTGCGGCACTTTTCGTTTACGAAGAAAGCCGAGCGGCGTCGGCGATTAAAGTACCCACTTTCTCGCCGGCTAAGGCCCGCTCCAGGTTCCCCTCCCGCCGAAAGTTAAACACCCGAATGGGCAGCCCATATTGCATGCACTTAGTGACGGCTTCGCGATCAAGGACACCAAGATTGCGAGACAAATACTCTTCGTAAGTGAGCGATGTAAAAAACACGGCATGCGGGTTGCGCTCTGGATCGTCGCTGTAAACGCCGTCGACACGTGTGGCTTTGAGGATAATCTCCGCCTCCAGCTCTAGGGCCCATTGGGCCGCGGCGGTATCCGTGGTCACAAATGGTCTGCCTGTGCCGGCCCCTAGAAGGACAATTCGTCCTTTTTCCAAATGGCGCCAGGCCCGCCGTCGGATGTACGGCTCTGCGACCCCCTCCATGCGAATTGCCGTCATCAGCCGCGTTTCACACCCGAGGTCCTCAAGAGCATCCTGAAGGGCCAGCCCGTTGATCACAGTTGCCAGCATCCCCATGTAATGGGCCGTCGCCTCACGAATGCCGCGACTTGCCGCCGTGAACTGGGCACCCCGAAGGATATTGCCCCCTCCCAAGACAATGGCCACCTCCGTCGTTTGGGCGGCCCGGGCGATTTGCTCGGCCAGCTGAAGGACCGCATCCATGACGATCCCCCGCTCGCCGGGACGCGTAAACCCATCGCCGGAGATCTTTAGCACAACCCGACGCTTTCCCAATTTGGTGGGGGACGTCTTATTCTCAGCCAAACCCATGCGTCATTCCAATCGTGTGTACGAAAAAGAACTTGCTACAAGCGAAGCTTCGCACACATGGCCCAGTAAAATCCCGGCCCCAATCTCAGAATACCGGATCCGCAATCAGTCAAGACCCATGCCGCTCCAGCGGTGACCATCCGATCCGGACGAGACCGTAGGCCGCAACTAACCCTGGCCCCTCGCGGAGGACGATTCAAAACCAGCCAGGCTAACCGGGCGAGCCCTTCCGCATCCCTTGCACGAAGCGAAACTATTCCTTGCCGAGTACCCAGCGAACAAAGCGGTGAATTTTCATCCCTGCTTTCTTCGCCACGTCCCCGACCGTGTCCTTGTCACTACTTCCCTTCACGAAAGGCTGATCAAGGAGGCAACATTCGGCAAAGAATGTCCGCAAGCGGCCTTCCACAACTTTGGCCAAGACGTTCTCCGGCCGGCCTTCCGCACGAGCTTGTTCGGTGAGAATCTCCCGCTCCTTTTCGATTTTCTGCGGGTCAAGGTCGTTGCGAGAGACAACCTGCGGCCGCATAGCGGCAATGTGCATGCAAATGTCTTTGGCCAAGGCGGGATCGCCACCCTCGGCAGCTAAAAGCACACCCACGGTCCCGTCATGATGAGCGTAGCCGGCTGCTACCCCTTCCCACCGGAGCATTCGCCCGATGCGAAAAACTTCGCGAATCCGAATGTTGACTTCTTCGAACAGGTCCTGAAGCTTCCGGCTGGGATCACTGGGGATCGGCTGACTAAGCAGCGCCTCCGGCGAATCAGCCCCCGGCCCACATGCCAGCTGTCGAACAAGCTCCGAGGCCAAGTTGATGAATTGCTCGTTGTTGGCCACTGGGGCAGTTTCGCAGAATAGCTCCAGCATGGCGCCAACGCGGGTGGCCGGGTCAACGTAAACGACAATTCGCCCGGCGGAAGTCTCCCGGTCCTGCCTGGCTGCCATCGTTTTCCGGCCGGATTTCCGGAGCCATTCAATCGCTGCCTCCGGATCGCCACCGGTTTCAATGAGCGCCTGTTTACACTCCATCATCGGCAGTCCTGTGCGATCACGGAGCGCCTTAACCATTGCCGCAGTGATTTCCGGCATGACGTCCTTCTCCCGTGTCAACGCCTTTTTTGCCAATCCTAAACCGAGGCCTCCGCAAGCCGTTTTAAGGAAGCTCAGTTCTCCCTTGGCCCTTTGCGCTGCCCTGTCGATGCCACACTTATCAGGCTGGCAAAACCGATGCGACCTTGCATCATCGGATCTCCCGCCGACGAGAGCTACCCAGCCTCATTTGTTAACTCACCGCAATTCGCCGTCACGTAAACGCCAAATGCCTGGGGGCCGTCAGTCGAAAGTCTGACCACGGAAAGCAAACTGAGCCAACTATCAGGCTGACTCGGCGGCGAATGCAGTTCCCGCTGGTGAGGTGGCCTGCGGGGTAGGTTCGGCTTCCGGCCGCTCCTTGCCGGCAATTTGAGCGGCAGCCCCTGCTTGTGCCTTGCCCTCCACGATAGCGTCGGCCAACAACCGGAGGATAAGCTCGATTGAGCGAATGCTGTCGTCGTTGCCCGGAATGGGGAGATCAATCTCCTCTGGGTCGCAATCGGTATCGATCAACGCCACGGTAGTGATACCCATTTTCCTGGCTTCGCGAACGGCATTGCGCTCCTTTCGGGGGTCAACAATGATGAGGCACTCCGGAAGGCGGTTCATTGTGCGAATACCGTTGAGGTTGCGGTACATCTTGCGGTATTCGCGATTGATGGCCGACTGCATTTTCTTCGAGTAAGTCCTCATCGCTTCGCTGTTGCGAAGCTGCTCTAGTTCGTCCAAGCGGCCCAGTCGGCCCACAATGGTGCGAAAGTTTGTCAGCGTTCCCCCGAGCCACCGCTCGTTGACATAAGGCATCCCGCACCGGGTTGCTTCCCGCTGGATGGCCTCGGCAGCTTGCGGTTTGGTCCCCACGAAAAGAATTAGGCTGCCCTTGGCCGCCAGCTGCTGAAGATACCGCCGAGCCCGCAGCAACCCCTTCAGCGTTTCCCGAATGTCGATGATGTGGATGTTGTTGTGCCGGCCGTAAATGTACGGCCGCATCTTCGGGTTCCAACGACTAGCTTGGTGTCCAAAGTGGACGCCCGCTTCGATTAACTCTTTTGCCTGAATAATCGGCACCTGCTTAAGCCTCCTTTTCGCTTAAAAGCACCTTGCAAGAAGACCAACCGTCGGCACTACTGCAAAGCCTGCTAAAGCATCTCCAACTAAACCTGTGAGGCGAAAATTCCCCCGCGCCTAAGCCAAATGACATGCCATCGCCCTGGAGTCATAGCCTGGATAACCTCGCGGTAAGGCGGCAGCCTATTAGCTTGCCGCCCTCTCCGACGGATCACAGCTTCACCCCACAGGGCAGCCGGGTCACCACGGGTTACATCCTGCCAAGGTAGCCGACCCAGGGCAGGGCGCAATGGCCAAATTTTTATATTTCTACTCGGTTCGCAGCTTGTGACCAAGACCGCCGAGCGCGCATTAGGCAGCAAATCCTATCCCACGGGCGTCGTATCACTGGACTAAGCGGGCGATGTTTATCTGTGTTACGAACTAAAACATGTTTCCGCGGCCTAAAGGTGGCTCTTTAATCGGGGATGGAAGGGACTTGGGGTGCTGGGCCTCAAAACGTGATGCGACTCCCCAATTAGCTCGGATGAGGGCCCATTAACTTGAATGTGGGAAGATAGCGCGTGTTCGGGAAGAGAGTCTTAGGCCTACGGTACCGGAAAACTCCCAACTAAGCGGCACAGGGTCTGTAAGCGCGGGCTGTCGGAGCTTGGCACCCGAGCATTCTGCGTAAAACAGTAGCGCAAATTAACCGGCGGGGGTAGGTTCCGATTGCTAGAACCCCTTCTTCCTGGGGATATAAACCCCTCAGGCGACATCTTTAGGTGGGAGGTCAAGTCCAGCCGGCGAAAAGGGCTCTTCCGGAGGGGAAAAGGGGCTAACTCGCCGAGAAAAAGAAGGACGAAGAATCGCTGGCCCCTACTCAAACGCTGGCTGGAGAAAGGCCTCCTGAGGAAATACTGGCTACCACCGGGCGCTCTATCGCCTTCTCGGATGGCCTCTTCAAGGGGCGCCGAGGGCAGTCGGCCTTGGGCAAGCGGTTGCCGGCCTACTTGCGCACCAGGACTTATCGCTTCTTAAAAAGCAGCACCTATCGCTTTTTGAAAAGAAGCTGCTCGGCGGCGGAAGCAATCACTTCCGCTGCCCCGTCGATGCCCGTCCTTTCCACATTAATCACAAGATCGTAAAGATAGGGATTCTGGCTGTCCCGCCCAAAGGTCTGACGGATGAAGCGCGTTCGTTCGTCGTCCAACCGCCGGATCATCGCCCGAGCTTGCTCGTAACTTAGCCCGTGCCGTTTTCGCATCTGGTCGATTCGGTACGGCTCAGAGGCAATGATCCGAACCGCCAGCCCGCACTCCCGCGGAAGTAAAAACTGGGCGCCCCGGCCGACAATGACGAGGTTTTGCTCCCGGAGCATCTCCCGTAGCACGGACTTTAGGTAAACGAGGTATCTTGCGCGCGTGACCAACCTGCGGTTAAACCAACACCCAAATGCTTCGAAGAACCAGCCTGGATACCCGTCGTCAACAAGCTCGAGCATTTCCCGAGGGGTTCGGCTCCGCTCCGCCATCGCATCCAAAAGATTGCGGTCGAGAACCCGCCAACCTAAAAGCTCGCCGACACGGTAGGCTACTTGCGTGCCGCCGCTACCAGCCTCCCGGGAGATAGCGATGTACCTACCGAGGCCAGCGCACTCACCTTTAGCGCGACTGACCACGACCTCGTGGTGGCGGAGTTCCTCGACGGCCGAGTGAAGCCGCATTTGCCGCTCCGCTGCCTGCGCAACGAGCTGACGTTCAAGACCAGAGCTCATCGGGCCGCCTCCAAACCTGCCCGGGTTAATCGGAGAAGCTCCATGAAAACCTCGAGGAATCAGAGCGGGAAGAAGCCCCCAACGTTGCTCAAGAGATTAAGATTAAAGTCACCCTAATTATAACGCACACTACGCCCCGGAATTAAGAATTGTGTTCTTGGGCAGTTTAGCAAGGTTGCACGACCGGATGGGAAGTCCGCTAAAGTCCTCGTCCTGCAGAGTTGCAAGAATCGTTCAACCCTGGGAACACCCTACATAGGTGTCTATTACCGGCAAAGCTGGCTCCACCGGACAACTTTGCGTCCTGAAGAATGTGAGTAGACTGATGAATCTGAGTAGACTAGGAGGCTTTGAGAACCTGCTGCTCCCGCACTCTTTGTCGCACCTATCGCTTCGACCCCCGTTATCCAAAGCTTGACTAACAGTTTTGGCTTGGGGGAGCGGTGTCCGCTGGATGGCCATTCCCGAAGAGCTCGGGGAGGATAAAAGCAGTTCCCAAAGCCAGGGTTATGTTGCCAAAAGCAATAATTGAAGTACAGATTGCGGGCGGGCAAGTTGCTTCGGGTTTGCCCCCTTGGTCCCAGGGCGATAGAATCCCGCCTTTTTTCCCTGGATGCCACCGGACAAGGTGCCGCCGGGGAGACCGCGAGTCGTTGCCGTCGGCCGAGGAACACCGGAACGGGGGATCCGCGGAGTACCGCCGCAACTCAAGCCCCGGTGACGCCGTTGGGATGAGTATTCGCATGGCGAATGATTTCCCCCGCAGAAGTTTGTGCGGTCAGCGCAAGAAGAATCCTTGCGGAAAAGGAACCCGGGCTTGCGGACTGTTTACTTTGATTGCCATTCTGGTATAAGCGGGGACATGATGTTGGGAGCGATTGTCGACCTGGGTATTCCCTGGGAGGCGATCGAGCAACCCCTTCGTACACTTAACCTGCCAGATTGGCGGGCAGAGGTGAAAGAAGTCCGCCGCGGTGGCTTCCGGGCAAAGCATGTGACGATTTCCGCCCCGCCGGAAGACCGTCACCGCCACCTCCATGACATTGTGAACCTCATCGAGCTTTCCGGGCTAAGCCCTCGGCAAAAGGAATTGGCTGTCTCAATCTTTCGGCGCTTGGCGGAAGCGGAGGCTTATGTTCACGGCACAACTCCGGATCATGTGCACTTTCATGAGGTAGGGGCCGTCGACTCGATCGTTGATATCGTGGGGACTGCCGTCGGTTGGGATCTGCTTGGAGCTGAGCTTGGGATAAGCTCCCCGGTGGCTGTGGGAGCCGGCACGGTCAAAATTGCCCATGGGGAAGTCACAGTGCCTGCTCCGGCAACAGCAGTGTTGCTCCAAGGTGTGCCGCTTGCTCAAGCGGATGTCAACACGGAGTTAACCACTCCGACCGGAGCGGCGATCCTTAAGACGTTGGTTAGCCGTTTCGGTCCCCTGCCCCCCATGCGGCTTGAGCGAGTCGGCTGCGGGGCCGGGAGCAAAGACTTTCCTCAGCGACCGAACATTCTCCGCCTGTTTTTGGGCCATTTGCAACCTGAGCCGCGTTCGAAGGAACAACCGGGTGACTTTCCACCCGTCGATCACCTCTGGGTGATTGAGGCGAACGTGGACGATTGCAGCGGTGAGGTGATCGGGTATTGCTTTGGGCGACTGTTGTCCGCAGGGGCGCTTGATGTCTTTGCTACCCCGGTCCAAATGAAGAAGAATCGCCCGGGCGTAATGTTGTCGGTTATCTGCGAGGAAGAAAAGCTGCCAACTCTGGAGGCCATCCTCTTTGCAGAGACGACAACTCTAGGGGCTCGTCGCTATCGGGTGGAAAGGACAGTTCTTCCCCGAAAGCGCGTTGTCGTACAAACCGAATGGGGGCCAATCGGCGGAAAGCTTGTCACCCGTCCGTCGGGAGAAAAGTATTTCAGCCCGGAATACGAAGAATGTCGGCTCGTGGCCGAAAAAGAGGGTATTCCGCTGCGGATTGTTCACGATGCTGCTGTCGCGGCCTTTCGTCAACAGTCCTTGGTCGAAAAGCTCGATTGAAGGGTCGACTCTCCGAAGTAATGCAGTTGGTGGGGACAGGCTGAATACCAGCTCCAAAGAGCGCCCCATGAGAGTACACGAAACACGCTTTTCCAGGCCCGTCTGCAAAGGGTATGGCTGACCGGGGAGCTCGGACAGGGTCTTTCTGCGTCTTGGCACAGGAGGTGCCTCGCGATGCCTTTTCTTGCAGAGGTTGGGAACGCAGCTCTTGCGCTAACCACAGCACTTGTCATCACGGTTGGGCTGATCCTGTGGCAGACCCAGCGTCAGTGGCGGCAAGGATTGAGGCGGCCGCGGTGGTTGGAGGAAAGCGAATCCTGGACCGGTCCGCCGGCCGTCACGGAAGAGGATCTAGCACGCTGGGAAGTCCGGCTGCACGAGCTTGCCCGGGATATCCAGGGTGAGCTCAATAGCAAGATGGCCATTTTGGCGGAGCTGGTGGCTCGGGCCGAACACCTAGCCCAGCGACTCGAGAGCCTACTTGGGGCAGACACCCTACCTGCCGACTCAAAGAGCGGAGCAGCCCGGATAAGCGATGACCCGCCAGAAGGTCCCCCGCCGCAAAGGGGCAGGATTTTGGATGATCCTACCGTCGGCAAAAGCCAAGGTCCTAATGAAGCGGCTTCATGTTTAAATAAAGGTGCCATTTGCGAACAAAATGCCCGCCACTTCGCGCTCCCCAGCTCTTCAGGTCAGGAAGTACCCCGGTCGGCATATGGGCTGAAGACTTGGCATGGCATTAACGACCACGACGAGGCCGTAACGCCTGCAAACACTCCGGGGAAAACCACCGGACTGGCTAGTGGTGAAATAGAGCCATCAGGGCACCGGCCGGAGGGTACCTCGCGCTTTGCGCAGGTGTACGAGCTTTTGGCTGCCGGGCTTTCACCCCAGGAAGTTGCCAACCAAACCGGTCTTGCCGTGGGCGAGGTCGAACTTGCCCTGCGGGTATTACGCCTTCGCGGTACTTGACCGACGCACCGAGGCCCCTTCGCTATCTGTATCTTTCTAGGTCTTTCTCCCTGTGGGGACGCCCCCTGTTTGAAGCCCGACGCCCACTTCCCACTCAGCACATCGGGGAAGGTTCCAAGCGCGCGAGTAAACTCCCATTGTTCGACCATCAAAACTTTTGGTCTTGCCTAAAAAGTATGTGAACACGCACTCCGATCCCCTCTGCCGGCCTCGATTGCTGTTAAGGTAGGATCTGTGAGCCGATCAAGGCAAAACTCCCAGCATCGCTTTAAAGCTCTTTGAGTTCTAGAGGCTTCGGGAGCGGGCCTTTCCGCGACAAACAGCCCTCCATCGGCACTAAAATGAATTGGAGGCTTTGTTTAGTTTGAAAGTCATCGGTATCAATCCGGGGAGGAGTACAGCCTGTGCTTTCCCCGTGTGTGCCGCGCAGGTTCACTAGCCGCGCTGTTCTCGAATCGGAAAGTTCTTTGGGGTGGTTTTACCGATCCTCGTACAAGGGCTTGTTATGGACCCAATCGATATTGTCGACATCCTTCAGGTGCTTACCCAGATCCTCCGAGCCGGCGCGGAATATGTAGTTGGGTTTATCGCGGGGTTGGTAGTGGCCGGCTCGGTCACGCTGGGGATCTGGCGCCTGGTGAGCCGACGTACACACAAGATCCTTCAAGAGCTTCAAACCGAGCTAAACACGGAACGAAGGAATCGGACCTATATTCAGGAGTTGTGCGATAAAACAAAAGCCGAGGTGGCGGACCTTCTTCAAAAGCTTGCCCTTCTTAATCGCGAGCTGGAAGAAGCCCGTCAGCAAGAAGTGAAATTGCAAGAACAACTCGCCCACACGGAGCTCAAGCTGCACACCGAAGCAGAAGCGCATGAACAACTGGAGGCCAAACTCAGGCAGCTTGAACAAAAATATGCGGCTGAACAACAGGCATGGCAGGAGGAAGGGGAGCGGCTTAATTCCGAATGCAACCAGCTCAAGAGTATTCTGGAGGAAAAACAGCGCGAAATTGATCAACTGAGATGCGAAAGGGCAGAACTCCTTAAGTCGGCCGAGAGCCTGCAGGCCCAATTAGACAACGCTTTCAAGAACCTTAGCGAGGCGTGGCATCGGCCGTCAAGTCACCTGATACCTGATTTCCTCCTTTTGACCGAGCGTCGCTGTCCGATTATTGCATTTGTCAACTTGAAAGGAGGTGTGGGCAAGACTACAATCAGTGCCTACCTGGGGGCAGCCTTGGCGGAAAAAGGTAAACGGGTGCTGTTAGTTGACTTGGATTACCAAAGTTCTCTGACGCAGCTTTGCCTTCCGCCGGAACGCCGGCCGTGGAGCTACCAGGGACCCGCCAGCCATCCTAAATCGTGGAGTTGGGTCGGGCGATTTCTCGAGGATCCCGAGGGCAATTTGGATGTTGCGCTGTGTCAGGCGCATAGGGTGCCGGCTCGGCACGATTGGAGGCTATACATCTGGCCATCTCACGAGCGGCTCGATGAAGTGGAAACCCAGCTATTTGTCGAGCTGTTTTTTTCTCCGCCGACGCAAGAAACGATCGATCAGCGCTTTCGGCTACGTCGCGTCCTCCACCAGCGTGAAATCAACCAATGGTTTGACATCGTGCTCCTCGATTGTCCGCCCCGGCTAACGGCGGGCTGCGTTAACGCCCTAATGGCGGCCGACTGTTACCTGGTTCCTGTCCGCCCGGACGCCACATCTGGGGACGCGGTTCCACGGCTCATCCGCTGGGTTGACAAATTTCAGGAATTGCGACGCGACCATCCGCTTGAGTTGCTGGGTATTGTGTTCAATGAAGCAAGTAAACGGGCCAATTCCCCTGGCGGGGTGATACGCGATCATGGCGAAATGATTGAGGAGATCGGGCGCCGGGCCGAGGCCGCCGCCAAAAGGAAGATCTATCGGTTCCAAACCTTTGTGAAAGCTGACAGCGACTTTGCCCGGGCCTCGAAAGGCGGCGGACTAGCTTGGCCCAACCTTCGCAACTCGCGGATTTGGCCGGTTTTTCACGATTTGGCATCGGAGGTGCTGCGGCGGCTCAAAGAGCTAGGAGATGCATTGCATGAAGGTGCGTGATCTTCGTGAGTACCTTGCCCGACTTTGGGAGTTCGGACAGTTCCTGGTCACCGGAAAGTGCGACGGCGAGCCAAGAAGTCACCCCTTAAAGATGCTCAGTCAATTGGGCCAAGCATTGGCCCCTTTCGATGAGTTTGAAATCAGCAGTTTCGGCGAGTTCCTCACCCGCTGTAAACAATACGAAGAAACTGGCCTCATTGCGCGCCGCGGCTCCAGCAAGAGTAAAAAGCCCACCGTCCTCCCGGAGGAGGAAATCACCTCGTGGGTCAACAGGCTGGAAACCCTTCGGGAAAGCATTACTCCGACGGCCGTCACCTATCAAGAGATCGACCAGCAATGCAACCTTTTAGCATCTTTAAAAAAGGATTACATCTTGGCAATCGGACGACGGTTGGGTATCCCACTGGACGCAAAGAAGAAAAAAGACCTACTTGTTGAAGGAATCCGCAACCATTTCCGCGAACTAAAGGCTACTTTGGAGCGGGCAGCTTTCTAGGTCTTGCCTCTGACGTGTTTGAGGCGCCCTTATGGACGGCCGTAAAAGCCGGAGCCTAGCGCCGGCCCCCGAACATTGAGAGAAGGCAGCGATCTGAGTATAATCCGCGGCCAATCTTGGCCGAATTAGCAATTTGCCAACACATCACGAGGGGATCCGAGAATGAGAGGCTTTCGTTGCTCCACGGTTAGCGTTGGTGTCCACACAGGTGCGATCGATCGCCGAACAGCGTTGGCTGCCACTGTGTGCGGACTTTCGCTCGGACTTCAAGGAGCCAGTGCCCCGAGTCAGACGCAACAAACCCCAACTGGGGCTTCCGAAGCAGCTGGCGGACAGGTCAGCTCCGACCGCGTGCCGTTTATACTGGCGCTAAATACTGGGTCGATCATGGGTTACAAGCTTGACGTGCCAGCTCAGGTGGATTTGGCTGCAGAAGCTGGCTACGGAGGCATTGAATTCTGGCTTCGCGACATCGAACGATTTGTCCAAAGCGGGGGCCGGTTGGAAGATCTTCGCAAACGGTTGGAAGACGCCAATCTTGTCGTTGTAGGCGGGATCAATTTCAACGCTTGGGCGGCCGAAGATGATAAACAGCGGCAGTCAGCACTAGAAACTTTTCGCCGAGATATGGAATGGATAGCGGCCTTGGGCGGCAAAGCGATAGCGGCAGCCCCAGCCGGCATCTTCCAGCCCCCGCCGGTTGACCTAGGCCGCGTTGCCGAACGGTATCGTGTCCTCCTTGAGCTTGGTCGACAATTCGGGGTGGTACCCCAATTGGAAATTTGGGGAGCCTCCGCCAATCTTCGTCGTGTCAGTGAAGCGTTGTTCGTTGCTGCCGAAGCAGGCCATCCCGATGCCCAGATTCTGCTTGATGTCTTCCACATGTACAAAGGTGGCTCGTCGCCGGAAGCCCTCCGGCTTATCCACGGGCCGTGTATGACCAATTTCCATCTGAACGATTACCCGGCCCAGCCGGAACGGGAGACGATTCGCGACTCGCACCGGGTCTTCCCAGGCGACGGAGTAGCCCCGCTTGCCAAGATCATCACCAGTTTGTGGGAAATCGGATTCCGTGGGGCCTTGTCGCTAGAACTCTTCAACCAGGAGTACTGGAAAAAGCCTCCGCTTGAGATGGCTCGGGAAGGCTTAGAAAAAATGAAAAAAGTGGTCACGGAGGCTCTTGCCACCCGGCAAGCTTAAGCGATGGCCCTGTGCAACAAACCGACCGCCGATAGGGGGTAATGTGCGGTGAGGACACAGTCGAAAACTACCTGACCCTTTGCCGGGCCGCGATTTGCTCAGGTCGGTCGTGCGCCTTGGCGCAAACGTGCAATAGTTCTCGGGCATAATTGGCTAATCCGGGTTTTGTCCAGCTTCGGCCTCAACAACCCTCGTTACATAATTAGCCAAGAAAAAACAAGAGCTGTTCTTCTTCCGCGGAACGTCTGGCACATGATACCGCCGGGAGGTTCGCTCTTGTCGAGGAATTTTCGGAGCAGCTCTTTTCACCGAAGCGGACAGCCGTGACTTTAGCAGATCCTAACCAAGAATTAATCCCCTCGTTCTCTGCCCATATCGTCAACGGCAGTACGATGCTAGTGCATGTGAGCCTGATGGGCGCTTCTCTCGTTTTTATGGCGAGCTTTTCACAGGCTAGAAGAGGTATGGGCAGGAGTCTACCGTGCTGGGCAGCTTGGCCCTGCGGGGTCTCTGGCAAAATCGGAGCCGGATTACCAGTTTTGCGGCGCAGAATTCACGCTTTTCGACATCTACCGAGACACCATTCGCCCGGGCTGTCTCCCCCGAATGAGCCGCCGGTCGCAGTTCTCCCACAGCTACGCGTTGGCGATCGCTCCACAACGCGTTGTCGCAGAAGAACTACCGCTTTGCTGTCTGAAGTCTGCCCCGCCCGTGCATTCACAGCATCGCCAATTGGGTCAAAAGCCTCTTGTGGAACGTCCTCGCTGCGGAGGGATATGGCTATCCCATGGGGAGCTTGCCCAGTTGATCCGCCGGGCCGACTCCGGTATAGCGTCAAACCTTCAGGAACCGGAGAGAAGCCTCTCCCCGCGCAGGACCTACCGCGCTTCGGAAAGGGTGGCTTATTATCCTTGCCCGGTGTGTAAACAACTGATGAATCGCCGCTGCCAATATGGCACGTCCGTTATTGTCGACATATGTGGCCGCCATGGACTATGGTTTGACGCCGATGAGCTGGCCACCGTGCTTAAAAGCGGGGCCGCAAGGCAAGTATCCACGACCGATCATCCTGGGGAAACTCCGGCAGCTGAGGAAAGGTCGCGCTCCCCCGCGCGCCGCTTGCCGCGAGCAAAGCCTTTCGCATCGCGGAGAATCTTTCCTTTTCCGGCAGGCGGATCATTTATTGACCTTTTGGCGATTCTCCTTGCGTGGCTATTTCGTTAGAGAAGTAAAGATTCCCGGGGGTGGCCGGTCCGATTGATTACTTTGTACACACATGAGTCGGACCATACCACAAATTTCGTCCGAAAAGCCATATTCGGAAAGGCCACCTGGCGCACCTTGGCGGTATGGCGCTCGCATTTGTCTCAACAAGCGGCAGGAAGGAAAGACCTAGAGTCCCGGGAAAAGCCGAAGTCCGTCGGAAGCTCCGCGGAGCAAAGAAACATACCGCACTTTTCGTGGGAATTAGCCAACTCTCGGCTCTTTGAGCGTTAGTATGGTTCCGGAGCGTTCTCCTCCGCCCCATTTGCCCCCAAACCGGGCGAGCTCACTTTCCCGCCCCTAAATCCAAACCACGAGCGGCGGGCAGATTTATTCTTGGCCAATTCTGCCCGGCGTTTGGCATAGGGCGGTAAATCTTCAAGAGGATTCGTTCTTGCCGTTCGCGGTTTTCGCCAATAACCTCCCCCACCGACCGACGTCCTCGCGACGCTCCGTAAAACGATAAGCAGGATGACGAGGACAAAAAGTATCACCACGAAAATAATTAGATCCCGCAGTAACTCTGCTATTCGCTGCATCACTTGCTCAGTCATTCCGGGACTCCTTCCTCGCCCCGCTATAACCCCCTAGTAAGAACGTGCCCGAACCCACCCCGCAGACGGACGACTACCGGCTCCGCATGTTGACTGCCCGGGGGTCAGGCGCAATCTTTCGTACACAAATGCCCACACCCCCGCGAGAAGCTTGCCCGTGACCTTTTTGGAAAAAGGCCCTTTCCTGCCGACTGAGCCTATGCCCCGGACTTTCGCCGAGAGAAAAACTTCTCACGGGAGGTTTCGCTTCCACTTCGTCATCACTCACGCTGCGATACGGCGGGGAGAGATCCCCAAAAGTTGGGGGTATCGCTTCTACGGGAATTTTACGTTATTTCGCCGCCCATCATCCCGCCGATCCCTCCTTCACAGGTGGCCGAAGCCTGACCCAAAAACCCCCTAAACTTGCCAAATGTGATGGCGCCGGATTTCCCCCCGACTTATTTGCTGCCGGATAAATGTCAATTTGCCCAGTTGCACGGGCAGGGCTCAATAGTCCGGTAATGCGAGAGGAAAGAAAAAACCGGGAAGATGGGACTTCATGACTCGGCGGAGATCCGCCGTTCCTTAACGCAGACCGGAGGGGCCCCCTCCGACTTAAACAAGAGTGCTCTTCCGCACCAAAGCCAAGGGCTTCCGCAGCCCCTCGAGCCGAACTGGGTGCGCTTGGGCAAAAGGCAGGGAGACGCGCGGTCCGGCCACCTGTCCGATTTTTGTCGCCTGCCGCCCTCAGGAACGGCGGACTTTAAACCTCGCGGGGCAGCTCATAGCCCTTTCGCTGCGGTCTTTCGACCAATCGGGTGGCCTCTTCGTCGCCCACGAATTGTTCCTTCTCTGGATCCCAGCGCAAAGGCCGGCCGAGGTATCGAGCGATATTGGCCAAGTGGGCAACCGTAATCGACCGATGCCCGATCTCCACATCGGCCACAGGGCGGCGTCTTTCCCGAATGGCCCGCAGCCAATCCTCCATGTGATAACGTGCTTGCCAAAGGGCGACTTCATCCCGCCACTTGTCAATTTCCTCCTTCGGGGGCATTTCCGCGATGAGATCGGGGGGATTACAGGTGAACTTGTTCCGGTTGATTTCAATCCGCCCACGCTCCCCTGTAAAGATGGCACCGCCCATGGGACCTTGCTCGAGCTCTAGTCGCAGCACCACACCGTCGGCATAGCGCATGTGGACTGGAGCGTTCATGTCCTTTGGTTTGCCTAGTGGGCGAATTTCTACCGGCCCTGTGTCATCTTTGCCCAAAGCCCACTGGACCTGATCCAAGCCGTGGGCACCCCAATTGGTCATCTGTCCACCGGAGTAATCCCACCACGCCATCCACCCTTGGTGAAGTTGACGATTATACGGCCGCCAAGGGGCCTGACCTAACCACCGGTCCCAGTCCAAACCGGCCGGGACAAGCTCTTCCGGGAGCGAAGGACAGAATTGCGGACCGGTGTAGTTGACACCTTGGACCACTCGAATCTTTCCCAGTTTGCCACTACGGATAAATTCGCACGCCAGGCGATTGACAGCCATTGAACGTTGCTGAGTGCCGACTTGAAGTACCCGGTCGTATTTCCGCACGGCTTGCACCAATACCCGGCCCTCGCGGATATAAAGCGTCAACGGTTTCTCCGCATAGACATGCTTGTTGGCCTGGCATGCGTGGATGCAGATCAAGGCGCGGACATGATCCGGCGTGCCTACAATAACGGCATCGATATCGTCCCGATCAAGCAGCTTGCGGTAATCTTGGTAAACCGCCCACCGTCCACCCCCTTTTTGCGCGTTGGTCTCCTCAGCCCGTGGGAGAAAACAGTCGGCAAGCGCAATTATTTGGCCATCCTCCGGAAGTTGCTCAATTAGTTGGCGCGACCGATTCCCGGTTCCGATGACCCCGATGTAAATGCGATCATTAGCACCTGGCCGACGTCCCTGCGCCAGCGCGGAGCGTGGGACCCAAACGGGGAGAGCCATCGTGCCGGCGCTCATTACTGTGGCCCGACGGAGAAACCAACGCCGGGAAACACCTCGGCCCAATCGGCTCGCTTGAATCGACATGACCACATCCTTTCTTTTTGCGAAGGTCCCGCGACCGTCCTCCCCGAAAATCGGAAACTTCTTTCGCTAGCCAAAAGTTTGCACCTGCCTACTGGAGCATCCTGTTGACAGGCTATTATCCGGCAAGTCGGCGAGTCGCCAAAATTGTGTCTGCGTTACCCTGGGCAAGCGTTAGTTTACGCTTTCCGTGGGATATCATTGTCGCGCTTACTAGGCTCGACTTGCAGCTGAAATCTAAGGGGGCCTTAATGTGGTTTTTTAGGCGGCGGGTTCCTGGGCAAGCTGCCTTTTTTCCAATAGCCGGCTAAACCAGTAAACGATAATGCCCGAGAGTGCAAGGCCAATTGCCACGGCTGATTGGATCGGACGGTAGAGAAATGCTCGGTAAATCAGGAAGGCACACACGGCACAAAAGACGATGACTGGCAGTGGATAAAGTGTGGCTTGGTATGGCCGTGGTGTTCTTGGCTCTTTGTACCGGAGAACAACAAGCGACAGTCCGGTTCCGAAGTAAAACAGATATACGGCTGCCGCGGCATACAACATCAGCTCAAGAAATGATCCAAAGATCAAAATGAGCGCACACGCCAGAATCCCCTGGAGGGCAAGTGCCCGGATAGGTGTACCGGAATAAGGGTTCCACTGACCTAAGAAAGCAAACGCGCGGTGCTCGCTTCCGACGGCGTAAGAGATCCGCGCTCCAGTGAAAATGAGGCCGTTGACGGCACCTAAAGCGGAAATACACACAAGCGCGCTAATCAGCTGTCCGCCAAAATTCGGGAAGAGCGTCGCCACCGTATCGGCGGCAACTGCTTTCGAGTTGGCAACCCCTGCGAAGCCTAAGGCGTAAAGGAACGCACCATTAAGCAGGAGATAAAGCCCCGTAACGGCAAGAGTCCCCACAATAAGAGCGCGAAAAATGTTTCGTTCGGGGTTTTTCACCTCAGCGGCCACATAGGCCATCTCATTCCAACCACCAAAACAGAAAAGCACCATGATAAGGGCGACTACAAAGGGCGGACCACCAGCTGCAAGAGCGTCGGTGGAACGTCGCGGCTCGGCCAAGAAGGCAACGCCCACAATTGCCAGGATGCCGGCCACCTTAACCCCAGTAAGGATGTTCTGCGTCCATTTGCCCTCCTTGACACCCAGGATGTTGATCAAAGTGAGTATGATCACCGCTCCAAGGGAGTAAACTGTTAACGAGGCGTCGGCGAGGAAGGGAAGCGAATTGCCTACCCCGTTGCCGGCTGGATCGGCTGTTACACTCTGTGGGAAAATATCCACTAGTTGACGAGCATACATAGCAAACGCAAAGGCCATGACGCCGATGTCGGCCGGACGGACAACGGCCATTTGGAGCCAGCCGAAAAGAAAGCCTGCCCAGCGCCCAAAAGCTCGACTTAAATAAACATAATCCCCGCCTTCCCGCGGGTACATCGTGGCCAGCTCAGCGTAACAAATGGCGCCACAAAGGGAGATAAGTCCCCCAATTACCCAAATGAGCATAAACCACAATGGGGAGCCCGTTCCTTGGGCAATGGCCGGCGCCTGTTGATAAACCCCGGCGCCGATGATAATTCCCACAATGATGGAGGTGGAATCCAGAAGCGACAGCTCTCGCCGCGGGCCGGCAGTTCCGCTAGCCACCGCTTGCGGCGCCGCCTCCGTACCTATGGTGACGCTCTTCTCTGTCAAGTTGGTTCGTCTTTTCGGAAAAAACCTCAAGGTTTAGCTCCTCATAAGTTTTTGGGGACCGAGCTCAAGTTCCTGTCAACTTGAAACAAGCTTCTTCCATGGATGGCATAGGGTCGGGACAGGATTCTCAACTTTAGGCAGGGTGAATGTTTTGCCCGCTTGGCCCCGGTGAGCGATCCTGCCGATCAGCTCACGTGCCGGAGTTGCCTAGGCAATTTAATCGCCCAGGGCCGTCGATTCCAGATAACCACAAAGGTCCCTCGGGAGCGCCGTCAGTTTCCTCCGGCCGACCATTACTGTTGGGCTAAAGCCTCCTTGCGCGAGCCGGATTCCTGCCGCCCTAATACCGCATAGATCCGCCTGCAAAGAGGCCAACTGCGGCACCAACGAGGGCCCACCGGTGGGACAGTAAATGGAGCTCTAGGTTCCCGGCAAAATGCGGGCGGAAACACCCTGCACCCCTTTTTAACACCCATCTCCCGAGGGCAGTTCCACGCCAGTGTTCACCGGTCGCAGCCGGGCCCGGGTCCTCAATCTGGACCCATCAAATCAGAAAATCGCAGGAGCACCCCGGTTATTGACGGCAACTCGTGTTTGGCGGGGGGCTTAGCTTCCCGCGGAAGGTTTAAGCTAACCACACAGTCAAACTTCGGAGCCGGTCAGATCAGTAGTTTATAATCAGGGCGGAGACGGCACTTAAACGAGCGGGCGGAAAGCTTTGGTGGAATCAGGAAGCACGATCCTGTCCCGTTTTCTTGCCCATTGAGCTAAGTGAGCGGGGAGCTGTCATCAATGCCGCATGACTCGGACCGCCACGGGGGAATGACCTGGGAGCACAGCGGCCGGTCGAAGGTTTTGCTCATCCCCGCGCTTTACGCTTTGGTGGCCTTTTCCATTCTCTGGCAGATCTCGACGGCTACTCGGGCACTTGCAGGTTATTTAGATGCGGCGAAAGGCCGGACGAATGTCACGGCTGCGCCGACTGGCTCGGAGGGAAGCTCACCTGGACCGAAAGGGCACGAACCTGCTACGCCGAATCCGGAAGAGATCCGTCGCGGTCCAATCGACGTCGTATCGGCAGGATCAACCCAGTCTTCAGAGGGGAATCAAAAGAATTTGGAGAAAGGCCAGAAATTTCCGGACTGGGTCCAGCGGGTTTTCGAGGCGCTCAATCATCCGCTAATGGCTCTCATCCTCCTCTTGGTGGGCTTTACGGCAGCCTTTGTAGAGGCCAACACCCCCGGACTGGGCGTGCCGGGATTTGTGGCACTCATCTCTTTTGTTCTCTTCTTTTGGAGCACATTTCTGGGCGGCACCTCAACCTGGTTGGAAGCTGTGCTATTTGTTACGGGAATAATCTGTTTGATTATCGAGGCAGTGCTCATTCCCGGTTTTGGGATCTTTGGGATCGGTGGTTGGTTGATGATTATCCTGGCGCTAGTGTTGGCCCAAGCACACGAACAGTGGCCGCCTACCCCGGAAACGTGGGAGAAGATCTTGACGGCTGGGGTACTTGTCGCAGTGGCGATGACCGGGGGGATTCTCTTGGCTGCCGGGCTGGTGGCGGCTATTGGCCGGTGGGGCGCTGGAGGACTTGTGCTGGTACCTCCAGGCCAGTCTCAGGCGGAGGCGGCTCCGCTACTTCGTCCGGAAGCACCTGTCTCGGTAGGGGACATCGGGGTGGCTATCACGCCGCTTCGGCTCTCCGGAAAAGCCCGCTTTCCTGCGGGGGTGGTAGACGTTCTTTCCCGAGACCTCCCAGTGGAGCCGGGGCAAAAAGTCCGAATCACCAAGATCCGCGGAAATCTCGTGGAAGTTCAAATCGCGGAGGACTCCCTCGGGGCGGAATCTCGGCCAAGCGAGATGGATCCCCGCGATGGGAGATGTGTCAACGCTTGATACGGCTCACCACTCCGACCGGAGGAGGCTACAAGCTCATCGCTCCGAGAGATCTGGTCAAGATTGTCAACACGGGCGAAAAGGGTTAAACCTCACTATTTAACCGACGGGGGCAAAGGACAAGTTTCCTTCTCCAGGACGTCACCCTCTTCGTACAGGTACCAGTTCACCTCTTGCCCGCGATCAACCTGCTGCTTGGCGAAGTCCCGCAAGATCGGCCAAATATCATCGCGGTCCCACTTGAATATGAAGTCGTATTCCGGCAGCAAAAGGCCGAGTAGGTCGGTCAGATAAATGGCTATGATCCCCCCTCGCACCTGTTTTGACCGCAGCTGCATAAAGCGAGAGCTTTGATCGAAGATCCCGAAGAAGCTTTCCTCCACGTTTTTCGCGGCATAACGAAGCTGCGGGCTCGAGTTCACCTTTTGAACAATCCGGTCCCACGAGGCGGATTTCCCCTCCGGTCCAAGTGTGTCCTCAATCGTCTCCAAAAGGTCCCGGGACATCCACGGCTTGCCCGGCAGCCGCGGCGAGCATAGTGCTACCTCAATACGGCGAATGTGATAGATGGCCGGCGCTACCAAGGGGTCATCGAGCGCCACCACACGCACCACTTGGTCTCGCCATTTCCCGATCGAGGCCAGCGCTCTAAATAGATAAACAATAAACGTGAATCGCTGATTAGCCCCAGGATGATCGGCGTTGGAATCAAGAGCGTCCCCATACATTTCCGCAAGTCGGTCATAATCGCGCAGGGCTTGGACATCGCCCGACGACAGCGTTTGGCCAGGCTTCGGATTAAAGTCCGCGCAGCGCAATCGCCACAACTTGCAAAGCGGAGAAAGCCGGCTGAGAAGCCTTTCGCAAGGACGAACAATCCGGCTAGAAAGTCGCTCCACTCTTTCTCGTAAATCCGCCCGCGAGCGCTCCTGACGGGCCCGGTAGCGGCGCTCAACTTCCTCGCAAACTGCTTTGATGGTAGCCTCGGCTTGCAGCTTCGCCGCTTGATAGCTACGCCTTGCTGCGTACATCGTGCCAAGCAAGCCAGCGACCGCGGACACGCCGGACCCGATGACCGCCGCGAAGAAGGCGATTAGCTCTGGTCGGTTCAGGAGGTAGCCGATGAATCGGTCGAT
Organism: Thermoguttaceae bacterium; assembly: GCA_025060325.1. Taxonomy (GTDB): domain Bacteria; phylum Planctomycetota; class Planctomycetia; order Pirellulales; family Thermoguttaceae; genus DTLM01. The sequence goes on from JANXBW010000022.1 coordinate 34,359, forward strand.
AGCATCCATGGAGCGTGCCCTTGCATACCGTGACAGCCAACCACTTAATCCCCTTTAAGTTGCCCCGGGAAGGTCAGGCTCGCAAGTTAGATCGGTGGCACCTTGGGCCTCCCAAAAGATCAATACGGATGGCCCAAAGGCTTCTTAACAAGTAAGCAGGAACTGTCGACGACAGAGTATGGCCGAACGGTTCTTTATGAACCGGATGCGGTCAAGCTGCCCGCAGGCACGCCAGGTTTAGCCCTCGGCTTGAATACCTTGGAGCGATCCGAACGCGATCGTCTTTTCCCAAGTTTTCCGGTCAACAAAGGTAAGATTTACTTAACTTTTCTCTTGGAAGTTTTGCCTATCAGCTGCCGGCAATAAAATGATCCCCGTGGCCGGAGCAAAAAGATACAAAGCCGGTCTTTCACACCCGCACAGCCGCGGACGCAACGAGCGCCGCGACCTGCACACGATGAGTGTTGACTTTCCGAATGGGCACGCAATAAGTTGACGGATATTCGGTCAACCCGACTCTAGGCCGAAAGGAGACCCCGCCATGTGTCGACAGCATCAGTGCGATGTATGTTGGAACCGTCGCGACTGCCTGAAGCTTATGTCTGTTTCCGCGGTCGGCAGTGGTTTATGGTTTACGTCAGTTCAAGCATCGCAGCAGGAAGGCCCGGCCCCCACAGACTATGTTGACGTCAATGCCCTTCGTCCCAAGCCCGATGTCCGCGTGATGGCGTGCTTCCTCGAGTTTCCGCGCCCATATTGGCTCGGATGGCCAGGGACTGCCTATGACCTCGACGCCCGGCAGGCGGAATTTCGATCGCAGCTTGAAGCGTCGTGCAGCCGGTTGGGGATTAACCTGGCAATGGAGCCTGCCCCAATTAATAGTGAGCCAGGAGTAGCGGCGTGGATTAAGAAGATCCAGGCGGAAAAGCCCCACGGAGCTGTGGTGATCCTCCAGCATTTCGGCACGTGGGGTTGGGCAACCTTGGTAGCAAAAGAGGCAGGTGTGCCCCTTATCATTTGGTCGCCTATAGGGATGGCCTTTACCGGTCACGTTGCTGGCCCAGCACGCATGCCTGGCGTGCATGTTGTCTCCTCTATGGATGTTGTCGGCGTTGAGGACGGGCTGCGGGCAGTACGGGCCAAGAGGATGTTCGAGGAAACGCGGGTGCTTTGGATCCGCGGCAATGATCGCAGCGAGACAGTGGTGGAACGGCTCGGGACCAAAGTCAGGGCCATTCCGCGCGACACGTTTAACCAAGAGTTTGACAAACAGCCCGTCACCGATGAGGTTCGCGAGTTGGCCGCCCAACTCCGCCGGGGCGCTGCCAAGATCGTTGAACCCAACGAGCAGGACACTCTCAACGCGATGCGAACGTATGTAACGGCCAAACGACTCCTGGTCCGAGAGCAAGCGCATGCCCTTTCCATGGATTGTTTGGGGATGGTCGAAGCCCGGCTTGTGCCCACGCCTCCATGCGCCGGCTGGACATTGCTCCAGGATCAGGGGATCACGGCCGGCTGCGAAGCCGATCTTTTCGGGGCCCTGTCGTTGATGCTCACCAGTTACCTGCTTGATCGGCCAGGCTTTATCAACGACCCTGTGCCGGAAACGGTCCACAACACGCTCATTGCTGCGCACTGCACGAGTGGCACGCGAATCAATGGCTTTGCCAACGAGCCAGCACCATATGTCTTGCGCAATCACTCTGAGTCGGCCCTCGGTGTAGCGATGCAGGTCCTGTGGCCGGAAGGGCAACCGGTCACGCTCGTACGATTCACCGGTCCAAACGAACTGATCGTTGACACTGGTAAAGTGGTTGGCAATGTGCAGACACCGCCGGCCGGTGGTTGTCGCACCTCGGTAGAGATCCAAATGGACGATGTTGAGGATTGCCGGGATGTCCGCGGATTCCATCAAGTTGTCACTTTGGGTAATCACCGGCCGACATTGAGGGCCTTCTGCAGTCTGTATGGGGTCAAGATGACTCGCTCGCCAAGGTTTTCCACTTTCGAAGGAGCCTAGTCACATGGTGGCGAGGGACTTGCCGGGCCTTGGCCCACGATCCAGCTGGTCTTTGGCGATCCTCGTTTGGCTTGGACTGGTTACCAGTGTCCACAGCGTGGAAATTGCCTCGCCTGGACTTCCTCCCTCAAGGCTCGATGAGCAAGGCCGGTTAGTGGAGGACTGGGGCACAGTCAGTATCGAGGTCCTGGGGAGCGATGGCCCACCGGGCAGAATTCAAGTCCAGGAAGTGAAGCTTGAGGGATGCGTCCCTGCAGGAAAAGCTTCCGGCATCTGGGGTGAGCTTGCTGTAAGCTGGACCGTCTACCGGGCCCCGATCTTCCCAGCAGGTGTGGACGTGCTTACCATCGCCCTCAGTTCTCAAAGCGCTCAGGAGAAGTCTGTCCGAATTCGGGTCAACATGCCGGAGGGCGTCAAGGCCGGGCTTTTCGGCGCTCAACTCGGCGGCCGACAAGTGGTTTCACTGCTGCCGGAGAGCCTTTCCGCTTTGTCTAAGCGCGATTGGGGTTACGTCAACGAAACAACGCCCATGCCCGGCTGGGCAAAACCAGAAAGACCGGCCGACCCAGCGTTTGCCAACATCCGTGCCGGCATGGGAGGGATCCCCATCCTTTACCGCTTTAAAGTGGAGCCGCGGTCGCAGGCCTTGGTTGTGCTTGGGATTTGCGAAAGTCACTACAGCCAGGCGGGCATCCGACCGGTGCTTTACGAAGTGGAGGGGGCTCGGCCGGAAGTTGTGGACCCCATAGCACGCTGGGGCCGACATAAACCCGGCGCGCTTGTGTTTCGGGCGCGAGACGTCAACGGCGATGGCGAGCTTGAACTGGCTGCCCGACCCCTGCCGGCCGCTCCGGACCGAAACCCCATCCTGAATGTCGTCTGGGTCTTTCCCGCTGATCGGCCGGTCAGCCTGCCCAAGTTAATAGCCGGGGAACTTTCCGGCGATGCGACCTACTATGTCGATGTCGGGGGGAAGCAGGACCAATGCTTTTTCGAACTTGGGCCCCTTGAGTTCCCCCTTCAGCTTCCGCCGGGGGGCACCAAAGAGTTGACCCTCCTTGTGGCCTGCGCGAATGCTTCGGCTCCGTCGCCGGCCGAAACCGTGTGGACGAAAGAGTCACTCCTGCGAGCTGCGCGGGAGGTCTGGCTAGCCTGGCGATAACCGCATCTGGGTGATCACCGCGAGGTTAGCTCGAGGTTAAGCGTCTGGCCACCCTCGGCAGAAATCGTTACGCGCTGATTATTTCCTTTTGCATTAGGGGGAATAGTCCAGCCCTGTTTGGGCCGCTCGCCCCGGGCGGCCATTTGCGCCAACTCTTCCGAGGATTGAGCGTGCTGGATCGGCTCGCCCCCGGTAACAGAAACAATTTTCTCCCCCGGCAAGACGCCGCGAATTGTAAACTGGCCGTCACGGATTTCGCCTCCAGCAGATGGGCCTTTGCCATCCGCCGGTGCGAGCGTGACATAACCCTGAGGAACCGGCTTCCCGTCAAAAGTTACCTTCCCCGAGACCGTTACCCCACCTTCCTTACCGCCGCATCCGGTCAGTTGAGCCAAAATAACAAAACCAATGACAAGGAAGCAGAGGTCGAATCTCATCTTGCTGCTCCCTGCGAAACACTTCACCCCTCTCCCGGAAGGCTCCCGTTTAATGCCCCCCTCCCGGTCGGAACTAAGTTAAAGGGAGGGCACTAAGGGAGCTCCGCGACCAGAATCCACTACAGAAATTGGATCCGCTCTCCGACCACCTCGGCCAAGTATGGCTACAAAATCCGAGGCAAGTGGACCACTCGGCGAACCAAAAAACCGCGGTCTTAAAACTCGCTGGCGGTCTCGCCGCCGGATCGGGTGGCTACATACCGCCACACCAATAAGTCGATGGTGTTAGACACAAACCGGACGGATCCATCGGCCAGGCCCACGTTGACTCCCCCAGGATGGAGGCTCCGAGCGCCCGCGAAAGCTCGGGCGGCACTCGGCGTCCACCATGCGCTGCCCCCAATACTCGTACACGGACCTCGATAGTCGGTATCCCCTCGATCCCGCGGGCAGGGCCCTATGATCCTGTCGGGAGCAGTGGAGTTGGGGGTGATCGCATGACTGTACAGAGCCCCACCCATGTTTCCGTAAATGATTGAACCGATTGGACCGCCCCAACCGGTAATAGTCGGCACTAATCCTTCAGATACCATCGCTGTGTTTGAGGTGCCATCGGTAATATCGGCCATTCTTGTCCCACGGGTAGGTATAGCCGCGTTAAGGTCGAAGCTTTGTCCAGAAACTACACTGAACACTCCTCGTCCCCATGGACCGGCGGTCCCGTCCTGCACATCCTGTCCGTACATATCACCCGAGCCAACACAACCTCGGTAGTTACCCCGCCAGAAGCCATAAGCGCTCGTATTTAGCTCGTTCCCGAATGGCCCACCTGAGGAAGGACAGTACCACGTCGGAATCTGCGTGTGCCGAGCTTCACGCAACCGCTGATCATCCCCTATAGGGCCATTAGGGCCGGGATACTGATTGGGGTCGCCCGGGTTTCGCCGAAGCGGCAGCGTTTAATACCTTTCGTAAAGTGATTGCTGCTCGATAAACGGCAAAATCAGCTCCGTCCAAGTGTATGTGTCCCACATGTCGTACTTACGGGCATAAGGAAACTCATTAGGTCGGTCGTGAAAGTTATGACAAGCTAACACCAACTGCTTAATGTTATTAACGCACTGGGAACGTCAGGCAGCTTATCTGGCCGCTTGCACCGCCGGTAACAAAAGTGCAATCAGGATACCAATAATCGCGATGACAACTAAAAGCTCAACAAGGGTAAATGCTTTCTTGAACCGATACCTCTTCATCACCACTACTCCCAAAACAGAGCCACGCTTACCAAGCACTGTTAGAGAAGGCCTCGCACCCAACCCCCTAAAAGAACGTTTTGAGAATCTCTCGGGGGACTCTTTGTCAACTGCCATTACAACCTAACGCGCCCACGGGTCATCAAGCGATTTGATCTCACCCCTTGGAAACGACCCATCTTATGCCACCTTAAACCCCTAGTCGCTGTTGTTGATTGGCTGATTCTCCAAGGAATCACCTAGTAGGAAACCACCAAAGCACAGTAGGCCAACGCCAATTCCTTACAACTTAAGGGGGATTCATTCGCCCCTTTTTCGGAGGAATCAATGAATGCGTTCCCCCACCATAGCGCTGGGAACTACCTCTTAACCACAAGCATAAGGACCCGGCGTATTGCTGCCCCCCGTGCCCCTCGAATTACCGCAACAGAACTAATTAATCCGGGTTTGCGAAACAACCGGCGAGCACCGAGGGGTCAATACTATCGGCAGCTTGCTCCCAGACATTCGAGGCACGTTACAAGGCACGGAAAAGCCAATCCACCTGCCCAGAACTAAGGCGCCTGCGATTTGAACGTCGGCCAGCCGCTATGCAATCCACATGAACTTTGCCTCAAGACTGTCCCCGCGCTTCCCATTCTAAAATCGCTGCTACAAGGCCGGGGATCGTGTACTGACGGGCTTCGGCCGTGGGTTCAAAGCCAAGTTCTCGTAATGTGCCTGAGGTAACCGGACTGATGCTGGCCAGCTTAGCTGTCCTCAACTTCTCCCCGAACATCCGTACCACGGAGCGGGCGATAGAAGAACTAGTAATCGTCACCCAGTGGATTCTTTGGGCCTCAAAAGCTTGGACAACGTGAGGATCCGGGTGGGTTACATCTTCGCTTGTATACACAGCGATCTGGTGGACGACCGCTCCTGATGAGGAAAGAATCTCGGCCAAAACGGGGCGCCCCCGGCTGGCCCGCACAAGTAGGACCCGTGGCCGATTGGGAAGGCGAGCCAACACCCCAGCCAACTCCTGACCCAACACTTCCGAACGGTACTGGCTAGGCACAAGATCGGCCCTCAAGAAGTGGCGCTCCAGCTCTCGGGCAGTACCGGGCCCAATGGCCGCGATCCGCACTTTTCCAAAAGATCTCCCATCCCTGCCTTTTTGCCTCAGCCGGCCAAGGAAATACCGGACACCGTTGACGCTTGTAAACACGATCCAGTCATAACCATCAAGCTCCTCAATTGCCTGGTCAACCGGCGTCCAGTCCGGCGGCTCGGAGATCTTGATAGCGGGGCAGGATAGCACCTCGGCGCCAAGCTCGGCTAACAGTGCCACCAGCTGATCGCCCTCCTCTTCTGGCCGAGTAACCAAGATCCGCCTGCCGAAAAGAGGTCGGTTCTCAAACCACGATCTGCTTGGCATCCGGTCCACACACTGACCAATGACCACAACCGCAGGGCCACGAACATGGTGAGATCGCACGGTGCTCGCCAAATCACCGAGTCGGCACCGGATAAGTTGCTGATCCGGCCAACCCGCCCGGCAGACGATAGCCACCGGCGTCGAAGGCGCAAGCCCGCCCCGAAGAAGCTCCCACGCCCACTCAGTGACAATCGCTTCGCCCATGTACACAACTACGGTGCCCGAAAACTGCCCTAGCTGCCGGAAGTCAACGGGCACCCCCTGCTTTGCCGGGCGGTCATTTGCCACCGCCAAGACCACCGCCGAGCTTGTCTCAACATCGGTGAGGGCGATTTCCGCGTAGGCTGCTGCAGCAAGCTCCGGTGGGATACCGGGGACAATTTCGTACGGGATATTTCCCTTCCGCAGGGCCTCAAGCTCGTCCGTGTGACCAGCGAAAACTTCCGGACAGCCGGCCTTAAGCCTTAGCACCACCTTTCCCGCTTGGGCAGCGGTAACCATCTCCTTGACTGCCTCAGCCCGGCCTAACACCTTCACGCTGAGCGAAGCTGCCAAAGAGGTAGTCATTTCGTCCACAAAGCTAAAGTCGGGATCGTCGCCAAGGCAAACCACTTGGGTACCAGGCCGAAGGTACTCCAAAAGCCGTGGATGAACCAACCGGTCGACAATAACCACGTCAGCCTTTTGAAGACAGCTCAAACCGCGAAGGGTCATCAACGCTGGATCACCCGGGCCTGCACCAACAATGTAGACCTTTCCGGAGGCAACACCCACCGGCTGAGTGCCGGAGTCACTCGGCCCAGGCTGCCACTCGTGTGTGCCTGTGTTCATAACCTGGCCTCGGTCAGAAGGTATCGGGAAACTTCTCAAGTCCTTTCCGATACCAATGGGGAATCCCCCATTACCCATGTGGGTTGCGTTTTCGCAAATTGCCGGAAGCGCTAGTAGTCGTCCCAACAACAAGCTGTTGTAGTCCCCTACAGTGAGCGGCGGCGACCATGCATTTGGGATTCTTTGACCCGGTGCCTGGCCTCGGCAATTCTCAATTTCCCTATCTTGCTTGCTGGTGGCCGAAAAACCCCTAAAATCTACGGAACAAGCTGGGCGGAGTTTACTTCGAAGGACCGAACCCTCGCGCAATTTTCTCCCCCGCAAAGCTCCGTGCGACAAATCTTTGAGCCGTCTGTTGCTTCAGGCATATCTTACAGGCTGCTCCGGAGATTTGTAAACTTTTTGCAGGCAACGAGGGGCATAGTGCCGCAAACCACCACCCGGATAAATCTTCCTCAATCAATCAGCCGCAAAAGGAGCATTGATCTTGGAGCGACCTATGGGTGACTGGAGCGATTATCGACACTGGCACAGCGCCAGCTCCCTATTGGCTGTTTTTGCGATCCTCCTACTAAATCCGTGGGCAAAGGGCGAAGTGCCGAAAGCAGACTTTTATGTCTCGCTAGAAGGGAATGACGCATGGAGTGGTCGGCTCCCTGCACCAACTGGCGACCGAACCGACGGTCCCTTTGCTACCCTGGAGCGGGCCCAGGAAGCAGTGCGGACGCTCAGGAGAGAGCTCTCCCAGCCGCGGGAAATTCGCGTGCTTCTTCGCGGCGGTGTGTATCGTATCGCAAAACCCATTACCTTCAGTCCGGAGGACTCGGGCAGCGAGCAAGCACCGGTTGTTTACGCCGCTTATCCTGGCGAAAAACCGGTCATCTCTGGGGCAGTAGAAATCAAGCGTTGGGAGCCGATTCAAGGGACACCGCTGTGGCGAGCTGTCCTGCCCGAACTTCCCCCGAGCGTAAATGAGGTCCGCCAGCTTTTTATCAACGGCCGACGCGCCACCGTAGCGCGAACGCCAAACGAGGGTCAGACATTTCGCACCGCGGGCCCTGCCAAGAACTATCCTCGGACCGAAGCAGCCCGACGGGACGTGGAGACAAGAATCGCCTTTTTCTTTCAGGAGGGTCAGATCAACGACTGGCCAGATCGGCATCAGGCGGTGGCTGTTGTCTACCATAGCTGGACCAGTTCCCGGCATAAGATTGCTCACGTTGATTTCAAGAACCGGCTCCTTCGCTTCACCGCGACCTCCCGCTGGCCAATGGGCTGGTGGGAAAGAAATCAACGATATTACGTAGAGGGGATACGCGAGGCTTTAGACGCCCCCGGTGAATGGTACCTGGATCAGGCCGCACACCAGATCCTTTACTGGCCGCGCGATAACGAGAACATGTCAACTGTATGTGCAGAAGCACCGGTCGTGCAAGAAATTCTACGGGTGGAAGGTTCCCCGGAAACTGGTCGGCCGGTGGCTTATCTCCGGTTTGAGGGGCTTTCCTTTTCTCACACGGACTGGCGGATGCCGGAAGCAGAGCCGGTTGACGGCCAGGCGGCATCCTTTTTGACCACAGCCGCCCTTCATTTTCGGGGTGCACGATATTGTCAACTAATCCGCTGTGAGATTGCCCATACTGGTTCCTATGCTCTATGGTTTGACCGCGGCACCAAGTACTGCCGTGCCGAGCAGTGCCATTTGTTCGATCTGGGAGCAGGTGGCGTCCGGATCGGCGAAGACGTCTTGCCGAAGGAGCCGGAGCTTCAGGCCAGCAATAACGAAGTGTACAACTGTTTTATCCACGATGGTGGCAAGGTCTACCACGGCGCTGTGGGCGTCCTTATCGGGCAAAGTTCGCATAACCGTGTCGCTCATTGCGAAATTTGCGACTTCTTCTACACGGGCGTCTCCGTCGGATGGAGCTGGGGTTATGCCCCCAGTAGCGCTAACCATAACATCATAGAATTTAATCACATCCACCACCTGGGCTGGGGCGAGCTGAGCGATATGGGTGGCGTGTACACGCTTGGGATATCACCGGGCACCATCATCCGGGGCAATATCATTCACGACATCCTTTCCTACGACTACGGCGGTTGGGGACTTTATACCGACGAAGGTTCAAGCTACATTCTCCTAGAAAAGAATCTGGTCTATCGCGTTAAAGACGGGGCTTTTCATCAACATTATGGGCGAGAGAATCTCGTTCGTAATAACATCCTGGCCCTTTCCGCAACGTATGCCCAGGTCCGCCGCACGCGAGAGGAAGGGCACATTTCCTTTACGCTTGAGGGTAATATCTTCTTTAGCCGAGGTGTCCCCATGCTGGGCGGTGCGTGGTCAAACGGGAACTTCCGGCTCCAAAACAATTTGTATTGGGACGAAAAAGGTGAGCCAAAGTTCCCCGGGGGCTTATCCTTTGCCGAGTGGCAGGCTCGGGGATTTGATGCCGGATCGATTGTGGCAGACCCCAAATTTGTCAACATATCGGCCTATGATTTTCGGCTAGCGGAAGATTCTCCCGCATGGAAGCTAGGCTTCGAGCCACTTGAGCTCAATAAGGCGGGCCTTGTCGGCCCCGAAGAGTGGCGCACATTGCCGCTGCAAGTCGGTCGCCCTCGGCTTCGCTTACCGGGGGAGGAATGATCATCCCGACCGGAGCCTGCAAGCTCATCCCCCGGACAGCGCAGAGCCTCTGCGACAAGGCCGGCTGGAGACGTGTCGGCCCAGGGGTATCACCCGGGTTCTCTCGATTTCCTGTGCCCCTGGCGTACCTGTACATTTCAGCGGGAAAGGCACACCTGCGCGAAAAGTGCGCCAAAATAAAAACTGGCGGAAGGTGTTGGCTGATGACCTCTCGCGAGATTGTCCGCCGAGCGATTCACTTTCAGGCCCCGCCCAGGCTCCCCTTTTGGCAGCATGAGGTGGACTTTGCCCCAGATGACGTGTGGGACATCTGGGAGATGGACCGGGCAGAGGCTGGCTGGTTCTTCGGTCAACCAGGCTATGACGACTGGGGCTGCCGATGGCATCGCACCGAAATCAAAAACATGGGGGCAGTCGTTGAACATCCCCTTGCTGATTGGTCCCGCTGGCCGGAGTACCGCCCACCCAATCCCCGCAATCCGTTTTACTTCGAGCGGATTGAACCGCTGCTTGATCAGGCTGGTGATCGCTATGTGGTGGTGACTTGCCACTTCAACTTAATCGAGCGGGCACACATGCTCCGCGGCATGGCGGCATTCATGGAAGATCTGGCCGTAGCGCCAGAGCGCGCTCAAGCACTCCTGGAGATGATCCTTTCTTTCAAGCTGGAATTACTGGACGAACTTTCGCGACGCTTTGGCGGGGCGATCGACGGTATCTTCCTAACCGACGACTGGGGTACTCAACGGGGACCGTTTATCAGTCCGAGGATGTTCGCTCAATTTTTCGCTGACCGATATCGCCAGCTTTTTTCGGCGATTCACTCCCATGGGTGGGACGTAATTCTCCACAGCTGCGGGCGAATTAATGTGCTAGTGCCCCGACTGATCGAACTTGGTGTTGACGTTCTTAACATGCAACAACCACGGGCATATGGTCTAGTGGAGTTTGGCCAGGAATTTCGCGGCAAGGTGTGTTTCCTCACCACGGTGGACATTCAGGCAACTTTGCCGACAAATGACGAACAAGCAGTTCGAGAGGAGGCCCGACTTCTTGTGGAGAATTGGAGCACGCCGGCCGGCGGGTTTATTGTGTTTAACTACGGGGACGCCGCGGCCCTCGGCGCTTCGCCGGAAATGACCCGGGTCATGTTCGACGAGTTTGTCAAACTCCAAGACTTTTGGCTTCAGCGTCGCTAAGGCTGCCTAATAAAAGGATAATTCCGTCAATGGGGTAATTGCCCTAGGTTCTCCCCTCAAGTAGCCGCCTCGCGTTCTCTTCCGCAATGGCCTTCAAGGTTTGGCCTTCAACCGCCGATTCCCGCAGCTTAAGGAGGGCACTTAGGAAATAAAAACGCGGAAAGTAGGAACCAAACAAAATGCGCTCAACTGGCACGTGCTGAAGGAGGTTCGCCACCCCGCCGACACCTTCCTGCCAGGCAATGTCAACAAACACCACACCCGACGCAACAATTTTCGCCAATACCGGCAGCGGTGTGACTCGTTGGGCATTAAGCAGAATAAGCCGCAGGTTTTTAACTCGCGGAATAACGTCAACAAGGGGGCGGGGATCCACCATGGGGATTTTAAGTGCCGGGTGAACAGTCCGCTCATCTTCCGCCATAAGCACAAGCTGGACCAATAGTCCTGCTGCCGAGGCCTTGTGCAAAAGCGCAATAAGCTCCGGATCATCTAGCGCGTATCCGTGAAAATCCGGATGCAGGCGAATACCGGGGGCCTTCAGATCTTCTGCCGCTTGACGTAGGTCTTCCTCCCAATCGGGTAGCTTGGGATTGATAGCTGGGAACGGGATCAGCACTTCACTGGACCGGCGACACCGATCGACCAATCTCTTGTTGACAGCACGCAGATCCCGGTGAAGAAGTGCCTCGAAGCTACCTGTCCACGCCTGCACCACGCCGTGCGTGCGAAGTTTCCCGACAAGCCGATCTGGCTCCGCAAATGCCAACCTGCGGAATGGCCAGTCCGAAACGTATACGTTAACGTCAACAATTCTTTCCGGCGGTTGCCAAGAGTCAGGCGCCGCCTCCGCCGCCCCGCACGCCACCGTCTCCCAACTTCCTGGGGCCAAGCTAAGAGAAAGGGCGGCGCCGCTCCCCGCGGCAAGGTTTTGAAGAAGAGCCCTCCGCCCCATTGTGCCCTTAGATGTCTTCTCCACTGGAGGAGCACGATCATCGATTCTCGGCCGGGCAAGTACTTTTCGTCGATAAGTTGCAAAGTCCCTACGTGAAGTGATCTCTTTCGCGCTCATGATCGTCCTCGAAGACACAGAGCCACGGTCATCCTGCCAACGAAAAACTATTTTACCTCTTGCTGGCAGGAACACTTGTCCTACCGTCGGGACTTAACAGCCAGCAAGCTCAGTCAATTGTCGACATTTTCTCATGTGTCTACATGGATACCCTTTCGACGCAGGCAGGGGGCCAGCAGCCGCTTAAGGTTCCCCGCCAAGATGAGTTGCTTCGCCTCCTCCGGGATATCGGCATCAAGCACTTTGGCCAGTTGTGAGGCAAAACTTCGCCCGCCGGCATCACTTGCGTAGATGACCCGGGCAGCCCCTAATTCCCGCACAGCCATCTCGGTGACCCCGCTTGTCGGATCGAAGCCGCAAAGCTCGGCGAAGATATTGGCATAGGGCCGAAAAGTCCGAATGCCCAGCTCCCATTGGGCCCCACTATGGGCAGCAATAAAACGGGCTTGTGGATGCCGGGCCGCCAGCTGGGCAAGGTCCTGGGGGGTTGACTCACCTGGCAGATTGCCCGTCACCTTGAGGTAGGTGTGTTGAAGAATCACCAAATCCAGTTCGATTGCCCGAGTAACAAGGGGATCAAGAAGTGGCGAGTGACACCGCTCGGCCACCCACAGCTTTATTCCCACCATCGGCCCGCGGACCACACAGCGGTCGATCTCGGCCAAAGATTCCTCGGGATACTTCGGATTGACGTACACGAATCCAAACGCCCGATCGGGGAAAGCCTCAATCGCCCGAAGCACATCATCATTTTGGCGGCGAAGTTCCTCTGGCTGGGGATCATAAACCCATCGCATCCCCATAAAGACGCACAATCGGCTAATGCCCATGCGGTCCGCGAACTCAATAAGCCGCCTTAGCCGCTCCTGCGGGGTGTCCCCGGGAACACCGGACAAGTGAACGTGCGCATCCCAGATTTCAAAGTTCGTCATCAAGTCCTCACCTTACCGGATGCCAAATCCCTAGATATCTGGAGCACGAAGTTCTTCGGTCATTATCCGCGAGCCCGAACCAAGCGCATTACTGGCGTTAAGTGTCGCCTCCGCGCCTTGCCTAGGCAGAATCCGGGACAATCCCCCAGCGGATTCCACGGCGTTGGTTAGTTAGGAGCATTGTTGGCCAGGGAGACGGGCAATGCAATCTTTAACCCTGCCGCCGGCGCACGGACGTTCTCTCCCGGCTACCGTCCAAACGCTCAATTGAGTTAGCCCCGCACGTTACCTTGCCGGACGCTCAAAGTGATGGCTATCGAGTTCCGCCAGGCCTTCCGCTCAAAGTGAGGTTCCTTCATGCGGAGCGATTCGTGTCGAAAAAACCGGGGGATAGGACAATCCTTCCCTGGCCGTCCCGCAAAGTGCTACGCCATTCGACGAGCTCAGGCGATCGACCAAAGGCATGGTTCCTCCCATTTTTGCGGCTTCCAGGTCCTTCGAGGTATCAAGCGAAGCGAATTCCGGAACCCGAGCGAGTTCACTGGCCGCGGATAATTCCTCGTAGGACCAATGCAGTCTTAACAGGAGAGAAACTTCTGCACTTTCGCTAAACGAAGCCGTTAAAATCAAAAGACCATTGGCTTTATGTGTCCACTGACGATGCTTGACCCAAGGGTTTGGGCTTAAAACGTATTTTGCAAGTAAACAATCGATTTTTGAAATGATGCATGCACAAGTGACGGAATGAGGATCCGGCCTGAGGCCACGGCACCTCGGGCCGGCCGTTGTTTTCCCTGTCATTCCAACTGCGAGGACACTGATCATATGGAGTGGTTGTGGCCGGCCTTAACCGAGCGGAATCTATACTCGGCAGCGATCATTGCTGGAATTGCAGCGGTGACCAACGTGGCCTGCGCCATCGTGGGTTGCTATTTAGTTCTTCGGCGGATGAGTCTTTTGGGAGACGCAATTGCCCACGCTGTGCTGCCCGGGCTTGTCTTAGCGTACATTCTTTCCGGTACGCTGTCGCTTCCTGCCCTTTACGTTGGGGCAGTAGTGGTGGGGCTGGCGACAGCAGCTCTTACTCAGACCCTTCACCGAATTGGAGGTGTCTCAGAAGATACTAGCATGGGTGTGGTGTTTACGTCTTTTTTCGCGATCGGGGTCATTCTCATCAAACGGTATGGAGCCAATGTGGATCTTGATCCAGATTGCGTACTAAGCGGTCTCCTCGAACTGGCCGATGACAACGTGGTAAATGTTGCCGGGCGAGAAATTCCTCGAGCACTCGTGACGATTGTCCCAGTGCTTGTGCTAAACATCGCCTTTGTGAGCATCTTTTGGAAGGAGCTCCTTGTGGCCTCGTTTGATCCGGCCTTTGCCACCGCCGCGGGCTTCCGAGCCAGTGTGCTTCATTATTCCCTGATGACACTGGTTGCCCTGACGACCGTGGCCGCCTTCGAGCAGGTGGGATCGATCCTTGTTGTAGCGATGCTCGTTGCCCCCGGGGCGGCCGCCCATCTCCTTACGGATCGGCTTCGAACCATGCTTCTTATTGCCGCCGGATTTGGAGTCCTATCTGCCTTCGGCGGATACATCCTGGCCATTTGGTGGGACGTTAACATCGCAGGAGCCATGACCCTGGTGATTGGCGGCATTTACTTGGCGGCGGCACTTTTCTCGCCCCGCTACGGGATCGTCCCCCGGCTGATTCGCCTGGGAGGCATGCGGATTCGAATCTTGGCCGAGGACATTTTGGCCGTGCTCTTTCGGCATAAAGAAATTGCAGGCGAGAGCCCCGTTTCCGCTCGAATAGTGTGGGATCAACTTGGGCGCGGACTTATTCCCCGACTAGCCTTGGGATGGCTTGTCACCCGAGGCTATGTTCGCTACCAGAAGGGGAATTTATTGCTGCTTCCGGCTGGCCAAGCCTATGCAAGCGAAATTATTCGCGCCCACCGATTATGGGAAGCCTACGAAGTGGCGGCTTTGGGCCGTCAGGCCGAGCGAGTCCACGATTCAGCAATGAGGGTCGAGCATTTCCTTTCCCCTCCGCTTCGGGAAGAATTAGTTTCGGCACTCGGGGAAGCGTCGCGTGACCCGCATGGGCGAAAGATCCCCGCGGTTGATCCTCCTGGACGCAAGCTGGGCGCCGACGCTCCGAAAACCGAACGAACGAAAACGGGCTCAAACCCGGACTGATAGGGAACGTCCCCAACCGAAACATACATGTGCCGATGAGTCTTGGCGATATCCCTATTTTGTTTGAAAACGTGGAAATCCTTATCATCAACAAGCCGGCTGGCATTTTGACACAAGCTCCTGCCGGCGTTGACAGCCTAGAGATCCGTATTCGGCAGTATCTTGCCGCGCAGCAACCGCCGGAGCCCTCTGCCACTGTTCCGAAGCAGCGGCGAGAGGTTTACTTAGGCATGCCGCATCGATTAGACCGACCCGCGACAGGCGTACTTATCTTCGGCAAGACCCGGCGGGCAACGCGGCGGCTAGCGCGACAGTTCGAGCGCCGTCTAATCCGCAAGACATACTGGGCGTGCGTTCAGGGATGGGTACGACCGGAAGAAGGCACCTGGCATGACTTGGTGAGGAAAATCCCCGACCAGCCCCAAGCCGAAATCGCCACAGCCGAACAGCCCGACGCGCAATTAGCCGTGTTGCGGTATCGGGTGCTGAGGTATTTCCCTTGGGGCACCTGGATGGAGATTGAGTTAGAGACCGGTCGATATCATCAAATCCGTATTCAAGCGGCCAGCCGGGGCCACCCGGTACTGGGTGACATCCAGTATGGGTCGCAAATTCCCTTCGGCCCCCAATACGACGACTGGCGTCTGCGGCCGATCGCACTTCACGCCCGGAGCCTTGAGTTCATCGAGCCGATATCCCAAGCACCAATGCGAATCATTGCACCCTTGTGGCCTCCTTGGGCAGAAATTGGGATCGTCGATGAAAACACTCCGCCACGTTCACTCCCCGAACAGTAACACAGATTGGTACGGGCCCATTTGTCCAGATGACCTGCCCCGGAGCAAATGCCCGGAAAAATCCTGGCAGTTCCGCCCTATGACTAAACTCACAAGCTCAACCGGCTAAGAGTTCCTTGTAAACCAAAAAGCCCCGCGAGCGGGACTTCCGCCCTTGGGGCTGCCTCACCTGATCAGTTTATCCGCACAAATTTGTGATCGGCTAAGACGTTCGTCCCTCGCGCTATTTTACTTCGTCGATACGCACACACCGACGCTCCTGGGCGGAGATAAGCGCTGCCTCAAGCACCCGCTGAGTCTGGTAGGCGTCCTCGAAGTCCGGAATCGGAACCGTCGGCTCTTCGCCAGCAATCACCCGAAGGATGTCGAAAGCTTGGTTCACAAAGCCGTGTTCATAACCGATGATGTGGGCATCGGGCCACCATGCAAAGATGTACGGGTGATCCGGTGCATGGGTGCACATGATAGTGGTCCAACCCTGTACGGCCCGAGGCCGGGTGGCGTCATAGTACTGGAGTTCGTTCATCCGCTCGAAATCAAATTTCAGCGCGCCCTTCGTGCCGTTGATCTCGAACGTATTACGGTTCTGATTGCCGGTGGCCTGACGAGCGGCCTCGAAGCTGGCAACAGCTCCGTTGGCAAACCGCGCAAGGAAAAGTACCGTGTCGTCGACAGTCACATCGCCCCACTCTTCGCCAGCAGTTCCAGCACCCAAGGTTTCTCCAGCAGGGCCCTTCGGCAACCGCCGCTTCTTAATAAACGTCTCGGCAATGGCTCCTACGACCTCAACAATTTCCGAGCCGGTGACAAACCGGGTCATGTCGATAATGTGGGCATTTAGGTCCCCGTGAGCACCGGAGCCAGCAAGCTTCTTATCAAATCGCCAAAGCAGCGGGACATCCTCATTTGCCCAATCCTGGAGGTAAGTGGCCCGAACATGCCGAATTTCCCCAATGGCCCCCTCCTTTACCAACCGATGGGCGAGGGCCACGGCAGGGCAGCGGCGGTAATTAAACCAGACAAATGTTTTGACCCCACGGGCTTTGGCAGCGCGAGCCGCCTCGGCCATCTCCCGCGCATCCTGAAGCGTGCCTGCCAAAGGTTTTTCGCATGCGACGTGTTTGCCGGCCGCTAGCGCCTCCTTGGCCACCGGAGCGTGCATGTAGTTAGGAGTCACAATGTCCACAAGGCCAATCTCCGGACTTGTCACGGTGGCCTTCCAATCGGTGGAAAGATTCTGCCAGCCCCAATTAGCAGCGAACCCCTGCGGATCAGGATCGACACCTTTTTCACCAAAAACAGTGTGCATGACCGGACGAATTGGCGGCTTGAAGAACTTCGCCACCTGGCCCCACGCGTTCGAATGGGCCCGACCCATGAACCCCTGCCCAATTAGCGCCACGTTGATCGTCTGCATCCTCGTACCTCCTTCGATCAATTGCCTGTTGACAACCGACGCTCACCGCGCGACGCGCTCTTGCTAAGTGAGGCACAAACCCGGCCGGCTCAACTCCATTGCGGCCAATGCCCTTGCAAAACCCTACGTGCCCTTCCGACCCACACTTATGAGGCATATTTTGTTTTGCCGGTTATAGACAGTGCTAGCGCTAGTTGCAAGAGGGGGGCAAGACGACGCCAGCGCCTCGTTGGATCGATTACGCCTCAAAGGCCGAGCTTCCAGCATCCTCTGCACATCACTCGCCGAATATGCCGCCGACCAAGATCCCACTTGGTTTCCGGAACCTGCTGCAGCCTTTGATGCACTTAAACAGGGGCTGGGGTTAACTTTTCCAAGCGGGCACGAAGGGAACTCCCAAGGTGCATGCCACACGATCTTTCACCCGCAGAGTGCTGCCCGCTATGATAGGGTTTGGGACGAGGGGCTACGGGCGTTCGGAGCGCACGGGGGAACAAGCCTGGAACGGCAGCCTACTTGTGCGTTGCCCGTAAATTCCTGTTTTCGCGCAAGATCTCTAGGTTTGGTAACGTGCCCCAGGGCCCGAAGCATTGCTGGACGCGCTCACGGGGTGGCGTTGTGGCGGCACTGACGGGGGGTTTGAGTACAAGATCGGCCGCTGAAGCCTCTCAAAGCTATAAAGCACAAGATCGGAGGTAAACGCGACGTTCGTCATTCGGTACGGGCACAGGTCGATTTGTTAGGAGAGTAAAAATGGGAAGGAAAGGCCGAGCAGGTGGGATCTTGGCATTGGGCGCGGCAACATCAGTGGGCATTCTTTTGGGATTTGTTCTCGGGGGGCTGATGCCTTCTATCCCCGTCCAAGCTGTTGCCACCGATAGGGCGGAAAACTACGCGATTGCCACCGGTTGGGTCGACGAAGGGGTGGAGGCTCTTTATTTTCTTGACTTCTTGACCGGTACGCTAAGGGCGGCTGTCCCTTCCAATCAGACCCGCGATTTCCGTGCCCGGTTCGAGACGAATGTGCTGGGTGATTTGCAGAAAGTTATCGATCTGCAAAACGCGAATCTGGCCCAGGTTAATGCCCAACGTGCCCGAGCCGGTCAGCCGCCGCTCCCACCCCTCCAAATGCCGCAGAACCCCCGCTTCCTGATGGTTACTGGCAACCTTGATATTCGCCGAGGAGCCGCTGCCCGAACCCGGCCGAGTGCCGCAGCTGTTTATGTAGCCGAACTGAATACGGGGATCGTGCTGGCTTATGTGGTGCCCTGGAATCAGTCGGCACATGCTGCTAATCAACCCCAGGGCGGCTCATTGGAGCTGTGGGCTAGTGACCGATTTGCCACTGCGATTATCCGCACCCAGTAGGTCCTTTTTCGGGGGCTCCCCCACATAGGAAAGGATGCCTGGTGCCGGGGAGGCGCCGCCCATCGGTCGACAGGTTTGCTCAAGTTCTCAGGGTTTTGCCGAAGTTGAGGCACTGATCTCCTGCCGGAAGGATGTCAGCCGCCGAAGTTAGCAAGCCCGCAAGCAGTCTCCGCGAAAACCCGCGGGAAGATTGCCGCGCGGGACCGATTTCGCCGGCGCAAAGGTGTCGGGCGTAACATCGGGGTCACCCAGTGCCCGGTGGATTCCGCTAGCGGCACTGAGCGTGGCTGAGCGACTTGCGTCCTTCCAGTCCGGCGGTTTGGCTTTAAGCTTTCGAGGTAAGCTGAGGCCATAGTCAAGAAATTCCCGCAAAGCCAACGGCCCGGGACGGTGTCACCCGAATGCCGTGGCTCGACCTGTCTCATCACGCAAGGCGATTAGCATACAATTTGGGGAACCGGCGGAAGGTACTAAAAATTGATCGGTGAGCCGGGGCTAAGGCAAGACCCAACCACAGCTTGGCAGTGCCAGGCACCGACTTCCCAGCCGCGACCAGTGTGAGTGCGCCCCTCGACGGTACGGCTTTTGTCAGCAAGGTCCGGCTCGGCTGCCCCAAACGGGGCCTTAACTATCAGGGTTTTTTCAGGGGTAATGGCTCGGCTTATACGGCTGCCCAGTCGGCTGGCTCAGTGGGCGGCATAGTCATTTTCATAGTCTCGAACTTGGCCCCGGTTAAAGTGGAAGGGCGTTACCGTCTGTGGTAAACAAGGCGCCCCATGGCGAAAATCGTGTACATAAGCGCATCTGACGGAATTGCCGGTGGGCTTGAGGGAACAAGAGAGGGTTACAAGGTTCGGGTTTAAATGCAGACGGAAACCAAAAAGATTTTGGTACATATCAACGGCCAGGCGCAAGAGGTCCCCGCTGGGTTGACCGTGGCTGCTTTGCTTGAGCGGTATGACTTGGCCCGGCGGCCGCTTGCCGTCGAAATCAATGGCGACGTAGTTCCGCGGGAAAAGCACGCGCAGCGGGAGCTCCAGCCTGGCGATCGAATCGAAATTGTCACCTTAGTCGGGGGAGGTTGAAAATACGCATGGCCGTCGCGGTACCCATCGTCGATCCTTTGCGAATAGGCTCGCATGTTTTCTCCAGCCGACTGATCGTCGGTACGGGAAAGTACGCCACATTCGAGCTGATGCAGCAGTGCCTGGAACTCTCCGGGGCTGAATGCATCACGGTGGCAGTGCGACGTGAACGCCTTTACGATCGGCAAGGCCGAAATATCCTCGACTTCATTGACACCTCCCGTTACACCATCTTGCCCAACACAGCAGGCTGTTACACAGCCGAAGATGCTGTGCGCGTCGCCCGCCTAGGCCGGGAGATCTTGCGGGAACTTGGCAACCCTGGTGCGAACTGGGTGAAGCTTGAGGTCCTGGGCGATCCGAAAACCCTTTTGCCCGATCCGATCGCCACACTTGAGGCCACCGAGCGACTAGTGGCGGACGGATTCGAGGTCCTCGTGTACACGACGGATGACCCGGTGGTGGCGCGACGGCTCAAGCAGGCCGGGGCGACGAGCGTCATGCCCGCCGGAAGCCCCATCGGCAGCGGTCAGGGGATTCTTAATCCGAACAATATCCGCATCTGCCTAGAGTACTTAAAAGACGGTGATCCCGACTATCCCGTGATTGTGGATGCAGGGGTGGGAACGGCAAGCGACGTGACCATCGCCTTCGAGTTAGGTGTGGATGGCGTGTTGCTAAACACGGGGATTGCCCTAGCGCAGGATCCGCTCAAAATGGCGCGGGCGATGCGCCTTGCCGCCGAAGCAGGCCGGCTTGCTTACTTGGCCGGGCGGATTCCTAAAAAGCTTTACGCCAGCGCAAGTAGCCCACTTGAAGGGACAATTGCCCCAGCAAGGGGTTAGACAGAAAAACAAGCGTTGACCGGACGAGGAAACAATTATCGCCCCTGCCGAAGCCTTTCTCCCAGGTAGTCGTCCAAGTCCGGAATTGCCCTAATCTTTCGGATGGTCTCTTCGAAGTCGTATTCCACCCGGCGGAACCTCACGACGCCATCCTCAAGAATCACGTAGCAGGCCCTGGGATCCCCATCGCGGGGCTGCCCCACCGACCCGACGTTAATCATCGCTTTTTCTTCGCCCAGACGATACTCCCAATTGATCTCCTCCGGCGCAAGGAAACGAAAATCTTGCGTAAACACCCCAGGAACGTGGGTATGTCCTTGAAAAGCCACCCAATCAATCATGCCGAAAAGGCGCTCCATCTTCCGCGTGTTGTGAATATCCTCGGGAAAGACGTATTCGTTAAGGGGATTCCGCGGCGAGCCGTGCACAAAAAGCATCTTTCCCTCTTTGTAAACACGCGGCAATTCCCCAAGAAAATCCCATCGGCGCTGGGCTTGAGCCGGGTCGGGCGTATATTTTTCTAGCTGCTGTCTTGTCCAGAAGATGGCCCTTTCGGCGCCGGTGTTAAAACCTTCCGGGTCGAAGATAGCCCCTTGGTCGTGATTACCCAGGAGACACACCTTGCACTTCATCACCAAGTCGATGCATTCACGCGGATTTGGACCATAGCCAACGATATCGCCAAGGCAATAAATCTCGGTGATGCCTTGCTGACGAATGTCGTCGAGCACTGCCGAGAGGGCCTCGAGATTGCTGTGAATGTCGCTGATTAGAGCCCGTTTCACGGTCCCGCCCTTAGCCTGGTCCCACCAGAGGGTTAGAAAAGGTTCACTACCTATACGTGAGTTTACTAGCTATATTTTCGTCTAGTCCAATAGGAGCGGCAACCTGCTCTGCGCCCGGCCTCGTCGGTTCGGAGCAATTGCTGAGGCTGCTGAAGATCGCGGCAACCAGCCCCCTTTGCCCTGCGTCACACCCAGCCCCTTGCAATGGAAATTCCGCAAAGCGCAACTTATTTCTGCCCCTCGAGCAACTGTTTGAGTCGACCCTAATTGCCCTAATTGTCTAACCTTCAGGCCGAAGTTGCCAGGGCTTTCTGACCTTCGAACTTCCTTTTAGGTGCATCGGGCGCCCAAGACTGTCTAAGAAAGCAAGATCGTCGAATGTCTCATCCAAAGACAATTATATGCTGATAATCTTGATTTAATTAATCGAGTTTCGCTCTCTGGGAGAATTGCCCCCGCAAGGAATGGCCTAAGAGACAGACTGCTTCCAGAGCCCAGCCGCTTCGGGGATCGACTCAAGTCCGCGAAAGTGTGTTCCTCGCAGGCCAAGTGCCGCCCCAGGGCGCATCATGTGACCTCAAGGTGACCTCGGCCCGCCACCCCTGAGCGACTTATCGTACCTTCTACCGGGCGCACCGAGGCAAAGGGTCCCGTTGCTACTCCCTTAAAAGAGACTCTCCAAATAGGAGGCCGAAAAATGAAATCACAATCACAGAGGAGAAGCGGTTTCCTCCAATGCATCCGAGGGGGTACGAAACCTCTCCGGCCGGCAGTTTGTCATACCCTCGCGGCCAGATGCCGTAAACTGCCGTAAGACCGCAGCCGGATCAGTTACACTTACCCCTACGCGCGCCCCGTCTCTCGCGCTGAGCACGCAGCACGCATTCCGGAGCGCGCCTCCCCCTTACGCGCGCACCCTGTTAGAGGCAGGAATTCTCGGGAGAGCCTCCGGAGTTTGAGGCCAATTCTCCGAAAATCGGCCTCCACCTTCTATGAATCGATGCACCCTTTGCCGCCTAAGGTTTAACCCGGACTTTTGCCCTCTTTAAATCGCTCCACAACGGCCGTGTAGCGCTTGGCAGCTTGCTAATCGAACTCATAAAGGGTGTCGAATCCTTTTTATGTGTCGAGATCAAGTTCAGCTGCTTGCGCTATCCTTCCTGTGTGGAGCTATTTAGCCGGCAAGGCTCGGGCACTGGTGTTCTCCGGCGGCAACCGTTGAATAACTCCACAACGGAAGTCTAGCGCTGGGCGGCTCGGTGGTAGAGCTCATAGAAGAATCCGGTTGCTACCGAAAGTCGCGCCGGCGGCGGGACCATCCGTAAACGTGAAGAAACACGTTTACAAACGGTTGGCAACTGTTGCAAAGCCCTAGGTGCGTTTGTTCAGTGATCTCATAGGCGTTCTGCCACCGGGGGCCTGTGGATGCAGGCTACGGCAGCGGTGATTGTAGGTCAGTTCCTCATGCAGGTGCCACCACACGCGCTACGCAAATGCTACCACACCCGCTCCATGGGATTGGTCTCCGGCGAGTAGCTCGGGAGGTAGTGCAGCCGGATTTGCCCCGCAACCGCAGCCAGGTGGGCTTTCACTCGCGGGCGCTTGTGGGACCGAGGCTTGTCGTAGACCACGTGGATTACTCGGTTATGTCCCAACTGCCGGCGGAAGGCCTCCAAGTGGGCGATAAGCAACTGCGCGTTCCACCGCAGGTCAACGGCCGAAATGAAGAAATCGGAACTTTCCTAGTTGTTAAGTAGCTCCACAACGGAAGTGTAGCGCTGGGCGGCTTGCTGGTATAAGTCCTAGAGAAAGCCGAGCCTTTTTGTTTGGTGAGATGAAGTTCAGGTACTTGCGCTATATCTGCCGTCTGGAGCAGTTTAGCAGCGACAATCGACCATGTGCTTGGGCTGATGAGCGAAAGTCCTTCCCAGAAGGCATAGGGGCGGAGTTATAGCCAGAAGAAAGGTAAGTGCAAACTCCAACAATTCACGGCCGGAAAAGGCCAGTCGCCGGGCCAAGGCCGCAAAGGCCGGAAGTCGAGAGCAGCTGCGGGCTAATCAGAAGGAAGTCCATCCCGCAGAAGCCCTGCCCGTAAGCCAGTCCCTTACAGCTGCCGAGGCAACGGAGCAATCGGACGGCAGCCCTGCGGATAGCGAATTTTTGCGGTCTTTGGAAGAATTTCGCGATTGGTACACCAGCCATGAATTGACCGGAAGAAGAAAAGAAAGAGCGAGAAATCCTTGAGGCCGCGCGCAAGTACCTTGAGCGAAAGTTGGCTGAGCACGGCCATAAGCCCCCCCGCAACCCTAACTTCTGGGACCCCGAGTGGCGGGAAGAAAGAGAGGATTCCGGCTTTCCTGACCCATTTCCCTGGTTTTGCAATATCCCCGATGACCTACCGCCCATACAAAAGGCCCAGCGGATGATGCTGAAGGAGTTCTATTGGCTAGAAGCCCTGGCAAGCCCGGAAGAACTGGCTGAGTACGAAAGACTGGAGGAGGAAGCCGAGAAGATCACGGCTCGGAAGGAAGAAGAGATTAGGCAGTTAGAAGCACAGCTTGGCATCCCGCTGGAACCGGAGGAAGAAGACGAGGAATTGGAAGAAGGCGGGGTGATTGGCTATCTGTGCGGCTAGCCGGCAGCGGCTTGGGGTAGTTGGTTTGACCGAAGGGGCAGAGAAGATCGATGCCGTCTTTGGGTCTTGTGGGCAAAGTGCGGCTATGGCTTCGCCGACGGCGTCTTATCGAAGCCGGGTATCTTTCCCGCTACTTTGACGGGCTTGCCTACCGGTATGCCGACCCTTTGGCCATCTACCGGGCCTTAGTGGACCACCCGGCGGGCAGATCCGGCTGCACCGACTGCGTGCTTAGATCGCCGGACAGCAACCCTATGGAGCGGGTTGGTGACATCCCCACGAGGGACTCACCGGCACTCACTGCTGCCAAACCTTGAAGGAACCCGTCGCCGAGGGGAATGGGGCCACCATCGCTGCCTCATTCTGGCACAAACGCTGCGGCACGTTTAAGAACGATCCCGCCGCCGGCCGAACTTTGGCCAGCAGACCGCCTTCTTCTACGAGTTCTACCAGCAAGCGGCCCAGCGCTATCCTTCCGTCGTGGAGCTATCTAATCGCCCTGGCCCGCTTTCGTGGACTGCGGGTCCCTTCTGAGGCTTTGGTTTTGCGGTGGGCGGACGTCGACTGGGAGCTTGGTCGATTGGTTGTGCCTAGCCCCAAGACGGAAAGAGCGGGAGAACTTTACCGGATTATCCCCTTATTCAAATCTCTGCGGTCGTACCTTGACGAAGCTTGGGACGCTGCCCCTGAAGGGGCAGAGTTTATCTTCCTGCCGGAATTCCGCCGCGGGATTTATGGCCATGAGGGATGGAAGCGGGCTAATCCCCGGACAACATTGAGCAAGATGATCCGCCGGTCCGGAGTCCAACATTGGCCGCGACTGTGGCACAACCTTCCGGCAAGCTGCGAAATTGATTTAGCTGAAGTCTTCCCCTTGGGCACAGTGGCCAAGGGGCTTGGGACCACTCCGTCGATTACCCTCCGCCACTACGTCGACTCCACCGACGCTGCCTATTGCCAGGCCCTAGAGTAGGAGACTCCACGTCCCCAAACTAATCCCGCGAACACCGCCTTAACTAGTGGCACGAAAATCGGGACAGTAGTGGGACAGAATGCTCCCACACGAAATGGCAAGATAGGGAAAAATTAGTCGCAGGTCCTTTGCTCCTCAAAACTTGTGCGCTTCCTTTCTTAAGCTTGCGCAAGCAAGCAATCCCCGCGGGCGGATGGGGAGGGATTCGAACCCCCGGTACCCTTTTGGGGTACTGCGGTTTTCAAGACCGCCGCCTTCGACCACTCGGCCACCCATCCGACTGTGTGTCGCGGCGCCAACACGGGCAATTGGCGAAAATCCATAAACGCGCCGCAACCCACATTACTGTAAGAAGTTGCGATTTTGCCCGCCTATCCGCGTGGTCTTACTGATATCCTCGCAAAAGGCCACCTTGTGTCAAGATAGCTCGAGGAAATGAAATCCGCGCGCCGAAACCAAGTTCCCTTTTCAAGAAGGGTTTTGCACCCAGCCGGAGTACGTTGTTTGCCCCTTTTTAGGGGCGGGCGACAAGGCCTAAAGAAGGGTTTGGGGGGCCTCGGCCGGATTCGGTCACCCCCACGTCGGGGAAGGTTCGGGCTGTCAGCTTTGGATCACTGTCGCGTGTGAGAGTTGGCCCAGTCCGTACAGTTAGCCCGGCCGGGAGCCACCGCAGTGGCCAAACGGGTCGCCCGGGAGGCGAAGGTCGCCCCGGCCGTACTGGCATGGTGTCACAATTTCTGCCGACCGTCCTGAAAGTTTCTCGGCAACAATAAGGGCAGGGACAAGGAAGAGCCAAACAACGCTCAACGCCTTTCTTGCTCAACATCGGAGAAGGCCACTGGGTTTAATTGGGGGATCTCGCGGAGGAATTTCCCCGGGAACTTGCCAGGGGCTTTTCCGGCCGGTCGATGTTCAAGTCGTCGGGTACGACTAGCCCACGAGCAGCAGCATCGCTCAGGGTTGGTGGTCTTAAGTCGACGTTTAGGGTTGCGATCGCAAAAAACCGCTTGTGCGCTCGAATTCGGGCCACGCCGCCAGTGAATAGGGCTCCGACCGACTGGAGTTGCACGTCAACTTAGTGGTAAAGAGGTTAGTACGGTAGGGGGCCATTTAGTGCGCTTCCGTGTGCACGATCCGATGACCGCGTTTCCCCAACCCTTTCAAACGGCCTTGGGATACACTGGTGCGAGAGGCATCTAGATCCTTGGCGGGAGTCCACTCCCATTGCCGAGCTGTTTAGTTTCGCTGGAAGGGTAGGCAATCGTTGCCGTTTGACTTGTGTGCCTAGAAAGGGGACGGGCAAAGGCTCGGAGGGATCCCGCTTTGCTTTCAAAGCCTCCTCAACTAGAAGACTCCGGGGGTTCAGCTGCGCCAGGGGCTCGTAGTCGCGAGCGGGCGTGCGGCTGCGGGAGAAGGGTCTGGCGGGTTTGGCGGGTGCGGGTGATCCCGCAGGCCGAGGGGCCTGGGGAACGTAGCCTGTCAGGGCAGGACTCGTCGCCGTTGCACTACAAGCTCAGCCGGGGAGCGTGGTCTTCTCGGTTTCGGCTCGGGAAATAGTCTCTGCCAGAAGGTTCGATTGCCTTATTAGGGAGTTGTTTCGCCAAGGGTACTTCCCGCCACATGGCAGCACCCACGACATGTGTAGGGTTTTTTGGGTGGCGGAGATTACGCAACAATATGCGGACTGGTGGGTTTGATGCGCCAATTCGCCGGAACGCGGCTTACGCGAAAAAACGGCTTTCAGCCCTGGCGTTCGCCCGCGCCGGGCTTAGCTTGAAAGGCACGGAAGCCCCGCGGGTCGTCGCGAACGCCTACGGGAGTGAGATCCTTCTTAAGTTAAGTTCCCGGAGTTAACTTATTCGGGTTTTGGGCTCCTGGCTCCGCCCGTGCTGTCGTCGGGTGGCGAATAAGCCTCGGTTGCTTGCAAGGGTAGTGGGGTGGGATTAGTATGACGGAAACAAAGTCTAGGAGTTATCCCCTAGGAAGTGGGGAAGGCTGCTAATACTGGCGGGAAGGTGTGTCCGTTTCATTTGCTGCGGGATTGCAACACTTAGGTTTCCACGCGTTACTGAGGCGATTCGGTAGGGCTTTTCAGAGCTTTTTCCGGGGTTTTTGATGTAGGGGGGAGGGAATGCCGGGACGTGGGGGAGGATGAAGTCGGTTGCTGCGAAAGAATCTCGGAGGACACGAGGACACAAGCAATGTGGGAAATTCGAAGGCTCACGTGGGCAGCAATTTTGGCGGTGGCTTGGGCCGGGGTTAGTTTTGCCCAGGACCCGGTGCTCACCCGACTCTACGGTTCTGGCGTACACGCTTTTTTTGCCGGGAAATATGCGAAGGCTCACGAGTACTTGACCAAAGCGATCGACATGGGGCTTGAAGATCCGCGGGCCTATTATTTCCGCGGGCTTGCGTACCTAAAGTTAGGTCGGCCGGAGGAAGCCGAGGATGACTTCCGTAAAGGAGCGGAGATTGAAGCCCGCGATATAGGGCTTGTATACGATGTGGGACGGTCGCTTGAGCGGATCCAGGGACGAGCGCGGTTGCTCCTTGAGCGGCATCGGTTCACGGCGCGGATGGCGGCCGTAGAGCGGGCCGAGAAAATTCGACGGGAGCGATACGGGGAACAGCGGGCTCGTCAACGCGAGTTTATTTTGGAACAGGCTAAGCCGGCGGAAGCTTCGCCCCTACCGCCTGCCAGTGCACAAACACCGGTTCAGGTGCCAAGTCCGGTGGCAATTCCCCTTCCGCCTCCGGTAACTCCGACGACCGAGCGTGGTCCTGAGCCTGTCCCGCCTTTGCCGCAGGGCCAGCCGGAGCAAGGAGCGCCCTCACCTGTTACGATGCCGCCCGCGGGCCAGGCCGAGCCACAACCCGCGGCAGTTCCGGCGGCTCCGGCCCAGCCGCCGAGCACACCTCCTCAATCGCCGCCGCCGGCTCCCCAACTACCGGAGGCCTTACCGCCGCTTCCGCCTGGCGAGAATTAGCCGCTGCCTTCGTTGCGACGCGGCACCGGTAGTTGCCGGCGGGGGTGAGTAGGGGCACGTCAATGTTCACTGGCGGCAAACTGAGTGGCGCTTTCGAGGGTCCTTCCTTTTTGGCAGGGATAGGAATTTAACACTTGAAGGAATTGTTCTTACTTTGAGACCGGTAGGACTGAAATCGCACAAGTTTGAATCTGGGAGGAGGGAAATGAAACTGGCGAGAATTCTCGGTTTGGTTGCGGGATTAGTATTCTCTATTGAGGGCGCGGGTCAACAGCTTAGTCTTGAGGGGCCTCCGCCGCTTGAGCCAGACACTTCCGGCTGGAAGGATCTCTTTGCACCTGATTTGTCGGATGCTATTTACCCAGCCGGGGTGTGGCGATGGGAAAACGGAGTGTTGACGGCCGACGAGGATCAGGCTATTTGGACGAAGCGCACGTACAAGAACTTTATTCTGTCGCTTGAATTCAAAAACGCGGAGGCCAGCAACAGCGGCGTGATCGTTTACTGCAATGACTTGAAAAACTGGATTCCCAATTCGATCGAAATTCAGATCTGTGATGATTTCTCGGAAAAATGGTCCAAGATGCCGCCGACGTGGCATTGTGGGGCGATTTTCGGTCGGCTCGCTCCAAAGAAGTCGATGGTCCGAAAGCCCGGCGAATGGAATCGCATGGTGATTAAGTGCGTAGGGCCAATGATTTACGTCGTGCTTAATGGCGAGCTCGTTACGGAGATGGATATGCGTAAGTGGACCTCGGCGAAAGTGAATCCGGACGGCAGTTCCATTCCTCCGTGGCTTAGCCGGCCCGCGGCGGAGTTACCACAAGAGGGGCATATTGGCTTGCAGGGGAAGCACTACACGGCCCCGATTTATTTCCGTAATTTGAAGATCTTGGAACTCTCCGAAAAGTAATCGGTGAAGCCGCGCGGGAATAAACGCGCACAATGCGGTTGAAAGTGGGCGGCCATTGTTTTCGGGCCGACGCTAGAGGAAATTAGTGGGTCACAGTTCGCGCGATTTGTGGGGTGTTTTGGAGGCCGTCGGGCCCTGGGTGGGGGAATCTGATCATTCGGCTTGGGGGCGGCCGGTCGCGGTCAAGTCTTCGACAACTTTTCCGATTGAGCGGATTGGTGGTGTACCGGTTCTACGTGTGGACAGTTTGGGGGAAATGTAAACGGTGGAGGAGGTCCCAGTGCTCACCGAGAATCTGTTCCTGCAGACGGATAGGTCCGGGAAGGTGTTTACCTGTCGGGGGCATCATGGTTTAAGTTTTCGGGCCGTGCTGTTTTCGATGGTGATCCTGATCGCTCTTCCGTGTGCAGCGAGCTTAGGGGCAGAGCTTATTTACCCCTTATCCGCGGTTCAGGCTCCGGACGGAAGCGTTTATGTTGCGGATCTCCATCTGCCGGGCATCAGTATGATTCGCGGCGGAAATGTGAGCGTTTTTTTCCAGGCGTCGAAAAAGTATCGCACACCCTTGAATGCGGTTCGTGCGGTAACCTTGGACGCAAAAGGGGCGTTGCTTGCTGCGGATACCGCCACGAGCACCGTTTACCGGTTCGAGGGAACCGAGCCTCGCGCATTAAGCGAGCGGGGTTTGTGGACGCCCATGGATATTGCAGTGGATCAATCGGGGAATATCTTCGTCAGTGACCTGGGAACGCATCGCATTTGGGTGTTGCGGAACGGCCAAGGGCCTCCGGAGCTAGTGACGGAAATTCGTGCTCCGCGGGGCTTGGCTATTGACTCGCAGGGAACTTTGTGGACGGTCGCTCATGGCGAGCACCAATTATGGCGGATCGTCAACGGTAAACCGGTGCCGGTGGTGCAAGGAAGGCCATTCCAGTTCCCCCATGACGTCGCTTTCGATTCGGCGGGAAATGCCTATGTGACCGACGGATATGCCTCGGCGATATGGAAGGTGACCTCGGCAGGGGCGGTGGAAGCGTGGGTGTCGGGGAAGCCTTTGCATCGGCCGGTGAGCATCGCGGCAATTGCGGACGGCTTTATCGTCGCAGACCCGTGGGCCAAGAACGTTTTCCGGATATCCTTGTCGAAGGAGGTCGTGCCCCTGGTGTCGGCGGGCCAGTAATCGAAGTTGTGGACGAGCTTCGCACCGGTGGTAAGAAGTGACCGCGCGGTCGGGGAAGCTTGCGACAGTTTTTGCGACGGCATTGTGGCCGGCATCTGTCAATTAAACGGGGGAATCCCGCCGCCCCGGAAGGGTTAGTCGCTTGCGATTCCCGCGAGTGAACCGGGACCTGTCTTGTCTGCTTTGCTTGGTTTTTCTGTAGCCGGGTTGGAGCCACGGGGTGACATTTGACGTGAAACCAGATTTCGGGGATATTTTTGTCTTTTCGAGTCAAAAATCGCCAGGACCACATGGTCTTTAGTTATGGGCCTAGGTGCCAGATGAGGGAGTGTTCGGGTGAAGACGCAAGTTCGGGAACGGTTCGAGCTTCTGCGGGCAAACGCTGAGGAAGCACTGGAGGCAGCTCGGCGGCCGTATCGCATTCGCATTCAAGTCGGGTCGGCTACCTGCGAAAACGCCGCGGGTGCTGGCGAGGTCTACGAGGAGTTCCGGAAGCACATCGCCGCCTCAGGGCGACAAGATATCGGGCTCCATCGCACGGGATGCACCGGCCGATGTAGCCGGGAACCAATCGTCACTGTATTCATGCCGGATAGCCTTCCCGTTAAGTATCAGTTTGTTAATCGGGAATTGGTCCACCGAATTTTCACCTCGCATGTCTTGGGGGGCCAGCCATTACTTGATCACGTGCTCGATGGGCCGGTAACGCATTTGCCGAAGTATGAGCTCCTTTGTTGTCGAAGCCCTCGTTGTGCACCATTCCAGGAGCACTTGTGGGGCCCCAATCCGGAGGAGAAGCTTCGGCAGCTGGGAATTGGGCCAGATCGAGCCCGCATTTACTTTAGCAGTTGCTTGGGAGCCTGCGCGCCCGGGTACCTCGGTCAGCTTGCGCATGTCCTTGTTCGCCCGGACAAAGTCCTTTACCGCATTCGTTCCGTGCAGGAATTGCAGGAGGTGCTTCAAGAGCATCTGCTTGCTGGGCGGCCGGTACAACGGTTAGCCGTGCCGGGGAAAACTGTCGGCCGAAAGTTCTTGGAGCTTTACGGCGACGTAGCTTTCTTTAACCGGCAAACGCGGGTGGCTCTGCGGCATAATGGCGTCCTTGATCCTACGAGCATCGAGGAGTATTTCCACTACCGCGGGTTTGAGGCATTAGCGACGGTCTTGGAGCGAAACGATCCGGGATGGGTGATCGACCAGGTTACTCGGTCCAAACTTCGTGGCCGCGGTGGGGCAGGCTATCCCACGGGACGCAAGTGGGCACTGGCTGCCGCCTCGAGCGATCCTGTGCGCTATATCATTTGCAACGCCGATGAGGGGGACCCCGGGGCGTTTATGGACCGCAGTATGCTGGAGAGCGATCCGTTTAACGTCATCGAGGGAATGATCATCGGCGCTTTTGCCATTCGTGCCCATCGCGGTTTTGTTTACGTGAGAGCAGAGTATCCGTTAGCTGTGGAGCGGGTGGAGAACGCGATTGCCGCTTGTCGACAATGGGGACTTTTGGGCCGCGATATTTTGGGATCTGGGTTTGATTTCGATATTGAGGTGCGGCTAGGTGCTGGGGCATTCGTGTGCGGCGAGGAGACGGCACTGATCCATTCGATTGAGGGAGAGCGAGGTCAACCACGACCTCGACCCCCGTATCCCTCTGAGCGAGGGTTGTGGGGCAAACCGACGGTGATCAACAATGTCGAGACATTTGCTAACGTCCCGGCAATTATCAACTATGGGCCAGAATGGTTCTCTCGTCTGGGCACAGAGGAAAGTGGCGGGACGAAGGTCTTTGCGTTGGCCGGCAAGGTGTCTCACACGGGCTTGGTGGAGGTCCCGATGGGTACTCCCCTTCGGGATATTGTGATGGGGATTGGAGGTGGGCCCCCGGGCGGGAAAAAGGTGAAGGCGGTTCAGACCGGCGGTCCGGCGGGGGGATGCATTCCGGAGCCTATGCTTGATCTGCCAGTAGACTTTGGCACCCTGACAAAAGCGGGGTCGATCATGGGCTCCGGGGGCATGATTGTCATGGACGAGACGGACTGCATGGTCGACATTGCCAAATACTTCATGGAGTTTACCTGCGATGAGTCTTGCGGAAAGTGCACGCCGTGTCGGGAAGGCACCAAGCGAATGCTAGAAATCCTCGACCGAATCACCACTGGCCGAGGGAGCTCGGAAGATCTGGAGAAGCTGGAGCGATTAGGCAAGCTGATCAAAAAATCATCACTATGCGGGCTTGGTCGGGCAGCTCCTAATCCGGTGCTGAGCACGCTCACCCATTTTCGCGACGAATATGTCCAGCACGTTGTGGACAAGCGGTGTCCGGCCAAGAAGTGTAAAGCTCTGGTCACTTACGAGATCGATCCGGAAAAGTGCGTGGGTTGCACCGTTTGTGCACGAAATTGTCCGGTCAGTTGCATAAGCGGCGTGAGACGTCAGCCGCACGTGATCGACCAAACCCGGTGCATTAAGTGTGGCCGTTGCTTTGAGGTTTGCCGATTTGACGCTGTGATTCGAAATTAACTCCAAGATCAGGGTGGAATGAAACCCCGTCGGGGGTGCCCCAGTTTTCGCTAAAAAGTGAGGGTTAGTGGCCTCGGCGTCGAACGGACATTCTAACTTTCATTCATTTAAACTGGGGGTATTTTGGTCAACAACTAATTCCGGTGAAAGTTGCTGAAGCTTGACCTAAGGTGGGAGTGACTGCGGTTTTATGACAGAGACGACTGCTCCCCGGAAGACTGTTTCCCTTGTGATCGACGGCACACCGGTTCGAGTCCCGGAAGGTACGACGATCATGGAGGCCGCCGAGCAAATTGGAGTTTCCATACCGCGCCTTTGTTATCATCCGAGCCTGAGCATCGCCGGTGCTTGCCGGGTGTGCATCGTGGAAGTTGAGGGCCTGGACTACTACTTAGCCTCGTGCCACATGCCGGTTTGGGAGGGGATGAAGGTGCGCACGAATTCGCCAGAAATCCGGCAGGCCCGGCGGGATATCGTGGAACTGCTGCTGGATAACCATCCCCAGGATTGCCAAATTTGCGAACGGGACGGGAATTGCGAGCTTCAGAATCTTGCCTATGCGATGGGTGTCCGTGAGCGGTTATTTGCTGGGGAGCGGAAGCGGCCGGAGCAGGATTTCTCAAGTCATTCGGTGATTCGGAATCCTGAAAAGTGTGTGTTGTGTGGCCGCTGTATACGGGTGTGTGCGGAGATTCAAGGCGTTTACAACCTAAGTCAACACGGCCGAGGGTTCACGACGGTGGTTGCCCCGGCGCATTATGCTCGAATGGATGAGTCGGTCTGTATTCAGTGTGGACAGTGTGTGATGGTTTGTCCCACGGCCGCGTTTCTTGAAAAGCCGGCCACGGAAATCGTCTGGCAGGCCTTGGCCGATCCAGATAAACATGTTGTGGTTCAGACGGCGCCCTCCATCCGAGCGGCCATCGGGGAAGGCTTCGGCATGCCGCCGGGTACGCCGGCTACGGGGAAGATGATCACCGCCCTTCGGCTTTTGGGATTTGACGCTGTCTTTGATACGGACCTGGGTGCCGACCTCACCATCGTGGAGGAGGCTCACGAGTTTTTGATCCGTTTGGAGCACGGTGGGCCGCTTCCCCTTATTACATCCTGCTCGCCAGGGTGGATTAATTTTCTGGAGAAATTCTATCCGGAATTAATCCCCCATGCTTCGAGCTGTAAATCGCCTATGAGCATGCTTTCCACCCTGGCAAAGACTTACTATGCCCAGCAAAAGGGGATCGATCCGAAGAAGATCTTCATGGTTGCTGTTATGCCATGTGTGGCGAAGAAGTTTGAGGCGGCCCGGCCAGAGCACCGCATGCCGGACGGCACTCCCTACACCGATGCCGTGTTGACAACTCGTGAGCTGATTTGGATGATCAAGTGTTATGGGATCGATTGGGCCCGGCTGCCGGATGGGGAATTTGACCCGCCGCTGGGGCTAGCCTCGGGGGCAGGGGATATTTTCGGAACGACAGGCGGAGTAATGGAGGCAACACTGCGGGCAGCTACCCGGCTGGCCACCGGCAAAGGGGTCGACCGAGTGGAGTTTTTAGAAGTCCGCGGCGTGGAAGGAGTCCGCGAGGCCTATGTCGCCTTGGGCGAGCGAGCGATCCACGTGGCCGTGGCCAATGGGTTGACAAATGCGAAAATTGTCTTGGATAAAATCGCCTCTGGGGAAGAGAGATATCACATCGTGGAAATCATGGCTTGCCCCGGAGGGTGTATTGGCGGAGGCGGCCAGCCATATCCGCCGCCGGGGGTGCCTGTTTTGGATAAAGAACTTCTTCGTCAACGCGCCAAGGCGCTTTACACCATCGACAGTCAAAAGAAGCTCCGGAAATCGTACGAAAACCCCGCCATTGTTGAGCTTTACGAAAATTTTTTAGGAACACCCGGGTCGCCAAAGGCCCACGAGCTTTTGCACACTAGTTACCGTCCGCGATTGCCACGAGGTATCCGATGAGCGGTCGATCGCAGCCTATTTCGTCTACAGACAATTGGCCGGAAGTTGAAGCCAGTTGCCGAAGAGTCCTTGGCGATAAGATCTGCCAGTTTATCGACGAGGTGAAAAAAAGGGATCCTCGGCCGGATAGCCACCTGATTGCCGTTTTGCACCGCGTTCAGGCGGAATTCGGCTATCTGGGGGCTTCGCAGTTGGATGCGGTGGCCCAGTTGATGCAAATCCCGGCGGCCAAAGTATCGGGGGTTGCCACCTTTTACCACTTTTTCCGGCTCCAGCCACGAGGTCGCTTCACAGTGAACATTTGCTTCGGGACCGCCTGCTACGTTAAGGGTGCCGACAGGGTGGCCGAAAAGTTCATGAGCGAGCTGGGTGTCCAGCTTGGTGAGACAAGCAAAGACGGATTGTTTACAGTGGAGGCTTCTCGCTGCTTGGGAATGTGCGCCCTGGCCCCGGTGATCATAATAGGGAACGATGTGTGGGCACAGGTCAGCCCGGACCGTGTGCCGGCGATTTTGGAGGAGTACTTCCGCCGAGCGAAAACGGCCGAATAGCCCGATCTCGGTGTTGACAAGGTTCCCCTGGCTCGGGGGACCGGGTTTCTTTTCGCTGTGCCGATCTTTGCCGCCTAGTTGGGCTTTCGGAGTGCCTTTTTCGCCAGGCCTTCTTCGCTGGCTGAGGGCTCTTAGCCCGCATCGTTAGCGAGCTTCTCTGTGAACGAGAATCTCGAGGGTCAAAAATCTCTTTGCTTATCCGGAACGAAACACCGTCCGTCCAGAAGATCACGAACTGCTTGGAAAATCTCCGCAGGACATCCGCGTTTAAAATGAGGCGATAGATTCTTGTGGCGTACGAGCGTCAACATAACAAATATCAAGGTGAGCCGGCGGAACAGATAGTTTGCCCGTAAGATAAATCGGGTTTCGTCGACAAAAAGCTAATGGGGAAGCCTGCCTCGCCAAGAATGGAAGCTTTTTATCAGGCAAAATCCACTTGCAGATCCCGAGAAGGCTTTGGGCAGATCAGTTCAACTTGTTTAAAAGTCCGGATGTGCCAGAAGGAGAGCCATTGCCTGACCAAAATGGGTGTGGTTTAGACACAAAGCCGTTGGCTTTTGTAGCGGGGCTGGCTTTCCGGCGACAACGTTGATGGGACACTCTGGGTCCGGCTCTTCGTAGTTTAATGTCGGAGGAATAAAGCCACTTTGGATTGCCAAAACGCTAGCTGCCGCTTCGACGGCACCGGTCCCCGCAGCCAGATTTCCAAAGAAGCTCTTCGGAGCGGTCACCGGTACATCGGGGAGCACCGCGGCAATAGCTTGGGCTTCGATCCGGTCGTCATGACGGGTACTTAGCCCATGGGCGTTGACATGACCGACCTCCGTGGGCGACATGCCAGCCTGCCGTAGCGTCTCTACGATGGCGCGACGAATGGCTTGACCAGTGGGGAGCCTCCCTTGCGGGCACGGTTCGAATGTGGAGGCAAAGCCGAGTAGCTTTGCCAGTGGTCGAGCCCCCCGAGCATGGGCATGGTCGGCCCGTTCGAGCACGAAGGCGGCCGCTCCCTCCCCGAACACCTGACCACAGCGAGCTTTGTCGAAGGGGCGCGAAGCTTTCTCCGGCGGACCGTCCCACTCCGCTGGGTAATAAGCCGATCGCCGCGACCAAACGATGGGGTGAATTCGGCAGCCAGCACCACCTGCGATCATAATGTCCGCTGCCCCGCGCTGAAGCACTCGGGCTGCTTCAGCCATGGCCGCCAGGCTCGAAACCTCCCCGAGCACGATCGTGTTATTCGGCCCGCGAGCGTCCTGAGCTATGCCAATGTGGCAAGCCGGCATATTTGGCAAGTATTTAAGCATCCACAAGGGGAACATTTCCTCGAGGGCATGGGTGCCCCAGCGGCCAAAATCAAAATGGCCGTTGACCATACATTGACGGTAAGCCGGGGCGAGCTCTTCAAGCTCGCATGGCATCATGTCGGCCCCGAAAACGATCCCGAACCTGTCAGGGTCAACTTTGCCGGGCCCCACACCAGCCTGCTGGCAAGCGAGCTCGGCGGCCACGAACGCAAGTTGGATGTCCCGACTCATGACCTTAAGCGCCTTACGGGGCCGGACCCACCGCGCTGGTTCGAATCCGGGCACCTGAGCCCCTAATACCGGGGGCAACCCGGCCCCGTCAACACCCGGAAGCCGTGTCACGCCGCTTCGCCCCTGCAGGAGAGCGTTCCAGAAAGCCTCGTTGCCGACGCCGATCGGGCAAACCACTCCAATCCCGGTGATGAAGATGTCCGTTGAAGCCATCATGACGGGAAGAAAATATCACCTGTGTTTCATGCGAAAACTAAACTTTCTCCATCTGCATATCGCCGCGAGACGTTCCGGCGGCTTTTCGGCCAACGCAGGCCGCTCCTGGGACTCTCAAACCAATGTGCGTGGCCGGACATTTCCTAATTTGCCCCCCGCCGAGAGTCTAATTGTTGCCGGTCTTTTTTCGCTAGACTACGCCTTTTCCGGGGTGTAA
Source organism: Thermoguttaceae bacterium (assembly GCA_025060325.1). Lineage (GTDB taxonomy): Bacteria > Planctomycetota > Planctomycetia > Pirellulales > Thermoguttaceae > DTLM01. Next base: position 71,530 of record JANXBW010000022.1, read on the forward strand.
GCGCGGATTGGTCACCTGCTGCGGTTGACTCGTTCGCTGGAGACGGGGACTAGGCTAGAAGAAACGCGCGACCAAGCCGGCAGTGGGTGGATTCAGGGAGCAAGTGAGATCCGCCGCGCCTAAGCTTAGGTGCTAAAAGGAGAGGCTTGCGCGGCCCAAACGGGTACTCGGTTCCGAGCGAGATGGGACCCGAGGAGCGAGGATGGCAAAATGAGTCCGCCCCCGGCTACGGTTTCCCGCAATTAACAGCCCCTTGGCGCGTCCGAGGGTTGCCGGGTTCCGTCCTTAGCGGGGGTAGGGATTGGCTTCGGAGATGCTTCGGAAACGGGGCGAGGCCTTTTAAAAAGACCGATGGCACAAAAATTTGTTCCAGGGATTCGCGGAAACACTGGTCGCGGAAACACTGGCTTTTCAGAGTACTTCGGCCTGACGGGTTATAAGCCAACCTCCAAAACGGAGGTGGGGCTTGAGGAGATGGGCGCAAGAACCACTTCGCGGAGGCACCAAGGAAGAAGTATGACGTCTCCCGTGTTCACCTCAACTCTCTCGCTATCGAAAGCGACGCCAAGGAAGCCGGCGAGTACCACCAGGATCTTGAAACTCGGTCCAATCGGAACGGCACTTGGCGAGGTTACCTCCCTGCGCCTTACGGTAAACTTTGGCCCTTGAAGGAGTACTTCAGCCCCTTCCGCGTCAAGAATTGGTTGAAGGGGCTTCACTGGGCCCTGGGGCAATCGGAGTGCAAATAACCCCTCCTCAATGTGCAAAGGGCGAGGATTCCCGTCGGGAGCCAACCGGTCCCAGTCGTAGAGTCGAAACGTAACGTCGCTTGCTTGTTGGATTTCCAAGATAAGCAGTCCACCTCCTGCCGCGTGAACTGTGCCGGCCGGGAAAAAGTAACAGTCTCCTGGACCGGGTTGGACCTCTGCCAAAACTTCGGCTAGCTGCTTTTCTTGTATCGCCGAAAGAATCTCCGCCTTTGATACCTCGCGACGAAAGCCAGCCCAAATCCTAGCGCTGGGCTCGGCCGCGACGACTACCCATAACTCGTCCTTACCGGATCCGCTCAAACCGAGCTGGGCCAGGCTGTCGTCGCTGGGATGAACCTGGACTGAAAGTCTATCTTCAACGTCAAGATACTTCACTAAGAGGGGAAATCTTTCCGGGGACTTGCCTGGGCCATATACCTCCGGAGCATTTTGGGCCAGGACTTCGCGGAGGGTGCCCATCCCTGCGATGGGTCGGCGCAGCTTGCTACTCCATTTGGGGGGTAGATCGACTAGCTCCCACGATTCCGCTATCCGTCGGAAGCCTCGCGGAAGTTGGTGACTCAAAAATTTCGCGAGGCGGCTTTTGGTAACCGAAGGTCCCCAGATGTAATCCTGGTAAATCGGCTCAAATTGGAGTGGGGGAAGCATACTTGGTTGTCCCGGAAAGGTCGTTTTCCAGCCTAAATTTTGCCTCCCTTGCTTGGACCCTTTTAAGCTTGGGATTTGTTGACGGGCCGGGAGGAGGCCGGCACCATTGTACAGCGTCCACAGAGTCGCGCCAGACCGCAGGAATCTCTGGTATCGATCGGCTCGGGAACGCCCTCCCGGAAAGCGTTAAAGCGCGGGAGATGTGAATCTCGCATGCCTCCACCGGGCCGATATGTCCGGAAAGTTTTCCCGCCTTCGGCATTCTTCGAAGGGCTTGGGATTATTCGCCGCTATTAGCTTGCGACCTGCCCGGGAGGAGGCCGGCATTCGGCCAATATGACCTCCTGCGCGAGATAACGGCGCAACTGCCGGGGTTGCGGGAAGCTTCCTGTGCCGCCGGCGGTCCTTAAAAGCGCGTCTCTTGCGGTGTGGGAATTAGGCCAGGATTTCTCGCGAACTTTGCGGGTGGGGGCCTTTACATCCTGTTCGGCTGGGCAAGGGCAAGCTATCATGCATCGAGGTAAGCCTAATGGCCGGCGGAATCCCCGCGTCAGCGGGATGGTTCCTGCGCGAAAAATTCGGTCGGTTAATGAGGTCTGTCGCACGGTGCTGGATTGTGATGGGTGTTGAGGGCAGTTAGGCAACCCGCCCCCCAGCTTCGAAATAACAAGCGACGGCCGAGAACTTCTGTGTAATCGTTCATGGCGGGCTCGGGCCGCGGAGGTCATGGTCGTGCCCGGGTTGGTTGACTTTCGGACGGAGTTCGAAATCAAAAATGAAGATTGCCCAGCGGCTAAAAGAACTTATTCGCATCCCGCGGAAGTCCGATGAGGACCTTTTCCGGGAATCGACAATGACCTTTGGCGAACACTTGGAAGAGCTCCGCGGGTGCTTATTTCGAGCGTTGATGGGGCTTTTGGTTGGCTTTCTGATTGGCCTTTTTGTGAGCGACCAAGTTGTCAACTGGATTCAACTGCCTTTGCGGCGAGCGCTCATTCAGTACTATGCGGATCAAGCGGACCGGATTGTGGCGGCGCGGCTTAAAGAGTTAACCGAGCTGGGCTATACGGAAGATGTGCTGAAGGAGGCGCAAACGCAGCGGATGTTTCCGGAGAGGATCTTCGTTAATCCCGCAGAGCTTGCTCGCCGGTTGGGAATGGATGCCAAACTCGGCGAAGGCGGCAACGGCGACGGGAATAAACACCTTGTCGAAATCACTATGTGGCGACCAATTGAGGAGGACCGGCGAGTCCGCACGGCAAGCCTGAACGCCCATGAGGCGTTTGCCATATACGTCAAAGCGGCTCTCCTGGTCGGTGCTGTGTTAGCAAGCCCGTGGATATTCCTCCAGATTTGGCGGTTCGTGGCCGCCGGGCTTTACTGGCATGAACGTAAGTTCGTGTACATTTTCCTGCCTTTTAGCTTAGGGCTCTTTCTTGCTGGTGCAGCTGCGGCGTTCTTCGTTGTATTCGAACCTGTGCTTCAATTCTTGTTGACTTTTAACGCCTGGCTTAATATCGACCCTGAGCCGCGGATTAGCGAATGGTTGAACTTTGTTTTGATCTTGCCCTTGGGATTTGGGATTACGTTCCAATTGCCGCTCGTCATGTTGTTCCTGGAGCGGATCGGCGTTTTTACCGTTCAGAACTATTTAAATCAATGGAGGATTGCGGTTGTCGTCATTTTCACTTTGGCGATGTTATTTACTCCGCCAGATCCATGGAGCATGATCGCGATGGCCATTCCCCTCAGTGGCCTTTATTTTGGTGGGATTCTGCTTTGCAAGTTGTTACCGCGACGTACCTCGCCGATCTTGCCGCCGCCTAGCTAGTTCTCGGAACTGGTCTTAAACAGGACGCTGGTCGCCGGTCTAACGCCTTGGTGGGGGAAGGAGTGGCAGGAAGTTTCCGGCTCCTTCACCCGCCACAAAGCCCGGGGTTTGACATCGGCGAGCACCCCTCGCCTTCGCTTTATCGGTTGGGTTCGCATTCTGACACAACCCGGCCCCACGAGAAAATTAGGTCGGGGTGCGACCGCAAGTTAGCTTGGGCCTCCCAAACATTTGCTCCTAAGAGCGCGGCTTTGGCGACAAGGAAGCAAGTTGTCTTGACCGGGGTTGATCCGGGCAAGTAGCTTGCGCTACGGTTGGGAGCATTCACCGGGCATTTTTCCCTTTTCGGCCAAGCCGCCTGACCGGTGCGAAAAGCGGAGTCTGGCGCAGCTTTTCCAGGCACCTTGGCGGCCAGGCGTCGGATTGTGCCTAGAGTTTTCCAACGGTTCGTTTCGGCACTTGGCTACGGGTATCGACCCGGAGCCACACTCTGCGACTAACGTGACTGCGAGCTCTTGTGGTGGAAGTGCCCCGGCTCCCGGACGGGCCGCAAGTTTGGGCAAACTGCAAAACGCTTAGCTGGGCTTGCATGAAGTTCAGAGGGTTACCACGGGAATAAGACTAACGTAGGCGCCAGCTCGGAGCAGGTAACAACCCCATAGGTGAGCCCCGAACACTCGACTGCACGCTTCGGTTGCGCCACCTAATAGTTGGACGGGTTCGGAGCCACGAGAGTTTATACGCTCAGCCACAACGGTGATCCACGGATGGGTGTACCCTTCTACGATCTGACCAGGCAGCTTAAGCCCTTGCGGGAAGAGGTATTGGCTGCTTTGGGCCGGGTTTGGGATTCGGGGGCCTTTGCCCTGGGGCCCGAAGTCGAACAATTCGAGGCGGAGTTTGCCCAATATTTTGGCTTCCCCTACGCCGTAGGCTGCGCCTCGGGAAGCGACGCCCTCCTCCTTGCCCTTATGTCTTTGGGGGTGGGCCCTGGCGACGAAGTCATTGTCCCGAGCTTTACTTTTTTTGCGACCGCAAGTGCCGTTTGGCGACTGGGGGCAAGGCCTGTTTTTGCGGACATTGAGTTAGAGTCGTTCAACGTTTGCCCCGATGATGTGGGCTCCCGAGTCACGGCCCGAACTCGTGCGATCATCCCGGTCCACTTATTCGGTCAGTGTGCCCGGATGGACCGCATCATGGAAATTGCAAGGAGCAACGGCCTGGCCGTGGTGGAGGATGTCGCCCAGGCAATCGGGGCAAGATGGAATGGACAGGTAGCGGGCAGTTTCGGGGAAGTTGGCTGCTTTAGCTTTTACCCGACGAAGAACTTGGGCGGGGCAGGAGACGGAGGAATGATGGTTACCGGCAGTGCGGTGCTTGCCGAGCGCCTCCGGCTCCTTCGCTGTCACGGGATGTCCCCTCGGTATTACCACCAGGTGGTCGGGATTAACAGTCGGCTGGATGGCTTTCAGGCAGCCGTGCTGCGGATCAAACTGAGATATCTTGCCGAGTGGGAAAAGCGTCGGGCAGAAAAGGCGGCCGTTTACTTTGCGTTATTCGAGGAGAACCGGCTGGCCGATATCCTCGTGTTGCCCCGGCCCTTGCCCGGAGCCTATCACGTCTGGAACCAATTTGTTGTGCGGGTTCCAGAGGGGCGGCGAGATTGTCTCCGAGAGTTCCTCAAAAACAGAGGCATTGGCACAGAGATTTACTACCCCCTTGGCTTACACGAACAGAAATGTTTTGCCAGTCTTGGCTACCGGCCAGAGGATCTGCCGAATACCTTCCGCGCTTCTCGAGAAGTCCTTGCTTTGCCAATCTTCCCCGAGCTAACAGAAGAAGAGCAGGCTTTTGTAGTGGGTGCGATTGCCGAGTATTACCACGGCCAAGCGGTCCTCCCCGCCCACCCGCAGCGACTTAAAGCCGTAGCCTGAGCGGGCCAATTTCGCACCGGCGCGTTGCGTTCCTGCCCTTTTTGATCGGAAGAACCTTTGAAGCTGCTCGCGAGCCCTCCTTTCCGACAGAGGCCCGGCCAATTTGTCGAACTTAAAAAGGATTCCTATTACTTCTTGCCGGGTTGTGGCTTAGGTGCCGGCTGCTTAAGGATCTGGACGACCCTTTTATCAAGCACGACTATTTCGTAACGCCCCGCCTTGTGCTCGAAGGTCAAATATTGCTTGGCGGCGTCTTCCTCCGATAGTTTGCCAGCTTGATAAAGTTCCCGATAAATTTCCGACCCTTTACGGGCGATCTTGGGCTTGCCCAAAAGCTTCGTCACTTGGTCGATCCGCATGCCAACCATGATCACGGGCGGTCCCGACTCAGCCACTGCCTCTGCCAAGCCCGTGGTCGATTTCCATTCCACAGCTTTCGGACGGTCGCGGCGTCTTGTGGGCGAGACCACCACGAAAACCCCAAGACCAACCGACAAAAGTACCACAATATATGGGAGCACATAGATTGACCCAGGCGCTCCCGCCGACTGAGTCTCTTCTGTCTGAGCGACTGCAGCGGTAGGTCCTAACCCGACAAAAAGCAAAAAAATCACCACGATCAAGAAAGACCCAGAACACGACCATCGCTGCATTTTAACGGGTGCCATCGGTCGGTTCCTTTTCCTAACGCAAATTCTGCTTGGAACGCCAAAATGAACGCTACCGAATTAGCCAGCGCCCTCAGTACCTACCGGAGCCGGCCGTTATGATTCCCGCTTGCTGGCAATAATCCCTGCGGCAGTATTGTAAGCCCGGAAAGCGCCCCTTTTAACGGTCGTAGCTCTGCCCCCCTCACTTGCTCTGCCCGTATCTACCAACCACTTCTCCGCCTACTTCAATCCTTTTGCCGACGAGCCTTTCCTCAAACATTTTGCAGAGAGGGGGTTGGACGAATTTGACCACCCAACCGGGGCCGCGAGTTCAATTGATCTACCTTGCAAAAGCGATTGTTAAAGCGATCCGGCTCAACTCCGTTTTCTTTCCGACTTACCGCTCAACTCAGTAGCCGTAGCCCGACTCCGTGCATGGGTAGGCACACGAGACCCACACTCCCGGTCGAATTTGTACATGACCGCTTTGTCCGCCAAGTTTTTCAGGCTTGGTTTAATTGTAATTGCTTTTGCTCAACGCCAAAACTTCTGCATCTGTTGCTTACACGTACGCGAGACAGCTATCCCGCCACGTTTTGGGGCGCGGATTCCTTATTGGAGGGGTTGGAAGTCCAGATTCTTGTCTCCGCTGAGGTCCTGCCTTAGATTCAAAGAGGTTTTGCTACGCAAGGAGCGGGCGTGGTCCCTATCGCGGTCGCTTGCGTGGGTAGAGGTTGCGGTTTTCCCTCTAAATGGAGGGCGTTGGGGGTAGCAGCCGGTTTTTTCTAATTAGGTCGTTCGGCTGTGCTGCGCGGCGGAATCACACTAGGGTGATATCGTGACCAACTCGGGGTTGGCGGGGGCCGTTGCCGTTAGTGAGCAAGCCAAATAGAACCCGCCGTAGTCGTAATGTGGTTTTGGGAAACAATCAGCGGGTTTGCCGGGTGCGACTTGAAGATTCATCGATCGTTTGAGCCGTAGCTCCTGCCGTGGTTCGATAAGCTTGGCCTGAGAGCTCGGGCAAGCTGGCCGCTCGGAGAGCCGGTCACCAACCCGGCATGTCGACAATGGCGACTGTCAAACTTTTCGGCTTAAGGCTTTTGGTTTACCGAGGCCTGGACCCTCGTTGACGGCAAGGAAACGGTAGGGAGCTTGGCAGGGGCGAACCGGTAAGAGCTAACGAGAACAACACCGCACGGCTCTATGCCACCGCATCCTTGAGGCAGTTCGGCAGGGCAAGAAGGGACCAGAGACTCCGGAGGTTGGGCATGAAACTTCTCCGGCGGGGTTTATCCCTCATTGTGGCCGCGGGTAGTGAGCTAGGCGGGCAAATTCCTCGACGAAAAATCCCGTTCAATTCACCCGTGGAGATCGGCGTTTTGCTAGCTCTTTGCTGCTCGGGTGGCTTTTTTGATCGGGAGGCAGAAGCATGCCGGCCGATCGGCCCGGGCATTTATGGATATCAACAAGTTGCTTTTCAAGTTTTGGGACAGGCCGGTGGGGGTTCTGCCACAGCTTTGGCTACGGCAGATTTCCTAGCAGCTACGAAACTGCAGAACCTCCGCTCGTATGACATGGCAGCGGAGGCCTGGCGGGCTTTCATCAGCAAGTATCCACAAGATCCCCGGTTGGCGGACGCCTACTATCGTTTGGGATTTTGCGAGTATCAGCTGGGCCGGTTTGCAGAGGCGAAGACTGCCTTTGCCGAGGCTGCCAAGCGAGCCTCCGATCCGAGCCTTCAGGAAGACTCGCTCTTCCACCAAGGTCTTAGCCTCGTTCGCCTGGTGGCAAAGGGCGATGTCAACTCTGCGCGCGAAGGGCTTGAGGTCTTCGACCGCTTTCTGAAAGCATTTCCCAAGTCCCCAAGCCGAGCTGATGCATTGTTCTGTCGTGGTGAACTTTTGTACCAGCTGGGCCAAAAAGAAGAGGCCATCCAGGCGTACCGGGAGGCGCTTAAAGGCCAACTAAGTGCCAATGTGCGTCCGGCCGCCCGGTATAGCCTGGGTGTTTGTTTGCGGGAGGTTGGTCAAACGCAAGAGGCAGCGCAAGAATTTGAACTCTTGCTCCAAGAATTTCCAAACGATCCGCTGGCTGCAGAGGCGGCGGCCGAGTTGGGAGATTTCCTGTTTAGTCAAAAACGTTTCGATGCCGCGCGTCAACGATTTGAGCAGGCTCAAAAGACGTCCGATCCGGAATTAGCGTCTTACGCCTTGCTTCGCTTAGGGGACACAATAGCTGCGTCAGGACAACTTCCGGAAGCTGTGCGCATTTATCAGAAACTGCAGACGGACTATCCCAAAACCAAGCATGCCGTGCGTGCAGCTTTCGCGGCAGGGAAGGTGCTGCGGCAGCTTGAAAGGTGGAACGAGGCGATCGCGGAGCTGCGCAAGGTGGTGGCCTCGGGAGAACCGGTGGCCGAGGAGGCGGCCGTTCTCATCGCCCAAAGCCTCCTGAATGCCGGACAGGTGGGTGCGGCGCTTACAGAGGCTGAGCAACTTCTCCAGAAGGTGAAGACGCCGGCACTTGTGGAGCAACTGGAACTTATTCGCGCGGAAGCCCTGGCGGCCACTAAAGACAGAACGGCGGAAGCGTTCCAACTGCTGTGTGGACTAGCCGACCGGGATTCGCGAAGTCCCCCAGTGTTGGCAGCCTGCAGGCGGGCAAGCCTTTTGGCCCTAGAGCTTGGGCAACCGCAGGTGGCAATAAAATATGCATCGCGATTTGTCGAGCAGGCTCCCAACGATCCGTTGGTACCGTCTACCTATCTTGTGATGGGAGAGGCTTATTACAATCTGGGCCAATTGGATGAAGCTGAACGTACGTACAAGTTAATCGTTGAGCGTTTCAAAGGGGATCAGCTTAGCGCCGATGCAGCTCGTGTGCGTTTACTTTGGGTAAGCCTGTCGCGAGAGAACTACGCCGATGTGATCTCTCGCGCGCCGCAATTGGCAAGCTCAATCAAGACGCCGTCGCTTGTGGCCCAGGTTTACTATGTGCTGGGAGTCAGCTACTTCGAGCAGAAGCAATATCGCGAGGCAGCGACCGCTTTCGAACAAGCGGTAAAGACCGACCCCAACTTCCGGCAGGCGCCTCAGGCGAAGCTCGATTTGGGGCGGGCGTACATGGCTCTTAACCAGTTGGACAGGGCCAAAGAAGTTCTCCAGGGCCTGGCGACTGGTCCTGTCCCCCCCGCGGTGGCTCAGGAAGCCGAGTTTCTGCTGGCAAATCTTGAGGACCGAGCGGGGCGACGGGCGGAAGCCATTGCTCGATACCAGGGGCTTCTCAAACAAAAGCTCTCCCCAAACCTTGCTATGCGGGTCGCTTACGCTTTGGCGCTTGCGCTGCAAGCAGAGAATCGGTTGGCGGAAGCACTTCCTGTTATCGATGAACTTCTGCTGAGTACAACGGATGCCTCGCAACTTCTGACCTTGCGGATGGTGCGGGCACGGATCCTTTATTCCTTGGAAAAATTTGGTGAGGCAGCCAGCCAGCTTGAGGAAATATTGAAAAGCGAGCCGCCGGATCCGCCTGCAAGCGAGGCGAAGTATCTTTTGGCTGCTGCCCGGGTAGAACTAAAGGATTATCCCACGGCTGTGGTCCTTCTTGAGTCCCTACGCGGCAAACAAATACCTGATGTTGATGAAAACGAAGTACTGATCCTCCTGGCATTGGCTTACAACTTAAATAACGAGAAGGAGAAAGCCAAGGGTCTCCTCTTGGATTTTGTTAAGAGCAGAGGGGACAACGCAAGCTTGAATCACCTCTATCAGGTGGGAGAACTCCTCTATCAGCTGGGAGAGTATCCAACCGCTGCACAAGCTTTTCACAAGGTAGCCCAGCGGGCCAATGCCGAAAGAAACCTGCCATTGCTGGAAAAGGCAAGCAACCGTTACGCACGCTGCCGTTTCGAAATGGGTGATTACGACCGGGCGGCTGAATTCTTTAAGTACCAGTTGACTGTGGCGCGCGAGGGTGAACTTGCTGCGGACGGAAGGTTTATGCTGGTGGAATGCTACTTTCGTCAGGCAGCAAAAATTTTGGAAATGGCAGGCTCGGCGTCGCCTTTAGACGATGGGACGCCGAATGAGGAAGCAAGAAAGCTTTATCAACTGGCTTTGGAGCAATGTCGACTGGCAAGCTCCCAGCTGGATCGATTTGCCTCGCCGGAAATGGCGGCACTTATACTGTTTCGAGGAGGCGAAGCAGCTGCTCAGCTTGGCCAGTGGCAGGAAAGCTTGCAATTCCTTGAACTTTGTCGGAATAGATTCCCTGATTCCTCAGTTCGCGGCAGGGTTTTCTATCATTTGGGGAGGGTCCACTGGAAGCTTGGTCAACGAAAGGAGAGCGAAAAGTATCTGGAGCTAGCAATTTCTTCCGGCGATCCGGAAGCCGTAGCCAGGGCTCAGTTTTTCCGTGGGGAAATTTGTTTCGCGGAAAAGCAATTTGTTGAGGCCATCCGGCATTTCCTGGTAGTGGCTTACGGGTTTGGTTTTCCTGAGCTCCGGCTATTAAGTCTATATGAAGCGGCTCGTTGTTACGAGGCTCTGGGGCGGACCAACGAGGCTTTGGAACTGTATCGGGAGATTGTAGATAAATTTGGTGACACCGCGGATCCGAAGGTGGGTGTGGCACGCAAGAAGTTGGAAGGGCAAATGCCCGCTGGATCGCGAGCCCCGCGGTAGCCTGACTTTTTCGGCATGATGGTTGCGGTTTAGAAACCCGGCGGGGGAAGGGAGCAGATTGCTGGGACACCCTCCTAAGTTCCGAATGAGGCTTAAGCCTCCAAAGAATGAATTCGGGTCCTCCAAGTGGAGACGCCTGATCGGAGTTTAAGCACGGCCGTCGCTGGATAAGCCTTAGCCTTCGGTGGCTTCAGCGGAAAGTGTCAAAATCCGGTAAACAGGTAGGGCGTTGGCAACCCTCCTTTTGGAAAATTCGGGCAGAATCGCGGGTCGGTAGTAAAATGGGTAGGTAAGGGGCTACGCTCGAGATGGTGCTGAGCAAGGCCGAAGTTTTCCCGACCTTGTTGATAGAAAGGTGGTGAAATTCGATGCTTTCTCCAACCGATCAACGGCTCGGTTTCGAAGGACATCGTGCTCGGGTCACCTCGGTGCTTTTTTTGTTGACTTTTGTGGGGCTTGCTGCCTGGTGGCAGGCCTCGTTAGGGAGACCCGTTGCCCTGACCGGCAGCTCCGGTTCGGGAGGTGGGTCCCGAGGATCCGTGGACTCGCACCGTTCCGCAGGATTTAGTCAACTGCCGGCACCGGCGGCTCGGGAGACCAGCAATGCATTTGATGATTTTGCCGCCAGAGGCTCCAGTCTTATCTTAGTCCAGGCTCCCGAATTTAATCCCGAGGAAGGCCAACGGAAGGCAGAGGAAAAAGTTCGTCAGCTAAATGAACAGCTTGCGATGGAGAGGGAGAAAGCTGCATCGGCTGCCGCACAAGAACCTGGCGCTCGATCCAGTCAAGAGCAATTGACATTTCTTGAGCTACTAGTCCGAGGCGGTGTGTTGATGATTCCGATCGGCTTTATGTCCCTTGTCGTGGTGGCCTGCGCTATGGAGCGGGCCTTAGGCCTTCGGCGATCGAAAGTTTTACCTCCTGGGCTCATTCGCCAGTTGGCAGCACTTGGAGCTCGGCCGGAGGGATTTGATCCTCGCTTGGCTTATCGTTTATGTCAATTATACCCCTCTGCAGCCAGTAACGTGATTCGTGCGGTCTTACTTAAGGTGGGCCGACCGCAGCTTGAGGTCGAGCAAGCTCTCCGTGATGCGGAAGAGCGCGAGGCGTCACGGCTGTACAGTAATGTACGCTGGCTTAGCCTGGCGGCAGGGGTGACACCCCTCATGGGGCTTCTTGGCACTGTGTGGGGAATGATCAAGGCATTCTTTGTCACGGCCAATCTTCCCTTAGGGGCAAACCGGGCAACGTATCTGGCCGATGGCATTTACGTGGCATTAGTGACGACTTTTGCCGGGCTAAGTGTGGCCATTCCCGCAGCGGTTCTTGCGCACCTTTTTGAAAGCCGGATCCAAAAGTTATTCCGGGAAATTGATGAAGTGATGCTCGGGATTTTGCCGCAGCTTGAGCGGTTTGAGGGGAGATTAAGGCTATTCGGTGATGGCTTTGTTGACGAATCGCTGCCGGTTTCGCTCGGGCAACCGGTGCCCCCGCCACCGCCGGTCAGTGCCCCGATCCGTAAGCGACCGGACTCGGCAACCGCACCTGTCCATCTGGCAGAAGCCCCTCCGGAGCTATAGTCGTTGACAAACGGAGCGCTACCCCGTGCGGAACGGGTTAAGGTCCCGTCGCGAATTCACCGCTCCGCATGTTAACAAAAGTTCGTACTTTCTTACTTAAACTTGCCTAATTACTAGGAACTGCAACAGCTATGGCGGTGAAGATTGACACCGGCAAGGCTTTGGCCTCGCTAAATCTTACTCCTCTTATCGATGTGGTGTTCCTGCTTCTTATTTTCTTTTTGGTGGCGACAAAGTTTGCGGAGGAAGAACGGGAACTTGACATCCCATTGCCGGAGGCGTCTGAAGCTCGGCCCCTAATCATTGAGCCGGCTGAGATTTTTGTCAACATAAATGCCAGCGGCGAGTACATCATTAGCGGACAGAAACTTACGCTTCGGGAGTTAGAGGCTACTTTGCTAAAAGCATGGCATGCCGATCCGGAGCGAGTCTCGGTGGTTATCCGCGCCGATCGACGCTGCGCGTGGGAGGTTGTCGTTAGTGCCATCAACGCATGTTTGCGGGCCAATATCCGCAACTATCGGGCTAGCACTTGGGAAGGGGAAGGTGGCTCGAAAACTTAAGTGGAGTCTTTATCCGCTCTCTGTGGACGAAAGGGACGGTAAGCGATGTATGTCAAGACCCGCCGAGAAATTCGGCCACTTCCCGCTGCGCGGCCACCAGGCTTTGACGAAGAGCGCTGGGCTATAGATCTGGCAATTGTAGCCTGTGTGGTAGCGGTGGCCTTGTGGACGGTTACGCCGGCAAGCTTTGATCTTAACCAGCATCCTTGGTGGCAAAGTGGCTATATGAGGCTAGGGCTTCTTGCCCTGCTTTTGGGCTTAGCCCTTGGCCTAACGCGGTTGCTAGACCGGCGGGTGGTGCGACGGGTCCAGTTGTGTACACTGCTTAGCCTTTTTATTCACATCGCACTACTGGCCTTGATCGGCGGCTATCGTTTAGCCGTTGAGCTTGTGGCAACCATTAAGAGCCCGCCTCCACCCCCGCGCCCGCCGGTTACCATGCCAGATTACGGAGTACGAATTGCCGACCGGCGCGTCCAACGGCCGGAAGCCTTCGAGGCTCCTTTCGATGTACCAGTGCCCGTAGCACCTGCAGAGGCTGATCCGAGCGACCAAGTTCTGAACGCTGTCGCTACTTTGCCGGTGGAAGGTCCAGAGGCAATTTCACCTCGGCCAAGGCCTCCCCAACCCACTGATTTTTTCCGGGACATTGTTCCAAATGTGCAGATCGGGGAGGTTGTGGCAACCAACCCGGTCCGACCTGATCGCCCAAAACCGCTGGCCCCGGACTTAGCCGAAGCCCCCCAATTCGAAATCCCTGAACCGAGCCCGAGCAGCCTCTCCGCCTCCCAACCGCAGTCCTTCGAACCTGAGTTGAACCGGCCGCCCCACAGGCCCGCTCCTCTTCCGCGGAAAGATCCGTCTATTGAGCCCACCTTTTCACCTTCTCCGATTACTGAATTAGTGAATGTTGACACGCAGCTCCCTGAACTAGCTCAGGCTACCCGTTTGGCGACTCAGCAGTCGCGGGGTAAAGCAGCTATTGCTGGTCGAATAACCCCCCGATCGACGCCAAGCATTGCACCGGAGCCTGTGGTGTCTGGCCGGCGCGAAGATCCTATACCGCAGCCGGCACAGCCGTCGCGGCTTGCGAATGTTCCAGTGGGGTCTAATCTCCTGCGAGATTTAGGGAAGCTGGCCGCCGCGGAGCCGCCCGGCAAAGTTGCTTTAGACCCTGGGTTGGTAGTGGGAAATGCGACAGTCGCGGAGGCGGAGAGAATTTTGGCGGCTTTGCCTTCTGAACGTGTTTCGCCGTCCATTCGACGCAAGGCAGAGACCACGGACCGTCCCGGGGAGTTCAGGCATCTTGCCAATGTGCGGGGGTCTGAACCTCAACCGATGGGGCCGTCGGTTGCCGAAGGCCGTCCAGAGCGGACCGGAATTTCAGCTGCAGAAGCCGCCGCGGATCAAGTTGGAGGTCGAATCAAGCCCGATCCGTTCCGCCCGGTTCGGGACCTGGCTTCGGCAGTGGATCTCGGTGGGCTAAGGCCGCACTCCCGATTGGAGAGCTCATTTATTCAGCCTGAAGGCAACTTGGGCGATGGGGTAAGCGCGAACTTGGTTCGGGCGGATTCCAAGGGACAGGGGGGAGATGGGGAGGTTGTCAGTTTAAGCGGAGTGAGTAGTGCTCCGGCTACCATCAGTGGTCGGGTAGGTAGGCTAGACGAACTGGTTCGCGCAAGCCCCGCGGGGGCCAGTGGGGAGATGGTTGAAAGGTCCTCCACTGCACTTACCGAGGGGGGGCAGGCGATTGCCCAGGTTGCCGAGGCACCTTCTCTGACCTCGGGTGGCCCAGTGCACAGCTTTGCTCCGGCAAGCTCGCGGGTTTTCCGGGGCGATCCGGCTTTGGAGAGCCGGGGTTCTCAGGAGAGTTTCGGACCAAGTGTGTTGGTCGATTTTCCTGAGGGGGTGCCAACCACGGAGGTGGGGGGGCTTTTAGGGGCGGCGGATTTGGCGGGGGAACCCGGCGGGAATTCTCTTCCCGCAGCTCAGTTGGCTCCACCGAGTTGGTTGCCAGGTGGCCGGGTCGTAAGGATGAGGCTTCCTGAGCCATTGGGCGGGGGTGAGGGACCACCGGTCGAGTTGGCAGGCGAACACGCCGGGGTTGAAAGCGCTCGAGGGTCGGCTCAACCAAGCTTCGCCCAAAGTTCGGGGCCACCATCCTCGGCCGGGTTTCGGCCGGTTGGGCTTAATCCGGGGGGTGTGGAAGATCTAGCCAGAGGTGACGGCTCCAGCCCGCGGTGGACGCCTGGCCCTATATTAGATCAGATTCCAGGCTCCCCGCTGGGCGATCGATGGTCTCCGGTCCAGCAGCCCTCGGCCGTTCGTACTGCCGGGAAGTTGCCCGGAGGGCTGCCCCCGATGATCGCTCGCTCGGGGCCAACGTTAAGTCCGGCTTTTGCTAGTCGCGATCCGGCGGGGCGATTGGAGAAAGCAAAAGAGTTTGGCGGCTCGGAATCGACGGAAACCGCCGTGGAGATGGGGCTTGCCTTCCTTCGGGCATATCAGTTTCCCGACGGTCGCTGGCGTTTTGACGCAGTACCAGAAGGCTGCACTCCATTTCCCGAGCTTGAGCGGTTTGGTTCCGTATCGGGCGGTGCCGAAGGTGCTTATCGAGCGGATACGGCAGCAACTGCGCTAGCCGTTCTGGCTTTCCTTGGGGCAGGGTATACGCACCAGGGAGGCTTGTATCGGGAGGCCGTCGCTAAAGGGCTGAGATGGCTTGTGAATCAACAGAAGCCTGACGGTTCCATTTTTTCCGACGAGACCGAGCCCAAACGCGGCGCGAGGATGTACGCCCACGGGATGGCGTCCATCGCCCTGTGCGAAGCATATGGGATGACTCGTGACTCGGCACTGCGGGGCCCGGCAGAGGCGGCGGTGCAATTCATCTTGTTTGCTCAGGATCCGAAATACGGTGGGTGGCGTTATACAAAGGCACCCGACCAGCCCACCTGGGTGCGGGAATCAGACACATCCGTATCCGGCTGGCAACTTTTGGGCCTATGGAGTGCCAGGTTAGCGGGGCTGAGCGTTCCAGAAGAGCGGTTGCGGATGGTCTCAAAATGGTTGGATACGGCGGCGGTGGAAGGGGGCCAAAAGTATTGCTACAGCCCGTTTGTTAAACCGGACGAAAGAGCTCCGGCGCCGCATGAGGCCAACTTGGCAATGTCGGCCGAAGGGTTGTTGATGCGGATTTTGCTCGGATGGCGGCGAGATATGCCCCAATTGGGGGCTGGGGTTAATAACCTTAGTCAGTCCCCGCCGATTATTGACCTGCGGTCGCCGACTGCTCGAGATGCTTACTACTGGTATTACGCCACGCAGGTGCTTTTCTATTTCCAAGGGGAACCTTGGCAGCGGTGGAATCGCCGCATGCAGGAAACCTTGCTCAGCACTCAGGTCAAGGACGGGCCTTTTGCGGGTAGTTGGGATCCCCTGCGGCCTGTAGAGGACCGGTGGGCAGCAGTTGGCGGCCGAATTTATGTGACCGCTCTGCATTTGCTCATGCTTGAGGTCTATTACCGACACCTGCCGCTATTTGAGAACCTTTCCCCCTTGGAAAACCAAAAAGAGGCGGCTGGGCCGAGGACTGCGGCTCGTCGGTAAGCTTTCCCCTCATTTGCCTAACGCAGACAAAAACTTAAAGTTGCTTATCGAGCAAGCTCAATACTTGTTGAGGCGCTCCCGCCTCTTGATTCGCCGCCATGAA
>JANXBW010000023.1 GCA_025060325.1 Thermoguttaceae bacterium
CCCGCCCAAAGAAATCGTAGTCAGGGCTGAGTTAGTCCGGCCTCACCTGGATTAAGCGAGCCATGTACGCCATTAGGGGACAAAAGTGGTTCATTTCCACTGCGTTCCCCCGAATGTTCCAAGACCAAACCCACTTACTGAACAGGGGACCTAGATAAGAAGAATTTATCCGCTGTCAGGAATCCAAAGGAGGGGAGCGAACCCACCCCGGAGGTTACGGAATGTACGATCGCCCGGACGACGTCATCTTGGCACAGTGGGCGTTATCAAGGTTTTGAAAGACCGCCAAGGGCTACGTTGCATTCGCAAAGCTGAAAAATCCACCACCTAACGCGGTGCAGGTTAACACTCTTAAATTTGCAAACTATTTGATATCTCTTCCAGTGCGCTAGTGATTGACTTGTCGTCAAGCGATGCCTTTTAAACACGCGCGGAGTTTTGACTCTCTTCGCCGCTCAGGTAGAATGAGCTTGACGCGGATCGGACAAATGCGTGTTAAAAGGAAAGTCCCGAAATTGGGTTACACCAGCAGCCTAAGACAAGCAGTGACTTCGTTCGATGGCGGGCTCAAATATCCAAAAACCACCAGATTCCGGCGCGTTCATTTTATTTTCAATGGCATTTAACTAACCGATGCAACTTACGATGTCGCCGTTGTTATCAGTCTGCTTTTGACTGCGCTGATCCTCTGGAAGAGGACGATCTTCGGGTTGCTCGTCAGTTTGAGCAAGCTTTGTGCGTTTGGAAGCGACGCGGTCGCGTGTCCTTAACAGGCGGTGAGCCCTTTCTTGTGGATTCGCGACTTTTCAGACTGTTGGGCTTTTTTGATACATCACCGTCGTTCGAATGGATCGGTATTTTGACCAATGGGACTCTGATCGATGATGCTAGTGTCAACCGGTTGAAGCGGTATGAACGATTGCGCGAGGTTCAGGTGTCGCTGGACGGTGCGAATGAGTCAACTCATGATGCGATTCGAGGTCCTGGGGCCTTCGCTCGAGCAATCGAAGCAATAGAGCGTTTGGTCCAAGGAGGGATCCCTATTGCAATAATGTTTACGCTGACGTCCCAGAATTTCCGCGAGATTAATGAGTTTTTGAGGCTCGCAGGGGAGCTTAAAGTAAATGCTATAACAATTGAGCGGATGGTCCCGGCGGGGTCTCACTGTGATAAGCAACTCGTCCCAAGTAAAGAGATAATTAAAGACGTCTTTGTGACTGTAGCGCAGAGGAAGAATCGCTTACTCCGGGAACATGGTGTGCTCGTGCGCACTGCCAGACCACTGTGGTGCCTTCTGGGGGACGAGTTGGGAGGTTATTGTCCCGCCGGCTTGACTAGTTTATGTGTGATGCCAGATGGAACCTTGTTGCCATGTCGGCGGTTAGAAATACCGATTGGAAATGTCCTCAAAGATGGACTTTTAAGGTATGGTACACCTCCGAAGTCTTATGGCACCTTCGTTTGCGGATGAATTGGCCCGCGTCCTGCTCCCGGTGTAAGTTTTTTTGAAAAGTGTGGCGGATGTCGCGCAGTTGCGTATTACAAGACGGGGAACTTTTTGGAGCGGGATCCGGATTGTTGGAATTCGGAGGTTTGTTAATGGATGTTCAAGAGGGGATCGTTGACAAAGTGTTGCGATTGTCCGATCGTTATGTGTTGTATCGGCACCCCGTGGGTAATCGCCGACACTTTTTATTTGAGATTCATGGTGGTAAGATTTACCGTTTGAATGAGGTAGGATATATCATCCTCTAGTGCCTCGATGGGAAACGCACCGTAAGTGAGGTTGTGGCGAGGGTGGCTCGGGAATTTAATCAAAAGATTTGACGAAAGTAGAATCGGACGTTTGCGATTTCGTACACAGGTGTTTGTCATTAAGGATCTTAGGAGAATTAGGAGTGGGGTAATGTACGAGAAGGAAAAGCTGTTGTCCTCGGAGAACGGACCTCAATTTGGTGCACTGTGTGGAGATGAGTCGAACAAGGTCTACGAAAAGCCGTCTTTTGAGGAAGAGGGAATGGTATTCCCGGAGGAGCTGTGGGAAGAGTTTAACAAAGGCAAGTGGTGCTTCGGATGTACGAATTGTAATTGTAATTGAGAATCAATTTCTCCGTAGCACCGGCAGCCCTTGGTGCCAAGTCACGCGTATATTGCTTAAGGGCGAGATGTTCAAAGCGCGGGTGTGTTTTTCTTGCGCGCCACCATTACACCGGGCGGCATGAGGATTGCGAGAGATTAAGAGTGTTCGAACAAGTTCCCGTGATGACCTCCCATCCGACTAAACCGTTTTGGGGCATGAAACTTTTTGTGAAAGTCACAACTTGATTATCAACAAGGCTGATTTGAAGAGAACGCCCCGGATTCTGTGCGGCCGTGATCTTGTAATACGGGGAAATTGGCGAGCGCCATGGCGGGGTGGCATTTCCCGACGCACCGGAAATCGCCGAGTGAGATTCGACGTTTTGGCTGGTTTTTGGGTGTCTCGAGCTCTAGTGTGGTGTCGCTGCTCAGTCGGAGATTCTAGCAGAGTAGTGATGGCGCCAATCACAAGCGCATCGGGAGCGTGAACCAACGGAGTTTATGGGGTTGGGGCAAGGGTAATTTTAGTGAGTCTATAAATGAGTCCGCTACCAAAGGCCTTGTCGCATTACGGAGACCGAGCGCAGAGTTTTACAATCTGCGACCTGCAGGCGTGCGCTAATTGTGCACTAGTCTAGCAGCTTTGCAGTATCCTCCGGATTAAATTTTTTGGCCCGATCTCGGCAGGGCTCCGCAAATATTAAAATAATGCACGGGACTTTCCTAGGTTGAGGGGCTCTTGTGAACCTTTATGTCTATCAACACGACGGACTTGCTGCGCCCTCTCATCCCGGGCGATTGTGCACTCCGATTAGCGTGGCCATGCGGAGTCCCTTAAGTCTAACAGATCGTTCTTGGAAACGGTGTTAAGCCGGACTCTCGTGGACGAACCCTTGCCCCAAGAGGGAAAGCCGTGAAGGCCTAGAGCCGCGAACAACCACCATGGCGTCCGGGGGCTGACACCGGTCTCCACTTTTAAAGGCACTCTTTAGCAAACTCCCTTCACAATTGTGTCAGCTTCAACACTGGCCATCTCCCCATACTCGAAGGTCACACAGTGTGAGGCCTGGCGCCATTGGTCCGCTTGGAGGCCATCGCCCATACCCGAAGGTCAAATTCAAGACCAAGGGTCAGAGCAAGAGAAAGCGTACCAAATATGCCGCGGGTTTTGAGGAAAAACTTAGAGTAAAGCGACACGCCCCGTGCGGTTCTTCCAACGGCTTGCGACTTTGAACACACTACCTAGGGCGAATATTGAAGCGCCATTTGTACACTCTATACAACACCAGGTATTATGCGGCTAGCCCGTCACTTCGTTTCTTTCCTCAACATGTGTAGAGCACGTGTCAACAATATCACGAGCTTTTTCGGGCTGAATTTGACTGGCCATTAAGCTTGCGCCGGGATTCCAACCCACTAGCCGCACGGAAGGGGAAATCGTCGTTGGAAGCAGAAAATACTCAAGCCGAGCTTCCGAAGACAAAGTAACCTCGAGGAGGGCAGGGGCTTCCGGGTGAAGTGTGCGCCTGAGATCTTTAAGTTCGGGACAACTCTGTCGGTCAACAAGACTCTGCCAAGAATCTGCCCCCGGATAGAAGAATTCCCGTAACGGTGCCAGTGAAGTACCAGCCACCTCTTCGAGCAGCCTCACACCTTCGATCACACTGCCTGGGGCGAACGGCATGCGAGAGATCTCCGTATGCCCTACCGGCCTGGACCATAATCGCGACTGGAAATACCAACTCCCTTGCTTTCCCGTGAGCCAGCTAACGGCAAGTACGTCAATCTGGCACCTGGTGACCAGAACTTCCTGGTAAGGCTTCAGGATGCCAGGAGCCTCAGGATTCGTCTCGAAGGGAAAGTGAGCCTGCACACTATTGGCACTCCCGGAAACGTCGGCCAAGGCTGTGTCGCGCCGCCCACTTGGAGTTAGCAATCGAACCCGGCTACCATCGGAAAGTTCGATCGGTGCCTTCGTGGTCATCTCCACTAGCTTGTCATACACAGGCCGGAGGTCCTGCTGCATCGCATGTATCTCTAGACTGATTAGGTCCCGCAAACGTAAGCGGGGTTCCGCGGGAAGTAATTTCTGTTTCTCAAGCCAGTAGCAGAGGAGCACTCGCGACAAGCGGGCCACTTGCATCGTTTCCAGCGACGGACTCCATGTTCCGCACACCTGCCACCTTCCTGCCGCATCTTGGGAAACTAGGCCAAGGAGCCTCATTCGGCTAAGGCACGCCTGCACCGCGACCACCGGAAGTGCCAAACCTTCTGCCAAATCCTCGACGCTCGTTCCGGACCGAAGCTCAAGAATGCGATACAAAAACTGTAACACTCGGTTTTGCCTATTGCTGGTCTCCACCAAGGCCGGGGCTTCCAAAAACAGCACCTCGATTGGCTCAGGATAAACAAGAAGAAAAACGCCCCTTTGTCCGTGGCACAAACTCCGGATAATTTTTGCAGCGAATTTCCAGCGGTCACGGGCCACTTTGCTACTCTGCCTCCCAAACATGAACTCCTGGCTGCAGCCGCACCAATCCGCCAATTTGGGCGGCGTATTCAAGCAGGGCACCAAGATGCCGGCAGTTTTCCCGTTCCAGTTCGTCTGGTTGACTTCGACTTTTTGCTCGTTCCACTGTGCTGGCGTCGACAATTACAATTAACTGCGCACGCGCCCGTGATAATGCCACATTAAGCCGTTGGCGGTTGTCGACAAATCCCAATCGGCCCTCCAAATTACTCCTGACCGTGGAGAAAATAATGAGATCCTTTTCCTGCCCTTGGAAGCTATCTACTGTCCCTAGTTGAAGCCGCCCCGCATCAATTAAGCTCCGAAGCCGAGGTCTCTTTCTGACCTCATCGTCAAGGCTCTCGGCCTGGTCTCGATAAGGTGTAATCACCCCAATGGTTGCACCTGAGGCTCCATGTTCGCCTCGATCCTCAGAAATCCCGAATTCCGGTAAACTAGCATATGCGGTCAACAAGGCTAATGTTATTTCTCGTTCAAGTCGATTGCAGAAGCCGTAGCCTCGCCGTCTTTCAAACCGGTCAGGTAGGTCCTGGGTATCGAGCACGACTAACCGAGGAAACCGCGATAGTCTTCCTGGACTTGGGAGCTTAATATCGTCTACATGCGGAAAGTCGCGCAGCTTACCATCATAGAACTGCATCGAGACGAACGCGGAAATGTGGGGATGCATCCTTCCTTGTTGGTCAAGCAATACAAATCGCCCTTTTTCAGCCAAGATCGGCTGTAGCTCCTCGAAAAGTGACCGGGTGAGCATATTTGGGTTAAGACCGGCATCCATTAAAAGGTCACGGAGACGGTCGTCAAGAAATGGCGGCAATTGCTGATGGTCGCCGACCAATACCCATCGTCGACCTCGAACCAACGCCGGCAGAAGTCGGCGCGTTTCTTCCTTGCCAGCTTCGTCAACGATCACCAAGTCATAAGTGGCATTTCGTAGGCCAGGTTGAGTAATGCAACCAATCGTCGTCCCACAAATCAAATTAGCACCTTCTACCAAAAACTCGGAGAAAAAATTGGGGCTCTTCTGAAGGAATGACAACCAATCCTCAATAAGAGCGATGTTTCGCGGCAAGTCGGGAAAAAGTTGCCTTAGTTTGGTCCATGTGCGTAGTCTTTCCTCGGCAGTCGCAACCGAAATCCCTTGCGGTAAAGGAATTGGCTTCAGCAACTCCGCGACATCCGTCTCTGGGAGTTTCCCCTCGTGAAGCGCCTGAGTCCAGGCGGCTTTTTCCCTTTTAATAGCTTCGTGAAAGGCTCCTTTGAGCTTCCTCCATGCAACTTCTTCATCCTTCAAGCGCCTGAGGTGCTCGGCGACCTTCCTCTCAATCAATTGGCAATACTCTTTGTTAACACAATCTGCAGTGAATCCTTGGAGATGTTTTGGGATCCGGTGCGTGCCTCCTACCCGATACGGTAAGACTCCCATCTCGAAAGGATAATTTCCATTCGCAGTAAAGAGAACTAAGCGCTCTAAGACATTGTCTACCGCCACGTGGGTTGGGGCTACAAGCAACACCCGAAAGTCAGGATTACCTCGGTGAAGAAAGAAAACCTGACGCAAAATCTCCAAAATGACTGTCGTCTTTCCGGTTCCGGGCGGCCCCTGAATAAGAGCAATATCAGGTGTAAACAAAGCGACCCGCACAGCCAATTCCTGTGCCTCAGATAGCGGCACCAACGGCTTAAGAGGAAGGGGCGGCCATTCCCCACCAATTCTTAGCAAATATCGAGGACAACTCAGAATGACGCCGAGCGTTTGCAGAGTCTGTTCGTCAACAACAAGCTGGTCTTCTGAGGAGGGAGACGGTAATTCCGGTGCTTGAAGAAAAGTTTCCAATACATCGATCGCCTCGTTAATCGCCCGTATTTGACTTTCGGGCAGGTAAAGCTTCCAATTGAGGCAACTTTCGGACTGGGTTGACAAACTCTCCGACCACTCACTTAATCTGCTTGCACCAAAGCTACTTGTTGGCATCACCGTTAACACCAATCTTGGCTCGGCGTCCTTTTTTTCGGGGCCAAGGTCCTCCCCAGAGATCTTATTAACGCTAACGATCTGAAGCGGTATCTCTGTCTTCTCCCAAGCCAGTCTCAGCAAGTTGCGCTCCCAAGGTATTCCCTCGGGGTAGATGCTTTGGAGTTCCTCGAGCCATACTTGAACGACTTCTACCTTCCGAGGGACGAGATTCCAAAGTTCTCCAGACTTACTCACCGATTCCACCCCGACTTCCGCTAGCGAGCGTTCCAAATCGGTCACTTGCCTCCAACCGGAGATGCGCTCAGCTAGACCTTCCGGCGCAAGCGGCATGCGCTCGAAACGGTGGAGCTTTTCTTTAAGCTGAAGTCGGGAACTCTGGAGACAAGCTAACTCTTTCAACACCTTCACAGCATCTCCCTGGCCCGGAGTTTCGTGAGGCTTCCAGGCGATCCACCGGGCTTTGAGTCGGGCAAAAGCCGAGGGCTTTTTTGTAAACGTCCGAAGTTTTACAAGTACCCAATCGCAGGGATAAACAACTGTCGACGGTGACGCGAGGATCACCTGTCCCGGTTCCTGTTCAAGCACGCCCGTCAGAGTGATCGGGTTATCCTTTGATTTTCGAACAATGCTAACGCCATCAGCGAGTCGAGAAAGGAGTTCCTCTTCGCTGACTCCGTGCTGGGCCAGTTGCTTCCGGCTAGCTTCAGACAGTCGCAGCCGGAAGTAGCATCCCCTAAGTTCTTTAGGAGGAGGGTAACTCGATGCATGTTGGTCATATCTTTCGACCCCACGAATCAACTCATCAACCCAGCTCATGGAGAATGAGCGGGAGGCAAGCTCCCGCGATGCTGCTAACCACTCGATTCTTAGCCGAGCAAGGGTCACACAGCCGGGTTGGATGCCACCTTTCCAGTATAGAAGCCAATGCCCGGAACCCGGCGGAGCAAACGGAGCCGGCGATAACGCCACCGACACCTCTCGAGTAGGCAAGTAAGCCCAAATAGAAAGGGTTTGCTCATCGGCAGAGGCTTCTTTTCTGGAAGGTCGACGCGGATTGCGTATACGCATCTCCAAACCGGAAGCGCGTACTCGATAAACGTGTAGCTCCTTGCGATGAGTAGTTAGCAGGTCGTAGATTTCCACCACACCAGGATCTTTTTCCCTCAAGGACTTAGAAAGGTGGAGAACCTGGTTGCCGCCGTACAAAATTGGCGGCTCCCAGGCCGCCCTGTGAATTTGAAGCGCCCGCTCTTGCGCCATGCACATTTCGTTAACTTTCGACACGTCTCCTGCCGGGAGGTTGACAGGAGCCCGGTCCTTAAAACCCAACCACCGTGCCTTTATGCGAATAAGAGGGGGAGAAGCCAGTGTCTGGGTAGCCTGCGGTGTAAAGGCGATAAGACGCCACATTTCGGCGAAGACCTTAAGACTTGGATACTTAAGGGTTAGCCAAAGCGGGGGTTTCTCAATCCAGCACAATAGTTCTCCTTCTTGAGCCTCTTCATTCCACTTTACTTTTGCAATGAGGAGGCCCGTTGACATAAGCTCAAGCAGTTGCTCCGGCGACTTAATTGGAAGCTCTTTGTCCCGAAGGAGAATCGGCGGGATCTTGAGGCAGAAGGTCCCGGAGTAATCTAGTGGAACGATTGCTCGAGCTTGAGCGGAGAGTCGCGCTAGCTCTTGGAAGTGCTCTGAGACCCCAGAGAACCTAGCTTGATAAAGATATCGGGATAAAGGTGCGGGCGGGCTTAAAGAAAGATGTGCCCCTCCTAACATTTGAAGCCCCCTTTCCTCACAGAAGTGCAGAGTTCTAGTATGACCTGGGTCAAGCCCTCCGGACAGTCCCTCACTTTAGCGCCGTTTAACGATGTCAGCGATTGCGCCTTCACATGTGTTTATCGATGTAAACGACTAGCATGACGGCACCTCGATTGCTACCCGAAAGCCTACCGGGAGGCTTAGGCCCTCCTCTATAGGATCCCCAGCTAGCCGGCGGCTTAAGAAGAATTCGTCAATGGGATGGCTCGCATCGCGCCCACGAATAACGCGCTTCACTTCGCTGGCATTTTCAGGCGCGTCCATCCAGGGGTCGAAAACCTTCGGATTTATGCTATAAGCTTTCTCATCGAAAGCATCACGACACCACTCCAAGATGTGGCAAATCCTAATTCCATATGCCGAGACCGGAGGTTCACTCCATTGGTCTCCAGTTGGATACCGTATTGCTCGCGCTGATCCCCGGGCCGCTTTCTCCCACTGCGCTTCGGTTGGTAAATGTCCACCCCGAATTACGTGACACGCATAAAGCTGAGCTGCATACCAGGTCACGTAAAGCGCGGGACCCATCTGCTGCGCGGAGGAGGTGTTCTGGACCGGAAAGAAACCCCTATCCAAGCACAACACAGACCCGCGATTATGAAAGAACCTCTGAAATGCCTCGTTGCTGACCGGCTCCAAATCAATCAAATAATCGCTCAAGCAAACACGCCGGGCAGGGCTAGACTCGGGAAAACTATCGTCTCCACGCACAAACGAGCCACCCTCAATCCACGCCATTCGAGCGGAGTCGAACGGACGTCGAAATATCACGGTGTTGACCCTCTCTGGGTCGTTCTCTAGTTCGAGTCCCAAAGACAGGATGTGCTTCAGAAGCTCACGCCGCCTCCGAAGTTTAACCTCGGGTCGACTGCAAAGGCGGTCACGGGTTTCCAAGATTTCGTCGGTTTCCTCCTTCGAATAACCGGCTTGGACATTCAGATAGCGGATCTGGCTTTCAAGAAGGGCGATGTCTTCCGGACTTCCCAATTGCTCCGCCGCCTTGCAACAAGCCATGAAAACCGCCGGTTGCCCGCTGGAAAGAGGAAATAACTTGCGAAGGCTACCTCGATAATCCTTCGCGCGCTGCTCCAGCCCTAAGTCAACCGACTGAGGGGCATGCTTGAGAGCCGTCCCCAGGATCTCGCCAACCGCGATGATTGCCACCGCTACGCGGTGGGGGTTCAGCTTGTGAGATCGGGTCTCTAAACCGCGCTGAAGAGTTTGGATGTACCGTAAGGTCCACGCCAACAGATCCGCGCAAATGGAAGGATGCCGCTTCCAACAGCGAAGACCATGATGGGCGAAGATCCTCTGTGTGGCAGCCAGAATGCCCCATGGGTCACGATTGTCAACGGCCTCCTGGTCAGGCGGGCATGAAAAGATCTGCACCGCCAAGTACCGCAAAGCATCTGCTCCGATGCGCTCTGACTGCATCAGGAGAACTTGCTCATGTGGCTCAGGGGACATATGGCCATCGACCACTCTGCTATAGCCGTACGGCGCCCCCGAAGCACGTGGCTTGCAAAGAGCCAGGAAGGTATCGAACCTTTGTATGCGAAAATTCACCCACACGCGAAGATGGTAAACAACCAGGGGAAACACTCCCAACGAGAAAACAAAATCAAGCCACCCAAGACTTCGAGCCTCGCTTAGCCAACCCACCTGCCGCAAAAACTCTGCCAGAGGTGGGACCATGCTGACAAAAAGCCACCTTGTTCGTTCTAGCACCTCATGCAGTGGCAGCTCACTGCCGATTTCAAATACTCGGGCGAACATCCAGATTGTTATCGCCAGCGAAGTCAACCACACCGCATATACGGTAATCGGGCAGAACAACACCACTCGAATAAGCGCGTTGGCCCCCGGACGTACGGAGGAGCGAAGTCCCTCGTAAGCCGTGAGCATCTGAACATATCGAATACTTCCCCCTAGAGTGGCCAACCCAATCCCTGCCCCGACTAAGGTGGCCAAGCCGATGGCAACGAGAGCTTGAGATTCTTCAGGCAACAAAGCAAACGAATCAGTTACAATTGGGGGAAGTAAGGGCTGGCTGAAATGAAGAAGGATGAACGCGCCCAGTAAATCGAACCAGAACCGACTAGACTGGAGGTAATCTCGCCACACATATCTCCACCCCCTTAGGAGCAACGGCAAAAGCGCGGTCAAGGCGTCGGCTCGGCGAGTTGCCATTAGCCTGCCCTCCTGAGTTCGCCGAATGTCAATGCCAATTCCCCGTTTACGATACCTCGCGAGCCCCCAAAATACAAGCCAGCCTCCAGCCAATACTTGGTCTCTGTTTCTCAATACTTATGGCCACTCGGAATGCGCCATTTTACTTACCAAGAGCACCCACAGTGTCCAAAACAACCATTGAGCCTCGGTGGGCGTTATCGGGCACACCTTGGAAGAACTCTCGTTGCGTGGGCACTAGTTTTCCAAACTGGTTATGGAAGCAAGGTCGCCAAGTCCATGGAGAACCAAACCGGCTTTTCGATCCCTGTTCGGGGTTTGCCCATTCGACCACTGAACAAGAGCGAAAACAGCTTCAGCAAAAGACACCAGGGGTGTGCATGTGAGGGGTGATCCTAAATAGCCCCTCCCAAAGCTTCGTGCGAGGTGTGCGCCTTGAGTTCGAAGTGCCAATAGCGAGAAGAAACGGAAAGTTACCTAAATGCTAGCGCAATGGCGTCGGAATCCCGTTAGCACCTAACTGGGCAAGCACATCGCTGCATCGGGAGCACAAGCTTTCCAAAAAGAAACGCTCCTATCCTGAGAGAGTGTGTTCAAATTGGTGGTCCGGCCCATTTTACCTGGCAGATCTCGAAAAACGCAAAAGAAATTCCAGGAGGCATGAGATCTTTAGCTGGTGATGGGAGGTCTGGTTTTTGCTATGAAGGGTCTAGGCGAACGCTTAGATTAGGAGGCCCGGGTAGTTGAGAATTCAGAAGGTCCAGCTTTTTCTCCAGGTCGATGGGGTCAGCTTTTGAAGGCCGGGCATGGTCAAAAAGTAGCGTTTTCCTTGTCCCTTATCTAGAATCTTACTTGCGAAGTGGAATCCCCGGCTTTGCGTGGCAGGTTCCCTCTTGGGGTTTGCCCCCTAAGCAGGATTGGAAGCAAAGCTGGGACCTTCAGTGCCGGTGGTCTAGTGACGGAGGGTCCTCCGGTGATTCCCCCGGTTAAAGGGCAGGCGGTGGCGCTCGAAACACCCACAGCCGGCAAGAGTCTGCAAGCGCGGCATGGGCAGGCATGGGATGAAGATATTCCCTCCGCCGGGTTGGAGCATCTAAGCCCCCGAATCTTCCGAGTCATATTATCCCTTGTTGCTTGGTTGACAAGGCCAAGGAAAGCTCACTCACCGAGGAATTCGGCGTTCAGGCTGGATTCCAATTCGCTCGCACTCGCCCGGGCTTGTGCCCCTCATGCCGGATCTTGTTACAAACCCGAGTTAGTAAGCACGCTTTCCCCCGAACAATTTCCGCCGAATTTAACCACCTTATGTTTTCAAAGAAGCGAATCCTCGCGCCTTCAAAAGCTTCGCAGTTTTCTTGACCTATACAAAGCCCATGCTCAACTGATACGGAGACCGTGGGGTAACCACCTTGAGGACTCACGGGTCGCGAAAAATCTTAGTAATGGTTCAAGGTTCTGGCTTGTGTACTCATGTAACGGATCTCTCATCCTTATAAGTTGTCATGCGATTCTGCTGGTTGGCCTTTACCTCCAAAGTCTTGTCCAGATGGATTGGTTCACCTTTTTCCTGTGGATAGTCTCGGGAGGTTCTTTGTGCGTTTGATCTCGACCAATTGAGTTTGCAAAGATCGCCTATTGTGCCAGGTCTTTTGTAACAAGAGTTTCAGGCTATTCACTGCTGTTGGGTCTAGGCCTTGTGGACCTTTTGAGGCAAGCTAAGGCCCGGGACCGCGTGGAGAATGTTGATGGCTCCCAGCTTTGATCCCCTAGACTTGGTTCGCCCATTCATCCAAAAGGGCACCACCGCCGCTTTGGCGGATGCTTTCAAGCAGCAACCTGATTTCTGTTGCACATTCTTCAAACTTGAGAGGCTGGTCGAACTCGTTGAGGAACGTTCCCTATGGCAAGCTGGCGGCAGAGAGTTTGGACTGCTTCGTGATGAGGTGATCCGACGGTTGTTGATTTCAGGGAATCGGGAGGGCTGGAGAGAGACTGCGATTCGGTTGCTTCAGGTCGAGGGGGTGGCCGAGGCACCTCTTGCGCGGTTTATCAATCAGTGCTACCACCCCCGTTCCCCCAAACTCGCAGCTACCGAGATAGCATATGTGAAAGGGCTTGAAGAAGCTTACCAAAGTTCGAGCTATCTTAAGGAGGCAATTGGCCGGGCTTTAGCTTGGCTTGGAGCTTTGCCTGAAAATGCAAGAGGCACCCGAGTCCGCGTACTTTTCTCCTGTAAGCGGTTTTACGCTGAATTTCCGACCGTTTTCGTTCCTGCGATCTGCGTTTCGTTCTCTGTGACCCAAGCACAGAATCGGATGCCCTCCTTAGATCATGGTGTGGATGGCATCGAAAACAACTTTTGGCACAGTGTACTACAGGCAAAGCGTATAGCCAACGAAATCTGCGGGTTGAGTACTGGACTCTTAGGTCCTGACGAAGTTTGCACCGAAGGAGGCTCAGCAGTTACGCCTATCTTGAATGGAGCGGAAGCGTATTTCAGCTTTTTGTTGGCATACGTTTGTCTCGCGAAGGGTATCCCACTTTCGCCCTATTTGGGATTTGTAGGGTTTACTCATGATCGGCAGAGACTGAGCTCAGTTAACCACTTCTGGGATAAGATCTCTGCTAGTGTCGATGCCGGCATCCACATTCTTTTTGTGCCCCGCAGCAACCTGCTGGCGTTACCTTCGCAGAAAAAGCAAGAAGCGTTGCCGCTTCGGTTACTGTCGTATGATGAGCAAATGGACATTAAGGAAGTGGTGAGGGATATATTAAACCAGCTTTTGGTTTTGCAGAAGGATTTACCTTTTCTGTCGGTTTCACCTCCCTCCCCAAGTGTCAATCACCCGGTCTGCTGGGGCTCAGGTTTAGATTCCTCCCCAAGCAGTGACGATATCCCGCTCGCCGAGCCAAAAAAGCTGTTTACGCTGGCCCAACTGGGATGCTTCGTCGAGTGTGGTGGTTATGACGGTTTAGGCTCCCCAGCGAAAATGAGCGCATTTAATTCTGAAAATGAATGTTTTCTAACTATCTTTCCAGGGAAGAACCGCGTCTACCGATTTGACGCTTTCGGGGCTTTGTACGAGAAGTTCCGCAGCGAAGCGAGGCCTCTCTCCATAGTGTGGAATGAGTCACGGCGCGAGTATCTCATCGGCTTTGAGAACCGGCAATTGCGCCGCTTTAATGCTCAGCTTCGAGACACTGGGATGCTCTCACTCCCTATCGAGCCACGGCTCCTTGCATGTGATGGTGACGATGTTTACGTAAGCGACTACAGTGAAGTGGTTCTCCGAGTGAATATCGGTAACGAGGATGTCCAACAAGTCAGTCTTGCGGGAAAGGTTGGCCAGCTACTTTTCTTGCAAGGAAGAGGGTGTTTGGTGGTGTCAATTCCAAATTACTTGCTGGGACTCGACCGACAATTAAAGCCGTTGTGGACGATTCCGCACTTTGCCACCCAAGCGACGGTTGGAGGTTCTCCCTCAGGCGAGATGTGGGTAGCTCTATCGTCGGGCTGTGTTTGGCGAATTGACAAAGACAACCAAAAAGTTTTTGAAGTTCCCATCTCGGCATTCATGCGTTGCCTTGTTGTGCTTAGCAAGTTTGTTGTGGCCGGGACATTATCGGGTCATGTTTTTCTTTTTGATCAATTAGGTCGGAAATTAGGCGAATGTAAGCTCGAGACCTCGCTATACCATATCTGCGCCACAGAGGGGGATATGCTTGTGCTTTCGACTGCGCGAGGTCCTACGGTGGTTAAGATCCTGCCAATGCTGACGCTTCAGACAAGAGAAGCGCTTGTACACGAAAAAGCTCTCGCTACTCTCCTCGAATGGGAACAAGCCGCTTCCTCGGCTCCTTCACTTCATAGGGCGTTACGGGAGAAGCTAAAACGTGTTGACCTGAACCAGTGGCAAGAAGTCTGGGCGCTACAATTACAGTTCGCCCAAAGGAAACAAGTGCGGCCGGCCCTGTACGAAAAAATCGAAAACGCACTTTATCTAGTCGATCCATTTAAGGCGGCCAGAATTTGTCAAAAGACAACACCGGCAATCATCGACGGTTCCAATGTTTCCCGACACCATTGGGATCATCAACAGAAAGGTCCACGACGGGCTCGATTGCAGGCGATCTTGCGCGTCAGGGAGAAATTACTTCAAGAAGTCACCCCCACCTTCTATCCAGTGATAGTCGTTGTTGATGCTAGCGAACGGATGTATACGGATGACTTACCAACCCTCAAACGAATGATCGACGAAGGCGAGATTCTCGAATGTCCCTCGCGCAGGGAGGCTGATGCCCTCATTTTGGACTTGGTTCGCACTCACCGATGGATGGATTGCGTCATTGTGTCGAATGACCGGCGATTATTTCAGATGCATGGTCGAATGCTTCCCGAGGCCAATGAGCGTTGGTACGACCGCGTACGAGTCGCGTTCACCATCAACCCGAAGACACTTGAAGTTTACTTTCCCGAAAGGAGCGTTTAATGAAGGAGCAGGAGAGGGGGATTCTGTGTACGCGATGCGGCTGTAAAAACGAGCCCGCGGCCAGGTTCTGCGTCGACTGCGGAATGGAGCTTTGTTTCGCAGATGGGACAACCATTGCAGCACCAGCGCCGCAAAAGCGCCACGTCGTCCTGGCACAATCGTTGTCTTCGAGGGATTTAGATCGATTATGGAATGTTTTTGAAATTGCCCAACAAAGTGGCTATTTCCTCGGTACTGTCCTTTGGCCGGATGAAGATGAGGATAGAGGATCGCTCGCACAGGAATTGCCCGAAGGCACCGTTTTATTGTCGGAGGTTCGCGACAGTTGTCAATTAGGAGAGCCAACGCCCGGTTGGCTTGACGTTGTGACCGAGTTGGGATCGGCGATTGATGAACTTCACCGCCTCGGGTGCCGGCTAAATAGCTTTGGGTTTAACTCCATCCTAGTTCAGGAGGCTACTTTGGGCTTTTCGGGCCTGTGCCTGCCGATCAGTCTTAGTTTTTTAGACACCCCCCGAAGCGAAATGAGTCCGCTCGGGATCGATTGCCGCTTTGCTTCGCCAGAAGTTCAGGGGTACGTGGACTACCCAGTAGGTTGCGCTTCAGATGTTTATAACTTGGCCGTCCTCACGTATTACTTAATGAGCGGCGCAGTGCCCCAGGATTTGGTTAAGTGTGAGTTTCGCCTTGCATTAGAAAAGACCGACCTCGGGCCGGCAGTTCAGACCTGCTTGGAAGAGGCGTTAGCAATCGACCCCGCATTCCGACCATCTTCTGCTAGAGAGTTTGTAAAGCGATTAAGGGCGGCGCTTGCCACAGATGCTTGCCGGCAGGGATTGGTGATCGAGGGAGCGTTGCAGACAGACATCGGTATCGGGGGACGGGAGAATAACGAAGATGCTTGTGGGCTTTGGATCTGCTCCAAGACCGACGGCCATGGCTTAAGTTCGTTAGGCGTAGTGGCCGTGGCCGATGGAATGGGTGGCAGTGCCTTCGGGGAGCGCGCCAGCTCCTTCTGCATCGAGCACGTCCTAGAAAGTGCCAAGGATAACTTGCGGATTCTTGGCGGGGCTTTGGCTTTTCCAGACAACTGGAGAACTGCTTGCCAAGAGTGGCTCCTGAGGCTGAACCAAGAAATAACCGATTTAGGCAGGAACCTCGGGGTTCCCCACGATTTTGGATCAACATTTACTGCCGTTTTGTTTCTCGGACGCCGAGCCTTTCTCTTACATGTGGGTGATTCCCGACTATACATAGTCCGCAATTCGACGATCTCCCAGGTAACTTGCAGTCAGACTTATGCAGAGCAGCTATTCGAAGAAGGTCAGCTAACACGCGAAGAAGCCGACGCGAGCATGTACCGCCACGTGCTCACGAGTTTTCTGGGAACATCCAAGTGCAGGCCTCAAGTTGAAGAGCTGCAGTTGCAGAGCGGAGATGTACTTGTGCTGTGTACGGATGGCCTGATGGAGGGACTTAGCCCAGAGGATGTGAGAGAGATCGCTTGCCGCTTTCCCCCGCCTTTGGCTGTTGCCGAAATGATACGGCAGTGCAAAGACCGTTTACAGAACGCCATTTCACAGCAGCAGGATTCATCTGGCCCGGAGAGCGACAACATTACGGTGAGTGTGATTCGGGTTTGGTGTCCCGGCCCATCCAATGGATTAGCAGAAAAAGTAGGACGGGAAAGTGCAGCAAGTGAGCAGGCCGAGCCAGATAACTCAGATAGGTTTGGCAGTGAGGTGGCGGAAGGAGGAAGTCATGCCCGATCCACAGATGACTATGGAAGTCCACATCCATCCTAAGGCGATCCTCGTTGACTCCGCGGAGCGTGTTATATCGGTGCGACTGGACTTAAATGCCCCACCGGAGAGCGCAGGTGTCGTCGCCCGACCTCTAAATATGGCACTCATTATCGATAAGAGCGGGTCGATGGCGGGGCAGAAAATCGAAACAGCCAAGGCAGCCGCCGTGAAAGTGGTTAACTCTCTGGCAGATCATGATGTTTTCGCGTTGGTTGCTTTTAGTGCCGAACCAGAGGTGCTTGTCCCTGCTTGCCGGGTGGGAGAGCATCGAACGGCCATTGCTTCGTGGATTTCGCGTCTTGGGCCCGAATCGTGGACGCTTTTAGCGAAGGGAATGCGGACAGCGCTAATGCAAATTGAGCCACATTGTCGTGAGGATGTCGCTTCGTCGATGTTTATTCTCACAGACGGGCTAGCTCAGGACCAAGAGGAATGCCTTAAACTAGCGCCAGACATTTTGCAGCGCGGGATTTCTATTTACGCCGGCGGGATTGGCGAGGATTACGACCATGCGTTTCTGGAAAAACTTTGCGCCGACCCTGTCGAAAAGGGCAAGTTCTTAGTCGATCATATCGATATGTCAACGCTGGAAAGGGACATGGAAAGGATTCTACAAACTTACATTAAACGCAAAGGGCACGTTGTTACAAGTAATGTTCGAGTTTTCGTCACTTTTCCCCGGCAGGTCCGTCTTAAAAGCATATATGCTGAAGAACACGCCCAGACGATCGAACTGGATACTCAACAGTCGTTTCCCGTGGCTGATTTATATGCTGGAAAGCAACAACGCTACTTGTTCGAATTCGTTGTTATTCCTTCGGCGGTTGGAAATATGCAGTTAGCTCGCTTTCGGTTAAGGTACGACCTGCCGGCCAATAACATTCGGCAAGCCGAGGCTGTGGCGGACGCCATCATTGAGATTACCAACGACCCCGCACGCGGCAACATTCCGAATAGTGAGGTGATAAAGGTCGCAAAAAAGCTCCACGCCACAAAACTCAGCGAGGCGGCAGAGGCCGATCTAGCAAGGAAAGACATCCGCGGAGCTACCAAAAAGCTTGAGCGGGTCACACGCACATTGGAGGAGCTGGGGGAATACGATCGAGCAAAGGAGGTGAAGGAGCGGGTTACTGAGCTTGAACAAAGCAGCCCCGAAAACTTGGACCTTGAGATCAAAAGGTTAAGAGGTACGACCAAACGGCTTAGCGAGTAAACACAACAATGAAGATTCTCAGGCAAATCTACTTTTGTGGTGTCTCGGGAGCTTTGGGCGCGCTTGTGGCCTGGTTGGTGGTCGGGTGGACAAACCCCGCAAGCTGGAGGCACCTCTGGCTTTCCAATGCTTTCGTTGGGGGAAGTCTCGGTGGGTTGATCACCATTGCCTTGGTGTGTACACGCGGCTGGGTACAACAATGGACCTATAGCCGCATTCTCCGGACCGTAAGAAACGGGTTTATCTGTGGTTCCATTGGGGGTGCCGTGGGATTAATTTTAGGGCAAGTCGCTTTCATGTGGATTGGAGGAGAATGGCTTGGGCGTGGAGTAGGCTGGGGCATGCTTGGACTCTTGGTTGGGTTGGGCCAGTCGCTCGGTGACCCCTCTGTACGAAGATGTGCGGTGGGCGCCGGCGGGGGCGCCGCCGCTGGCCTATTCGCCGGGTGGATTTACGAGATCTTGACTCAACTTTTCCTCTTTCAGAGTGTCACGGCACAACTGTGGGCATCAAGCTTTGGACTTATGGCAGTCGGTGGAATCTTGGCAGCGGGTATTCCTTTCGCCGAAAAACTGGCTGCGCGGGGTGTACTGGTCGTCCTTTCAGGTCAGAGGCGTGGGACAGAGCACCTCATCTTGGATAAGCTCCTTGTGGGGAGGAGTGAGTCCTGCCAAGTTGTCATAAGCGATGATGGCGAGCTTGAGCCCGAACAGCTTGCGCTCGAAGTGTGTCCAGAAGGAATCCGTGTTTCGAATGTTGGTCAGTGGCGTTCCGTGTTAGTTAAGGGCGAGACTTTGCCACCTGGTGCAGCCGCGGTTTGTCCCTCCGGAGCGCTTATCCACGCGGGCAAAACGGGATTGAGGGTTCTCTGATGGGCCGAGTCAGCATCGTCCTTCTCTTGAGCTTGCTGGTGTGGGCAAGCGGCACCGCCAGCACTTTAGGACAGGGTGGTAGAGTCGATATCACCCAGGTCGATATCACCCGGTTTCCGGAAGTGACTGTGTTTTTTAGGGTACTCGATTCTAGTGGGAAAAGCCTTGGGCAACTCTGTTGTGACAAAGTTGATGTCGAGGAGGACGGAAGGCGCGCCAGGATTCTGCAAATTCTCGATAAGGGATCTTTTCCGATTACGACGGCGTTAGTTGTGGATTGTAGCGGTAGCATGGCAGATGCAGTAGCAGGGGCTACGAAACTTGACGCAGCAAAGAAAGCTTGTCATGAGTTTTTGAAACTCTCCCGACCTACGGACAAAAATTGCCTTATTCAATTTAACACTGTCGCTACAGTTGTTTGTCAGTTTGAGGCACCACTCGATCATTTACATCGATCGGTAGATGCTCTGCAAGCGGGGGGTAACACCGCCTGGCGTGATGCGGTGGTTGAGGCCTTAAACATGCTTGCGGTTCGACAAGGCCGAAGGAGTGTCATCCTTCTGACCGACGGGCAAGATAACAGCAGCGTGCGGAGCATCGCCTTGGTGATAGAAAACGCACGGAAGATTCAGGTTCCCGTATATGCAATCGCACTAGGAGAGTATCACCAAATTGATGAAAGGGAACTGCGTCAACTCGCTCAGGAGACCGGGGGTAGTTACCTCCTAATGCCCTCCCCGGCGCAGTTGGCTCAGCTTTATGAGGAAATGGCCAAGTCCTTGCAAGAGGAAGTGGCGGTAACTTACATAACGAATCGACCTTACCCTGACGGGACTCGTCGGAGGATTCGACTGTCGGTGCAGATCGGGAGCACGGTGTTCTCCGGCGAGGGCTCATACCTTGAACCCCATGTGTTAAACCCCGGATCTCACTTCGGCGTTTTCCTCTTCTGGTTAGTTGTTCTGGGCCTTTGCTATGCCGGTCCGTTTGCACTTGATGCACATCGGAAGCAAGCGTTCCGACGTGCCTGTAAAGAGGCCTTCAGAGAGGAATCTGATGAAAACAAGGTCGTCTCCGCACTTTTACCAAGAGGGGAGTTAGTAACCCAAGTCCATCCGAAGGCCGTCCTTCGGGAAGCAGCTCCCCGGGTCGTCTCGGTGCGAATTGATACTATCCTCCGGCCACCCGAAGGAACCACTATCCTCCATCAACCGCTCCATCTAATTGTTTTGCTCGATTTAAGCGCCTCCATGGAGGGAGAACGGTTGATCGCCGCTTATTCCGCTATCGAGTCTTTAGTGGGCGGAATGGCGAACCGAGACTCCTTCTGCCTCGTCGGTTTCAGCGATACCGCATCACTGGTAGTGCCGCCAATTCGTATACAATCGGGTCGCAAGCTTATCCTGTCCCAACTAAAAGACTTGTCCACGGGAGCTAGAACAATCCTGGCTCCCGCACTTGAGATGGTCCCCTCTTTGTTACCGCCAGCGCGATCTTCAAATCAACGCAGGACTTGCGCAGTGATTGTCTCTGACGGCATGATCGAGGACCGGTTCCCAGCTTTAGAGACGGCAAGCAACTCAGCGGCCGAGTGGAAATCTATGCCATGGGCATCGGCGCCGACTATGACCATGAACTCCTCGCGGATCTTTGCGGTGACAAACACAAAGTGGACCACCTGGATACGGCCCAGGAAGCGGCAGGTGCCTTCGAAAGATTCATGAGATTATTTGGGCACACGGTGACGGCTCGGACGCGGTTGCGATTTCGAACCTCATCGGGCGTAATCCTGAAGAGTGTGACTGCTCAACGATACGCTAAAGATCTTCCGATTGTCAACGATACAGTTACTGTGGGAGATTTAACCCCTTTGGGAGCCTTAACTTACTTAGCGGAGTTCGAGTTTTGGCCTAGCACGAGGGGGACCATTGTTCTCGGAAGTTGTGCTCTTGTTTTCGATTTACCGGCGTATGGCAAATCAGATTGTGAAAGTGAGACTTCTCTAGTAGTAGAAGTAACCGAGGATCCCGCTCGCGCCAATGTGCCCAATCCCGAAGTTGTGCGGGTGGCCCGGACCATTCAAGCAATCAAACTGGCGGAGAAGGCTGAAGAACACCTTCGCAGCGGTGATCTCCGGACGGCCACTCAAAAACTTAAGCAAGCGACTCGCCGTTTGGAAGAATTAGGTGAACAAGAAAAGGCCCGAGCCTTAGACCAGTTACGCGACCGGATTGAGGCAGAACCGGAAAACACCGACCTCGGAATAAAGCGTATCCGTGGGACAACCAAGCGTTTAACCGAATGAAAAGAAGGAGTCCGCCATGCCTCGCTGCCCCTACTGCGATGCCGAGTATACGCTCGGGGAGTTGTACTGCAAAAGCTGCAACGAAGATTTGAGTTCCATCGATGTGCCACCAACTCCCCCGGTGGCGGAGCCGGAGGAAGGGGGCCCAGCCTGGGAAGGGGAGGCACTGCCGGAAGTTGCCTCCACGCTTTCCGGCCAAGAAAAAGTTGAGGAACCTATTGCCAGCGAAATTCCTGAGGTGCCTCGGCCCTCTTTGCCACCGGTTCATACACCAGCCGGGATTCCGGATTCGTTGGCTCCTCCACCAGTTCCTGAACCCCTGGGGCCGGTGTGTCCGTCATGCGGAAGGCCAAACGAGAGAGAGTCCAGATTCTGTGACAATTGCGGTCAGCCATTAGGAAGGACGTGCCCTTCGTGTCAAGGGGCCAATCGTCCTGGAGCCAAGTTTTGCCAACATTGTGGTTCTCGGCTGGGCGGGCCCCCAAGTGCTGCGCCTCCACCCGCCTCCCCCATGAGGCAGGCGGTTCAGGCAGTTCCCTCTCACTCGTACATGCTAGTAGTGTACAGCAAGGACGGCCGGGAATTAGGAAGGTTTCCACTTCGCGAAGGCGTTAACCAAGTGGGAGCGCAATCCCCTGGAGAGGGAATCTTTCCCGATGTAGATCTTAGCCGCGTAGACAATCAGCACATTATAAGTCGGCGGCATGCGGTAGTGCGAGTAACAAGGCATCAAGTGACTATCGCAGACTGTGGATCAACGAATGGTACCTATGTTGACGGAAAGCGGATCTCAACAGAAGAAGTTGCTGTGAACGAAAATAGCAGCATTAGTTTTGCCAATATTCATGCCAAATTGGTGCGGGG
Organism: Thermoguttaceae bacterium; assembly: GCA_025060325.1. Lineage (GTDB taxonomy): Bacteria > Planctomycetota > Planctomycetia > Pirellulales > Thermoguttaceae > DTLM01. The sequence continues at coordinate 22,145 of JANXBW010000023.1, forward strand.
TTGAAACCTCAAGCTGGGCGTGACGGAAACAGTGCTATCCGATCGTTGTCAAAGGTAGGTGTTGACTTTACTAAGCTCCTGGCCTAGGGATAACAGGGGCATCCACATGCAGCAGGATAACTTAATCGGTCAGACCATCGCCGGTTACCGAATTGTGGGGGTTCTGGGCGAAGGTGGGATGGGACGCATTTACTTAGGGGAGCAAAACGGGATAAAAGCGGTAATAAAGAAGCAATTGGACGGTGACCCAGAAACGCTCCTTCGTGAAGCAAGGTTTCTAGCAGCTCTAAAACATCCGCATCTCCCTCAGGTACTCGATTTCGAAAAGGGGTTCATGGTGATGGAGTTTGTGGAGGGTAAAACCCTCGAGGAGCATATCGAAAGTTTAAAACAAAATGCCGGATGGAATACTCAAGAAGCTTATCTTCGCCAAGTCGTGGACTGGGGCCTCCAGATGGCCGATGTCCTCCATTATCTGCACAGCCAAAAGCCGTACCCTATCGTCCACCGCGATATCAAGCCCTCCAACATCCTTCTTCGTCCGAACGGCCAGCTCGTGCTAATTGACTTTGGGATCGCTCGTCGTGTTGACCCTGAAAAGCTGGCGAAACGGATCAAAGATACCTGTCCTGCCGGCACCGAAGGGTACATGGCGCCGGAGTTCGTCACATTCCAAATCTCGGACCCACGGTGCGATATCTATTCGCTAGGTGTTGTGCTTCATTATTGGCTATCTGGGGAGCAACCTGATCCCACCGGCCAAAAACGGCTCAGTAAATTAACCCGCACTGGAGACCTACTTTGGGACACTTTGGTCGAAATATCGGAAAAGTGCCGACATCCGGAGCCCACCAAGAGGTACCAAAGTGCTGTTGAACTAGCAGCAGCTTTGCGGCGACTTGCGAAAGATGATAAGGACCAGGAGATTCGCGAGAAGAAATGCGTTGTGTGCCAAGCCGTGGTTCGAGCAAGCTGCCGATTCTGTCCGACATGTGGAAGCACGTTCACGGACACCACCCGGGCTAGTTCACAAGCCGTTCAGTTAAATGTCAGTATTGCTTCCGAAACCTCCTCAGTAATGAATGCGATTCTCGACGCCGCTATTAAAGGGCAGGTAGCTTCCCTCGAACATTTTCGAGCTTACCAAAGACTCTTGGAGCTCGAGCAAGACCCAGGCTTCAGCGAGCTTGTCTCTCTTGAATGCTTACCCCGAATAGAAAAACTGCCTCATCAAATTGAGGCGGTAAAGACGGCCTTAGGCAAAATGGGCGGTTACTGTCTTTTAGCTGACGAAGTGGGCCTCGGCAAGACAATCGAGGCAGGAATCATCATTAAGGAACTTCTGTTGCGAGGCCTTGTACGACGCATTCTCATCCTTACCCCACGCGCCCTTTGTACCCAATGGCAGCAAGAGCTATTCGAAAAGTTTGATGTCTTCTTTTTGGTCTTTGGTCGCGACGTGGACTATAGCCTTGCATGGGAATGCGACCGGGTGATCGCTCCGTACGAGACCGTAGAGGACCGATTTCATAGACAGGGCATTCTCGGTCGAAGATACGATCTTGTCATTATGGACGAAGCGCATCATTTGATCGGGGAGACAGATCCGCGACGAAGCTGGATGTTGACTGAGTTTGCTCGAATACTCGGCCGTCAAACCACATATTTCCTGATGCTCTCAGCCACTCCTTTACACAACGATCTTAAAGAATTGCACACATTATTGACTCTTCTCAAGCCGGGATCAGTTGATGACTTCAACCGGTTTAAGGAGAGGTATATAGACCCCAATGATCCCTACAAACCGAAAAACGTGGAAGAACTGCGGCAGCGGCTGCAATCAGTAATGATTCGCAACACTCGCCGGCGGGTAGCAGAGTTACCTTTTCCGCGGCGTATGGCGTTTCGTGTCCCTGTGCAATTAAGGCCCGAACAACAACAGCTTTTTCTTGAATTCCGGACTTTTGTCCGCAGTCGTCTTTGGCAACTGAATACGGAAAACGCCTATTTCCGTCGTTCGCTACAGATCTTGGTCGAGAGTTTTCATAGTTCGCCAACTGCTTTCGCCTCCAACTGCAACGGATTTATCCGCTCATTCCGCAACATATTACAATCAGATGTATTGGAAACCCTAAGGAACTTTCAGCGCCGGATGAGGTTAGACCTCCTTGCCGAAAAATTTTCTCAAACCGTTTCCATCTTGCAACAACTAACAACCAACTTCGATAACAAAGTACTTGTGTTTACAGAATATGAGGACACAGCGGAGTTACTTTACCGGAAAATACACGGCGCGGGATTATCAGTGGTTAGATATCCAGGTGAGGACGTAGATGATGATGGCCAGCAAGCATTGGATGCGCTAAACGCCTTCTATCGGTTTGCTCGGGTCATGGTGTGCACCCAAAATGCCGCAGAGGGACTCAATTTGCAATTTGCCAACTGTTTAGTGAATTTCGACCTTCCGTGGGATCCGATGAAGCTGGAGCAACGTATAGGCCGGATCCAACGAATTGGTGGTAAGCCAAAAGTCTTTATTTACAATGTGTTTCTCCAAAGGACCGTCGAAGAAGATATCCTGGAGGTTCTGGAAAAAAAGATTGAAATGTTCGGGGAAACAATCGGGCAGGTAGAAGAGATTCTTGGCAATCTGGCAGAAGATGAGAGCTTTGAACAAATCTTCCTCGACCTTTTTGCGGGAGAGGACCGCCAAAGTTTAGAGCAGAAGATTAACCAAATGGTAAACCGTAGTAAGGAAACCACAGTTGCCGATGAGATCCTTGCAGCGATTTTTGAAGAGGGAGCCCCGTCGGAACGCACACCTAGAGGCAGAGACCTGAAAAGTTATTCTCCTCCCCCCGCAGCGTGCCCAAACTGTCGCCAGATGGTCGTGCCGGGCGCAAAGTTCTGCGACAACTGTGGTTGTTTGTTGGTGGCGGAGGCTCAGCCGGAGATCGAACCTAGTCATTCCCTGCCTGAATTTCCGCAGACTCCTCAGGACAAATTAGAAACGAAACGCTGTAGGGCTTGTAAGACCGAGCTATTACCCAACGCCCAATACTGCGACAACTGTGGCGAGGCGCAGACCGATTCGTCTCCAGTCGCAGTGAACAATAACTTTTGTCCAGATTGCGGAAATGAAATCCCCGGCGGGGCTTCGTTTTGTGATGCCTGTGGACATAGGGTTCGCCTATGAGTACGGGTTTCGGGACCCGAACGAAGGAAATTCAAGAAATAGTGTTGACCTACTTCCAGTCCTGGGGTAGTGAGGCGGAGGTGCGGCCAAAGCCAAACCTTCCCAGTGCCGTTGACGTCGTTTTGCGAGGGGCTCTTGCACATCGCTTTGAGACGGTTTCCGTTCCGGACAAGGGACAACCTAACACGCGATTGTTACGTTTATTGTTTGACCGAACCTTCGCATCAAGCGCGCCGGGTTACGAACTTGTCGTGCCCCGGAGTCACCTGCTTCGGCTAATCCGAAACGACCTGGCCACTCGAGCAAGTTTCACCCGTGCTGGCATTCTTCTTAACTTAGAGGAGAGTTTTGCCGACCTGGAGGCGATGGGTGTTGTTATTCGATATGCAGCCCCAGAGGCAACCTCTCGCTATGTTTTTCGGCGCTTCTATGCCGTGCGATATATGTTGCGGCAATCTGCTTACGAGCGCTTTGAGGACATTGTGCTGATCTTGGTGGACCCGGATAAAGGAGTTGTGCTGTCAGCGGTTGAGGCAGCGAAATTTGCCGAACTTAATCTTGTTGATTACAACCGCGCGCCCTATCGAGATAAGATCTTTCTTACCCCGCCCACGCGGGATTACCTGTTGCGCGTGTTCCAGTTGGCTGAGGATGTTGCCAAGAAGCGTGCGGCTGAAACGCTAAGTAAGCGGGCAAATGAATTATATCAAAAGTTACAAGAAGAATGTCATCGCGTATCGCGACATTATGAGGCCGAGATGAAGGACGCCAGCCCTGCCCGCTGCCGCGAATTGGAAAAGCTCCGGGATCAAGAACTTCGGGAGTTACAGCAGCGCTACCAAATTCACTGCGAACTTGAACTTCTTTCGCTTGAAGAGATCGTTGTTCCTCTTGTGGAATACACCCTTTCAATTCCAAGGCCCTCACCTGCGAAGTTAGCCCAGGTTTTTGTGTTCGATCCCCTCACCAATATCGTCAACACCACCAATTGTGCGAAATGCAAACAGCACCTTTCCTGGGCATATTGCTCTCGGGGTAAGCACCTAGAGTGTGCGAAGTGTGGGGCGGTTGAGCCATGCTGCCACCGTGACTGCGGGCTAGGCTTTTGCCCCGCGCATGGGGTACGGTGTAAGCAATGCTCTAGAATGATTTGTGAGAATCATGAGGTGGCATGTAGCTACTGTATGAGCGATCGGCGTTACTGTGCGGACCATATTCTGCGGAGCTTCGAAGGACGGTATATCTGCCCCGAGTGTGCCCGCTTCTGCGGAGAATGTGGTCAAGCTTTCCCGCCAAAACGTTCGACGAAATGCATAGTTTGCTATCAGGATTTTTGTGATGTGCACTCCTTGGTTTGTCCTTCGTGCGGTCAACATCATTGCCAAAAACATGGTGCTACTCCGCGTTTTCGCACACAGGTTTTTTGTCATCACTGCCTTTCTCGTTGTGGGTTTTGCAAAGACGATCTTTGCTACTTAAAAGCCGATTTGATGCATTGTACTGAGTGTGGGACCTCGGTTTGCCCTGACCACCTTAAGACTTGCGTCTCTTGCAAGAGTGGACTTTGCCCAACGCATGCCCTGTCCACTTCAAGTGGAGATGGGTGTGCTGCCTGCTTTGCCTATTGCCGCAGTTGCGGCAAGATCGCCCATCGTTCGCACTTGAAGCACTGTCATTTTTGTCCACGAAATGATCAAGGCCTCCACTGTGGTACGCATCTCAGACAATGCGATCTTTGTCGGGCTTTTACATGCGACGTACATAGGTATCAGTTGGCCGACGGGCGTCAGGCGTGTCCGTCCTGCTCTGTCGCGTGCGCTGTATGTTCCCGCAGGTTTGCACACAACCAACTTGTCAATTGCCGTAAGTGCCGACTGCCGGTTTGTTCCGAAGATAGCGTTTGCTCCCAATTTCGGAATGAAGTCTATTGTTTAGCCGACGCTCAAAATTTTGTTCAGTGTGGTGGATGTGACCGAAGGGGGCCTCAATCCCAACTTGAGATCTGTACCCTTTGTAACATGCCATACTGTCCTCACTGCATACCAAACGGAAAGGACACGCGTTGCATTTACTGCGATAACCTCCGGCCTATTCGAAGTGCAAGCGAGCTGGGCGGTTGGTACCAAGCAGTGTACTCGAATCCATTGTCAAACCTGTCTGCATCACATCGGAAAGAAATCATGAGGGCTCTAACAAGCTTGGACACATGCTTTTCGTTCACGGCAACTGAAACCGCACAATACTATATCCTGTGCGCAACATGGAAGTCGGGCATAAGAAATTTCTTTCGCAAATGGTTCTGGAGCGTCAAGGGCTTCGTGTTAGTACGGGACAAACATTCCTCTCAGCTCAAAGTGAGGATTAACCCGTGAAAGAGGCACTTCGGATTGGCAGCGAGCACCGAGGGCGGTATCGAGTGCAACGGCAGATTGCCACCGGTGGTACTAGTTGCGTTTACTTATTGCGCGACTTTCGCTTGAATCGGGATGTGGTCCTGAAACAGGGGATTGCTAGCGATCGATACAAGATACAGGATCTCCGCGAGATTTTTGCCAATGAAGACCGGATCTTGGGACGCCTTAACGGGCGATTTGCTCCACGACGCTATGAGTTTCTCCCCGACGAGCTAGAACTTTACATGGAGTACTGCCCCGGCAAAACATTGGACACTTACCTTCAAGGATGGATACTTCACAAAAAATTCCCTCCGGATGATAAGCTTATCCGCCTTGCTGCCACCATTCTTGAGGCTGTTCAAGCCTGCCACGAAGCGGGGGTCATTGTGGCCGACCTAAAACCGCGCAACATCCAACTCGGGCGTGGAGCAGAAGAAGGAGAGGTCTCCGTCACGCTCCTTGATTTTGGAAGTGCCTGGCTCACAAGCGGTGCGACGATGCGCCATGGTGTGGACTACACAGTGGGCTATGGGGCGCCTGAGCTCCTAAAAGGGCAAACACCTACCGAAGCCTCAGATTTGTATTCCTTCGGAGCTATTTTGTTTGCGCTTTTTGCCCAACGGGAACCGGGCCTTGAGGTCCCGCCTCGGGACTTTGCCGATCGTCGGACACTCGTCCTTCCGGCGTTGCAGGAGCTAGTGTTGCAGCTCACAGAGGAAGAACCTTCCTGTCGCCCAACGCTACAGCACACGGTAAAGGCCCTACATGATTGCTTAGAAGATCTGGTGGAGCTTTCGCGGGCTAAGTGGCACTGTCCCAAATGTCAGCAACTAATCCCTGATCAGAGTGCTCGCTTTTGCCGACACTGTGGTGCTAAGGTATCTCGAGAGACGATCGTCCTCACGGACGTTCATACACGCTTTCGGGATGGTGCAGACCCAATTTCTCAGATGTTGGAATGCCTTCGTGTGGGCGAGTTGATGAATGCCCTTTTCTGGGCCAAGAAGGCACGCGAATTAAGCGTTTTGACCACGGAAACTACGGTAATAGCCGTAGAAACCGCCCTGCAAGTGCCTGGCCAGTCTGACTTCGCTTATGATTTAGCTTTGTCCATTGCTTCAGAGCCGTTGACGGGAGACCTGAAACGCAGGTACTTGGTTTGTCTGGCGCAGGTCTTGAAAGCTAAGAAAATAAACTTTGCCCCGTTTCAAGACTTGTTTGCCGACGGAGTAAAGAATTGGCCCCGCGAGGAGTGGCTGTGGCTTGGGCTTTACTTCGCAAGCCCCGCAGAGCGAAGTGAGGAAATCCTTCGGGAGGCCCTTCGGCACAATCTGGAAAGCTCCATGATTCGGCGCGAACTGGGTTGGGTACTTTTCCGGAAAGGTGCTCGCGCCGAGGCGTTAGCAATCTGGGTTGACGCGGTCCAGCTCGGAGATCGTGATCCGCGGTTCCTGCGAGGTGTCTTCCAATTAGCCAAGGAGTTAGAAGATCGTCATCATGCTGAGATTCTGCGGGAAATTATTTTGGGCCAACAACCACGGGATTCTGCCGAGGCTTTGGCGCTTGCTGACTTTGCTTATCAGGAGGGTTGCATTTCAAAGGCCTTAGAATTAGTCGACAAAGGACTTTCGCACGACCCGTACGATTCCAGCCTTCGCCGGTTTAAGGCTAAGATTCTGTTTTCTCAACACAAGTACGAATTAGTTCTTGAACTTCAGTGGATGAAAGATCCGCAAATGGATGTCGAGCTACGCACGATAAAAGGCCGGAGCCTCTATGAGCTAGGGCGTTACCTTGAAGCCGCCCAAGAACTGTGCGCCATACTCCGGACCGGCAAAGGTACACCAGAAACTTGGTACTATTTAGTGAGATGTTACCAACGTCTAGGGAAGTTTGAGCATGCCCGGGAAGCTTTGCGTGAGGCGCGGAAAGCCTTCCCCAACGACGAGCTGTTGCGCCTCCTCGCGGAACGTGAGAGGTAAATTCGAACGAGGTGGGCAATGTTTAAGGCAATCGCTTTACGAGATTTTTACAATCGGCTTGAGGCCTTTTATGACTCCGATCCTTTAATCCGGATTGCAGCAATTCACCACGCCGGAAACAAGCTGGAGCGAAACCCTCGTCTGCGCAATATCCTTTATCAGCTCCTCAACGACCGTGAGCCTTTGGTTGCCCGGTATGCAGCAGTCACCTTGGCCCAAAATGGCGACTTTCGTGGTCTGCAATTCTTCCTGAAAGCAATATCCGGTTCACAGGGCGAGGAGCGCCGGGAACTAGAAAACTGTTTACGTAACTGTGTACGATTTCCCTTCGCTGTGCTTCTCAATGAACGCATCCTCATTGAAAGTATTCCCGAGGGCAAAGACGTCGCGTATCGCGAGGTTCTCGAAAAAACCCTTTTGCTAACAAGTGATCACTTTTACGCGGAGGCCGAGAAAGATCCATCGTTTCGTGATATTTTCTTAAAAATTATGTGCTCTTTAGAACGAGTTGAAGGTTTGCGAATACGCCCTGACAGATTCCTAGACGAAGGCTATGTACTCTCTATTCCCCTTGGCAAGCAACCGGGATTCCTTTATTGCCCTAGCCGTAAACTTTTCCTGAAATTTCAAAACGAAGTGGTGATGAACCGATGCTACCTTCAACGGGGCCGACAGACTCTGTTCGTGGGACGGGAAGGCGGTATCGAAGTTAACTGTTTATATGTGCTTGAAGATGCGGAACCTTGCGATGTTCGGCCTTTGCTTCAGGGTATATCGAATTGGGTTGTGCAGGGCGGTCTGTTGCCCGGTATCGTATGTGCCAAAGAATCGCCGGACCGAGCGTTCGTGATATGCGCCAACGGCAGGTCCTTTACAGAGACTTACCGAGCGCAGAAGTCGAAGCCGGGACAGTTCGTACTAGTGGAGCTTGAAACAGAGTTAGGACGGCCCCAATGCCACTTTGTGCCCGCAATTCAACTTATTCTTGAGGAAATTCGAATGATCGTTTCAACGTTTGCAGCTTTCAACAACTCGGTGATGGCCCAGGTGAAGGAAGTCCGCGAAGAAAAACATCCCAAGACTGGCCACACCTGTTGTGTCGTAAAGACTGAAAAAGGTGAGGAACTGACGGCCTATGTGCCTGCACCTCGCTTAAGAATGCATGTTTTGCTCGGCCAATGCCATGTGTGTAATGGATCAGGAAAGCTCACTTGTGACGGCTGTGGGGGTCAAGGTGCTAAAAGATGCAGTGGTAGATTCACTTGTCCCCGGTGCGACGGAAGCGGATCCTTAGATGACGGCAAGGACTGTGTATTTTGTCGCCAGACAGGATGGGTGTCCGGCTGCGATGGAGATGGAACAATTAATTGCCCCTTTTGTAAGGGAAAAGGAAAGATAAAATGCAATGCGTGTAACGGCACAGGTGAGTATTTGCCGCGTCGAAATTGTCCTAAGTGTTCCGGATCCGGCAAGTTTACGGTAACGTGCCGAAAGTGCAATGGGAGGGGGCGCTTTAAAGTCGAGTGCCGTAAATGCGGGGGATCGGGGCGAGTGGGGTACGGTTCATGTTGGAGCTGCGGTGGCTCCGGAACAAAAACCCTAAAATGCACTATCTGCGAGGGCCGTGGGGAGAAAATCTTAGAATGCACCGCTTGCAGTGGCCAGGGCTATTGGAACGCCCAAGAATGCATTGCTTGTAGTGGCCAGGGGTCAAAAGAGTGTTTTTATTGCCATGGGGATGCGCAGATCCAATGCTCTGTGTGCCACGGCTCTGGCGAGTTAAAGTGTAAGAGATGTGGGACCGATGGCCAGGTCCGCTGTCCCTACTGCAGGGGCAACCGACTTGTCTTTAATACTAGGCTCGATTGCCTGCCTTGTTGATCTTATTTCCGGGCGTAGTCTCAAATCTTTTGGAAGCGTCCAACAAAATAACCTAGAGAGGGTAGGACGGAGTGCCTACGCGCGGTCCAGACGGTTTGTCGGTGCGGAAAAAGGGCGCAAACCACACGGAGCTGAAGGAATGGCCGAGTCAATTCACGGCGCCGAACTTCTGGCGGAAATTGGATTCTTCCGTCCTCCGCGCAAGCCGAGGCACCTTCGGTAGCCGGGTTGTAAACGCCTGACCAACCGGCGCGTGTCAACCGGAATTCTCTTCGTCATCAAAACAGACATGGCCTACGGGCACTTTCCCGAAGCTCTGAGTTGCAAAAACGGGATGACCTGCTGACGGCGCCCCTACGAATATAAACGAGCCGCTGGGTGGAACAAGACCGCTCAATAGCTCCACAGCGAAACCGGTGCAATGGGCAGCGCATTTCGAGACCCCGCGAGGAACTTCATCTCGTGGTGAAACTCGCGCTCTTGGAAAGGCCTGGGACGTATTAGCTGAAACTGGGCGGAACCCTAGTGGTGTCTCGGGAGCCCATGCCGCGAGAAAGCTGCTCCAAAGCCTCGTCGCCAAGCGAAGAATGCTGCTCCCCTCCATGACTTGGCTACCCTGCTGACCCTATAGCAGATCGATCACCAATTCTCCGGTCAGCCCTTTTGTGCAAGAAGATCGATTCTACCACCTTCCCCCCGGCACTTCCGATGCGCGACCATTTAGGTTCATATCGGAAGCTGACACAGAAGCAGAAAATTAAGAGCGTCTAATAGAATCGTCTCCAAGGGCCACCGGGCGGGGGTAGACTTCGGCCAGATATCTGCTCGGCAAGGGCAAACTAGCTTAAGCCCACCGAGGTGCGAAACCAACCGAACCAAGTCTGAACGAGGCACCTCCGGGCCAAAACTGAACCCGTCTTTCCTCCTCCCACGCCAGGAGGCTTCCAATGCCTGGTTGCAAACCGTTGAGCAATCGCTAGGTGTTGCCCGGGATTCTCTTTGTCCTCAGGACAGGGATCCCGCTGAGGCTCTGCCCCAAGGGGCTCGGCTGCGGGCGCGGCAAGACCTGCTAGCGGCGGCTGCGGGGTTGGCAACAGGTCGGGTGCGGGACAACATGTGTGAGGTGTTCCCTGGCAAGCCGGCGAAGGCGGACAAACACCGATCGTGGGCGGTGGCGGACTCGGCCCGCGGGGGGACTGGTTTTGGGGAACCAGCGGGGACCGAATCCTACCGATCAGGAAAAAAGCTGCAATTATCATGTGTTGACCGTTGCACGAGGGATTCCCCGGGTTGTCTAGGTCGGGCCAGGCAATGAGCACGATGTTAACCAGCTGCGCCCTCTTGTGGACAAATTCCCTTCTGTCCCTCACCCTAAGCCTGGCTCCAGAGACCCCAGCAACTTTGTGCCGATCGGGCCTACGGGAGCGATTCTCACCGCCAAAAGCTCCGCCACCGGGGCACCAAGTCGCTGCCGCCATGGCGCAACACCCAGCTGGCCCATGCTCTGGGCCAATACCGGAGGGTGGTAGAACGGAAGATCAGGTGGCTGCATCAATTCCGCCGGCTCCGCATTCGCTACGAGCGTCGCGCCGACCGGGACCCAAGCCTTCTTTTCTCTGGCATATCCTGAGTCGGTAAAAATGCCTCTGCGGGTCACTTTGAGGGGCGCTCGGAGGTTAACCTGCGGCCAAACCGCGTTTACCGCCAAAACTCTGCGAGCTAGTAAAACAGCCGCGGGTTCCACCTGCCGACGTGATAGACCACAGAGCCCGTTCCTAAGCCCCCTAAGGCAGAGCCGGGGCAGGTAGCTCCCTCCCTTTTGCCGAGCCGATCGAAACTGTCTTATCTGAGGTCTTCGTTCGAAAGTTTACTACATTTGCAGATTTAATCACCTTAGAAACGATACCACTTCCCGGAACTGGAGTCGTAAGGTTTACCGGTTGTCCAGGCTGAATTTCCTCGACCGCCAAAATTTGGCGGCCAATCTTCCAGGACCGAAGCCTGAGGCTAACCCCATTTGGGATTTCTGGGATGCTATAATCCCCGGTTTTTCCAAATGGGTCACGCCGAGAAAACTCGAGCGTGGCAAAGCTTAAATGTCTTTTAGGAACGAAAAGGGACCGAGTGAACCGCCTAAAACGATTGTGGTCGGGGGCGGCGAGCAGAGTCGGGCAACTGTGCTCCGACATTCCGAAATCGCCGCGATCTTCGAGTCGGGGAATGTTCAGAACGGCTAATTTTTCAAGATGGAAAGACCAGAGAGGTGGTGTAACTTTTTAAGTTGCAGGTTTAGCCGCGCCCCCGGAGGGTCTCTACCCAGAGGGTGCGGGTTGAGCGAACTAAGAAGGGTCTTCAAGTCCCCTCTCTCGTTGAGTGACTTCGCTACGCACAGGAAGGACTTTCGCGTGTCGGGCTCCCCCCGACTCTAAAAGTGCGTGCGTCCGAGCAGATCGGCGTTTAGGACGTTGGAATCCTTGGCTTGTGCCGCGGAACTTGTAGCGAACTGGCAGCCAACCCGCGCGGGAGGGCGTTGAGCTTCGCTTTAACCGTCAAGAAACACTCAGCCCTCGCGACGACTGTTTACCCCCCGACGGTTTCGCGGCTTTTTGCGGGCCCTGAGTTCAATCCGCTTCAAGTTTGGACCAAATGGCCTCACAACTTAAATTCCGCCGAGTTGCCCGGAAGTGGTATCGCGTCTCACAATCCTCAGGGGACGTGCGAGATGTTTACTACAAAAGCCCGAGCTGATGATCCAGTTTTAGGGGGCACGCTGATAGCATACGTCCGCGACGACCAGTAGCGGCTGGAACTTCGCAACCGGATAACGGAACAGTTGAGTCGCAGCATTGGATTATACGAAAGTGCTCTGTCAACTAACGATGGCTAACGGCGACCCTTATTTTCAGGCTCTTTTTGCTGATCGCATCGGGGGGCCTCTTTACGGCAAAGGGACCCAGATTTACAAGTTCGAGCGGATCAAGCGGGCAAAGCGCCGGGCGCTGGCCGAGCATCCCGAGCGCCGGCTGCTTGATTTTGGTATCGGGGAAAACGACGAAATGGCCCCGGAGCCGGTTCGGGCTCGGATGGCCGTGGAGATTAATCGCCTGGAAAACCGCGGTTATGCGGACAACGGCATCCCGGAGTTTAAAGAAGCCGTTGCCCGCTTTATGCTGGAAGAGTTTGGCGTCCAGCTTGACCCGGGCCGGGAGATCAACCATTGCATCGGTTCGAAAAGCGCCCTGGCGATGTTGCCGGGGCTATTTATCAACCCGGGCGACGTGACGTTGATGACTGTCCCGGGTTATCCGGTGGCTGGAACGCATACCCGCTATTACGGCGGGGTCGTGTACAATCTTCCCCTGCTTCCCGAAAATGACTTTTATCCGGACTTCAGCTCCATTCCGCCTGACGTCCTTCGCCGGGCGAAACTTCTCGTTCTAAATTACCCGAATAGCCCAACCGGTCAGGTAGCCACGGAAGAGTTCTACCGTCAGGTGGTGGAATTTGCCCTGCGAAACCGAATCGTCGTCATCCAAGATGCCGCCCACATCATGTTTACTTACAATCGGCCACCGCTTAGCTTTCTCCAGATACCCGGCGCTAAGGAGGTCGGGGTGGAGGTGCACTCCCTGTCGAAAGGTTGGCACATGATCGGTTGGCGGTTGGGATGGGTCTGTGGTCATGAACGAATTGTCCGCGCCTTTGCGGACTTTAAAGACAACTGCGACTCGGGGCAGTTTATTGCCATTCAAAAGGCAGGAATTACGGCCTTGGAGCACCGCGAGGTACCGCGGCAAGCCCGGGCCAAATACCAGCGTCGGCTGGAGAAGCTGGTGGCTACTCTCTCGAAAGTCGGTTTTCGCTGCCGGATGCCCGGCGGAACATATTTCCTTTATGTTCCGGCCCCGAAGGGAATCCGCGGCGGCCCGATGTTCCCCACTGCGGAGGCCTGTGCCGAGTACCTCATTACGGAACACTCCGTTTGCACAGTCCCGTGGGACGATGCCGGCCCTTACCTCCGCTTTTCAGTCACCTATCTTGCTGCAACTGAGGACGAGGAGGATCAGCTCATGAAAGAAACGGAGGCCCGGTTGGGGGCAATTCCGTTTATGTTTGATTAGGTCACCTGGGAGAAGTGGCTCATTTTGTCAACAGCCCGAAACCTAATTTGTTAGGGCAATCTCCCGCAAAGTTACTGGGAGCTAGGGCTAATTGTTTACTGCTTGGTGCGGGTGGGCATGCCAATTGAAAACCTGATGGATACATGCGGCTATGCCCACCGGCCAAGTTGGCATAAAGTCCCGATAGCTACCGATGGGATCGACGGACCTCAATTCCCTTCTGGTAATAGTCACAGGCGGAAGTAGCGGAATCGGCCGAGCAACGGCCTTAGCTTTCCACCGCGCTGGAAGCCGGGTAGCAATTCTCGGCCGAGACCAGGCGAAGCTTGAGCAAGTCTTACGGGATGTCAGTCCCGCCGATCGCCTTCATGCCTTTGTCTGCGATGTATCGGACCGCTTGGCCGTGGAACGTGTTTTCGAAGAGATTTTTCGCCGGCTGGGAACACCGGATGTCCTCGTCAACAACGCGGGCATCAATGTTCCTAACCGCGATCTCCGATCGCTTCGGCCGGAAGATTGGGATCGGATGCTAGCCGTCAACGCCACTGGTGCTTTTAACTGCCTGTGGGCTGTCTTACCGGCGATGCGCCGCCGAGGCAGTGGGCTTATCGTTAACGTGGTGTCGGTCTCCGGCAAGCGCGTCTACCAAGTGGCCGGGGCCGCTTACTGTGCATCCAAGTTTGCTTTGGCGGCCCTGGGGCTGGCCACGCTTATTGAAGAAAAGCAACACGGGATTCGCGTTACCAATATCTATCCTGGTGAAGTGAACACACCCATTCTTTCCCAGCGGCCGACGCCTGTGCCTCCGGAGCGACTTCAAAGCATGCTTCAACCGGAGGACGTGGCTGAGATGATCCTTGCCGTGGCTCGTTTGCCGGCACGCGTCTGTGTCCCTGAGATCGTCATCACGCCGCTTTATCAGGAGTATGCCTAGGCGGGCTCTCCCCTGGCGAGGAGTTTACCTCCTCGGACTTTTAGGGTGCGTCAGTTACGGAAGCCAAAGGAGCCTCTTGCCGGCAGTCCCTCCTAGGTGCTTCCGCAAGCTGACTAAAAGCTCGATGGTCCTTGTTGACAAGTTAATTGGCTTAGAGCGAATTCCGGAAAAAAACCAGCCTTTCGTGCGCCTGGCAAGCGCCTCTTGTCGATCTTTGTCCCGGAGCAACAAAATGAATGTCCTTTGCTTGTGCGTTGACCGCCTGCATCGCAACTTCGTCGGCGCCTATGGCAACACGTGGATCCACACGCCAGCGCTCGATCGTTTCGCGTTCGAGTCGGCTGTTTTCGATCAATTCCTGGTGGAAACACCAGAGCCGGCGGCAGTTTTGCAAGCCGCGTGGACGGGACTTCATCCACTCCAGTCACGAAGTTCCGATGCCTCGCTAATCCTCGCTTTAAACGATGCAGGGTTTGACACCCTGCTTGTGACCGATAGTTGGGACCTCCTTCCGGTTGAATTAGCGTCCCAATTTCGCCGGCGCATTTTAACCGATGTTCCCCTTCCAGAAAGACCTGTGGACGAGATAGGACAAACATATTTGGCTGGTGTTTTTGCCCAATGTGTCGCTGTTTTGGAAACAGCCACCGAGCCGTTTTGTGCATGGGTGGTGCTTCGGGGGCTTGGTGGCCCCTGGGATGCCCCTATTGACTTACGGGCCCATTACGCCGACGAAGGCGATCCCCCACCGTATGAAGCGATTCTGCCGCCCAACTTACCGTTCCGTAAAGAGGACGATCCGGACATCCTGCTTGCGATCCTGCAAGCCTATGCGGCCCAAGCGACGGTCCTGGATAGCTGTCTTGAGGCGTTTCGCGAATGGTTCATCAACTGGCCGGGGCGGGATCGGACAGCCATCCTGTTCCTGTCTTTAAGGGGGTTCCCCTTGGGCGAACACGGATGGATAGGAGCAGACGCTCCTCAGATTTTCTCAGAGGTTATCCACACACCGCTCATCGTCCGGTTGCCGGAACGCGTGCCGGCTGCCTTGCGCATCCCCGCCCTTGTTGAACCGGCGGATCTTTGTCCCACGGTCGCCGAACTTGCGGAGCTTGCTGGCCAGCCCAGCTTTGGCATCGGACGAAGTTTGTTGCCTCTGATTACGGAGCAAACAGCCGAGCTTCGCAATCGGATCGTGCTAACGGAGACGAATGGTGTTCGGGCTTTGCGGACCGGCTATTGGTTTTTCCGAGATACGGACCCGCCGGAGCTTTATATCAAACCGGACGATTTTTGGGACTTTAGCAACGTGGCCGACCGATGTGCAGATGTGGCCGAAGCCATGAAAAAGACGATCGCAGCCGATATCGAAGCCTTAAGAGAAGGGCGATGGGAAGACTTTGCGGTTCTGGACGAATGTGTCACAACTCGGCCTGAATAACTGCATGAAGTCGCCAAGGAGAGCAAAGCAACTGCGGAAACGGCACCACACGTCGCCCACATTCGATTGAGCAAATTGCGGGATAGCCAAAAGGAGGTACCCAGGCATCTCTGCGGGCTGTTAGAGGAGCTTACCGTTTCGGCACTCAAGCTCGCGGATCTTCTGTAAACGAACCAGGTGCCGGCCCCCTTCGAATTCCGTCTTAAGCCATGTGTTAACGATCCGCTCGACCAAGCGCGGACCTAGCATATCGCCGGAAAGGCAAAGCACATTAGCATCGTTGTGAAGTCGACTTAGCTCAGCGGTGAGTTCATCGTGGCAGGGAGCTGCCCGAACTCCCGGGAACTTGTTGGCCGCAATGGCCATACCCAAACCTGTGCCGCAGATGAGAATCCCCCGATCCACCTCCCGGCGGGCCACGAGCCGCGCTACCTGGCCGGCAATGTCCGGATAATCACATGGACCATCGGAAAAAGTACCGACGTCGACCACCTCGTGTCCCCCTTGGCGGAGTATCTCTACCACCTTCCGCCGAAGGGAGATCCCGCGGTGATCACTCCCGATAGCCACTTTCATCTGAGTTGGTTCAAAAAGAAAGGAAGTTAACCAATGAGGGCATTAAGCCGACGGGGACACCGAGCCGGCCCATGCAACCATACCTACCCCAGACACGGGCATCGCACACTGCTTTGAGCAGTCCCGATGCTCTTCCCGGCAAGCGCCTCCGCCACTTATCGAGCCAAAGCCTTTAAAGTGCCGACTTGTCACACACTCAGCTTTGTCTTCTTAAGTGTGACACGAGTTATCACTTTCACTTTACAAGACTCCTATCGGCCCGTCAATCAACCGCCCTATCCCCAGGTAATGGCCCGAATTGAGCTCCCGACTTCCCGCTTCATAACACCTCCGCTTTATTGGGTCTCACATCAAGGAGTATCCAGCATCCCTGCGCAGAAGTCTCAAATTCTGGTTTAGCGCTACAGTTTGACACGCCTGTTCCCGGTGTGGCGATTTCCAGAGATCTTGTGGTCTGCCCCGGCAACTGGATTCAACGTCCCGAAGTGACGGGTGATGTCGTTTAGAAGGGCGGACTAATTCTTGGGGCGGGACGTCGGCGCCCTCCTGGCTTACCGGACGAGGCCCAGCTAGGTTGCGTTATTTAGCGCTTACGGAAAAACGGCTGAACGGGAGGGGATATTATCCGTAAAATGGCAAGTTTGAAGGCGACCATTTTCCCTTAAAGATGGGGGAAAGGACCCGCCCCGACGTGTTGTTTAACCAATGGTGGGGGTGAACTTTTTCGGACTGTCGCCTTGGCTTGCCGAGCCTCTGAAAAGGGGGGCGTATCGCTCCTGATGACTTGCCTAGGGATTTAGGTTCAGGTTTGAGGGTCGGCAAGAAACGGTAAAGCGAAGATATCGCACCTTTCCAATCCCAAAGGAAGCCATGACGGAATTCACCGAGAATCTCGATCCCAATCAACGCTTTTCTATCCCGGTGGCCGAAAGGCTGCGTCGATTGCCGCCTTATCTTTTCGCCCAGATCAACAAGCTCCGTAAGGAAAAACGCCGGGCTGGGGAAGATGTCATCGATTTGGGGATGGGCAACCCCAGCGATCCTCCGCAAGAGATTGTTATCGAAAAACTTGCGGAGGCGGCTCGTGATCCGCGAAACCACGGTTATAGCGAGGCCTGGGGGCTGCTTAACTTGCGGCGAGAAGTGGCAGCCCGATACTTCCGCCGGTACGGCGTTCGGCTTGATCCGGAGCGCGAGATTATCGTCTGCCTCGGCTCCAAGGAGGGCTTTAGCCACATGTGCCTCGCCCTGTTGGGGCCAGGGGATACGGCAATTGTTCCCACGCCTTCCTATCCGGCACACACTTTCGGTGTGGCCTTGGCTGGGGCAAATCAAATACTGCTTGAGGTCACCGACCCGGAAAAATTCCTAAGCAACGTAGCGTATACATGCCAGTTTATGCAGCCTCGGCCGAAGGTGGTCATCGTCAACTTCCCGCACAATCCCACGACTACCGTTGTGGAGATCGATTTTTATCGGGAGCTGGTGAAGCTTGCCAACAAGTTTGAGTTCATGGTGATTAGTGACCTTGCCTATGCCGACGTGTGCTTCGACGGCTACCAGGCTCCGAGCTTTCTTGCCGTTCCTGGGGCAATTAAGGTGGGCGTGGAACTGACCACGATGTCCAAAGGTTACAACATGGCCGGCTGGCGAGTGGGATTTTGCTGCGGAAATGCGGAAATGGTCCGGGCATTAGCGACCATAAAAACGTACTATGACTACGGGATGTTCCAGCCGATTCAGGTCGCTACGATTATTGCGCTACGGCACACGGAAGCGGCCGTCGAAGCCCAGGCAAAAGTTTACCAGCGCCGCCGCGACGTGTTGTGCGAAGGACTAGCGCGGCTTGGCTGGCCTATCGAAAAGCCCAAGGCCACGATGTTTGTCTGGGCTAAGATCCCGGAACCGTGGGCTAGCCAAATGACCTCGTTTGAGTTTGCTATGAAGCTTTTGGAGGAGGCCAATGTAGCCGTCAGTCCCGGCGGAGGTTTCGGGCCGGCTGGCGAAGGCTATTTAAGGCTTGCCCTTGTGGAAAACGAAAACCGCCTTCGTCAGGCGGTGCGTCAGATCGGACGTGCGTTGGGATTAAAAAGCGTTGCCAGGACATAACCCACTAAGCCGATCAGCCCTTGTTGGGGGGCAATTAGTCAACATATTCGCCAGAGTTGAGAAAGCTAAACGAGCTAGGGAGTTGTACTGCTGATGCCGCAGGTTGCCAAACTTGCTTTGGAAGATGGTAAGGTTTACACCGGCCAGTCCTTCGGTGTAGACGGAGAGGTGTGTGGTGAAGTGTGTTTTAACACCTCAATGGTGGGGTACTTGGAGATCCTCACCGATCCAAGCTACCACAACCAAATTGTTGTGATGACCTATCCTCATATCGGCAACTACGGGGTTAACGAAGAGGATATGCAGAGCGCCCGCCCACGGGTGGCGGGGTTTGTTGTCCGCGAATATAGCCGGATGTACAGTAATTGGCGGGCACAATATTCGCTCCAGGAATTCCTCGTTCGACACGGTGTGGTGGCGATCGAAGGAGTCGATACCCGCTCTATCACCCGGCGAATCCGCTCTCTGGGAGCCATGCGGGGTGTATTGTCAACGATTGATTTGGATGATCAGTCCCTGGTGGCCAAAGCCCGCAGCTGGCCAGGCCTCGTGGGTCGGGACATTACCCGGGAGGTGATGTGCGATGAACCTATCGCGTGGACAGAGTCTTTAGAGGCTGTCGCTGAATTCCGGATGGAATATCCCAATCGCGTTTTCCGCCTTTACCCGACAAACGGCCAGGCGGGAAAAACCCCCCATGTGGTACTTCTTGACTTCGGCACCAAGTGGAATATTGCCCGGCGGCTTGTGGACGTCGGCTGTCGTGTGACAGTAGTGCCGGGAAGGATGTCCGCCCGAGAGATCCTTGAGCTGAATCCCGACGGCATCATGCTATCCAATGGACCCGGAGACCCTGAGCCAGTGGCATATGCCCAGGAGACTATTCGTCAACTTCTGGGCAAAAAGCCGATATTTGGCATCTGCCTAGGGCACGAGCTGCTAGCCCTTGCCTGTGGGGCACGCACATTCAAGCTTAAGTTTGGTCATCGGGGGGCAAATCATCCGGTCATGAATTTGGAAACAAAAGTAGTCGAGATCACCGTCCAAAACCACGGGTTTGCCGTCGACGCGGACTCGCTGCCCGATTGCCTCGAGGTAACGCACATCAACCTCAACGATCAGACAATTGAAGGACTACGGCACAGGCATGTGCCGGCGATGTGCGTCCAGTATCACCCCGAAGCTGGCGCCGGCCCGCATGATTCGAAGTACCTTTTCCGGCAATTCCGGGAAATGATGAGCTAGCGGCAAAACCTTCCGTGCCGCGGGTCGTATTAAGCTTAAGACGGTTAGTCGCTTTTTCCTGCCGGGAAATTGCTGCCTGATAAGACTTTCGGCTCAGCCCCGTAAAGGTTTCCGCCCCAACCAATTTCCGATCCCACCCTCGACCAGGTAAAGGCTTTTCGCCCGGAGGCCCCTATCTCGCGGTTCCCAGGGGTGCTACTAGGAACGCCTCGGGCACCTGGGTGGCCCGGGAAGAGCGCATCGCCATTCCAAAGTGAATAAGAGGCAATCTGTTAGCCAATTCACTTAGCCGGACTTAAAAACCGTGCCGTCCGAACTAGCAAAAAGCCCGATCCGCAAATCTACCAGGCCATAGGAGTCCAGTCACTCCTTCTTTACCAGTACAGAGACCCTCGTGGCGGCGCGAAACTTTCACGCCTCCCGGTCTTGGCCTCGGGCCAGCATGACATAGTAGACAAGTGTCATGACTGCCTGAAGTGTGGCAGCGACATAAGTTAAAGCCGCTGCCGTCAGCACACTGTTTACCAAACGCTGGGACCGCGGATCAACCAAACCCATCCGGGCCAGGAGGGCCTTTGCTCGGGCGCTTGCGTTAAACTCTACGGGAAGGTTGACAAGTTGGAAAAAGACGACACCGCTAAAGAGCACAAGGCCCAGCCACATCAGCACGGGCAGAGATAAGATCAATCCCAAGATGAAAAGCAAAATTCCCGAATTGCTACCCAGACTGGCAATACCCACTGCAGCGTTCCGAATGCTAAGCGGCGCATACCTCTCAGCGTGCTGAAGGGCGTGGCCGGCCTCATGAGCGGCGATTCCCATGGCAGCTACGCTTCGGGAGGCAAAAACCTCGGGACTCAACCGAATGACCTTATTTTGCGGATCGTAATGGTCCGCCAGGAAGCCCTCAACCGGTCGGATGTCAACGTCCTGAATTCCCGCAGCTCGCAAAATCGCTTCCGCTGTTTCGGCACCCGAAAGCGGGGCAACCACACGCTGGGCCCGGGCAAAGGCGAATCGGACCCAAATCTGAGCGATCACGCCTAAAAGAACCGCGGGACCCACGAGCATCCAAAAAAGGGGGTCAAATAAACCAATCATCGACTTCCCTTCTCCTTCGCTTCCCTCACCATGCCACCAAATTAACCGCAGTATCCCCAAACTGGCCGGCAAGCAACTCGTGCCGGTCTTCTTCGCCTCCCACCAGGGTCAATCGGTAAGCAGAAATTCGCGCTCAACACGCGCAGTTTTATGCTTCAAACCCCGGAACTTGCCCTACGCAAGCCGGATAAGCCAGTTCCCCGCCAAGTTCCACGTCGTTCTTCGGCCGACCAAAAAGATCACCAGCCAAGCCTCCCCAGATTCCAAACGGGGGAGCTAACCGGCCGTGGAAAGTATCTCACCCAAAGATACGCCTTGGCAGCAGCCGGGTCAACAAAAGGTAAGTTTAGTAACAGAGTTACCGAACAATCTTCGCATTTTTTCATCGGACGTTTTGGGTTGTCGGCGAACCGGTCCAAATTTTTTAATGGGCACCTGCTTCACATCGGCTTACGAGCCAGCGTGCACACGAGTTCGCAAAAGGCGTCCGTTCGGTGCAACGAGGCAGTCCCGGCTCTGTCCGCCAACAACCGCGGGGGCGGATGGAGCAAACCTCAAGAATTAAAGACTTCAAAGGTTGCCCTTTGCCTTTTCAGTTCCAACTTAAAGAAAGGCTGGCTTCGGCAAGACGCGGCCCTGTAGCGCTTGTTCTACCGCGGCCACACTAGACTTTGGGCCCAGGCCCCAAAGGCCCTCCGGGTGGCCTCCATTACCTCGAAGGTGCTTTAGAGCACACCTCCTTTGCCCCAGGAGCTTGTGCTCCTTGAAAAACATCCCCCAGTGTTTGACTGCCCACAAGCGCCGGCCGCCTCGCCCGGTAGATCCCGGACCTTACAATCCCCCGGAAAGTGGCTCCCAGTCGCGCGTAGCTTAATTTGGTGGGTTTCGGGTTTAAGGCATCTAGCCTTAGTAGCCGCTCCGACGAGGGAGCAATCCAAGTGCACGATGATTTTCTCGCCGAGCTAACAGAGCCGCAGCGCCGCGCGGTGACCCACGGGGAGGGACCGCTCCTTGTCTTGGCCGGTCCGGGTAGCGGTAAAACCCGGGTGATCACCTTCCGAATTGCCTTCCTCCTAAGCCAGGGAATTCCTGCCAGCCAAATCCTTGCGCTTACTTTCACCAACAAAGCAGCTCAGGAGGTTGCAGAGCGGGTCACACGTCTTGTGGGTCAAAGCAGTATCTGGGTGGGGACTTTTCATGGGTTTTGCGCTCGATTGCTGCGGAGGCACGCTCGGCTAGTAGGTTTGGAGCCGAACTTCACTATCTACGACGACTACGAAAGCGAGCGGGTCCTTCAGAAAGCAGCCACTCGGGTCGCCGGCGGCAAGAGTCCCCTGCCGCTTTCTGCTATCGCTCAGGCAATTCACCGTGCGAAAAACAACCTTCAGTTACCGGAGTTCTTTCGGCCCCGAGATCCTACCCTGCCGGCCGACCTGGTTAGAGCCGTTTACGCAGCCTACCAGGAGGAACTACGGCGACTTAACGCCGTGGACTTTGACGACTTGCTTGTTCACGTCGCCCGAATCCTCGGCGAGCAACCAGATATTCGTGCAGCACTGGACGACCAGTACCGCTTCGTTCTAGTGGACGAATACCAGGACACTAACCTTGCTCAATATGCGATTGTCCGAGCAATCAACGTGGACTACCCCAACCTCACCGTTACTGGTGACCCGGATCAGTCCATTTATTGCTGGCGAGGAGCCACCACCCGCAACATCCTCGAGTTTGAACGCGACTATCCACAGGTGACTGTCATTCGTCTTGAGGAGAACTACCGAAGCACCGCGCGGATTCTGCGAGCAGCCGATGTCATAATCGCGCGCAACACCCGGCGAAAACCTAAGCGGCTTTTTACACGCAATCCCGAGGGCAGCCCGATTCGTTTGGTTATCTTCCGTACTCAAGAGGACGAGGCCGCAGCTATCGCCGAAGAGATCGCGCAGGCCGTAGCGGGAGGACAGCGACACTTTCGCGACTTTGCCGTCTTCTTCCGCGTCAACACGCTTAGCCGCCACTTAGAACAAGCCTTCAAGCGCGCCCATGTCCCTTACCAAGTCGTCAACGGAATAGAGTTCTTCCGTCGCAAAGAAATTCAGGACATCCTTGCCTACCTGCGACTTGTCGTCAATCCCAAAGATGACGAAGCCTTCCTGAGGATGCTTCAAGCGCCGCCGCGGGGCATTGGACCCCGAACGGTAGAGCAGCTTATAGCCTTAGCCCGCGTGGAAGGAGTCTCTCTTGCCGAACTAGTTCAAAGTGGATTTGTCTTTGCATCAATCTCTTCCCGAGCGCGGAAGCCGCTTGAGGAAATCAACCGGTTGCTCGAAGTTTTGTTCTCTTATCGTTATAGGTCGTTGGAAGAATTTGTCAACAATATCCTTGAGCATTCGGGCTATCGCGCTTGGTTAGCCAAGGCCAGCCCGGATGGTGAAGAGCGGCTTATTCACCTGGGAGAATTTTTGGCCACCGTTCGCGAGTTTGATGAGCGGCACCCGGGCCAGCCCGACGTGGCCTCCTTCCTTGAAGAGGCCGCTCTTGTGGGGGAAACCGATCGCTGGGACCAAGGGGCCGACCGTGTTGCTCTTATGACCCTTCATGCCGCTAAGGGTTTGGAATTTCCGATGGTTTACATCGTGGGCTTAGAACAAGGGATCCTACCTTACGAAGATACATGGCGGGACATTGACGAGCTAGAAGAAGAGCGTCGACTCCTCTTTGTGGGAATCACGCGGGCTTGTGAAGAGCTAGTGTTAACGCGAGCTGTCTACAGAGACTATCGAGGGCAGCGGCGCCTGACAATACCCAGTCCCTTCCTCCTTGAACTTCCCCGGGAGGAAATTACGATCGAAGACCGCTCGCAAGAAAACGTGGGATTTGTTCTCGGCGCACGCGGAGAGAGAAGTATGGACAGTGAGCCCACCCTGGACCAGCCCTTGTCGCAAGCCGGACACAGCACCGTGTCAGGTGAGAAAATGGGTAACCTTTTTATCGCCGCCGAATTCTTCGGTGGCCGAGCAAAGTCCCCCTCCAGAGAAAATTTAGACGTTGGTGCAGTCGTACTTCATCCACAATACGGAATCGGTCGGATTGTCCAAATCGCCGGGGAGCCAGCGGGTACCAGTTTGGCCGTCCAATTTGGCGAACCCACCGGCATTGTTTGGTTAACACCCAAAGACAGCAATCTAAAGATCATTCGCAAAGCAGGTGGCGAGGATCATTAAGCCGGCCCACAAGAATCTGTAGGGCAGCTGTGGGCACCGCTCCTCTTGTTTTTCAACACATTGCCCAGCGGCGACAAATTGCCTTTGTGCAAGTACTAAGTCTGCCGGTAAAATCTATTTTTTTAGCGGAAGCTCAAGCGCTGCCGGCCTTCTGTTTAGGGCCGTGGTTAATTCAAAGGGGAGTACGCCGATGAATGCCGACACCGCTTCCACTCAGACCCAAAGAACTCCCAAATGGCAGCCAATTGGCCCGGTGGAAAGGCGTGTGCTTGGCGTCCTTATCGAAAAAGCAAAGACCACACCCGATTATTACCCGATGACGGTAGCGGCGATCTGCGCAGGGTGTAATCAAAAAAGTTGTCGCTCACCCATCATGCAGCTTGAACCCGAAGATGTAGAGGAAGCCCTTGACCGACTGCGGCAGATCGGAGCGGTAGGTTTGGTGGAGAGTTCCGGGCGGGCACTCAGATTCCGGCACTACGCTTACGAATGGTTTGGTGTCAACAAGGTGGAGCTGGCAGTGCTAGCTGAGCTTCTTTTGCGCGGGCCTCAGACCGAAGGCCAACTTCGGGCGCATGTGAGCCGGATGGAACCCATCGCCGATTTGGCAGAGCTTCGCACGGTAATTAAGAGCCTTAAAGAGAAGGGTTTGGTCATATCTTTGACGCCGGAAACTCGTGGCCACGTCGTTTGCCACACGCTTTACCTGCCAAGAGAGATGGAAAAAATTCGCGAGCAATTTGCCCGGGAATCGCTGCCGGCTGAGATGTCGGAGGCGGCCGAGGGAGAAACTCTGGCCGCTGGTGAACCGCTCACGCACAGGGTCGACGCGGAAGGAGAGCTCCCCGAGACCAGAGCACAGATGCCGGCTCACCGCGCCTCTGAGGCGCCGTGGGAGCGGATACTTGGGGAAATTGAGGTCCTCCGCCGAGAGATGCTTGAGATCCGCCAAGAGCTTAATCGTTTGTCCCAAAGCCTCGCGCAGAACGGCTGGGAATTGGGCGAGCTTCGCCGCCGGGTGGAACAGCTCTTTTAATCTCAAATTTGAAGGACTTCTCCGCGGGTGACCCATTTGCGCACCGCAGATGACAAAGGGATGCACGCCGACTTGCGAGCCCGGGTTTTCCAGTGGCAGCGTTTGGAAGATTATTCACAACTGAACCGGAGCTCGGGAGGTTAACCCAAGGAACAAGCAAAGGGAGTCGCGCGGGGCATTGACCGTTAAGCCAACATCGCACTCGCCTTTACCAGGAAATTTAACTAACGGCGGAGTAGCCAGCTTTTTGGAATTGGAGCAAGGGCTGACCGGAGGTAGCACGACGCGCGGGAAACGTCGGGGCTTGAAAACAAGCGATGGGTACATGAATGGCGTCAATCGGCGGGGCCTGCGGGTGTCCCATCGGGGCGAAGCCACTGAAATTCCGATGGCCAAGTACGCAGTTCGGCGCTTCGGAGCGAACACTCCGGAGGGTAGAAGGCTTTATCCAGCAGGAATCAAATTTCCGGATTTTTCGGCCGTTCGGATGAAGCTTCGGGCGTTGCCAAAGGCTATGCATTAATAGACATGGGCATTCGGAAGCGTTGGGCAGCGTAGCATTCCTTGCTGGGGGGACGCCTATATGTTCCGTTTTCTCCAAGGGCTCGCGAATCTGGTGGGCTCGCTTCTGACCCTGCTAGTTGTAGCCCTGCTAGGGTATGGAGCATGGACCCTCTATCAGCGCTACGCGGAAGGTCCCCTGCTCCGGGAGCAAGTCAACAAACTGGCTCAACAATTGGAGGAAAAAACTCGGGAACTTGAAGACCTTCGGCAGGAAAACCTCAAATTGACCCGCGAGCTTGAAAAGCTTCGGCTTGCCAATCGCCTTTTGAAGGTCGACAACCGGGTGGCGATTATCGACGTACTGGGCCAAAAAGGCTCGGCAGAAGAAGACACACTTGAAACCACGTTCGCTTTTCAAGAGGTGGACAGCGACGGCCGGCCTATCTCTCCCCGCTACCAATGGTCTATTAAGGGAGACATCCTTTACGTAGACGCTTGGGTAGCTAAGTTTCAGGATGAGTTTGTTGAGCTTGGTGACGCTGTTCGAGGCGGGTCGATTTACCTGTTCCGGCGGCTATTCGGCGAACACCAGGAGCCGGCCCAAGGGTTTAAGCTGGATCCGGAAGGGGATCTGCCGACAGTCTATCGGAGCGGAAAAGAAATTAGCGACTTTGAAAAGGAGATTTGGGCGAACTTTTGGAAACTTGCTAATGATCCCAAACTGGCTGCGGAGAAAGGACTGCGGGCTATTCATGGGGAAGCCCCGTACGTCAAACTAATCCCGGGCAAACGCTACCGGGTGCAGCTGAGGGCATCCGACGGCTTGAGTATTGTGCCGGAAGGAGAAATCATCCCCGCCCGGGCGGGGTAAGGGTAAAAAGGCACGCGGGGCCCTCCGGATGCACAGCGAAAGGACATCAGCCGGAAATTAGGTTTGCCCGGCTCGTCAAATATTTATCTGGCTTCTCAATCGTTTCGTACGATTGGAGTCGCTTCCAGGACCTTTGATGGGCGGTAGCTGAAGCACTTTTTGGCCATTGGACACTTTGAAGAATAAAGGGACTTCAAGGGGTTCGCATCAGGTTTGGAGTGTGCGGCCGGCTTAATGGCCCGGTAGGGCCGGTAATGGAAGCCACCCCAGGTTGGCTTTTCGAGGCGGCCAAGCCACTGCGGAATTGCATGAGCAAACCTGCTTTGGATTGGTGGGCTTCGGCCGCACAGCAGGCCCCCACCAACGCTTACGTAAATCCGGCGTTAGCTCTGCTGGTGGATCCGCCTAAACCGCATCCCCACGGAACTCGGTGATTGCATCGGTGGTTATGACTACCAGGTCCCGGTCTTGGAACAACCCTAACGATTTAGATCTTCAAACCAAGATGGAGCTTACCCTCGCCCATAGTCCCGACGCCGACGATGCGTTCATGTTTTACGCCTTAGCTACGGGAAAAGTTAACCCAGGAACTTATCATTTTTCCCACTTTTTGGCCGACATCGAAACCCTCAATCGGGCCGCCGCGGAAGGACGGTACGACGTCACGGCCCTTAGTGTGTTCGGTTACGCCTTTGTGGCCGACAAATACGTTCTGCTTGAATCGGGTGGAAGTATCGGCGACGGTTACGGGCCAATCGTCGTCGGCCGGGATCAACTCCTGTGCGAGGATCTCCGCATTCGCCCCATTGCGGTACCTGGCACCCGCACCACCGCGTTCCTTGCTCTTTCGTTGTGGCTAGGCTCCGCGCCTAACTATATCGAGGTCCCGTTTGACCGGATTTTGGAGGCGGTGCGCCAGGGCCAGTGGGCGGGCCAACCGGTGGATGCAGGCCTTATCATTCACGAAGGCCAGCTAAGTTACGAAGACGAGGGGCTACTTGCCCTTGTGGACCTCGGGAATTGGTGGAAGAAGCAAACGGGCTTGCCCCTCCCGCTTGGTGTCAATGCCATTCGTCGCTCCTTAGGTCCCCGCGTCCATGCCGATGTGGCGGAACTCTTGCGGCAGAGCGTCCTTTATGCGCGGGAGCATCCCGAGGAGGCTCTTTCCTACGCAGCTCAATTCGGGCGCGGACTGAGCCGGGAACGGTTGCGCCGTTTCGTTGACATGTATGTCAACGACTCTACCGTCCGCATACCGCCTGAGGCAAGAAAGGCGATTGAGCTTCTGCTCTCCGAAGCAGCAAAAGCTAGGTTGATCGAGCAGCTTGTTCAGCCGGAATTTGCCCAAGGCAGCTAAGCCCCCGGCACCCCCTGTCGAAAGGCAGGGCAGGTAAATCGTGGCCCCGGTGAGAAAGTTGCAACTGGTACTCCTTTGAGATATTCCGGAATTGCAAATCCCCGGGCCGCTGGCGAAACTTCCGGGTTAAAGTTCAAACCCCAGATCCGCGACCCCGACCTCCGCCCCACTAGCGCCGGAAAAACGGCGACAGGGTTCCAATTGTGGCCTGGGGGACTCATTGCAACGCTCGAAGGATAAACTTTTTCTGTGTTCCCACACCGTCCGTATGGTAAACTGAAACCCCAGGCGGTCCGATCTTGCGGACAACTTTTGGCAAAAACATTCCAAGTAGTTAGCCAACGAACCTGTGTGCCGGGGATTTGTTTGCTAGTTCAGTCTGGAACTCAAACCCGCCTGGGTGGGGGAGTATGAGGGCGGAAAGTTTCGCGGAGGCAGGGCTTATGTCGCAAAAGCGCAACCCAACCGATGTTCCGGCAAAGTGCTGGAAACATAGGGGTGGCCAAAGCCATCCATATCCGTCACCTGTGCGATGGCAAACCGGGGGGCCGCTACCGTGGGTAAGAAGTCGTCGCCTTTGGGCTAGGCAGTTATGCGGCTTTACATTGGTCGAGATCCTGGTGGTCATTGCCATCATCGGGATTCTTATCGCACTCCTCCTCCCGGCGGTGCAAATGGCCCGCGAGGCAGCACGTCGGATGCAGTGCAGCAACCACCTCAAGCAAATCGGGCTGGCCATGCACAACTACTTAAACAACCACCAGGTCTTTCCCCCCGGCTATATCGCCGTTAAGCCAGAGCGGCCGGAGTGGGCCTGGCCCGTATTTTTGTTCCCTTATTTGGAACTTGACACGATGGCCCGGGAAATGGACGTCAACCGATTTCGATTTCCGGACGTCCTGGCGGACAACTATTTGCGGCTAAATTTGGTTTCGCCGCTTTTTATCTTCCGATGCCCATCGGATCGCACTCCGAACAATCTTCCTCGAGAAGTGCGGCATTTTGACATGAGTTTCTGGCCTTATCGCTTTGAACCTGCCACCTCCAATTACATGGGCAATCTGGGTTTTTGGGATAGGGCCGGCGGCTTGCCAAACAATGGAGTTCTTTATGGTAACAGTGCTGTTTCCATCCGGGACATCGCCGATGGAACCAGCTTCACCTTTTTGGTTGGGGAACGAGACCGCCGCTGTGGTGCGGGGACTTGGTGCGCGGTCCGCGATCCGTTTAACAACGGCCAATTCGGCATTTACTACGCGGTGGGCCGAGTCAGTTTAAAACTGAATTACCCCCTTGACACCGGCGAGGACAGTTGCCGGGAAGGTTTTAGCAGCCCCCACGCTGGCGGTGGACACTTTCTGCTTTGCGACGGCTCGGTACAGTTTGTGGCCAATACCATCGAATTCTCGAATGCCGGGGTCGACCCCTTGTGGCAGGAGGGTGAGATCACCCCGCAAGTCGCCCGAGAGATGGGGCTCTACCAACGCCTAGGAATGCGCAACGACGGCATCCCGATTCGGGGCGAATGGCCATAACCTGAGCGGTTAGAGCTGCTCGTAATGAAAACCGGTTGCACACCCACCGGCTCGCGGTAGACAGTTCGCAAGTAAACGCTGTCTTTCCATTGATTGTGTGGCAGTTTTCCTCGATTGCCCTGCAGGTTTCCTCGTTGTAACTTGCGGATGCAAACTTGTTGACACGGACCACCGGGTAAAGTCCCCGAGGCAAATTGGAGGGCATACTTCTAGGCGCAAGGGGCAGGTACTCCGGTGGCCGGTGTTTCCTTTCGCTACCGAGCCAAGTCCTTTATCGCCGGGGTTTAGTTGGCAAAACAGAAAAGATGTTCTCTCCCGCGGATATAAAGTCGGCCATCTTTGAAGGCCGGGCTGGCTGTGCATCCTTCACCTAAAGGATTTTTCGCCACAATCTCCGCACCCTGACGTGCCGGCCGGACCACCCAACAGGTACCGCTATGGTGCGAGGAGCCATCGGGGGTCGCCTCCTCTTTCTCCCCTATGACGTAAAGAAGCTCGCCAGCCATTCCCGGGGATGAAATAAACGACCCTTCGAGTTCGTGTTCCCAAAGCTTCGTCCCCGTCTTGGCGTCGTAACACGTCAACAGGCCCCAGCTGGCAAGCAAAAAAACAAACTCGTCTGTGGCAAGCGGGCTGCACAGATCAGGCAGGTTTTCCTCGGCCTTCCACACGAGGTGCGTCGCCGTCACATCCCCCGAACCGTCAGCCCGGATCGCAAAGCAATAACAGTATTCGTTGCCGGTGTAAACAACTCCGTTAGCGGCTACCGGCGATGGACCTTGGTCGCCTTCAATCCCTGCAAAGCGCCAGATCTCCCGGGCATCCTGCGGATCGTAAGCTATCACCCAGGGGGTTGAGCTAGTAATTAACTGCCACGACTGTCCACAAAGTACCACTGCCGGGCTTGCCCAGCTATTCTGAACCGGCCGTGGGACCTCCTGGACAATTTCCCCCGTAGCGCCAGAAAGGATGAACAATCGCGACTTGCCGTCTTCCGGCCGGCTCCCTTGATCGAACTGAACAAATACCCGGTCCACAAAACACTCCAGCGAAGCCGCATGACCGTAGACATTGTCCGGAACGCCTAGATTCCTCGACCAAACAAGATTGCCCTCAAAGTCCAGGGCGGCAACATCGCCTGTGGCAAACATGACGTAAACCCGCTGGCCATCGGTTGCGGGTGTGGGGGAAGCAAACCCGGTTTCCCGGGAGACTTTCTTGGGATCGAGGGGTGGACTTGCTTGGCTGGGGATTGTCCGCTCCCAAACCAGTGCCCCGGTGTCTACATCGAAGCAAAACACGGACAGCCTTTCCGGCGTGGCCCCTGTTAGAAACAGCTTATTCCCCCAGATTACTGGGGAACTATTTCCCGGGAGGGGAACCTGCACCTTCCATTTAACACCGTGCCCGGAGACAGCGTCCCACGTCTGAGGAGCGCCCCCGGTGCGGGAAATGCCTGAACCTTCGGGCCCCCGAAACCGCGGCCAATTCCGGCAATACTCGGCCCAAAACTCGTTCGCCGACTTAGGGGTGGTAACCACCGGTTTGGGGGTAATAAGTTCAGCCGATTGGGGGGTTTCAACCGCCGGTTTGGGGGTGCTAACCGCACCTACTTCTTGAGGAAGGAGGGGCACCTGAAGCGGCTGGAGGACCTTGGACCACTTCACTGGTGGGGCTAGGGTTACGCTAACTCCCCCAGCAACTACAAAAAACACAACCGTGCCGGCCAAGAGTGCTCGGATTGCTTCCCGGCGTTCCCGCAGTTCCGGATCTTCGAAAAGCCCCGGGGTCCCCGGCAGAAAAAACCGCTGACGGAGTTGGCCCACGGTTACCCAACAAACGACGCTAAGAACCCCCCCGACAAGTGCCAGGATCGAACCACCTACAAGAAGCCTTGTTGCCCAGAAGTAGTTACGGCGAAGCGCTAAATCCAGCCGGCGAAACTCCTCTGCAACTGCTTCATTTTGCGGATCTGCCACAGACTTTTGACGAAGCTCCTGCCAGCGGGGATCTTCCGCAGGATTAACCGGGCGGTGGAAAAAGTGTACCCACAGGACAATCACCAAGACCAAAAGGGTTAGACCCGCTGTCACCCATCCCGTGCGCGAAAGTGCCCGCAACAAGGCTTTTTGAGCGGATTGAGCTGGCTCGAGGATCACCTCAATTTGTTCTGCCATTGAGTTCACGATCTCCAATTGCAATGAGGCCGACGCGCGCCCGGATTCACACACTACCCTAAATGGTCATGAGGGCCGCCGAGCTTAAAACGGCCTGCCAGGGGGAAGCCGGCCATCCGAGAAATACCCAGCAACCAATCTTGGCGCCAATTAGGGAAACTTTGGCCAAACGAATCCGGAGCATCGCCAAAGTTCGCGCACCGGATGGGCCTTCCCGGAACCTCGAGCGGGACTCTCTTATCACGGCTCCGGAGGACTCCATGTCAGCGAAGGCCAAGCGCTTTTCCGCCAGGAATTAAGATCCGCCGCGAATTAAGAATTGACGGCTTACTTCCGAACAAAGGATTGCCAACATCGCTTCAGGAAATTGCCGGTGCTGCTTGAGGAATTTTCCCCTTTCGCAAAGGCGTAGGATGTGCCGGCTTGACTGAATCGAAGGCTCCGGGGTGCCTAGGGCAGGGTCGTCCTTTCCCTTACAACGTGCCCGGCCAGCCGCCATGCGCGGAAGACACCAGCAGGAAGGCTCCCTCTAGCTTTCCGTGTTCTAGGCGAGAAAGATCCGGCCTGAGCCGATTAAGCCTCCGCGAAAGCTGTCGGGCCACGCGCTCGAAGTGCCGGGCGGAGGGAGCTCGGACCCCGACTTCTTGTCGGTGGCGAAATGTTGCAAACAAGCTTATGATTATAGTTGGGATGCCCGGCCGCGGGTGATTTCTAGGACCTATTGTTGCGGGCGGGGCTTCTACCGGGGAAAGGCCTCTTGGCCAAATATCATCGTCCTCTCCGGGAGCATTCACCATGTCACCGCTTGCGGAACCCATCCTTCGCCGTCTGGAACAGATTCGTCAACAGTGGTGGCTCTTTAGCTTGATGACAGCCATTGTATTAGGCTGCGCATTGTCAGGGGCACTGCTTCTTATCTTCGTACTGATTGATGCGATCTTTGCCTTGCCGCAGACAGGGCTTGCTATCCTGGCCGGCAGTTGGCTCGCTATTACTCTTGTCATCGTGGTGGCCATCCTAAGACGAGCGAAACGGAATTTTCGGTCGCTAGAGGCAACTGCCCGACGAATCGAGGCGGAGCTTCCCGAGCTGGAAAGTAACCTCATCAACGTTGTGCAGCTTGCTTTCGACACCAAGAATGTCAACCGAGAGTTCGTCGAAGCGGCTTTGGCCGACGCTGCCGCCAAGCTGCGACATGTCAACCTGGCGGAGTCTGCGTATCGGGAAACCCGCTGGCGGCGATTCATTTACGCAATGAATACTCCCCGAGACTTCACGGAGGCCCTTGGGCTTTTAGCACTGGTGGTATGCCTATTGGTGTTGGCCCAGGTAGTCTGGCCGAACGCAAGTTCTGCGGCCAGTCGGCTGATGCGCCCCTGGGAGTACGTGCCGCTTGTAGGAACCGTGCGGATTCTTTCCGTGACCCCGGGGGACACCGAAGTCCTCGCGGGATCAAGCGTAGAAATATCTGCCGTGATTGCCGAACGCGAAGGCACGGTTGCCGCTCC
Organism: Thermoguttaceae bacterium; assembly: GCA_025060325.1. Lineage (GTDB taxonomy): Bacteria > Planctomycetota > Planctomycetia > Pirellulales > Thermoguttaceae > DTLM01. The sequence continues at coordinate 55,339 of JANXBW010000023.1, forward strand.
AGCTGGCCGCGTTGTTATTAAAACGCCCGGCGAAAGCGAGCAAATCTTCCCGTTGACTTCCGGCGAACCGTTCGAGGAAGCAGCTTCCGAGGGCGGCGCCCGGCTTAGGCGGCGATATTCCCTAGTATTGCCGGCAGTTGTGAAGCCCTTCCACTACCGCGTGGAGATTGGCGATTCCCAAAGCCGGTTCTTCCAGGTAACCATCGGGGAAAAGCCTGTTGTTTCCGAAGTTGAGGTGACGCTTCGCTATCCGGCGTACATGAATCGGCCGGAACGAACGTTTGCAGTGAAGGAACCAGACCTGGAAGGGCCGCAGTTTTCGACGGCCGAGCTGAAGATCCGCCCGTCTGTGCCAATTGTTAAGGGCCATATTTCGGTTTACGGCGAGACCTATGTAGGCCGCGTCGAACAAGACGGCAATGTGCTGCGCGTGAACTTGCCCCTCTTGCGGGATGGCACGTTTACTATTCATCTTTTCACTCGGGCCGGGCACACGGATCCTAATCCGCGAGTGAACCGGATTCGGGTCATTCCGGACAATCCTCCTCGCGTGGAAATCCTCAAGCCGCCCAAACAAATTGCCGCGGCGGTAGGTGACGAGATCCCAATTGCCTTCCGAGCCTCTGACGATCACGGGTTAGGAAAAGTGCGGTTGGAAATGCTTGTGCAAACTGCAAATGCGGAGGCCCCGGCTCAGTCGGAGGAAGCGTCCACAAAACCGGTTATTCTGCGGGAGTGGACCGACATCCCGGCCAACACAGCCGGTGCCTGGGAGCACACGCTTAAGTTGTTAGCAGATTCCTTCTCCGTGGGTCAGACTGTGCGGCTCCGGGCCGTAGCTGTGGACAAAAGGCAGGTTCGCGATTGGGGGCTTGACCTTCGGCCGCAGGAGACGGCTTCGCCCTGGCACGAAATCCGCTTGGAGGATCCGCAACAGAAAAAACAGGAACGAGCTAGCCAGTTAGGCAACCTCCGAGTGGAACTTTTCCGGATTTTGGAAAAACAGATCCGGGCTAATGCGCAAACCGCCCGACTGCGCCTCACCTCTGCTTTATCGGATGCTGTCCCGTCGGCTCGGGGTGTCCGCGATTTGCAAGTTGACATTCAGAAGTCCACGTTGGCTTTGGTCAAGGGTATTGGGGCCGACTCTCCGCAAGAACATCAGAAGGTAAAGCCAACTTTGAGTCGGCTGGCCTTTGGCGAGATGCTGGAGGCGATCAATCATGCCGAAGAGCTGGCGCGCAGCAAATCGCTAGAGGTAGTAAACCAAACTGCCGAGGCCCTTTTGCCTATTCAAAAGAAGATCATCGACACTTTGCGACAACTCCTTGATCAGGTCCGCACGGCCGAGATGGAGCTTGTGGCCGAACTTGGCAAACGCCGGGGAGACGATCTACCGGATGAAACCCGAAAGAAGTTCGAGGAATTGGAAAAGAAGCTCGAAGCGGCACTTGAGGCGCAGCGCCGGGTGGTGGAGGCGGCTGAGAATTTAGCCAAAGCGCCGGTCGAGGACTTTACCGAAGCCGAGGAGCAACTCATCAAGGCCTTAGCTGCCGCTGAGGACGAATGGTCGCGATTCCTCACTGAGCTGTCGATGGACCTAAGCAAACTGCCGGAACAAGACTTTGCCAATCCGTCGCTCCTTAAGGAGCTTATCGAAATCCAAACGGAAATCAAAATGGCTGAAGACGCTCTGTTAAAGAAGACTGTGGACATTGCTGTTCCGCTCGAACAGCTCGGTTACGAGATGGCCGAGGAACTGAAAACGAATCTGGAAAAGTGGTTACCTGACACTCCGGATCGTGAGCGATGGAGCCAGGAAGAGTCACTCACCGACCAGGACAAGGAGGCGCCCATGGCGGAGCTGCCCGGAGAGTTGGAGGACCTAATCGGTGAGCTGATGGAGGAAGAAGAGGCACTTTTTGACGAAATGGAGGACGTGTCGTCAAGCGCGGCAGACTCGCTTGACGCCGGGGCCGGTTGGGATGCGCTGGACGGGCCAATCTCCAACATGAGTGCCAAGGGGGTCACCGGCAACCGCTTGCCCAACACCAACGAAATCGGTGGCCGCTCAGGCGAGGGACGTTCCGGCAAAGCAAGTGGCGAGATGGTAGGCGAGGAAGCAGTGGGCAAAGGCGGACGTCGGACGCCTAGCCGGCTGACACCCGATCCGTACATGAAAGGCCAAATCAAAGACCACAGCCGCGATCCAGTCGGTGGCGCTACAGGTGGTGGAAAAGAAAGTGGCGAAGGGGGTGCCGGACTGGAGGGCCCACCGCCGCCGCAGCGGGGAGAGCGCGACCGGCACCGGTTGGCCGGCAAGCAGGCCGCCCTCCGCAACAAAGCCGAGGCTATCGACCTGCAGTTCCAGGTGATGAATTTCCACCGGACGGACCTCCAGCGGTTGATCGAGCTAATGCGGCAGGTGGAGGCGGATATCCGCGCCGGCCGGTATCAAAATGCTTTACGTCAACGGCAGATCATGTTGGAGGGATTGCGTGATCTGAAACAGTACGTAGCCGGGGAGTTCCAAGTCCGCCAGGACTACACTCCCAACTTACCGGCCGACGTGCAGAAGGAAATCTTAGGCAGCATGCAGGAGCCGTCCCCGCCCGGCTGGGAAGAGCTCAATCGTCAATACTTCGAGCGCTTAAGCACGACTGGTCAGCGATAGCGGCTGCTCCGTGGCACGGTTTGACGACGGTCCTTCCCACTTGGGGGAAGGTAGCTTTCGTTCGCCCACCCAGCTCGGAAATTTACTTGCTTGGCTCCTGGAGGATATAAGTCCTCACCTCGGCCGGGAAAATCCACACCTTTTTAGGCCGTCGGCTGAGCCGGCTGCTTCTGCGCCCCATCACGATGGTTGTGCAACAACTGCTTTGCCGCCCACGGGAGTTCGAAACGATGCGTTCCAAGAAGGAACCGTACCGGGAGCTCTTTTGTCAACTAATCCTCGTTTCTACGTGTCTCAGTTTGGCGATCGGGTGTGGTGGGCAATCCGGGAAAAGTTCTTCCTCAACTTCTGGTGGATCAGCTGCGCCGGCTTTCACTCCGGGGAACAAGTCGCTGCTTGGCTCGAAAGAGCAAGCCTCCGGAAGGGAGGAGCCCCCGCGTCAGCCGGAAGCTGCGGTGACCTCGCGCGCCAAAGGTGAACAACAACCGCCTTCGCAAGTGCGCGAAACGATCGGAGTGTCCGCCGGGCGGAAGTGGCGAAGCGCCGAGGGACAAATCTTGGCCGTGGGCGAGTTCGTTGATCTTCTCGACGACCAAGTCTGTATTGAAACCCCGGATGGTATCGGGAAGAAAATCCCGCTTGCGCAGCTTTGCCCGGACGACCAGGAGTATGTTCGGGGACAAATGGCCGGCAGACAGGCTCCCACCGTCCCCACCCCATCCTCCGATCAAGAAGTCCTGCCTAGCGATCTAGTTGCTGATGACGAAGTTATCGTCGAGCAAATTCAGGGGAGCGACACTCATTCTACCGGGGGGACGGAATTAAACCCGGCTGCCGCTTCCGCCCCAACGGAGGATCCCCGGAAATTCGTGATCCCCTTTGACTTTGTTTCCCGGTTTGATGGCGGGCGTTATGGCCAAATGGTGGCGGAAATGTTTTGGAAAAGACTGCAGCGCGAGGGCGGTTTCGTGCTGCCCGGCTCGATGCTTGAGGTAAGAGATTTTTGCGCTTCGCACCAGATTCAGGTCACTCCGGACACACCGCTCGAGGAAGTGGGCCGGATCGTTCGCGAACTTTTTGGGGGCCACATCGCCATTTGGGGCAGCGTAGAAAGAGCGCCGGGGGCTACCTGGGACGTTTATGACCTGGTGATTAAGTGCGCGGACTTTTCCGGTGATAAGCCGCAGATCATCTTCGATCTAGTTGCCCGCACGAACACGGTAAGCGAAATTCCGCATCTTTACGGGGAGCAGCTCCTGGACAAGCTTTATGGACGTCAGCCTGGCGGGCCGCGGCCTCTGGACCCCTTGGCCGAGGAAAACTGGGCGAAAAACCCCAACTTGGTCGCCGGCGGCGATTTTGAGCAAGGAACCGGGGGGGTACCCATCGGCTGGGAGCGAGGTGGCGGTCAACACCGGGAACCGCTTGGCCGGCTAGTGAAATGGATCCCCGAGCCTGGGAATCCGAGCAACAAGATCATCCGCTTTGAATTCTCCGCCGATGTCGGCGACACCTACGGGGTAATGTACTACAGCGAGCCGTTCCCGGTCGAAGAGGGGGCCACTTACCGCTTCCAGTGCCGATGGCGTTCAAATGGTCCTGCCGTCAAAGTGTTTATTAAATGCTACGATCTTTTCGAATCGGAGTATCAGCCGGCCTCGGTTATTGCGGCGGGAAAATCGCGCGAGCCTGGATCATATACGCCTAGCGAGAAACAGCTCCGCGAGGTCTACCGCAGCCAGCAAAACCTCAAAGGACCGCTTAACCAGTGGAATGTGCATACAGAGGATTTCACCCCAAGACACACCAAGTACACTCCGCGTTGGGGCAAAGTGATGCTCTACGCCTACCTCGGGGCCGGTGTTGTGGACTTCGACGATGTCGTCGTCAAGCAAATACTACCTCCATCGCCCGGCGAGAAGCAAAAGGAACTGCGCCACTCGCTAGCAAGCCCTGTGACAGTGAAAGAAATGGAGGAAAACATTCGCCGGGGCGAGGAGGCAAGACGGCGGCGACAAGTCTCCGAACCTAAGTAAACGCTCCCGCGCATACGTGCCACCGGTTGAGTCGAGCTCGCGGGAATTTGTCCGCGGCGGAATTAATCGCGTTTCCGCACCGAGCTGCGCAGTTTATCTAACAGGCCGCTCCCAGGCCAATGACCTTATGCCTCGTCGTTCATCGTCCTGAGATTCTCAAGGAGACTTAGCAAGGCAGACGCCGCTTCCACCTCTTCTGCTACCACAACGGTTGCACCTGCACGTCTTAATTGCCCCTGATTGGCTTGGTACCGACACCGCACCAGAATTGGTGCTTTTTTGTTGAGTGCTCGCACTTGCTTAACAATTTCCAACGCGACACTGTCGTCCGGCACCGTTACGACAACAAGTTTAGCGCGATCTGTCCCGGCATGTTGGAGAACATCTCTTTGTTGTCCGTCACCAGCTACGGTACGAAAACCCTGTTGATCAAAAGCATAAAGATTAACAGGGCTTAAATCTACAACACAGACATCCATCCCAAACGTTTCTAATCGTGCGGCGACACCGCGACCAATGGGACCGGCGCCAACGACGACGGCTTCGTCGACTTTTTCTGGTTCTGCTCGCGGTGCAAGTCGGGCCGTAGGCTCCTCCGGCGTGCTCTCCACCCAGGAAAGCCCAAACCGGAGTAGTTGAGGAGTCACCACAAGCGTCAGCACAGCTACAACGAGCAGGTATTCGTAAGCCGCCCGCGATAACGCCCCCGCCTGCATGGCCGCAAAAAGAAGAAGGAACGAAAACTCGCTCATTTGACCCAACGCCGTTCCTAGTCCAAAGCTACTTGGCCAGTTGAGCCCGGAAAGCCTCAGGGCAATTGCCCCAGCGACCATCTTTAGCAAGACAACAACAGCAAAGCTCACCAAAACGCCTGTTGGATAAGTCAACACAAGTGATGGCCGCAGTACGGTGCCCAAAGCGACAAAGAAGACTGCCGCTGCCGTCTCACGAAAAGGTAGGGTGACAGCATCGATTTGTTTGCTCCACCGGCTTCCGCCAAAGACAAATCCCGCTGCCAAAGCACCGATTGCCGGCGGCAAGCCAATGTGATAGACAGCCAAACAGATGCCTCCAAGCACAGCGATGGTAAACAACACAACAACTTCGGTACTGCGGAGGCGTGAAAGACGCTCAAGCGCAATCTGTCCGATGAGGTAACGGGCCACTGGCACTCCCAAAAGCAGAACAACAAATTGGCCAATCAGTATCGCGAACCTGTCAAGCCCTGGCGGCTCTCCCCGACCAGTAAGAAAAGGTACCAGAAGTAGGAAAGGGATGAGAACAATATCCCCGAAGAGGAGGAGAGCCAACGTCCGTTTGCCGGCCGCCGTGCCCGCAAGTCCCCATTCTTCCAAAGCTTTAAAGACAAGAACAGTGGAACTATTTGCGACCGCCACCCCGATAAGTATAGCCGCTCCCCAGTCCGCCCCCACGAACCGTGCAATGAGGGCAGCCGGAATCAGAATTAAGATAGTCTGAGTCGCACCGCCTACGAAAAATGCCCGCCGCACGCGCCATAACCCCTCAAGCGATAGTTCAATTCCGAGCGAAAAGAGGAGTAATAGCACGCCGGCTTGAGCAATTTGCTCAAGTTGATAAGAAGCGCCCGGGGGAGCGACCGTCTCGGCCGGGGAAGGTCTCGCGGGCATCTGTGGTAGTGTTGCAATTCCCAAGACGTTTGGCCCGATTAGTGCCCCGGCAATCAGGTAACCCACTAGCGGCGCAACATTCCACCGGCGGCATAAGACGCCGCTCACCAGTCCCGCCGTCAACACCGTAACCAAATTGGTTGCCAAAAGAACCTCTGCGTTCACCCTAAGCTTCCCTATCGGTTGATCAAACCCCAGGCTTCCTAAAGAACCCAAAGCTGGGAATTATTAACGCCAACGGAGGCAAAATGCCATCGGGTAGGAGCTTAATTCCGCTCCTACAACTCACCGCCTACCTGGGCCACAGATGAAAGCAGCAAAAACGTTTGCCCCCAGGCCGGCATCTTGTCGCATCCCAGGGAGGAATGCTGGGACCTGCGTACCGAGACTATACAAGGAAGAGATTACCCCGATGCGGCTTGCGATCTCCCCTTACAGCTATGGGGAGTTTGAGCTTATCTTTTGTTTGCGAAAGCCTAAGACGCTTCGGCGGCGCCGGGCCGTTGGCCAACCGGGGGTGGAAGGGAGATCCCTTGAGCTTGCATCGCCCGAAGTTTATACAGAAGTGCCCGCCGGCTAATTCCGAGCTTTTCGGCGGCTCGAGTGCGGTTACCACCGCATTCGGCAAGCGCAGCTAAAATGGCCGCCTGTTCTAACTGCGAAAGCCGTCCCGAACCTGCTCTGACGCTTTGGCCGGCGGTTGCCCCGATCACCGCTGGGGGTAGATGCTCAGGGAGAATAACATCGCCTCGACTTAGTAAACAAGCCCGATGAATTGCATTGCGTAGCTCGCGGACATTGCCCGGCCAAGAGTAAGCCAGCAAGCACTCTTCAGCCTGCGGCGAAAATCGCACGGGTTGTCGGGTGATCTCGCTGGCAAAATGTCGGGCGAGAGGCAGGATTTCATCAACACGTTCTCGCAGCGGTGGCACACGGATTTCAATAACGTTGAGCCGGTAGTATAGGTCCGCGCGAAAATTGCCCTTTTCCACCATTTCCGGCAAATTGCGATTGGTGGCTGCTACTAAACGTACGTCCACCCGGCACGGAGTGTCTGATCCTACAGGGAAGATCTCGCCGGTCTCAATCGCCCGGAGGATCTTCGCCTGCAAATGGAGCGGCAGCTCACCGATTTCATCAAGAAATAAAGTCCCTTTTTCGGCACTGCGGAAAAGTCCCAGCCGACCCTGAGCCGCCCCGGTAAATGCGCCTTTCGTATGCCCGAAAAGCTCGCTTTCAAGCAGACTTTCCGAAACCGCGGCACAATTGATCGCCAAGAAAGGCCCTTGGGACCTTCCGCTCCACAAATGAATAATTCGGGCAATCCACTCCTTGCCGGAGCCACTCTCGCCAGTGACAAGGACAGGAATCTCGTTGGGGGCGACTGCAGCTGCCACCTTCAGCACGTGCTTGAGGGCCGCACTAAGGCAGACAAAACCTGGCGGTAGGGGCGGTAACTTCCCCTCCCCTTCTTTGGAGTGACAACTTGATCCCGCGGCGTCGGCAACTACCGCTAGCAGTTCGTCCAAATCAAGCGGCTTGGTGAGGTAATCAGTTGCCCCCGCTTTTATCGCCGCAACTGCCTGCCGAACCTCCCCGTACGCTGTGATGAGGATGATCGCGGCCGCCGGCAATAGCGCCTTCAGTTCCGGGACAATTTCTAGCCCGGACCTCCCTGGCAAGCGGACGTCAAGAAGCACCACATCGGGCAGAACCCGACCGGCCTCCCGCAATGCCTCTTCGGCCGAGCCGGCTTGGGCGGTCTGGTAGCCATGGTGGGAAAGAAAGTCGGCAAGCACCTTCCGCTGCGCGGCATCGTCGTCGACGATTAAGACTGTGCTGTGACTAGGATTCATGCCGACCCGCGATTTCGAAAATCGCCCCACCTCCTGCTCGCGGCCGGTAAGTCACTTGCCAACCACAGGCCCGACAAAGCCGAGCCACAATGGCCAATCCTAAACCGCTTCCCCCTGGCCGGGTGGAAAAATAGGGCGTAAAAAGCTTGGAGCGATGCTCCTCCGGAACTCCCGGGCCGCGATCCATAACCTCAATTCTCCAATTATTGCCCCCGATGGGAAGGATTTTCACTTCCACCGTCTCCATCGGCGGAGAAAACGCAATGGCATTGCTCACCAGGTTAAAAAGCACCTGCCTTAATATTTCCCTATCTGCACGGATGCGTCGCAGTGTCGGAGCAACATCCCAAACCAAACTCACCTGGTGCAGCTCAAGATCCGGCCGAAGTACCGCTTCAAGATCGCGCAACACCTCTTCGCACTCGACCCATTGCTCTTCCCGCTCCACAGGCCGGGCGAAAGCCAAGAACTGATTAATCCGGGTAGCAAGACGGTCGCATTCTTCAACGATGGCTCGGGCAGTAGCGACCACCGCCGGTTGTTCGGCCTCTGATAGGGACTGGGCGTGCATGCGAATAGTGCCTAACGGATTTCGCGTCTCGTGGGCAAGTCCCGAGGCAGCTGCGGCAAGGGATTCGTGGTGCCGGAGCTCCGCCGCCAGCAGATCCTTGGCTGCCGCTAGCCGCTGACGCTGAAGAACCGCGGCACCAGCCACCGTGGAAACCAGAAGAAGCAAGCTGGCCAGCCCAACGACCACAGCTCGAAGGACAAAAGCATTTCGGCCGAGTGAATCAAAAGACTCCCGCGAAAGCAACAAAGTTGCAGCAAACCGGCCGCCCAAAGCTAGGGGAGAATCTGGTGCCTGTTGACCAGGCGCTGCGTTCTGTGCGCCCCGTTCCGGCGTCCATTCCCGCCAGCGGGGACCTCTGCCCTCGCCTCGGCGTGGCCCATAGCCACCCGGTGGAAACCGCTCGGGTGACAACTCAAAAACCCGAACGAGACACACTCCTTTATTCGTCCACAAAACTTGATCTTCCCCTCGCGCTGCAAGAGCGGTCCGCAACGGCTCAAGCTCGGCTTTTTCCCCCAAGACGAGTTGGTAGTCACTCTCCAGGGAAAAAATGCCCACCGCACGGACATCCGGCAAAGCGGCAATTTCTTCGAGCATCGCCTCCAATTGATCGACAAAGAACTGGCCCATCCGCCGGTGGCCGCGTACGCCGCCGACCACTGCCGACAGGATTGCCTGTCCCTGCCCTTCCAAGTGCTTTGCCCAGATTTCAATCTCGCGACGATATTCGCTCCACTGCCATACGACCACTCCTGCCCAAAGCAGGAGCGCTCCCAAAAGTAGAAAAGCCGGAAGGCCCATAGGGACCCTCCGGCTCCCCACCGGCATTTCCAACTGTGGCGGACTGGTGGAAGCCATCACGGCATGCGTTGTCGTTGCGCGTTGACAGAGGCAAAACAGGCTAAAGTTGCTAGAGGCCGGCTCGCCGGGCGATCCCTAGGAAGATCACCCGACGGGCACGCCAGGGGTTTCTAAGCGGCGCCGAGGGGTCGATGGAGCACGCATCGGCTGCCTAAGGAGGGTTATGAAGACCAAACCCTCAAATCCACTTTGGACTTAACGAACGGGGCGTTGATGCCAGGCAAACCGGACGGCTAGCGCAAGCCCACTTCAAAGTAATCGCAAATGCCGTTGCCATTTTGGTCAACAAATCCAAGGCCGGGACCTCGAGGTCCTAAGCCACGGCCCCAACCAGCCCCCGCAGGACCGGGCCCACCCCGTCGACCACCCCCCGGCCCCGTTCTTCCGCCAAAGCCACCCCGCGGACCAGCCGCCGGTCCCCTGCCAAGCTGGCGACCAAGGCCCAAACCTGGCCCGGCGCCCACTCCCCAAGGGCACCAGGGCGCCGGTGGAGTGGCAAGCCTACCGGCTACTCCCCCCGCCTGTTGTCGTTTGGCTATCTCGGCCCGCAAACTCGCAAGCTCGGCTGTCAGCTTGCCAATCTTTTGCCAATCCGGCGGCACCTGGGACCGAGCAGAAAGAAGTTCTGCCCGCACCCGTGCGAACTCCCCGTAAAGCTCGTCAAGTGTGGTGGCCGCGCTACCTACGTCGGCCGAGGAAACGCCCTTAGCATCCTGCGCGGCCCAAGCTTCGCTGGTTAAACCCCAGCTTAACGCCGCCACGACGGCCAAAGCAAACCCAGCCAGTTTACGAGCGGCCAACCGCCCTAAAAGGCATTTTCCAAATGCAATCGGGTAGGTCATTTCAAAGTTCATAGTTGGGTTCTCCTACCTAATTCAACCACAATTCTTGTCCACGAACTTCTACCCAGCGTCTTTAGGCGATTTCGGGACCGTCAGGCGTGCAAATTTTTCGCGGGGTTTTCCCACGGCACTGGAACATTTCTGCACAGCCGATGGCCATCGCTGGCCAGAATTCCCGGGAAACTAGCCGCGGGAAAGGTTTGGGAAGCGCTTCCGCAGATCTCTTTACGCAAAGCCAGTGCCAAGTTCAAAACCCGACTTTGCTTGCCGGCAATGGCCCGAATGAATCCGGGACCCACGAAAAGCTCGAGCAGCAGGGCAGCATTGCTCCGGCAGCGGGCCCTAAGGCGGCAGGAGTGGCGGCGATGAGGGCAACCCAACTTTCGATTGGCGAAGACAGGCTGCACCAGACTGGCCGGATAGTCCACACATTCCGGCCGGTGAGGGACTCACTTGGCTTCTGTCGGGGCAGTTTCCACCCAGGGAACAAACGTGCTCGAGCAAATCTTTCGATATCTATCTAGTTCCATCTGCCGCTCTCTTTCGCTCCAGCCAAACAGGCGAGCCATCTGTCTGGAGATTCTGTCAGCCAGCGTGGCGACATCACTTCGGTAGGAATGCCAGCTTGTCCGGCGAATCATGATGTCATCTAGATGGCACACCCATTCCTCCCTGCAGATTTGCTCCACAAGTGTGTCGCTAGGCTCTGGCGGAAGAACACCCACGCGGGCCTCCGAAGGATCAAGGATAGGCTCACCCGGGTCAACCGGCCGTGCTGGCCTCCCTAAGAGCTTAAGAACCTGGGCCACTGCCTGTTCACCCATCCGCAGGTAAGTTGTCAGCTTCCCTCCGGCGATGTCAACCCATCCCTCTTCGTTAACGTAAATAACGTGCGCCCGGGAAATATCGGATGGCCCTCCGCTGTCGCTCCATAACAGCGGTCGCACCCCTGCCCAAGCGGCGCGGATGTCCGACTGTGTCAACGGGGAAGCCGGAAAATATTCGTTGACAACTCTTAGAATATAGTCAACATCCTCATTGTTAATAGGGATCTCTTCCAAATAACCCGAATAATCTGTATCTGTGGTACCTAAGATCACTCGCTCGCCCCAAGGGATGGCAAAAAGGATCCGCCGACCTTCCGCGAGGACAATCGCTTCGTTTACCGGTAACTTTGCTCGGTCGACAACCAGGTGGATTCCCTTGGTGAGACGAAGGAGAAGCTGGCTCTGCGGAAAGTTACTACCCCAGGGACCAGTGGCGTTAACAATACACCTCGCTTTAGGCCACCATATGTGATGAAAGATTTCGTCTACAACCTCGCATTGCCACAGGGAACCGATCCGTTGTGCGCTTTGAAGCCGTACGTAATTAAGCGCAATCGCTCCCCGCTTACATGCCCCCCTCAGCGTATCAACGACCAAGCGAGCATCATTTGTCAACGCATCGAAATAGCGCACCGCCCCCCGGAGACCTCTGGGACGAAGTCCCGGGGCAACCTGATCAAGCTCCGGGTGCCAAATCGTCCGCGATGCTCCGAAATTTCGCCCGAAACACAAGGCATCATAAATCTTTACCCCCACCCATAATTGCCACAAAGGCCAGGACGAGCCCCGGTAGCTAGGAAAGACGAAAGGTAACGGCTGAACGAGGTGGGGGATAACCCGAGCCAGCCGAAGTTTCTCCTGACTTGCCTCAAAGACGAGTCGTACACGGCCTTGTGCAAGATAGCGCAGTCCGCCGTGCAGCAGCCGGCTCGATCGACTGCTTGTGCCAAAGGCAAAATCCGATTGGTCAATCAGTACGGCACGCAGTCCCTGCCGGGCGGCGGCATACAAAACACCAGCCCCGACGATGCCACCGCCGATCACAAGAACGTCAAATTCTCCGTCCTCAAGCACGGCAAGTTGACTAGGACGCCAGGGACAACGCATGACGCTACCCTACTGACTCGGAAAGCCACCGGAACTGGCAGCGGGCGGGGGGCACCGGCATGGTAGGCTCAAGCCCCTCCGGATCCAGCGCAACCACCATGGTCCGGCTGACAGAACAGTTCGCCAAAGATCGCCACGCAGCCCCGACGACAACAACAACTAGTCAACGCCCTCCTTCACTTCGCCCCCGAGGGTGGCACCGCCAGTGGCAGTGCGAACAATCGGCCGGTACAGTGGCAAGTGCCGATAATACACCTGGAGCGTCATGATTGCCAGGCCTGTGGCGTATATCCGGCCTCCGTGACTCCCCCAATCGGTTCCTTCCGGGTTCCAGCTTCCCGCTTTACAACCTTCCTTTTCTTGTGTTCGGATCAAATGTTCACGCATGCGATAGTTCCACAGGTCAAACTCCGGCCCCTCCATGTGATGGAGCACTTGAGTGGCATAGTGATAGTAATAAATCTGTCCCAGAGCCGTCCCGCCCTCCGGCGGCAAGTTTTGCGCTAGATACTGACAGCCGGCCACAAGCTCGCGATCGTCCTTGCGGCATCCCAAATATTGTCTTGTCAACAAGCCTGCCGCTGTCATGGAAAGCTTTGGCTCCTTTTCGGCCGCCCGAGGATCGTAGCAGTATCGCGTGCGGATGAGCTCCGGCGGACCACAGGCACAAGAATCCACAAACCGCTGGGCGCGAAGGAGCGGATCCTTAGGAATCATTAAGCCCGCAAGTTGCCCGCTGCGGATGGCAAAAAACACCCAACTTGTCACCGACAAGTCCCCCGGCTGCTTGGGACCGTAACGCCACCCGCCTTCGGAATGCTGGGCATCCATCAGGTAACGGATAGCAAGCTGCGTGGGAACCCGCAGCCGTTCATCTTGGGAGAGACCGTACGCTTCGCAAAGGGCCATTGTGCCCAACGCGTGGGCGTACATGTTTCCGCTTAATTTGCCCGCCTCCTTCGACTTGGGATCACCGACCTGTGAGCGCACCAGGAATTCCAACCCTCGCTGGACCACCCGCCGATACTCAGCAAGCTCGCTTGGCCTCTCCGGGGCTCGATTGTGTGTAATACCCTCACCCAAAAAGGCAAGAAGGGCGAACGCCGTTCCAGCGATATCCTCATTTACTACGTCTTTTTCGAATTCCGACCAGCAAGTACACGTTAGCTGTGACTCGTGATAGTACTTCAACGACCAACGACCATCCTTCGCCTGATGACGAGCAAACCACCGTAAACCGCGAAGGACTGCCTCGTGCGATTCCGGCGTACCCCCGTAGGCTCGCATCAACGCTTCTTTACTTTCTGCGGTCAATCGGCCACCAAATGACCCCCGGCGAAGGAGGGGAGCAAGATTAGGATCCGCCATGATTTCCCGCGGCAGGAAGCCCGACTCGCCGTAACTGATTCGCAGAATCAACGGATCCCAACGGCGAAATTGGCCCACCTGGCTTACCACGCGCAGTGTGACTACCTGCTCCCTTGCCGTGGGAGCAACTTGGATATCCAGTGCCACTTCCTTTCCGTCCGGGGGTACCTCCACATCGGGAACGGTGACACCTTCCGGCGCATTTTCCACGGTAACCCGAACAGGCCCGGCGTAGCCCTTTCGCTCAACCGGCGCCCGAACCAGCTGCCCTTCACCCGGTCGGAGCGTGATCACTCGGAATGTATTAAGCCGCACCGGCGCGCGGTCAACACGAACATTGATTTGTTGCTCGATACTGCGACCCAACACCCGCCCCACAAGCCGCAGGGTGTGTTGACCTTCCGGTATGTCTGCATCCGGTTCGAGCCGGACAACTACTTCCTTCGCCCCCGCCGCCAAATTATCCACCTTGGCGGTCAATTTCGGTGGTACCCCCTCAATGGTTAGCGGGATTGGCCCCGCAAATCCGCTTCGTTCCACGGAGATTCTGAGGTCGACTGGTGTGGCCGGAAAAAGAACGACATCTTGCACCGGGCTAAACGTGGGGAGATTGATTTTCCGGACTGTTAGCTCAAGAGGCTGCTCGGCCGACAATTCCCCCAGTTTAGCTGTAACTTTAAGTCGCGCTTTCAATTCCTGGTCGCCCAGTTTTTCATCAACGGCGATTTCCAGCGTGCCGTCGCTTTCCCCGTCCGGAATTTGCGAGACAGTTACTTTGACGCCATCCGGGGCATCGGAGATAGCAAGATCTATCGGTCCTTGGTTGCCCGCGCGGTCCACCTTAACCGCGACCTTCGTCTTCTGGCCGGGGTCCAAACTCACTGGCGCGAAGCTAGCAAGCTGAATTGGTTTTGGCGGCGGAGGTGGGGGCGGAGTCTTCGGCTGGCTCACCTGGGCCTGGGGGGGCGGACTAGAACCTCCGCACCCGGACCAGCCGACCACCACAAAACACAAACAAATAAGGGCACACCAGGACTCAATTCCCCTTGGAAAAGTCCACCCTGTTTCGGCACTACTTGCGCGCCAGCACGGCATGAGAAAACGACCGGGCAAAACACCAAGAGATCTGGAAAAGGTCCCTAGCATGGCAGCTACCCCCTGAGCACTCAAAGAGGTTACTGAACGGTAGCACTAATGAGATCAGCCCGAACAATCGCACTTCCTTCCCAGGGCACGCAAGTCGGAAGACGGCGCAAAGAGATCCTGGTTAAAGACGTCGGCCGCCAAAATTATTTGCCTCCTAGTTGTCGATTATCGTCTTGGCCGTTAAATCGGTCAATTTTCAAACCGTGTTCTCGTTCGTCGCTACCGTGTACATTTCGACCAGAACTACTCGCACTCAATCTGGTGATAAGAAGCGGGGGCAACCTCGGCCAGCATCGGTCCGTTGCCTCTGGAAGCAGGCTTAGACTTGAAGCTTTCGGATAGACCCTCGCTAAGACAAAAGCAGGTAAACTTTCCGGTTGCCCAGCGCTCGGTGATTGCGGAAACACTTCCTTCGGGGGATAAGGCGGACAGCATCGCTGTGAAACCGGAGCTCAAACTCATCCCCACACAAAAACCGTCGGGGGATGGCTCCCTCAACCGGCATGGCTTTGGGGTTAGTGGCCGACGGTGCATAAAGGAATTCGGTAACCTAAGGGGGGCAACTACCTCGCCCGCTGAGTCAGACCTGGTGTCAGCAGCCCTTTCCCGGGCCGTGGAGAAAACTAGTCGGCTTGATCCCAGCCGCTCGTCTCGAAGCGATTTGCCCCACCGCCGGACCGTCGGCCGCGAGGGCAGGAGGGGAGAGCACCCGCCGAGGTAAATCGAAGCCTCATTCTTAAGCGGCTCACGACCAAGAGTCCAAAGAAGCCGATTGGCCAACTCCCAAACGGCGGGATTATTCCCACTCCACGGCAGCCTCCATCCTGAGTGCCCAAACATGCCCACTCAGCAAGGAGGCGTGTCAACTGCTTCGGTCCACTGATTTGGCCACCCCTATAGCCGAGCAGCGTGGAAAAACCCTGGTTCGCCGTGCACACACAAGCGAGATACGTGGCGGGTTAAGGGGCCTCTCACACCAGAGCGATGTCCCGTGCCTACAACTGTAGGTTTAACACGGCCCTGCCAGGATCGATCACAACACTCTTCCAGCCCTCTATTTAGAGACTTACGCATGAGGCATGAGGCACAAACCTGCTGAGGCATGCTGGCATAGCTTCTCGCAACTATTCTTGATTAAACTAAGCAGCAAACACAACTTTATTTCGTTTGCAAATTAGGCTACGACGCAACTTTATCTTGTTTGCGAACTTAGTGCTAAAAATTCTGGCCCTTCTGGTGCTTCAACTTCCGATTTTTTCGCGTATTTCGTCAGATATATTTTTAAATTTGCAGCAGGGTCGTTTTTCCAGTAGATTGGTAGCAGCCTGCGGGTATCAAAGTCCCCAAGCACCGTTCGGTATCGGATGATTACCAATGTCCACGTAAGAGGAGGCCGATTTATGCTTCGCACTTCCCTCCGCGCGATTCCCTTCCGGTGTCATTGTTGCCTCAGCCGGCGGCGGTTCCTGGCCGCATGTGGAACTGCGTGTGCGGCGGGCTTGGCCTCTTCCGCCTTGCCCAAGGCGTTTGGCGAGAGCGGCGCACAAGAGCGGCGGTTAAAGATCCGGGTGATGTATTCGCTCCATGCTCCGGTGCAGGATCGTCCAGATTGGCCAAATATCGGGTTTGATTTTCGGCCGGTGATGCAGAAGATCGAAACGGCGCTTCGCGAAGCCTACCCCGACATGGAATTCTTCCCCGCCATGGCAAGCGGGCCGGAGCAGGCCAAGAAGATCGTTGACGAAGATAACACCGCCGGCATTGACGGTTATATCGTTTGGCAGATGAACTGTTGGAACCGTGTCGTCCAAACGGTTGCCGAAACCGGTAAGCCCTGCTTGTATGTGGACTTTCTCTTCGCCGGGAGCGGTGGTTTCCTTGTTTACACGGCAGGCTTCATGCGGCAGGGGCAAGAGAATGTCGGGGCGATGTGCTCGTCCAAGATGGAGGACTTCCTGGCCGCAGTGGGTTGCTTCCGGAAGCTTCGCGAGGGTGCCTCGGCTGCCCAGGTAGCCGCCGCTATGAATCGCCTGCGGGTGGAGCGCACCCCGGCGCCGGGGGATCTTACTTGCAAAGCCGATTCGTGTACGGTGCTATCACCAGATGAGACGCTCCGCCGCGTGCGGGACGCAAAGATCTTGGCTGTCGGGGGCGGTTGGCCAGGGATTGTGGAAGCCCTCGACAAAGAACTTGGGTTGAAAGTGGTTCGGGTCGAATTCCAAGAGCTCAATCAGGCTTACGACCAAGCCGACAAAGACCAAGCTCGGGAAATCGCGAGCAACTGGCAAAAGTCTGCGGCCCGAGTGGCGGACGTCACTTTCGAAACGTTGGTCGATTCGGCCCGGATGTACTTGGCGGAGAAGGCACTCCTTAAACGTCACGGGGCCAACGCGATTACCATCAATTGCCTTGGCGGATTTTACGGCGGGCACATCCAGGCCTATCCCTGCATGGGATTCCACGAACTGAATAACTCCGGATTGATCGGTGGCTGCGAATGCGATATCCGCAGCGCGGCGACGATGGTAGTCTTCACGGCCATGACTGAAGGCCGGCCGGGCTTCATTTCTGACCCTGTAATCGACATTGCCACTCGGCAAATCATTTACGCTCACTGTGTGGCCGCTAACCGTGTGTTCGGACCGAACGGGCCAGCCAATCCATTCGAGATCCTCACTCACTCCGAGGATCGCAAAGGAGCGGCGGTGCGATCCCTTATGCCGGAAGGGTACATGACCACCACCCTGGAAATTGCTCCGGAAAGGAAAGAAATCCTCTTCCATCAGGCCAAGTCGGTGGGCAACTCGCTCGAGGATCGCGCCTGCCGCACCAAGCTGTGTGCCGAACCCGTCGGTGACTTAGAAAAGCTCATGCGAGAATGGGACCGCTGGGGTTGGCACCGCGTCACGTTCTACGGCGATCTTAAGGAAGGCGTCTTCGCACTAGCCGATCGGCTTGGCTGGAAGGTGACTGTCGAGGCCTAACCAGCATCGACCCCGGATCGGCTCACCCGAGGCTCGAAAAGGCGCTGACCACCGCGCCGCGGGGAGTAATTTGCCAAGTCCCCGGAAAGGGTGGTGGGTTTGCGCGTCCCGCAAGATCCGGGCTTCTTTGGGCGAAGATTGTGCCTGCGTATTTGCAATGCGGGGCGGTCTCAGAACCGGCCTCAAGGATCGAGCTGCCGGTAGGAAATCCGCTTTGCCCGGCTGCTTTGCCTCTGGCTTGTGAATCGCACCGAGGCGTCCGAATTCCCCGTCCTTTTGCACTGGCTCTATCCTCGCGATTCCCTTGCCCGAATTTGTAGATCAAACAAGCTTTCTCAATTAAACTTTTAATCGCATCAGGGCCTCCGGGGTTTTCTCGGAGGCCCTTCTGTCCTAGCTTTGCCTTTTTCAGTCGTCCCACTGCTTGCGCACCCTCGAGTTAAAGGCTTTAGGAGCAATAGGATGAGACAGAATCGTCGAGCGATCTTACGAACGGTAAGCTTGTGGACAGGCGCTGTGGCCCTCGGACCGGGCAATATTTTCGGATTGGTCTCTGGCCGAAAAATCCCGGTTGGTGTCCAGCTTTACTCCGTGAGGGAAGATGCCAAGAAAGATTTGCCTCGTGTGTTGGCGGCTGTTCGCGAGGCTGGCTACGAGGGAGTGGAATTTGCCGGCTACTACGGCCACTCCGCAGGGGCAATCCGCAAAATGCTCGACAACGAGGGGCTTACCTGTTGCGGGTCGCACGTCGCGTGGGAATTGCTCCAGCCAGAGCAGTTGGAAGCGACAGTGGAATTCAATCAGGCGATCGGCAACAAGTATTTGATTTGCCCTTATCTCGCACCTCAGTTGTTAATGCCCAAGGAAAAGGCGATCGACACGGCCAAGCGCTTCAACGAGTTGGCAGAGAAGGTGGCCGAAAAAGGGATGCTTGTCGGCTATCACGCCCATGCTCACGACTTTAAAAAAGTCAACGGCGAGACAGCTTGGGAGGTATTCTTCTCGTATACAAAGCCGGAAGTCGTCATGCAAATGGATGTGGGCAATTGTTTAGCCGGTGGAGGCGATCCGTATGCAATGATCGAAATGTTCCCCGGCCGATCGAAGACCATCCACCTGAAGGAATTCGGTGGGCCATCCGGCGCCGTTATCGGCGAGGGAGAAGTTGATTGGGGGAAAGTCTTCGGTCTGTGTGAGACAGTCGGTGGCACAGAATGGTACATCGTCGAACAGGAAAGCTATCGTTTTCCGCCCCTTGAAGCGATCCGCCGGTGTCGCGAGAACTTAAAGAAAATGGGACGTTGAACAGTTGTATCAATCACCAGGCGCAATAATCCGGCATTTTTGCGGCTGGAAGAAAGATCTTTCGTCTCCTTAGCCGGGGAAGAAATTTGCATGATCCGCCACAAACCGAGCCGCAGGATGCCCTCCGTGGGCAGCCTTGGCGGACGGACCAAAGCGCCTTAACGGCCCGATCAGGGTCGGGAGACCGCGTTGCTCAGTTTGTGGGCACGACGTTGCGCAAGATCACTCGGTCTCCGCCCTCGATGCACTTGGTGGCCCGCCGGGTTAGTCGTTGCCCGAGCCTAATGCGGACGAAGGGCTTGTAGCGTCTTAGGATATCGGCAGACTCCCGGCTCGGTGACAACTCCGTGAGCGGCAGGCAACTAACATCCGGTTAGCACCAACGGCTGAGAGCTTCCATTTGGCGGTGGTCCTTTCTAAAAAAAGCGAAGCCCAAATCCCCCTAGAGAGAGGGAAAATGCTCGACAGGCTTTTCCGTTTGCGTGAGCACAACACCAGCGTTCGCACTGAGATACTGGCCGGCATCACCACATTCTTGACCATGGCCTACATCATTGTGGTGCAACCGGCGGTGTTGACCGGCGAAGTCTTCGTCCCAACTTTGGGAGAGAAAGTGCGGACAGGGATGGATTTCGGGGCCGTCACGGCTGCGACTTGTTATGCCACAGCTATCTCTACTTTGCTTTTGGGACTACTTGCCAACTATCCCATGGCGCAGGCGCCGGGAATGGGCGAGAATTTTTTCTTTGTGTTGACGGTTATTCCGGCCGCAGCGGGGTTGGCTGCCGTCCAGCAGGGCCAAACATCCGCGTGGCAAGTGGCACTGGGAGCGGTCTTCATTTCGGGAATCCTATTCCTGGCCATTTCCCTGCTAGGGCTACAAGTATCTCTCCTGCGAGCAATTTCGCCCACCTTCCGTAACGGCATCGCGGTAGGGATTGGATTATTTATCGCTTTCATTGGGCTACAAAATGCCGGAGTTATCGTCAAAAACCCAGGCACTGGCGTCGCGCTGACAAATAAGATTGGGTCGTTGGATATACTTGTGTTCTTTATCGGACTTGTAACCACAGCCGCGCTATTTGCGCTTCGTGTTCGCGGAGCCATCATCTTAGGAATACTCATTGCCACAGTGCTGGCGGTTGCCTTGCGGGCAGTTGTTCTGTCCGTACCCGAGCTCGGGGCTTCGCCATTGGCGGAGGCTTCTCGACTCGTACTCCCGCCGGAAAAAGGGGGCTTTGCGGTTGCTAGTAGCCTTGTCTCTGCGCCACCTTCACTAGCGCCCACCTTCTTTCGTATGGACATCGTTCACGCTTTGGCATGGCAAATGGCACCGCTTATTGTCATTCTCCTTTTCATGGACGTTTTTGACACCCTGGGAACCCTGGTTGGGGTGGCTGAGCAGGCCGGCTTCGTTCGGGAAAACGAAATACCTCGAGCACGGGAAGTTCTGACCGCCGACGCGCTAGGAACGATCATTGGTGCCACGGCGGGAACAAGCACCGTCACAAGTTACATCGAAAGTACCGCAGGGGTTGAGCAAGGTGGGCGTACCGGCCTGACCGCCGTGGTGGTGTCGGTCCTGTTTTTGGCTGCGCTTTTCTTTTATCCGCTGGTGAAAATGATCGGTTCTTATCCGCCGCTTACGGCTCCTGCCCTCGTCGTTGTGGGGGCGATGATGATTCGCAATGTCACGAAATTTGACTGGGATAATTTTGCCGAGATTCTCCCCGCCTTTGTTGTTATGCTCGGTATCCCACTGTGTTACTCCATCGCAGATGGCCTTGCGCTTGGATTTATTACTTATCCCGTAGTGAAGCTCTGCGCAGGCCAGGCCAAGTCTGTACACTGGTTGATGTACGTTCTTGCAGTAGTGCTAATCCTTTATTTGGTTTTTCTCCGAGCCTAGGGAAGGCAGTGAGGATCTGATCCGGTGGGACAATTCTTACGGCTAACACTTTTATGCACTCTATCCCTCTTTGCCGGGAGCTGCCAGGCAAGCCAGGTGTCAACCCCAAAACACCCCCCCCGGACCGAGTCACTACCCAAAGCCGATAGCAGGAGCGTTAAACCTTTCAACGGCCAGCGCGCTTATCAGTACTTGGTGAAACTCTGCCAGCTAGGACCACGACCGAGCAATTCGGCCGGCATGGAAGAGCAGCAAAAACTTCTCACAGAGCACTTCCGCGGGCTTGGGGCACGCGTCCACTTGCAGCGATTCCGCACCGTTCACCCAGTGGACCGTTCCCCGGTCTCAATGGCCAATCTCATTGTCGAATGGTTCCCGGCAAGAAAAGAACGGATCCTTCTTTGCGCCCACTATGACACTCTGCCACTGCCGATGCTTGATCCTAAGAATCCCACAGGGACATTTGTCGGTGCAAATGACGGGGGAAGTGGAGTGGCGATATTGATGGAGCTTGGGCACGAAGTAAATGAGCTAGGGCTTTCCCTGGGGCTTGACTTTGTCTTTTTTGACGGAGAGGAATTTATCTTTCGCGAGTCCGATCCTTACTTCTTGGGCTCGGAATTCTTCGCTCGGGCTTATCGCGACAAGCAACTCCCTTTTGAGGCAACCTACCGTTGGGCAGTGCTTTTGGACATGGTGGGCGATGCCGATCTGCAGATCTTTCAAGAGCGCAACAGCCTCTCGTGGCCCGAGAGTCGCCCCCTTGTGCACCAGATCTGGGCGGTCGCCAAAAGGTTAGGCGTCAAGCAGTTTGTTCCCCGGCCAAAGTACGATATCCGCGATGACCATCTGATGCTGCGGAATGTGGGCGGCATTCCCTCGTGTGTTCTCATCGACTTTGACTATCCGTATTGGCATACTGAGGCCGATACCCCCGATAAGTGCTCCCCCCAAAGTCTTGCCGCTGTTGGACTGGTTGTGAGAGAATGGCTCAAGGAGATCCGGTAGAGGGCGCCCTGGGTAACCCAACCTGCCCAGCTGGGGGAGACTGCCGGTGGAATCGTGGCTAACCGGGATGATCGGACTAGCCGTTGTGGCTTTTTCAGCCAGTTTACTGTTCCTCCACTGGCGCGAATGGAGCCAGCTGCGACGGCACTCGGGTGAAAGGCTCGCGACAACCGAAAGCGAGAACCGGTACCGGCAGCGTCGCCTTCGCCGGCGAGTTCAAACGAGCACGTTGGTAGGGATTGTCGGAGCTGGCATGATCGCTGCAGTTATCATGCGGCGGTTAGGGGTGGCACCCATTTGGATTGTTTCAGCGTGGTCCGCCATTCTCTTTCTGCTACTGTGGATATGTCTGCTTGCAGCAGCCGACATCATTGAGACCCAGCGCCACTATGGGCGTCTGCGTCACGAGACCGCTGTGGAAGAGGCGAAGTTCCTGGCAAAGCTACGGCGTTCCCACGCAGCCGGCCCACCAATGGCCTCAACGGAGAGCAGCCAATCCGGCAACGGCAAGCCGGCAAAAGGTTAGAAATGCACACGAAGCAGATAAGAAGTCCAAGGGACTGGCCCCCATCGACTTAGTCAACGGACAATGGCGGCGAAATCGCTTGGGAAGTGACTTCAGGCCAGATACCACAAACCAAAAAGGCCCTCAGCAACGGCTATGCGCCTGCGAGAATGAGATGGGCGAACATCTGGTTAGGTCTTCATTTGGGTAATAAGTCGACATGGATCCGCTTGCGCTTGGACTTGGTTTCGGTCCAATTGCGATCTACCTGGCGGCGCTCGGTATTGTCAACTACCGGCGGTTTCCACTGGTGATCGCTGGTTGGAAAGACACTGCTGCCTTCATGCTTGCCTTTGGGGGCCTTATCGTCGTGGGCCCAATAAACCTTTTCTTTCCCCTGCCCGCCTATTTTCAGTTTGGCCCGTGGGTGTGGGCACTCCTTATCGCGTTATACCTGTTAGCGATTGTATCCCTCAATCTGTGGATGAAGCCAAAAATTATCGTGTACAACATTCCTTACGACGATATTCGTCCTGCGCTTTCCGAGCTTGCATTGGAACTTGATCCGGACGCCCGCTGGGCGGGTGAGTGTTTGTCGCTCCCCAACCAAGGAATTCAGCTTTACCTTGACTACTTCCCCCTTTTTCGCAATGCCCGGCTGGTAGCAGTGGGACGACGACAGGACTTCCAAGCGTGGGCCG
The DNA here is from genome assembly GCA_025060325.1 of Thermoguttaceae bacterium. Classification (GTDB taxonomy): domain Bacteria; phylum Planctomycetota; class Planctomycetia; order Pirellulales; family Thermoguttaceae; genus DTLM01. The sequence goes on from JANXBW010000023.1 coordinate 78,688, forward strand.
AGCTTGAAAAGCGACTTCGCAACCGTTTGCGGCAACTTGATGTAGGGCGAAATTGGGCTGGTGTCTCTTTGCTAGTGGTCGGGCTTTTTCTGGGAGCGATGGTAGCCCTAGGCGTTGCCTCCCAGCCAAGCCAAGTCGCTGAGGCTTTCGACCGACTTTTCCTTCGATAAGCTGAAAGCCGGCCGTGAAAACTTTAACGGCTCTACCTCGGGCTGAGAAATCTACTTTCGGAACGACCTTCACATAGCAGGCGATGCAGGAAGTCTCTTGCCTCCTGATAAATTCCGGGGGCATTACTTTCTCGCGGCCCGGCCACATTGAGCCGCCGAATCCTGTGTCGACAAATCCAGTCGCGAATTTCGGCCAAAGGTGGGGGACACCGGAGATCGACAATGAGGCACGGCCGACCTAACCGCCGCGCGATTTCCACTGTGTAGGCCGTTCCCCCGAAAAGCGCGCCCCTAGCGAGAATGAGCGTGCCATCGGAGTCACGAACATTCCACTCGGTCCGCACTTCGGGACGGGAGCTCGGCGTTTCCTCGAGTTGGTATCGTGGCGGGATGGTACCATCTTCCGCCCAGCGTTCGGCTGGACACCATCCGCCATGGGACAGCCCCAACTCAATTGCCGTATCAAGTGCCGCTCGATCCACCCCGGTTTGTCCGCCGGATATGATCTTAATGTCCCGAAACTCGGGCAATACCATCTACACATCCTTCTCCACAACTCCGGGCAAATCTGCTGTTCCATTTCTTCCTGGACTCTTGCTCGCCCGGTAAATACTGCCCTGGTGCCCCACACATCGTTTAACTTGTCAATGAAAGACCTCGGTCGCAAGCTTTCCGCCGGAGCTTTGAGCCCGAAAACAAAAAAACTGCACCTTGTCTGACCTAACCATCAAACTAATCTCCAAAGCCCGGTCGTTTCAAGTACATAGTCGAGCGCAGTTTGGGCAAACTGCAGCCGGGCACCGTACCTCCCCACTGCCCGCACCCGAGCCACACCCTCCACAACCAAGCGATAGCGCTCGCTCTCGAGCGAAAACCCTCGGCCGGCCACTTCCAGCAGGTCTTGGGCCGAAGAATCGTAGACAGTCGCGAGGGCACCAACTGAGGGTTCCGTTCGAACAGCTACTTGTTCCACGCCAGATAACTGGATATCAACGCGCTGGTTTGCCACGTGGACCCAGCCGGGGGTCAGACGCAATTGAGCTCCCTGGGGTACCTGGTGCACCAAGGCCTTGTCCTGTCCACCAGCCTGGCTGTAAATCCGCACCAAGTCGAAATTTTTGGCAACCACGCGACTGGTCGGGCCGATCATCTCTACATAGTCAAGCCCCACCCGGAAATAATCGTCACCAGGCGAATCGAAAAACCGCGACAAACTTCCACTTCCCGCGGTAGTGGTGACCACCACTTGCCCAAAACGTTCAACCCGGACTGAAAAGTTGGCTCCCGTCAACAACACATACTGGGGGGTGACAAGAAGGGAATCCTTCCCGCTTGAGCCGTAGATCTGGGCTACGTCCTCCGAGCTGGAAGCACGGGCCTGGACCCATCGGAAACCCTCGGCCTGGAGAGAATACCCTGCCCCACTCATCATCGCATAGGCCGGCGTAAAGAAAAACCGGTCCGGACCGGGTCCCGCAAGAAAGTAAACACTATCGCCGCCACCTTGAGTTGAGAATGCGTATAGATTAGGGAATCCATGAGCCACGACCGTTGCTGATGATGTATACAAAGTAGCCCTCTCGGGTTGGATGAAAAGGCGATCCTTTCCTGGGGTATCGTAAAGTTTGGCGACATCCATTCCACCACCGCCCCAAACTTCCACCCGGCTAAATCCACCTAGCTCCAAAGTGGTACCGGCTGTGACAAAGACCGTCCCCCTATGCGTCCACACAAATCGATCGGCTCCGGTTGTGCCGAAGAGCCTGGCAAGGCTGCCTGAAGTAGCAGCCACAACGGTGATAATTTCCACGCGATCTGCCGCGAGCCGGATGTTCCGGTGATTAACCGTAAGTTCTCCATTTCGCAGAAGCACGGTAGATGGGCTTCCGGAGAGATCAACCACAAGCTGGTCTCGGCCTGCCCCAGCCAAAATATGGATCGCTTCTACCAAGCCGGGCGGAATTTCATAAACAAGGTCCGCCACCATAACCTGAATTTCTTCTCCGATTTTAACCGCGAAATTATCGGCCATGTTTGTGCCGTGCACCAAGGCCCGGGGACCAGAGAACTCAATCAGGTTTACCAGGCGAGCCTGAACTGGCTGATCGGCTCCCTTTAAGCTGACAAGGTACTGTTGCGCTGGATCAGCAAGAAAATCGACGCGAAGTTTACCTCCCGACTGGTAGTCGCTGGCTAGTCTTCTACCGGTGGGATCATAAATGTCAACGCGGAGCCCTTGGTCTCCCAAAGCGACGGGAGTTACTTCGACCGTGCAGATGCCGGGACGGCTCGGCCGGAAGGAAAACCAGCTCCCCTTACCTAAGCGCGCGATGGTCACCCACTCCCGCCAGTCCAGTTTACCAAGTGCGGGCACCTGTTGCGGCAGTGGCGCAAGGAGGAAAAGAAAGGGCGACTGAGCCGATACCTGACCAGGAGTGATCGGGTACGATTCTTCTAGTGGCGACATAATGTGCCATCCGGAAGGCGGCTCTATCCGAAGCATCGCTTGTCCGGCAAAGCCCTGGCTAAATGAAAAGGTCCCGTCCGCTTGAGTTAATGTGGAGGGCTCCCCATAGGTAAGAGTCATTCCCCAGCCTAGGAGCCGGCCTGCGTCCTGTGGCATTGTGTCAACGATTTCAATCGTCCACAGACCTTGTGCTGGGATCCCCTCTAGAGACCGAAGGGGCTCCGCCGGCCGGAAAGTTCCCGTAATGATCCCTTCGTTCGGGGGAATAGGATTACTTGCAGCATCGGTAAATATGACGCGATCTAGTTTGCCGGCACCGATCGGCGGCCGAGACAGCAGTTTTACCCGGGTACCGGTCGGCGCGACAAGGAAGATCTCCAAATCGTGGATATACTGATGCTCAAGCGAAATCCACACACTCAGGCCGGTCACGGCACCAGGTGTCTCGACGCCGACAGCACTCCGAAGGGTTCCATAGTCAGGGATATGGGCTGGGGCGGGTGGGCCGTCGACATTAACTGTCCCTCGATCATAGGAACCGTTAGTGTTAGTGTCCAAGTAGACAAGGACAGATGGAAGGCCCGTGTTGCCGGCGCTGGCCTGACCATTGCGGTCACTGTCCGCAGACACCCTGCCCCAAATGACCTGATCCCGGGAGGGCGGGCCGGGTGTCGCCACTTGAACCAACGTGGCCGGGTCACCTAGGAGCACTGTGCCAAAATGAATCCAGCGGTAAACCCCAGCTTCCTGTACACGAAAAAGGTTGTCCAGAATGGAGTCCACATATGCGGCCCCCAAGTGGGTTAGCTCTTCGTTGAAAAAGGCATCCCAAAATTCAAGGGCGTAAAAATGATTCCCCCCGGGGACAGGCCCGGGTACGTACCACCCGTACCGCGTGTTCATAACGGTGGCCACGGCGCCGGCCGATGCAACTACGTGTGCCTCGCCGATGGCCAAGTCACACAAATCAAACGCCCCGGAGTAACAACCCTGTGAATAAAGGATATACGAAGCGCGGTTACTAAGTCCCAGAACTTGGGAGACGGTCAACCGAGCGTTATATCTTTCTCCAGCATGCCCCAGGTGGTTAACCAAGTGAGGGGAATTATTAAGAAGGGTGACAACCTCGCTTGTCGTCCACACCCGGTCTCGGTCGTAGCGCTCTATGACCTGCCAGTCTGAGGGAAGGAGCTGGCGAATAAGTTCGCCAGAGATGCCGCCGTCGGTCCGCTCGTCCAGTGTTTCCCCAAGCCAAAGGGCCGCGGTGCGATTGGGATGGACAGTCGTCTCGTAGCGGATCAGCTTGTTGATAAAATTGGCTACTTCTGTAGAGTTACTGACCGGAGCACGGCCCACAAAGACATCCGGGACAAGGTCGACGTCCGTGCCGCGAAACCCGTCAACAGGTTCGCCCCACAGGCCGTTGCCATTTCCGTCCCACGGACCGTCCAAACAGGCATAGTAAAGGTCGGAAGTTAGGCGCGGCTCGAAGACTGAGCCAACTCGCCCAACGACTCCGCGGGCCGGAATAATTTCCACATCGCCCCCCAGTAAAACCCAGCTTGTCCCCCAGTGGACGTATGCGTCGCTTATGAACTGGCGAATTTTGTCGGCCAGATCGCCGGATTCAAACCCGCTGTAATAGGCAGTGATATAGCTTGTGGTGACAATCGCAGCAGAAAGCCCCTGGTTCTGCCGGTGTTGAACAAGTGATCCGAAGGCCGAAGACAGTTCTTCGGATGTGACTATCACATAGTCGACATGGCCCATCCAGGGAAGCCGAAAGCTGCTATCGCCAACCGAACCGGCTATGTAAGTAGTTACGGCACTTGGGTTATCAACAAGTGCAGTAATGGTGGAAAGATCCCCAGGCAGGAGCCGCACCGGCAAAGGAGTGGCAAAAGGAGCGCCGGCTCCTGTGCGGTCGGCTGCCGTCCTTGCCTGTAACTTGTCTGTCGAAGTGGGAACGGCAGTCACCTCCACTGTGACGGCGTCGTAGAACATAAGTTGTGATCGCTCGGCATCCCATAAGACCGGGAAGAAAGCCAAGGTGACAATTTGAAAACCGCGAAAGCGATGGATGCGATACTGAACCGGGGCGAGATTGGCTAACTTGTCAACAGGAACAGCTTCCAGGGGAGTGGCTGCGCCGAGAGTCTGGCCGACAATGCTGGCCGTCGGTGTCGCAATGGCAGGATGGGAAAATTCAATAGGGACGCCACCTGATTGGGGGATCACCCGAACGTGGACGGATTCGGTTCCAGCCGGCAGGAGCAATCGCGCTGAGCGCACCGGAAGGACAGGCTCGCCAGGCTGCACCCACAAGGCTTCGTCGGCCAAAGCGATATATCCGAGACCACTTGCATCCCTTACCTCCGGGGTACTTGCGAATCGGTAGATCACAGAGGCAATAAGGCTATTGTTGACAAGTCGAAAATCTTCAACTCCGTCGGGCCCTCGTGGCCGCGCATAGTTCCCCGGACCGCCTTTAAGATCGAGACTGTGCCCGCCACCGGTCGGATAACTTGCCGCGCGCCCCGATATTTCGTCGACAATCGGACCTAAGGTCTCGCTAAGAGCACCCAGTGTTTCCCAGCTTGTCACAAGCGAAAAAAGGGTCCGATCCTCTAACGCCTCCATCCTAAGGCGTCTTAGACCTGCGCGAAATGTTCCGCCCCAAGCCGCTGGCAGCGCGACCTGCGGCGACCGCTTCCTGCGAAAGCGCAGCAAACACCTTCCCCCGGCCTGTGATTGGGAGAAGTCGGGGTAATTCCAAGACAAGCCCTTATTTACACAAGGCCTGTTTCTATGCCGAAGGCAGCTCCATCGGGCCTTTCGAAACCTAAGCTGTAAAACCTTGTGTAAAAGCGCCTGACTCGTCGGCGATAAGAGGATCTCCGCCATGTTTGCACTAGATTTTGCACCGAATTGTTTGGAGGAGAACAGCTAAGTAACCAAGAACAGACTAAGTCCGCGCTGAGCTCGCACGGAAAACACCCAGGCTTCCGCGCAACTTGTTTAAGAGAATGCAAACGCTCAACGGATCAGACCAAAGGATGTGATCTCACATCCTACCGAAGTATAGGTTGTGGAGAAGGAGCGGAGGGTAACCGGGGCTGGACCTAAAAAACAGCCGGAGGGATCGCAACGAGCCGGGAGGAGGCTTAGGCGGGGCAGCATTTCCTGTGGACGCCGCCAGGACTGTTGCCAAAAAGCAACTTCCGCTTACCCCAAACAACAAAGAACCCATCGGGCTAACACCCGACGGGCCAAAGATAATTAAAGGCTCGTCTATTTATCGCCGGGCACCCCTCCCGGATCCAAGAGAGTTCCGGCAGTACCTCGGGTACAGGATCGCAGGCTAGATCATACTTGTTGCCCGACGACTACGCCCTTAACCCCTTGCGGTTACCAGGGTTGTTACTAGCTCCACGAGCCGAACCTCTCCAGCGCGAAGTCGAGGGCACCGACGATCTCTTTGGTGTCCACACCGACGTCGGAGCCATAGGCCTCGACCTTATCGAAGTCAACGGCCCATAGCTCGTAGTCGACCACGGCGTTGCTCACCTTGGCCCAGTTGGCCTGCGCCTGGAGGTGATCGCCGGCCCACGCCAGGGCCATATCGTAAAGCTGGGCCAGGTCGAATCCGCCGGCAGTGGCGTTACCAACGATCCTGCGGAATCCAATCGCCTGGTTGTCATAGCCGGCACCGGTCATGCGGCCTTCGAACGGTCTGGCCACGAAAGTGTCGTTGCCGGCCGAGTCGTAGAAGAAGGCCTGATCGCCACCGCCACTGGAGTAAGCGGTGACATACCGGAACCCTTCCGCTTGTCGTTCGTAGCTGACTCCGATCAAGCGAGCATAGGTCGGATAAGCCAGGAACGACTCGGTAAGCGACGCACTATCGTACAACCGAGCGCGGTCGTCACCACCCCGCGAAATTGCTCGGACCGTTCGGAAGCCAAACGCCCGGTTATTGAAGTTCGAGCCATAGTAAACACCGTACTCAGAGGTGGCCTCGAACCGGTCGTAGGTGGCCGGGTTATCGTAGAGGGTGGCAATGTCTGCACCGCCGCTCGATTGAGCCGTCACATAGCGGAAGTTGCGGAGCTCGATCCGGTAGCCGGAACCGGCTAGTTCGGCGCGCCCGGGCTCGGCGGTGAAGGTGTCCACACCGCCCGCGTTATCATACAATGTCGCGCCGTCGTTGCCGGTGGAGGCGAAGGCCACCACGTCGGCAAAGCTCCGAGCGTACACATAGAAGCCCGAGCCGGAGATCCGTGCATAAGTGGGATCGGCCACCACCCAATCCCGCGTTGCCGCGTTGTCATAAAGCTCGGCCTTGTCACCGGCACCATTGCCGTAGGCGTAAGCCCACCGGAAGTTGTCGGCCTGGATCCGGTAGCCGCCACCGTTAAGGACAATCGACGTGGGCCGACCGACAAAGGTCTCCGAGATCGATGCCGACCCGTAGAGCCGAACGACATCGGAGCTTTCGCCCGGATTCCCGGCAATGAAGACAGAGCTGAAGTTATTGACTCGATTAACGACCGTGCCGGTCGTCATTTGCACATAGGTAGAGGTGCCAATCACGGTATCCTTCACACCGGCGGTGGCACTCAACCGGGCGACGTCACTCCCGCCGCGACCGTTGACGGTCACATTCTCGGAGGTGTGGACAGTCACCAAGAAGTTGGCACCGCTGAGCATGCCGAAGCCAGAGCGGAGCTCTGCGGTTTCATTGCCACTGGTGCCGTTAAGCACGAC
>JANXBW010000024.1 GCA_025060325.1 Thermoguttaceae bacterium
AGCCTCGCCCCAATGGCGCACGTGAAGATGATGGCAGCCGTGCAACCGTTCCTCTCAGGGGCGATTTCCCCCCCCTGGCGCCGCGGCCGGATGAGTCCCACAATAGCCCAGTCACAGCGGTGTGCCGGCTGATTCCCCAGTTTTTCATGCTCCCTAAGCTGCCGGTATAGGAAGTGGCCAACCGCCCGCCCTCGAATGCCCAAATTTCCCGCCCCTGGGAAAGCCAAAGTTTCCAAAAATTGTGCACATTCGAAGGGGCCATAGGCAGTCGGCAATACCAGAAGCAATCTTTTCGAACGATATCTCATATACGCGACGCTACCTGGACCTAGCGGCGGGGCTGGCGTTTCGAAGCTCTCGGGCTGTGGTTTCTTTCGAGAATGTCGCAGAATTTAGCGGGAATTAAGTTTCTTCTCGTCCTTCGGGAGCGAACAATTACCTTGTTGTGCCGGAATCCAATAAAAGGAGTACCTCCCGCGGCCGGCCTAACTTCATGATGGGTTTTCCTCCGACCGCCTCCCCCAGTGCCGTTGGGAGGTCAGAACATTTAGCGGTGGCGAGCTTGAAACACCTGGTTTGCCTCCGAGCCGGATACTGCGCCGAAACCGCCGGCGAAACTTCTAAGGCGATTGCTCATGCTTTGGGCCCGGGAGATGCTTGAGGCCAGACACCCGCGGGTTGGACGCGCTGGCAGCGCGACCACACTAACTTCCGGGCATCGGCCCCCATCAGCGGGGGGACTGGATCGGGGTAAGCAGCGGACCTAACGGCAAAACAGTTTAGATTGATTCCGAGGGGCTGGAAGCCGGGCAAGCCCATCCCAACTTGCGGCCGCCACCGGAAGATATTTTCAAGCCCTGGGTTGGCACAATAGGCCAAACGGCCAAAAGAAATGGGCCACAGGGCCGACAGATTTGGTGTTGTCGGGCGGCAAGCAAGCGGGAAAACTTGGAGACGGTCGGAGCGGGCCGAATCGGTTCTCCATTTCCCTTGGCTTAGTAGCAAGGTGATTTATGGGGTCGGACAAAAAGAAAAAAAAGATCCGCGCTGATTTTCGCAAGCATGTTGACGAACGGGAACGGGTTAAGGACCTTACCCGCCGTTTTAGCCTGGAAGAGGAAGAGTTTGACAGCTTCCCGGCGGAGGAGCGACTGACGGGCAAAGGCAAACTTCGGAAGCGGCGGACAATTGTGGTTGAAAGCGCGGACGAAGACCACGCCGATGCAGTCTCCCCAGCTCATCTGCTTGAGGTGGACTTATCGGTTTGCCGCCCAGGCCGGATCCTCAGTGTCCACGGTGCCACCTGCGAGGTGGAGGCCGAGGACGGACAGATCTTCCGCTGTGCGGTTCGCCGCCTGCTCAAGACAATCCAGAGCGATTATTGGAATGTGGTGGCGGCAGGGGACCGAGTCCTCTTTCGCCCGGTGGAAGGCACGGATCACGAGGGGGTGATCGAACGGGTGGAACCGCGGCATGGGATTTTGAGCCGAAAAAGTCGCGGCCGCCAACAGGTGATTGTCGCTAATGTCGATCAACTTCTGATCGTAGTCAGTGCGGCTGAACCGCCTCTGAAACCCAACCTTATTGATCGGCTGCTCATCAGCGCGGAAAAGGGGCGCATTCGGCCGATCATTTGCATCAACAAGATTGACTTGGTCGATCCGGCTGAGCTTATGCCTCTGGTGGGCATCTATGCCCAGCTGGGTTACCAGGTCATTTTGACAAGTGCCACGACCGGCTTTGGCATGGAGCGCCTGCGGCGGATTCTTTCTGGTCAACAAACCGTGTTGGCCGGGCAAAGCGGCGTAGGTAAGTCCTCGCTCCTTAATGCTATCGATCCCAATTTCCGTCTGCGTGTGCAGCCGGTCAGTCCCGACACTCACAAAGGTCGGCATACGACCACTACAGCCCGGGTGCTCCGCCTGGCTAGCGGGGGATATGTTGTCGACACCCCGGGGATCCGACAGTTTGAGCTGTGGGACGTGGTGCCGGAGGAAATCGCCAGTCTCTTCCCCGAGTTCCGACCTTACCTGAATGGCTGCCGATTCCCCGATTGTACACATTTGCACGAAACGGACTGCGCGGTGAAAAATGCGGTGGCAGATGCCCGGCTGGATATTCGCCGCTACGAAAGCTACTGCCACTTGATGAGCGAGGAGGAGGAAGACTTCGAGGAATAGTGACCAGAATTGGGCAAACTGCGGGAGCATTGTGCTCGGCGACGGACCCCCACAGGCTCGGCCCCATAAACGGACGAAAAAGCTGCGAAGGGCAGGGTAGAAGGGTAGAATGAAATAGAGGCGGAGGCTGCGGCGATTTTGCCCGTTCCGCTAAATTTCAGGGGTTGAGGGCAGGGATAAGTTACATAAGCTTGCCGCCCATCACGGTAAGTCTCGGAATTGGTCTTCGTAAAAGGCCACTTGTTGAGTGCAGAGCGTCCGCCTCGGAGAGCAGCAACGAATCGAAGATCGTTTTGGAGCGGTCAACCGGAAGGTCGGCCCGAGCCCGGCTAGCCGAGGATCGATGCTGGGCTGAACGAATGGGGCCGGCGGAAGGAGCGTCCTTCGCAACTAAGTTCTAAAGTCAGCTGAATATCACAATGACGAAGCTTGTGGCAGGGTGGGCACCAAATCCTCCGAGAGCCCAGCAGCCAGTAGTTGTGGGACCTTGCCAGCCTCTTGTCTTCGCCAAGGGTGGATCACTCGCAATTGTCAACACCACGTTCTTTTTACGGGAGGCCCTCGATCGGTGAGAGACCGCGCGCGACTTGGTACGCCGGAACTTGAACGAGCGGTACTTGTTGGCGTTTATCTGCCGGATAGGCCACCGGAAGACCCACCACTGGCCGAGTTAGAAGGACTAGCGGAAGCAGCTGGGGTTCAGGTGGTTGGCAAGCTCGTCCAGCGTCGGCAGGCTCCCGACCCCACGTATTACTTGGGCAAAGGGAAGGTGCAGGAATTGGGCGAGCTTGTCATCCAGTCGAAGGCAGAGACAGTGATCTTCGACAACGATCTGACCGCGGCGCAAACCCGCAACTTGGAAAATGTCCTCAAGCGAAAGGTCATCGATCGCACGGAGCTAATTCTCGATATCTTTGCTACCCGAGCGCGGACTCACGAGGCCCGCATTGCGGTGGAGCTAGCCCAGCTTGAGTACACCCGGCCGAGACTCCGCCGCATGTGGACACACCTTGAGCGACTGCGCCGAGGCGTAGGCCTGCGCGGTCCTGGCGAAAAGCAGTTGGAAGTCGACCGGCGACTCATCGACAAAAGAATCCACGAATTGCGGCGGGAACTTGCGATCATCGAGCGGCGCAAGAAGCGCGAAGTAGCTGCCCGGCGAGAATGGTTTACGATTTCCCTAGTGGGCTATACCAACACCGGTAAGAGCACCTTGCTCAACAAGCTGACCGGCGCTAATGTCTTCGTTCACGATATGCTCTTTGCCACGCTGGACACGCGAACCCGCCGGTGGTATATCCCCGGGTGGGGGATGGTCCTTTTGAGCGATACTGTGGGGTTTATCCGGGACCTACCGCACCATTTGGTGGCAAGCTTCCGCGCCACCTTGGAAGAAGCCCGGCAAGCGGATTTATTGCTTCACGTGGCCGACGCAGCCCATCCCCAGGTGCTAGAGCAAATTAAGGCGGCCTACCGGGTGCTTGAGGAGATTGGTATTGAACGTAAGGACACCATCCTTGTCCTCAACAAAATCGACCTTCTGGAGGACAGGTCGCGACTGGATGCTATCCTCAATGTTTACCCGGCAGCTATTCCGATTAGTGCTCACACGGGCGAAGGAATGGACAGGCTGACCGAGGCGGTGCGAGAAGCGCTGGGCCGACTGATGGTCGAACTTGAAGTCGAGACGAGCATTGCCAATGGTCGACTGCTTAGCTTTTTGGCAGTCAATAGCGAGGTTCTTTCCCGCGAATTCCACGATTCCGTGGTCCGTGTCCACTGCCGAATAGCGGCCCAACACCTTGGGTTGGTTCGGCACCTGGGTGGAACGGTCCTTAACCAGGATCCCCCGCCCGACAACCCAGAAGAGGCATGGGAACCGCCGGCCGTCGCCCACGAAGTGCCCTAAGACTTACCCTGCCCCTTAGTGGCCAGCCCGATTCGTCGACTCAAGGCCCGGAAGAATTCCCCCCATTCGTTTACAGCGGTTCCCTAAAGGGAGATCTCCTGGTAGCTTGCGCTACATTCCGGGGTTTCCCAAAGTTTGACAGCAACTACCGGGAGTCCCAGCTCGCGACCAACCCGGAAGAGAAGCCGAGCAATATTCTCCGCCGTAGGATTGTCATCTAAAAGGAAGATTGGTTCGCCTGCTTGCCGAAGTGGCTCGGCCAGGGGGTCAGTTCGGCACAGAATCATTCTGTGGTCGATATGCTCGTCAATCCATTGCCCCAGCGTCCGCTTGATATGGCCAAAGTCGCAAAGCATCCCCAACTGATCAAGATCAGTTCCCTGGAGAGTCACCCGGAGCTTGCCATTATGGCCATGCAGCCATCGACACTTGCCCGGGTAATTAATCAGCCGATGACCATAACAAAACGACAATTCACGCGATACGCGAAACATACGCTGGGTCCCGTTTTTCCGGCTTTAGTGGCTCGATAGCGTTTACATGAACACCGGTCTTCGCTGAAAAACCCTTGGCCTTTCGGAAAATCACGGCGGTGTACCGAAGCTTAGCCGAAGACACGCAGGTTATTCTCCCAAGCGAATCTTCGACGGGGACGGCAGCATTCCGTTTGTGTGTTCCGGGGCAAAATAGTAACAGGTGCGATCCACAAGGCCAGCCAGGGCAAATGCCTCCTTTCTCTCTGCACACTTATTGCAGCGTCCACAGTGGAGCCCATCTTCCGGGGCAATGCAGGAAAAACTAAGCTCAAGGGGCAAGTCCCGGCCGAGCTCCATCACCTCGGCCTTTGTCATCTGGCCAAAAGGGGCGATAATTCGCAAACTTTTGCCGAGCGACTGGCGGACGACTTCCTCCACAATACTAAAAAACCGAGGTTGGGCATCGGAAAAAGGATTAGTCCCGAGCACCCCCAAAGCTAACTGGTTAATCCCTTGGAGAGCACACCAAATGCCTGCCTTCACCAATAGGCAAACATTTCTGCCCGGGAGGAAAACCGCCTCTGCCGGGGAATCCCCAGCCGGAACACACTGCCCGGTGATACTCCAGTGATCACCGTAAAGATCGCCTACCGGAAATTCCAGGGTGACAAGCGATAGGAGTTGAGGGCAGCTGAGGGCGGACAGGAGCTTCCGCACTGCGGTCTGCTCGGCACCTTCCCAAACAAGTCCACAGCGAACATAAAGAGGCTGGACGCGCACCGATTGACGCAGCAAATGGCCCAATAGGATAACACTGTCCAATCCGCCGCTCAAAAGAACGGCTACTGTTGAGCTAAATTCTATTTCCCTGCTGCCGTTTTTGCCCATAGCATTAGCACCCGTTATGATGACGATTAAAACACCCCGCCACACCGCGGCTGCGAGGATGCTCGGGAGATATCTCCCGTCATTTTAGCGCACAAGGTAAAGCGGAAAAGAGGAACCACCCATCGGCCTTGTCGACTGTGAAAATGTGCGTGGCAGCGGCTGCCGTCTATCCGGGTCGAGCTGGCAGCCCTCTTGCGCTTCAGGATAAGCTTCGTCGTCCACAGCCTCAAAATTGAGCTGGAAGCGCAGGTTTCATAGATCAGCACTCCCAGGTTTTGCCACTGGCAAAGCTGGTGCTTTTTGGACAAAAAGCCAATCCCGCTGCCACCACAGGAAAATGGCGGCAAACACCCACGCCAAAAACAACGTCAAACCGGTAAGCCAGCTAAGCCAAAAGCGGCAAACGTTCTCCGGCCAACCGAGGGCCAACATGCCAAGTCCCACCCCAATGCACACGCTTTGAAGCGTGGCCTTTGTCTTGCCCATGAAATTAGCACCGACCACGTGGCCAGCGATTGCCCCCGCGCTTCGCACCCCGTCCACGATAAACTCGCGGGCAAGCATTAGTAGTGACATCCACAGCGGCACAACATGAAGATCGGACAAAGTGAAAAACAGGCTAAGCAGCACAATTTTGTCAACAACCGGATCGAGATAGGTCCCTAACGGCGAAACTTGGTTTAACTTCCGCGCCAAAGCCCCGTCCACACAGTCACTTATCCCAGTAAGGACAAAAAGAAAAAGGGCAAGCCAGCGACACCAGCTATGCGGCAAATACGTCAACCCGATAATAACAGGAAGGAGGATGAGGCGCGAGATTGTCAACAGATTAGGGAGTGTCATGGTTGGCTATTGCCACAGAGGCTGTTCTTAGTCCGGATATTCCACGGTAAAAAATGTTAGCTCTTGCCGGTCTGGGACTTGCGGCGAAGACGATCCCGCACTGTCCGCAGGTTACGCATTCGCTTTTGCAAATGGGCAAATTTAGTAGCCGGGGCCCGCACTACGCGACGCGACCGATCACCGCGGCCTTGCGATTTGTCACCTGGCATGTTGTCTCCCTCATAACCCAATTCTAAACAAGCCAGCTTTCGCTACTCTTGTAGACCGTACACATCACTCCGCTATGCTTAACCCCCCGCAAGCCACCAGTCGCCGGACTCCCCCGCCACCCGATCCGAGAACAACTTGACGCTACCACCCGAGCAGCCTGCTGACGAAAGACCCACGATCACGGCTCAAACCGTTTTCACTTGCGGCCAGCAAGCGGCAACAGTCCTCCCCAAACACCGGTGCCGATTGTTTTTTCTGCCTTGTCAAAATTGACGATGCCCTGATACCGCCCTCAAAATCGTCCTTGCGGCAATTCCTTCCGGTCGCCCCTCCTACCCCAAAACCCGGTCTCAAGCCTCGCCAAGCAGTTCGACGTCTGCTAATTTCACGCGGAGCGTCCTCCCTGTCGCACGACCCGCTTTCGGATTATAGAATGACCAAGCCGGCCCGAAGCAAGGCTACCTGAGCGGGTTTGACTCCCACAGCAGCAATTGTACCGAGTTTGGTCGACAGCCGCAGGCGGGTTTGAGCCGCGCACTTCGTCTCCCTTAGCCGCGGGGATCCATGAGGATCCTCGGCCGACCTTTGCTTACTCCCGGCTTAAAGTTTGGCTACCTTTAGTTTATCTTGGCAGGTCAAAGGAGGCTTCTTGTGAGCAGTAGCTTTCGAGACATTTTGGAAACATTCGAAAACCAGTATGCCGGACGAAGATACACAATCGAAATTGTTTGTCCGGAATTTACCTCCGTTTGCCCGCGAACAGGCCAGCCGGATTTCGGCACAATCATCATTCGCTACATTCCTCGGCGAAAGTGCGTGGAGCTAAAAAGCCTGAAGTTTTATCTGCAGCGGTACCGCAACGAAGGGATCTTTTACGAACACCTCACCAACCGTATTTTGGACGACCTGGTGGCGGTAGTGGAACCGGAGGAAATGACCGTGACGGCCAAGTTTAACCCTCGCGGTGGGATCACCACCACGGTGACGGCAGAATTTCGCGCAAGCACAAGCTAACACCGACCTTGCACCGGCCCGTGTTGACAACAGCGACCCTTCGCCCCTTACCTTCGGGTTATTTTCGCTTGCACCGAACCGCCTATTCGGATACACATGGTTGTTCGACATAAAGGGAGGGAAGACCTCACATGAACACTTATTCAAACCATGCCAAGACCGAATCGCTGCGGCTTATTTCGGCCGCATTAAGTGCGGCTTGGTTTTTTGTCGTTGTGGTCGATCTCTCAGCCACTTTGGCAAGCGAGCCGGCCGTCCCCCGGCTTCGTGTAAGCGACAACCGGCGATACTTGGTCAACGACCGGGGCGAGCCTTTCTTTTACCTGGGCGATACAGCCTGGGAGTTATTTCACCGAACTACCCGCGAAGAAGCCGACCTTTATCTTCGCGACCGCGCGAGCAAGGGATTTACCGTCATTCAAGCGGTGGTGTTGGCAGAGCTTGACGGACTGCGGACGCCCAACGCGTATGGGCATCTCCCGCTTGTGGACGACGATCCCACCAAGCCACTTGTGCGTGAAGGTCCCGAGAATGACTATTGGGATCATGTCGACTGGATCGTTGATCGGGCCGCTGAGCTAGGACTTTTTATCGGGATGCTTCCCACTTGGGGGGACAAATGGAATAAGAAATGGGGTGTCGGGCCGGAAATCTTTACACCGGAAAATGCGGAGATTTACGGCCGATGGCTCGGGGAAAGATACCGGGATAAACCTATCATTTGGATTTTGGGCGGCGACCGCAATCCGGAAAATGACCGGCACTTGGCTATCATTCGGGCGATGGCCCGGGGACTTCGTGCCGGTGATGGTGGGAATCATCTGTTCACTTATCATCCACAGGGAGGTGCCGATTCCGCCCGATGGTTTCACCAGGACGATTGGCTAAACTTCAATATGTTTCAGTCTGGTCACGGGCAATTCCACATTCCCAATTATTTGACAACACTGCGGTTGCGGGAGCTTGAGCCTACAAAGCCAGTCCTTGATGGCGAGCCGCGGTACGAAGATCACCCGGTCGGATGGCGGGCGGAAAAGGGCTGGTTCGACGACTGGGATGTGCGTCAGGCGGCATACTGGTCGATGCTTTCCGGTGCTTGCGGACATACCTACGGGAACCACAATATTTGGCAAATGTGGGAGCCGCCGCGACAGCCCGTGTCCTATGCCCGCACGCCGTGGAAAAAAGCCCTTGCTCACCCGGGCAGTGCTCAAATGGGGCTCATGCGCAAAATACTTACCCTGCGGCCCTTTTGGAAACTTGTCCCGGACCAAAGCCTTATTGCCGGCCAGGAGGGAGAAGGCGGCCAGCATCGTCGGGCAGCCCGCGCCGAGGACGGTTCTTTCGCGCTCATTTACCTACCCACCGGGGGAACTGTGGAAGTAAGTCATTCCGCTTTTGGGGCGAAAACTGTCCGATGCTGGTGGTTTGATCCTCGCAATGGTAAAACGCTAAAAGCAGGGGATTTTTCCGGAGCCGAGAAATTATCTGTGAAAGCACCCGGAGAAGGTCGAGGCCAAGATTGGCTTCTGATTGTCGACAACGCCGAGGCAAACCTCCCCCCGCCGGAAATAAGTAAATAGTCTCCGTCAAAGCGATCAGGCGTTTTTTCGGCACCCCGGTGCGGCCTCGGAACTATAAGAATCAGCTGCGCCGCAGGGCAAAGAGTCGGAACGACACGTTGACATCAAAAGCAACCTATTGTCACCGCATAAACGACCGGAAGTGATTGTCCCGGCAAAAGCACGTGTTAAGGAGGACCCGCCATGAAATCGCGTACCCGCTTTACTCGTCGGCAGGTAATCGGCGGTACCGTGGCTTCGTTTGTTCTTCCCACTTTAGTGCCGCGGACTGCCTTAGGACTGGGAGGTCGGCTTCCGCCCAGCGAGCGGATCCGGCTGGGGTTTATCGGCATGGGCAAACAGAACTTGGGTTTGATGGGTGGCTTCCTCGGTCAAAAAGACACGCAAGTGCTCGCCGTTTGCGATGTAGACACAACGCGGCGAGAGCACGCCCGAAATCGGGTCAACGAGCGATATGGCAATCAGGACTGTGCGGGGTATAACGATTATCGCGACTTGGTCGCCCGAGATGACATTGATGCCGTGGTGATCGCCACCCCGGACCATTGGCACACTCATCCGATTGTTGATGCGGCCAAAACCCGCAAACACATCTATTGCGAAAAGCCCCTCACGCTGACCATCGCCGAAGCCAAGGTGTGCATCGACGCGGTAAACAAATACGGCGTGGTCTTCCAAACAGGGAGCCAGCAGCGCTCGAGCCAGGAATTCCGTATCGCATGTGAGGCGGTCCGGAATGGTCGAATCGGTAAGGTGCTTCGGGTGTATGCCTCGGTGGGCGGGCCAAGCCGATGGTGTGACCTCCCGGAAGAGCCGATGGAGCCGGGCTTGGACTGGAACCTGTGGCTGGGCCAAGCCCCCTGGCGACCGTATAACTCCATCCTTAGCCCCCGGGGTGTACACGATCATTTCCCGGCGTGGCGGGCGTACCGGGAATATTCCGGCGGCGGGATGACCGACTGGGGGGCGCACCACTTTGACATCGCTCAGTGGGGGCTCGGGATGGATGATTCCGGCCCGGTAGAAGTCATCCCGCCGGAAAAGCCCGAGGCGGGCATCGGTGTCCGCTGGGTGTACGAAAACGGCGTCGAGCTTATCCACGGCGGCTACGAAGGTCGGGGAGGTGTTAACTTTGTCGGCACCGATGGGGTGGTCTACGTCGATCGAGGCCGACTGCAAAGTTGGCCGGAAGAGATCGTCAAAGAACCGCTCGGCGAAAACGAAAAGGTCCGCCTCTATCGCTCGCCCGGCCATCTGCGGGACTGGCTCGATGCCATTCGCGAAGGCCGCCAGCCCATTTGCCCGGTGGAGGTGGGTGCCCGCTCCGTTACGGTCTGCCATCTAGGCAATCTGGCCTACTGGACTGGGCAGCGGCTGAAGTGGGATCCGAAGAATTGGCGGTTTATCGAGCCGGCCGAGGCAAACAACTGGTTAGACGGCATCCGCCGCGAACCCAGGCGGGACCCCTGGCAACTGCCTACGGTCTAACCGCCAGTGGCGTTGACCCGATAATCGGCGGCCTAACCCACTTGCGGGCCGGGGGCTATTTCTCCGCATCGAGAGTTACGGGTATGGACATCTCCCGGCCTTGGCGAATGATGTTAATCACAACTTGATCGCCCGGATTGTGGGATTCGATCGCATTGAGGAAATCCTCGACGGTCAAAGTGGGCTGGCCGTCCACGCCCACGATTAAATCGGCGGCACTACGATCAATGGTGGTGTACTCATAGACAAAAGGACCTTGCCGCCGCTGCTGACGAATAATGCGTGGGCCACGAAGCCCCGCCCGCTCGGCAGCTCCGCCCGGTACAAGTCCCGCGATCAAAAGTCCAGCTTCCGTTTGATAGACGCGGGAAATACCGATGTCCGGGCGGATCACTCGACCACGTTCGATTAGCTGGGGCACCACCTTGGCTACCGTGTTGACCGGGATGGCAAAGCCCACGCCGGCGCTTTCGCCGGTTCGGCTGGCGATGGCCGTATTCATGCCAATCATCCGGCTGTGGGTATCAAGGAGCGGTCCGCCGGAATTGCCCGGGTTGATAGCTGCATCAATTTGGATGACTTGGGTGATCTTTCGGTAGCGCTTCTGGCTGGGAAGCTCCCGATTCAAGCTAGAAATGATGCCGGTGGTCATTGTCCGCTCCAGCCCGAAAGGATTGCCGATTGCGTAAACTTTTTGGCCTACGCGAAGTCGACTGGAGTCGCCAAAGATCACCGGATAGAGTTTGTCGGCTGGAGCCGGGATTTTAAGCACGGCCACATCGGTGGCGGCATCGCCCCCCACGATTTGGGCTTCGTAAGCACTTCCGTCAAAAAGCGTCACTTGAATATCCCTTGCCCCTTCCACCACGTGGTAATTGGTCAAGATGTGGCCACGCTTGTCCAATACGACGCCACTTCCCTCGCCTTCGGAGGGAATTTCCCAAAACAGAAATCGATCCCCCTGATAACCGCGGGTATTAATGTTGACCACACTGCGGTTGACGTTTTCGTAGACGGCAATGCTCACGAGCTCATCCAAAGTAAACTCTGCCGGGCCTAGCGGATCGTAATAACCGGTACCGGCGTCATAGTGCGGCTGGAGAGCCGAGGGAACTTCCTGCTGACCGGAGTTCCCGGTCCCCACCGCCCGAAAAGGCGACTTCCTCTGGGTTTGCCAGATCCGCAACGGGTAGTTTCCCCACGAGAAAAACTGGCGCCAAACACCTGCGGACTGCCCCTGCGACTCGGCACATCCCCCCTCAAGCAGCGGGATCCCCCGGTCCGCAGGCCATAAGACAAACTGAATTGGGCCAACTGCCAACCTTACTTCACTGCTTTCCCCAAACGCCCCAACCGCGTAAATCACCTGGGCAACCAGGGAAACCAAGCCCCAGAAAGCAAGGAAAATGACGACCGACCTTAAAATGAGCTTGGGTCTGAAAAAGTTTCCCATCTTTGAACACCTTGCCCAGATTACCTTCTTCCAAAAAACCGGTCCGTATTTCGCGTCCTTTTTCAATCGGAGGGAGTTTGGCTACCTCAAAATGCTGGCAAGAGCGCACGCGGAGAAAGCTCCATCTGCGGCCTATTTGCTCCGACTTGGTCCACAGATTGCCGCGTACTAACTCCTATCTCCCGAAAAGGGGCATAAGGCACAAGGGGTCACACGGCGATTCGCCTCGCCGCGTAACATCCTTTTGCGAACCCCAAACCGGTCCATCCTTCAAACCCCCACGAATCGTTGTGGGGCCCCAGGCCTCAGGGCCAAGGAAAAACGCTAATGCCCTCGGCATAAAGAACGTAAATCCCCGTTGAAAAGCCCTTCAAGTCAGGAATTCACTCGGGAGGGAACCGCTTGAGCCTCGCGGCCCCACTCCATCCTCTCCAAAATCATTAATTCCGATTGCCCCCCTCCGTCAGAGCCACCCTACGGCGGCAAGTAGAGCTCGTCTGAAGCTCCGTAATTGAGCCAGGTACATGAACGGCGTTGGCCGCTTTCGGAGGCCAACCTCTACCCGGTTAGCGCATTTTTCGCCACTGGAACGGTTTGGTTAATTCGGCGGCCGCCAGTATTTCTCCCCGATTACTTTGTTTACGCGCTCAGAGAGCCCTGGAATTTCCGCATAGCCGGCACAGCTTTCCAATCCGAACCAGAGTCGCACATTAGATGGGTGAATAACCGATGCCGCCAGCAAAACACTCATCAAGATAGGCCGAATATCTTTCCCATCTTAACAGCAGCCCTTCGTGGCTAATTCCTGACGACATTCTCCAGTTGATGAATCCTCCTAATACCCCCCTCTTTACCTAATGGCCCTAACCTCTCTGGCCCGATAACCCTATTCGGAAGGCGACCTTATCCACCCTCAGTCCTCCCAATGAACCAACTCGTTTCACCACCAATTGGACGGACCTCCAACAAGAAAGGAATGACGCCATGAGAGCCTTCATCTTCCCCTTGCGCCTTGCCCTCGCCTTATTTGGGGGCATTGTGCTCTCGAAGCTTATGCCGGGCGTAGTCCGAGCGGAGCAGTTCGTACCCACCGCCTGCGACACGCCAGCCGTGATCTGCCCTCATTCTTCGCCGGGCAGTTGGGAGTGGGAAGAAGCGGACCGAGTCTTGATGCCAGTCCATTCAGAGGCAGACCTCGGTCGCTGGTTACCGATAGCCCTCGGCCAGGCGGAAACCGATGGACCGAGCCGGGTTCCGCGAAAATTCACTTACCCGGAGCCGGCGTCAGAGTACGAAGCCGCTATCCGAGATTCTGAGCTGGGCGGGCCCGACTCCTTGCCTTCCAGTCCGGAGGGTTTAGCTACGGCAACCGCGGCCATCCCCCAACAAGACCAGGGCCCGCAAAGCGGGGGAGACGTTCCCACTCCCGAAGCGTTTGATGACGTAGCCATCTCCGCCCAACTGGATGACCATCAGTATCTCGACGAAGCCGACTATGATGGCTTTGAGGCCACCCCTTCCGGCGAAATGGTTTCGGAAGAAACTTCCGCCGATGCCCAAGGCCCCGGCCAGGCACCGGATGGGGATTTCCCTTACCCGGTGATTGAGGAAGACCCGCTGAGAGGCTCCTCATTGGACGCAAGCCAGCTTTGCCAGGCGCAGCACCAGACCAACCTCGCCCCAGATTCCAGCACGCAGGAATTTTTGGAGGACTCCGGCGAAGGTTGGGATCGCGGCGAGACAGTTGCCCCTGAGTCCGCCGAAAATCAATCCGCCGCGGATGGCTTCACGCATGCCGAGCATGCGACTGGGGGAATAACCCCGGAGGAATGGTCGCTCGAGGTGACGGGCGGAGAGGCGCTCACGGAGTCGAAGGGTTTCTCCGGATCCCCTCCTCAAGTCGAAGAAGCCACCGAAGTGGAGGAGTGGCAATGGTACGATTTTCGCGGTTTTGGCGGTGAGGAAACCGCTGCGGAAGAGTTTTCCGACTCAGCTGTTGTGCAAGAACTGCCATCGACTTCGGACACCGCGGCAGTGCCGGCTCCGGTACCGGAGGCCTACGATCCGTGGTGTTACTATGGCTATCACCTCGATGATATTTTCGCCACTGTACCCCCGGTAACCCACGAGGCAACACCAAGCCAACTGAGGGAAGAGCCTGATCTTACCGGAGCCGGCGGAGCGGAGGCCTCCCCATTGGCCGAAACGGAGGACACCTCCAACTGGACGCTTGAGAGCGCACGCCCGTGGGCAGAAATGGACCTCGAGGCTTCCGAAGAAGCCGATCGAACCGAAGGCCCGCGGCAATCGGCCGTCCCCGCTCCAAGTTCGGAAAGCACCTGGCCAAACTCTGGTGCAGTTAGCTACGAGAACCCAACCTCTGACCACTCCACTGTGGAGTTGGAAGTGTGGGATGAGCAGGAGAGCTGGGAGGACTACGGTGAGTGGGATGAGCTAAACATCCAGGCTTCTCCAGCCCCCGAGCAGGGGTGGTCAAACCCATCCGCCGAAGAGGCCGAAACTTCGCTGCGGGACTCCGAGGTGGAAGCCGAGGCTGAGCCTAGTGATATCGGCATGACGGGCGATCCGACCGGCGAGCCGGTGATCATCTCCGAGCCTCAAATGGAATGCCCTCTCTCTGGGCCGGGAGATGAGGCGGTTTACCAGGCGCCTGCCGATATTTCCTCGAAGTACTACTATCACTACGAGGTTTATCAATCTGGCCCCGCCGAAGAACGCGGGATACCCGCCGATCCTGAAGTCTCCGGCGACGAATCCGAGGCTTGGGTTGACGAGGCGGAAGCCAGCGAACTCCCGGAAGGCGAATTCCCGGATGATCAGCCGGCGGAGATCGGCGAGAGTCTAGATGACTCGGCGGGAATCCAGTCAGAGGCCGAGCCGCTTTCCCAGTCCGAGCCGAACACCGGGATCCCGGCCTACCGGTACGAGTACTGGCAATATCGGGACCCGATGCCCGAGGGGACAGGCGACTGGAAAGATGAGCCAAGTCCCTGGAATACCTCGCCTGAGCACTACGCACTCCCCAGCAGTTTAGAGGAGGCCGCGGAACCCTCCCAGCCGTACGGGCTCCTGGAGGATGACCTTTACTGGCAAAACCGGGCGTTGAGTTCACCTCGCGCCGCTGAGGATGGGAACTTCAACGCTCCCACCGAGCCCGTCCAAGAGCCCAGTCACGCCGACTTTGACGCCGCATCCCGTGCTCAGGAGGTGGACCCCAGGGCCTCGGAATATCCGACACCCCAGTCCGAGGCGGGTGAGCCGGCGGTTTCCTCAGACTTAAGCGTGCCTGCCCACTGGGCCAATCCGGAACTATGGCTTGATGAGGAATCGCTTGGCTGGCTAAAGGCGCCCCATCAAGAGGGGCCAGCTCCGCCGGCCGAAACGCCTTCGCAAACCGCTGGTCACTCCGGTGAACCAGCCGGCGAAGCGACCCCCGAACCGGAGGCGGGCACTGCCGACTCCGCGGAGGGTGGCGGCGAGGCCCGGAACGAGGCTCAACCCCAGGTCTCCGAAGACCTCTTCCACTCGGAATCTTCCTGGCAGGTAGCTGCCCTCCGCGAGCAGTACGCCCGCCTTGCCCTGGGGGCGACGGCCATTAACCCGCCCGACCCGATCGAGCGCGAACAGCCGGAGTTGACGCCAAGGGCCGACAGTACCCCGCGGTTACCTGTGCCCACGGGGATTGTGCTCTTTGCCACTCAGCCGGAGAAGCTGTTGACACCGGCGGACTTTGAGGTCCTGCGGTATACGCGGCTTTTGGCGCAGCGCTCCGCGGCCGAGGCCCGGGCTTATTTCGACGGTTATCTCAGCACACTGGGTTGGCACGCGTTCGATTTGGCAGGCCGTCTGCGAAGTTGGCAGGGGCAGAATTGGCCCACAGCGGATGCCGGTTTGACGACGGCAAGTCTTCTTCTTGGGGTTTGCCGACTGGTAGAGCGCGGCGAATTAGGCGTGGATGAAGCCGGCCGCGTGCTCGAACAATCGCTTGCCGGCCAGTCCGCGGAGTGGTCAGAGGCCCTTCTTGCGGCCATCGCCGAGCCAGCCGACACTCCCCTGTCGGTCGCGGGCACGGATCTTCCCTTGTATGAGGGAAAGACAGCCGGGGAAAGCACGAGTGATTTCCGCGATGCCCCGGCGGCTGCGGAAACCACCCATGCAAGTTCGCCAATCCCCTCGGCCGACAACCCTCCGCCGGCCCAAAGCACGAAGCTTGGGCAGATTCTAAACGCCGGGGTTCGCTACGTCAGTTGGGCAACGGTCCGCCAAGCTGAAGAGTTAGTCCGCACCTGCAATAGCTTGTTTACAAGCTGGCTTGGGAGCTTCGACGTCAGGCGGTTAGAGGCGGCCCTTGCGGAGCTGGCCCGGCGAATGGTAAGCGAAAGTCCTCGCTAGGATTTATAGCTCGGGCAGCACCCAAAAAGCAAACCTAACAACCCTTGTGGGTGGTAACCGGAAGCCGCTCCGGCAACGGCAAGTGGGCAGAGTCGAGGCGGGCACTCCTTGGGACCGGGGAGAAAATCTCCGGTCCCAGGTGTTTTGACGAGCATCAAAGATGTCAACATCCGGGAGAATAATTGCTCGGTGTCACGAAGCTCGGCGTCGTCCTGCTGTAAACGGCCAATTTAATGTCGGACCTTTGCTGCGACCGGAGAACCGTGCCGCGATCGAAGAGATTGGCATAGCCGCCGAGGTGAGCTTGAGCAAGTGAAGCGCAATAGTGCTCTATGAAAGCCACTT
The DNA here is from genome assembly GCA_025060325.1 of Thermoguttaceae bacterium. Lineage (GTDB taxonomy): Bacteria > Planctomycetota > Planctomycetia > Pirellulales > Thermoguttaceae > DTLM01. The sequence goes on from JANXBW010000024.1 coordinate 16,803, forward strand.
CCGCTTTATTTCGCCCAGGGTCTTAAGGGCCGGTTTTGGGAGAGCTTCTTGGTCGAAAAGCCCGCCGTGTGGATATTCGTGGGGAAAATGGTCACCCAGCTGGCCCCAGAAAACACCGTGGACATACGGTCGGGAAAGAAGGAGCTCCACCAGCTTGCCAGCCCAATCGGCTTGGGAGGCCGGAGTTGCCCCCGGTTGGACCATCCTGCCAGCAAGCAGGGCCTTTTTGTCAACATCGCCGCTACTGGGCACAGTGAGGGTTACAAGAAGTGGGATGTCCAGCTCGGCCCACCAATCAAGCGCCCGGGCAAACTGGACTAGATCGCGACGCACGGATCCGGGGTAGTATCCCCAGGCTATTTCCAGATGAAATCCGGAAATGGGGATCTGGCTGTGGATGAGGGCCTGGGCCAGTAGTAACGGCGGATATTTGCTTGGTCGGCGGGAGAGGTATTCCCCCAAGGGCTGATCGATCGAAAGGAAAACGGGTGTGGACGAATCTAGCTCCTGCACAAGGGTGGCCACTGCCGCCGCCAGTTCGATCCGCTCCTCCTCCGAAAGGATGAGCACATCGCCGGTATTCATCCGTGCCCCACAGATCCAGGCATGCACTTTGGTCCGGTAGCGGTCCACCACAGCGCGAACAAATTCCAAGGCGGTGTCGCGGATAGCCTCCCAATCGCCAGCATACGCTTCGAGAAACAAAGGGAAATATTGTGGGGAAAAACTAATCAGTGGTCCCGCCAGCACTGCCCAACCTGCTTGCCGGCACCACTGGATCTGACGATCGGTGCGGGTCCAATCCCGCTGCCATTCGCGGGGCTCAATCTGCCGCCACACCAAGGGAACCATGCCCGCCGTAAATCCCGCTCGCAGCTGTTCCTCAAGCAAGCTGCCTGGGGCCCAGTCATTAAGGCAGATCCCAAGCAAAGTAGGCAGCCGCCGTCCCGCCCGAAGACGCAGATCCAGGAGCTCCTGGACCACCAACCGACAAACTTCCCCCCCAATTTGCACGCCCTTTTGGATAAACCAGTCCAAAGCGGCAGCTCTTTGGGCTTCTGGGGCTGGGTGACAGGCCAGGCGATAGAATTCCCGAGACAGCTCCCGCACGCTTTCCTCGATGGAATCGGGGAGCGGCAGCCAAGCAAGGCTTACCTCCCAGAGAAACTCCCGCAGTTCAGCTAGAAAGCCCCGGGCAAGTTCGACCGTTAACGAGTAGGGCTCCGAGCTTTCCGGCAAAGTAGCCGAATGCACCGTCAGCCAACTGCCATCAGGGAGCGCCCACGGGAAAAAAAGCTTGCCCGACTCACTGGTCGGCTTTTCCACGAAAAGAATTTCGTCCACGAGGCGAACAGATGAAACCCAGGGCACACCGTCAACAGAAGCCATGTAGGCCTGGTTGACGGCATCCACTGATAGCCGCTCGGGCGGGACAAGGAATTTGGTTAAACCCATCCGGCCACCGCTAACCTTGAGGTCGACCAAAAGGCACCCAAGCTTGTTGCCACTTTAGCCAAAAGAATACCCCGGGAACAAGTTGATTTCGCCCCGGTCCAAAGAAGTCGGCCTCCTGAAGTTTGCTCAAGTCGCCCGGAAAGTGCCGAATCTTCCGGGTTTTGGAAGCCACGGGAAAAAGGAAACGTGCGATCCCTGAGGCGTCATTCCTTGGCCAGCTGGGAAAAAAGTCGTAAAATAGGCATCGAGGATCCCAGAGGGGGAAGGTTCCCCGTTTGTGACTCGTGGTGAGCTTGTAAAAGTATCTCCCAGCTCAAAAGGAGGAAGGAATCACATGCCTAGTATCCCCGTAATGTCGCAATCGGACATTCCGGGTCTACCGCGGCGGCAGGGGAAAGTTCGGGACATTTACGACTTTGGCGACACCCTCCTTCTTGTCAGCACCGATCGGATCAGCGCCTTCGACTGGGTTTTGCCAACGCCCATTCCGTACAAAGGGTGTGTGCTTAATCAGCTTTCGGCCTTTTGGTTCGAATTCTTGGGCGTTGACAACCATCTCATCACCACGGATGTCCGCCGAGTGCCTTGGCCGGAAGGGGTCGATCCACGCCCCTTTAAAGGTCGGATTAGCTACGTCCACAAGGTGAAGGTTATTCCGGTGGAATGTGTGGTCCGTGGGTATCTTAGCGGTTCCGGATGGGCCGACTATCGCGCCACCGGGAAGGTCTGCGGAATCGCTTTGCCCCCGGGCCTTCGCGAAAGCGATCCTCTTCCGGAGCCGATCTTTACCCCGGCCACCAAGGCTCAAGTCGGGCACGATGAGAATATCACTTTCGATCAGGTTGTCCAGCTGGTTGGGGGGCCCATCGCCGAGGAACTTCGCAGCCGAAGCATCGCTCTCTATCGCAAGGGGGCGGCCTACGCCCAGGAACGGGGCATTATCTTGGCCGACACCAAGTTCGAATTTGGGCTTCGCGGGGATAAGCTCATCCTTGTGGACGAAGTGTTAACCCCGGATAGCTCGCGATTTTGGCCGGCCGATCAGTACCGACCCGGGGGGCCGCAGCCATCCTTCGACAAGCAATACGTCCGGGATTGGCTCGTCCAAAGCGGGTGGGACAAGAACAGTCCGCCGCCGGCACTTCCGCCGGAGGTCGTGGAGAAAACCTGCGAAAAATACCTGGAGGCCTTCAATCGCCTTACTGGTCGAACTTTGGAACTTCCGGAAGTTTAAGGCAGGAAGTTCTTAGCGATTCCCAGTTTGGTCGTTTACAGCCGGCCGGCCAAAACGTCTGTGCTCGTGAGACCCAGAAGCTTACCGGAACAAGCGGAAACAACTGGGATCTTCTGGTCACATCAGTGAGTTATCACCCCGGTTGTTGACCGATTCTTTAATGGGGGCTGGGGCTACTCCCTCCACAACCTTTGGGAAAATGCGCGGACTGTGTGCTTTTCGGAAAGTGGGTAAGAATGCGGTTGACCCCGTAGCGTTGCCGCGTATAAAGGATTGTCAGAAAACCGGGGCTGGGGTGACTTGTAGCGGGTTTTGCGCATCGTCTGCCGGTCTCCCAGTAGCGAGGCCGGTCAGGGCGCGAGGTTTAAATGCGGGGGAGGGTCAATCCCATGTGTAGGAGCGTGCCGATGGTTTTGGGGCTTGTCTGTTTAGGCTTCTCAGCGGGGGCATTTCTCGGGTGTGGCCAATCGCCGGTTGTCACCGTTAACGATTGCATCGCTGCGCTTCAAAACGAGGACCCTTATGTTCGGTTGGGGGCGCTTCATACGCTTTTCCAAATGGGCCCCGAGGCTGCCCCGGCGACCCAAAGGCTGTGTATTTTGCTCACGGATGATGACCCGAACATAGCCGCCGGTGCTGCCCGAGTTTTGGCGGCCATTGGGCCCGCGGCTGAGTCGGCCCTTCCAGCCCTTGAGGCAGCGCTTCGGGATGAGCGGGAAAGCCGGCTCTTTGGACCGGTGTGGTCGACCGCGGCTCAAGCCATGGGATCGATGGGGCCGAAGGGCATTGCGGCCCTGATCGCGCTCCTAGAAAGCGACGATCCTGCTATTCTCCGGGCTGCGGCTTACGGACTCCACTTCGGTGGACCTGCCGCCGCACCTGCCGTTCCCACTTTAATCCAGGTCCTGAATCGGAACGATCCACGGTATCGCAAAGAGGTGATCTTTGCCCTGCAAGGGATTGGGCCGCCGGCAAAAGAGGCCGTCCCGGCATTGATTACTATGCTGCATAGTGACGATTTCCATACTCAATATTGGGCGTGTCGCGCGCTGGCAGCTATTGGCCCGGAGGCCGAGCCCGCCATTCCGGTCCTTATGCGCCTAACCAAGGAGGGGGTCACTTCCGTGCGGAGAAATGCAGCTGCCGCTCTCGGACACATCGGCCCTAAGATCGGCCCGGAAGGCGTGAGCGTGCTTCTGGAAGCCCTGCGAGATCCGGCCGAGGCAGTTCGTGAGCAGGCTGTCATCGCCCTGGGTCGATTGGGAAGTTTTGCCGCGGATGCTGCCCCGGCTATTGAATTCGCCATCGTGCACCGGCGGCTTCAATGTCGGCCTCAAGCAGCAGTGGCAATCTGGAGGATCACAGGCCGGGCAGAATTGGCCATCCAGGTGATCCGGGAGGAAATATTCCTTCCGGAGAACCAAATGCAGGCGATCTGGTGCTTGAAGGAGCTTGGGCCGGACGGAGCTCCAGCCACCCCGGACCTATTAAAGCTTCTTGAATCTCCGGACGGAGATCTTCGGGAAGCGGCCGCGGAAGTCATTGCTGAATTGGGACCTGCCGGCAAAGCCGCCATCCCGGCTTTGGAACGGCTCCTTTTCGATCGGGACCCTGAAGTCCGCAAAGCCGCTGCGCGTGCGTTGCGAGCTCTCGGCCAACCAGTGCCGGAATCAGCCGACGTCCCCATCAGCAATCTCTAAAGCGTGCAGCGCCTTGTCCACCGATCCGCCTCGGGCGGCGCCGCCGGGGAAATCTTCCGAGTGGCCAGGTAACTAGCGAAGCTAGCCCGCCGCGACTAGCGAAGACTGGCCCCTTCCGCGATGAACTCCGAGCGCTAACCATTTCTTCCTCCCGATTGGGATCCAACGACTTCTTGCCCCTGCTACCTCATGAGGTAAACTGGCCCAAGCTGGCATACCGTTAGGGTACGAGCTTGGGCTATGGATCATCCCAGTGATTTGAATTGGTTAAAGGTTCATGCACTGTGAGAGCGGCCTATTTCGTTTCTCCCCGAAAGATTGCTCTTCTTGAAGAGCCGGAGCCGGCCCCTCCCGGGCCCGGAGAGGTGTTAGTCCGGATTGATCGCCTTGGTGTCTGCGGCTCGGACATTCACTATTACCTGGAAGGACGAATAGGTGATCAGGTGCTCACGTTCCCGGCCAGTTTGGGCCATGAGTGCGCTGGGACAATAGTTAGTGTGGGTCTTGGGGTAGAGGACCTTTGCCCTGGGCAACACGTGGCGATCGACCCAGCGATAAGCTGCGGCCAATGTGATCAGTGCCGGCGAGGACGCCTTCACACTTGTCGTCGGCTTCGTTTTTTGGGGGCGCCGGGGGAGGCCCCCGGGGCGGCGGCTGAGCTTCGACTTCTCCCAGCGGAAAACTGCTATCCGGTCCCAGCCAACTTAAGCTTGGAAGAAGCAGTGCTAGCCGAGCCGTTAAGTATCGCCTTTCACGCCGTGCGATTAGGCTCGATCATCCCGGGGATGCGTGTGGGTGTGATCGGTTGCGGGCCGATTGGATTGTGCGTGATCGGTGTCTTACAAATGAGCGGCGTGGCGGCCATTTACGCAAGTGAACTTCTGTCCCCCCGGCGGCAGATCGCGCAGACGATGGGTTGTCGCCGCGTGTTTGATCCGGCAAGTGAGGATGTCGTGCAAGCAATTTTGGCGGAAGAACCGACTGGTTTAGATGTTGTCTTTGAATGCTCCGGTGACCCCTCGGTGATTGATCTTGCCCAATTGCTGTTGACGCCGGGCGGAACGTTGGTCATCGTGGGCATTACACCGCACCCTACGCTCACCTTCAATGTCCACAGGATGCGCCGGGCAGAACTGACCTTCCGCAATGTCCGCCGGCAAGTGGGATGTATGCCGCAGGCGCTATCGGCACTGTCCAACGGCCTGATCCCAAGCCGGCTCCTTTTAACGCACCGCTTTCCCTTCGAGAAGATAAACGAGGCTTTTGAACTCGTAGCCAGCTATCAGGACGGCGTGATCAAGGCAATTGTCAACATTTCAGAGGCATAAAACGGACAATCAGAAACATAACACGCAAAAAGCTGGGGGATCAGACAGCCGGTTTGCTTAGGACCAGTCTAGCAACCCCCACGTGAGGCGATACCCACTTAGTTGGCCCAAAAAACATCGGCCGTCGCCATATTTTTGCGACGGCCGCTTTTCTTCGGGTCGCACAGGACTTGGCCAAAAAGTTGTCCGAACCTGGCGAGTGGCTTCAGCTTAAGAACTGGCGTCTCCCGGCCAAGGATTACCAGAATCCGCCGCCAAACCCGCCGCCAAAGCCACCAAAGCCACCGCCACCGAACAAACCACCAAACCCGAGTCCGCCGGTTCCGCCCCGACCACCGGTCGTGGTGCCGGTGACGAAGTTAAACACGTTAACTTCGGCAATCCCGGAGAACTGCGGCATCGGGGAAACCCGCACGTACCGCCTGTCAGCGGAAATGACTGCCCAGGCAAATAGCATCGTTCCCTCGGTCACCGGAACGACCACCGGCTGATAACCCACCGCCCCGCCTGTCACGATCGGGATAAACGGGACATAGCCGGACCCGTTCCCACCGCGGGAGCTGGCCAAGCTAGCCATCGCCCCGGGATCAACAGCCCCGGCCAACTGCTGGGCAAGCACAGCGCGGCTAATGGCCAACTGCCGATCAGCTGCCTGAGCTAATTTGTGAACTTCGATCGGTTCGGTTCGTCGTCCTTGATCCAGTTCGAATTCAATCAAGGCCCGGCCGTCCCGAAGGGTCACCACCTTTTCTAAGGCCTGAGCCTTGTTCGACCACAGGTGCCGGTAAACACTGACCTTTACCCGATCCGCAGGCAAACTTCCCCAAACCCGCTGGAGCAGCACACGGTAAGTCCCGCTGAATCCCTGCGGACACACGTACACCTCACGCAGTTCTTTGCCAGCCTGTCCCAAATGAGAGAAGGTATCGCCTAACAAGATGCCGCCGGAAGTCGTCCGCGGATTGCGGAGCGAACAAACTGTGCCGGCCGGCTCCTCAACCATCATGTCCACGTCAGCATCGCCTACCCAGGAAACCTCCACCACGACATCCCGGCGGACCGCTTCATCTAGCTGGGCCAGGTACTGGCGACGCTCCTCCTCCCGCTTTTCCGCCTCCAAACGCTTAAGGAGGTCCGACGCGGTGCCATAAGCCTCAAGCCAAATGTGCTTTTTCTCCTCCGGCCAAGCCTGCGAAAGCACCGCCACGGTCGCCCACTTGAGCGACTCGACGTCGTCAAGCTTTTGAGCAAGCCGCATTGCCCGAACGGCAATCTCCGGAAAGGCCGGACTCATGTCCGCCAATTGCCGGTAAAGGGACAGCGCACGCTTTTCCAGCCCAAGCTTTTCGAGATAAATTGCCACATACAGGGCATCAAGCGGCGTTTGAGCGAAAGCCACGCCGGACATGAGTGCCCGTTCAACCTCCTCGGTACTTTCCCCAGCAGCCAGCATGGCCAGTCCAAGGCCTTCGTATACCCAAGGCTCCGGTGGCCCCTGCCGGATAACCGTTTTCAGCAGGGCCACAACGTGCTGGTACTCACCGGCGTCCATTAGATCCTTGGCGATCTTCCGCAGGACTTGCCCGGAAACGTCAAATCGCTGGCAAAAATCCTCCCAGAATTGAGCCGGTGGAACATTCGCATCGATCTTCACGGGAAGCGTGGGGGCAGGCTTGCTTGGAGTGGAAGTAGCCGCATCTCCCGGGGCTCTTTCGGCCGGCACACCTACATTAAACGCCCGGAACCCACCACCCTGCATGGGCAAGAGGTTACCCAACGGGGCCGGTCCCAATCGACCTTGAATAATGGGGACATTCCATGCCCCACCACCCCAACCGCCGCCGAACCGGCCACCCCAACCGCCGCCGCCCCAACCGCCGCCGAAGCCACCCCCGAAACCGCCCATTCCACCGAAACCGCCGCCCCAACCGCCCATGCCCCCCATACCGCCCCAACCGCCGAATCCGCCAAACATCCCCATTCCGCCCATGGCGGCTGGCGAGTAAGGCGGCACGACCAAGTCACCCACCGGATAGACTTTGATGGAGAGTCGCTGCTCCGCCTCTTCGGGCGTGGTGATCATCAACACCTCGTCCTGGATGACGTAGCTCAGGTCAAGCGGCCGCAGCAACAGCTTCAGCGCCGACCGGAGCGAAATCCCTTTCACATCAAGCGTCACCGGGGTGTCAGTGGCAATGCCGGCATCCCTCAACGCCTTTTGGTCCAACTGAATTTCGATTTGGTGTCGGTCTTTAAGCACCGATATTGCATCCGAAAGCGGGGTATCAATGAACTGCATCTCCGTCGGCCGACGGAGTTCCTCGTTGATACGCCGCTCGGCCACGCCTTCGCTTGCTAAGCTGACGGCCGAATATCGGGCTTTACGCCGATGAGTAATTTCCTGCCAAACTTCCGCCGGCGGATAAACAACTGGAGGTTCATCCGGGAAGGGGATGTGGGACAGCTCGGCCTGGTAAAGGGTATCGAGGACCTTCCGCTGTCGTTCCACCCGCAGAGCCCATTCCTTCTCCAGGTTGCCAATCATTCGGGCGTTGTGCATGGCCAACCTGGGCACCGGATTGTCCGGATCAAGTCGCTCGGCTTGTGCAGCGACGATCTCATCGGCCTCCTGATAACGGCCCTCCTCCACAAGCGAGCTAAACCGCTCAAGCAGTTGACGAACCTGCTCTTGGCGACGCAGAAGCGCCTCGGCCGCAAGCCGCTGCTCGCGAGCCGCCGCCTCGATCTCCATCTGCTCTTGCCGACGCTGCTCAAACTCCGTTTGTCGACGAGCAGCCTCCCGCAACGCCGCCTCCACCTGCCGCAAAAGCTGCCGGCGAACCCCCTCGTCAAGCTCCGGCACCCGGCTAATCATGTCGCTAAGAAGCTTGAGATTATCAATGGCCGCCTGGGGATTGGTGGCCATCAGCTCTCGGGCTGCGTTGACACCAGCCACCACTTCCGCAGTGACCCGCTGCTCGATCAGTTTTCGCGATCGTTCGAAGTCCGCTACCAGCCGGCCTTCATCAGGCGGAGGCGGCGGCAAGGTAGCACCCGGCTGAGCTTCCGGGCCTAGCAACTCAAGCGGTGGCTGCGACGGGACCGAAGGGCCGGCCGGCGCCTGAGGAGTAGCACCGCCGTTTTGGACCTCTTTTTGAGCAGCCGTCAACACCAGTTGCGCCACCGTGTTTTCCGGATCATTCTGAAGGGCCTGATAAGCCAGCCGGACCGCCCCCTCCAGATCGCCGGTCCTCAATGCTTGAACGGCAAGCTGGGCCGTCTGATCGACGCCCTGAGCAAAGCTTTGAGCAATCTGCTGAAGGTGTGTCCAGTCAGCAACTCCTAAGAGCTTTCCGCCGGATGCTTTGGCAGTGGCGACCAAGTGAACGAGATGTCCGTTGGTATCAAGAGCTTGAGGAACCGGCAAATTGAAGCTTACAGACTGCCTTCCGGCAGCCCCCTCCACGGTAAGGGCAATCTCAAGCGCCCCCGACGGCTCGCAAGTTCCGACAATCACCGTGGGGCGATCGGCCCTTAACGGCGGGAGACTCTGCATCGCAACCTCTTTGGTGGCTCCCGCGGCGTGGATATCAACAACATAGGCAGGCGGGGTCTTTGCCGCCTTCAAGGCTTGTCTTGCTAACTGTGCTGGAGATGAGTCCTCACCACGGACTAAGACGCCACCAGTTTGCAAGGTGAGGATGCCCAAAGTTTCCCAATCGATTTGCGGGCCGGAGGGAACCGCCGTCAATGCCACCCGGAGCGCCCGCGATTTGTCGACCAAATTGGCAAGGGCTTGAGCACTTAAGAGATTAGCTCGGCTTAGACCTTCACCAACAAAAATCACGGAAGAGGCACGTCCGCTTCTTGGCTCCTCCAAAGCGGCAAGGGCTGCCCCGAGCGCCGCCTCCAGATCCATTGCCCCAAGCGGTTCTCGCTTTTGCAGTTTCTCGATGGCGGCAGCAAGCTCTGCGTTTCCCTTGGCGGCAAAGTCGGGGGTAAGTCGAACGGGGCGCAAATCCGCGGCCAGAAGCAAAATGCGGTCTTCAGGGCCGGCCTGCTTAACAATCTCATCAACAAGCGCAAGTTGTTGCTCCCGATAAACACCGGCCTGGGTTGCCGAAGTGTCAATGACAAGAACAATGTCCGCAGGCAGGGGCGTGGCGGGTGCTGGCAACTGAATCCCCGCCGCAAAATAAGTTGTCCCACCAGCATCAGTAAACGTTTGGACCAGTGGTGGCGCGGACTCGGCACCTAGCCCCAAAGCCAAACCGCAGAAAGGAAACCCTACTCCCACAAGCCCGACAAGAAGCCACCTTGTGCTTGTTAGCATGCGTCTCATCTCCGCGCGAGACCGTACTCGGCCGTCACGAGCCGAAAAAGCCCTGTGTGGTGAAACCAATTTCTGGCAAAGCCAACCTGACTAGTCGTCTATCCCGGTGATGAAGCACCTCACCGACATTTTAGCTACGCTTTTCCCAAAGTGCCAAACAAAAACCTTTGGCTGTCTTGCGGCAATTTCCCAACTTTCCAATCTGGCGACCAGCGGCCGGTTATCTACGAGAAACCAGCGGCCAACTCGCAGAACGAGCCCCGCCCTCTTTGAGTCTACCTTGAAAACACCGCCCACCTGCTTGCACGGCGAGCAACAACTGTTCAATTTCGAGCAATCGGCGCAGAATCCTAATCCGATCAAGAACCAGTGCAACTTAAATGCCAATAACTTCCTGCTAGCCTTCCTCAAAGTTTAGTCAGGGCGCGAATCATCGGCTTCACGAACTGCCAACCGGCCTTTCGCTTTAGACCGCTCGTTTTATTTTGCGTCGGAAAGTAATAGCAGCTCGGCCGTCCACTCCCAAAGCCGTCAGTAGCCCGGCCCACTCCGCGCCCGCACTGGGACAGGACGCGGATCCCCGCTACCGTGAGTTGTACCAACGGCCCACTCCGCGCTGCCACTGGGAGGGGTCCAAAGGTTGAGAGCTTCAAACCGTCCGCCACTAAGTGGGGGCTAGCCCTGTGGAGGGTCAAGCTGCTGCCAATGGGGGCCGACCCTGCCACTCGCTCGGGCCACCGCCGATCAGGCCGCCGAAATTGCGTAGCTTAGGAAGCTCGGGAAACTCTTTCGGCGGTACCTGCTTTCGCGAACCGCTAGGGACCCGTGAGTCTCTTGAAGGAAGAATAGCGGACCAAGATCCTGTTCGGCGCCCGCGGAAAGCTAGCCGGGGATTTCCTACGCCGGGTCTTGCCGCTTCCCGCCACGAAAGCGAAAACGCCCGACAAGCCACCGGCCGCCGCGGGGCACGATAAGCCAGGTCGAGGGCTTATCCACCAGATCGAGGGGTAGCCGAACGAGAGCCCGGTTGTTTGCCGAAAAATGTCACGGATTAGGCGTGCCGTGTTTTTGCAGCAGGGAAGCGCGGACCTCTAAACGGGGTGCCGGTAGGACGTACACTCAATCCAGCTGGCCATCGTCCCCCTTTCAGGGCATAGTCACGGTGCCCGTTAGGTAGATCCCTGATGTCAATCCAGAGATTTGGCCCGGTGCCAAGCCGTAAAATGTCCAGGGATCAGGCAGGGGGCAACTGAGAAAAGCCGCAAAAAGGGTGGCCCCACTAAGCCTTTAATTGGGACGATCGCCTCGGCCGCACCGAGCGGTATCACAACTTACGGTTCGACAGTACGCCGGGCCATCATTTGTTGGGGAAAAGTTTGGCAAGTTTGTTGACGGTTTCCAGGGGGCTTCGGGGGAGAAGCGCCGGGGTGGTGCCGGGGAAAAACCAGGGCCGATTGTAGCGATTATGTCAGGGGAAGCGGTCAACCTGTAATCGGTCCTCCCAGTCGGGCGAATGCTCCGGCTAGCGACAAAGTCTTGTCGGGGCCAGCTTGTTTATGAACTTGTATCTTCTTTTTTCGCGATATGTTCGACGGCAGGTTCGGGAACTCCGCCGCCAGTTACAAGCGATCGGCAAGGTAAGTGATCCGGATGTCATTCACGATGCCCGGGTGGCATGCCGCCGACTTCGTGTAGCTTTGGCTGTCCTTCGTGACCTCCTTCCGCGGCGTTTGACGAAAAAATGGAAGCTTCGGCAACTGCGGCGCGACCTTCGCGATTTTGCTAGGGCGTTAGGTCAGGCCCGTGATCTTGACGTCCACATTGGCCGGATAAAAAAGTGGGCTAGCACAGTGAAAAACGCCGAAGAAAAGGCCGGTGTCCGTTGGGTCGTTCGTGAACTTCAAACTGCTCGGAAGAACTCCCAATCGCAAGTGCTGGAAGCGGCCAAACGTTTGGAGCAAACGCAGGCGGTTAAACGGTTGAAACAGTGGAGCAAATTTCTCGCCGATTCCGTTCCGAAGAAAGGTGAACTTGCCGAAATCGTTGGCCAATCGGAGGAAGTCCTCCGGGGTTACTTGGGGGCGGTGGCTCGATCCGCTGAAATCTCCCCTCATTCCCGGCCGGTGGAGGAGTTGCACGAGCTGCGGATCACCTTCAAGAAGCTTCGCTACTTCTTGGAGCTATTCTCCGACGCCAATAAGAAATCTTTTGAGCCAGCGATCGCCGAGTGCCGGAAGATTCAAGAGGACCTCGGTGATTTTTGCGATGCTGTTAACGGGGCAGAAATGGTCAAAACGCTGCTCGAACACGCCAAGGGGAATCCGGGCAAAAGCTCGCCTAGCCAACACGGCTCGGCCCAGGCCCAACTTGGTATCAAGCGATGCCTCGAGTGGTACCAGTCGCTAAGCGAAGTGGCTCTCAACCGCCTAGCCGAATCCCTGAATCTAGCTAAGTCAGATGGTCCCCTGATGGGGATTTCACTTTCACAGCTGCTTCAACCAGTCGGGGCTTCCGAGGTTTCCTCAACCTAACAAGCCACCAAATCCCGGCACCTGCGGGGCCTTGTTCTCCCAGCTTTCGGACGCTCGAGTGTCCCCTGGGAGTTTCCTAGGCTAAACTGTTTCCCGGGCTTGGGTGATGCCCGCCAGCCGGACGACAGGATTTCTTCTTCCTATTGACAGTTCGCTTGACGGCTGGCAAGCCGCGGGGCTAATGTTCCGGCTTCGGCTTCACAACCATGCCGGCGGCCGGGAGGATGCATTCTGGGGGAGAGGCCGCAACATATACATCTTCAAATCTGCTCCCACGCGCATCCACGCTGCCAACGGGTGTCCGTCCCAGGGGAGCGTTGTCCGAAGCTTGCGGGTAGGCATAAGTTTCAAGCTTCTCGGGTGGCCAAAGCGAGCTGGTGGGACTTAGTCTCCCGCCCCACCGGCGGCGGGTAAGAATCTTAATCTGGATACAGAACAATGTGATATTTCTGGGATCTGTCCGGTCTGATCTCTTGCCGTATCGCGGCCAAATTCTCATACGCAATGTTGGAAACCCCAGCCGGCCAAACGGTTGACTAATCTTGGACCGATGAGCCTTTTCAAGCTGCCCAGGTGGACCGGAGTTGGTTCCCCACCATTTTGGGGATGGCGGCCCTCCGCCTCGGCAAAACCTAGAAATTCTTGGGTGCTGAGGAAAAAGCCGGCCACTTGGGGGAGTTTTCGAGGAACCAATCCCGTCCCTGGTCCACCCACACCGGCAGGTGTGTTTCCTGCCGTTTGGGGCAGTGGCTACTTTGCGCCTTGTATGTCGCCGCAAGCACCGTCCGGCCACCCATGCAAGTGCAATCCGAACTTGGCCCTCCTCTTCTTTCTGACAGGAGTGATTGCCCTAATCGCGGGATGTACCACTGTAACGGCACCCTCGATCGATGGGGCAAACCTCCTAGCTAAACCTCGAATGAATCCCGGAAGTTGTGCCATCGAGCTACTTTTCGTGAGGTTCCCCCTTGGGACTCCAGAAGGCAATGACCAGCTCTGGCACGAGATTGACGACAGTCGTATCGCGGCTGAAGCCCGCCAGCTCCTATGGACTAACGGCTTTAAGGTGGGAATTGTTGGGACGGCTCCGCCGGCGGCGGTAACGTCGCTACTCGACTTAAAGGGAGAAAACCTCGCTGCGACGGGGCTATCCACCGAAAGCCCGGTCCTTCCTGCCGTCAAGGTGGTGAAACGTCACATCCAACTCCCCCCGCGGGAAAGCCGGCAAATCTACCTGGGTGAGCCGGCCGAGGAACTAACCCTTTTCGTGGCCGAAAAGTCCGGGGTAAGGGGCCGAAGTTTTGCCCAAGCTCAAACCGGGTTTACGCTCTCCTGGAGTCCCCTCCCTCAGGGGCAGGTTTGCTTGCAGGTTGTTCCGGAGATATTTCACGGCCAGCCGCGGACGAAATATGCCGCCGAAGAGGGGCATTTCCGCCTGGATTTTGTCCGGCCAAGAGAGAGCTTTACCGATCTCTCGCTCAGTGTCGCCCTAGCGCCCGGGGAGATGCTTGTAATAGGTTGCAGCCCTGACCGGCCCGGCACACTCGGTTACCAATTCCTCGTCGACAACACCGAGCAAAAACTGCTTTTCATCCGCCTTGCGCAAGTTCAGCACGACGAAGTATTCTGTCCGGAAGATTTCGCCCGGCTATGCGGCCGGGATTCCCTCGCAAAATGACCCTTGCCCCTCCTCGATTGGCTTGAAAGCCTAACGCTTTCCGGTTCACACCTGAAAATTCGGCCGCACCCGTGCTCCGGTTGTGCGGCCTCAAGAGAGTCGTATTCACTAGAAATGGATCCCGTGTTCTTTCGCCACTGAGGGACTTTTGCCGAGGGGTTGGTGGGGATGTCGCGGCGGTTTTTGAAAAGCCCCGCCCCTGGCGATTCATGTGGGTTTGCATAATCGAAAAAACCCCTCCTTGCCGCACGGATTTCCCTCAGGTATTTCGCCAATGCCCCAGCACCTCTGGCACCCGCTGGCCAAACGTGGCGAAGCGCGCCCAATGGCCCTCAGTGCTTGCGGAAGCCGCAAGAGCTGTCCTCAGATAGCCGGGGGAAGGGATGCCGGTAGGTCGGCCGCTATGATTATTGAGACCCCTAAGGACAACTGGCTGAGGAGGCCAGGCCGAGAGGGGGTGAAAGCAGGGGAAAACCTTGAACCTCCTGACGACGAGTCCCGCAAAAATTCCCCGTGAGGTCCCGGGCGAGAAGGGCCTCAATGTTTAAGGTAAACCTTAAGGGTGCAGAGGTCGGGCTTCCCGGAAAATACGGTCTTCCGTTTGCTTATGGCGGGCGGGTCCCCCATCCGAATAGTTCCGGATATTTGAGCTTTCCGAAGGAGTCAGGGGTCAATGCCGCGGCAAGCCCTCATCATTGTCGACGTGCAAAATGATTTTTGCCCAGGTGGCAGTTTGCCTGTGCCGGACGGGGACCAAGTAGTCCCAGTGATCAACCGCATTCAGCCTTTATTCGAACTGGTGATTGCCACCCAGGACTGGCACCCGGCCAATCACGTGAGTTTTGCCGCCAACCATCCCGGGCGAAATGTGGGCGATGTGATCGAGGTCGACGGGCTTCCGCAGATTTTGTGGCCTGTCCATTGCGTGCAGGATTCCCCAGGGGCAGCATTTCATCCCGATCTGGACACCTCGCGGATTGTCCACATTGTCCGTAAGGGCACCGATCCCCGGGTGGATAGTTACAGCGGGTTTTTCGACAACGCTCGGCGGCGAGACACAGGCTTGGCCAAGCTCCTGCGAGAGCTGGGCGTTTCCGAGGTAACAATCTGCGGGCTTGCCACGGATTACTGCGTGAAATTCACCGCCTTGGACGCAAAGGAACTCGGTTTTGACACAACGGTCATTGTGGATGCTTGCCGGGGCGTGGACCTTCGGCCGGAGGACGTGTCGGAGGCAATCCGACTGATGCAGTCTCGTGGGATCAAAATCGCCCAATCGACCGCCCTTTTAGGGGGCAGCTGATGAAGCCAGAGCTCCTGGGTCGTTTTTGTTGTTAAAAGGAGCGCACCGTTAGCTGCCGTGGGCAATTGCCGAAGGTTAATTGTCATGGCTGGATGTTGACGCAGTTAAGGGGGGTAATTTCAGGGAGGTCAGGGGAAAAAACGTGTTGAAAATTCGCATTCCGTTTCCCTGGTGGCGTCGGGGAACCGGCACTCGCCAGCAATCAAAGAGTGGCGAATTAGTGCCTTGGGCTGGGCGATCGCCGGCAGGCCCTCTCGACCGGAGCACGGTTGGCTCACGCAGACCTACCAGCCGGTCGTGGGCGCAATGGCTCGGATGGCTCTGGCGAAGGGGGCGGGCCCTCTGGCCGTGGATCGTCGTTTTTGTCTGCTGGGCAATTCCGCTTGTGGCGCTCATAGTGGCTGGGTCGATCTGGCTTTACGAAAACGGTTGGTTGCTGGCCTGGTTTTCAGGGGCCTTTTTTGTGGGGCTTGTGGGCTGGGTGGTGGCCCACTGGGCAGTGAAAAAGGAAAGGCGATTCCCGGGGCCAGAGGTAAAACCGGCCCCGGATTGGCCCCCGGTGGGGCTGGCTGCCTGGGCCGAGGTCGAACGATTGGCCGAGGCCGCCGAGAAGAACCCGCCCCCCCTTAACGACTGGCAATCCTGGCAACGGCTCGTCGGCGAGGTCCTCGAGACAGTCGCACGACATTACTTCCCCGATGCCGAGGAACCGCTCCTTGAAGTCTCCTTGCCCAGGATGGCTCGAGTGGTCGAGCTTGTCGCCCGGGATATCCGGCAGGTTGTGTGTGAACATATTCCTCTGGCTGACAAGTTGACAGTGGGCGATCTCCGCCGAGCCCAGCGTTTCCAGGCACTCATTAGTCAACTTTATCAACTTTATCGGCTGATTGCCCTTGGCTTTAACCCGATAACTGGCATACCGCGGATCCTTCGCGACATGGCCGTACAAGGGATCCAGCAAACCACGGCCGACGGGTTTGTTCGGTGGGCGACAGGCTATCTGGTACGAAGGACCGGTTACTACGCCATCATGCTTTACGGGGGTTACATGGTCCTGGACGAAAAGGCACTGGCCGACTTTCGCACGCCGCAAAGTGCCCGGGATCAAGCAGCGGCTGTGGTGCAGGAAAATCTTCTCGCCCAGGAACCCCTGCGCGTGCTTGTTGTTGGCCGACGAGGGGCAGGAAAGTCAAGCATCATCTCTGTGCTGGCCGGCGAACCTGTGGCCCCGCTTGGAGTGGGGAACTTCCGGCCGACGGCGTACCGCGCCCCCACTAGCGGGGATGGCCCACCCTGGCTTTTGATTGAAGCGCCGGATCTTGAGACGCGGCCCGACAAGGATCCGTATGAGCGATTGCGGGGGGACGTGAGCTTAGCGGATTTAATCGTTGTTGTTGTGCCGGCCGACGCAACCGACCTTCAGCCGGAGCGGACATTCCTCCAAGGCCTTGAAAGCGACCTGGCCCGGGATCCGCACCGAGTCCCTCCCGCCCTTGCCGTAGTTGCTACGCGAGCTGATTGTGTTGTCGCGGACGAGCCGGCCGGCTTAAGGGGCCGTCCGGATAAAGGCGCAAAGCCTGCAGATGGCAAAGTGACTGCCGTTAACAAACTTTGCGACCGGTTGGCCGGGGAACTTGAACTTAGTCCACAAGTGCCCATTCTTGTCGACAGCTTTCAACTGCCCGCGGCTCCCGAGGTAACCGCCCGGCTGAATAGCCTGATCCAGCAAGTACTGCCAAAGGCACAAATTGCCTACGTGGCCAGGGTCCGAAGGGCCCTTCAATCGTTCGATCTCCATCGAGACGTTCTGCGACCTTTTGTCAACACCGCACGGAAGCTGTGGCGGTCGCTCACGAGCGGAAAAAGTAGCAGGGCTCCGGAGCCACCCGCCCAGTAACTCCCAGGCCCAACCGAGCGTTGACTATCGCATGTGGGACCTGAGATCCCCCCACCACCGACGCGCAGTGAGGAAGGCACCAAGCCAATGGCCCACTTTCGAGCGGCTTAGCTGGTGGCCGGAGTTGGATGGAGCCACCCGGGCAAGAGTTAAAACAGAGGGGGCAAAGTCATCCACAAGGGCGGCCAGTCTAACCGGGGCTTCGAAATCGGCCGCCATCCTTATTTAAAAGATAGGGGCAAGTAAGCTCCTAGCTCGTCTTGACTGCCGCCGTTCTCTTGGTCAAACGCTCGGATGAGTTTAGGACTCGTCACAGGATTTTCTCATCGGGCGAACTCCTGGGGCTGCACAAGGACAACGGTCAACATAATCAACATTTGGTTTACTCTGCCCTCACCACTATCGGCTAGGTCAGCCGCTGCCGCGGTAGTGTCGAATCGGTCCGATCGGAGCCTTGTTGGGGTTCACTGGCTGCACGGCACAACCCGCGTGGACCGGACCCAAGCAGCCACGGGTTGGGAACCGGACCAGCATCAAGAAGACCGATTGCAAGTCAAATCTCGCGCTTTTTTCGGCTTAAGCGGCGATCTTTTTGCCGGCGGCTGCCATTGCCAATTGATGAGGCAATTCAAGCTGCTAAACATGCAAGGCGGCTTTCACACCTACCAGGGCACCGGTACCCCTTACGGCTTCAAGCGACCTTAGCGAATTTGGCGAAAAATCAGCCTAAGCCCGCAAGTAACTCAACAAGGGAAGCTCCTCAGCCCGGCCTCGTTTCTGGAAAGTCACGCGGCTTTTACGTACAATCGCAGTTCCAAGCTTGGCGGAGGTGAACCGTGCGCCCGGAGCTTACGGCGAAAGTATCGACATAAGCGGGGAAAGATCACGCGCTTGGCCTTTCTGAAACTTTCCCAGAAGGCAACGCGGTAGACTCTCTTAGTGGAGAGCAAACTCCCAAAGATCATTAAGTGCTGTAGTTTACCATTCCAATCAAGGAAGTTGCCATCGGATGGGCAGTTCCGCGCTGGTCGTAGGAAAGCCGCACGCGGCAGCGCGTTTTTGAGACCCAAGGTAGCTTTCTGAGGCCGGTTTAACTTGACTCTCACCTTGCAACGTTGCCGCGGTGGAATCCGCCGGAGGCAAGTTGAAACTAAGGGGCGCTCATGCGCCGGGTGTTTGGCCGGCAGGATCGTTGCGTTGACATCGCCGGGCCGGTTTCCGGGGCAATCGCCAGATGCTTTTAAGTGTTAACTCGCCAAACAGTCAAGTTGAATAATTGCCGGGTGGGGGCCGAGGGCCGCTACAAAAACAACAATTTATTTACGGTTTAAGAGCTGAAACTTTTTTCGCCTCCACGACTAAACATATACGGCGTTTGTTGATAAATTAGCACAACGGCAAATCTTATAGGTTTATATCAGCTGCCCTTTCGGGGGATAGACCGTGAGGCTCAACGAGACCGGCAAAACGCCGCTTGCCACCCCTGTCATTTCGGAAGCCGAAGCTTCCATTTCTCTTTCCCAGTGGAATCCCTGGACCTATCAGGAAAAGGACCTTCAGATCGTCAACAATCCGCTTGTCTCTCTGGCCCGTTTTCCCGGCCGGCTGGAAAGAGCCCAATTCCTGCCGATAGCTTATCGGGCAATGTTTCTATCTAGGGTCTTGGAAGAGATCCTTGTTGATCTTTACCACAAAGGGTACGTGAAAGGCACCGTTGCGCTTGGGCGGGGAAACGAGGCGACGGCCACTGCGATCGGGCTGAGTCTGCGGCCCGGCTGGGATGTGGTGTCGCTTCTTCATCGGGATTTAGCTGCCCACCTCCTTCTTGGTACGTCCCCTTACCAGGTCTTTTGCCAGTACATGGCCAACGCGGAGAGTCCTACCAAAGGCCACGAGGGCAATGTCCACTATGGGGATGCCCCCCGGCGGCGATTGCCGATGATCAGTCATCTGGGCAAGATGCTTAGCCTGGTGGTGGGGGGCACCTGGGCGGCCCGGCAGGCAGGGGAAAATTGTCTGGGACTTGCCATCATCGGCGACGGTGGGTCTAGCACCGGCGAATTTCACGAGGCGCTCAACATCGCCTCTGTCCACAATGTGCCTGTGCTCTTCGTCATCGAAAACAATCGTTACGCCTTTTCCACACCGATCTCCGCTCAGTATCACTGCGAATTCTTGTCAGATCGGGCCAAGGCTTACGGCATCACTGGTCAAACGATTGATGGCACTGACCCTTGGCTTGTGTATACGACGATTCAGGAATTTTTCGGCCTAATGGAGCGCGATCCGGCACCGGCGATCTTGGAGTGCATGACGCTCCGCTTATGTGGCCACGCCGTTTACGACAAATGCGAATATGTTTCCAAGGAGGAATGGGCAGCGTGGGAAGCCCAGGATCCGGTACCGAGAGTTCGTCGACAGCTTCTGGAGGAAGGGCTGGCCCAGGAGGAGGAACTGGTCGCGTTTGAAGCCTGGGTGCGAAAAGAGCTTCAGCAAATATGTTTACGGGCGCTGCGAGTGCCCCCGGCCCGACCGTCCGGCAAGAGCGGCTGGCCAGTCTTTGCGACCTCAACCCCCGGTACCAAACTCCCGCCCTTTAAAGCTCAGAAGGTTAAAAACGGCTCTGCCGTCACCTTGGCCTTAGATTACATCCTCAAGCATGACCCGAAGGCCTTTCTGGTCGGCCTTGACATCGGCCGATACGGCTCGGCCTTTAAGACTTGCAAAGGACTTATCGATCGGTACGGGCCCTCCCGAGTGATTGATATGCCGATTGGCGAATCGGGCATTATGGGCTTTGCCTTGGGAGCAGCCCAGGTCGGAGCCAAGCCCATTATGGAATTTCAGTTTGCCGATTTTTCGACGGAAAGCACCACTCAGCTTGGCCTCAATGCGGCCACCTGGTTTTTCCGAAGCGGAAGCCCCATGCCCATCCTTGTGCGGATGCCCTGCGGCGGGGGCCTGACGATGGGAGCATTCCATTCGGCCGAACTGGAAGGCCTTTGGGCGCGGTTCCCCGGACTGAAAGTCCTTTATCCAGCGACAGCTCAAGAGATTTTCGAAGCCTTGGTAGCCGGCTTTTTTGACCCCAATCCCTGCGTGGTCTTCGAACACAAACTGCTTTACTGGAGCAAATCGGGGGATATCGACTTTAACGGTGAACTTGATAATATTTGGCGGCCCCGAAAGTACTTGGACGGCGACGCCGTAACCGTCGTGGCTTTTGGGGCAATGGTCCACGAGGTTTTGACGGCAGTGGGGCAGGTGGGAATAGCTGCCGAGGTATGGAATCCGTTTGTGCTTCAGCCCCTGGCGATTGAGCCCGTGGTGGAGTCGGTGCGTCGCACTGGCCGATTGGTCGTCGTTCAGGAATCTCCCCGAGCGCAGGGGTTGGGTGATCGGATTATTTCGCTCATTTGCCAGATCGATCCGAGCGTCTTTCGTGTCCCGCCGGTATTGGTGGCCTCGCCAGATGCCCCGGTGCCATTTGCCCCGGAGCTGGAAAGCCATTATCGCCCCAATGCCCAGCGGATTGGTGAAGCGTTACAGGCAGTAGTGACCCCTTAACCTATGGTTCAAACCCGTTTTCGAATTCCCCTCTTTCTCCCCGCTCAGGGTGCTGCTGAGACCGAGGCCACTATCGTTCAGTGGTACGTCCAGGAGGGGCAGGAGGTCCAGCAGGGCCAGCCCTTGGCTCAGGTGGATAGTGCGAAATCGGTCTTTGATTTTGAGTCCCCGTGCGCCGGGAAAATCGCGCGGATTTTGTGTCAGGCTGGCGAAAGTGTGCCCTACGACCGGCCGGTCCTTGAAATCGAAACCGACGACCCGGCTATGCAGCAATGGATCCCGCCGGCCCCCCTGGTTGCCAAGGAGGAATCCGCCCCTGGCCCAAGCTCGGCGGTAAGCGGCTCGGCGACGGAAGAAGTAGCGACGACTGCCATTTTGGGAGTGGGAGGTTACCTCCCTTCGCGGGTTGTTACCAATGAAGAGCTCATCGGGCGGTTCGCAAGCATTTCCGCCGATTATGTTTACCAAGTCACCGGAATTCGCGAAAGGCGATGGGTGGGCGAGGGAGAGCGACCAAGCGACTTGGCCTACCGGGCGAGTTTGGCGGCAGTGGCCGATGCTGGCGTCCCGCTGGGCGACATTCAGGCGATCGTCCTGGCGACTACCACCCCCGATGTGGCGATGCCAGCTACCGCGTGTATTTTGCAGGCCAAGTTGGGGCTAAATCACATTCCTGCTTTTGACATCAACGCAGCCTGTTCCGGATGGCTTTATGCGCTGGGAGTGGCTCGAGGACTAATTGCCGCAGGCACGGCGGAGACGGTGCTTGTGGTTGGGGTGGATGTCCAGTCGCGACTTCTTGACCTGAATGATCCGAACACGTGCTTCCTGTTTGGCGACGGAGCGGGGGCGGCCATAGTGGCCAAACACTCCGGCGGCCACCGGGTGGTCGAGTTTGTCATGGGCACGGATGTCCGCGGGCTGCGCTGGGCGCGGCGGTGGGAGCCTGGCTTTGTGGCGATGGATGGCCAACCGGATGCCGATCCTTGGATCCGCTTGGAAGGCCAGCCACTTTTCCGGAGCGCCTCCGAAAGTTTTGCCGCCGTCATTCGCCAAGTGCTTCAACGAACACGCTGGCCGGCAGAGGAGGTTCGCTGGGTGGTGCCCCATCAAGCCAACTCGCGAATTCTTCGGGCGGCAGCCAAGCGATCCGGCATAGATCCGGAGCGATTCTTCGTCAACATTGAGCGGGTGGGTAACACCTCAAGTGCCAGCATTCCCTTGGCGCTAGAGGAACTTCGCCCCAGGCTTCAACCCGGCGATAAACTTGTCCTTTGTTCCGTGGGCGCAGGCCTCACTTATGCCGCCGCGGCGGTGGAATGGTAATGCCCAGCGACTGGCCCGGGCTTAGCGGGGAATGTGGTCATCTGTCCACCGTCGCCGATTTGGCCTCTCTTTGATATCCTCAGCATTATCCTTGGAAGTAACTGCCGGCTCCTCCCGCGAAAAGACCAAGGCGAATTTCCTTGCGCGGGAAAAGGCCTCCCCAGCACCTGGAGTTTAGGCCATGAAGATATTGGTCGTAGGCAGTGGCGGCCGAGAGCATGCCCTAGCCTGGAAACTCAAGCAAAGCCCCCTCGTTCGCCAAGTATTTGTCGCTCCCGGCAACGCAGGGACGGCCAAGGATGCTACCAACGTCCCCATCGCGGCCGAGGACATCCCCGGACTTGTCCGGTTTGCCCGCCAAGAAAAAATCGATCTAACCGTGGTAGGGCCAGAGGCACCACTTGCCGCCGGGATTGTGGATGCCTTCCAGGCCGAGGGGCTGCGGATCTTTGGTCCCTCTCGACTTGCCGCCGAGCTGGAATCGAGTAAGGTGTTTTGCAAACACTTGCTTCGCAAATTCAAAGTGCCGACGGCAGAGTTCTGGACGTTCGACCAGGCGGAAGATGCTCTGCGGTTCCTCGAAAACCGTGGAGATATGCCGGTGGTGGTCAAGGCGGATGGCCTTGCCGCCGGGAAAGGGGCTTTTGTCTGCGACAATATCGAGCAGGCAATGCACGCCGTGCGACAGATCGCAATCGACAAAATCTTTGGACAGGCAGGCAATCGGTTGGTGATTGAAGAGCGCCTCCATGGACCGGAGTTGAGCGTCCTTGCTATCACCGACGGAAAAACGATTGTCACCCTTCAGCCCGCCCAGGATCACAAGCCGGCCTACGACGGGGACCAAGGTCCCAACACCGGCGGGATGGGAGCCTACTCCCCAACCCCGCTTATTGACGATGCGACCTTGCACTGGATCGAAGAGCATATCCTTGTGCCGACCGTGCACGCGATGAACCGGGAAGGTCGGCCGTTCCTGGGCGTGCTTTATGCGGGACTTATGTTGACGATCCAAGGTCCCCGGGTGCTGGAGTTCAACGTGCGGTTTGGCGATCCCGAATGCCAGCCGCTTATGATGCGACTTCGGTCCGATTTGGCGGAAATCCTCCTAGCGGCCACCGAGCGTCGACTGGAGGCGATCGAGGCAGTCGAATGGGATCCGCAAGCAGCTGTTTGCGTCGTGATGGCCAGCCGCGGCTACCCAGGCAGTTACGAAAAGGGCCATCCGATCCGTGGGCTGGAAGAGGCGGAGCAACTTCCGGGCGTGAAGGTCTTCCATGCGGGTACCGCATCCAAGGACGGACAGATTGTCACCGCAGGAGGCCGAGTCCTTGGCGTAACCGCCCTAGGGGAAACCATTCCCCAGGCCAAGCTGCACGCTTATCAAGCAGTTAAGCTCATCCGCTGGGAGGGCGCCTGGTGCCGAAAGGACATATCCGACAAAGCCTTACCTTATCTTACCGGGGCAGCTCCGGTGTACCGTCCTCCCACCTGACCGCCTGGCATTCAGTTCCACTGGTCAGCCTAGGATCAACCATGTTGATGCTTGCTTATCCGGCCGAGCAGGACAAAGTCGGCTGCCACTGCGCGGGCTTTCCCTGCTTTAGGAACTGGGCCACCTTCCGCAGGAAGGCCAGCCGATCCACCGGCTTGGCGATATAGTCGTCACACCCAGCGGCGAGGCATTCTTCGGCGGCCCCTTCCATGGCATGAGCGGTCAAGGCCACAATGGGGCCTATATACCCTGCAGCACGTAAACGCCGAGTGGCCTCATAGCCATCAAGCACCGGCATTTGCATGTCCATGAGGATTAAATCGAAAGGCTGGCCGGCTTGCGCCGCTGAGAGGGCAGTGTCCACCGCGCGCTGGCCATCTTCGACCAGGGTCACCTCGGCCCCGGCGCGACGCAGGATGAACTCGAAGAAGCGCTGATTATCCGGCCCGTCTTCAGCCAGCAAAATCCGCCCAGAAAAGCGGATCTCTTCGGCCTTGGCCTCGTTCAATGGACCGAGTTGTCGCTGTACAGCAGTGATCCCTTCAAAAATTAGATTGGCCCGGAGTAAATCCCCCGGATCTATTGTCAACGTAAACGTACTCCCTTTGCCCACCGTGCTCCGAACGGTGATATCGCCGCCTAACATCCGAGCCAGGCGGCGACTGATTGTTAAGCCCAATCCGGATCCCCCGTGGCGCCTGGTGGCGGAACTATCCACCTGATGGAAAGGTTCAAAGATCTTTTCTAGTTGCTCAGGCGGGATACCGATGCCACTATCGACCACGTCAAAGGCTAAACGGACGCCACCGTCCTCAGCCTGGGTTGTCCGTACCACGACGCGAACACCACCTAACTCTGTAAACTTGATAGCATTGCCGATCAGGTTAATGAGAATCTGCCGCAGCCGAATCGGATCGGTCTCGATGTACTCGGGCACAGGCCCTTCGTTGACGATAGTAAGCTCCAGGTTCTTGGCAGCCGCCCGCACCCGCATCAACGACAAAATGTCGGTCATTAAGGTGGGTAAATGACATCGGCTTTTTTCCACACGAAGCCTGCCCGCCTCGATCTTGGCCAGGTCCAAAATGTCCTCGATGAGCCGCAACAGATACTGGCCGTTGCGGTAGATGATCTCCAAAGCCTCTCGCGTCTGCGGAAAAGCTTCGCTATTTTTGGCATCGCTTAGCAGAAGCTCGGTGTACCCAAGAATAGCCGTCAGTGGCGTGCGGATTTCATGGCTCATATTGGCCAAGAATTCGCTTTTGGCCTTGGTCGCCGCCTCCGCCATTTGGTAAAGCTCTTCCAAAGTGCGGTTAGCCGAGTGCAATGCCACGTTTAGCTGAAGAAGCTCCATTTCCTTAGCTTTCAGTTCCCTAATGTCCATGAACACTCGCGCGAAAGCTGTTTGCCCGCCCCAATCGATGATCGTTCCCCCCGCCAGTGCGGACACTTCTTGGCCTGATAACGTCCGAAGGGTAAACTCGATCGGCGCGGGCTGATGGGACTGAGTGAGCTCACATCCCATGCCCCGTCGCTCGCTGCAACGAACATGAAAATCGTAACAATGCCTGCCGATGATTGAGTGCCGATCGCCCTCTCCCAACAAACGGGCACCAGCACTGTTGACGTAAACAATCTCTTTGTTCTCAGTTATTACAAGCACTGCCGTGGGAAGGGCTTCCAGCAAAGCGGTCAAATTCCCCACTGCTTTTTCCGCCTGCTCCTGGGAACGCTTTTTTTCCTGAATGTCGGTAAGGCTAATCAGAAAACCCTTTTCCCTGGGAGACAGGTCCACTAAGCACCCGCTCACGCTAAACCAGCGGTTTTCCCCGCCCGCGCTCCGCAAACGAATATCTTGAGGCGATGCTCGACCAGCCAAGCGGATCTCTTCTAATAGCGCTTTGCCCCGTTGTTGATCGCTCTCAGAAACGAGTACGTCGACAAACCTCTGACCAACTACCTGGTTTGAATTCACCCCCAAAAGCTCGCCAACTAAGTCGGAAATGCTCAAGATATTTCCGTCCGCGCTCAGATGGCACAACACGGTGCGACCCGTCCTAGCAGCTTCCACCAACCCCTCTTTGGCTATCGCTAACTGACGGGCAAACCGCTGTTGCGAAAGATATCCTTGCCAAGCAATGGCAATGATTACAGAAAGAAATGAAAAACACATCGCCGCATTAAGCGCTATGCTCTGGATTTTCCGCTTGTTGGCCTGAGCCAGCGAGTCCGTTATGGAAACACCCGCTATGTCGATAATGACTTCGCCAGCTTTTGGAGCACCGTGCGAAAGCCGATAAAGTTGACGAATCTCCTTCGGAGCATCCGGCTCAAGCGCATGACAGCGCAGACATGACTGCTCGAAGCGCCGAGGCTTAGCGACCCAGTACCATCGTTGATCGCTTGCCACGCTAACCCCTTCCCAACGACTGGCTTCGGGATGCTCCTCAAAAAAACGAATAATCTCGCGCTCGAACGGAGTAGCCAAATTGACTTCGTTAAGCGGGTGTCGCGACGCGAAACGGATCACAAAATTGCCCACATCTTTTCGTGCCGATTCGAGGATCCTCCGCGTCACATAACCGGAGGCCATGACGTAAACGTCGAAGTAATCCCAGGTGTTTCGCGTTTGCAAACGCTTGGTGATTATTTCTTCCACATACGTGCGAATCGCGCTAGCACTGGCAAGAAGTTGGTGCCCATGGTTCTTGGCTTCGGTTACAATCGCATTGTCCAGCCAGTGCCACTGGATGATTATCTGGGCTACCACCGCAAAGACACCGATACCCACCAGAGTGGCCAAAAGGCCCGCGCTCGATTTGCGAATGTGGGCCCCCCGGTCAGCCTGCTCAAGGACAGCTCCTGCACTAGGCGTTGCCACCGGCGCCGTCTTTGCCGATCTATCCGTCTTCATACCCCTTTGACCTCTAGCGGAGAAGCAGCCAGCAACCCATAGCACCAAGTTCTGCCACACTGCGCACAACATGCGGAACATGGCGTGGGCCAAGTTTCCAAGGGTGGTGTGGCCGGCCTGCGTCAACGATTCAGGAGCCAAAACCCGGGGCAGTTCGATCCAACTGACTGGCCAAAAAAGCGCAGGATCCTCTGGAAAAAATCTAGAGCGCCGCTTGAAGCGAGGACGGCCCGTGCGTTCGCCAGCACAGCTCCGGGGCACAGCTGTCTATTGCTTCCTCCACCCGAGACCGGCAGCTTTCGAGTTTGCCCCAACCTAAAGAGGCGCTCCCCTTAACCCAATTGAGGGGACAGAACCCCTACCGAAGAGGAGGTTTAGGCTAAGACTACGAATTCTTGGGGAGCGACAACTTGCATAAAATTTTCCGCAGCGTGGGCTGCCAAGAGGCCCTCCGAGCCCGTAAAGCCGACTTCCGGACCGGTTTGGCGTGGATCGGAAGGGATCGCTTAACCGAAAAGTGATTCGGGAAAGTTACCGCAGGCGTCAAAATAATTGCGATTAAGATTTCGAGGAGTTTTACCGTGGGTGGGCAAGGATTTGCTGGTCCACTAGAGCGGGTAAGCGAAACCGAATGGAAGATCCCGCGCTCGTACAAGCCGGGCATGCGGGTTGACGGGATCATCTTTGCTGACGAGCAGCTTATTGAACAAGCGAAATCGGACATGGCCCCCGAGCAGGTGGCCAACGTGGCTTTCCTGCCAGGTATCCAGCAGGCCAGCTTAGCGATGCCGGACATCCACTGGGGCTACGGCTTCTGCATTGGCGGGGTTTGTGCAACTGATCCGGAAGAAGGTGGCGTCATCTCCCCCGGTGGCGTGGGCTACGACATTAACTGCGGAGTGCGGCTGGTTCGTACGGATCTTCGCCTCGAGGATGTCCAGCCCCGGATCCAGCAGCTAGTTAACCACCTCTTCCAGCGCATCCCCGCCGGTGTGGGGGAAGGTGGCCCATTCAAGTTTAGTCGCGAGGAAATCCGGAAGATCCTGGCTGAGGGTGTCCACTTTCTAAAAAAGCGCGGCTGGGCAACCGACAGCGACATTGAATGCACCGAGGAGGGCGGGCGCATCGCCGGGGCCGATCCCGACGCGGTAAGCGACAAGGCAATTGAGCGGGGGCTAGACCAATGCGGCACCCTCGGTTCTGGAAACCACTTCCTCGAAGTCCAGGTGGTCGAGGAAATCTTTGACCCCGAAGCCGCCCAGGTCATGGGCCTCCAGGAAGGCGGAATTTGTGTGATGATTCACTCCGGTTCCCGGGGCCTCGGGTACCAGGTGTGCGACGACGCCCTCCGACTTTTCCGCAACACACCGGAAAAGTACGGCATTTCGCTGCCTGATCGTCAACTAGCTTGTGCTCCCGTAAATAGCCCGGAAGGGCAAAAGTATCTTGCCGGCATGCGGGCAGCGGCTAATTACGCCTGGGCCAACCGGCAACTGTTGATGTTCCTTACCCGGGAGGCCTTCGAGGACTTCTTTGGCCGGCCTTGGGAAGAACTGAAGATGAACCTCGTTTACGACGTGGCCCACAATATTGCCAAATTGGAAAAACACATAATTGACGGCCAGGAGAAGCTCGTGTGTGTTCACCGCAAGGGGGCAACCAGGGCATTTCCCCCTGGTCATCCCGAGGTACCCGAGCGATACCGGAGCATTGGCCAGCCGGTGATTATCCCTGGGGACATGGGCCGATCGAGTTGGGTCTTGGTGGGTCAGCCGGGTAGTATGGAGAAAGCATTCGGCACAACCTGCCATGGTGCCGGGCGACTGATGAGCCGAAACGAAGCCATTCGCCACGCCCAAGGTCGGCGGATTGATCAGGAACTGGCCCAGAAAGGCATAGTCGCCAAAGCGCGAAGCCGCACCGGCTTGGCCGAGGAACAACCCGACGCGTACAAGGACGTCAGTTTGGTGGTCGATGTGGTCGACAGGGCGGGCTTGGCCAAGAAAGTCGCCCGACTTCGTCCGCTTGGCGTGGTGAAGGGTTAGAACTCTGGATGGCTTAGGCGTCGCGGCGCGGACAGTTGAGGCAACTTTGTTTGGCTAAACCCGGAGCACTCCCGCCTGCGGCACGAAGAGGGGTATGCAAAAACCGTTGCTGACTTGATCAACCCAGTTTTGGGGAATTTGTCCGGGAGGTTGGGGATGGATAGCACCGTGCGGCTAATCCTTCGGGCCGGGCAACTGGGAGCGCTCTTCCTGTTGGCAAGCTCGCTTCTAATCTGGGCTGGCGGTGGTTGCTCCCCAACAAGCCCAGCGATAGGGGAAAAAGGTCCGCCGCCTGGCCTGGCAATCAGCCCCGCCGCTGCGACGTCATCTGGTCAGACGCTTTCGGAGACCGGTCAAACGGCTTCCTTGCAGTCATCGGAGGACAAACCCACCATGAAGCTGGAAAGCCCTGCGTTTGCCCATCAATCGCCCATTCCCAAAGACCACACGGAAGACGGTAAGGATATTTCGCCGCCACTCCGGTGGTCCAACCCGCCGGAAGCCACTAGGGAATTTGCCCTGATCTGCGATGACCCGGACGCGCCCAGTCCGCGTCGGCCCGCACCTCAGCCGTGGGTCCACTGGGTGATTTACGGCATACCGGCCAATGTCCGGGAGCTTCCGGCCGGGATTCCGCAGAAGGAAAAGCTTGACTCGCCCGCGGGAGCAAGGCAAGGGAAGAATTCTTGGGGAACGATTGGTTACCGTGGGCCTGCTCCACCTCGAGGCAGCGGAACACACCGCTATGTGTTTACGCTTTACGCCCTCGACCAGCCGGTCAATCTCGGTCCAGGGGCCACGAAGGCGGAATTACTGAAGGCGATGGATGGCCACATCTTGGCAACCGCCCAGTGGATCGGCACGTACGAGCGTCCCTGAAAGAGCCGAGAGGTAGCCGGCGGGAATGCCACGTTGTGCGCCCCGTGTAAGGGGTGTGAGCGAAACGTCCGACCCTTTTTGCCAACGCAGACCAGAATCCTGAAGGCCGAATTCGGCGGAGAGCGTCGCCGGGCCGATCGTCCTGCCGCGGCTGATGCGCGGCCGAAAGTCGGTCTTTAGGTTGATGGTAGCTACCGCCCCAAGACTGGGGGCGGGTGCGTTCTGCGGTCGCGCAGGGATGCAGGAGGAGGGAAAAAGCCGGCTCCTGCCGCGGTCGCGTTTGTCCTCCTTTTGTTGCCTCTTTTCCGGGCAGGGCTGGCTTCGGTGGCAAGCAGAGGGAGGGTCGGATCATGTCCATCCTGGTCTGTAGTCCCGCTTTCAAGCATGGGGAGAGGATCCCCACCAAGTACACCGCCGATGGTCAGGACATCTCCCCGCCGATCAACTGGTCCAATCTTCCTAAGGGGACTAAAGAGCTGGTGCTGATCTGCGAGGATCCGGATGCCCCGACGGCTGAGCCGTGGATTCATTGGATTGTTTACAAAATTCCTGCGGAACTGCCAGGCCTGCCGGAAGGGCTGCCGAGGGAGGCTCGGCTGCGGGAACCACCCGGGGTACTTCAGGGAAAAAACTCCTGGACCATTGGCCCGAACATTGGTTATCGCGGTCCCGCCCCACCACCCGGCTCGGGGATCCACCGCTACTTTTTCCGGATTTATGCCCTGGACAGTAAGCCCGTGATTGAGCCCGGCAAAGACAAAAAGTCCTTGTGGCGGGATATCTCCGGGCATATCATCGGCGAAGGCGAACTGATGGGCGTTTACTCTCGTTAGAAACCCGCGTTTTAAAGTCCCGATGATGTTGTGAGGTGGGGAGAAAAGCCGTTTCCGACTTCGCCCCCAAGCGGGCTAAGGGGCAGTAGGGCTCCTTCTAAAGGCTACCAAGGCCAGGCTGCCCCTCTTTGGTCGGCCGGTTTGGCGAAACCACGGGGGAGCGACCGCCCGTCTTCAAGGCTAGCTCGGTATTTTTTCCAGAGCGGGCGCTATCGCACCTGAGCTGGTGCATCGCCCGGAGCGACCGCGGCTAGAAACGAGCTTTTCCGGCTTGGGCGCCAATGCGCGCGGCGTCCGGCAGATTAAATGCTTTTTTTGAGATAAAAACGGGGGTTTCCTGGGGGATTTCCCAGCCCGAACGGACGGGCCTATCTCGAGGCAGGAGGGCTGAAAGCCCGGTGGGGAAGAGTTGCTTCACTAGGCATTTTGCCCGGGCGAACTTAACTTAAGACTCCTTCAATTCGGGAAGCAAACACCGGTGCCCGATAGTCGCAGTCATCGCGGGCCTCATCCAGAAGACGCCGAGCTTTTTGCCCCATCGCAATGGGAGCGGCTTCGGCAAGCGACGTTTGATCTTTCCTGGCTTTTGACCCGCGGCTATGTGAACCCTTCCGCGCTTGCCTTGGTGGGGAATCGCTACCGATTAACCGCCCGACAACGTCTGGCCGTGGAACGGGCCGCTTGCGGCGATCGGGAGCTCCGGGCCCGACTGGATCGCCGGGTGGAACCGGAGGTGGCCCGCGGCCGGCCATTGCTCTTGGACGGCTACAACGTGCTGACAACGGTCGAGGCGGCGTTGGGGGGAGGCGTGCTCCTTCTGGCAAGAGATTCGACAGTCCGCGACATGGCCAGCATGCATGGCCATTACCGCAAGGTGGCCGAGACTCTCCCGGCAATCGAACTTATCGGAAAGGCTTTGGAAGACCTAGGGGTCACAAAGACGACCTGGCTCCTTGACCGACCCGTCTCAAACAGCGGTCGGCTTAAAAGCCTTATTGAACAGGTTGCCCACACCCACCATTGGGACTGGGAAGTGGAATTATTAAACAGCCCGGACCCTGTCTTGATGGATAGCCCCGAGATTGTCGCCACGGCTGACAGCATTGTTTTGGACTATTGTCAGCGGTGGCTTAATCTTGGCCGACTAGTCGTAGAAAGGCTTGTGCCGGGGGCAA
Organism: Thermoguttaceae bacterium; assembly: GCA_025060325.1. Lineage (GTDB taxonomy): Bacteria > Planctomycetota > Planctomycetia > Pirellulales > Thermoguttaceae > DTLM01. The sequence goes on from JANXBW010000024.1 coordinate 48,496, forward strand.
AGATCATCGACCTTGCATGTCCGCCTGAGCCATTCGACCATTGTTTTGGCGGGATGGCTTCTGAAGACAACATCGGCGGGGACAGCTCGGCCGTCCCGCCACCCTAAAAGAGGTGGGCACCGCCAAGTTCTTGAAACCATTCACGGCGTTTTTGCCCCGCAGGCACGGATTTAGAAAAAGGTTGGCTGAAAAATAGCTTCGGTGGCTCGCCCGCCGGGGAGGCCCCTTGCATTTGCACTCGCCCGCGGCACAAGCTGCGCCATCCGATCAAGTAGGAATTGCGCCTTGCTCTAAGATGTTCTTAACCGGCTAAAGCTGCAGGTTCTCCTCGCTTTTTCCTTTCCCGACCGGGGCAAAGCCCGCAAAGGTTGGCTGTCGCTCAGAAGTTAGCAAGCTGACACCTTACACGCCCCGGGGTAGGCGTTTTGCAGACCGGAAAGATAGCTTGGCGCGCACTTAGACCTCGTGGGGGTGACCGGTTAAATCAATTAGCAAAAAGCGGCCATACTCATCCAAAACCGGCGGGCCCGTCCCATGACACAATCACTCCGCGGGGCCCAAACGCCGAGTGCCGGGAAAAGTCCCCCTCCCGGCGAATGCTTTTCGCCCCAGAACCGCCCATCAGCCACTTAGCCGGCACCAGGAGCCGCTCACAAGCTTGCCGGCCAAAGCGGTGCCGGCGGCTCGTTAATCCTTTCGGTGCCGGATCTTGGAACGCATGCGGCGTTTTTTCCGGCCCACCTTACGCCGACCTTTGCCTCGTTTCTTTACTCCCACTGCTTCTGCCTCTCCTTCCTCTTCCGCTGTTTGCACTCTACGTTGTTTGCACTTTGCCTCGCAAACGCCAAGGCTTGTGACCGACCACTGAGCCGCGACCAACTCACTCCGCAGCCTCAGCTCAATCACAAGGCCGGCATATAAATTCCCTCCCCGCGGCCCACGAATTTTTGGGATTTCGGTTTGTCCACCACCCAATCCTATTCGGGGGTCATTGCCCCCGGCCTGAAGGAAGCCAAATTTTGCGAGAATATAGCCGATTCTGGCGTTACTGATCAATCATCCCCCGCTCCCGCCGCTATCCGGTGACCTGGGCTGCTTACTTTGCCGTCCGCCGACTGACTCGGGGGATCCTTGCCATCGTCGTAACTTGACCGCGTGATAAGACGCAGCATCGGCGGTACCCACTTGTGGGCACTGGGCTTTTTATCCCTCTAAAGAGGGGATAGAATGCGCTAAGAACGTGAGGGATTACAACGGCCCGATTATCCCGGCGCATGAAAACGATGGCTAGCCGGAATAGCTTTTGCGGATTGGCAAGAAAGAGGGCAAATCTTTGCTGTTTTTGAACGTGGCAATTAGTCTCAGAAATTGACAAATCCACGGGTGAATGTGCCGCCTTTCCACCTTGTTTGGCCAAGTTAACAAGCCTTGACCTAAGAATCGCCGGGCGGTAAATGTCTGCGTGGACCCCGGAGGGTCACCGCCTCTTGTCAAGCCGACGAACCAGCTTGAGCGGCTAGTCCGGTTCGGTTGGGGGGACCTACCGGTTTCCGGCAGGGATGACTTGCACGCCGTACAGGGGATGGCCTATGAGTACACGAACTACCCGAGCTAATCGTCGACGTACCTGGCAGAGATTTTGTGCCCGTCGCCGGGGTCGGCTGCAACCGCGGACCTTGCGTATCGAGCACCTTGAAGACCGCCACATGTTGTCGCTTGGTTGCTGGCCTATCCCCGCCTGGGGTGATGCCCCGCCCCTTTTTGTTGCCGGTCAAGGCCCATGGGCCGATGCTGGCTATCAACTTGTGCGCCATGGCGGTAACGGCACCGTGGGACTAAAAGACTCCTCGCTTATCTTCCAGTTTGCCCAAGAGGCGCCATTCCAGGATGGGGTGGTGATTATGTCAACGCTGGGGAAGCCCGGCGGCACACTGGCGCCACCTGCATCCGATCAGCCGCTTCAGACAATTACTTTCGGGCTCGAATTTGTCGGCGCAAGTGCGGTCAATCCTCAAGGGTTGGAGCCGGCTCCCACTGTCTTCCACTATCTTGTGGGACCTCCGCAAAACTGGCAGTTGGGCGTACCGAGTTATCGCTCGGCCGTTTACGATAATCTTTACCCGGGTGTGGACCTTGTCTTGGAAGGCTCACCAGGCGGGGTGTGCTTCCGGCTGATTGTACCTGCCGGGACAGATCCTTCGCAGTTAGAGTTCCAATGGCAAGGCATAGAAACTATTAGCTTGGACCAAAATGGGCATCTTATCCTGACGCTTCCGGATGCCACGACTGTTCTCTGGCAACCACTCCCCCGATTTTACCAGCTTGTGGATGACCAGGAGGTGGAGCTAAGCGGGCATTACCAGCTTCTTGACGAAGATTCGTTCACACTTGGCGTCGATTTAATTCCTTACCCGGAGGTGGCCGTTGTGATAGAGGGCCAGTGGGGCTGGCTCTTCTACCTTCCTTCTGAGCCCGGGGAAGAACCTCCCGAACCTGGCGAGGGAGAACCCCCTCAAGGAGAACCCGCAGGCCAAACCGGCGAAGTGTTCGCCACCTTCGCGCTCTGCGAAAACTCCGAACCTTCCGAAGATTGGGGAGTCCCAGGTGACGAACATATTGGCGACGGTGAAGGGGAAATTGGGATCTTTCCGCTATTTGACCCTGAGCGGTGGCACCTTTTCCTGGCCCAGGTAAGCCCGGAAGGAGTTGTCCGCGGCGGCGCCATCTTCCCCATTGGCGGGTGGATCGCTTATCCGTTCTGGGCCTTTGACCAGGCGGGCAACTTCGTGCTTGTCGGGTCGGTTCCTTCCGCTGTCAACCCGCCCAGCTTGACGGATGGACAGTGGCTCGATAGGGATGTTTGTGTTGTCAAATTCGACGCGGAGGGCATGCCGCTGTGGTGCGCGTTTTTGGGCGGTGCTAGTAACGATTGGGGCCACAGTGTAGCAATTGATTCCGACGGAACCATCTACCTAGCCGGATCAACTTGGTCAACGGATTGGGTCTTTGGTGGTGAAGACACGAGCTGGAACGGAGAGGCCGACGGTTTTGTTGCCAGGCTATCCCCGGAGGGTGTTCCTTCTTGGTCAACATACCTGGGAGGCGATGCTTCCGATCACGCTTTGGGCATTACCATTGATCCACAGGGTACTGTGATAGTGACGGGTCAAAGCGCGTCGGCCGGCTGGGTCAATGGCGGAAGTGAGACGGAACTTCGCGGCCCTAGCGACGCTTTTGTCGCCAAATTCGACCCGAATGGAGCACACGTATGGTCCACCTATTTGGGCGGGGATGGAGATGACCTTGGCTTCCTAGTCGGCACGGACGCTGAAGGTACAATCTGGGTTCTCGGGGAGACATCCACAACCGATTGGCTTGCCGGAGGAGAGGAGCTTCCCTGGGTGCAGGATATGGCGGGCATCTTGGCTCAGGCATTTGCCAGCGTGCTCAATGACCCGCCGACCCTCGTCGTCACCCCTGCCGTTGACATCATCCCGGAAGATGCCAACACTTCCGAAAGGATCCGGCTTGCCGATGTCCTTGTCAGCGATGATGGCCTCGGGACCGTCCGGCTCTCCCTAACCGGTCCTGACGCGGAGCTTATGGAAATCGAACCGACAGAGGGTATCGGTAGCTTTAGTGCCAGTCTCTATCTTCGGGCAGGCACCCTTCTTGATCCCGTAAACAACCCGATCCTGGAGGTAACAATCGAAGCCGATGATCCCGAACTGGGAACTGGGCCGGAAGCTACCCACACGTTGAATATTCCGGTGGCTCACGTCCTCAGCGGTACAAGCGTAAGTGACTGGTTCCAATTTCGCTCCGCGCCGGGCGGCTTGTGGAAAGCGATTGTCAACGGTAAGGAAGTAATCTTCGGCCCGGAGGCAGCGGCTGTAGTCTTCCGCGGTGGTGGCGGCATTGACCGCGCCATTGTGTACGACTCACCCGCAGGGGACGAGATCACTGTAAGTGCCGAGAAAGTCCTAGCTTATTTCCGCGTGGGGATGCAACTTCACCTTTACGGATGCGAGCAGGTCGATGTGCAAGCCGGGGCCGCCGGCGAGCCGGACACGCTCGTTCTTCAGCTGTGGTCAAGTGGTTCCACTACGCTCGATATTTCGCCTAGCCATGTCACGTGGCGCGGGCCCGGGGCCTTTACCTTCCGCGGGTTTAACTTTGCTGGCATTCGGGCCAATGGGCAGGCAGCAACCGGTGATGTGGCCCGTTTGTGGATGGCAAGGACCGAGGTCTCTTTGAACGGAAGCCTAGAGTACCTGGAGCTATTGGTAGGCGCGGCGCGACCATCGAGCAACAACCAGCCTGATGGTGATGGCCAGATCCGCCAGCCGCTTTCGTACGCTGTGCTGGAAGGTTTTGACCGCGTCAACGTTTTTGCAGGCCCTGGCATCGACCAAGCGGAAATTTCCGACGGAGGTCCTGGCCAGACCAACGGCTTTGTGTACAGGGCGGCTCGCGGGGAGGCCACCTTCAGCAACTGGCAGCGCAAGGTGAGGCTTTACGGGTTTGAGGAGCTGCGGGTGCTAGCCTCCGACCTTGCCGACCGCGCCGCGGTGGTCGGGTCTGGTTCAGGGGAAACATTCACTTTCCGCGCGGAGGACGGGTACGCAGAATTTGTGACTGACCCGTTCTTCGGCTCCCCCGTATCGATCCGGACGCAGGGATTTGGCACGGTGCTAGCTTTTAGCAGCGGCCGCGGGCAAAGTTCGGCCCGATTCTTTGATTCCGATCAAACGGCCGACCGCTTCTGGGCTGGTCCCAACTGGGCCGCTTTGCGGGCCGGCGATTACTACGCACGAGCATTTACTTTTGACGCCTACGAAGCTTTCTTTACAGGTGGCGGGACGGGGGATGTCGTCACTTTGTACGACAGCCCGCTGACCGGAGACCGCCTTGTATCCCACTCTAACCAGGCCGTGTTGACTTTCGGCGCCACGAGCCACAAGTATGTCAGCGTCACGGGCTATCGCTGGCTCAAGAGTTATGCCTCGGGTGCCCTTTTCGGAGAAGACACGGCCCTCATTGTCCTGCCGGCCGGAAGTAACCAGGAGGTGCGGGCAAGCTTCTGGAATCCTCAAGTCGTGGCCGAAAATCAGAGCTACTACGTTTACGTGAAGAATTTCCGCCGCATCTCCGTAATCGGAAATGGCGAGGACGATGACACCGCTCGCGTGTGGGACTCGCCAGGTAATGAGCATGTAAGCGCCGACGGCGCCCTCAACCCAAGTCGAGCGGTGGTTAGCAACCCATCCTTCTTGCTAGAGTTGAACGACCTGGCGGTAGTCCGAGTCTTCGGGCAAGCAGGCGGCGATAATACAAAGGAAATCCGCAATCCGGAACTCCTCGATTTTGTACTCGAGACCGTCGGCAGTTGGCGGGAAGTGTAAAAAGTATTGTGCCGGTAGCTAGGCCGGCCTTGCCCCCTCGACAAATCGCTCCGGGAAGAGTTCGCACAGCCAAAGGTGACGAACGAGGGGAAACTTTGTTCGACCCGACCACGCTGGCGAAAATCTCAGCCTTTGACAACGGAGCACCCCCTCGGCAAGGCCGGCATGCTGACCGACCCTATCGCAGGACAGAGGATCGGGCCGTTTCGGCATCTGGGCGGTCCGAGGCTAATCAGAGGAGGCGTGCGCAGCCTGGAAGATAGTCGTTGCCTAAATCCGCCAAAAGCTCTATGACCTTCGCTAGTCGGCAAGGTCCTGTCTCTCATCGTGCCCCTTGAGCAACTTCCTGGGCGCCTAATATTTCGGCACTTCCCCACGTTGATCGTAAAGTTTTTTGACCAGCCTGGGCAACCAGCCTACCCAGCCAGCCCATTTGTGACTCATCCAACTAGCTGGCGTTGACAAAATAAGCTAACAATATCAGCGGGCAAAGCAGCGGAGCTTCTCTGGATTAAGACAAATACTGACGATGAAGCCAATCATTGAGCAGGGCGACAACCGCGGCCTCTTCTGATCGAGTGCGCGCCGATGAACGAACAGCAAATTTTACTGTAAATGTCCCATCCGAATAGATGCCCTCAATTCCCTTGGAGGACAACCGGAAGCGAGTCCGTTGGGGCAGATCCGGATTGTAGTAGAAAGTTTCGCAGCGAATAACCTGAGGAACTTCCGCGGTCACCCGCTCAAGAAACCGCTGGACCTCTGGGTGTTCACCCCGCCAGCCGGCTTTTTCCAACCGGGGCTTTTGCTTTTGCTCAGGCGCTACGGCAGGCGGCGTCAGCCGATCCTGAATGAGTTGAAACCTGTGGCGGAAAGTTTCGTGGAAAATTTGCCCCGTCGGCGACAGTTCCAAATAATCCACGTTGTCGATTGAGACTCGTTCGACAAGACTTTCATATTTTTCGTCCCACTCGTCTTCGTACGTTTTCGCCGGGATGGGTTCTGGGCTCCGCTCTAAATCGAAAAGCATACCACTGGCTCGCATCCACACTTCCAAATCCAATGCCACCGGCAATGCAGGGAAAGCAATGATTTCGCTGAAAAGCTCGTGTTTATAATAAACGGGAACGCCGATCGCCTGGCCGAGCACCACGGCAATTGCGATTTGAGCCTTATAACCCCCGGTGGCATTAATCGCGCAGGTTGCGGGCGAATACTGGCGAATAATTCGGCACAGGTACCGGGCTAAATTCCTCAGGCCCTTCGTGCGGAAGCGCTTCGGATCCTGGTCCTGCAAGTCGGGGACGCAAATTGTTTCGACCGGGGCATGTCCCCTTGCCTGGAAATATTGACGAAGCACTACCCCGATGCTTTTGCCATCGGGGGTATCCGAATGCAGAAAAAATAGGCCGCAGTTGGCAGGCACGTACCCCCGCTCGATCATGCTGGCAATCGAGTTGATCTCTGCCCCGCAGGTACGGTCACTTGGTGGCAAGGTCCCCAGTTCGCGAGCAACGGCCGCCCAATCTTGCTTTTCGTAAGCTTCCGCCAAACCCACCAATTCAGGTCGGATCTTCCCTTCCTGCCGCTCCCTCTTAAGGGTTTCTAGATTGGGGCGAAAGAGGCTCGTCCCCACCGTGCAAATTAGAATGTTAGGCTGCATACGAACTTCTCCGGGCTATCTAGCGGTTGCGGCCCTCTATCCCCGAAGTTTTGGCCGTTCGGCAGATGACCTTTGCTGCGCAAAGATTTACGTAGCTGAGCCCATTTTTGCGACTTTTTAGCCCCCGAATTAAGAGATCAACAACCCCCTTTGCCGGGCCGAAAAGCCTTGGAACAACTCGAGCCAACAGCTTAGGGAATGGTGCGAACGTCAGCCAAGGCAGTAGGTGGGGAGGATTATCCACTTAACTTGACGGCCTACCTAACTTGGGCTCAAACAAATGCGAGATTATACGGCGAGGGTCAGAAATCCGGGAAATCCGGTACGCTTCCGTGAGGTTCGCAAGTGGAACCGAATTGAAGCAAACTTAATGCGTAGTTTCGCAAAGAGCAAACTGCAAAAGGCGAATGGCGCCGGGAAGTGAGCAAATGGTGTGTAGTGGGGGCAAAAAGCGAGTTCCGGCTTTGGTGGGCTTGGAGATCTTTAAGCATCTCGGGGAGAGTTCTCCAAAAAGGTCGCTGGCAAACGGGAACCGGGGATGACAGCCCGAGCTACAGGCGAAATTTTGAGCGGATCGGGGGGTTAAGCGAACTGAAAAACCGTTTAAAGGGGTTACGGAGGGACGACATCACAAGCCGAGAGCTCGTAAACGGGGGGAAAATCTCCCCGAAGCGATCGCGCAAAAAGAAACCCCTTGGGCAAAACCTCTCGGCCCAAGGGGCTGCTGAGTGATTTAGTCCCGGCAACACCTACTCTCGCGTTTGTTGCACTACCATCGGCCCCGGAAGCTTAACGACCGTGTTCGGGATGGGAACGGGTGTGGCCTTCCGGGTATGGTCACCGGGAAAAGGACGGATATCCCATTGGTTAAAGGGATCTTCCGCCCATAAGCCGGGACAAACTCAACACCTGCTTGGAGCGGATGCCCCCTAGCAGGCGCAGTGAGGATCTCGACAATGGGTTTGGGCGAAGGGATCCAAAGCGGCGCCGCTGGGTGGCGGATCGGATATCGCGCCCGGAGGGTAAGCTTTGCCGAGAAGGCAGCCTACCGATCCGGTGTGCGCCGTGGACCGAAGAGCCCGGAGGCCATGTGGCCAAGCGTTCGCCCGTTAGTACCGGTTAGCTAAGCGCATTCCTGCGCTTACACACCCGGCCTATCAACCTGGTAGTCTTCCAGGGGGCTCTCGTGGCATGGAGCCACTACGAGACCTCATCTTGGAGAGGGCTTCACGCTTAGATGCTTTCAGCGTTTATCCTTTCCGTCCATAGCTACCCAGCCGTGCCGCTAGCGCGACAGCTGGAACACCAGAGGGACGTCCCTCCAAGTCCTTTCGTACTAAGGAGGACCCTCCTCAGGTCTCGTGCGCCCACAGCAGATAGGGACCGACCTGTCTCACGACGGTCTGAACCCAGCTCACGTACCGCTTTCATCGGCGAACAGCCGAACCCTTGGGAGCTCCTTCACCCCCAGGATGCGATGAGCCGACATCGAGGTGCCAAACCTCCCCGCCGCTATGGACGCTCGGGGGAGATTAGCCTGTTATCCCCGGAGTACCTTTTATCTGTTGAGCGATGGCCCTTCCATCCGGGACCACCGGATCACTAAGCCCTGCTTTCGCACCTGCTCGACCTATCGGTCTCGCAGTCAAGCACCCTGTCTGCCTTTGCGCTCAACGCCCGATTGCCGACCGGGCTGAGGGTACCTTTGGACTCCTCCGTTACCTTTTAGGAGGAGACCGCCCCAGTCAAACTGCCCAGCTGACACTGTCCGCTGCCCAGTCGATGGGATCAGCGTTAGAACTAAAGCTAGCCCAGGGTGGTATTTCACCGACGGCTCCACCGGAACTGGCGTCCCGGCTTCACAGCCTCCCACCTATCCTACACAGGACAAGCCTCAGCCCAATATCAGCCTACAGTAAAGGTTCACGGGGTCTTTCCGTCACGCTGCGGGTACGTGGCATCTTCACCACGGCTACAATTTCACCGGGCCACTGGTGGAGACAGCGCTCCTGTCGTTACGCCTTTCATGCAGGTCGGAACTTACCCGACAAGGAACTTCGCTACCTTAGGACCGTCATAGTTACGGCCGCCGTTTACCGGGGCTTAGGTCGCCAGCTTCGCGGGTTGCCCCGCTAACCGGCTTCCTTAACCTACCGGCACCGGGCAGGCGTCAGTCTCTATACATCCTCTTGCGAGTTTGCAGAGACCTGTGTTTTTGATAAACAGTCGCAGGAGCCGATTCACTGCGGCCTTCGGGGGCTGTGCACCCCCTAGTGGCACCCCTTGTCCCGAAGTTACGGGGCCATTTTGCAGAGTTCCTTCACCAGTGTTCTCCCGAGCGCCTTAGGCTTCTCGCCTCGCCTACCTGTGTCGGTTTTAGTACGGTCACCCCAACTTCAACCCTTAGGAGCTTTTCTCGGGCGCGCTTCGGATGACTTCCCGACCAAATGCGGTCGGTCCCGCCGCTTGGCTTGATGGGGGACGGATTTGCCTATCCCCCGCCTTGCGAACGGTCCACGGACAACTTCTAGCCGTCCGCTCACCCTATCACGCGCCGTCCCTCCATCGGTCCATTGGGGTGGCGCGGGAATGTTGACCCGCTGTCCATCGACTACGCCTTTCGGCCTCGTCTTAGGTACCGGCTAACCCTGGGCGGAATTACCTTCCCCAGGAAACCTTAGGCTTTCGGCGAGCAGGATTCTCACCTGCCTTATCGTTACTCATTCCGGCATACTCACCTGTAGGCCCCTCCACCGGTCCTCACGGTCCGGCTCGTGTCTGGCCTACAGCGCTCCCCTACCGCGAGAGTGTGGAGACTTCCACGCCTCTCACCCGCTGCTTCGGTGCATGGCTTACTCCCGTTCATTTTCGGCGCAGGGTTGCTCGGCCAGTAAGCTGTTACGCACTTTTTAAATGGTGGCTGCTTTCAGGCCAACATCCTGGCTGTCTCCGCAACCCCACCTCCTTTGTGACTTAGCCATGCTTGGGGACCTTAGCAGGCGGTCTGGGTTGTTTCCCTCTTGACCCTGGAGCTTATCCCCCAGGGACTGACTCCCGGGATAGTCGCACCGGTATTCGGAGTTTGGTTCAGCTAGGTAGCCGGCGAAGGCCCCTATGCCGATTCAGTCGCTCTACCCCCGGTGCGTAGTGACCCGAGGCTAGCCCTAAAGCTATTTCGGGGAGAACGAGCTATCTCTGCGTTTGATTAGACTTTCACTCCTCCCCACAGGTCATCCCCTAGGTTTTCAACCCTAGTGGGTTCGGGCCTCCACGCGATATCACTCGCGCTTCACCCTGCCCATGGGTAGATCACGCAGGTTCGCGTCTACTGCCGGCGACAAGGACGCCCTATTCAGACTTGGTTTCCCTCCGGCTCCGGCCCTGAAGGCCTTAACCACGCCGCCGACAGTAACTCGCCGGACCATTATGCAAAAGGTACGCCGTCACGCCTTGCCTTTGGATACAAGCCCGTAAGGCATTTAGGCTGCCCCCGGTACCTGCACCCGGCCATAGCGCTCCGACCGCTTGTAGGCGTATGGTTTCAGGTTCAATGCCTCCCCTTCCGGGGTTCTTTCCACCTTTCGGTCACCCTACTGGTTCACTATCGGTCGCCAGGGAGTATTTAGCCTTACGGGATGGTCCCCGTAGCTTCAGTCGGGGTTCCACGTGCCCCGACCTACTCAGGTACCCTCCGGGAGACGGCAGGCTTTCGCGTACGGGACTGTCACCCTCTGTGGTGTGCCTTTCCAGACACTTCCGCTAACCCCCGCTTTGTAACTCCCATGTGGAGGGCCCTACAACCCCGCAGGGCAAAGCCCCGCGGTTTGGGCTGTTCCCCTTTCGCTCGCCGCTACTAAGGGAATCGAGTTTTCTTTCTTTTCCTCCGGCTACTGAGATGTTTCAGTTCGCCGGGTTCGCCGCCACGCGCCTATGGATTCAGCACGTGGCTCATTCGGGGATCCCGGGATCAAAGCTTGCTTGTCAGCTCCCCCGGGCTTATCGCAGACTGCCACGCCCTTCATCGCCTCCTGGCGCCGAGGCATCCCCCATACGCCCTTAGTAGCTTGGCCACATGGCCACCAGGCTCTCGGCCTAGGCTGACCTTCCCACCGCGGAAATTCCCAGGCTTGGGTCATCCCCGCTAGCAGGCGCCAAGCCACCGAACTCATCCGGCGTCCTCACCACCCGAGCCGATGTCGGCCGGGGGAGGACCGACGCACTGCGAGATCCTGCTCCGCCTGCGGTTCCGCAGCCTTAAGAAAGGCTCGGCGAAACCCGCCCACGGCGCTCGAGGGCGCCCGCCGTGTTGCCACGACTTGCACCCCCGCTTCGGATGCCTCTTCGACCCAAACCCAATTGTCAAAGACCAACCGCTTATTGTTTTCCGCCGGTCGGTTCCGGCGGCGAAGTGCTCAATTTAATCTTAGAACCGGCCTTCGTCAAGGGCTTAGGTGCTTTTCTAGCTCGGCTTAGCTTGGCCTGTGCCCTTGTTTCCCAAGGCCAATTGAGATTTTACCATGCGTTTTGGCCTAGGCAAGTGCCGTCGGCCAAGATTTATGTATCGTCAAGGGAGCCCCACTTTTTCAGTGCCCCGCCATTGCTTCCAGGCAAAAGACATTTACGGTCAAGCGGAATGTTGGTTCGCAACGCACTAAAAAATTTTGCGAAATATTTGGCCGATTGCAAGCCCCCTTTAGCAATGCCGGAGGTGGGAGTTGAACCCACACGGGCCGAAGCCCACTGGATTTTGAGTCCAGCGCGTCTGCCATTCCGCCACTCCGGCGCCCGTCTCACCCCCTCGGAGGTGCTTCAACCTCCAGAGTCGATGTGGGCACCCCTCTATCCTAGCCATTTGCTAGGCTAAATGTCTAGCCCCCGGAGCTTCCCCCCAGACAGAGCCCCCTTCCCTGGCCGTTCTGACTAGGCTTAAAAACCCGCTACAGCCGAGTTATTGCCACCGTCCTCGCGCGCCGCTTACCTCCAACAACAAAGGCCGCCCACCCGTACACTGTCCCCCGGCTACGACAAGAACTGGGATCCGCCGAATAGGTGGAAGCTGTTGGCCGGATGGCGTTCCGCCTCAAAATTCCACATCCCGCGGCACTCAAAAACTTCCCCATGCCGTAAGTTCACAACAAACTTCCTCCCCATGACGGGATCCCATATCCGTTTTCTGGAAGACATCTAGGAATTGCTAGTACCGCATTACCTGATTCTCGCGGCTGATTGCCCCTCATCCTTACCCTACCGGCAGAGTAACCCCTCCAAGGGTAACGCCATTCGCCCGCGGTATCGAGCCCATACCGCTCGGTGCTATCCCGTGCGCGACGGCAACTCTCGAAGCCACCCGGCCTCTCCACCGCAACAAGAATCGTCCACAACAGCTCCGCTCCAAGGTTGACAGGTTGTACACAAGACTTCTTCAGGAAAACACCGCCGGATGTGCGGCGGTTTTTTCCCGGATAAATGCAGCCTAGCTTGCCTCGGGTAAGTCTGGCTTAGTTCAACCCCTGCCGCTCCTTTTCATCCAACCGGCAAGCCTCATGACTGCTTGAGCAAGGCTTGCCACCGCCGGGACCGCTACGGGCAACAACGCCCGGTCGAAAGTTCACGCTTCCCTCCCAATTTCGGGGACAAGAGCCGGAAATCCCAGACCTTGTCCTCGCGGAGCCTAATGGCTATCGCGCCTCAAGGCAAATTAAAAGCAAGATGTGGAGAAACCGATGGGCTAATCACCGACATGTGCAGGGGAGGATCCATCCTGAGCCACGTCGCAAGTGCGGAGAAGGCTAGCGATGCGCGAAACCGGAAGTTTCGCGCGTGATTTCGCCTGGCCGCAAAGCCAAGGCACAATGCTTAAGGGCCGGGGAGATCGACAAAGAAAAAAACCACCCTTTAGCCGAGCATACCCGGCAGGATATCACCGCGGCGCGCTCAGCGGCGGCTAGCTTACGGAAAGGTCCTCGATCGAAGCACCCGCAGCCAAGCCGCCCGCTTACGGTCCGCTGAGATGAGGTCACGGATAGTCAACAAGATACTTGCTTGGTAAAGTTCTCATCTTGGGCGCTTCGGAAGACCTTCCCGCGGCAGAAAGTCCTCACGTGCCTTGCTCCGGTAGCCAAAGGGGCGACTTTAATTGCGACTCCTCCGGGGGAGTTTCAGAAGGCACCTCGGGCAAGATCAGGCGAGCGTCCTCAGGCTGCGTTGACGATCCTTCAGCGCCCGATTGAGCTGCAAGAACCTCCTCTTCGACGGGCTGCGTTTTGTCCGTAGGGGCCTCAGGGGTCACCGGCGCGGCAGCCCGCAGCCATTCGGGCAATTCCCTATTGCGCCCGAGGATCCCCGCCCGAGAAAGGATGTCGGTCACAAAACGGCGAACCTCCGCTTGCGCCCAATACTTTCGTCTGATCTCCCAGAAGAGCTTCGCAAATTCTTCCCGACTGCCCCATTTGGCAAAATACCACAACCACAAAAGATCGGAGATTGGCAGTTGCCAATTCTGACGGCTAGCTTCCTCCTCAACATGCCGCAGAAGATCTTGAGCTTCTTGATAAGACAATCGGTTGAGCAACGCCGCCCGGAATGAAAAATAAACGTCGGGAGGACTAAAGCACCCGCGGATGGCCGGATTGAAACAAAAGATCCGACACAAAGCCTGAAGCGCAAGCAAGCCACCCCGTAGGGAGCCAGAAGCTTTCAGTAAATAGCGGACGTCTTTTTCTTTAACTGTCTGTGGATCAATTCGGCGGAAGGCAATAGCCGGCAACGAACGTACAGGCCGTTTGCGAATGTTGATTAAGTCGCGAGGTTCCATCCCCACCTGACGACGCAACGATGTCACGGTGGACTCAATCCCGAAATACTCGCTCATCAAGCACAGCAAGAAACCAAGCAGTCGTGGACGAAGAAGGAGATCGCCGGCTGCTTCCTGCGGTGTCTTCCCGGCAAGTTCTTCTCGCGGAGTCCGCAGGAATTCCCCGGTCAGATAAGCGTGAAGATCGTCAAAAAATTGGCTAGCTCGCTGGCGACTATCGATAGTTGGCCGCGGATCTGTGCGAACCGGTAAGGGCGACTGGAAACGCTCCCTCCAAAGTGAACGCACATCGTCCGTTGCCGCGGGGAAAGCTTCGACCCCAAAAGCCTGCCGGACCCACTCCCGCAAGCGCTCCCCCGCTGGATCCTGAAGCCAGCGGATTTCCGCCGAGCCGTCCGAGGCAATAAATCCAAAGCCGTCGACGATATGCCGACAAGGAGCCTCTGCCGCCGAGGAAATGTCGCCACCGGCTGCTCCTTCCCACCAGGCAAAGGCTACCACGCGGACTGGCTCTTGGGCCAGAAGCCGACTGCCGAGGAAGCCTCGGATCACGACAAATGGCGACTGACGGAAGGCAGCCCAATTGGCGGCCGACAACCTTGCTGACCAAACCGGTTTTTTCAAGGCGGTCTCCACCCAAGGGCGGACAAAGGCGAAGTAAGCGGACCAAACCTCAGCCAGATCTTCCTCGGAGAAGCCCGCCTCCTGCATCTGCCGCAGGGTGTTTTCAGCCTCCCCGACTCGGCCGAGCCAAAGCTGGAGCATCACAACGTTCCACCAGGCAGAAAAATCTTTAGGATTCTTCTCCCGCCATGCCTGGCAGACCTCAAGGGCTGTGAGTAGAGAACCTGAGGCAATAAGCGAGGGTAACTTGCGAACCCGGCCGTCGACCGCCTTTGGTCGCTGAGGGGCCAACGGCACCTGAGCGTTGGCTGCCAAGGCGTTAGGGGCCGAGCGCACCGCACCGCGCAGGTACTGCTCGGTTGCCCGCGCAAGCCCTGGTGCCATTTTGAGAAATGCGAGGATCCTGCCGACCTCTGGCTCCCGAGCCACCGCCTCCGTCACAGCCCAGATTATCCAGGAGGGCATCTGATCCTGAGGGAGTGCCGAGAAGGTTTCCCGGAGGTGCACGTAAGCCCGGACAAGGTCGAAGAAATTTCCAGCGTCGGCAGCTTTGACCATGCGGGCCCAAAAGACGGCCGGCCAGCGAGGCTCCATTTCGCTCAAGAGCTCACGGTAGCGGGTAGCCTCCTCCTGTAGGCCAGCTTCATAGCTGGCAGCCCACAAGAGGTACCGGAGACAAGCTCGGCCGGGAAATCGCTTCTCCAGACTGGCGGCCAAGTTCTTTGCCGCGTGTGCTTGACCACCGTCATACGCCCGAATTAGGTCCTGAATTTGTTTGGCCAGGTCACGACAGCATTGGGCTACGGGAAGATCCTTTCCCGCCGGGCATTGAACGGAAGATGGTGGACCACTCAAAGGCGCACCTCCGGAAAAATCCTCCTGGCTTATGAAGTTACCCTTCCGGCGTTACTCCTCCGAGCCGGAATTCCGGTCAGCCTGGATCCGTGTTTAGGTCGCAGCTTAAGAGCTCACCAGCTTGGTAGGGTGCAAAGCAGTGAAGCGACGTCCCCATGGGTGCGCTGGCTGCCTTCATAGCGCGGTCCATGCGATAGCGTAAAGGATACCCCTCAACGGGGGGTGGTTCACATAACCAGGCAACAAATAGCCAACTTAATTAATCATCAATCTACCGAATTGGCTATGGACCCGCGAGTCGTGGCGTCGGGCCTGGGAACAAACCAAACAGTCTCCACCGGATGCCCCGGCGGCGACCCGTTCCAAGTTTAACCGTCGGGGAAAAGCCCCCAATGTATCCCCGGTAGTGGCCCAGGCAAAGCCCCAGCCTGAACCAAAAAACACCGGGGAAAGGGTCTTAATCCCCCGGCCGGTGATTTACGCCCCGAAGTCGGGCGGAGCGCAGGGCTAATAGCACCAGGGGGCCGCTGCCCCCACGGAAAATGGGGCTGTTCGGCGAAGTGCGACTCCCGGCGGGCCCTCTGGGGGCGGGAAAAAGGACGAAAATGCGACAAGGCGCCCACCTACTTGCGACATGCACAACTTACGGTTAGACTATGCTTGTGTGCCGGGAAATGGGGGATTAGTAAGCCAGATATTCCGCGAGAAGCCCTAGGGGGGGTGGGGCTTTCTGTGATGTACATCTCGTACTGTCCGTTCGGATCCACCGTTGGTAGGGGAGGAGAATGCCGATGAGCCGTCGCCCTCCGTTAATCCGTCATGGGTTCACCCTTGTCGAACTTCTCGTGGTGATTGCAATTATTGGGATTTTGATCGCCTTACTTTTGCCGGCCGTCCAAGCCGCCCGTGAAGCCGCCAGGCGAAGTCAGTGCACAAACAACCTCAAGCAACTGATGCTCGCTTTCCACACGTACCACGACGTGTACAAACGGTTCCCTCCGGGCATGGTAAAGCAGGGGAACTGGTTTGCGATCAACAACTGTCCGGAGGGTCAGTGTGGCACGTGGACTTGGGGAGCATTTATCCTACCAAACATTGAGCAAAGCCCTCTTTATCAGCTTTTGAATCCGGCCATCTTGCCCTCCGATCTAGCTATTCAACCGCCTCAGGTGTTCGATACGGTTCGCCGCCCGTTGGCTGTTTTCCGTTGCCCGTCCGACACGGGTCCTGAGACCAACACGGCTCGCAAGGTACCCCGTGTTGGCAATTATGGGGACGTCGACTGCATCAACGGATGCGTGGATGTGTTCCTAGCGAATTATGTGGGCGCTAACGATAGCTACGACTTAAACCGAGAGTATACAGGAACCAACCAGTTCAATGGCTTTATCGGTTACGGACAGACGGGCGCCAATCCGCCTCGGTGCACGCCTATTGGCGACGTCTCTGACGGCAGCAGCAATACCATTGCCTTGGGCGAACGGGCATGGCGCCGGGGAACGCGTGACCTGAGGGCGGCCGTTCCCATCATGGCTAACGGCGACACGGGCAACCACTCGCTCCAGGGTCAAGTGTATGCGATGGCTTGTGGCCGCTGGCCGATTAACTGCACCTTCACCCAGGAATGCGACCGCGGCTTCAGCAGCATGCATCCCGGCGGTGCCAACTTCGCCATGGTGGACGGCTCGGTTCGGTTTATCTCGGAGACCGTTGACCATAACCCGGCCACCAGTGCGGTCGACAGCGTGTACGAACGTCTCATCGCCATTGCCGACGGGCAGCCCGTGGAAGTGCCGTAAGTGAAGTGACGCGGTTGAGAAAGACATATTGTGCCAGCTGAGGAGTCTAGCCTGCAGAGAATTGCCGATGGCAACCGTTCGCAATCCTCTGAGTGGACTTTTGGTGCTCGCGTTGGCGGCGTTGCTTTCGGGATGTGGTCCTTCCGGCCCGCAGTTGGGATACGTGGAAGGCACAGTCACTTTGGACGGAGTTCCCCTCCCGCGAGCGAAGGTGATTTTTACGCCGGTCGGAGGAGGGCGATCCTCCATGGCGGTCACCGACGGACGGGGCTATTACGTTTTGGAGTTTGCTGCCGGTGAAAAAGGGGCAGTCGTGGGCAAGCACAAAGTCAGCGTGTCCACCTACGAAGCCGGCGAGACCGATGACACCGGAAAACTGGTGGGTCACGTCCCAGAGCGGGTACCGGCTAAGTACAACCGCGAAACGACGCTTGAGTTCGAGGTCAAGCCGGGTAAACAGGTTATCGATCTGAAACTTCAGTCCCGATAAGATCCGCTTCTGCGCGGGATAGATTCTCGAGCGGTTTGAGTGCCGTGTTTGTCGACATCATCTACTTGGTGTGACGTGGGGAGGAACGCTATGCGAAGATCCAAAGGATTTACCCTTGTTGAGCTTCTAGTAGTCATCGCCATTATCGGCATTTTGATTGCGCTATTGCTTCCTGCGGTGCAGGCTGCCCGGGAAGCAGCCCGCCGGTCGCAGTGCACCAATAACCTGAAACAGTTGATTCTGGCGGTGCATACCTACCATGACACCTTCCAGCGGTTGCCGGCGCGCCAGTCCGGGACTGGAAACTTGGCCGCCTTCACCCAGCGTCTGAGGATAAGCGGCTGGGTACAGATCGCTCCGTATATCGAACAGAAGCCTCTTTATGACACAGCTATGGCTGCTAATGACAACCCATGGACAGCGGGGGCTTGGCAGACCGTGGTGCTGCCCGTGCTTAATTGCCCCAGCGACGCTGGCGACATTCCGCCCCGGGGGACCAAGATGGGCTCCACAAGTTATGCGTTCTGTTGCGGAGACAATTACGAGGCGGCCGCCCATAGCCCCACCGAACGAAGTGACGGCAACCAGGCGGCGGCTCTGGCAAGCACGCCAATTCGCAATAGGGGCATCTTCGGCCGGCAAGATTACAACACTTTCGCCAGCATTGTTGACGGAACAAGTAACACAATCGCGCTGGCGGAACGCTCCCGGCCGCGGCGGGATAACGACAAGGGGTCGGCCATCGATGACACCAGTGGGGATCCCACAAGCTATGTTCCCTTGGCCTGCCGGGCTTATTGGGCAGGCAATGGTTACATTTCGGGCGCTCCGATCTTCACCGGCGATACTTCGCCCGGCTACCGGTGGGGCGACGGTGCCGCCTTCTTCGCGGCCGTGAGCACCATCTTGCCGCCCAATTCGGCCGTGTGCATGCTCCGGGCAGGATGGACCGGGATTTCGGGGCACTTTGCTCCGGGCATCTGGACGGCCACCAGCGAACACCCCGGTGGTGTGAACGTGGCGATGGCCGATGGGAGCGTGCGATTTATTAGCGAAACCATTGACTGCGGCAATCTGGGAGTGGTCGCTCCCAGCCCCAGCTCAACCGCACCCAGTCCGTACGGCGTTTGGGGGGCCTTGGGCACCAAGGCCGGCGGCGAGCCGGTTAGCGGCACCTTCTAATCCGCTTTCAGGGTCAGTATTGGGCCTGCCCCCTGGTTCAAATATTTGACCCCGCTCCCATAACCGCGCCACGAGGCTCTGGCTTTCGGAAAAAGCTCACTAGGACATTGTCGCTAAATGAGGTAGAGCCGGAGGACTAGCAGCGAATGTTGATAAATACCACTCGGCGACTTTCAACTATTTTGGTTGCGCTAGGAGGGCTTTTGGCAGCCGGTTGCGGGGAAAGAGCCGGCGGTGATATTCCTCCAACGGCGCCCGTTTCCGGCGTGGTGCTTCTTGACGGCAAACCGGTGGATGGCGCCATGGTAGTTTTCGCTCCGGTCGAAGGAGGCCGATATGGCGCTTACGCGATGACCGACAGCAATGGTCGATTCGAGCTTAAGGCCTCGGAGGACGTCAAGGGCGCCGTGCCGGGGAAGTATCGCGTCCAGGTCACCAAATTAGTTGCTGAGGGGGGCGGCAGCAAATTCTTGGTTCAGGAGGACCTTGAGCACGCATTAAAAGCCGGCGGCGCACCCCAACCAGGCCAGGAAGGACAGACGAAAAACGTTTTGCCGGAAAAGTACGCCAGTCCGGAGACCTCCGGGATCGAAGTGACCGTTCCGAAGGAAGGCATTACGAATCTGGAAATTAAGCTTTCCTCCAGCTGAGGCCGAAACTTTTTGAGCAACCGGTTGGCGCCGTCCGTCCCGATATCGATTTCCATTCCAGCCGGCCGGGGAGTTTTCCAGCAAACTTCAGTCGGAATTTACGGCCGTATCTGCTTACTCCTTGAGACCCACACCGATTGCCCTTTTGTCATCCACGGGCAGCGGCGACCAAACCGGGTGGTCGCCGGTATTTTTCTGGCCTGTTGTTTACATAGTCCTTGCCCTGCTTGCTTATGGTCCCGTCCGGTACGGGCAGTGGGAGGCCCTTTGCGCAAGCAGAGTGCCTAATGGAGTGGTGGCACTATTCAATTTGTGGACGATTTGGTGGAATGCCGACCGGCTGGCCCACGGACTTAAAGGCTACTTTGACGCCCCGATCTTCTGGCCGGAGAAGGGAACCTTCGCCCTCTCCGAGCCACAGCCATCAACACTCGCTGTAGCACCCCTTGTGTGGCTTTTCGGGGTTACGCCGGCCTTTCACGCCTATTTTCTTGTCAACGCGGTGCTTAACGGCTGGTTTGGTTACAGGCTTGCTCGAGCCGTCGGAGCAACCCCCTGGTCCGCCGGCTTAGCCGGGGCCATGGTGACCTGGCTCCCCCTTATTTTCCTGCAACCGGAGCTTGTCCAATACGTACCCCTTTGGCCGGCGATGTGGACGTGGATCCTGTTGATGCGAACCGAGCCAGCCCAGCTACTTCGTCAGAGCGTGTGGCTGGGGGTGGCGATTGCAACCAGTTTTGCCGCCTGCCTCCATTTAGGACTACTTAATCTGATGGTAATTGTCCCGGCCAGCATCATCCTCGCCGCATCGCGCGGGAGGTGGGCCGAGCTTTTTCGGCTGGGCCTTGGCCTGGTGGTGGCCGGATGTTTACTTCTTCCCCTTATCGTTCCGGTGGCCAGCAGGCTTTTGGTCCACGCCGTGGAGCGACCGAGCGAGGTTGTCTTCCGTCTTTCGGCAAGCGTAAATGATTGGCTGACGCTGCCGCCAACGGCGCTAACAAAGTGCTACTTTCCGGCCAATGGGGGGCGACCGCTTCATCCCGGCTGGCTTCGAATTCTGTGCGCTTTGCTTACTTTATCGATCTTTTTAAGCCGCCGAGACAACCCCGGCCTGGACCGATCGGCACTTGGATTCGTGTGGATGGTGGCCCTGGGAGCAGGGATAGCTTCCTTTGGGCCGAGAATTAGCTTGGGCGGCATCTGTCCGTGGCAACTTTTTAGTCAACTGCTGCCACCACTTGCCTGGGTACGAAGCCCCTACCGATATGCCTATCTTGCCCAACCAGCGTTACTAGTGCTCGCAGGGATCGGGCTTGAGCTTTTGGCAAGGTGCCTGGGCCACCTTGCCGCACAAAGTAAGCGGAAGGTGCTTGCCTTGGTAGCAAGCGGGATATTTGCCGGACTTCTCTGGGCCGAGGTTCCGCCTAGCCCTTGCGTCCTTGTGCCGGGGCCTCGTTTGTGGGCAGCCCCTGACTGGGTGGAATTTTTGGCGAAAACGCCCAGCGACTCGGCCGGGGTCCTTCTTCTTGACTTCCCCCCGCCGGAGAAGCTCTTGCCTCATGAGCGAACTGTCCGCATGATGCTTTGGCAGGCAAGATATCGCCTCCCACTTGTCAACGGTTACTCCGGCTATGCGCCACGGTCATGGGAAGTGCGTCGGGAGCTGTGGACAATTAGTCCTTACAGCCCGGGGTGTTTGACAGATCTAGAAAGAATCGGCGTTAAGCTCCTTGTCCGCCCGCCCGAATTCCCGCCGCCCCCGGCGGAGAAAATTGACGGATTTCAGTTGAAAAGGATCTATCGGGGAAAAGATGGCGTAGAGATCTGGCAGTTGTCGACAAGCAGGGAAGAGTCGATCGCACCCCCATCAGAGCCAAAGCCGGGGGATGTATCTTAGCCGGTTGCTCCCAACGACAAGCCGGTTGCCCTATAAATGTAAATAGCGGACTTACCGATGGCGGCTGAGGGCCCTATCGCCCCGGTAGTTGAAACGCGCGTCCCGACACTGTAAGTGGGGTAACTGGCAGGGAGAGGTTTTCCATGAGTTGTTTGCTCAGCGTCTTCCGCAACAGCCTTGCGCCGTGCGTCCTAGGGGTAGCCGTTTTGGCTCTTTTAGGCGGTTGCTCAAGGACAGATATTTATCCGGCCACGACTCCGGTCACGCTGACCATCACCTACCAGGGCGAGCCCGTCGAGGGAGCAACGGTCATTCTTATTTCGGAAGAGGGCACTCAGCCTATGGCTAAGGGACTTACCGATGCCACTGGCGTCGCCAAGCCGCGGACTTTTCCGGAAGTGCCGGGGGTGCTTCCCGGGAAATACATCGTTGTTGTCCACAAACGCAAATTCGAGCCTCCCCCCACGGCCGGGTTAGCCCAGGACCTGCCGCCCGAAGTTACATATATCGACTTGCTGCCGGCCAAGTATGGGGACAAGGACCGGTCAAGCCTGAGAGTGGACGTTCCGGCAGCCGGGAGCGTCACCGAGCAGATCAACCTAGCCGATTAGGTCAGCCAGCCAACTAGACTCGGTAGCACCTGGCGACCTCCTACGGCTTGCCGGAACGCTCAGCACCCGTATTGAGGCCTTTTAGGCCCGACGGCCTTTACCATGGATCGGCCAAGCCTTTCGTGATTGGGGCCTAAAGCCATTGGGCAAGAAGAAACTGCCCCGAGTCTCCCTGTCCCCGGCTTGCACACTTTGGAAAGCGCAACTAAACTAGTGAAAAACACGTATCTAAGCTGCCGCTGAAGCGGCCCTTCTGTGCTTTCTCGGAGCGCTCCTAGTCCGGTTAGTTACCGCCGGATTGGTTCATCACTGTACACTGAGGGAAGGCGTTTTCTCGCCTCGTAAAAGACAGTAGGTGTGCCAAAACAAAAAGGAGGAGAAGACCGGATGCAAAAACGCGGATCGCTTGGTGGTTTCACACTAGTAGAACTACTCGTGGTGATCGCGATAATCGGGATTCTCATTGCACTGCTATTGCCAGCAGTGCAGGCCGCTCGAGAAGCTGCCCGGCGCGCCCAGTGCACAAATAACCTCAAGCAACTGGGACTGGCCCTCCACAACTACCACGACGTGTGGCAAGCCTTCCCCTACCGGCAGGGTGGATCCGGAAGTAGCCCCACCAACCAGCTAGAACCCACCGGAAGCTCCACGCAAAACCTGTACAACCGGGCCAGTGGGCTTTTTGCTATCCTGCCCTTTATCGAGCAGAAATCGCTTTTTGATGCCATTGCCAATAACACACCACCGTATAGCCCTGCGCCATGGAACTCTCATCCAACCTGGCAAACCGCGGTCGGTACCTTCCGCTGTCCGTCGGACGGATATCAAGTCACCGCCGGCTCCATCCAACCCACCAATTACCGGTTCTGCGGCGGGGACCATCCCGGGCTCATGCGAAGTAGTGTGAGCGTCCCACCCTTTGGCAGCTCCAACCGTTGCCGTGGGATGTTCACCCTCTGGGGAAATAAGCGGATGGCGGATATTGTGGACGGCACAAGCAACACCATCGCCATGAGCGAGGGCTTGATCGGCGATGGTGCCTCAAACCGTATCGGCCGGGCTATCGCGACAAATGTGAGCATGGCCACACCGGCGGACTGCTTGGCTCGCCGCAGCGGCAGCAACATGGTGGCCTCACCTTACGATGGCGGCCAACTTGGCCGACGGTGGGGCGATGGCTCCATGATGTTTACCGGTTTTAGCACGGTGCTTCCGCCTAACTCGCCAAGCTGCACCACCTCCTCTGGGGGCGACCACTGGGCGCACATGCTTGTTTCCGCTTCCAGCCTCCATCCCGGCGGAGTCAATGTGCTTTTTGCCGATGGCTCGGTCCGATTCATAAGCGAGACGATCGACGCCGGCAATCCTTCCGCCGCCTATGTCACCTCTGGCTCTAGCCCGTATGGCGTTTGGGGTGCTCTTGGTACGGCCGAAGGCGGCGAAACTGCACAAACACCATAGGTTCGATGAGGAGGGAATCCTTCCCGCAGCAAAAACGGCGGATCAGTCAACACTCCAAGTACTTGGCAGAGACCGAGTCTGGAAATGTCCGAAAGGCATGCGCCCTGAGACAAGCACGTGGGGGGTAATCTCCGCGATTAGTTAACGCCGACTAAAATCCGTCTCAAAAGCAGTCCCCACAAGCCCCGTGCTTTGTGGGGATTTTTTGTTCCCGTATAGACAGAACGGTCCGGGAGATTAGCATGGGGGCAGACGAATGACTTCATACCGCCTAGGCCAGCGCTTTGTCCGGAGGAGAATTTCGGCGCACGCACGAGACCTGCATCCATACTGGAGAGTTTACATCCCCGCCAGGGAGTAAAGTTTTTGGAATCGCCCGACGTCAGATCTGCAACCTGAAAGATCATTTACAGCGGAGATTTGACACCATAAGCGGCAGCCACCCTTTGTACTCGCTGCCAGGTATCGAGGAGTTCTTGGTCAACTTGGTCAAGCATTTGTTTAAATACCGCCCCCTGAGGTCCCCTTACGGTGGGTAGTAGGTCGTACTCTCTTGCCCTACGGAAATCTCGTACATCGCACCCCAAGTGTAATCTCATTTGGTATTCCAACTCCGCTAGCATTTGCCATGCCCGGCAATGATTCAGAAAGGCAAGGGCAAAAGCTTCAGGACAGCCCGTAAGGTCAATATATTGCAAAGCCCGAGCTTTAAGTCGCACTGAGATCGGTAGTTTCACGACCTTCGCATAATCCTGAAGTACACGTTCCATCGCCTGTTTCTGCCAAATATATGACACAAACTGGCACCCTACCGAGGTCATAACAACAAGCACCGCGACTGTCGAAAAGCAACGCCAGTATGAACAACTGAACTTGTACATCATGACTAGAACCCCCGAACGATGATCGGCACCTGCCCGTTCACTTAGACCGCCAAACGCCGCGGGATTTAAAGCCCCTTGTCTGAACCACTTCCAGAAAGCTTTACGACATACCTATCCCTCGAGGAGCCATGCACTATTGTAAGTTCGGGGGCCCATGCCCGCAACCGGATAGATACAAAGGCGAGGCGCAGGGCAAGCAAAAACTCTGTTGTCGTGAATGAGAGGGTTTGGCCCAAAGTGTGGGGCCCGTCAGGTGGGGCTAGCAGAGAGGTTTATCCACCCGGGCACGAGTGGAAGGCGGACGAAGCGGGATCCAGCGGAGTCAATCAGGTTCATCCACAAGGGCAGGAACGGAAGGGCCAAAGCTCGGCTAGGAAGGTCGGCTTTGGCGAGGTAACCACTCAGGCAGAAGCACCACCGCCGCCTGGTTAGCTCCTGGGAGCGGCGGGGAAAGAATTGCGTCGCCAAAAGAGCATTCAAAAACAGAAGTTTACCCGGACGTTCTCTTCCCCTACCCGCCGTTAACAACGCTGGGTGGGCGAGGAAGGCCGGCTACTTTAGTAAGGGACCACAAGTTATTCAAACTGAGTGAGGCCCGGGGTGGGCATGGGGTAGTTGCCCTGCTCGTCGGGTTTGGTGGGCGGATCGGCATCCAGC
>JANXBW010000025.1 GCA_025060325.1 Thermoguttaceae bacterium
CGGCCCTCAAGCGGCGGCGACACTCGACCTACAAATAACTCGCGGTAGGCAGCCAAATTCCCGTCGAAAAGGGGGAGGAGATTAATCTCGGCGGGCC
This sequence comes from Thermoguttaceae bacterium, assembly GCA_025060325.1. Lineage (GTDB taxonomy): Bacteria > Planctomycetota > Planctomycetia > Pirellulales > Thermoguttaceae > DTLM01. Next base: position 98 of record JANXBW010000025.1, read on the forward strand.
CAAACCCTGATCCGCGGCCACCGTACCGGGCATACGTAATAGGGTCGATCCCATCGGAAGGTTGGCCTGTCGCGTCTGCAAAACTTCTTCCGGGTGCGGGAGCCTCGCTGACTTGGGGAGGCTGATAGTACGAAGTCATGGTCTGCGCAAGGGATCCGTGGGCGTTGACATTTAGCCGACCGTCAAGATCGATACAGTGGATCGCAAAAAGCGGCTTGTAAAATCGTCCATCCGGTGTTTGTCGCACCGGAAATCCAAGATCGACCCAAATGCTGTCGGCCAGTCCGTCTCCGTCATTGTCGACATCCCACGGCCCCCGCAGCAACGGACAGGCTAGCCAGTGGGCCTGCAGGGTTTGCTCGTCCAAGTTGGACAAATCCCGGCTTGCCCAAGCGGCCAACGCACTATTGGTGGTCCCAAACTGTTGATGAAGCTCGATAAGAGGTCTTAGGTTTGCCCTGGACCACAGGCGGATGATTGGTCGGCGCAGGTTGGGTGGAGCATAAAGATCCGGTCTTAGCACCATCCGCCACGCGTCAGCTGGACGGACATTCTGCTGCGTCACAAGCCAATCGTTGACCAATTTATGAACCCAGTAGTTCAATAGTTCCGGACGGTGAAGCGATGGCACCGGCACACTGCCAAAAGGCTCTCCGGTCGGGGCAGGCAGTTGTAGGGCAAGCAGCATGTTTTGATAGTCAACAGCGTCATAATCTTCGTTGGCCCCGCCTGGGTCGGCCGGATCGGTCCCACTCACCCAGTATCGCGGATTAGGCAAAAGGGGCGCCGGCGCGCTAACAGGCAAACTCTCCGGTGTGGGGTAGGGGGCATCGCACCGCGGGTTGCTTAAGTTGCCGTTGAATCCAACTCCGGCCCCCGCAAATGGCACGCCGTTAACCAAAAGACGCACCACCCGGGGCACTGGATTGCCAGGATTGACCACAAATGGTTCCTGGAACCACTGAACTAACTGGGCGTTTTGAATTCCCTCGAATGGTACTGCGATAAAGGCATTGGTGGCAGGATCATAGTCCACGATTCGCGCACTTCTGCCGGCGGCCGGTCCTTCGATGGGGGTAATCACCCGACCAACAAATCGATAAGGCTTATCGACAGGTTGATAACTCGGGTTCTGAACATCGAAGGAGCCAATTGCTGTGAATGCCAGCAGTTGACCATCCCCACCGGCTGTAGTACTCCCCAATACCTGAACCTGCACATTCACCCGCGGATCGTGAGCCATGAAAAGTATCTCAGGCGATCCGTACATGTCTTCCAACAAACTATGGTGGCGGATCGCCGAAAAGCGGTTATCCGTGCCGCGGATTATTTGATACATCGCCTCCTCGAGGAGCTTATGTGGCGGATCGTACACCTGGCCAATGCGAGCCTGGGTAACAGCCGCTCGGCGGTGGTGACCAGCTACCAATAGAAAGCTCACCGCCACCATTCCAAAAAGGGCGACTAAACCGAGGATGACAAGGAGAATCACGCCTCGACGATCACTCGCGCCGGGGTAGCGCTTCATTGCTAGAACCCCTCATCTTCTCCGAACCAACGACTCTTGCCCGAGAGTAGTGGCTTGAAATCTTCAGCCTTTCGGTCGGCCCGTAAGCACCAAAAGGGACCAGGCGTGTTTACCGCCCCCTAAAAGGCGGCGTCTTTGGCATTGCCCTCTTCAGCCTGGTTAAGCGGCAACCTTTCGTCGGAGCGCTTGGGCTCTTAGGAAAGGTCAGAAGGTCTCCACAATGACCGTATATACTCCCACTGCGCCATCAAATAAACACACCTGGACGTCCGGCACTATCCCATCGTTGTTAAAATCCTGATACGGGTCAGTTGGCGATTGGTTAGCGGCGCGTAGACACCACCCGGTGATCGGATCTGTGGACCAATCCGGTCCTGAGATCGACAGCTCCCGGGCAACGCCGGAGGCACCGGGATAAATGTCGCCCACTCCTAGCACTTTGTACCATCTGTGGACGACTCGTTGCCACACCGGATCCCAACCGGTGAGCATGATCCAGCTGTTGACGGAGATGTTTTCGAGATAGCCGGCACGGTCCGAAGGGACGACTAGGCGAAGTTCAAGCGCTCCGCCGCCGGCACCCAGGATCGAAGCAATCACGGTCCGCTCAGGCGGAGTTTCTGGGGGCAATTCTTCGCTTGCGGGCTGACCTCCCGGGCCAATTCCATCGTACTCCAAAGGCGTCAACGTCTGACGTTTGAAAAAGACCACTACCGACACCCGGTATCGCCGGGGGGAATTCAACGGCAACAAATTACCACCCGATGGATCAGGCGGATCTTCGCAAGAGATCGTCGCCAACCAGGTGTAGTTGCCGTCGGCCAAAGGCTTGACGGGTTGATTGGTTGCGTCCACAACGAATAAGGGGATAGGGCGCTCTGAGGTATCTCCCACCGGCTCGGCGATAAGGTCATCCTCCCGCCGGAAAATGCGAAGCCACCAAGCCTTTTGGAGGAGTGCCCGCGGATACCAAGAATTAGCCGCTGGGTTCCACACGTCCGGCGGAAGGATAGTGACCCTTTTTAACGTCAACATTGGCCAGTACCAGTCGGGAGTGGGGGGACTGGTACTAACCGGCACGAAAGGGAAGCGGTCTAGTCTCTGAGCCCCGGGGTCCGGCAACGTATTTGGCCCGCCCAAGTAAAGCTCCGCCTTTTGAGCAATCAGCCACGGGTCGATGGCATAACCCCAAGTAGCGTTGAAAACCCGCGTTGGCGGCATAACCACGGGGTTAAGCGCGTAATCAGCCCACGAGTAGGGCGAAAGCAGCGGATGTCGCCGCCCGTCGATATTAGAGAGCACCTCCCGGGAACAAAGCTCATGCAGACCAGCCGCGCCGCAGGCCTGGGTGCGGTCCGCTCGCGTAGCCTCCTCGACGGCTCGGGCAGCAAGGGGCAACACCGACACAAGGCCCAGCAAGGCCACGATCAGCACAAAAACGGAGATAAGCACCTCCAGGAGTGTCATTCCTGGCGAGGGCCGCTTCGGTGGCCACCCGATGGACCGTGCCAACCCAGGTCCAGCTTTTGTACGCATCAACACCTAGCGACCTCCCATAGCTATCTGAGTTTCGCGTGCCATCTGGCGCGAACGGGCAAGATCGGCCGGCACGGAAACACCGCCCGGGCCGACGGTATCAGCGTAAACCTGAGCCACCGTGGTCAGTCCGTTCTGTGGATTAATGGCGACCCAGAAGTTCCGCGCATCCTGCCAGTTAAGCAGTCCGTCTTCAGCTGGGGAGACCCCCGAGGCAACATCCACGGGCATTCGCTCCCAAGAGCCTACAAGGAAAAAGATCGGCTCAGTTAAAATGGCGCGTCGGAAAGGATTGGCCGGCAAGTCGCCTCCCAAATAAGCTTCCTCCAATGATCCAGTTGGCGAGAAGATCAAAAGGACTGGCGGGGCACTTGGCGCTTGAACGGCGAAATGGCGGCCTGCCGCACCGATTCCCGATGCTCCCAGGTCGATCACCACTTGATCAGGAAGCTGCAAAGGCGGCACCGATGAGCGAAGCATGCTACCGCCAAATCCCGTGTTGTCTAAGTTGGGCATCCGCTGGATGAGAAAAGGCACCGGCGGACCAAAATTGGGAAATGTCGGCCACGGCAAGGCCGGCAGCGGAGCCCCCTCTGCAGCGGCCGTCACATGGAGGAGCAGGTTGTCAACAAATCCGTCGTTATTCGCGTCGACCCCCTGGTCGAAATCAATGAACTCGTTTTGATTACTGTCGGGATTACCCTTGGTGGGGTCACTGCTAATCGGTGCGAGAACAAACCACGGGCCCTGGTGACCAAAGCGGATGCGGTCCCCTGGCCGCACAAGCCCATCGGCTATTGCCCCCATACTTACTTTAGCCACGATTGGAGTAGGTCCCGCGGAGTTGATGGCCACGCAAACCCGGGCGTCCAATGTTTCCCCTGCATATGGTGGGGGAAGCTGGATTTGGTAAACAACCCGGCAGGCATTGGGCTGCTCAGCAAGTCGCTGAAAGGCTACCCCGACAGGCTGACCTGATTCTAGTGCCCGAACTCGTGCTGCCGCCAAAAAGACATTAAGCGATCGAGCTGCCTCGCGTAGTCTTTGGTCTTCAATTCCCGGCTGAACCCGCGGCACTATGATCGTTAGCAGCAACAAGATAATTCCAACAACCACCAAGAGTTCTACAAGGGTCAGCCCTGCCCGCCTTTGCCGGACGGCTTGGTCCGCCAGGTGAGAGCTTATGCGGACCTTGCGATCGACTTTGAAAGCCTTTGCCTCGTCCATCAGAAGATACTCCCGGGCTTGTCTACTGCGCTACCCGGTGGTTGTGGATATTGTCCGCAAAGCCGCTTCCTGTCGACTTTCCAAGAGTGTTGACTACCCGTTGCTTTCCATCCCAGAAATAGTATGGATTGCCTATCCACGTGAGCTCCGGCGCATTTGGACCGGCCTGACTTGCCACGTGTTCAATGTCATAAATATCATAAACGCCATCGGCACCTGCGGAATAAACGAATGGCATCAGTCGCCATGAGCGTGGGGGAAAGTTGGGCCCCGCGGTGTCGACAGAATAGTCAACTTTTCGGGAATCAAAAGGATCATAGTCGTTTTTGACAGCCTCCACTGCAGCAATAGGGTCAAAGGCACCGTTGGCATCAACTACCCGAGGTTGAATGTCCGAGTCCACTATTCCCGGTGCCCAGCGCAAGAAACGAATGGGGCGTCCCCAGCCGTCGACAAATTCCGGCAGTCCGTCTTGGTCGGTGTCGGCGATTTCATAATCAGCAAATTGATCCCGCGCGGATTGAGGGCCCACCGTAAGGATCATGTACAAGCACTCGGCGGATTGATGATCCGGAGTTGCATTACTTTGGGCCAACCGCTGTTGGTAAACGCGATGAATCGCCGGCTGAGGGATTGAATATTGAGAACCGTTGGGTGGGGGAAAAGGCGAGGTGAAAACAAGGGGGCCTTGCGTGATTTCACTAAAACACTGCGGCATCTCCATGCGAATCAGATCGCGAATCGCGTTAAGGCGTCGCTCGGCCGCCACGCGGGGAGGGAGGCCGGCCGTGGTAATCGGAGCACGGCGAGCAAGATAATTCTCGTATCGCTCCAAGAGGAGGCGATTAATCTTGGCGATTGTCGCCCGAGTGCGGGTGGCGCGGGCTTGTTCCCGCGTCACATAGAACGCCCCCAAAGCCATCGTGGCAAGCATCCCGATGATGGCGATTGCCACCAGAAGTTCCGCCAGCGTGAAACCGGGATGCCGGCCGCGCTTTTGGTCAACAAAGCGAAGACGGATCATTCAATCTCATCCTCCAAGGTCCGCTGGCAGAAGTTGGTGATGTTGTCGTAGTCTTCTTCAGAGAATCGGGCGCCAAGCTTAGAGATACGGAACTTAGACGGATTGCCCGGGCCACTGGGGACATCCAGCCCCACGCCGAAGCTTCCGTCCAATCCGGGGGCAATAATTTGGAAGGATTCCGCGTTCCTCCAAGCCCGCCTTAGGGTTAGATCAACATACTGTTTCTCCGCAGCTTGAGTGGGATCTGGCATATTGGACCACGGTTCCAAATAAGGTACGGCTTGACCAATCTCAGGATCGGGCTGGTCTGGGAAGGCAAGAGGCACGATAACCTGACCATCGGGGTAACCGTATTCGTAGCGCCCGGTCTGGGGAACGCGGAAAGAACGGAAGTAAACAAAAGGCCCTGTAGGGATATTGCCAACATCCGGCCGGTAAGCCAGGGGATTCGTCGTGAGCCGCTCGGTACGAAACTCAAACAAGGGCTTTTCCCGCGGAACGCCTGGCTTAAATGGATCCGTGGGATCACTGTGGAACCCTTGAGGTTTCCAGTTGGAAAGGTCCTCCGGGGTACCTCCCAGCCAGAAAACCAAAGCCCCTGCGGGAGTCAGGGTTTCTATGTCAACGCCAGTACCGTTGAGGATGTGTGCGCGAACTTCATCCCAATTAAATGCAACGGGACTGCCCGTCTTCGGATCGCGTGGTTGAAAGCGGGGCCACCGTTTGCGAATGTGGTTAAGCACGCGTTGGCGGGCTTGAGGACCGACGGTGCTGTGATTGATAAGGGCGAAGTCGGGAGGATACTCGCCATATTGGTTCTTGTACATCTGCAAGGCCAACTCAAGCTGGGCAATCTCGTTTCGCACCATGCTAATTCGTGCACTAGTCCGGGCCATGATGACCGCCCCCGTCAACAGCCCGGCTAGGATGCCGATGATGACAATCACCACCAGCATCTCAACCAGCGTAAAGGCTTGCCGTCCTTTTTTCTCCCGATCGTGCGCGCACATTGTCTTCGGCTCCTGGCCTAGCAGCCGGAAAGTACCGGATTTCCCCTCGCGACTGGCCCGATAGAAGTTCCCGTCTGCCCGGGACGGGAAGGACTAGCCACTCAGCTCGCTAATGATGGCAATAAGCGGCAGGAACAAAGCGATGACGATAAATCCCACCATCCCACCAAGGAGGATGATCATCAACGGCTCGATCAGGTCGGTGAGGGCTTCGGTGAGCACCTCCACGTCCTCGTCGTAGGTGTCGGCAATCTTGTAAAGCATGGTGTCAAGCTCGCCGGTTTCCTCACCGACGTCGATCATGTTGATGACCATGTCCTCGATGACGGGTTGGTTCCATTTCAAAAGATAAAGCAGCAATCCGATCGGCCCGCCGACGAAAAACGCCCACCAAAACGCCGTAATCAAGTTGAGCTTCGGCCGAGCGTTCTCCTTAAGCGGCTGGGCGATGGTTTCGCCTTCGCGGATGGCATCGTAAACTTTGCCGTAAAGGTGTTCGAAAACGGCGTTGTTCGATGTTTCCTTAGTGATCTGAAGAGCTTCCAGGATCGGCACGCCACTTGCCACCAGGGTGCCCAAAGTACGCGTTGTGCGGGCGATAATATTCTTTTCGACTAGTTGCCCAAAGATCGGCATCTTAATGAGGAAAAGGTGGAAGCCGTACCGGCCGGCTTCAAAACGGCAAACCAGTTTCACAAACAACCAGACCGCAAGCGGAATGCCCGGGATGAGGAACCAGTAATTTAACACTGTGTAGGAAATGTTTATAAGGAGCTGGGTGAGGAAGGGAAGCTCGATGCCGAACTCGTCGAAAATCTTCTTAAATTCCGGAACAATCCGGATCATAATGAAGGTCAAAATCGCGATGGCAAAGCATACGACAGCCACCGGATAAGTTAACGCCCCTTTGATCTTTCGCTTAAGGGCCTGAGCTTTTTCCTTGAAGTCAGCCAGACGTTGGAGAATAACTTCAAGGGCACCGCCGGCCTCGCCCGCCTTGATCATGTTTACATAAAGCCGATCGAAAGTCTTGGGGCACTTGGCCATGGCCTCGGAAAGGCTTGCCCCACTTTCGATCTCTTCGCAAACGTCGATGAGCGCGTTTTTTAACGGCCCGGGGCGGCATTGATTCTCCAGAATCCGCAAGCTCCGCAGGACAGGAAGGCCGGCATCCTGAAGAATAGAGAACTGACGGGTAAACGTGGTGAGCTGTTTCGCACTGACTCGGCCAATGGTGAAGGTCTTCCGCTTTTTGCCGGTCTTTTTTTCCGCCTTCTTGGGCGCCTTCTTTTCGGTGATCTTGGTGACGAAGTAGCCCATTTGGCGAATCGTAGCCTGAGCTTCTTCTTCGCTTTCGGCTACGATGATGTCCCGGATTTCCTTTCCGGTGGCATCCATCGCTTCGAATTGATAGGTGGGCATGACCGGCTCCTTCTCCGAGTTGGCCTTCTCCGTCCCGTGCCGGGCGAAATATACCCGGTATTTGCCGACTTCGAACTTATACTATAGGCCGGAAAAACCGAACAAAAATTTTTTGGGCCGAAAGGCCCGTTCTATCACTTTGGCCCGTTTGCGAAGGGAAGCGGCCTTAGCCGACCTCGAGGACCGTTTCGCGGATAACTTCCTCGCAAGTGGTGGTGCCGTCAAAGATCTTCCGCAGCCCCGCCTCCCGGAGCGGCCGCATGCCTTGCTCCAATGCCACTTCGCGGATCTGCTCAGTTCCGGCCCCCCGGTTGATCACGTCGCGGATTTCGTCATTGACAACCATTAGCTCGAAAATGCCCGTCCGGCCCCTAAATCCCGTGCTATTGCAGTTCACGCAGCCCCGGCCCCGGTAAAACTTCTTGCCGATCACTTGCTCCGGCCGCAAGCCCAACTCCATTAAGGTTTCGGTGGAAGGCACAAACGTCTCCCGGCATTGCGGACAGATCTTCCGTACCAACCGTTGGGCAAGCACTGCCTCCAAGGTGGCCGTGATCAAAAACGCCGGGATGCCCATGTCGCGAAGTCGCGTCACAGTGCTCGGGGCGTCATTTGTGTGCAAAGTGCTAAAGACCATGTGCCCCGTGAGGGAGGCCTGCACGGCGATTTCGGCGGTTTCCAGGTCTCGAATTTCCCCCACCAAAATCTTGTCCGGGTCCTGCCGCAAAATGGACCGCAGGCAATGCGCGAATGTGTTACCAATCGTCGGGTCGATCGGGATTTGAACGATCCCGTCAATGTCGTACTCAACCGGGTCCTCAGTGGTGATGATCTTATCTTCGATGCAATTAAGTTCGTTCAAAGCGGCGTAAAGCGTGGTGGTCTTGCCGCAGCCCGTCGGTCCGGTAACCAGCACGATCCCGTGGGGCAGGTTGATGATCCGGCGGAATTCCGCCAGGATGTCCGGCTCCATACCGAGGACGTCCAAGTCGAGCATCACCACCGACCGGTCCAGGATCCGCAATACCACGCTCTCGCCAAACATGGTGGGCAAGACGCTCACCCGGAGGTCCACCGGGTGACCACCTACCGAGAGCCGAATGCGGCCGTCCTGGGGCAAACGCCGCTCGGCAATGTCAAGATTGGCCAGCACTTTAATTCGCGTGACAAGCGCCATCGCCAAGTGCCGCGGCGGCGGCACCATTTCATAAAGCACGCCGTCACCCCGGAGACGAATCTTAAATTCGTTTTCGAATGGCTCGAAGTGGACGTCGCTCGAATGGTCCTTAATCGCAAGCAAAAGAATCATGTTGAGAAGCTTACGAACCGGGGCGCTTTCGGCCAACGCCTCGGCACTCGTGATATCGATGGGGCCTTCTTCGTCAAGCTCGGCGGCGGCCCGCTGGAGTTGCGGGTCCTTCTCCAACTGTTCGATAATCGACTCCACGCTTTCGGTACCGCTGGAGTAATACCGGTCCAATGCTTCTTGGACGTCCTTTTCGGTGGCGACCACGGGCCGAATTTCGTAACCGAGGAAGCTCCGCAACTCGTCGATGACGGAGAGCTTCTGCGGCTCGCACATTGCCACCGTCAAAGTGTTGTCCTTAAAAGCTATTGGGATGATCCGGTAAAGCTGAGCCATCGGCTCGGTAACTTGGCTCAGGACCTCCGGCGCAATAGTCATGTCCCGCAGCCGGACCATCGGAAGGCCCATCTGCTCGGCCAAAGCCTGGGCAACCTGTTCCTGCGTGCAAAACCCAAGCTCGACGGCAATCCGGCCAAATAGTTCTCCCGGTCGGTGCTGCTGTTCTTCCAGGACAAGGTCGACTTGCTCTTCGGTGAGAAACCCGAGGTCAACAAGGATTTGGCCGATTCGACGGAGAGGCATAGCTTCCCCCGCCTTTTAGGCAAAAGCGAAAACCTAGAATTCGCGAATCTCTCCGGGGTTTAAACGGCGTTGTTCCCGAATCGCCGTGCCATAGGAATACCCCGCTAAGACCCTTGGCTCCTCCGGAGCAGCCTGCAAGGTCCGTACCGAGCCGCGGGATTACCGGCTTATTCCTCGTGCCGGGCGGCTTCCCGAGCCAACCGTTCGCGGGCTTCTTCCTCGTCTTCCAAGATCCCTCGTTCTGCCCGGGCAATCCGGGCGGCCAGCTCGTCGGGGGATTGTGCCTTCATAAGCACTTCCTTCTTCTCCACCAATCCCTTCCGCCACAGCTCGAACATGTGGTCATCCAAAAGTTGCATCCCCAGCTTGTGGCCGGTCTGAATCGCCGAGTTGATTCGGTACACCTTGTTTTCCCGAATCAGGTTGGCAATGGCCGGCGTAACGACGAGCATTTCGAAAGCCGCCACCCGGCCGCCCCCAATCTTGGGCAACAACGTCTGCGACACAATTCCAATAATTGAAGTCGACAATTGCGTACGGATTTGTGCCTGCTGCGAGGGCGGGAACACGTCGATAATACGGTTCACCGTGCCCTGAGCCCCAGTGGTGTGGAGGGTGGCGAACACAATGTGGCCGGTTTCTGCTGCGGTGATGGCGGCCTGAATGGTTTCCAAGTTCCGCATCTCGCCCACCAGAATCACGTCCGGGTCTTGACGCAAAGCACGCCAAATCGCCTCTTCGAAGCTCGGCACATCCACCCCCACTTCCCGCTGGTTCACCACGGACTTCTTGTGGGTATGGTAGAACTCGATGGGGTCTTCGATGGTGATGATGTGGTGGTCGATGTTCTCGTTGATGTAATCGATACAGGCGGCCAGGGTGGTCGTTTTCCCGGAGCCAGTCGGCCCGGTCACGAGGATAAGTCCCCTGGGCCGCATGATCAGTTCCTTCAAAACCGGAGGAGCCCCAAGTTCGTCCAAGCTCCACATCTTGGCGGGGATGAGCCGGAGAACCATCCCCACGTAGCCTTTCTGCTTAAAAACAGAGACCCGGAAACGGCCCTGGTTGCCGAACGCAAACCCGAAGTCGGAGCCACCTCGCTCCTGCAACTCTTGCTGACACCGCTCCGGGGTGATGCTTTTCATCAAAGCTACGGTGTCCTCCGGCTCCAAAACTTTGGTATCAAGTCGGACTAATCTACCGTGGAGCCGAATGACAGGCGGGTTCCCGACACTAATGTGGAGGTCGCTTGCGCCGCGATTGACAACCGTTTGGAGTAGTTTGTCGATCTGAATAGTCGCCATTTCGAGCCTCCTGGCTTTCCCCTGGCCGCAAGGAGAGCATCAATCCGAAATAGGCCTACAGCAAATTTTGTTTTCCCCTCATTCCCCGCCCCATTTCCGAATCTGTCATGTGGAAGGCGACTTTAACCCCAGATGCCAAGCTGGGCTTTCGCCGGCGCAGGTAAAGTTCCAATATGCTCCCGGCTGCCCAGTTTAAACCGTTGCCTCCTCGAGTTTGGCCACCCTGAAGAGTTCCTCCAGCGTGGTCATTCCTTTCAAAACTTTCTGGAGGCCGTCCTGGAAAAGGGTCTTCATTCCTTCCTCGACTGCCACGCGACGGATCTCCGCTGTGGGAGCCTCGTTAAATGCCAGCTCCCGAAGCCGAGGCGACATGATCATTAGCTCGAAGATGCCAGTGCGACCTTTGTAACCGGTGCGGTTGCAAAGCTCACAACCTCGGCCTTTGTAAAAGGTGGTCTTCGCTGCCACGTCTGGCGGAATGCCAGCAGCCTTGATGATTGACTCCGGCGGATTGTAAGGCTGCTTGCACTTATCGCAGATTAGCCGAACGAGCCGTTGCGCCATTATGGCGATAATGCTACTAGACACTAAATAAGACGGCACGCCCATATCGATCAGGCGTGTAATAGCACTGGGCGCATCGTTCGTATGTAGCGTACTGAAAACCAAGTGTCCAGTCAGTGACGCTTGGATCCCCATCTGGGCCGTCTCGAGGTCCCGCATCTCCCCAACCAGAATCACATTCGGGGCCTGCCGCAGCATCGCACGAATGACCCGGGCGAAGTCCAGCCCGATCTCGTGCTTAATTTCCACCTGATTAACGCCCGGCAGGTAATATTCGACGGGATCCTCGGCGGTGATGATCTTCCGGTCAGGAGTGTTCAGCTCATTGAGCGCAGCGTAAAGCGAAGTCGTCTTGCCCGAACCTGTCGGCCCGGTAACGAGGATAATCCCGTTCGGCCGGCGGATAAGTTGATTAAACTTCTGGTAGTCCTCCTCAGAGAATCCGAGCTGCCGCAGACCGATCCGGATGTTTTCCTTGTCTAGAATCCGCATAACCACAGATTGGCCGTGGTTTGTCGGGATGATGCTGACGCGGAGGTCCAGGTCTTTATCGCCAACCGTCACTTTGATACGACCGTCCTGCGGCCGCCGGCGCTCGGCAATGTCCAGTTTGGCGAGAATCTTGATACGGGAAAGAACGGCCCCCAACAGCCTTCGCGGCAGCGCATCCCGCTCCATCAGTCGACCGTCGATTCGGTAGCGGACACGGACTCTGTCTTCGAAAGGCTCGATGTGAATGTCCGATGCCCGCATTTGCACCGCTTCGCTAATCATCAGGTGCACGAGACGAACGATGGGAGCCGCCGATTCATCAATGATCTCCTCCGCTCCCCGCAGGCCTTCGTCCGTTTCCGTAAAATCGACCATCGTGTCCGTCATTTCCTGGAGCATCGAGTCAGCACTTTCAACGTAAGTCTGGCCGTAGTACCGGTTGATCGCTTCCAGGATGGCCTCCCGAGGAGCCAAGACAGGCTGGATTGACCGGTTCAGAATGAAGCGAAGCTTCTCAAATGTCTCGTAGTCATTTGGATCGCTTACGGCGACTTTAAGCTCGCCGTCTTCTTCAGCCACCGGCATCACCACGTTTTCCCGAGCTACCGATTCCGGGACAAGTTCCACCACATGGGGAGGAACGACTACGTCTCGCAAGTTTACGTACTCGAGCCCGTGCTCCTCGGCCAGAACGCGGCAAATTTCCTCGCCGCTTGCATAGCCGAGTCGAATGAGAGCTTCCTGAAGAGGTATCCCTGTCCGTTTTGCAAGATCCTCAGCCTCGGCCAACTGCTCCTTGCTGACGATCCGCTGGTACAAGAGGATTTCCGCGAAATCGCGCTTGCGCTTGACGGCCATGAGGTGGAGCTCCTAATTGGCCAGTCTTTCCCCGCACTTGCCCGGCAGACCTGAGTAGATGTTCGTACTTCTCCCAGAAGATCACCCCGAGAAAGGTTGACACAATTCACCTATTTCTACCCTAACGGTGTAAAGTGCCGGTGTCAATCCTCAGGCCTGGGGTACTGATTGAGGCAAACGCTCGCCTTGGTCCGGATAACGCTCAGAGAGCTTAACGAGTAAGTCTTCTTGCGAGCTCCGACTAATCGCCAGTCGCGGGTGGACAGCGGATCGCTTCTGCGACACGATCAGTCGGTATAATCGTTTCGCTTGGTAAGCAGGTTGGTCCGGAGCTGGCGGTTCGGACAAGGCGACTGCAATCGTCGGCTGAAGGCGCCAGTTTGGAGGCTCAGCGGGCGTTTGGCCATCGTATTGGTTTAGGGTTGGAACCCGTGCGACTTCCCCCTAAGGCGCATTTGTGGCTTCCATCAGTCGCCGAGGGTGAAAAGCGTTTGTATGTTCCGGCGGAATTTCGCGATCTCGTGGAAGTTGTCTAATGTCTGATCTGCTCCGGTCTCCCCTCCATGATTGGCACGTGTCCCACGGGGCAAGAATGACGACTTTTTCGGGCTGGATAATGCCCCTCTGTTATTCCTCGATCATTGAGGAACACGTGGCGACTCGGAGTGCCTGCGGATTGACAGACGTGTCGCACATGGGGCGCTTACGTTTTGAAGGTCCTGGCGCACGGCGCTTTCTGGACAGCCTTTTAACGCGGCGGGTGAGCGATCTTCGGCCGGGGGCGTTGCGGTACTCCTTAGTGACCAACGAAGCCGGCGCGATTCTGGACGATGTCGTCGTGGGTTTTTTCGAGAACTTTCTTATCCAGCCGTTTTTTCTTCTTGTCGTCAATGCCGCCAACCGGCAAAAGATCGTCGCGTGGGCGAAAAACATTTTGCCGGTCGACGAGCCTCTTTCGCTCGATGCACAGACGGCTTTTACCGATGTTACTCGGCTTTGGGCTATGTTTGCCCTCCAAGGTCCTCGCGCGGAGGAGATCCTTCAGCCCCTCGTTGAGTTCGACCTAAAGGCGGTGGGCAGTTATCGGGGGAGCGTAGTGAAGTTGGTTCATCCGTCGGTGCAAGGCCGGCTGGCGATCATCTCCCGGACCGGGTACACAGGCGAGGACGGGTTTGAGATCATTATGGACGCTCAAATCGCTGTCCCGGTGTGGGAGGCTCTCCTAGAAATCGGCCGACCCCGCGGACTTATGCCCGCAGGGCTTGGGGCGCGTGACACGTTGCGGCTCGAAGCGGCCCTACCGCTCTACGGCCACGAGCTTAGCGAGGAAGTCACCCCCCTGGAGGCCGGGCTTGAGTTTGCCTGCGATTTGGAGGGCAGAAACTTTCCGGGGAGGGATGCCTTGGCTAGGCTTCGAGGCGAGCCGCCAACCCGTAAGTTGGTGTGTTTAGAACTCTCCGGGAAAAGGATTCCGCGCCAGGGTTATCCGATTAGGCTTTCGGGGGAGGTAGTCGGAGAGGTCACGAGTGGGACATTCTCTCCCACACTGGGTCGGCCGATCGCTTTGGGTTATATTCGAGCCGACCTGGCCTCGCCGGGCCTTTCGGTAGAGATTGACATCCGCGGGCAGGGCGAGCCGGCGCAGATCATTCCAAAGCCGTTTGTGGCTAAGAAGCGTCGCCCTGAGCGCGGCAGCGATTGCTGAACCGGGGGAAGATCGGAGCTGCTAAGGCAACCCGCCCGAAGCACCCAGAGGCGAAAGCCTTTAGCACGAATTGTTTTTGACTGATCTGGCCGGAAAAATTCCGAGATCGGCCTGTGCCTAACGGTGCGGAGCCCGGGGCCAAGGGCGAGGGATTGTCACCGCTGGGGTAGAGAAATCACGCCCTTTCCCTGCTTGGCCGGGGAAGTAGGTTATTGGTGAGCGAGCCGATTGGGAAGGTGGGCGAAAAGCCAAACCTTCTCGGCAAAAGAGCGACATCTTTGCTTGCCGGCCATCTATTGATGCCGGAACCAAGGAGCAGGCCTCAATGAATCCTGAAAGCTTGCGGTATACCCCGACGCATGAGTGGGTTTACTTTGAGGAGCAGAACGGTCAGTTGATCGCCACCGTGGGCTTAACCCAGTTTGCCGTCGAATCGCTCACGAATTTGGTTTTTTTAGAGTTGCCCAAGGTGGGGCAACACGTTCAGGCTGGCAAACCAATGGGTGTTGTCGAATCGATTAAGGCGGTGAGCGATATTTACAGCCCGGTAGACGGCGAGGTTATCGAGGTTAATCAGCCGGTGGTCAACGAGCTTGATCTGTTGAGTCGAGATCCCTACGGCAGTGGCTGGCTTGTGAAAATTAGGCTAGCCGAAAACAAGGAACCGGAGGGGTTGCTCGACCACAAGGCCTACGAGGCTCAGTGTGCAAGCGAGCCGCAATAACAGGCTGGCTTTCGCGATCCGTGGGGGTAAAGCTTCATCGGCAAGGTCGGTGTTTGATTTTTGATTAGGTCGGAGGAAAAACCCTCCGGAAACTGGCACGGTGGCAACGGCGCGAGAGTCCTCGGTATTTGCCGGTCTTATCCGGAGATTCCCCTCGGCATGTGAGAGGCTAGTTTGCGATGGTATTTATCAACAACACTGAAGCACAGATCCGGGAGATGCTTTCGGCTATCGGCTTAAAGAGCATCGAGGATCTTTTTTCGGAGATTCCGAGGGAATGTCGCGTGGAAGGCGATTTGGGGCTGCCCCACCCGCTTAGCGAGCTGGAGCTTGACCGCCATATGCAGCGATTGGCCGGGCTTAATCGCTCCGCTCAAGAGGTAAGTTGCTTCCTAGGCGGTGGATGCTATGACCACTTTATCCCGGCGGTGGTAGATGCGTTGGCTTCCCGGCCGGAGTTTGTCACTGCGTACACGCCTTACCAGCCGGAAGCAAGTCAGGGCACACTTCAGGCGATGTTTGAGTATCAGACGCTTCTTGCCCGGCTAGCGGCGATGGATGTATCCAACGCTAGCATGTACGACGGGGCAAGTGCAGCAGCCGAGGCTGTGTTGATGAGTGTGGAAATTACCGGCCGGCAAAAGGTGGTGTTGGCTGGGACTATTCATCCGGAATATCGTCAGGTGATCGGGACCTATTTGCAGAACTACCCCGCCTTGCTCCATGTTGTCGACTATCGTCAAGGTGTTTGTGACGTAGGGGAGGTAGCAAGAATTGTGGACGAGAAGACAGCCTGCTTGGTTGTGCAGCATCCCAATTTTTTTGGCTGTCTTGAGCCAGTGGACCGGCTCGGCCAATTGGCGAAGCAAGCGGGGGCTCTTTTTGTGGCAATCTTTAACCCCATTAGTCTGGGAGTGCTGCGACCGCCGGGGGACTATGGAGCCGATATTGCGGTGGCCGAAGGCCAGCCGCTTGGGATCCCGATGAGTTTTGGCGGACCCTTCCTCGGGGTTCTTGTGTGTCGACAGGATTACCTGCGGCGGATGCCCGGCCGACTAGTGGGCCAGACAGTCGACCGAAATGGTCGACGTTGCTTTGTGTTGACACTTCAGACGCGGGAACAACACATCCGCCGGGAGAAGGCTACAAGTAATATCTGCACTAATCAAGGGCTAATGGCCCTCAGGGCGGCAATTTATTTGGCCGCCCTGGGCGGGGCGGGACTTCGTCGACTGGCGGAGCTTTGCCTCAAAAAAGCACATTATGCCGCAAGACAGTTGTCGACGGTTCCCGGCCTGAGCCTTCGCTTTCGGGCGCCGTTTTTCCACGAATTTGTCCTCCAGGACGCTTATGGCAAAGTGGCTGAGCGGCTGACGGCCCTGGCTGGGGATGGGGTGTTTGTCGGCCCGGCTTTGGGGAAGTGGTATCCCGATCTTGCCGACTGCTTCCTGGTGGCAGTGACCGAGAAACGGACAAAGGAGGAAATCGATCGACTTGTTGATTTATGTCGAAAATGGGGGGCACAGCTGGGGGCGAAAACCGAGGCTCGGACAAAGGAGGCACTGGCCTCTTCCCGCTAAGTGGCGTGGTGCTTTGGGGAGAAATTCATGTACGAAAACTACGGGACGAGGACAATCTTCGAGCTCGATAAGCAGGGATGTTCGGCGGTGTCTTGGCCGGCTGTGGACGTTCCAGAGCAAAGGCTTGAGGAGCTTTTGCCGGAGGAATATCTTCGGGGGGATGTTCCGCCTTTGCCGGAACTGGCCGAGCCAGACCTTGTTCGACACTACAGCATCCTAGCCAGCCGAAATATGTGTGTTGACAGCCACTTTTATCCACTCGGCTCGTGCACGATGAAGTACAACCCAAAAAGGCACGAGCGGTGGGCAGCTCTTCCCGGCTTTAGCGATCTTCATCCTTATCAGCCGGCAGATTCCCTCCAGGGGCTTTTGGCACTACTTTACGAACTTCAACAAATGCTGGCGGCGTTAGCTGGCCTGGATGCAGTCAGTCTGCATCCAGCGGCCGGTGCCCAGGGTGAGCTAACGGCGCTACTGATTGCGACGGCTTACTTTCGCAGTCGTGGCGAGAAGCGACGTTTTGTCCTTGTGCCGGATGTAGCCCACGGGACAAACCCGGCCAGTGCGAAGATGGCTGGCTTGGAGGTGGTACAAGTCCGCAGTTCGCCCGAGGGCATCGCCGATCCGGAGATCGTAGCCCAGCACTTAAGCCCTGAGACAGCTGTTTTCATGATCACTAACCCGAATACCTTGGGGCTTTTCGAGCGGCATATTCGCCGGCTGTGCGAGATGGTTCATGCTGTGGGTGCCTTGGTGTACTTGGATGGGGCGAATATGAACGCCATTTGCGGCATCGCCCAGCCGGGAAAATTTGGTGTGGATATGATGCACTTTAACACACACAAGACGTTCAGTACGCCACATGGAGGCGGCGGCCCGGGGGCCGGCCCGGTGGCAGTTACGGCGCGGCTGGCACCGTTTTTGCCAGTGCCGGTCGTTGTCTACGAAAACGGGCGTTACCGATTGGATGACAATCGGCCGCAGTCAATTGGGCGGGTACGAAGCTTTTTCGGCAACGTGGGTGTATTGATTCGCACCTACTGTTATTTGCGGACGTTAGGTGCCGAAGGCCTTCGCCGAGTGGCTCAGCATGCGGTTTTAAATGCCAACTATTTGATGTACAAAGTCAGCCAGGTACTGCCCATCCCGTACAACCGGCGCTGTATGCACGAGTTTGTTGCCTCTGCCGCCAAGGTCAAAGCCGAGCGAAATATCTCCGCCATGGACATTGCCAAGCGGTTGCTGGACTACGGCTTCCATGCACCCACTGTTTATTTTCCGCTTGTTGTGCGGGAAGCGTTGATGATTGAGCCGACGGAAACGGAAAGCCGGGAGACCTTGGACGCATTTGCCGCTGCTTTGGAGGCCATCATAAGCGAAGATCCCGAGCTACTTCACCAAGCTCCTCATCGGATGCCCATTAGTCGGCCGGACGAAGTACGGGCAGCCAGGCAGCCACAACTCACCTGGGGAGAAGGCTCGTCATGACGGTGTGCCGGTTGATCCAGGATCTGCCGGCGGGCGGCGCATGGAACATGGCCGTTGATGAAGTGTTGCTGGCTCGGGTCGGGGCTTCCGGACCGGTGCTTCGACTCTACCAGTGGTCGCCTGCTACTTTATCGCTCGGCTTTTTCCAGGCTCATACCGATCGGAAGCTGCACCCGCCAACACTTTCTTGTCCGGTGGTGCGCCGGCCAAGCGGAGGTGGAGCTATCCTCCATGACCGGGAACTCACTTATGCCCTGGTCTTACCCTTAAACCGGGGGCAGACGGGAAGGCAGGAAAAGCTTTATTTTGCCGTCCACAAAGCAGTTATAAGGGCCCTGAGTCGCTGGGGATGCAAGGCGGAGCTCGTGGGCGTAAACGAAGCAAAGTTAGGAGTTGGCCAGGTCACTACGCCGTGCGAGCGCTTCGGTGCGGACCGGGCAAACCGGGAGAACTGTTTGCCGCGCGAAACCCTCGGTTGTGGGGCGGAATTGGCCGCGGACGTATCCGCGTTAGCTCACGCCCGGGAGGGAAGCAAAGAGCCTTTTATGTGCTTTGCCCGGCGATCGTGCGGTGATGTGGTCATTGGTCCACATAAGATTGCCGGAAGTGCCCAGCGTCGGGTGGCCAGCGGCATCCTGCAACATGGCTCAATCCTTTTGGGGCAATCGCCCTATGCACCGGAATTCCCAGGGGTTTGTGAGCTCCTGGGCCGAGAAATTCCCGCGGAGGAATTGGCCCAGGCCTTCGTGCAGGAAATCGCGGAAGCCCTTGGGGTTACGTTTGTTACCGGCCAGATGACCGAAAGCGAACTTAGTCAGGCCCGGCAACTGGTGGCTGCCAAGTATGGCAATCCCTCGTGGACACAAAGGCGTTGACAAAGCGTGCGGCTTGGAGCTTGTCAACGATTCAGAGAAGCTCCAGAGGGTTCTCTCTTGTCGCCAGGGGAAAGGTGACCGGCTTACCTAGCCGCTGCGATTCGAAAACGGCCATCACCATCTCTATCGACCAGCGGGCTTCGTACATGTTGGCTTGAGGTTGACGATCCTCTTCCACGGCAGCCATGAGATCTTGGATCGCAAGAACATTACCACCATGGAGGGCGGGGTCGTCAATGGTCTCGGGCTTACCTAGCCCGTTGGAGGAGATGGGGATCCACTGCTTCTTCGATCGGCCGGGCGACCAGGAGGAGTCCGGGAGGAAGAAAACCTCCGGCAGTTGTCCGGTGTTAAAAAGTTGGACAATCCCTTTTGATCCGTAAATACTGATGCCAAAGCGGGTTGGGCGTCCCTGAGCGTCTTTCCGCGAATCGAAATAGCCGACCGGTCCTTTTTTCAACTTGTACATGGCGTGGACATTGTCACCGGCCAGAGGTCCAAGTCCCTCGTTGCCTTCTTGAACATCCTCGCGGCGGATAGGCCGACCGTCTTTCTCCACAAGGCCAAAGCACCACAGTGGCTCTCCGCCAAAATACTGCATCAAGTTGAACATATGGACACCCAGGACAAACAGGTCCTCGGCGCCGCCCCGTCGGTCTTCTTTGCCCCGTGCACGAATTTCCAAAATTTCGCCCAATTGACCGGAGGCAATAAGCTCGTCAATCCAGCGGAGCTTTGGACTGTAACGCGTTTGAAAGGCCTGCACCAGTTTGACGTTATTCTTTTCGCAGGTGGCAACGATCGTGTCGGCCTCGGCTAAGGTGCGACACATCGGCTTTTCCAAAAAGATTCCTCGCACGCCCGCTTCCACAGCTGCCAAAACCATCTGGCAATGTTGATCGACCCACCGTGGACAAATGCTAACAAAGTCCGGCTTGGTTTTTTGGAGCATCTGGCGGTAATCGGCAAAGCCGGGCGGGCCACCTAAGCGCTTAACCGCCTCGGCAAGACCCTGCGGGTCTGGATCGGCAACCCCGACAATTTCCGCCTGAGGAATGTCAAGCCAGGCTACATCTAAGCCGTGTCCATAATCCCCTCGGCCAGTATGGCCGATAATGGCGACGCGATATTTTCGACTCGCGAGAGCCGGTACCCCTTGGTGACAAGAGCCGGCAAGCAAGGCTGCCGTGGTAGCTCCCCCTAACCACCGCCGACGAGAAAGTCTGCCGCTTTCTGCCTGGGAACCATTTCCCGGTTGTTTGCTTTTCATAAACAAGACTCCCACATTGGACGGCCCGGTGCTATGCTGATCGGGCTTTGTGCTTTTTACGAAGAAGTCACGCAAGCGCTACTGGATGGCGAGTGCTAGCGGGGAATGTCCCGTCAATTTGTCTTCGGTGCGGTAACTTTGTCACAATAGGCTTTGAGGCGGAGGAAAACATCCTCGGTAACAGCAAAAGCGGTCCCGTGACGCATACCCTTTGGATAAACAAATTGGCTAGACACGTCCTCGAAGTGCCGAAAATCTTTTGTTCGCATTGCCCCGTATTGGCCCATAGTGTATTTGTCGAAATACACGTACCACCATTCGGCCACGCGCAAGACCGATGGTCCTTCCACCCACACACCGGCAGGTGAAAAGGGCGCCGAAGCCGGCGACCATGGCCCGAGAATACGCTCGGCAAACGCTACGCACAGGTTTTTGGCCGGCGGATTACGTGTTTCGTTCTTGAGGATCATTACATAACGCCCCTCGTAAGGGACGATGGTCGCGTCAATGCAATTAAAGCCGGGGTTGTAGAAAAGTTCAGGAGGAGTGAACTCCTCGAAGTCCCGGGTGGTGGTGCGATAGATGCGGTGATTCCAACCGTTGTCGCCGCCCGGCAGCGTTTCTGGAAATTTCCCCTCGATTGTGGACGACCAAAAGATGACCCACTGACTTGTTGCCGGATCCCAGATCATTTCCGGTGCCCAACAATTTTTCGCTCCGGGGACGTTTTCCATAATGGGGATGAAGCGCTGCGTGGACCAGGTGATAAGATCGCGAGAATGGGCAAGCCCGAATCCCCGGTCTAGTCCGTGAGTTGTCCACAGAAGATGAAAAATACCATCGGGCCCCTGAATGATAAATGGGTCCCGCATGAGTCTTCCTCCTACCTCGGGGGTCAGGAGCGGCTGGCCGCCGGCAAGCGCTTCCCACCGCAAGCCGTCGGTGCTCCAAGCAAGATGAAGTCCGGTCTTACCCACGCCAGTGAAATAGCAGAAAAGATAAACCTCCTTACCTGCGGCCCACTGGCCGGCCCGAGTTTCTTCCGCTGCGAGTGCGGGGGAGAAAATCGTGGCTACGATAGCCAACGTGGGGATCTGACAAATCTTGTTGACATGCATAGGCTCAGTCCTCCCGATGGCTTACCTGGTGGGGAAATTGCTGTTGAGCGCTTCTACCCTCAAAACCTGACAAACCCGGGGCAAGTCGGAGGGCATTAAATTGCATCAGCTTCGGGTGGCTTTAAGCTCCAGGCATCTGTGGCGCGGGCGGGATTTTTGCACAAAACCCGGCAAACCTTCGTTCCCGGCCTGGTTAGCAACAAGTTTTCCCCAATCAAAGGCTTAAGCCGCCAGACGGTTGATCGCGCAGCGGGGAAAACTGGGCCTTTACCAACAAGAGGCGGAAGGCGGAAGCTTATCATTTTGCCGGGCCTTCCCGCCCCGAACTTTCCTGCTTTTCGCGTGAGTAACATTCGGCTTTCCAGTGCGTCTGGCCTGCGCTTCGGACCATTCGTTGTGGCAATATTCTTGGAGGGCCTGCTTTCGTCCAGCGGCGGTTATTCACGGCGGTACCCTCCCGCCTTTGGTTGACTTCCATTCTGAGTAGTTTGCCCTAATGTTCAAGGCTGCCAAAAGAGGCAGCTCTTGCTTGGAGAAATGGGGTCGCTTTGGGGAGGGGCCCAAGCTTTTGGAATGGATTCGCGCTAACCGCGGCTCCCGGGTGGTTCGTCCGGGCACGAAGGGCTAGGATGAAAAAGGGAATAACTCCGGTGGCAAGGGCTTCCTGGCTCTTTGGCTCCGCGATGGTGAAACCTACGCAATTTTGCCGAAGCCGAGGGCTTCCGTGCGCCTAGGCGATTTGGCGGAAGGTGTGCTTCCCGGTCTAGTTGCGTTGGGGGAACTTTGTATCGCTAGTAGAAAGCAGAGCTTTTATTTTGCCAAGATAAGGCACCGGGGAAACGTTGTGGCGACCGAGGTTGTGGGGTCTTTGCCATCGCGGCATGCGCTAGCTTAAGAAAATCGATAGCTGAGGGGTCTTCCGCAACTGGCGGCTATCCGCGATAAAAGTTGTTGTTGATGAATGGAAAAGTGGGGAAGAGGAACAAGGCATGGCAGCCGATGGAGAAAAACGGCGCAAGCGGTCGAGCCAGGCGGAGGCAGATGCAGTCTCTGGGGCAGTTGAACTAGTGGATCGACTTCCGCCGCAGAATTTGGACGCCGAGCGGGCGGTGCTTGCTAGCCTGCTTCTTGACCCGCGGATGTGCGACGAGGTGGTCCTCCTGGTCAAGCCGGAGGATTTTTACCTCGAGGCTCATCAGAAGCTTTTTGCGCACATGCTGGCCCTTCACGAGTCGGGCCAAACTATCGATGCCACGCTGCTAGTGGATCGGCTTAAAAAAGCCGGCGACTACGAGGCGGTTGGCGGGGCGGCTTATTTGGCCAAGATCATGGAAGCGGTCGCCGTGCCCGCTCATGCCACCTACTACGCTCGAATTGTCCGCGATAAGTCAACACTTCGTCAACTAATTCATGCCACCGCCCGGATTATGCGCGATGCGTACGAGGAAGTCGAGGAACCGGAGCGACTGCTCTCGCGGGCTGAGGAGCAGGTCTTCGCCATTCGCGATCGTCGCAGCAACGATCAGATCTTTCCCATCCACGATGTGCTCGTTGAGGCCTTTCAGCAAATTGACCGCCGGCTGACCGAGGGCACACCGGGGGGCTTAGCCACGGGCTTTCGAGACCTGGACGATCTGACTGGCGGGCTTCATGAATCGGAGCTTATTATCCTGGCAGCCCGACCAAGCATGGGAAAAACAGCCTTGGCCACTAACATCGCCGAATATGTAACGCTTGAGCTGAATGTGCCCTGTTTATTTGTTAGCTTAGAAATGGCTCGGCGGGAATTGGCTCAGCGAATGCTATGTTCGCTAGGAAAGATCGACGGGAAGAAGTTCCGCTCCGGTTTTATCTCAAGTGCTGAGCGGGAGAAGCTGGTCCGGGCGTCTAACCAATTGGCTCAGGCCCCGCTTTTTATCGACGACACCCCGAGCCGAACGGTGTCGGAAATTGCCGCCTGCGCCCGCCGGCTCAAGCGCAAATGTGGACTTGGACTTGTGGTTATCGACTATCTTCAGCTCATTGAGCCGGACAATCCCCAAGACCCGCGGCAAGAGCAGGTGGCCCGAATCACCCGGCGGCTAAAAGCGATGGCGCGTGAGCTCCAGACGCCTGTGCTTTGCCTTGCCCAGCTTAATCGGCAGGTGGAACAAGGCCGCGAAGGTCATCGTCCGCGTCTCAGCCACCTCCGGGAATCGGGGGCTATCGAGCAGGATGCTGATGTGGTGATGTTCGTCCACAGGGAAGAATATTACTGCCATTCCCGGGAAGAGGCCGAGCAAAAAGGCGTCGCCGGAATTGCGGAAATTATCGTGGCTAAGCAGCGTAACGGCCCAACTGGCGAAGTAAAGTTAGCTTGGCTTCAAAAGTACACTCGATTTGAAAACCTCCGGGCGCATTACGAAGAATTCGACGCACCTGTGGACCAGGAGGAAGATGAATCCCCGTTTTAAGCAGGTGGCAGGCCGGCAAGCCGTCCGGGGCGAGCGGGGTGTGCCGCTTGACTTGTCGCACTTAGGGACGGCCTGAGTCGAGCAATCCTTGTTTGCTTTTGAGGGGATGGGTCTTCTGAAGGGCTTCCCGGCTTGCCGGAAGGAGGCTTTAGTTGGCCAAAACTCCTAGACTGGCCCAATTGTGGCGGTATACTCTCTGCCAGATGCCGCGAGGGGCAAAGGCGGGCTTGTCGCCGATCTGGTGGGAGGGCGAGCTCGGGCCAGGGGAGCCGGCGGACGGCGCCTCAGAAAGGTGGGCCCAGTGGGGAATTGGGAAAGCTCCGCGTTTCTTGGTCGCGGCAATGGGCCACCGAGTGCTGCTTGCTGTGGGCTAGCTCCTGGTGGCGTGCACCCTTAGTGTGCGAGAAAGGACGCCTGGTCGCGTAGGAAGAGCGGGACAAATTTCCGCCGGGTCGAATGATGGTTGGTCGCCGCGCGGATAACGGGCGCCCGTTAAGCAAGTTTGAAACCGAGCTTATTACTGCGGGCTTTTACCGCCTGCTCTCAAGCTTCGGCTTTCGCAAACATTCGCTGGGCCGAAATGCTGGAGTGGGTCTGACAAGAGAGCGTCCGCTGGTTTTTTGCTTTAGTAAAATCCGAATCCGGGCTGCCAATCGATCCTCGGTGCTCCAGCTTGGGAGGGACATCTATGAGTCTCAAAAGCATGACATTTGATCGGCAAATTGGTCAACGCGAAGTTATTTGGGGTGGTTACACGAGGCTTTGCTTGTTTACCGGGGTAACTTCCTTGGTCGTTTTGGCCTTTGCCCTTGGGGCTGTTTTTGGCCAAGAGGCTCGGGCGCCGGCCAGCTCCGCGATGAATGGGGACATCCCGCGAATGGTGCTGACCTTCTATTACCCCTGGTACGGTAACCCGGAAAAACCGGGGGGCAGCGGTCGCTGGTCGCACTGGCGGGATGTTGATGTGGCGGCTAAGAAGATCGGCTCAAGCACGAATTATCCGCTTCTTGGTGCCTACGATTCGCACGACCCGAATACCATTCGTCAACATTGTCGCTGGACCGTGGAAGCAGGTATCCACGGGTGGATCGTCAGCTGGTGGGGACACGGGGACTTTTCCGACCAGGCACTGGAAAAGATCTTGGCCACCGTTGGGCCGCTTATAAGGATTACCGTCTACTACGAGACCGTACCCAACCCGAAGACTCCCGCTTCGGCGACGAAAGACATTGTTCGCCTTCTGCGTAAGTACGGCGATCATCCCCGCTGGCTTCGTGTCAACGGGAAGCCGGTCGTCTTTGTTTACGGCAGAGCGATTGGGGAAATCGGTGTCAAAGGTTGGCAGGAGGTGGTTGCTGCCGTTCGGCAAGAATATCCTCAGGGGGTTTTCTTCCAGGGGGATCGCTTCTCGGCTGAAGCGGCCCAGGTCTTTGACGGTTTACACACTTATAACACGGCCGGACAACTGCGGGGCAAAAGTTTGGAAGAAGTCCGCGCTTGGTGCCGGGAAACTTATCCCCGGTGGGTCAAGCTGGCACGAGAGGCCGGCAAATCGGTGGCGCTTACGGTCATTCCAGGCTATGACGATACAAAGATCCGTAAACCGGGGCTTGCCGTGGATCGTTTCGACGGCCAAAGTTATGGAATTCAGTGGGAGGAGGCGATCGCTGCCCAGCCCGATTGGGTGCTTATCACATCGTTTAACGAGTGGCACGAAGGCAGCGAGATTGAGCCTTCGTTGGAACATGGACAAAAGTACCTCGAATTAACCCGGCAATGGGCCACCCAATTTGCCCCGCTGCGCCCCGTTCAACCGATGCCTTAAGAGGGCAAAAACGCTGATACGAGGCATAAACTTAGCTAAGGTCGCCGGCCGCCAAGGACACTGTCGCCGGGAATCGCCCATTTAATACTTTTGACTGGAGAGTCTCCCTCAAAAGTCTGAAGGCCAAGGGCTTGTCGCAAATCATTTGTCAACAAATGACGAGGTCCGCTTGCCTTCGGGGGCACCGGTCTTGGCTCCAGACCCTGGAAAAATCGCCGCCACGAGGCTCTTTTCTCAGAAGGGAATCACACGATGGCGTTGATGACGTGTGGCGGCGTGAGGGGCCATTGAGAATTGGCCACCGGGGACCCTCTTTTGCTCGAGATAGCTTTGGGTGGGAATCTTTGGTCCCTAAGAAAAGGGAGTTTTTAGACCACAGGTGGCTCTGCTTGAAAAATAAGCGAAAAGGTCTCCGCCGGCTGGAAGGCCGCTTGTTGACGAAAGCTCGCCCTGGGCGGACGGGAAAGTGCGGTTCTTAGACCGCTTCATCCTAGGAAGCTTGCTCGCAGGAGGCCTCGCTCTTGGCCGACTCGCAGACCTCGCTAGTGGACGAAGACTCCCCGGTCTTTTCTTGGCGATTGGCGTACTTGATGAGCGTGACTTCGTTGCCGGTTTCGTTGTAAATTACTTCGTCCATAAAGGTCTTCATCAGGAGCAGCCCGCGGCCGCTTGCCTTCTCTAAGTTGGCGGGGTCGGTTGGGTCGGGAAGGGAATTCGGGTCAAATCCCGGTCCTTCGTCGCGGATCACAAATTTGGCCATATCCCGGGCAAGCCGCGCTCGGACATGAATCCGCCGGTGGCAATAAGGCGGGGTCCGCATCCGTTCCTGTATGAGCCGATAATAAGCCTCGTCATCCTCCCCGCGAAGCTCAGAACCCACCTGCAAATTACCATGGTATAGTGCATTGGCCAAGGCTTCTTCCAAGGCGACACCAACACGGGTTCGCTCTGCCTCGTCGCCAAGGCCTAACGTCTCCATAATCTGCTGGAGGTAGTTGATCAGTGGAGCGATCAATGCCGAATTGTTTTCAAGCTCGAAGGTGCATTCATTGCAGGTCATGCATTCCATTAGCCGCACTTGCCGTTGCTGGCTACTGGAGACGGCGAGCACGTTGCGAACCGTAGCCAGCATCCGTCGGGCAAGCGAGCGTTTGGGTACGTAGCTTGCTGCCCCCCGCTGAAGAGCCTGGACGACAATTTCTTCGCTGCCGCGAGAGCTAATCAGGATCACCGGCACATGGGGGTACCGGTCGCGGATTTCCCCGACCAGCTCCAGGCCGTCCATTTCCGGCATAATCAGATCGGTGACCACCACGTCCGGCACTTGGATGGCCATCTTATCGAGTGCTTCTCGGCCGTGGACGGCGTAGTCAATCTGCAAATCCTCGTCCGCTTCCAGATATTGACCGACAAGGTGCCTATCGACGGCCGAATCATCGACGACTAACACACGCGGCATGGAGCGACTCCTGTTTGGGCAGATGTTTGCCCACATTATTAAGGGGTTCGCCCCCGACGGCGCCTAGTTGCCCCGATCGGGATTGCGCCAGTCCGAAAAGGCCTTTTTCCCACGGTTCTTCAAACGGACTTTTCCAAAGCTGTAGACCCACCGCCCGGCAGACCGGAACGCCTCGAGCGGCGCTTAGGGAAGTGTTGCTATCTACACCCACCGACAGCTACCCCTACGCAGCCGCTTGGTGGCAACAAACTTCCCCAAAATCCATTATTGTTGCACAGAAGTAGCGCCAGCGGGGACGCGTTCCCGACGCTTAATCAGAAGCACCTCGTTGCCCTTTTGGTTATACTTCACTTCATCCATAAATGTCCTCATCAATGCCAGGCCTCGCCCCCGATCGGCGTCAAGCGCCCCTAAATCGGTCGGTTTTGGCACCGAGTCTGGATCAAACCCGGGACCTTCGTCGCGCACGAGGAAACGAACCTCCTCACGGGTAAGAATCGCTTGCAAGAACACCCGCCGATCCTTGTAGGGAGCTTGCTGCCGCCGTGGCTCCACCAGTGCTTGCTGCTTTTCAAGCTCGGTGGCCTCGCGAATCCGCTGCACTTCCTCCGGCGCTAGCTCCAGATTCCCGTGAAGAATCGCATTAAGCAGTGCCTCCCGAAGCGCAATCCCGATGCGAAGTCGCCCAGTAAAGTCGCTAAACTCAAGCCCTTCCACCATCTGCTGCACTAAGTCCACAAGGGGGTCGACAAGGCTTAAGTCGTTATCAAGCTGGAAGCGAAACTCAGTGAGCTCCAGGCACTGGATGAGTCGGGCATAGTTTTGCTCCGCTCGCGCTAGATTCAGCACGTTTTCCATTGTTTGGAGGAGCTTCTCCGTAAGCCGAGACTTGGGCACATAGCCGGCGGCTCCGCGCTCCAAAGCCTCCACAGCCAGCGCCTCGCTGCCATAGGCCGTGATAAGAATCACGGGGATATCCGGATGATGAGTCCGCATCGCCGTGACCAGTTCTAACCCATCCATGACGGGCATATTGAGGTCCGTGACCACAAGATCGGGATTAGTCTCGGCCACCCGCGCTAAAGCTTCCTCCCCATTGGCAGCATCATAAACCCGCCAATCAGAATGTGAGCGCAGGTATTCGCACAAAAGCTTCCGTTCGATGGGCGAGTCGTCCACAATTAGAACACTCGGCATGTCCCCCCACCTTTCCTCGTCGAAAAGGTTCAGACTTTGCAACTTTCTTACCAACCAGTAGGACTTGTTAGAAACGTACGGATGTGGCTCTGCAAGCTGTCGCCTGCGTCTGCGGAGACTTAGAGCCTCCCTACGTCACCCCCCAAATCCGCCTTCCAACCGAAAGGGTAGCTCTTGCGAAATCTAGGCGGCTTGCCGCCGCCCCGTTGTGGGCTAACCGCCAGCACGAAGGCCCGAAGCTCAAGGCGCATCGATGCCCCCTTTATGGTGGTTTTTTTGGCTTAAACCTCCATCAATAAACGAAGACCCCGCCGGCCACAACTCTTTAGCAGCCTGGTACGTGCTTAAGGCCGGAACTGACTTTGAAGATACGACTGAAGGAAGCTCCGCAAACGCTCGGTGTCCTGCTTGACCAGGGCAAAAAGCTCTTCAGCTCCGTCGAAGAGACCGTCCCGCCCCATTTTCTCAAGCTCAAAGCACCGGTTAAAGAGCTCCGTTGGCCCGAAATATCGGATCGAGCCTTTCAGCGTGTGCGCATAAAGCCGCAAATTCTTCGCATTTTTCTCGGAAATAGCCTTTTCAATCTCGTTCAGGAGGCGCGGCGTATCTTCGACCACCGCCTCACACACCACGCGGAGAAGCTCCGTGTCACCCCGCACAGACCGAAGCGCTTCCTGCAGACTGAATTCGGGCCAAGGTGATGGCTCTGGCTGGCCGGATTTGGGAGCAGGGGGCTCCATTTTCGGTTCTCCGCTCGGTTGAGCCGGTTGGCCAAGATCCGAAGCTCCTCCGCCGACTGGGACCGCTTGCCCGCTCGGAGGCTGGAACGAGGGAGCTGGTTCCCCGTTTTGGGCGCCTCCCCCTTGCGGCCTTCCTACCGAGAGAGCCTGCTCCGCTTGCACGCCTGCGCTCAGCGCTGCCTGAAAGATGGGGGAGTCGGCGGGTACGGCCTCCCCTGGGGGCTTGTCGGAAGATTCACCCCCGAGGACTAACGCCCCGTCCTTCGGGCCTAAAGGCTGCACGGGGGTAGGGTGCTGGCCGGATTGAGCCTCAGACGCCTGGGAAGCAAGCGCGGATACTTCGGCCGCGGGGCGGACGGGGAAAGCGGCCGTCAATAACTCAAGCTTCTCGAACAAAAGCTCCGGCCGGATCGGCTTGCCAACGTAGTCGTCCATGCCGGCTGCCAGGCAGCGTTCGCGATCACCCTTCAGGGCATGGGCCGTCATAGCCAAAATGGGCACATGCTTGCCAGTGCGGCGCTCGAGGGCGCGGATGGCCTCGGTTGCTTCGAAGCCGTCCATCTCCGGCATCTGCACGTCCATCAGGATAAGGTCGAAATGTTCTTTCTGATAAATCTGGACTGCCTCTAGGCCATTGCTAGCCACGACCACTTCGTGCCCCCAGCGGTGGAGCATGCCGACGGCCAACTTCTGATTGATGAGACTATCTTCCACAAGGAGGACTCGCAACGGACGGCGGGGAACGCGGCGGAAGATCTCCACGCTCTCGCGGCGGTCTTCCACCGGCTCTACCCCAAGTGCCATGATGATCGCGTCCAGCAGCTCAGATTGTTTCACCGGTTTTAACAAATAGGCGGACACCCCCAGGCTTTCCACATGGCGGAGGTCTTCCGGCCGTTCACCCGAAGACAGCATCATGATCACCGTGCTGCCTAGCTTTTTGTCCTGTTTGATGATCCGCACCAACTCGTAGCCATCCTGACCAGGCATGTTGACATCGGTGATCACAAGCGGAATGGAGTTCCCCGCGCGCTCCGCATCAACAAGGATAGCAAGGGCCTGCTCAACGCTTTCGGCCAAGATGGGCTGCATTTCCCAGCTTTCGAGGATTTCCCCTAAAATCCGGCGGTTAGTCGCGTTGTCGTCAACAACTAAAACGCGCAGGCCCCGGAGGAGCGGAGGAATCACCAAGTGTGGCTCTTCCTTCTCCTCAGGCGAGAGACCAAGCCGGACGGTGAAGTGGAAGGTACTTCCCACGTTGGGTGTGCTTTCTACCCAGATGCGGCCCCCCATCGCCTCCACTAAGCGGCGGCTAATGGCAAGCCCCAAGCCCGTTCCGCCGTAACGCCTCCGCCGAGTGGTATCCCCTTGCTCGAAGGCTTCAAAGATCTTGTGGATTTTGTCGGGAGAAATCCCGATACCTGTATCCCGGACTTTAAAGTGGAGAATCACATGACCGTTGACAAAGCCTTCTGGCTCGACGGTAAGTTCGACCTCGCCCCTTTCGGTAAACTTGATGGCGTTGCTTACCAAGTTGACAATAACTTGCCGCAGCCGGGTGTTATCCCCCACTACCCCGACGGGCACGCCGCGACGGAGATGACACGCGATTTCCAAGCCCTTTTGATGTGCCCGGATAGCCAGCCAGCGCATCGTGTCCTGAACGGTCTCGTGAAGATCGAAAGGCTCCTCTTCTAGCGTCAGCCGGCCGGCTTCAATCTTGGAAAAGTCAAGAATGTCGTTGATAAGGGCCTCCAGCGTTTCGCCCGACTCCTTGATAGCCAGCAGATAATCGCGTTGTTCCTTGGTTACCGGGCCATCAAGAAGCAGCCGCGCCATGTTGACGATCGCATTGAGCGGATTGCGGATCTCATGGCTCATATTGGCCAAGAAGGTGCTCTTGGCCTGGCTTGCGCTTTCGGCAGCTTCTTTGGCCGCGCGGAGGGCCTCGGCCGCCTTTCTTCGCTCGGTGATATCTCGCGAGATTCCAAATGTGCCAACGATCTGTCCACGCTCGTCAAGAAGCGGCAATTTTGTCGTACTCATCCAGCAGGAGCGGCCATCCCGCCAGATAACCCGCTCCTCTTTGTCCACAATGGGAAGGCCAGTGTCCATCACACGAAGCTCATCGCGGCGAGCCTCGACGGCATATTCCGGCGCAAAAAAGTCAAAATCGGTCTTTCCTAAAGCTTGGGCCGGGTCGTCTAGACCAATGCTGCGGGCAAGGGCTTTGTTGATCCGCAGGTAGCGACCTTCGCGGTCCTTGAAGTAGATGGCATGTGGGAGGTGATCCATCAAGGCATGCAGAAGGTATCGTTCGTGCTCCAAGGCGGCCTGGGCTTCCCGCTGGGCCGTCACATCCCAAAAGACCACCTGGGTACCGACGATCTTGCCTTCCGCATCCCGGACTGGCGATTTCATCACGTGGACAAACCGTCGCCGCCCATCCTGGATATTTTCCTCCTCGCATTCGAAAAGTTGGCCGCTTTCGACCACCCAGCGGTCATCTGCGCGGTACTTGTCGGCAAGCTCGGCCGGGTATAGGTCGTAGTCGGTCTTGCCTTTTAGCTCTTCGAGACTCTTGCCCACCAACCGACAGAAGGATTGATTGGCAAAGGTGAATCGCCCCTCGAGATCTTTCCGTAAGACATGAACCGGCAGATTTTCGACGAGGGACGAGTATAGCGCCTGCGAATCGCGGAGGTCTTGCTCGACGATCTTGCGGCGTTCAATTTCGGCTTCGAGCGACTCCTTTGCCCGCCGAAGGTCAGCGGCCCGTTGGGCCACCAACTCTTCGACCCGAGCAGTTCGCGTGACCAAAGAGCTGACATAGGCGGCCGCGAACAGGCTCAGAGAAAGCCCGGCAGCCAGCACGACCCACGGCGGCAGGAAGACACTCCGTAGCTCGTACAAGTCGGTGGGAGTGCAAAGGATCGTCCACGGCATACCGGGGGTGGCTAAGCGTTCCGCCCGATAGAGCCGGGCTTCCAGGGCCTCGGCTTGAACGGACCGAGGGACAAACGGGCGGCTTCGCAGCGAACATGTTTCCCAAGCAAGGAGGGCCGAACCACACTCTGGCGGATCGTCGTACGCAGAGACATCGATCCCGCAAGCCGGCAGGCCGGCCAGCGCTTCCCGCAGGGCCTCACTGACATCGACCACCACGCCCGCAAACCCGAGGAGTCCCTTTCGCCTTTCGGCGGGGAGAGTTCCCGGCTGGCCCCGGCGGTAAACAGGCCAGAGAATCAGCTCCCAGTCGTTTACTTCCTGGGAGAGTTTTTCGGACGGAGCAAGTAGACAAAACCGGAGGGCGGTCGGCTCGTTGCCCTCTGCTGCGGCCCAAAGCTTCTGGGCCACCTTAGTCGAGGCCCCAAGATCCAGCCCCATCGGCAGCCGGATGGCCCCCGGCGGCTCGACGATGGCAATGGGGAAATACTCCGGCCGGTTGCCCGCCCGCCTCAATTGCCCATCCGGACCCCACTCGGAAATTTCATACAAAGCTTGCAGCTCGGCTTGCTGGGATTGCTCGTGTACCCGGCGTTGGCTAGGTCCGATTCGGGGGATCCAGCAAGCTGCTTGTCGCTCTTTACAACTTGTCAGAAGGGGTCCCACAAAAGCGACAAATTCTTCCCGGGAAACCTCCACTGAGGCTTGGAAAAGCCCGCCCAAGCTGAGGGCGGCTTCCAAGTTATGTCGCAGCCGGTCGTCCACAGCCCGGAGGCGAAGCTGCGAGTCGCCCTCGAATTGCGCCCGCAATAGCCTATCGTAATGCCGAGAAAGACCTACCCAACTTCCAATACTGATGGCGCCACCCAGGATTAAGACGACAACAAGCGCCACACTCCCCCAGGAGCGGTGTCGCAAGGCTAACAGGGCATACAGCGACGCCGTTGACTCTTTATCAACCCAGGCTTGAGAGACCATAGGGAGAACAAATTGACCCTCCTCGCGAGTAGATAAGCGGGAATGATGGCAGCAAACTTGTCAGAAACCCGTTCCCCCGGCCCCAATGGCCGAGAAGATGACCCACCCTAAGCGAACCGAAACTTAACAACGAAAGACGACTGCAATTTCGATATGTAATCCATCCCTTCAGCATACCTAATTGTCTGGGCCTACACAAGCAAAGGCCAGGGGCCAGCGCGGATAAAGCCCGTGCGCGGGGAAAAGTCTCCCAGGTTCTCAAAAAAACCGGAGGCGTACTTGTCCGGCCAATCTTTCGTCGATTTGCCCCCATCTCCGCGGCCAAAGTGCGGCTGTTTGGATCCGGGGGCTCAGCTTTTTCGTTCCGGGCGGCCCCCGTTTGCACAGCTTGCAGAATCGTCGCGTGCCGAGGCGGACAGCCGAGCTGCCGGCGGACTTTACGTAAGCCTTTTTTGAGACTTTGCGGTACCACCCTTTGTAAACGCGCCCGGATGTGGGGAGGGCCCAGGTTCCCCACTTGGCGGCGGGACCGCTGGCCACGACCTGACTTGCTTACGATGTCTGATGGACAGGCGGGCCAATCCGGTGGGTCACGGTAGGGTCTTTAAGCCGAACGTCTTAAAGCGAATTGGCCTGACAAAAATCTGGCCCAACAAATGCCCACGGTGTTGTGGCCTGTGCCGGCGTGGCGAACAAATTCCGCGATATGCCTTGTCTTGTCGTAAGTTTCGCACCCTATGCTCGTCCGGCGGCTTTACTGAGTTCCCAGGGCAATTGGGATGGACGAAGACATCCGCCTTTCCCGTTTTCCAAGAGGACTTATTCCTCGGCTGGGTGGTCCGGAGCATGTTCCGCTTTTGGCGGTGTGGTGCCGGGGCACATCCCCACACCGGCCAAGGCTGGTCAGTTCCCGGCAATCCTTGCGATATTTCGGACGACTTCAAAGCGCAAATTTCCGGCATCACGCAAGCTACCCTTGGACCCCTCACTCAAGATGAGAGGGCGCCCCGAAAACCCTCGGTTTACACTGGCCTTTCAAACTTGATTTGCTAGGTGGACCATTTGGCCAGTCAACGGGTCCCTCGGCAAACTCGAAGACCACAATTCCTGGCCAAAGCAATCGCCGGCCGGCAGCTTATTTGAGGGGGCAAGCTCCTGGAATCTAAAATCGAGGTGGATGAGCACACAGTAGCGGAGCCGGGGATACCCCCGGTTATATGGCGCCATACCTGCAGCGCGATAATTTCTAGGTTTTCCAGAGCTTCGCTCTTCGGGCCATTGGCGCCTTTTTTGCACCGGAATCCACGTGCCCTTCTCCTTTAGACGGCGGAAGCAGGTAAAGCGCACGCTTAGCGAAGGCGAAGCAAAAATGGCGGGCAATTCCCATCTTCAGGCGGAAAATTGGGCTTATTCTGCGGGGGCTTCCGCTCCGGCTGTGCCTCGCGACTTTGCTGAGTCTGAACACCTAATCGATGCCCAGCTTCGCCGAGTGGCTCGCCGGGTGAAGTTGGCAGACATAGTCGCCCGATGTTGTGCCACCCTCTCGCTGGTGACTGTTTTGGTTTTTTTGGCAATTGTGTGCGACCACTGGGTTTTTCCGAGGGGATTGCCGCCTTGGGGCCGAGCCGCGGCCCTCGGACTTGGTCTTCTCGTCGGTTTGGGCGGGCTTTTTGGGCCGGTGTTGGGGATCCTTCTTCGGCGGGTAAGTCCTGCTTTTGCCGCCTTGATGATTGAACAAGGTGTGCCGTGGATCAAAAACGCCCTGATTAATTTCGTGCTCCTTCGATCGGAATTTAGGCTCGCAAGAACCCGTGGCGGAATGAGCACCGGTCCTAATAGGGGAATCGGTGCCGGCCCAGCCGAGAGGCCGGGGTCGGAAAGGCCCGATGATAACCCGGAGGATGGTCGGCCAGCATATTTTGCCGCCTCCCCGGAACAGGATCTAAGGCAAAAAGTGCTTCTTTCGCTTGGCTACACGGCCGCAGCTCAGCTTGCCCGGGTACCTCCCCATGTGACTGTGGACTATTCGCCTGCCATTCGGCGGGCTTACCTCCTAGTTGGTCTGTGGGCATTGGTCCTGGGCTACCTAGTCCTCTCGCCAAAAAGCGTGTTTGTCTCCCTGGTGCGTATCTCCCGGCCGTGGGACGTAATTCCCCCCGCTACTCGGGTAACCATTCGCGAGGTAAAGCCCGGCGACACCGCAGTAGAGGCTGGGTCGAAGGTGACTGTTCAGGCGGTCGTAAGGGGGTTGCGTCGAGACGAAAAGGTTGCCGTGGTTTTTCGCCCGGCAGATGGTCGGCTTAAAGAGCAGGAAATAGTCCTCTCGGCCGTGGCGGGTGGGCACCATTTTGAGGGGGTCTTGTCCGGGGGTGAGTCGGGGATTGTCGAGGACCTCGTTTACAGGGTTCAGGCTGGCGACGCGGAAAGCCCAGAATTTCGCATTACCGTTCTCCCGCCGGTGACGTTGGTCCCGAGCCGAATTCGGATTCAGCCACCGCAATACACGGGGCTACCCGCCCGGGTCATCGAGGGGGTAGCTGACTTCGAGGGGCTTGAGGGAAGCGAAATCGATATGGAGCTGCAGGCCTCCGAAGACTTAGCTGAAGCTATTCTGGTGGGTGAGCCTCCCCTTGAGCGAAGGGTTCCGTGTCGGCCTTTGGGGGGAAAGGAGTTTTCCGTCCTATTTTCGCTTCCACGGGTTGGGCCGGGTGTCCCCCGGCCGATTTCGCTGACTTATAGCTTTAGCGGCCGGAGCAAGTCTGGCCGGGGTCTTCGACCGAATACTCAGCACCGTGTGGATATTCTCCCCGACCGGCCGCCGGAGATTCGAGTTGTTAACCTTTCTGCCGAACAAATTGATCTTCCATTGGGAGGCCGGCTGGAAATTCGACTGCAGGCGGTCGATCCCGACTTTGGGCTAAGCCGGGTGGAGCTGTGGACAGAAAGGGGGGGTAAATCTGCCCTTTACGAGACCCTTTTAGACCGGGCGGATGCCAGCAAGGCCTTCCGCGGATTGTGGGAAGGCAGAGCATACTTCACGCCGAGTGAATTAGGGCTTCGACCGGGGGATCGGCTACGGCTGTGGGCCGTCGCTGTCGATTGCCGGCAGCCGGAACCCAACCGGGCTGAGTCGGCCAAATGGGATATCCGCATTGGCTCCCCACAAAACGGGTCTAGCGCGGAAGGTCTTCTGGCCCAACGTGATACGGCCGACGGAGCTCAAACGGCAGCTGCCCGAGGGGGTGGGGAATCGACGACTGGGGCGGCGACGGGCCAGAAGCCTGCCCAAGGCGAGAGAGATGAGACCGCAGCGGCCGAAAAGCCAGACCCGGCACGGTCCGGGGGGGAAGCCGGGGGTAGTGGGGAGGCATCTAGCGCTGAGGGGGTTTTGGAGCTAAAACCATTAAGGCCACAAAGTTCCAAGGAAAGCGAAACGCCTTCCGCCGAACTAAAAGATCACCGGGTGGTAGCCCCGGAGGCGGGGGGCCAACCCACCCTTGGGCCTGAAGGAGGGCCTCAAGCCGGCAAAGGGCGCGCAGGTTCGGAACGCAATTCTGAAGGTGGGCAATCGCCCGAAGTGTCGCAGTCTCCGGCGGCTTCCCCCGCTGGGGATTCTAACGAGGCTTCGGGGACTGGTCGGACACAGAGTTGGGAGGATGGCGGTCGGGAGTCCTCTCAGTTGGCGGCCGCTGGGGACTTGGCCCAAGCTCAATCAGGGGAGGCTTCCGCGTCACAATCGGCCGGCACGACTGGCCAGTCAGGTCCGGAGACCCGGCCGGCGGGGGCGGCCGGCCCGCAATCGCGGGAAGAGGCCGGCCAAGGCACCGGATCTGGGCAGCCGCGTGGAAGTTTTTCCCCGGCCGAAGGGAGTGGAACTCAGGGGAGTTCGGTAAATAGGGTTAGCCCTGCCGACCCGGGCGAGGTCTTCGAGCGCATCCTCAACTACTTGTCCCAAAATGCGCGAGGTGATGGACAGCTCCGGCAGGCCCTGCAAGATTTGCTATCAGGCAAGGGGGAGGCTAGCCCTGGCCAAGTAACGGACGGCGCGCAGGATAGGCCGCGTCCGGAGGGTCAACTTGCACGGCCAGAGGTAACGGCGTCGAGCTTGCAGCCAAATCAACGGTCGCCGGAGGGAACTACCCCGCCGCTTGAAGGATCCGCGTCAAAGGCGGCGGGTCAGCAAATTGCCAAGGGGCCTGGGACAGGTCCAGGGGGACCGTCGGAAGCTGGTAATCAGACTCCGCCCGGGGGAGCAAGCCAGGGCCCACCCTCCGGTGGCAGTCCTAGGGAGGGTGTGACTCCGGGGGCAATGCCCATCGAGGGAAACGAACGTTTGAGCGTCGACCAGTCGCAGGCTCAGGGAGGCCCAGACTCGACGGGGGCTAGCGGGGGCGACTCAAGGGTGGGACCCAGAAGCGCGGATATTAGTGGCGGCAATCCACCTCAGGGGAGAGGGGCGCCGGCAGCTCGAGAAACGGTGGGAAGTGTTGACCCCTCAGGCCCCCAGGCCGGTCAACCTCAAACCTCATCGCCTACCGATGTGGAGGCTGGGGCCGAAAGCCGCGGAACACCAGCCAAATCAGTTGGAAACCCCTCAAGTAACGCTCAGCCCGCCTACGGCCAGCAGCGGCTAGGAGAAGCCGGCAAACCACCTGCTCCTTCCGGGGAATTGGCCGGGCAAGTTTCCCCTCGTCAGCCTGGCGGTAAACCTTCGGTGGTCCAGGAAACTTCTGAGCTTTCCTCTGGGCCTGAGGCCCAAATAGCAATGGGCGGCGCCGAACGGTCGATGCCGCCGCAAAAGTCCGTTAAGGTTCCTGCTGAGGGTGGGGGATTGGGTCAGCCCGCCGGTGAGAGAGCTGCGGAAACTCGGCCCGGGAGTCCAGCGGTGACTGCGCCGGCACCTGCCGAAGCGAATCTTCCTCGCCGTGGTGAGGCATCTTTGCCGCCTGGCAGCCAGTTCCGCGGAAACCCGGAAGCCCTTTCCCCCAGTATTAGCCGACACCAAGCCCGCGCGACCGGGGAGTTAGAAGGTGACCGTTCTGGTGGAGGCGGAGCTGGGGGCGGTCAACCTGCCCCTCAGCCGGGGCAAGGTTCAGGCGGTCAAAGTTCGCCGGGTGAAACGGGAACTCCCATTGTCTCTCCAGGAGGGCAAGAACTTGCCCGTGCTGGGGGTTCCCCCTCGGCCCCAAGCACCGCCCAAGTCGGTTCCCCCAGTTCCGCGGCTAGTGCGCGAATGGCTGGCGCCGGCAAAGCATCGACACAAGGGACCGCCGGAAGCGCGCAGGACCAGTCGACCCAAGGATCGGGTGGCGGACCACAGGCGGCTCCGCAAACGCCGCTTTTGTCGACAAGAACTTCAAGTGGTGGCAATCCCCTGGTGGGCGGTGGGCCGGGACCGCCGGGTCAAAGGGCCCCATTACCGGGGACTCCTCCCCCTGTCTATCGGCCGGATCCAGTGAACCTGGAGTATGCCGAAAAGGTAACAGCGCTTGTCCTTGAGTATTTGGGCCGGCAGATTCAACGTGGCCAATCTGACAAGGATCTTCTTGAAGCCTTGGGGTGGTCGGAGGAGGATCTTATTCGCTTTTACCGGGAATGGGCGGAACTTCGTCAACAAGCGCTCCAGGGTCGCGATCCTTCATCAGCGGAAGGCTACCGCCGGGCGCTTCAGGCATTGGGACTTCGTCCTGGTGCGAGGGGGCTAAGCCCTGGTTCTTTACCGGGAAAGGTTCCGCCGGTAAAACAAAGCGATGTTCCGGAGCCGCCGCCCGAGTGGGCAGAGTATTTCCGGGCTTATCGGGCCAGCGTGGCCCGCGGGCAGTAAGCGGCGATCGCTAGAGGCAAACTTCCTTTGGTACAGCGTGGCCGAAGGGCCCTTTGCCCCGGTGCATCCTCCCCCTTCAAGTGCCGATTCGTAAGCCGGGAAGGGCCTTTGGTCAAGGCCGGTGTTGACCTTCCGCCATCACTCACGAAAAAACCTGCCAAACCCTAGCCGAGTTAAACTCGTTAACGGTATTCCCGCCGCCTAAGGCCGGCCGTGTTGCCGGCGATGATTAGTGGTTAAAGGGTGTGCTAACGTGCCCGGCAGGGGTTGAAAATTGTTCGGGACAGAGCTTGGTTATTGTCGACAAAAAGAAGCCCGCCCTGCTACCTTGTAAACCAAAGGAGCATCTTTCCGAACATTTTCGCTCGGTGCCGGTGAGTTGACAAACTAGGGAGGCTACCAGATGTTTGGCTTTGTTTACGCTTTTATGTTTGCTCTTGCAGCTCAGGCAGTAGATGTTCCCGAACCGCAAGCGATCCTCCGCACCTTGCGGGATGGGCATCCGCGGCTTATTGCTCCGGCAGGCGCGGAAGAGGAGATCCGGAAGGTTGTTCGTCAACACCGGAAGGCAGCGGAAATCTTTCGAAGCGTTTGGGAGGAAGCAAAGCGGATTTTATCGCAACCGCCCGTCCAGTATCGGCTCGTTGGGCCGCGACTTCTTGGGGAAAGTCGCCGGTGCCTTTACCGCGTGTATGTCCTAGCCACTGTCTATAGGCTTGAGAAAGACGAGCGGATGGCCCGCCGTGCAATTGAGGAGATGCTTGTTGCCGCTGGGTTTAAAGATTGGAACCCCAGTCACTTTCTCGACACGGCTGAAATGACCCACGCGCTAGCCATAGGCTACGACTGGCTCTACCACGTCATGAGCGAAGAGGAGCGGCGGACCATTCGGCAGGCCATTATCGAAAAAGGTCTCCGTGAGGGAGAGAAAGTGTACAAATCCGGCGGGTGGTGGGCACGGAGTCGCTACAACTGGAACCAGGTTTGTAACGGAGGGATGACCATTGGTGCCTTGGCCATTGCTGACGAAGAGCCGGAACTTGCCGGGTGGATTGTCCATCAGGCTTGCCGATCCCTTCCCTTAGCCATGGCGGAATATGCGCCGGACGGAGCCTGGGCAGAGGGACCGGGCTACTGGAATTATGCCACAAGTTATACCGTGTACATGTTGGCGGCATTGCAAACGGCTCTGGGCACCGATTTTGGTCTTAGCGATCTGCCAGGATTTTCCGAGGCGGGGACCTTCCGCATCCATGCTATTGGGCCCTCCCAGCTTGCTTTTAACTTTGCCGACGGAGGCGAGGGGGCGGGCGAGTCGGCAGCCATGTTTTGGCTTGCCCGGCGGTTCGATAAGCCTCAGTATGCTTGGCACGAGCGAGAAGTCATCGGGGGCGACAGTGCCCTTCACCTTTGGTGGTTTGATCCCCGAGGCCAAGGATTAGCAGGCGAGCCTTTGGCGAAACACTTTCGGCATGTTGATGTAGTGACCATGCGCACCTCCTGGGAACCTACGGCCGAGTTCTACGTAGGGCTTAGAGGTGGGGATAATGCAGTCAATCACAGCCATTTGGAACTAGGGAGTTTCGTGCTTGACTTTGAGGGGAGCCGTTTCGTCAACGACTTGGGGCCTGATGATTACAATTTGCCGGAGTATTTTGGCCGCCGCCGATGGACTTACTACCGGCTCAATACGGAGGGCCAAAACACTCTATGGATAAATAAAGATAATCAAGATCCTCGCGCGGTCGCCCCGGTCACTCACTTTGCGACATCTCCGGAGCGGATGGAGGCGGAGGTTGACCTTTCCGCCGCTTATCGCCAGCATGCTCGGAAGGTCACACGGCGCGTTGTGCTTGAGCGTTTGGCCAATGGTCGCTGGATCCTGACGCTGACCGATCGGTTGGAAGGGTGTCCCAAAGCGGAGATCCTCTGGCAAGCCCACACTCGGGCCACGCCGAAACTTTCCGGCGACCGAGCGGATCTAAGCCTCGATGGCAAGACGTTATCGGTCAGGATCTTAAGCCCCGCTGGTGCTCAGTTTGAACTGCTTACCTGTTCGCCCCCGCCTCCGCAGAACCCGAATAAGGGTTTCCAGAAACTAGGGATTCGTCTTCAGGGCACGGAAGAACCACTCACCCTCAGCGTGCGATTTGCCTCCCTGCAGGTAGCGGATAAGTGAACATGTGATCCCTATCCTCTCGGGCAACTGGCTCGGCAGGGCAGTTCCCCACGATAACCCGCAGGATGGACAGAGGCTTTGGCAAGCGGCGGAAGCATCTGATTGCGCTTGCTTTGTGGGGCCGCTCGGCGAGGTAGAAGCGCGAAGCTGCTTGCGGGCGGAGAAGAGTTTCCTTGAAGCGGCAGGATGGTGCCTGGACTCCGCGGAGGGTGGCGTTCCGGGCGGGGGCACCTCGGGCAATTTGTTGTTGGTTTATTCGGCGACTGTCTTATTGTCTTGCTAGACTAGTCGGATACGTTCTTGACGCTTTTCGGCAGCGGCAATAGAGTGATTTGGTTGCTCCGGCACCTGGTGGGGCTAGTCTGCCAAGCGCCTGTGACTTTCCTCCTT
Organism: Thermoguttaceae bacterium; assembly: GCA_025060325.1. Classification (GTDB taxonomy): domain Bacteria; phylum Planctomycetota; class Planctomycetia; order Pirellulales; family Thermoguttaceae; genus DTLM01. The sequence goes on from JANXBW010000025.1 coordinate 41,702, forward strand.
CGTTGACCTTAACGGTGCGTATACCGGGAGAAGCACGGCCCATTGTTTCACAGGCGGGAACTTTTTTTGTTGCGAACTTTAGGCTATGGCTAAGCAGGTAACGATCGATATTCGCGATATCGCTCAGGAACTGAACCTGGCGGTGTGGCAGATCCAGGCGGTAATCGAGCTGCTTGAAGCGGGAAACACAATTCCCTTCATCACGCGGTACCGCCGGGATCGCACCGGAGGTTTGGACGAGGAGCAGCTCCGCCGGATTCAGTCCCGGCTTAGCTCGCTGCGGCTCCTGGCCGAGCGCAAGCAGACTATCCTTCGTTCGATAGAAAGCCAGGGGAAACTCACGCCGGAGCTTGAGAAGGCGATTTTGGAGGCGGACTCGCCCTCCCGGCTGGAAGACCTTTATCTGCCATACAAGCCCAAGAAGCAGACGTTAGCCACACTTGCTCGCTCCCGCGGGCTCGAGAAGTTGGCTGAGGAAATCCTTCGGGCTGATCCGGCGTGCGCCGACTTGGACAAACGGGCGGCGGACTTTGTTGATCCCGACAAAAAGGTTCACCATGTTGCCGATGCTTTGGCCGGAGCTGGACATATTGTGGCCGAGCAATTTAGCGAGCGGGCCGACCTCCGGCAACGGCTTCGTCAAATGTTGCGGGAACGAGCCTTTCTGGTGGCCACCGCAGCCGAACCCCCAAGAAGTTTACAGCAGGCAGCGGCCACGACCGCGGCCCCGCGCCAGGCAGGCCCGAAGGGAAAACCCGTTTCGGCTCCGCCATCGGCTCCAGCACCTTCCGGGGATGGGGAAGTTGCTGTGCAGGCGAAAGACCGCGTTGCCGGTGAGCCGGTCGAACAAATGGCCGGTAAAGAGCCCGACCGTTCGCCGGAACTTGTACCACTGGCTTCTTCCGAGGGATCTAGCAGCGGGCTTGCGGAAGGAAAACCGGAACCGGAAACCGTGGCAGAATCGCCGGCTGAGGTGCCCTCCGAGGCTCCATTGGGGCCAGCCAGCGCGACCGACGTGGCGGCCACGGAGCAAGGAGCGGAGCCCGGTCCGCCGCCGTGTGAGCAGCACCCCGTTGGAGCGCCTCCGGAAGCGCAAACAATCGGGGGCCAAATGATTGCGGAGCGGGCCTCCGGCCAATCGGCCGGCGTCGCGATGGCCGAAGAAAAGGGTGCCACTGCGGAGCCCACTCCCCCTGGGGAGGCTTTAGGGGAGAGTTCAGGTCGGGTTGAAAGCGATTTAGCTGAGTCGGAGGGCATGGGAAGTTCGGCTGTGGACCCGGAGGCGGGTAACGGCAACGGTGCGAGTGGTCATGAGGACGCTGGCAACGGCAATGGTGGACATCTAGATCCCGATTGCGGAGATGATTCGGACAAAAGTGAATCGCCGGAGTTAAGCGACGCTGGGTCAACACCATACGATCCCCAAGGTAGTCGCGACTTTCCAGCTGTGCTCGATCCGCAAGCCGATCCGGGGGGTCAACAAGGCCCTGAGCAACCTGAGCCCTCGGCCGGGCCAGTAGTTCCCTCGTCGTCCAGCGCAGGGGAAACTGCCTTGCCTTCTACCACGGCAGATGCTCCCCCTTTGCCGAAAGCGGAAGGGGAAACAACCGGGCCGATTGGCGAAGCGAGCAAACCTCCCGAAGAGCGCCTTGCTCCCCCAGCGCCTGAAGCTCAGCCGCCTGCCACCTTCGGGGCCGGGGAGCCGGCGGCCGAAGAAGCATTTTCTTGTGGAATCCCGGGGTTTGAGGCCCTTGCGGGAGAAGCACAAACTGCGGAAGCTCTGGCGAAACCGGCGCTTTCAGGTGAGACTGCGGAAGAATCTGCGGCTCCAGAGATGCCGATTGAGCCGGGGAAGCTGGAGACCCCTGCCGCGAGGGCTTTGAGCGGCGAAAACGCTTTGGAGGCTCCTTCCTCAGCCGACGTGAAAGCAGCCGCGCCAGGAGCCACGTCCGAAGAGGCACAACCTGTTTCCGCCGCAGTGTTACCGGAGGGTGAAGCTGCGCCGGCTGCGCAGACGCAGGCCGCGGAGCCGGCACGCCCGAAGAAGAAGCGAAAGAAAAGGCGCAAGGAAAGGAAAAAAGCCGGGGCAGAAAAGACTGCGGGCGAGGCCGGCGTCGCTGCTCAGGCCACTGAACCCCAAGCAGCTCGGCCCCAGAAGCTCTCCAAGGCTGAGGAGCGTTGGCTGCGCTCTCAGGCGGCGTTTCGTGATTACTTCAATTTCCGACAAAAGATCGATTCGGTCGTACCGCACCAAACCCTCGCCCTTAATCGGGGGGAACGCCTCGGCGTATTGCGGGTCAAGTTCGAGTACGACTTTGAACCACTTATGGAAGAGGCTGAGAAGCTTTGCATCCCGCCGGGGCATCCCCATGCTGACTTTTTGCGGGGTTGCCTCCGAGATGCATTGCTTCGGCTGGTGATGCCCGCGCTTGAGCGGGAGCTTCGCCGGGAGCTCACTGACAAGGCCGAGGAACATGCCCTTCGCGTTTTTGCGCGCAATCTCCGTAAGCTCCTCTTGCAACCGCCTGTGCGGAATCGTCGAGTGCTGGCGATTGATCCCGGTTTGAAAAACGGTTGCACCGCCGTTGCTTTGGACGAGTTTGGCAATGTCCTGGGTTATGGGGAATTTTTTGTCATCGGTCCGCCGGAACAGCTCGAAAAAGGCAAAGCGCTCCTTTGTCAACTGATCGAGCGCTACCGGATCGATCTTATTGCCATCGGCAATGGCACTGGGTCGCGGCGGACGGAGCCTTTTGTGGCTGGTCTGCTTGCCAACGAGCTAAAAGACCGCAACATTCACTACTGTATCGTCAACGAAGCGGGGGCAAGCCTTTATTCCACCAGCCCGATCGGCCGCGAGGAATTTCCCGATTACAGCCCAGCCCTTCGGAGCGCGATTTCGATCGGCCGGCGCTTGCAAGATCCGCTTAGTGAACTAGTGAAGATTGAGCCGGCGCATCTGGGTGTGGGACTTTATCAACATGACATTCAAGCGGCCCACCTCCGTGCGTCTTTGGAGGAAGTGGTGGAGTCATGTGTCAACTACGTTGGTGTTGATGTCAACACGGCCAGCGTGGCCCTCCTGCGGTATGTGTCGGGACTGAATCAGCTTACGGCGCGGCGGATTTATGAATACCGCAGGCAAAACGGCCCCTTCCGGAACCGGCTGCAACTTCGCGAAGTTCCCGGCATTGGCGAGGCGACTTTCGTCCAGGCCGCCGGCTTCCTCAAAATCTTGGACGGCGACAATCCCTTGGATGCAACCTGGATCCACCCGGAAAGTTACCCCGTGGCCGAAAAGGTCCTCGAGTTTTTGGGGTTTAAACCGGAGGACCTTCGCCACCGCGAGCAAGTAGAGAAGTTGCGGCAGGCCATCGACAAAGTTAATCCAAAGGAATTAAGTCGACAGCTTCGGGTGGGGGAGTTAACCCTTCGCGATATCCTTTCGCAGCTTGCTCGGCCAGGGAGGGACCCCCGGGAGGATCTGCCGGGACCGATTTTCCGTCAAAGTGTCCTCCGGCTTCAAGATCTTAAACCGGGAATGGCCCTCCAGGGAACCGTCGCCAATGTTGTCGACTTTGGCATATTTGTTGACTTTGGTCTGCCAGTGACCGGCCTTGTTCACATTAGTGAAATGTCAACCAAATATGTCCGAGACCCGCACGAGTTGGCGGAAGTGGGCGATATCGTCCACGTATGGGTTCGCGATGTGGACATCAAGCGACGCCGAGTGGCGCTAACGATGATCCCACCTGGGACAACGCGGGAGCGGGTCCAGCGACCAAGCCCAGCGAAGGTGGTCAGCCCGCCGGCAGCTGCCGGCACTGCCGAGGGAGAGCGGCCTACCCAAGTCTCCCGCCAGACACGCCCACCTAAAAAGGACCAAGCGCCAAAGCCCAGGCGAAGCGAGGCGGGGGAGGCTCCCCAAAAGCCTCAAGAAAAGGCCCCTGTCGTCCAGGTGACGGAAAGAACTGAGGTCCCGGCTCGACCGGAGACACCTCGAGCGGCCCGGCCAGCGCGGAAGCGGTCTGCCCCGGCTCCGCCAGTGCAACTTTCCGAGGAGGTCTTGGCCGGCAAACAGCCGATGCGCAGTTTCGCCGAGCTGGCTCAATACTTCCGGCTGAAGCGCGAGCTTGAGTCGAAGCAGCAGAAACGAGCGGCGGAAAGTCCTCCTAAAGGACGCGGGGAACAAGGCCCCGCTCCCGAGGAAAGCCGGCCTGCCCAAGACGTTTCCGCTTCTCCCTTGGCGGAAGGGGAGGCAGTGATTCCCCTGCCTATTGCCCCGATACCTGCGGCACCCGAACCTACCGCCGCGGGGCAAGCCACAGCTGTGCCAGTCGTCCCCGCTCCGACCGAGGCTGCGGCCGGCTTACCGCCGGAAGGGTCCGCGCAAACTCCCTCGGAGGGGAACACTGTCGACTAGGTAGCACCGCGGCGTGTGCCGTCAAAATAGGGAGAATACATGGGCTGGGAAAAATCCAGCCTTAGCTGAACCTGGAGCCACCGGCGGGGAGGAAATCGACCGCCTTCGGTGGCCTCCGTTATCAATCCGGGTAAAGCAGATACCGCCACCGGCGGGCTTGGAAGGCTTTTAATTCGGGCTGAATAATCGGGTCAATCTCCTCGTAAGGTTTTGCTTCCAATACGGCCTCAAAGACTCTTTGGTTGCCTAAGAGGCGAAGATAAGGTTCGGCCGTCCACTTGTCGGGGAAAAGCCGGCGCATCGCCAACGCCACTTCCAGGCCGAAGCGCACAGGGGGGAATGTCCGGCGATCATCTAACGTAAGCTCCAGCCCGTGGCATGCCCGATTTTGGAACACGTAACTCTCGGGGACGAATGTGATCGGGCGGAAGGACACCCCCGGGATCTGCCGATCCATGAGGGCTGCCGCCAACTTCTCCGCGTCGAGCCACGGGGCACCAAATCGCTCAAATGGTGTGGGAGTTCCCCGGCCCACCGACATGTTTGTGGTTTCTAGAAGGCCGATTCCTGGGTAAAAGAAGGCGGCCGGAACGGTCTTCATGTTGGGAGAGGGCGGAATCCACCGGAGCCCCGTATCCTCCCAGAACATCCCTCGCTGCCAGCCTTCCATGGGGATGACGATAAGCTCGAGGTTAAGCCCCCGTTCCTGCCGAAACATCTGTGCCAACTCGCCAATGGTCATGCCATGGCGAATCGGCAGCCGGTGATAGCCGACGAAGGATTCCTTGTCCGGATCAAGAACTGGACCTTCGACGGCTTGGCCGCCAATGGGATTGGGGCGATCGAGCACGACAAACCTGATGCCCACCTTGGCGGCCTCTTCCATGGCATACCCCATGGTGGAAATATAAGTGTAAAACCGTGTTCCGATGTCTTGGATGTCAAACACGAGGGTGTCCAGTCCCGCGAGCATCTCCGGCGTCGGCCGCCGTGTTTTCCCGTACAGGCTGTAAATCGGTATACCAGTTAGAGGGTGCTTTTGGTCGGGAATATGGGCCACGTCGAGCTTGCCCTCAAATCCATGTTCCGGGGCAAAGAGGGCAACAAGCTTGGCCTCTGGAGCGCGGAGGAGCCGTTGCCAGGTGGGCACTCCGTCGCTGCCTACGCCGGTGTGATTCGTGATAAGTCCAATCCGCCGACCTTTGACGGCCCAAAACAGGTCGGCCTCGAGGACTTCCGCCCCTGTTTTGACCACTTTTCTGGACCTTTGTCCAGTAAGCGCCTTGGCGGCCACAGTGCCGATCTGAGCTATAAGCGGGTTAACCGATCCGGTTCCGTCTGGGTGAAGACGGTTGCTTAGGAAGATCACTGCCAGATCATTTTCCGGATCAATCCACATGCCCGTTCCGGTAAACCCGCCGTGACCAAACGCCCAGGCGCTGTATTCAGGACTGCGGTTAGACGAGTAGCTGCTCCGGACGTCCCAGCCCAAACCGCGAAACCCTCTGCCTCCCGGAAGGCCGTGGGGTTGAGTCATCAGCCGGAATGTGTGGGGTGCAAGAATCTCTTTGTCTCCGGCTTTGCCGCGGCAAAGGAGCATATGGGCAAACTTCCAGAGATCGTCGGCAGTAGAAAAAAGCCCGGCATGACCGGCCACTCCGCCCAATCGTGCAGCCCTCGGGTCATGAACCGTGCCCCGCAGGAACGTCCCGTTTACTTTCTCGGTGGGGGCGATCCGAGGCCGAAGATCTGCCTCCGGGCAAAACCGGGTATCGTTCATGCCCAGGGGCCGGAAGATTTCATCCACGGCAAATTGATCAAGCCGTTTGCCGCTTACGCGCTGGATTAGTTCTCCTAGCACGATGAATCCCACGTCGGAGTAAACAAAGCGCTGGCCGGGGGGTGCAATCGGCTTGCCACCGAGGATTCTCTCCATGGCAGAGGATGGGCCACCCTCGTATTCCGCCAGTGGGTTGGCTGCCGGTAGCCCGCCGATATGAAGGAGAAGTTCTCGGACCGTCACCTTCTCCTTACCATGTACCCCAAACTCCGGAATATACCGCGAGACAGGAGCATCTAAGTCCACAAGCCCGCGCTGCCAGAGGATCATAATGCTCGTGGCCGTGGCTACGGGTTTTGTAAGCGAGGCGAGGTCGAAAATCGTCTCCGGCTCCATGGGTTCAGGGCTCGGCTCCAGCTGCCGATGGCCATAGGCTTTGCGGAAGATCACACCCGACCGTCGCCCAATAAGCACAACGCAGCCGGGCATTTGGCCGCTTTTGATGGCCTCCGCTACAAGCTGGTCAATGGCTGTTAAGGCGGAGCTTTCCCCGAGCGGTTCTTGAGGTGCCGCGGCCGGCGGGCTCTTTGTTTCACTATGGGCGACGGTTATTTCCCAGAAGGCAAACACGAAACCTGTTATGAAAACGAGCAAAGGATAGATCCGTTGACGAACTAAAAGGCTCTTTTGATTACCGAATTGCGGAAGGCTCATGGTCCCTTAACCTAGTGGGGCTTAGTTTGCTTAAAAGCTATTCTGGTGGAAAGGTTGAACTTGCCAAACGGAGTGAAAAAGCTAGCCATCTTTCCCGGGTTTATGCGAAAACCAAGGCATTAGTGTCCGCTTGGCCTCAGCATATCCCAAGCGATTAGTTCGGCCGGGAAGATAGGCCCGTCCACGCAGGTTCGCTTATAATCCCAACTGTCCGGACCGGTTCGCACCGGAACGGCACAGCCAAAACAAATGCCCATTCCGCAGGCCATTGGTGTTTCAAGCGATACCCAGCAGGGGACAGCATACTGCCGGCAAATTTCGGCGACTTTTGCCAACATCGCCTCCGGTCCGCAAGCAAGCACTTTACAGTCAGGGGGGAGTTGATTGCTCCCTTGTGGTGCAACATCCGGGCCGGGAAGTTCGCCAGGTCCTCCTTTCCGATTGCCCTTCGGGCCGGATAGCCTCGCGCTTAAAAAGTCAACAAGAAGGTCGGTAATCAGCCCGCGGAAGCCGGCCGACCCATCTTCGGTCGAGGTGGCAACATCCACACCCATTTGGCGGAATTGATCTACATAAACGAGCTGATCCGCTGATCGGGCTCCGTAAAGGAGGGTTATCCTTCGGCAGGGTGGAAAGCCGTGCTCCGTCCCCCCATATCGCCGAAGACCAAGTGCCGCACGAGCGAAAGCGACAAATGGGGTAATACCGATGCCCCCAGCGACCAAGATCCACTGGTCGGTGGGCAGAGGCGGGAAACCATTCCCTAGGGGGCCCCAAATTTCCAGCTGAGCACCCGCCGCCAGTCCAGCAAGCCGATTTGTCATTTTGCCCACGACTTCGTAAACAATTTCCAGCACCGTCGGCTTTCCGGCCACGTCATCGGCAGTGTCAAAAAGGGCAAAAGCCCGACCCAAAAGCGGATCGTAGGTATCCGGCAGACGGAGCATCACAAATTGGCCGGGCAGGATTCGCTCGGCTACCACCGGCGCTGCTAGCCGCAGGAGGTAAATGTCCCGACCCACTGCCCGATTGTCCACAATGGGGACTCGTCCAAACCAGAACTTCGCGAAGGCTGGGGGACTGGTCCTTTGGTTTTCGCATAAAGGGGATTGGGTAGCCCTCGGGGCACTTAGGCTCAAATTATCTTCCATGCCGCCTAACCCTTTTGGAAGATCCAGCGGTAAAGCCATCCCCCGCGTCTTCGGGAGTTTTAGGTTGGGCTCGCTCTGGGCAGGGGAGGCTACTCAGGCAGGTAGGGAGAGCCACTTTTAACAAGCCAGCTTCCCCCTTTAACGACTGGTGCGCTCTTTTCATCAACGCGCGGACACACCCGTTTGCCGGCGCCCTGTGGAAAGGGACTTACAGTAGATCCAAGCGCCGGCCGGGCTAAGGTTTCAGCCCTGCGGCTTTGCGCAAGGCGGCCACTTCCGCCGGTGTGAGAACTCGCCACTGGCCCGGCTTAAGCTTCCCCAGACTAAGGGGGCCAATGGCAATCCGTTTTAGCTTGTACACTTTGTGGCCAAATCGGGCCAACATCCGACGGATTTCCCGGTTATGGCCTTCGCATAGTTCGATTTCTAGTACGGCGCTTTGTTTATATTTCTTGAGCATCCGCACGCGCTTGGCCCGAGCAACAAAGTCGGCAAAATGCACGCCCTTCACCAATTTTGTCAACACTTTCTCGTCCGGGACTCCGGCCACCAGCACGCGGTAGACTTTCGGGACGCCGAAGCGGGGGTGCGTAAGCCGCTGAGCCAGTTCGCCATCATTGGTAATAAGCATCAGCCCCTCACTGTGAAGATCCAACCGGCCCACAAAGAAAAGCCGCACATCTGTCTCCGGCACAAGGTCGATCACGCGAAGCCGGCCCGAGGGATCCCGATGTGTGCACACCACTCCCTCCGGTTTGTAAACAGCATAATAGATCCGCTCAGGAATCTTAATAGGCAGCCCGTCGACCAGGATTTTGTTCTTTTCCGGGTCGACTTTTGTCCCTAGCTCAGTAACGACTTTGCCATCGACCATGACCCGGCCAGCAAGGATTAACTCCTCGCACTTGCGGCGGGAGCCAAAGCCGGCCGCGGCCAAGACTTTCTGCAAGCGATGCTTACCTGTCAACACTGGGGGAAAAATACCCCGCGAGAGGCCAGTGTGCTTTTCGCGCATTTTGCCCATGGAATGATTCCGTCAAAGGTCCACTTATCACAGCCCGGCTGAGGTGCCGGACAATGCCGAGGGCCACAGTGGTTCTTCCCGTGCTTACTTGTCGATTTGGCAATTCTATCGCCAAAGGCAGTGTCGGCCGATATACCGTCGGAAGTTTCGGGAGTCCCCTTCGTCTTTGCGCTTGCGGTTTTTGGCAGGTTGTTGCCAACGATTAGGCAGCGGCTCGGGAAGGCGGCCTTTTTCACTACGCTCATGAGCCGGTGACAATCCGTGGTGGGTGCCGTAGAATCCAAAGTTGGCCTAGAGGGCACCGGCATATTTCGCCACAAGGGGCAAGGTGTGAACCGGGCCTGATCGAAAAATCCAAACTGGCATAGGTGGAGTTTTTAAAGGCTTCGACGGATAAGTCAGGGTCCGCTCCCGTGGAAAAAAGCGGTATGAGTCCAGATCAGAATTCAGAGCCCACCCGACCCCTAAGCGACGAGCCGGCTGCCCAGCTCCCGTCTGGGGATGCTCAAGAGCCGGCGGTTAGTGGGTTGGCAGAGAGCGCTGGAGTGCCGTCGGGGATAGCCCGCCATGACACCCAGCTGTCGCCGGTTGAAGGGCGATCAGTTGTCGAAGCGGTTTTGCCGGCCGGTGAGCTTGAGCTGATAGACGGCGCGACGCTGGCGGATGTATTAGCCCGCTACCAGATCAGCTTGCCGCCCGACCAAATTCGTCTGCTTGACCGCTATCGGCGGTTGGTTTGGGACTGGAATCAGAAGATAAACCTCACCCGCCACACCGATTTGGAGAAGTTTGTTACCCGGGATGTGCTTGATTCGGTTGCAGTGGCGGAACTTTTGGAGCCGGAAGAGCTCGTGCTCGATGTGGGCACAGGAGCGGGGGTGCCGGGAGTCATTTTGGCGATTATTCGTCCGGACCTGCGAGTTTACCTGTGCGATTCGGTGGCCAAGAAGGCCCGGGCTGTGGACGAAATTGTTCGGCAGCTTGGGCTGGCTACCCCAGTGGCGGCGGCTCGTGTCCAGGACTTATTGGGACAGCATACCCAGTTCAACACGCTTATCGGGCGGGCAATTGGCTCGATGCGGGAGGTGCTGAAGTGGCTTCGCCCTCATTGGCGTTATTTCGACCGGCTCTTGTTAATCAAGGGGCGGTCTTGGGTGAAGGAACGCGGCGAAGCCCGGCATTACGGAATGATGCATGGGCTAGCCCTTCGCAAACTGAAGGAGTACGACAACCCCGCCAACGGAGCCTACAACGTCATTTTGCAAGTCTGTCCGGAAGATCGCATAGGCGAGGGTAAGAAATGCCGGCTGCGGGAACTCCGCAGTCACCGCCCGAAGCTCCCACCGTTGCCCGTTTCACCAATGCCTGCCCACCCGGGACCGAAAAAGTAGGTTGGTGGCCGGAGAGCGTCTCAAGGATTGGGGTTTCGCCGAGGGGCGTATCGGGCTCAAGCGGGTCTTGGAAGTGGCAGAGCCTCCCAAGGCCCATTTTGCTCGGCTTGGGTCCACGAGAGTTGTCTGCCCATTTTTGGAGGCCTGTGCGGAATGCATTTTCGACGGTGATTGCTGGCCGCGGAGGTCGGGCAGACTCGGAAGAGGCGGGGAGCACCGCGTCGTAAGACAGGCTGGCAAGACCGGCAGCGGGGAAGTTCAGTAAATTTTTCTTTTTAGTGAATTTTCCACGCTCGGGTCCCAATGGTGGGGCAGCCTGGATTTATTCGGTGCGACCGAGCCTCCGAAATCCGCGCTCATTGATTTTCGAGGATTAGGCCCGCCGGAGAGTTGATCCGGTCGAAGCCCCGCGCTGTCCCCCGAGGGATGGCTCGGGGGAACCGGTTTTCGGCGAGCATCCCGGGCCTCCGTGTAGTGGGGCCAGGTCGAACTGCCAGCCGGCGCGTTCGGGATGCTTGCTGGCACGGAATGTCAATTCTTGGGGGGATGGGCCGTAGATTTTTCTGAAAGCTACTCAAGGGGGTTTGCAATGGGCAAAGGTCGGTTTGTTGGTCGAGATACGGAATTCTGATAAGAGCTCCAGGTTGTAAATCGGCAACTTTGCGGATTTCGAAGCCGGCTGCCGAGCGGGTTAAAGCTCAAAGCCGAGGTTGGGGCCGAAAAAATTTTTTTCGCTCCTGCGAACTCTCGCGCGGAAAAGTGCGATAATATCTTTTGCCGGCGCCTCAAACGATCGCGACCGGTGATTGGGACCAGGGTGAGGCCACTTGATAGGTTTGTGGCTAAGCCTTAAAATAGGTCGCGACGATTGACGACGGTTGCCCAGAAGGGTTTGCCCGGTTGCCGGAGCTGAAAGAAAAATTTGCGGCGGGGCGACTTGACAACCTGGCTGGGCGCTGTAAAATGTGAATTGCCCGATGGGAGCAACACCCGATCGGGCAACCTCGGCAGAGGGATTCATCTAGAAATTTCCGGTCTTTGACAATTCGGCGATGCGTGATGCCTAGTTGCCCTTGGGTTTCAGCCCCCAAGAAGTGCTGAGTAGGACTGAGCGCAAGGGGTTTGGTGCCTTGTGGATCCCCGGTTGCGGCCAGGGGGTCCCGGGGTCGGCCTTTCAAGCTGGTTAGCCATCCCCGCCGGCGGTCAGCCGTCCGGATATGGGGTAAGCATACACCAGCGTTCAATTGAAGGGTTTGATCCTGGCTCAGAATGAACGTTGGCGGCGTGGATTAGGCATGCAAGTCGTGCGGTAGGGCTCGCAAGGGCCCGAGAGCGGCGAAAGGGGGAGTAACGCGTGGGTAACCTGCCCCCAGGGCCGGGATAACCCTGGGAAACTGGGGCTAATACCGGATAATGCCTCGGGGCTTAAGCCTTCGGGGCCAAAGGTGGAAGTTCCGCCTGGGGAGGGGCCCGCGTCCTATCAGCTAGTTGGTAGGGTAACGGCCTACCAAGGCGATGACGGGTACGAGGCGTGAGAGCGTGTCCTCGCCCACTGGGACTGAGACACTGCCCAGACACCTACGGGTGGCTGCAGTCGAGAATCTTCGGCAATGGGCGCAAGCCTGACCGAGCGACGCCGCGTGCGGGATGAAGGCCTTCGGGTTGTAAACCGCTGTCAGGGGGGCGGAAATGTCGGAGTCCAGCTCCGGCTTGACCTAACCCCAGAGGAAGGACGGGCTAAGTCCGTGCCAGCAGCCGCGGTAAGACGGACCGTCCAAACGTTATTCGGTATCACTGGGCTTAAAGGGTGCGTAGGCGGTTCCGTAAGTCGGGTGTGAAATCCCTCGGCTCAACCGAGGAACTGCGCCCGAAACTGCGGGGCTAGAGGGAGGTAGAGGCGAGTGGAACTTGCGGTGGAGCGGTGAAATGCGTTGATATCGCAAGGAACACCCGTGGCGAAGGCGGCTCGCTGGGCCTTCCCTGACGCTGAGGCACGAAAGCTAGGGGAGCAAACGGGATTAGATACCCCGGTAGTCCTAGCCCTAAACGCTGAGCACTAGACCGGAGGGTCCCCCATAGCTTTCCGGTCGAAGGGAAACCGTTAAGTGCTCCGCCTGGGGAGTATGGCCGCAAGGCTGAAACTCAAAGGAATTGACGGGGGCTCACACAAGCGGTGGAGGATGTGGCTTAATTCGAGGCTACGCGAAGAACCTTATCCTGGGCTTGACATGCACGGATTAGCCCTGGGAAACCAGGGTGACGCCCCGCAAGGGGTGGAACGTGCACAGGTGCTGCATGGCTGTCGTCAGCTCGTGTCGTGAGATGTCGGGTTAAGTCCCTTAACGAGCGAAACCCCTGTCGCCAGTTGCCAGCGGGTCATGCCGGGGACTCTGGCGAGACTGCCGGTGTCAAACCGGAGGAAGGTGGGGATGACGTCAAGTCCTCATGGCCTTTATGCCCAGGGCTGCACACGTCCTACAATGCCGCGTACAAAGGGAAGCGAACCTGTGAGGGGGAGCAAATCCCAAAAAGCGCGGCTCAGTTCAGATTGCAGGCTGCAACCCGCCTGCATGAAGCCGGAATCGCTAGTAATCGCGGGTCAGCATACCGCGGTGAATGTGTTCCTGAGCCTTGTACACACCGCCCGTCAAGTCACCAAAGCTGGGGGCCGGCCAAGGCCCTGAACCAACCCGCAAGGGGGGAAAGGGCTCAACCGGAACTCGGTGATGGGGACTAAGTCGTAACAAGGTAGCCGTAGGGGAACCTGCGGCTGGATCACCTCCTTTCTAAGGATCCGTGATCCTAGCCCCTTCGGGGAAACCCGTTGTGGGCGACTGTGGGGTCAGTCCTCACTTAGCGGCAGCTAGCATCGGCCGTTTTCTGCCCCTTGGACGGCTTCAAACGCATCGCCGAATATCACGCCGGCCCGGTTTGGTCCCCCAAGCCGGGCCGGTTTTTTTGTTTGAGGCATTGACCTTCCCTCGTAGCCACATTGCAGAACTTGGCGTTGAGGCGGGCAGTTTGAATCGCGCCCGATCGCGGCCGTCTGATGCGGCACGTGTTTTGAGCGCACCGTACTTGCCCATCCGGCGGCAGCTCGTTTAAACTTTCGACTCTAAAGACCCCTTTGCCCCTACTGCTTGGAACCGGCGAATCCACTTGGTGAAGCGAGCTTTGGTGGCGAACCGTGCCAAATGGAGCTCCGTAGGAGCTTCTTACTGAGTTTTTCCGAAGCCGCGATGGCCGTCAGGGTGCGAGACATCAGGGGCCGCTCAAAGTAAGAGAGTCTATTTACCCAGTCATAAGGCACGTGGACCTTGGGGATGGTTGAGCAGGTTTTGACTACAAAGTATGCGATTGTTGAGGACGGCGGTCGTCAATATCGTGTCGCCGTGGGTGATGAGTTTGAAGTGGACCTCCGCCTGGTCCCGAAAGGTTCGGCAATTGAGCTAGGCCCGGTGTTGGCTTACCGCGACGAGACTGGGCTGCAGCTGGGGCGACCTACCCTTCCGGACTACTGCGTTATTGCCGAAGTTCGCGGCGTCGTGCTTGGCCCGAAGATCATCGTGCAAAAATTCAAACGGCGTAAGCGCTATCGGCGTAAACGTGGCCATCGGCAACTCTACTCGCGCGTGCGCATCACGTATGTCGGCCCGCGGAGTGGCGCCCCTGTTCCGCCCGCAGCCGTCAACTAGGTTTTGTCTTTTGTTGAGTTTTTGTGCCCCGAGATGAGTTAAGCGGCCACCGGCACCGCGACGTGCTGGAAAGCGCTGTTTGAGGATTCGGTCCGCCCTAACCCCGGCTTCCGCAGAGCGGAAGCTCAACAGCGGCTTTAAGCTCGGCGCGGAAGCCGGGCTTCTCCCGGTACGTTCGACACTCCGTTATTTTGCCCGCGGCCGAAGTTTCTTGGCAAAATCCCAATGCGGCGAAGGCTCGTGCTCTTGGGCGAGAATCTTTTCCATTTGGGCAACAATATCCGGCCGCTCACCGGCCAGGTCTTTCGTCTCCCCAAGATCAGTCTCTAGATCATAAAGCTGCATCGGGCCGGTCGGGTTCTTGTAGCAATTCAGTCGAATCCCCTTCCACCTTCCCATCCGCACAGCTTGTTGACCACCGTAGCCGTAGAACTCCCAAACAAGGTAGGGATGTTCCTTCTGCCCTGGCTGGCCCAACAAAGTTGGTAGAAAGCTAATTCCATCACATCCCTTGGGAGGTTGTTTACCAAGGATGTCCAACACCGTGGGCAGCACATCCTGGAAGCCGCCGATATGATCGCTCACCCGACCCGGACCGACTGTTCCCTTCCAGCGTACGAGAAACGGAACCCGAATCCCTCCTTCATATAGCGTCCCCTTCCGGCCACTGAGTGGTCCGGTACTCCGGAAGAAATCCTCGCCGAATCCTTGTACTCCTGTACCTGGAGCACCCGGCCCAAAGATCGGACCATTGTCTGAACTGAAAAAGATCACCGTTCGCTCCGCTAGCCCCAATTCGTCAAGGGCCGTCAAGATTTGGCCAACGTGTCGATCAAGCCGGGTGACCATCGCCGCATATGCCGACCGAGGCGCAAAATGCGGTGTGTACCCACGTTCACCGAGGTACGGATTCTCCGGAAATTGACCTAAGTACTCCGCAAGCGAATCCTCCGGCACCTGGAGCGCCAAGTGAATCAGTGTTGTGGCGAAGTAAAGGAAAAATGGCCGGTCTTTGTTGCGACGGATAAACGCGACTGCCTCCTCGGCCATGAGGTCCGGGGCATACTCTTTGCCGCCATATCGCGCGTAATTTGCCCGGTCATTCGGATTGAGTCCTTCCGGGAATTTTTGATGCGGCGAAAACTCCGGGTTGTTCAGCAAAACGCGCTCATGGTTTCGGTAAAGGAAAGTCGGATAGTGATTATGGGCATGACGTTGACAATTGTAGCCGAAGAAAAAGTCAAACCCCTGCCGAAGGGGATCACCGGTGCTTCCGGGCGGACCAAGGCCCCATTTGCCGATAATTGCCGTGGTATACCCCTCCTGTTTAAGCAGCTCGGCCAGAGTGACTTCCTCCTCGGGAATCGGTAATTGACCCTCCGGCTGAACCTCAGCATTATCTCTGATGTACGCATGTCCTGTGTGCTTGCCTGTAAGGAGGACGCATCGCGAAGGGGCACAAACCGGTGAGCCGCAGTAAAACTGTGTGAAGCGAATACCCTCGGCCGCCATGCGATCTAAATTCGGTGTACGGATCTTTTCCTGCCCGTAGCAACCTAATTCGCCCCATCCCAAATCATCCGCGAGAATGAAAATAAAATTGGGCTTATTCCCGCCCGGCGGTTGCGGGGCATCCTTGGAAGCCAGTGCTACTGGAATTGGGCCGAGGCAAATCAACAAACCTGACGAAAGGCAAACCATTTTTGTCCACATCCATTCGGTCTCCACAGAAACGACGAAGCGGGTGACCAAAGCGCTAAATGCCACCTGGGTTGTGCAACCGGCTAGCGGAGCCAACCTTTTCCTAGGGTGACTTTGAGGCAGTACTCGGATAGGCCCTGGAGTTGACCGCCGCCTAATTATGCCAATTTGGCCGCGGATCGCCCCGAGCCTTGGCCGTGATGTACCGCGATAACATTGTGAGACGGCGCTACCCATCTCTGAAGTGCTGGGCACAGGAACTTGAGGAAGGCGGTGATTAGAAAGGAGAGTTTAGCCCCGGCTTGGCGGGCTGATAGAGGAAGGTTAGGCGGACCAATCACAGTGCCGACGGAAAAACGAGAAAAAGTTGTGCGTTGACCGGGCAAATGGCATCATTTGGCCCCCTGGCTGGCCAGGCGGCGCTGGAGGTTGCGGATTCGGATTTTCATTTCCTTGCCAGGCTTAAAGCGGACCACGAAGCGCTCTGGCACATCAACCTGATCGCCGGTGCGGGGATTGCGTGCAGTTCGGGGTTTACGGCGTTTGACCTCAAAGACGCCAAAGTTCCGCAGTTCGATTCGCCCTTCCCGGGCCAAGGTCTCCACAATGGCGTCGAAAGTCCGCTGCACCACCTCCCGAGTTTGGAGCTGGGAAAGCCCCAATTCTTCCGAAATAACACGAACAATATCGCGTTTTGTCACGCCCGGCACCTCCTACCGGTGTGAATCGGTGTAACCGGTCGGCTGAGTCTCGCCCGGTGGATATGCCTCCCGCGGCATTTGCCCTCAGCGTTGTTAGAGGCTATCGCAATAAGCCTAGATTTTGCAAAGAGTAGTGTCAAGTTGACTCGGGACGATCAGCTTGGCCGGGCGAAAGGTTATCCGACGAAAATGACGTACATCCGGGTTTCTAAACCGACAAGCATCCGGAGGTTGGCCAGGGCCTAGGCGGTTTACTCTTTTAGGAGCCCATAGTTTATTAGCGCTTGGCGAAGTTTATGGAGGCCCTCTCCCTCTAGCGGAACCAAGGGCATTCGTAGCTCGCCGCTATCTCGTCCCAAAAGCTTCATGGCCGCCTTAACCGGGATTGGGTTGCTCGCAATTGATAGGAGATCGCGACAGAGGGGGAAGAGCTTTTTGTGCCAGGCTTGAGCCTCGGCAATTCGACCGGCGTCGAAGGCTTCCACCATGGCTTTCATGTCCTGGGGGACAAGGTTGGCCACAACGGAGATCACGCCGCGACCGCCGATGGCCATCAATGGCAGCGTCAAGCTATCATCGCCACTCAGGATGGTCAAATCGGTGGCGGCAATAATCTGGGAAGCTTGATCCATCGAGCCGCTTGCCTCTTTGACCATGGCGATATTGGGAATCTCCGCCAAGCGAATGATCGTTTCCGGCTCAATATTGCGACCCGTTCGGCCCGGGATGTTGTAAATGCATACGGGAATGTCAACGGCCTCGGCCAAGGTCCGGTAATGCCGATAGAGACCCTCTTGGGTGGGCCGGTTATAGTATGGCCCGACGATAAGAACGGCGTCGGCGCCATGTCGGGCGGCAAACTTTGTCAATCGGAGGGCTTCCGCCGTGGAATTTGAGCCGGTACCAGGCATGACCTTGACCCGGCCGGCCACCATTTCGATGACCGCGGCGATAACTTGTTCGTGTTCCTCATGAGAGAGCGTGGGCGATTCTCCGGTGGTGCCCACAGGACAGATACATGTCACGCCGGCTGCAATTTGAAACTCCACCTGTTGCCGAAGGGCTTCGTAGTCAACCTCCCCATTGCGGAAGGGGGTGATAATCGCAGTGGAGACACCGGCGAATTGTTCCGCACGTGTTGCCATGGGTAGGTCGTCCTCTCCCCACTGTTGACGAGCTTCTCTCCCCAGACCGCCTGCACTCCGCTTTCTTTCCTTCCACGCGCCGTTGTTCAGGCAGAAAGATTTACCAAGGTGGCATTTCCGGCGGCATTGGCTCGAGAGGTGCTTCCCAAAATATGAACGGATGTCTCGTGCGCATTTATCAGAGAGGTTTCTTCCTAAGCGGTAATTAACCGCTTCATCTCCCGAACGGCCTGTTCCATGCCCACGTAGATGGCTCGGGCCACAATAGCATGGCCGATGTTAAGTTCGTGCATACCGGGGATCCGCGCAACCGGGACAACGTTTTTGTAATTTAGTCCGTGCCCAGCGTGAAGCACTAGCCCGCACTGGCGGACATGTTCGGCAGCCCGCTGAAGGATTGCCAGTTGCTCCTCCTGAGCTCTCCCGGGTTTGGCCAAGGCGTACTGGCCTGTGTGGAGTTCTACCGCATCGGCGCCCAGTTGGGCAGCGGCCTCGATTTGCCTGGGGTCAGGGTCTAGGAACAAGCTCACGGAGATACCGGCGTCTTTCAGCCGCTTGATCACCTCCGAGACTCGCTCCCGATGAGCCAGCAGGTCCAGGCCGCCCTCGGTGGTAACTTCCTCGCGGCGCTCGGGGACAAGTGTCGCCTGATCAGGGCGGACCTGACAGGCAATCTGCACAATCTCCTCCCAACAGGCCATTTCTAAGTTGAGCTTTACCGTGACCGTTTCCCGCAGGAGTTTTAAGTCGCGGTCCTGGATGTGCCGGCGGTCCTCCCGGAGGTGA
Organism: Thermoguttaceae bacterium; assembly: GCA_025060325.1. Taxonomy (GTDB): domain Bacteria; phylum Planctomycetota; class Planctomycetia; order Pirellulales; family Thermoguttaceae; genus DTLM01. Next base: position 60,213 of record JANXBW010000025.1, read on the forward strand.
ATCGTGATGCCATCGGCCCCGCCAAGCTCGGCCAGTACGGCCGCCCATACCGGGTCAGGTTCGTAGGTCCTGCGGGCCTGGCGGACGGTGGCAACATGATCGACATTCACGCCTAGGAGCGGCATCGCCCAATGCTCCGTCCTTTTTCCCGAAAGTAAGCTCGACTCAGCAGCAAAAACGTTAGTTTAACCCGGCAAATAGTGCCCATCCCCCGACTGGGAGAAAGGGACTGCGGGAGAAAATCCGGCAAAAGCTCGACGGTTAAGCTGTCATCGTACTTTGGCGGGATATGATCCGAAAGGGGGCAGGTAGGTTGGCCGTTTTCGAAGTGACCGGAAATGCCATTATCGGCTTGCATAAGAAACCGAAGACGAGTTTGGCAAATAAAGCGGGCCGTGTCCCCACCATCGGGTAAGGAACACGGCCACAACCGGGAGGGGGACGAAAGGCCTGCCCGTTTGGCTAAGACGCTTCTCGTAACTTGGCCGGAGATGATTTCTTCTTCTCCGTCCAACAAAATTCTTCGTCGCTCTGTCAAGGGGGTCAAGGGCTGAATTTCGATAAATTAAGGCAGGGCCGTCGTAGCGAAGCGATTTTGCAAGCAAAAGTCTCCTGATATGGCCCTCTGGCTAGGTGTGTGCGCAAGCGGGGTTAGCCTCCCAACTCGGCTCTTTTCAGCCCGTAAACCAAGTGGGCCAAGGGGCGGAAGGGCCGCTCCAGAGGGGAGTCCTGATCAAAACGAGAGGAATAGTCTACAGACGCTGGCGGAGGCGTTATCCCCGGAAATTTTGAGGGGGACCTCAACCCCCGCCGAAACCTTTTCTGGAAGATATCGTGTGAAGGCGGCAAACCAGTTGCGGCACTATCCTGCGCCTTTTAATTTGGGACTTTCCTCATCTTTTGCCCGCCGGAGAGCGGACGTCGTAAACAAAGAGGCGATCGCTGTGGCGGATGTAAAGACGGCCATCGCACACGACCGGGTGTGCCCAAAAAGGTCCCGGACCGCCCCGGGGTGCCTTAAACTGGCTGACGACTTTAAGCTCGCGGGGGCTTGCCGGCGCAAGGCCTACGTCGCCTGTTTCCGACACGAGGAAGAGCTTGCCGTCCGCCAGCGTCAACGCCCCTTTGCCAACACCGCGCTCCATCCAGCGGGTTTGACCCGTGGTCCAATCGACACAGATCCATTTCCCTTGTTGGTTGACATGGCTTGCCCCGTAGAGATGGCCGTCGTACAGGATTACACCACCGTGCTGGTTATCGAGGTCGAGGTTTCGCCACACGGGCTCCAGCCGGGCTGTTTGCCCGTCGACATGAATCCGGAACAAAACTGAGCCGGTCGTGCGGGTCGAAATGAACACATGTCCATTGTGGTAAATCGGGCTGGTGATGTTCTCGTCAAACGGTGTTTCGTGCCGCACATACCACAAAAGTGCACCCGTGTCAGCGTTAACCCCGATGAATCCTTTGGCAGTAAGGACCATGATCATCCGGAGACCTTGCCATTCTGCCAAAATGGGGGAACAGTAGCCGGCCTTGTCGTTGACGGAGGGCGATTTCCAAAGGAGTTGACCGGTTTTCTTGTCGAAGGCAACTATCGCTGTTTGCGGACCGCCGGGGCAGGAGATGACCTTTTGGCCATCCACAAGTGGGGACTCCGCCAAAGCCCAGTCAATATTTTCGGCGCCAAACGCCTGCAGCACGTTTACGTGCCAGAGCCGCTGGCCATTATCCAGCCGAAAACAGGCCAGGTCCCCGTGGGCGTTTTGATGGTAGAAGAACTCCCCGTCAATAGTCGGCGTCCCGCGAGAACCCGGCACAGGTCCCGTCCACGCCGGTCCGTTCTCCGCCTGCCAAAGTATCTTTCCCGAAAGGTCAAGACAAGTGATCACAAGCCGATCGTCGCGATCGCCGGTGGTGAGGATTCGGCCTGCGGCGATGGCCACGGTGGAAAAGCCATGCCCTAGCCCCGAGGCGGACCAAAGAAGGGGAGGCCCATTCTCCGGCCACGCGGCCGCCAACCCGGTGTCATGGGAGATATTGTCCCGGCGCGGGCCGTGAAATTGTGGCCAGTCGGCCGCTACCCCGAGTAAACTCAGGGTGACCGCCCAAAACACACTGCAAGCCACAGCGATTTCGCACAAGCAAAATGCCCTGGACCCGTTGCTCCTTCCGAGCTTGAAACAAAAGGGGCACAGCTGTGTTCCGAGCATCGATAACTCCTTCGGGAATGAAGGTGTGGGTATTCGGCGGCGTTATCCGAGGGCCAAGCGGGGGGAGAAATTATCAGTTCCGCCAGGGACCGCAACCGTATGAGTGTGGATCCGGCGGCAAGCTTTTCTCACCACCTAGCTTATCTCAAGGGTTGGTGTGAGTTTTGCGGGAGTCTACCGGCAATTCGGAGCGGAAGCAAACTATCCCAGTAAGAACATCCCTTTGTTGATTGATAATGCGTAAAATACGCCCAGCCTGAGCTTCGGGCTGACTCGGGCAGTGAGCCACTAGGGGAGCGGGTCGCTAAAGCGATAGCAGGTGGGACGGGCGGCATTTTCTGGGCGTTTTAAGTCCCTCTAAGGCTTGATTTCGGGCTTGTTTGCTCAGTCGGACCCAGAGGAGGGGCAGGGGCGGGTGGGGCCAGGCTTGGGGGATCTGCGTCAAAGACTGGAGGAACGGGACGCGTGGAATAAACCTAAAAAAACATCGAAAGACTACCCCGTGGGCAATTCAGGGGAGTATTAGGGTGGCATAAATTTTGCAAGGTACTTTGGAGTGGGTATTCCGCCGGGAGAGGCGAAGCGGGCCGATCTTCCTTTGAACTCATCGATGCTGTTTCTCACTTTTCCGCTAGTGGGGGGATTGGAAGGCCCTAAGGTGCCGGGTAGGATGCGGCAGTACAAGCATCGGGGCGGTCTCGAAGTTTAGGGGACAACCAAAGTAGTGAGGGCCTCAAGTATGCATAAGGCGGTCATTCTGGCCCGGGGTTTAGGAAAAAGAATGCGTGAGGAGGAAAACGGGGCGAAGCTTGAGCCAGCCCAATTGGAGGTGGCCAAGTTAGGCCTTAAAGGGATGATTCCTGTCGGCCGGCGCTTTTTGGATTACGTTTTGTCGGCCTTAGCCGATGCCGGGTATACCGATGTGTGTCTAGTGGTGGCCCCAGACCATGAGGTTATCCGTCGGTACTACGAGGAGGAAGTGCGTGTCACGCGGTTGCGGCTGCATTATGCCGTGCAAGAGGAACCAAAAGGCACGGCCGATGCGGTGGCAGCGGCCCGGGAGTTCGCAGGTAGCGACTATTTCCTGGCCATTAATTCTGACAATTACTACCCAGTAGAAGCCCTGCGGGCCTTACGCGACCAGCCGGGCTGCGCCGTGGCGCTTTTCGAGCAAGAGGCGATGATTGCCCACAGCAACATTTCGCCGGAACGCATTCGCCAATTCGCTGTCGGGCTAATGAATGGTGATCATCATCTGCTGCGAATCTTGGAGAAGCCGCAGCCGGAAGTCCTCGAACAATTGCCCCGACCCTTGTGGGTCAGTATGAATTGCTGGCGGTTTGGCCCGTCGATCTTCGAAGCTTGTCGACAGATCCGCCCCTCGCCACGAGGAGAGTTGGAAATCACCGATGCGGTGCAATACGCAATCGATCACCTAGGCGAGAAATTCCGCGTCGTGCGAATTCGTGCCGGGGTTTTGGACCTCACCCGACGGTCAGACATCCAGGCAGTGGCAAAATTCCTGAAGGATGTGCCCGTCAACTTGTAAAGAATGTCAAGGGGCTCCGCAAAAAGCTTCCTCGCCGGTTCAGCGGGTTGTAAACGGTCCCTAAATGGGCGGACTGCTTGGATCGTGAAGGGGTAAGGATGCGGCGGAACCGGGAGTGCTACCTGCACGAACCGCTCCGTCTAAGGACTGGGATAAAGGGGGCGACTTTTCTTTCTCGATGAGTCCCGCTTGATCCGCAGGGCCGGTCCTTCTTTCTGGTGTTTGTCGGTTGACGATCGGCAGCACACTTTGCCGTCGCTGTTGCCTTCCTGCTACATTCAAGCGAGGCAATTGGCCCGCTATGCGGATACAATGGCCCCTGCTCATTGGCCGACCATAGGGTGTTTTTTCCGACCGAAATACCCTTGCGCCAATCTGAGAGTGGAATGAGGGATCCTCAACCGAGAGTGGAACGGAGGACACCCAGAGTATGCTGCGGCGGTGGGAATGGTCCGGTTCGTGGGACGACAGGGACGCGTTGACAAATACTTTGGTCCAAGCGGGGCTGACACCTCCGGAGGCGGAACGAAAGGCAAGACTTTTTGCCGAAGCTGCCGCGGCTATTCCCGCGGGTCAGCCCGCAGTTGGCTTTTTCGTACCCGGCCGAGTGGAAGTCCTCGGCAAGCACACTGACTATGCGGGCGGTCAAAGCATTGTTGCCCCGATCGAGCGCGGTTTTTGTCTGGTGGCCCTAGCGCGCCCCGACAGGCGGGTGTTTCTGACGAATGTGGATTCGGCCGAAGTCGTCTCCGTGGAACTTTCGGGGGATCTTGTCCCCGTGCAGGGCCATTGGTTGGGCTACCCGATGACGGTAGTTCGGCGCGTGGTGCGGAATTTTCCCGGTATTGATCGCGGGGCGGAAATTGCTTTTGCCAGTGACCTGCCGCCGGCAGCGGGCATGAGTAGCTCAAGCGCTTTTATGGTCGCGGTTTTTCTCGCCTTGGCCGAGCTTAACGCGATTGATCAACATCCGGCGTGGGAAGAAAACATCAACAGCCTCGAAGACCTGGCCGGCTATTTGGCCACGGTAGAGAATGGGCAGAACTTTGGCTCGCTAGCCGGGGACCGGGGCGTGGGCACGCAAGGGGGAAGCGAGGATCATACGGCCATCTTGTTGGGCAGAGCCGGTCAGCTTCTCCGCTACCGCTATGTACCCGTGGATTTTGTTGAAACGATTCCTCTTCCGCCGGAGTGGGTCTTTGCTATTGCCGCAAGTGGGGTGGTGGCAGAAAAAACCGGGGCGGCCCTCGAAAAGTACAACGCCGCTTCTTTTCGGGCGCGGGAACTAGCCCGGCTGTGGCAAGAAGTTACTGGCCGAGGGGAGGCTACTCTCGGAGCCATCACCGACTGCGGTCCGGCGGCTGTCGATGAGCTGCGCCGGATCATCTCCACAAAGGTGGGTGATCCGGCAGAACGGGAGCTTCTCCGGGCGAGGCTTGAGCACTTTGTGCTTGAAAACCAGGAAGTTTTGCCGCAGGCGGCCGACGCACTGCGGGCCGGCGACTTCGAGCGATTTGGCCAGTTGGTGGATCGTTCCCAGTGGGGGGCGGAGAATCTTCTGGGGAATCAAGTTCCGGAGACAAGCTTCCTTGCTCGCTCGGCCCGGGAGCTAGACGCGGTGGCGGCCTCAGCCTTCGGTGCGGGCTTCGGCGGGGCTGTGTGGGCACTTGTCCGCAAGGACCAAGCGGAAGATTTTCTGGGGCGATGGTCGGCCGCTTACTGCGCCCAATTTCCTCACCGCCTGCCGCAGGCGCACTTTTTCCTGACACGTCCGGGTCCTGCAGCCTTTGTCTTACGGCCTGGCCCCTAAATACCTCATCCCCTCATAAGTCAACCGGCTCAAACGTTAATCGGCTAAATGTTGCCCACCCATTCGAATTTGTTTAAGTGGGCAAAAGCGCGAAGCGCCCGAGCATCCTTTCGATCCACGCAAAAGAGGATGGGGTGAATCCCTGGATAGACAGAGCAAACATCCTCCACCTTGTCGAATTTGACAAGCACCCGGGTGGCACATCCGCCCACTGGTGGGCAAGGAGGAGACGCGATCACTTCCCCGGTCCAACAAGCGATCTTTTTACCGCCGGAATAATATTTGGCAAGCACCACTGGCTCCCCAGGTGTCCACTGGACATCTAAAGCCGCCGTCTTGGGGAGTTGATGGAAGAAGGGCCGGATGATGAATTTTTGCTCCGCTCCTTCGGGACCGTGGAGTTTCCACGCGCAGGTACAGTGGGCACCCATGTAGAGGTTCTCGGTGGTGTCGAACTCCGGGTTGTGCATGAAACCAGCCCGATCCCAGAGCCACCGGCCGATCATCATCGTGATGGTTCCGTCGACCATGTTTTCGCAACCGGCTGGCACCAGCTGCCCGTTTAGCAGGGCAAAGCTGATGCACGGTTTACGGTGTTTTAGCATCAAGCATTCGATGGTGATGGCATCGGCACCGTACCGAGCCATGATGCTCTGCACGGCTTGGTGAGCGCGGACGGCTTCCACGACGAATTGGTCGGTGACATCCCAAACCGCGGCCGCTTGCCTCCGTAACTCGGAGGCTTGGGCAACCAGCTGGTCATTCACCTCGATGCTATCGAAGATCGCAATAAGCTCAGATGTCGGGACGTGGACGATGTCCACTCCCAGATCCGGGTCGCTCTCCTGGGTGGGTTCTTCGACCTTAGTTGATACTCGCAGCAGCCGGCTTTGGGCCAGCATTTTGCACGCGCGGATTGCCCGCAGCGAACGCTCAAGCTCCGGCCAATTTTCAATGGAATGGATGTACCACAAGCCGGGGGTATTTCGCAGGAAATCCCTGGGCAATTGGTGATTGGAACCCACCGGCTGGTAAACAATGGCCCGGGGAGCCACCTCGGTGGCAATCCGATAGGACCATTCGGCAAAGGTGTTCCAAAAGTTGATGACAAGGACGGCGTCTGGGCGACCGTTCTTTGCCGCCTCGATAAACTGCTGGACCGCCGCCGATTGATAAATCGCTCGGGGAGCAAGCTGCAAGTGGATGCCCAATCGGCCGGCCATTTCCTGAAGCTTTTGTTTAAATTTCTTTTCCTGTTCTTCCGGCTGGAACTGGTTGCCAGGCCAAGTGAACCATTGGTGCACGCGCCAATGGTCTTCAAGCTCTCCGGCGTTGACAACATCCGCTGGCGGGTAGAGGAAAACGACGTCGACGACCGGTGGGTCTTTGGGTCGGGGGGCAAGCTTCGGTTCCTCGGTACTTGCCGCCAGGGCACTTGCGGCGCCGGAAAGCGCGAAAGTTGTACCTAGGAATTCCCGCCGGTTGAGACTCAGTTCACATGATTCGCACATGGCTAGGCCCCCCATCTTTGGCGGTTTTGGTTACTTGCGATTGGGTGCGGAAAGCGTCAACAAGCCGCGCGCGTCCGTCTCCCTGGTTTTGTCAATTTACCCTTGTTACGACATTTTTGTCAAAAAGATTAGTCTGAATCCTCTGGCGCTGATGCGTTGCTCTTTTATCGTCAGGGATCTTGCGCAAGTTGATCGATGAAGTCATCAATGATGACGGGCCTCTTTGCTCCGCCGGTCGGCCCAATAGAGTGGCTCCGGTAGTCGGCGTCCACGGCAGAGGGGTTTGACGACTTCAAGACAAGAGCGCACATCCGTCCGATGTCCGGGGCAGACGTAAACAAGATCCTTACTGTGGGGCCGCGGACGGAAAGCATATCCCACGCGCGCACCCTTGTGGACAATCCACCATTGGGGAAAGACAGTATCCTGGGCCGGCTCCAGACTTCCGCACAAAAGGGTTTTAGTTATGCCAATGGTGGGCAGGCCAGCGATAATCCCAAGGTGTGAAGCGATTCCCACACCGCGCGGATGAAGGATTCCACTTCCGTCAACAAGGAGGACTTGGCCTAGGCAACCTTCCTTGGAGGCCCACTCTACAAGTTGGATAAGGACGGGTAGCTCCCGAAATGCCAGAAAGCCCGATATGTACGGGAACTTCACCTGGCACCGGAGAGTTGTTTCCCGCAGGATGCGCCGTCCGGAGCTATCCATTACTACGTAAACGCCGCATGCCAAGTCGTCCTGATAAGCTACGTCCAGAGCCCCGACCGTTTCGGGCGAAGCCGCAAGCGGCGAAATTTCGACAGCCCGTGCCAGTTGGTCTTGAAGCTGTTTAAGCTTGGCCAGCGGTCGCTCGGTGGAGAAGTCGCGAAAGCCGTGCCGTTCCAGCTCCACCACGCCGCCAGCAAAACGCACTCCTTCCCGGCGAAGGAGTTTTGCCTTGGCCTCCGGGTTGCCGTGGGCATAAAGCCCTACGCTGCCGTCAGAGCGCACCACGCGGTGGCACGGACACTGCTGGCTTTGGCCGTTGACTTGTGGCCCGGCAAGTTCGTGGGGTAAGGCGAGGTACTGGCCAATCCACCGGGCCGCGGCCATGTCGCCGAGTGCCTCGGCAAGCCACCCGTAAGTACTGACCCGACCCGGGGGAATTTGATCCAAAAGCTGGGCCAGTGCCACGTAAAGGTTGGGTAGTTCCGCTAGAAAACTGCGGAAATGATCGCCAGCTGCCATGAAGGCCAGGGCTTTCGCCGACAAACCGGTTCCATCGTCCGCCTGCCGCTCTTGAGGCCCAAGCTCCGGGCAAATGCCACTACCGCTCTCGGGTAAGTGTTGCAGCATCCGGCTTTTGAGGTTCTAGACGAACCTCTGGTCGACAAAGGGAACACGGTTTTCCGACCGGGTGGTGGCCGCCGGAAGCTTCCTATGCCCGCGGGTATTGCCACGGGGCACGGTAAGGCCGCTCAAGGAGGGCATTGGCCTCGGGATCGCCGATGACTTCGCCCTTTTCCCCGTCCCAGCGGAGGCTGCGGCCCAGCTTCAGCGCCAACATGCCAAGCAAGCTTAGAGTGGTCGCGCGATACCCGATTTCGATATCGCACACGGGACGACGACCCTTGCGGATAGCGTCGATGAAGTCCGCCCACAATTCGCGAATGTTTTGGGCATCTGGCTCGTGGAGTTGGGCGTCCTGATGAATGGGAGCAGCTTTGGGATTGACCGGGTAAAACGTCCACCCGTCCAGCCAGCCCATGTGGAAGGTACCGTTCGTGCCGTAGAAGTAGCACCCCACCGCTTGTTGTGGATGAGTCTTTTCCGCGTTATTGCCGGCAAACCGTCGATGCTCCCAAGTGACCGAGAAGTTATCGAATTGGTAGATGGCAATCTGATGGTCAGGGGCGTCGGAAGTTTGCACCTTGCCGTCGTTGATCGGTGGACCGGCGATCGGCCGGCCTCCCACGGAGGCGACCATCTTGGGCCAGGGCTCCTCACTCCACCAAAGGATCTGGTCGAGCCAGTGGATGCCCCAGTCGCCAAGCGTGCCGTTGGCGTAATCCAGGAAATTGCGGAATCCCCGTGGATGAATCTTCCGGTTAAACGGCCGAAGCGGCGCCGGCCCGCACCATAGGTCCCAGTTCAGTCCTGGCGGCGGTTCTTCGTTAGGTTGTGGTTGCTCAGGACCACCGCCATAGTGGACAAAGGCCCGAATCATTCCAATTTTGCCCGCCTTGCCACTTTTGAGGAACTCCATCCCGGAGACATTGTGCGGGGAAACCCGCCGATGGGTGCCCACCTGGACAACTCGCCCGGTTTCTCGAGCCACTTTCACCATCACCTGGCCTTCGCGAATAGTGTGACTAATGGGCTTTTCCACGTAAACGTGTGCGCCGGCTTTGCAGGCATCGATGGTCTGCAAGGCGTGCCAATGATCCGGCGAAGCGACGATCACGATCTCCGGCTTTACTTCATCCAGAAGCTCGCGGTGGTCTGCAAACCCTTTGGGCCGTTCGCCGGTGAGTTCTTCCACTTGTTTGGAGACACTTTCCAAATGACTGCGATCCGGATCGCTTAAGCCGACCACCTTTACCTGTTTGGACCAAATGGCCTCGCGGAGGATATTCATGCCCCACCAGCCACAACCGACGAGTGCCGTGCGGAAAACTTTGTCATCCTGGGAGGCCAGGACATGCGGCATGGCGACCGAGGCACCGACGGCCGCCGATGTTCCCAAAAAGGTGCGCCGGGTTACTGCCATCGCAACTCTCCTTTTTCTGTTTTGCTTAACCGTGAAGATCCGGAATGACCCACTCTAGGCCGACCCTTCGCAATGTTTCTGGCGTCGGGATACCGGTGACCGGATCCCACCCCATCGCCTCGAGGTATTCGCGCACTTGCGTGTCAACATCCACTGTGACACCAGCCACAGGGCCCTTAGTCAGCGGTGGATCGCCCACGATTCGGCCGGGGATCTTAAGATCGACATTGCGGATTCCCTCCCGAAGGTTAAACGCGATCCGCAAAGCAGCAATCCGGGCCCCGATAGTCAGAACATCGTCCAATGTGAATTTGTGTCCAGTAGTGTACGTCAAGCAATCGCACAGTGCAGTGGGCGGAAGGACGGACCATCCAAATAAACACATCCCCGCCGCCGACGAGGCATGATGATGATTGCTCACCACAGCATGAGCCTTGCCTTTGCCGGTGTACTTGTAACGTTCGATTTTTTCCGGCCATAAACCCGGCGGAGCAAACTCCGCTTCCACTGTCCAGGCAGACATCTGGGTGTGTCGGGCCGGGGTGGCGTCCATCTTGTAGCTTGTGGCCAAGCCGGGGTTAAGCCGAGGATCGTGCATGGGGACTTCTTCCCCGCCGATATGCATGGCATACTGCTCGGCACCTTTGCCGATGCGTTCGGCGGCCCGTTTGGCGCCGT
>JANXBW010000026.1:0-55709 GCA_025060325.1 Thermoguttaceae bacterium
GTGTACCTACCGACCGACCCAGGGGCTTGCCTGGGGGCCCCTTGTGCGGGAAGGAGTCGAGGCTGTTGGCCGAAAGCTTGCCAGGGAAGCAGCCAAGGAGGGCGGGGAACTTGTCGCAAGAAGGGCAGGCCAGCTCGTCGCCCGGTACGGAGATGACGCTGCTCGGGCTATTCAGAAGGTTGGTCCCGACGCTATCCGACTGATCGAGGAAGCCGGCCCCCATGGTCAACAAGCAGTAAAGCTTCTCATGCGCTTCGGAGACAACGCTGTGTGGATTATCAAGCGTCCGCAGGCCATGGCCATTTTCGTGAAATACGGTGACGATGTGGGCGAGGCGCTAGTCCGGCATGGGGAGATGGTTATCCCCCTTGTAGACGATTTGGGTCCCAAAGCGGCAAGAGCCTTGGGAGGGCTGAACGGGCAGAATGCTCGCCGGTTGGTGATGCTTCATCGCTCGGGCGAGCTTACTCAAATGAACCGCTCGGAGGAGCTGATTGATGTGATCATCAAATACGGCGACAAAGCCATGGACTTTATTTGGCGAAACAAAGGGGCACTGGCGGCGACGGCCGTTTTGGCGGCCTTCTTGGCCGATCCTGAAGCATTTCTAAACGGGGCACGGGATTTGGCCGCGGTAGCCGCCGAAAACGTAGTCCGCCCTGTAGCGGAAATTCCCGCCCGCGCTGCCGACGGAATTGCCACTGGAACCAATTGGACACTGGTCATTCTCGGCATCGCGTGCCTCGTCGTGGCGGTGTGGTTCCTGCGTCGCTGGCTTGCTGTGCGAGCGCAGATCGCCAGGAACTCTGCTTGAAACACGGTAGCCCCCCTCGCTCGACGCCTGGGTAAGGCTAGGCCACCGCCCTCAAAATTTGCCCACGCCAAAGCGGCAAGTGTCCCATGGTGAAGGCACTAGCGAGAACGACCCACCACGGAGCATTGCCCCACTAAAGGAGGCACCTGCCGCAATCTTCTAATTAGCTCCACAACAAAGTGTGGCGCCTGGCGGGTTGGTCGTAAGGCTTCTAAAACGACGCCGTCTACGGCGCAAAGTTTGACCGCCGAGGGAAACCTGCGCAATCACGAATTGAGACCTGATCCAAAGGACTGGCAGAACTCGCAGAGGCTCAGGTGTCTGGGTCAGGGAGTCCTTTAGCGCTTTTTTGGCGCTTAGGATACTCTTCGCCCGGAACTCGGGAAGTGGTGACCGCGAGTGAACTCCTTTTGCAGATGCGACGACAACTGCTTCATGGGGTTGGCCTCCGGCGAGTAAATCGGAAGGAAGTGCAGGCGGATCTGCTCGCCAAACCCAGCTAAGTAGGCCTCAACTGTCCGGCACTTGTGGAACCGGGCGTTTCGCAGAAGGTAGCGATTACTCGGCAAGGCCCCCAACCGCTGCCGCAGGCTCCCCGGGGTGGGGGATAAACCGCTGGGCATTCGTGTCGGGGGCACGCCATCTGAGCGCTCAGCTGGTGCTAACCCCCACGTGGGCCAGATAAGCCTCATTGGATTTAACGGGGGGTTGCCCTAGCATTGGTGCCTGGAGGACGTGGAGACGCTCGCGGTGTCAGGGAGGCCGTTTTTCCCCATCGCGCGAAGCGAGCAAAACAGAGGGGAAAAGGGTGCGTGGCTATTGTGTTCGGGTTTTCCTGACGCCGCGAAGCAAGGTAATCGGCGCCGGACCTCGGAGTCGACCCCGTCGGGTCTTCCGGCGCACGACCAGCGACGTCGCACTTTGTTTCCTGAACCGGGCTTGCCGCCGCCGGGTGCTGCCCCGGAGGCACTCAGTGGGTCCCAATTTTTCGACAGCCACGTAACTCGGCCTTCGTGGCGAAAAGCTGCCGTCTCATCGGACTTTGTCCTCAAAAACCGCGTTTGTTATCGGGAGGAAGCCGGGCGGAACGGCCGCGAAGGTGAGGCAACTTTTCCTCTTTGGTGGGGGCAGTTCGGGCCGGCACCCGGGGCGGCGGCATACAAGGATGGTTTAATCGACAGGCGCCACATCCTCTCGGTCCTGAGCCCAAACCTTTTTTCCGTTCGCTGGATCACCGTTAGCAGCTTACGGATCTAGCTCCAACACCTCCAGGGCCGGTTGGCCGCAGCTTCTGCTCGATCACCCAGCCAGCCGAGCAGCTTAACACCGCAAGGAGAGGTGATCTCATTTCTTCACACGAGGCTCAGTATGTTTATTTCAAATCCTTCCCGGTAGTCATTCCACTGGCGACTACCTGTGTTGACGATCTTCCAAAGGATCGAGGGCCTATCGGGTCGCGAGCTGTTAGCGCTAGGGCGGGAACAGCACGGGTCAGTACACGGCAAGCCGCTTCGATGCTGCAACGAAAGACTGCAGTAAGGCCAATGGGACCTGGCGGATATCGCATGAAAAGAAGAAAAATTATTTACGTCAACTGCCACGGAACTTGCGCTTCGACGATGCCGGCCGAGGATGCAAACACGCTTTGCGGTGTTCGAACGAAAGATGACTAATTGGTTTACCTACGACAGCTTGGCTCCAGAGGCTTCGAGGTTTTCAGGGCGCTGCAAACGATTTCTTCCCCGACCTTAGACCCAAACCGTTTATTTGGGAAGGTCCTTTTGCGGTATGAGCGCTATGCTTCCCGTGTGAAGCTATTAAAACTGCTTTTCCCAAAGAGTGCTAAGCCACTTATTCGAGCCCAGCCGGCCACGGCAAGAAGGTCCGCGGATGTTGAGTCGCAATCTCCGCGACTTTTGAACCCATACCCGCAGGGGTAAGAAGGTCTGGCTCCCTGCAAAAGCGTTTTCGAAGGCGTTTCCACAAGGCCGGCCTCGCCACTAGAACTTCGTCTGATTTAAATGTCATGTGCCCACTTCCACTTGCGTGTCTTGAGTCCCAAAGGGGGCGTGATTCCATCCGAGCCCCTTCGCGTGGGTGAGCCCACTGGGCACCAGACAAGTTATAGCGACGAACCGTGCTGCGACTTTGCGAACACCCACGCCCCCCAAGACCGCGACGCGAGTGAGCAAACCACTGGTTGCTGGATGGCCGGCCACTGGCCGCTTCCTAAAATACTGGCAAACCTACGTGTGAGGCCCCGCCGAATGTCAGTCCCGCCAAAATTGTGCAGGGGCCCGCTAACCGACTCCCCGTGTTGAAAAGCTCGCCGGTTCTAGAAGTCCTTGGACCTAAAAGGACTCGAAGATTTCGGGGCCCAACCCTCTCGAAAAGTTAGCCTCCATAAGGAGAGAACGAATGACTCGAATCCTTCTGTCTCGTGTTTCCGCCGCCTGGGCGACATTCCCGTTAATCATCGCATTTGTCAGCATCCCCAACCGTGCAAATCCCGCGGAACTTCCCCGGAGTCTCGAACTTCTTCGTCAAGCGAGGCAAGCATGGTTAGGCGGTCGGTTGGAGGAAGCGCGGCAGACTTTGATTCAAATTGCCGAAGATGCCGCCGTACCCGCCCATCACCGGGAAGAAGCTGGCCAACTGTTAGAACTTCTCGCGGCTCGAGGTCGCGACGGAGCCTGGGAGTTCCCGGGGAGTGAGCGGATTGAGGTGCCGCCGATAAAGCCGGGGTTGCGGCTTTTCGTGGCCTCCGGCGGTCGTTTAGAGGCCGCTGGCACAGCCGAAGATCCCTTCCCAACGCTTGAGGCCGCCTTTCAAGCGGTTGCGAAATTGGTGGCAACCGGTTTGCCAAAGGGTGGCATTGAAATCGTCGTCCGAGGCGGCACATACCCGGTCCGGGCCCAGCTTCGGCTCGGGCCAGAACATTCCGGCACCGCAGAGTCGCCCGTGGTTGTCCGAGCGGCCGACGGTGAAGTCGCCATTTTTTCTGGTGGCTTAAGGTTGGTGAATTTTCAGAAGGTTACCGATCCCGGGGTGTTAGAGAGGCTTCCAGAGGAGGCTCGGCCCCATGTCGTCCAGGTTGATCTTGGCGCACTTGGCCTGAAGGACCTGCCCCCGTTGGTGCTTGGAGGCTTCGCCAGTGGCCGCGGATTCCGCACGATGCCCGTCAACGAGCTTTTCTGGAACAAGCAGCCGTTGACCCTCGCCCGATGGCCTAACGAGGGGTTTGTCCGGATCGAAAAGGTTAGCTCAGAAAACCCGATCAACACGTGGGCCGGCCCTGGGTCGGCTTCCGGACCGATTTATTTTTCTAACGAAAGGCTCAAGCGGTGGGCTAAGGAGCCGGAAGTTCTTCTTTACGGGTACTGGTACTGGGGTTGGGCCGATAGTTACGAACCTGTTGATCGGATTGACCCGGAGTCCGGCGCGATTTTTTTAAAACCGCCCCATCCACGTTATGGTTTTGGTGCCGGCCGACCATTTTTCGCTTTAAATCTGCTGTGTGAGCTTGATCGACCCGGCGAATATTACATCGACCGGAATAAGCGAATACTATACTTTTGGCCACCTGGTGATCCGCAAGCTGCGGCGGTTGAGCTTTCGGTATTTTCCCAGCCGTTTATGCTTCTTGAGCATGTCTCCCACGTACGCTTTGAAGGAATCACTTGGGAGCTTGGTGCGGGAGATGCCATACATGTTCGCGGGGGAGAGGGGTGTGTGTTCGCCGGGTGCACCGTGCGCTGCTTTGCTGGGGACGGTATCGTTTTCGCGCGCGGTAACTCTCAGCCGGGGGCGGGGGTTGCATCCCAGGCACTTTTCGACAACCCAGGTAGGTATTCAAGTCCCGGCCCAGTGGGATGCGGGGTGCTTTCCAGCGATATCCACACGATGGGACGCGGGGGCGTTGTCCTTGCAGGTGGAGATCGCCGTACCCTCACGCCAGCGGGCAATTTCGTGGAAAACTGCCACCTTTATGACCTCTCCCGGATCCATCACACGTACACGCCCGCGGTCCTTATTGATGGTGTGGGTCTGCGGGTCCGGCACAATCTTGTTCATGATATCGGCTCAAGTGCGTTCCGGGTCGGTGGCAACGAAAACATGATCGAGTTTAACGAGGTCTTTCGCGTTGTCTTAGAATCCGACGACCAGGGCGCCGTCGATATGCACGGCAATCCCACCTTCCGGGGCAATGTGTTCCGCTACAACTATTGGCATCATATTGGTGGGTGGGATGGCTCTGGGGGCGAGCACGTTCTTTACCGGGGTGGTATTCGCTTGGATGATGCCATCTGCGGCAACTTGATTTATGGCAACATCTTTTACCGGGCAAGTGCGGGGCGGCAAGGATTTGGTGGTGTTCAGATCCACGGCGGGAAGGAGAATATCATCGACAACAATTTGTTTATCGACTGCAAGGCCGCCATTAGTTTTACTCCCTGGGGCGAAAACCGGTGGCGGGAATATATCCGCGGCTGGCTTGACCGGCCGGATATTGACCGTGAGGTTTTCTTCAAACGTTACCCGGAACTTGCCCGGCTAGAAGCAAATGCCGACGTCAACTGGGTCTACCGCAATGTAGCTGCAAGCTGTGGGACGTTGTTCCTTCGGAATAGCCGGGCCAATCTCGCGGCTCACAATTGGACTGGCCCATCCGAGGCGGTCGTTGAGGCAACTGCGCCCGGCCACTTTCGTTTACGGCAAGAGGCCCCGATTTGGCGAGAAATCGGTTTTCGGCCGATTCCGATAACTGAAATCGGCCTTTATCGGGACAGATTTCGGCAAAACCTGGCCGAGGAGATTCGCGATGCTGGTAGGGCGGGAAAGGACACGTCGATTAAACTTCTTGTCGACAAATAGCCAATCCTGAGCCGACGATCGCCGGTTTAATCAATCGGTAGGACCGGCCCCGGAGATCTTAGCTCCTGCCTCCAAGCGGGCTTGGGCAGCTGGGCAATCCGGAGACTCCGGGTATTTTCGCAGGAGCTCGCGGTAAAGCTCGCTTGCCTGATCAGTTCGGCCTAGCCGCTCGAGATTTCGGCCAGCGGCCAAAAGTCCCCGGGCTGCCAAGTCCCGATGGCCGGCGAAAAGAATGGGCAGGCGGAGCCACCACAAGGCGGCTTGTTCGTAGTCCTTGGCCGCTTCCCAACCCTGGGCAATAACGGCCGTGGGACCCGCCCGCCACTCCACTGGAAGTTTCTCCCAGACCTCTTCCCACCGGCGAAGTTCAGCTTCGTTTACAGTCATTATCCTCCGTCGACAACTCTGAAACCAAGCTAGGGTGCGAACCGGCTCAGAAGCAGTAACAGCGAGGCGATCAAGTTGCACAAGGGCTTGGCTTTCCCGAGGGCCGGTAACGAGGTAACTTGCCGCTACTAGAGCTACAAGAGGCGAGGGACTAGCCAGTTGGCTTGCGCAGAGTGCCTCAAGGGCTGGTTCGACGGGCCCGGGCAACCAACTGACTGGGGCCGCACTGGCAAAAGCCGATGGGATATCGCCTGCCGCCACAGCAAAAAATTCCCGACAAGCTTCGAGGCGGCGACCTAGGTATCGTAAACACCAGACAATTTGAATCCTAATCTGAGCCGCGACAAACGGGCGGGACTCTTTGCTCTGGGCGGCTGTGTACGCCTTCAGTGCCCCGGCGAATTCTCCCTGGGCGAAAAGCCGATTCCCCTCTTGGTGCTCCGGGAGAAGGCTCGTTTCCACCCGAAGGAGTCTTCTCCCTGCATATTCGCGAACCGTCCCATCATCTCCCCGAATGTAAACACCTCGGTCAGAGACCGTCTCCAATTGCCCCCGGATGCGCACCCAGCCCTGCGGCGATCCGCTGGCAGACAAAATCACCGCATCCTGAGCAGCTGTTCTGACGCTTAGTCCACATAAGAGTAATACGCTTGGAGTCACAAGACTACTTGCCCGCCAAACCACTGGAGGTTTCCTTAAAGGGCCGAATTTTTCCTACGATGTTACTGCCTCGGCAAGAAACTACCCAGAGCCAACTCCGCCAGGACCGAAGTTCAGCCACCAGAATTCACCTCCCCATGTAAACTATTTCGGAGTGCGGTGCACGATGGGCCGGCCGCCGTCCGCTTTTTTCAACAGGTTATAGGCGGGAGATATCCACATATACATGTTGGCCCCCGGTCAATTTGGCTAGGCGCACCAGGAAATTGTTCGGACGCGCCGGGGGGCCGTAGCCAAACTCGATCGTGTGAATGGTCACTCCGCCTGCACGTCGCACAATCGCGGCTACCTGAGAGTCGGTTAGCTGAGGATCATCTGCGTCGGTTAGAAGAAAGATCACATCCGGCTGGAGGGAGAGTCCCAAGAGAACAGCCTCCATGTGGCGTGTGCCTCCCCCGGCCGTTATCGACTCAATGAATCGCCTCGCCCGGGCTTTGTTCTCCTCCGTTCCGAAGGCAAGCCGGTGTGCTTGGCCGGAGGGATTAAAAACTAGTGGCTCGTGGTTATAAAAGATGATCTGAAATTGGTGTGTTTCCCCCAAGCCTTCCAGGCTGGCTAACAGCTCGGCTTTGGCGGCCCGCAGGGGGCGACGATTAAACCAGTTCATACTGTCGGAACGGTCGAAGACGTAGACGAACTTGTAGCCCTCCCCCGTGATGCCAAAAAGGCTTACGCGGGCTTTTCCTCCTACCTCGCCCCGGCCTTGTCTTCCCCCGCCAACCTGCCCGGGCTGAAACGCCCCGCGGCTTCCAAGAAGGTCCGGCGTAAGGCCAGATGAACTCTGCGGTAAAACCCTCGACAGTGCCAAAGCTTCACTTTGCGAGACGGCCGCCGTTACCTTCTCAGCCAGCGAGGCGAAGTCGGAAGTAGAGTCTTGCGGAGAAGACTCTTCCCCCGAATTGTTCTCCGACGCCAGGGCTCGTTGTTGGATCGGGGCCGGTCGTACCGCCAGGCCGACTTCGACCGCCCGCTCCGAAGTCGTCCCCCGGGGAGCAACCGGGGCGAAATGCCACGCTACAAAAAGCACAAGCCCCGTGTGCGCCACAAGCGACAAGGTCCACGCCGCCACTCGGGGCCGGCTTAACCGGTCCCAGGATGGCATCAAGGTCGGCACGGAAAGCCAATCATAGACAGCGGCTAAACGCGACATCTATCCCACGCCAAAAGCCGAAGCAAATCTGAGCAGTTCGATCGATTTTGTTGACTTATTCGCCCAGCTGTAGGGTAGTCGATAAACAACCGACTCGAGGGCGTCTGGGGCGGGAAGGCCTGAGCCCGGCAGCAGTTTCGCCCTCTCAACTATGCGTAATCCTAAAGGCATCCACGCCACAGACCCAAAAACTAATGTTGCCCACACACCTCCGGCTTGCAAAGAAAACCGGAACCGTTCGCTTGACGCCGAGGACCCACTCCCCGAAGTCGGTTCTTGCCGGGGCCTTCCCAAATAACCCCTTGCCGCGCGGGATTTGTCCACCGGTTACACCCTCACCCGCTCTCGTCCGGGGCCAGGCACAAAACCCCAAGAACCTTTCCCGATTTGGGCAAGGAAGAAACTCCCGCGTTTTCTCAATTTTTGCTTGGCGAATTAACCTTATGCTTTTTTCTTCAGGTGCATGACTTTTGACAGAGCTAGCTTCGCATCGCAGGAATAGCTCCGCCGAATTGGGGGCTGTTCCGCCGGCCGACCCGCCTCGCCGGAAACAACCAAGCCCAACCGCTGCTCAACCGCCCCCGGAACTTCGTGGAATTCCCGCAGAGAAACTCTTGCATGACGGTCAACTTACTGTGTAAAATGGGGCAAATATCGGAAAGGAACTTAAGATACATTCGTTGGCCGGATGATCAGGCGGTAACTTGATAATCAATGATAGTTCAGTCGCTAAAATACCATTAGATCGTTGCCGCTTGCATTTTTGGGAGAAATGGAACCCACCGGTTCATCCGTATTAGACAGCGATTCCAAAAGCTAGCTGGGGCGGGTGCCTGTTTCGGGGGAGGTGGAGGTTTCAGAAAGCCATCAACAAACCGAGCTAACGAGGGCCACCAGCATGTTGATGCGGATTTCCGCCAAGACTGAGTACGCTTGCATCGCTGTGCTCGAGTTGGCGGCACAGTATGGGACTGGTCAACCCGTCCGAATTCGCAAGATTGCTGATCGCCACGATGTGCCCCCACGGTTCTTGGTGCAAATCCTCCTTCAGTTAAAAGGCGCTGGACTCGTGGCGAGCACCCGCGGGGCTGCTGGCGGTTACCACCTGGCTCGGCCCCCGGAGCAGGTATCGCTTGGGGAGGTCATGGAAGTCATTGAGGGAGGCGACGGAGAGGCTTGGAGACCGAACGCGTCGGCCGACTCGCCGGCCGTAAAGGTGCTCGTCGAGACCTGGGAGGAGATCCGCTCCAAAGAACGTGAGTGGCTGCGACAGATCACCTTCGCGGACCTACTGGAACGAGCACGAAGCCAGGATCAGCAGATGTATTACATCTGAGCCAGGGGCGCTGCCCCTTAGCGCCTTACCTCGGATGTGGGACTCCTCCCTTCCCCGATCGTCTTCATGTCGCTTTTCCTTGGACAAAACTTACCGGCAGAATCCCCCTGCATATACCGCACAGTTTACCCGGGCTGATTCCCGGCCCTATTTCCTATTCCCCCAGGGGGCAAGGCACCCCGCGATTTGGCAAGTGTTGCCGTCGTCCCCCGTGTTAGTCGATTGAATCCCGTTCTGCCGTCGCTCTCCCTGCCGCCGGCCCACACTAGGCCGCGCACCTTTTCCGCGCAATACACTTCTCCGTCTGGGGCCGAAGACAGCAACCTGTTCAAGATTTGGTCCCCTACGATGCCGATCAACCGCTTTACGGTGGCGACCACCCCCTTGCGTCTGTAAACCGGTGTGCTTCTCAACACGGTTTGATTTAAACTCTCGTACAACGATCGCGGCAACATCAGCGGATGTGGGGAAAGTCTTTGGGATTTCCTGCCCGGCAAATCCAGGTCTGGGTCCTTTCGGCATATCCCCGGCTTGACCCCGGCAATTCCGCCCCTCTGCTCAGAGATGACCCCGGGAATTTGGGCCTTGTGAGCCAAGGGTCAAAATTCTCGCAAAATTCTCCAATTGGCAGGTTTCCGTCAATTCCGTAAGTTGAAAAGCCTTTTGCCGGGCCAGGTACTCTGGGCCAAAAGGCCAACTAGGGGCCTTTCAGAGCGCTCCGGAAACCTGGCCGAAAAAAAGCCCTACTGGAACTTGCTAAAGTAGATCGACTTTATGCGAGGGTCGGCATTCATACCTTCAGCGGGGCCGGAGGTAAACTCACGCGAGGATCCCCGGCACGAAGTGAAAACCTTGGCCCCACCAGATGAGAGCAAGCTTCTTTGAAAGGATTTGGCCGCCTGGTGGGATAGGCCGTGTATTCGGCGAGCCGAAAGGAGTGAAGCGCGTATGCAAGCAGAAAAAGTGGGGCAATTGACGCACCCCTCGGTTGGCCTTATTCCGCCCCATGGCGGATTGACCGATCCGATCGACAGGATGGTTCCTTCGGAGGCTGTTTGCGACGTACTGGCAGAAGCTCGACAGCTTGTGCAGGTGCCAGTGTCCGATGCGGATTTGTCTACGGTCTATCGCCTTGGCGACGGGGTACTCAGCCCGTTGGAAGGACCGATGGATCAGGAAACTTACCTCCGGGTGCTTGAGGAGGGTGTCATCGAGCGGCAAGGAAGACTTTACGCTTGGACCATTCCGTTTGCTTTTCCTGTCACCGCCGAGCTTGCCCGGCAGCTTGCCCACGCCTCCCGCTGTGCCCTCGTTGACTCCCAGAATCAGGTGGTGGCCGTCTTAGAGATCCATGATGTTTTCCCGTGGGACAAAGAGCATTATTTGCGGAAGGTATACCAAACAGATCGATTCGATCATCCCGGGGGAGACATGGTGCTGAAGGGGTATGCGGGGAAAGATTATCTCCTAGGCGGGCGGATCAGTGTCTTGCCTCGCCAAAAGCATCCTGAGTTCGGCAAATACATCCTTTCGCCGCGAGAGGTCCGCAAGCTGCTTGCGGAGAAAGGCTGGGAGCGGGTGGTGGCGTTTCAGACCCGGAACCCCCTTCATCGGGCGCACGAGTACGCTCTTGTTTACGGTTTGGAGACCCTCTTGCGAGCCGGCTTTAATGCAGGGGCCTGCCTCAATCCGCTTGTCGGGGAGACGAAAGAAGACGACGTGCCTGCGGCGGTCCGTATGCGGACTTACGAGGCCCTTCTAGCGGAGCGGGCCCTGGGGGATGGGGATGCCGACCCAGAGTTGTGGGCGCAATTGGGGCAAAGTCTTACCGATCGGGTGATTCTGGTAGGGCTAGACATTAAGATGTTTTACGCCGGGCCTAAGGAAGCGGTGATGCATGCCATCTATCGGCAAAACTTGGGGTTTACAGACATCATCATTGGCCGAAAACATGCCGATGCGCCATATCACGACGGTACACCGATCTGGGGGGACTTTGACGCTCAGGAAATTTTCAAAAACTTGCGAGGCGAGTTGTTGATTCGCCCACTTTGCGTGGGATATGCGGCTTATTATCCCTCTATCGGCCGCGTGGATTTAATGGAAAACCATCCGGGCGAGCAACCGCTTCAAATCTCCGGCAAAGAGATTCGCAAGGCGCTTTTGGAAGGTCGGCCTGTCGATCCGCGAATCATGCGCCCCAGCACAGCACGGATTTTGGCTGAGGCAATGCGAGGCCGGTCGGCCCAGTGAAAGTGCTTATCCGTTTCCCCGGCAGGAGGCGGGATTTGCACGGCCAGAATTCTGTCAATGGCTAGAAGTTTTGTGTACATGCGCAACCAGTAGACGAGGGGGTCCCACCATGCTGGCCAGAGAACAGACCCTTGCCCGTCGCGATTTTCTCAGGGCCTCGGGAGCTTTGACGCTTGCCGTCCTCACCGGCCGCGCCGCTGCCTCCCTTCCTAGTCTGACAGCTATTGAATGGCCTTTTCATGGAGCCGTCCTTAACTATCGCCATGGCCGACAGGTGGACGGAGGACTCGAAATCACCGTCAGTGGCATCGCGCCCGTGGAGTACCGTGTGACCGTCAACGGCCAAGAGGCGACCCGCGCAGGCCAGCGATTTTTCGCCCCAGTTGTGCTCCGGGAGCGGGTGACAGAAATTGTGGCCGTATCAGAAGGAATCACTGGTCGGCAAGAGCATCGCGTGCGGGTGGTGTGGGACCGGCATTCGTTTCCGCGCTATCGATTTGCCATTGATGACAATAGCTTCTTCCTTCGCGACATTGCCCAAAATGGGTATCGCTCACTCTTCGACTGCTTTTACTTGGCGCGCCTTCGCGAGCTGCACCAGAAGTATGGCACCAAGTTTGTGCTCAATATTTATTACACCACCGGCGACGATTTTAACTTAAGCAAGTTCCCGGACCGATACCGCTCCGAATGGGCCGACAATGCCGAGTGGTTGCGGTTAGCGTTCCACGCTTACGCCGATGAACCTGCCAGGCCTTATCAAAACGCCTCCCCGAACAAACTTGCTGCGGACTACGATCTAGTGGCCGAACAGGTGCTCCGGTTTGCTGGCGAGCAAACATGGACGCCAACTACCATCGTTCACTGGGGGATGGTTTTGCCGGTGGCATTGCCCGTCCTTCGCCAACGCGGGGTGCGCGTATTGAGTGGCTACTTCCGGAAAATCGGTGGTCTTTGGGATGTCAACTACAATTTGGATCCCATCCGATCGGAATATCTCTACCGGCACGATGCCCTGATGGATTTCGACGTGGACATCGTCTTTTCCAAGATCGACGTTGTCTGCAACACGATGACACCCGCGCAGGTGGTTCAGACGTTAGCGCCACTGGTGGAAGACGTCAACACTGCGGAAATCATGGATCTGATGACGCACGAGCAGTACTTCTGGTCCTTTTATTCCAATTACTTGCCTGATCACTGGGAGCGTGTGGAGGCAGCGATCCGCTTTGTGAGCGAAAGAGGTTATAAGCCTGTCTTCCTGCACGAGGGCTTCCTGGGAGCACCTGAATAGCGAATTTTCACAGTCTGTACCCCCTCCGTGAGAAGCCCACAGGCAACTCCGGGAAATATTTGTCAACACCGACCGAAAATCAAGCTGCCCTTGCATCCGGCTAGGCTTAGCGGACATCTTTTTCCGGTGGATAACCTCTGGCTTGGGGGCCTTGTACTCGGACGGTAGAAGTCTGGGGCCAAGCTTCGTTTTCGTCATGGCAAGCATTGGTTTGGGAAACACCTGAGGCCCAATCCCTACCCGTTAGCCAAGCAGGTCTTCCAATGCTACCTTGGCCAGCAAATTGGTAAGCTTCGGACCGATCGTTTCGCCGAATGGGCTACCCTCAGTTTCCCCAACCTTGGGACATACATCCGCCACGAAAGGCCGCCCAGGAATGCCCCTGAACCCGGCTTGACCAGCGGTGGGACGATCCGGTAACTTCTTGCCGCCCAAAGCGCACGGAGGCTTGCCGCTCACGGAGGAGCCCTTCCTAGCGGCTAGGCATGGATGGCCTCTGGCCGCCTGCAGCTCAGTCTTGTTCGTGCGTTTGCCACCAGGACTGGGTTTCGTCAACTAGGGTGCCCCGGACACGGAGGTTCCGGGGCACTTGTCTTTGACAACATGGACCGGTGCTCGTTTGCTGGGTCTTATTTCTGCCGCATAAGCTCCTCGATTGCCGCGGCCACCGAGGCTCGGCGAGCAAGGATTACTCGCGGATCCACCGTAAAAGCGGTCATACTACGAGTAATCTCCCCAGGCACTTCAAGCAGGCTTTCATAGTGCTTGGCCTTCTCCCCGGCCAACGTGGGCCGCGCTTGCTCCAAAAGCTCCCGCAGGAAAGCAAGCATCTCGTAGTCCTCCACACCCTCCCGAAGCATTTCCCAACGAATGCTGGACACTGGGCCTTCAAGCACCGGTTGACCGCCGGCCTTACCGGGCACAGAAGCCGAAAGGGGCGGGTAAATGAACCGGCCATCCCCGTTGCCCCAGTGCCTTTTGACCCCGCGGGGGGTGGAATAACCACTCACATAACTCATCGGATCTTGATACGGGTCTTGGAAAGAATCGGGATAAGCGGCCGAGGAAGTCCAGTAATTGGTCTGCCAGACCAAAATCCCGGCAATCTTCCGCTGCCAGGTTTGCCACAGCCACACCCGAAGCTCGGTGCCCGGATGGTCGATGAAGAGGGTGCAATAGGGGGCTTTGGGACCGGTGCAAATATACCACCAGAACCGCTCCCCGCGTTTACGCCGTTCCTCCGCAATCTCGTGGTTATAATTTGGCGTAATAGGGCACCAGATGTCTACAGGGGCTATTAACTTTTCATTAGGTTCCTCTGTCAACATCCGTTGTAAACCAGGTGCATACTTCTTGAGACGCTCCATCCCCTTGGTGACGAAGTCGTAATCTTTCGGTTCTGGCTCGTCAAACCAGTAGATGTAAGCCATCCGCAGCCAACCTTTTTGGCGAAGGAAGCTTTCAAGCTGCTGAACATAACTCGCGAACATCGCCTGGTATTGGGGTGTGGACTCACCGAAGCCCAAGATTTCTGGTTCGTAACGCTCATGGAAGCTTCCGCCACCCATGCCGTGGACCGTCAACATAAAGTTAGTGAACCGGAAGCGTTGGAGCACCCGGCTCATCTCCCGCTCCCAATCACTAAAATCGATCTCAGCCCGCGGGGGATTGGCGTCCGGCAAAAATTTCACGCGGATCGGGTCAAGCGGCGCCGGGTTGTAGGGGCTTATGCGATGCTCGGCAAACGATTGCAAGTAGAGGTCGAGAAGTTGTCGGCGATCCGAATCGTTACGCGCATTGTGATACTGAAAAGCAAGCCAGGGGTCAAAGCCGAAGGCGGTTTCCAAGCGATTTTTCTCCGGCAGGGAAAAGCCCCACACTTCAAGCTCGATAGGGATTTCGATCGTCCCCTTTTCAAATTTCAAAGCGACGCTTCCGCGGTAGCGACCCGCCGGAGTCCCCGCCGGAACATAAACAAGAACCCACAGCGGCGAATTGACGCCCGCCGGAAGGGTCAGCGGCTCTTTAAGCGGTGGCAGGGCATCGGGCCACCAATCTTTCTTGCCAGTTTTGTCCGTCGGGTTTTCAACCCAGTGGTAGTACACCCATAGGACACGGACATTATCCGATGAGATAGTTGCCCCATCCGGGCTACGAAAAGCCGTCGGTCTTGCCTCAAGCAGCTTGACCTCCCTACGAGGAACAAGCACCACCTGGACGGCCTCCCAGTCGTTGCCCGCGGCTAAAAGGCGCACCACTTGGCCGGTCTGGGTGGGTAAAGGGCGATGCCGGCCGATCTTCCAGCCAGCTTCGCACCACCACAACGCAACCTCCTCTGTTGACAGATCCGGCAGCAAATACCCATAGGCCGTCCAATCAATGGCCGGTCCTGTAAACTGGTCTTCGCTCTGCCCAAAGCTGGTTGTCCAAATGACCCCTACGCCGAGAAAACCCATCATCCACGTGGCGACAATGCCCATTCTCCGCATGGGTTGCATCCTCCGTCGCAAGCACGTTGACATCTGGCCGATCAACCATCCCGAGGCCGTTTTTCGGGGGCAATTCCCGCACGCCATAGTCGGCAAAGGGCGATTCTAAACTCCTCCACCTGATCCGTAGCTTCCTGAAAGTCCTTACCCGGACTTGTGCCTAACGTAGTTCCTGGTCATAAGCCCCTCAAGCTGAAACTTTAAACCCCGCCCAAGGAAACCGTAGCCCTGCCACCTAACCAAAGGGCGACGAAGAAGCCGTAACACTTAGTTCTCCATGGGTGCGCTTCCCGAGACACTGGGGTTAAGTCCTCCAAAGCTTTAGCCCACTAGAAAAACCTAGCCATCTTGCTGCCAGAAGTGCTACAGACCCTCCGCCGGCAACGCGCCGATCATCCAGAGGCAAATTGTCGACACAGAGGGTGCTTATTGGCGTGGCGATTTCGCCATTCCTTTGGCTTACGGAGAAGCTCGACATTCGTTTGGGCGGATCAATCCGGGCAGCCCCGGCCGACTACCATCCCTTTGGCCTTCCCCGTAAAAGTGTTAGAATGCCTTCCAGATGCGGACTACGCTTCTGTGCAAGGGAGGACAGACGCATGCGACTTAAGGACGAGGTGGTGACAGTAGTGCTTGCCGGGGGCAAAGGCTCGCGGCTTGAACCGCTGACCCGGGACCGAGCTAAGCCCGCTGTACCGTTTGGTGGAGCCTATCGAATTATCGACTTCACTTTGTCCAACTGCCTCAATAGCGGACTGAAAAAGATCTTAGTACTCACTCAGCATAAGGCCCTCAGCCTTGACCGACACATCAACATGGGCTGGAGCCGGTATTTTTGCCGGGAACTTGGCGAATTTATCGACATCGTCCCGCCGCAACAGCGCATTGATGATAGTTGGTACCAGGGAACAGCCGACGCCGTCTATCAGAACATTTATACGATCGAGAAAGAGCACCCCCGCTATGTGCTCATTTTGGCCGGCGATCATATTTACAAAATGAACTACATGAAGATGATCGAGTACCACATCGGCCAGCAGGCCGACGCCACTATTGGGGTGCTCCGCGTTCGGAGGGAGGAGGCCCGACGGCGGTTTGGCGTCCTAGAGGTGGATCGCAACAATCGGGTGATCGGCTTCCAGGAAAAACCGGACGAGCCGGTGCCTCTCCCCGGCAATCCAGAGATGTGTTTGGCCTCGATGGGCATTTATGTCTTCAATGCCCGCTTCTTATTCGAGGAACTTTGCCGGGACGCCACGCGGCGGACGAGCCGACATGATTTCGGCGGGGATGTTATCCCTTCCATCATCTCTCGGAGCCGCGTGTACGCCTACCCATTCGTCGAGGAGGCCGACGAAAACCGGAAGAAGGATGCTTACTGGCGGGACGTGGGGACGGTTGATGCCTACTATGAGGCGAACATGGACCTGGTGTCGGTCGATCCGCAACTTGATTTATATGACGAGCTATGGCCCATCCGAACTTACCACCCCAATTATCCGCCTCCGAAGTTCGTTTTTGCCGATCCGGACCGTTGTGGCCGGGCACTCGATAGCATCGTCTGCTTGGGTTGCATCATTTCCGGCGGACTAGTCCAGCGGTCCATCCTAGGGCCAAAAACCCGGATCAACAGCTATGCGGAGGTGACCGAGTCGATTCTCTTGGGGGAGGTAAACGTCGGCCGGTACGCCCGGATCCGCCGAGCCATTATCGATAAAGGGGTATCGATCCCACCGGGAATGGAGATCGGGTTTGATCCTGAACTTGATGCCCGCCGTGGCTTCTTTGTCAGCCCGGAAGGGATTACGGTGATTACGCCAGCCGACAGCCTCGAACTAGTGGAGCAGCTTGCGCACCGGCCATCGTAGGCCGGACGATGGCTGGGTAGAGGGATACGCTGCCTAAGTAGTGACTGGTCTGAAACCTAAGGGTTCTTCTAGGGGATAGCCTGCTTATCCTCCGGGTTTTCTCATCGTCAGACTTTGTAGGAAAAGCACTGCCCCCACGGAAAGAAAGGCATAGCCGATCCACTCCGGTGGGCGAACTGTCTTCGGAGGGGTGGTATTCGCTGGGCTGCCAGCGAGTGTCTCGGCGGTAGCCTCGGCAAGTGCCATCGGATGATTAAACATCTCCATGACAAGCCGGGTAAATTGGGGAGTTAAGACAAATTCTTCCACCATCCGGAATTGGAGTCCCAAGAGGAGGAAGAAGATCCCCGCGGCGAAGATCTGATTCCGGTTGAATTCCATCGCCACTTCTCCCCGGCTAAGCACGGTGAGGCAATACTCCGGCGGTTCCGGGATTTCCCCGAAAGGGATCGTCCGCTCGCCTTCCAATCTTGAGCAGCTCGAAATGCTAGACGCAATAAGCAGATCTTGCCGGAAATGCAGGTGGTGGCCAGGAAAACCGGTAGGCTTCGGCCATCTTGCCACAGCCTGAACACCATGTTCTTGTAAGCCCGCGGGACCTGATCCCTCGAAAATGAGTCACATACCCCGATCGCGGCTTACCCACGGCCCAGCTCCACGCCCAGGCCTCGTGGCGGACGAAAGCTGATTTCATCGGTAAAAAGTGGCTTAATCGGTAGATTTTCAAAGCGGCAGTGCGTCAGATGTTCGAGTAAAGGCCGGGACCTTCGCAGAATCCTTAAACACCACTCGCGGCGAGCCTCGCGTGCCTTGGAAGTTGGAAGAGGGTCAGTGTGTCACCGGTAGTTCCGAAGGAAAACTCTTAACTGTCAAATGCTGAAGGAAAAGCTTTATGCCGGTGTTAGATTCCGAGGGGGCTGAAGGCTGAAAGACCTGAGGAGGCTTTCTGCCCGTAATAAGCCAGCTCTCAGGCAACCTTCAATACTGACCACCGCTGCCTGGCCCCGGGCGGAAGGGAACCTCTTTCGTCCGGAGGCTTCGAAGCTTTCAAACCAGCCGGCTCAACCGCAATATACACACTCTCTCCCGCGAGCGGCGGCTAGGCTGAGCCTTCTTCCGTGACGCGACTGGCGGTTTCTTCGTGACAAGTTTCCCTACCTTGTCCGGCAAAACCGAGTTTCTTCTTTCCCCGAGCAATCCGGAGGCGGACACCCTTATCGGTCCAGATTCCCGCCGGGTCTTCAGCTTCTTTATTGGCCGGGGGAAATCGGGGCTGCCGCAGGTAAGTGTATGCCTCGCTTCGCAGATGCGAAAGCATGTCGTGCCCGAAGCGGCGGGTTCTCTCAGCTCGAAGAGTTTCTAGCGCGATCGGCCCAACAACCACCTTTTCGCCTGGCCCCGGCTCGGCCTGAGCCAGGATCCGCCCATCGTAATCGACGAGCATACTCCCGCCCGGCCAGCTAAATGGTGGGTAATCCTGCCGATTGGCCCCTTGATTGACCGCGACAACAAACACCATGTTCTCAAGCGCTCGGACCCTATTTACCAACGTCCACCATTCAAGCGGAGAGCATGTTCCCCACGGGTCCATGTACGCGGAAATCCGAATGATGACCTCTGCGCCGGCAAGAGCAATTTCGCGAATAGCCTCCGGAAAAAGCCAATCGTAGCAGATGGCCACTCCAAGCTTGCCCAGTTCGGTCTCTACCACTGGAAAAAGAGGCTCTTTGTATTCCGGCAGGTCATGCGGGCTGGCCAAAAGCTCCCATGGGATCCACGGGTTGACCT
Source organism: Thermoguttaceae bacterium (assembly GCA_025060325.1). GTDB lineage: Bacteria > Planctomycetota > Planctomycetia > Pirellulales > Thermoguttaceae > DTLM01. Next base: position 18,975 of record JANXBW010000026.1, read on the forward strand.
TTCGGTATTTGCTCAGAACCCCCGTGGGACCAATCAGGCACGTGGTGTTGAAAAGGACCTCCGGGTAGGCAGGGTCCCACTCGATGAACGTGCCGGTCTGGATGTAACACCCTAACTTCTTGGCCACTCGCTCGTAGGCGTCGGTGTGCTCGTTGGGCACCGGGAGGGCAAGGCGCGCTCGGAGAACCGCCGGATCCGGGTAAACCGGGGCGGCATGGGCAAACTCCGGGAAAGCAAGTAGTCGGACGTCGAAGAACGGCTCATACCCCGCCACTACTTCCTCAATCATCCTGCACATTCGAGCCGTGCGATCGGCAATCTCCTCCCGATCGCGGGGACAAGCAAAAGCCGTTTGACAGCAGGCAGCGTAGTATAGGCCGCTCATTCGAGCTCCCTTCCTCCTTCCCGACTAGGCAGATGGCGCCCCAAAAAATGAAGCCCTAAGCTCGGGCTCCGGTCTCTTCCGGCAAGCCGCCTCCCTCAAGCGGTAGCTGTTTCTAAAGTCCCCCTTGGATAACGATGAGAATTTGGACAAAAGCAGCCGACAATTACCCCCCGGAGCTTACCCGGCCTCGTTGACCCAGGAACCGCCAACTTAACTCGTAAACGGGCTTTGCTCCATGGCCCGAACGCAACCGTTAAAGCGGTGCCTTTAAAGGACCCATTTTAGAAGCACAAACCCTGCAATCAGCAGGCCAAGGAGGATCCACATCGCTACATCGAAATACCGCTCCAAAAGATCGCGAACTGCCGGCCCAAAGAAGTAAATGCAAGTGGCTACACTCATGAATCGGCCAAAACGGCCGAGAATCGACGCAACCAGTAGCACCTGGAGCGACACGTATTCATGGAAGACCCCCGCAGCGATCGTAAACACCTTATAGGGGATGGGGCTAAAGGCTGCTCCTAAGATCGCCACGAAGGCGTTGTCCCGATAAAGCTCGCCCACCTTCGCGATATTCTCAGGGGTGCAGCCCGGGACGTAACGGTAGAAAATGTCCGCCAGTAACCACCACAAGGCAAACCCAATAAACCACCCCAAGAAAGCACCTAACACCGAGCCAACTCCGCTAACAGCCGCGTAAAAAAAAGACCGACGCGGCTTGGAAACCGAAAGGGCAATCTGCAGCACGTCTGGGGGGATAGGAAAGAAAGCACTCTCGGCGAAAGCTATTCCGAAAAGGGCAGGTGTACCGTAGGGGGTGTCGGCCCAGCTTAACACCCAGTCATATAAACGACGAATGAGACCCCGGCGAGGCGGACTTGTCCCTGTGTCCGGGGGTATACTCCCCGGCGAGGCTTCCGGGCCGGTTGTTGGCTCATGCGTCTCTTGATGGCGAAGTGCTGGCAATCCCATCATCGCACTGTTCACGAAGTGTGGAAATCAATCGCATGAAACCTGGAAAGCCAGGCGGGGTCAATGACGAAGAAAAATCCGGAAAGGCCAGCTGCGTTTGTGTGCAGCTCTTGCCAGCCCACCAATCCGGGTTAAGCCGGCTCCCATTGCCTGGCGCTTGCAGCTGCGCAACTATAGCTTGCCTGCCCGATAGCGTCTAGCTCGTGGAGAAATCGAGGTTTTCTGAAAAGGTTGACACGCGGAAAGAAATCGGGTACATTCCTTTTTTGCCGCTTTGTTAAAGGCGGCTTTGATCGGTGGTTCTTCCGCGCCCCCCAAATCGCGGAAGAGTAGGTGCGTGACCGGTGAAACCAACGAGGCGAACGCTGATCCAATGGACTCACGCCGGTCAGCCCTGTGGTTTGCCGCCTTAGCCCCGGCTAAGCTGAACCTGTTTTTTGAAATCCGGTCTCGCCGGGAAGACGGATACCACGAAATCGAAACGTGCGTCTGTCCGATCCGGTGGTACGATCGAATTTGGTTCCGGCCGGTGGCAGATGGGGAATTGCGTTTTTCTTGTCGCTGGGTCTCAAGTTTCCCGCCAGATTTTCCTCCCGGAGACCTCCCAGACGGTGCAAGTAACCTGGCTTACCGCGCGCTTGAGCTTTTGCGAAATCGAACCTTTTTCGATCGGGGTGCAGAGGTCGTACTGATCAAAAGTATCCCTAGCGGCTCAGGCCTCGGTGGCGCAAGTAGTGATGCCGCTGCTGTGCTCGCCTTGGCTAACCGTGGCTGGCGACTCCATTTGTCGCAGAGGCAACTCATTGAGCTTGCTGCGGAATTGGGAAGCGATGTCCCGCTCTTTTTAGTTGACGGTTTTTCCCTTTGTCGTGGGCGTGGTGAGCAGGTTCGTCCGATAGGTTGTTATCCCCTAAATTTCGTAGTCGTGCGCCCTCCCGCTGTATTATCCACAAGGGAGATGTACCAACGCGTGGTGCCGCCTGGGGCACCACAAAGTGCGGACTTGTTGATGGCAGCTTTGCAAACAGGGAATGCTTACAAAGTCGGCCAACATCTTTTCAACCGATTCCAAGAATACGCTGCCGAGATCTGCCCATGGGTTGACCTCATCCGGCGGGAATTCGCCAAGGTGGGCGTCTTGGGGCATGCTCTGACCGGAAGCGGCACGGCGTACTTCGGCTTGTGCCGTTCGCAAGCCCATGCAGCATGGGCAGCCGGTGTCTTGCGGCAGCGAAAGTTGGGCCTGGTCTGGGCGGGGCAAAGTTGTCGGGGGATTGCGTGCTGGGTGGAGGAGAGCAGCCATGGAAATCACCGAGGTCCGTATCAAGCTTGTCGATGAACCAGGGGAGCGTCTGAAAGCCTTCTGTTCCATCACCCTGGACGATTGCTTCGTCGTCCGAGACCTAAAAATCATCGAAGGGAGCCAGGGCCTTTTCGTCGCTATGCCTAGTCGGCGGCTGACCGCCCACTGCCCCTATTGCCGCACGAAGAATCACCTCCGGGCCTGTTTTTGCAACCAGTGTGGGGCGCGTTTACGCGAACCTCCCATCCCCCGCGACAGCCAGGGGCGGGAACGACTTTATGCCGACATCGCTCACCCGATAAATTCCGCCTGTCGGGAAATGATTCAGAGAAAAGTCATCGAGGCTTTTCGCCAGGAGCTTATCCGCGCTCAACAGCCCGGATATGTGTCCCGCTACGAGGACTACGAGGAAGGAGACTTTCAAGCGGACAGTCCGCCTGCTTCCCAACGCGAAGGGGCCGCACCCCCTCCCCCCCGAGGCAAACACCCAGCACCGCCTCAAGGACCGCATGCCAAACCGCCCGGCGGTTCCGGGGTGCAAGGAGTAGCTTCACCCCAGCGCCCGGCGCACAATTCTGGGACTTAGAACGCGCTCGGGTTTTTAAGGGATTTTAACAGTTGGTCGAGGAGAACGACGGGCTCGGAAACAATAGTTCGCCCTGCTGCCCCCTTTATGGATCAACTCTTGCTCTGCGGCCGCTAGCTTGTTCCTCCGGCGCAAAGGCTTACCCCCTCCGCTCCCGGAAGCATCCAATCCGGTTGGGGCGGCCAGCAACGCAACTCAACGCCCCCAGCGGCAGCACCTGCGCCCTCCCAACCCCGCTGGACGAAACCTTCTTGATGTGCCCACCCGGCCGCTAGTGTGTGACCGCGTAAACGAGGATGTTTGTTCCAAGTTTTAGTGCATCCTCATCTTGGAGGCCGTAGCTATACGGATGCGGGAATTGCTCCCAGCCATTACCAAGGTCAAACCGGCTGTACACGACAGCAAGCCGGCCATCGATGCTGATACCTTCGAGCTCCGGCGTATCCATCGGCCCAAAGTCCTCGCGGACCCGTGGCGTGTACGACACGCGATCAACGTCAAAGTGCATGTGATAAATCGGGTGGTCAGGCGGGATCCGCTCTAGCTTCGCGCCGGGCAGAACTTGCTCCATTTCGCGACGAAAAGCAGCGTCGAAGGCCAGCCGGCCGCAACATGCATCCGCCAGCAGCATTCCACCGGCCTGGAGGTAACGCCGCAGGAGAGTCCGCTCTTGATCGTCGAGCACAAATTCGTAGTGCCCCGTCATGTAAAGCAATGGGTAAGTTGCCACCTGCGGATCTTTGAGCGTCGCGTTGACACGCTTAAACTTTACATTCAGCGTGGAGTTGTCCCGCGCGAATTTAAGCAGATTGTGTACAGCCGAGGGATCCGGATCCCAATCGCCCAAATGAACGATCTGGGCGAAAACGAAATCATCGCGACTAGGCACATCCGCCTCGAAGTAAACTTTTGTGGTACTCAGGAATCGCCCCAGTTGGAAGCTTCCGAGCACGTAAGTGATCAAGTTGGCCCCAATTTGTCGAGCCTGATCGATAACTACGCGCAGGCCCCGCGGATGTTCGTGCCCGTCCCATCCACAAGTGAGGTCCGCCGGAGAGAAGATTACCCCAAGGCGGCAGCCGAAAGCGATTCCTTCGATCACCGGGTCCCCCGTGTACGTCGAGCCATCAGCACGTTTGTACTCAATAAGCCCCAACTTGTAATAAGTGGAATAGATGGGCTCTTCCGGGCTTAGCCGGCGCAATAACCGTCCGGGGAACATTAGCTCCATCTCGCGACGGAAGCTATCGGCAAAGTCCTTCCATCCACAGCAAGCATCACCGATGATCGTCCCACCGTCCATTACATACCGCGCAAGCTGTTCACGAACTTGAGGATTAAGCTCAAACTTGTTGTGACCGGCAAAGAGAAGCGCCGGCAGCTCCCGCGGGTCATAGGAAAAGTGGGCAAAATCGCTGTCAACAGCCCGATAATGGATGCCCAGCTTTTCGTTTGTCCACGCAAGAAGAGTGGCGACATCGGCCGGATCGGTCATCCAGTCCCGATACATCGTCCGCACGCCCTCCCGGGTAATCCAGCGGACTGGGCCCAAAGCCATTTTGCCGATAAGCGCAGGCGGGCTCGGTGGTCGTTTCCGCTCCGATCGCCGCAGTGGTGTCACAGGTAGCGGCAGTGGCGGAAAGGCCTCCCCACCTGTGCGATGGTGTTTCTCCGCTTGCGGCGGGGGACCACAATCAATTGGGCCCGATGCCTCCTCCTGGCCGAAGGCTAATCCCGGGAGTGCAACCCCGCTAGTACCGATAGCGTAGGTCAAGCCCAGCTTTTCGATAAACCGTCGGCGGGAAAGGATGCCTTGGCGATACTCCGCATCCCTATGCCCCGAACCGTGATCGCAGTGGCGCTTCGCATCGTACATGGCAAAAGCTCCCGTAAACGAAAGATCAGCCTTTGTCTACTCTCATTCTAATCACCGACTCACTTCTTATTCAGCCACGGGCAAACTTTCGGCGAATGCCTCCTCGAACTTTCGCGGCCACCGAAAACCCTACGAGCGCGGGTCAACGACTGCGCATACCGCAGGGGGCACCTGACATCTTAAAAAACGGACGATGCCTTCGGCGGCCCACGACTCGGCCGCTACGGCCCCGCCACTTGCCCGACAAGGGCCGAGAAGTGCCGAGCTATTTCCGCCTCCGAAAGTGCCTGATGAAAGATCGCAATCTCATCCATGGCGCCCGCCCACGGGTAAGCATGAGCGCCGTTTTTTTCGAACCCTTTGCCGACTCCTAAATGCCCGGCCGGGATCCATCCAGGCGTCCACGCCGACTTAACGATCGACGTTAAACCGGAGGAAACATCCCCCAGGGAGGCACAGTAGGCATCCACCCTGGTCCCCGCTTGGCCGTTACGAACCTCCAGCCGGTACACTACCGCGAGAAAGTACCACTGACCGGAAATCATCCGCAGAGGCAGCTCAAGCCAAGGCAAATCTGCGTCGAAAGTGACCCCTAACTGGCCGAACCCATCGGCCAGCAAAAGGAATCCGCACCGCCTAGCATCCTGGCGCGTGCCAATGAGAACACACAGATCCTCCAAGCTGGGGGAAGATGGCCGGTCAAACCGCACGATTGCCTCCAGCGTAAGAGCCTCCCCGGGTGAAAAAACCTCCCCCGTCTGAAAAGCCACACCGCGGCTATTACCGAACTCATTGCCCCGAGAGACCATCACAGCCCGTGATGAGGGGTCGGCGCCCTGAAGGAAGTAATCGGGACCAGACTCACCGCCCCCACCGAACATGACAACTTCGCTAAGGTGAAGTGGTCCCCGAGCATCGCGTAGCTTCACCCGCCGATCCCAGCCTTCAAAGCTCCAAAGGTGGGCAAGGCTTGGCTCTGGAAGGATCGCCTGACGCCACCGCGCCACACCGGCGGCACCACCATTCGGGTGGAGAAACCGGCCGGGTTGAGCCTTCCCTCCCTCAAGCGAAACTTTAGCGCCCAGCTTGACAAGTCGTAGCGCCTCCCCCGCCGCAATCCGCCTTTCACGGGGAAAGATGTCATGCCCCCCGCCCAAGTGCAGACCCTCCCGCGGGCGGAATCGTACTAACCCGTCGAAGACGTGTACCTCGAGAGCGGACCCCTCCGTCCAAACTCCAAACCTTGTGCCGAGATCCGCCACCTCGCCCAGAGGGGTACCGATCCTAATCCCCGCGACTTTGTCCTCCCCGACCGCGACAGTCAAAACGCCCCGGTCAAGCCGCAAATGATCGGCCCCCTCCAAAGCAAGGACCGCCGGTCCTTCTAAAACTCCCGTCACAGCCGACCCCAAAGAAAATCGAACTACTTCCTCGGAAAGCCGCAGCACGCTCCCGGGCCGAAGATCAACCGGCAGCTCCACTGTACGCTGGGAGCCGGCAAGGGAGTCCGCCTGAGCGCTCAATTGCCACCGATCGAGGACCCTAGCGATGACGGCCGGTCCGCCGTCCTCGCTTTTCCGCCAAGGAAAGAGATTTGTGGCCCAGCCCCCGAGCCCAATTAGGATAAGCCCCACCGTGACAACCCCGGCCACGAGGGGCAGCCGGGAGCGGAACTTATGGGGGATCGGCGCAACGCTTTCCTTCGTGGGACGTGGAGAGGCATCGCGCGTCAGCCCCGCTTTACTCGGAACACCTCCAAGCTGCCAATAAAGTTCACCGTGAAGATGAAGGTAATGCAGGAACGTCCGGCGGGCTTCGGGGCAGGATGCGAGCAAGCCCTCCAGTACCGAGCGCTCATCAGCCGTCAAAGACCCTTCGCAGGCCCGTTCCGCAAGTTCCCAGATTCTTTCCTGATCCACATTCGCCATGGGCTTGCTGAGAGCTGCAAACCGTCACCTTCCGAAGGGGCAATCCATCCGCTATGTACCTTCGGACGACTCAACGGAGCGACTATCAGGAGGTTCTTCCCAATTCCCTTTCAATGCATCGCAGCAGGGCGACCCTTGCCCGATGAAGCGCCCGCCGGACCGCCTCGACCGATTTGCCCACGATTTCCGCCACCTGCCGAACGTCCACCTGGAGCTGGTATCGCAGCTGGACCATCCGCCGGATTGGCTCCCGCAACTGCCCCAAACATTTGGCCAAAGCCTCGCGTCGGAGGTCGGCCTCCTGAACCACCTGCCGAGCCTCCTCGGCCAAAAGGTCTAAGGTCGACTCGCTTAATCCCGTCTGAAGCTTGCCGGGCCGGGCCCGATGCTTGAGGACTTCGTAGTAAGCGATTTTGCACGCCCAACTAAGGAAATCCGAACCAGGCCGAAACTCTTCAAACTTTCTCCACAAGATCAAGTTGGTTTCCTGCAGGATGTCCTCAGCATCTGCCGGATTGGCAACCAAAGATAGGATGTAAAGGAACAATTTCCGCTGGCTGCCCCCCACTAAGGTGGCGAATAGTTCGGCCCGGGCGGAAATGTCTAAATCGCGACCCCCGGCCGAGTCGGCACTTCTTAGTGATTCCTCAGTCATTCACCCTCTTCACCCCTCGAGGTGCTTCAGTCCCAAAAGGCCCCCCCAACCCTATTAGTCCCAGCCCCACCCATAAGAAATACCCAACGCAGCGGCTAAAATCGGACAAATAATCTCGGAAAGCGATCAGAATGTTTGAGCGCTACTTTTGGAACTACCGCCGCCCATAGTGGGGCCCCACACCACACGGAAGTGCGGTTCGTGTTTCCCTCTGCCAATCTCCGGCCGGACAAACCGGTCCAAGTCCACGGAAAGCTCGCGATCCTTGAATTAGTTGAGGCTTGGCCAGGAGCACTTCCCGCCACGCTTCAGTTGCACCGCCCAACCTTGGCGAGAAAGAGACCCACCCGCACGATTCCGGTGCGCTATCCACCACGAACGGATTCATCCCTCCGGCAACTGCGTTTACCGAGGGGATTCCGACAAGAAAAATAGGCGTCAGGGACTGGTCCTGACCTTCTGGGGGGTGGCCAACGAGGGCAGGAGTTCCGACAGGTGCAGGAGGAATCGGAACGGACGTGGGCTTAGTTCTCGCTACGAAGCACGACCAACGGAAGGATAACTATCGCCTTGGATCTTTCGGGAGGGTGTTGCTAGGCGATTGCTCTGAAGGGGGCGGAGAGTCGGCTAAAGGCTCGCTGCTTTTCAGAGGGAATGGCGTTGTTATTGGCTGCCCCTGTTCGTCGACCCCAATTAGCATTTCCACCCGGGTTTCGGCCTGCCGTAATAACTCGTAACACCGCCGCAGAAGCCCGACGCCCCGCTCGTAGATCCGCAGGCTTTCTTCAAGGCCCAAATTGCCCGATTCGAGGGCCTGGGTGATTGCCTCGATTTCCTGAAGCGCTTGCTCAAAGCTCAGATCGCCAGATTCTGCTGGTTGTTTGCCTTGGCCCATCGCGGGCATTCCTCACCGGTGTGCCGTTTTAAGTTTTTTCTCCCGCCACTTGAGGACCCGGGAAAGCTTAAACCCGAATGCCCTCCGAGAGCATTATCGCAGTAGGAAGCTGCCCAGGAGAAGGTGAGATTTCGTAATCGAACTTATCGTTTCCGGTGGTGACGAGCTTCCGGTCAGGCCAGTAAGCCGCAGATCTGGCCCCCTGGGCACGGGGACTTTCCGGACAAAGGCTCCTTTCGACCCAAACGGATAACCACGGACCTATCGCGGTTGGTCCGTTGACGAAAGCTCACATGCGGTCTTGAATTAAGACTCCGTATATCTGCCGGGCAAATCTTCTGGTATTATCCTCATCAGGCGAGTCTTCCCCTCGCAATAACAGACCAAAAACCGCAAGTTTCGCCCAGGTTTAGCTTTTGCTTTGAGGGAGTCGAAAAATGCCGGCTGAGGGCCCAAGGGAACTAGGCTTCATAGGCATCGGCCAAATGGGCCGGGCAATGGTCGAGAATTGGCTTGCTGACGGGTTTCGGGTCCGCGTGTTTAACCGGACGCGCGACAAAATTTTGCCGCTTTTGGAAAAAGGTGCGATCGAGGCCCGCTCGCCCGCCGAGGCCGCTATTCCCGGTGGAATCCTCATGAGCTGCGTGGCCGACGACGCCGCTTTGCTTTCTGTGTTCGAGGACGACGAGGTCTTTCGTCAACTTGGTCCCACCGGGATTCACGTGTCAATGAGCACCATTTTGCCCCAGACTGCCCGGCTTCTTGCCGAAAGGCATGCGCAGCAAGGTGGCATTTATGTCGCCGCCCCGGTGATGGGACGGCCCGACGCAGTGGCCGCCCGCCGTCAAACCTATTACCTTTCTGGTCCGCCAGAAGCTAGGCAACGGGTCAAGCCGGTGCTTTCTCCCATTTGTCGACAAGTGCTTGAACTAGGAGATGATCCCGGAGCTGCCCACGTGGCCAAACTTGCTTCCAATTTCCTCATTGCCACGGTGGTCGAGTCACTCGGAGAGGCGTTTGCCCTAGTCGAGAAAAGCGGTCTGCCGAGCAGAGCTTTCTTCGAAACGATCACCGAATTTCTCTTCAACTGCTACGTGTACAAGCGCTATGGTGAGCATTTATTAAGCGGGCGATTCTCCGAGCCACTGTTTCGCCTACAACTTGGATTTAAAGATATGCAACTTTTGGCCCAAATGGCCGCTTCCAGCCACACACCTATGCCTTTCCTCAGCACACTTCGTGACCGATATTTAAGCGCCCTGGCCCAGGGAAAGGGCGAGTGGGACTGGACAGCGATCGTACTTGAGATTCGTCGCCAGGCCGGCTTAGCTGACAACACCCTTAGCGGCTGAGCCTACGCGGACAAGCACTGGGAGGAAGAACCAACCATATTGGGGAACTTTTGGATAAGTTTACAAGCCACGGGGAAAAACAATGTTAAAAAGTCGCCATCCCCTTGTTGTCGTCGCCTGGTTGTTGACGGTTTGGTGTTGGTTATCCGAGGCTGCCATGCCCGGTGGAGAAAGCCCCCCGCGAACCACTCTCTCCGATCCCACCATGCGGTATGTTGTCGCGCCTAAACCTTACGCCGTATTAGCAAGGGGCGACGTTGAGCTTGTCGTTGTGGACAATAGTGCGGTAGAGGATGCTACCTTACCTGGCCACCGGTCAGGCTATAGTGGCGTAGCTTCTCTAAAGCATAAACGGCGACCGGAAAACTGCTTTGTTCCGGCCTATGCCGGGCTTAATTTCGAGCATATCCACGACGGCACGACCCAGGAACGACGCGTTTTATTCGAACCACGTAACGCCCCAATGGAACTAAGACTGGTTGACCCTTACACTGTGGAACTCTATCAACCCCCGACCCCTACCTGGAAGCTCGAGAGTGCTTTGCGATACGAGCTTCTTGAAGACGGTGCCATCCAGATGACTGTGGAGTGTATCCCGCGGGAGAGAGTTTTCCGCAACGGATATATCGGTCTTTTCTGGGCAAGCTACATCCATAAACCGGAGTCGACAGAGATTTATTTTCGCGGCTATGACGAGATGACTCCCGCAGAGGTGCGGTGGATTCGGGCGCTATCTCCTCAACATGGCGTAGCCGCCACTCACCTTGCCGCGGATGACAACCGCGAGTTCGCTCACGACAAGGATTTTCCACTTTCCCTTGTGTTTAACCGATCGCAGTATCGCTATGTCGAGCCATGGTACTACGGTGTAACGCACGGAATGGCTTTGGTGTTCATCTTCCGCCCCAAAGATCGCGTCCGCTTTGCCCAGTCGCCTTCCGGCGGAGGTCAGGGCAATCCGGCATGGGATTTTCAGTACTTTATCGAGCCGTATGAGGTGGGCCACCGTTACCAGATGGTCATGCGGCTTGTTTATGTACCTTTCCAGTCGCCGGAGCAAATAGCGGATATTGCCCGAAAGCACCTAGCTGCTTTGGCAGCAATGGACTAACCACAATGGCGGGGGGAAGTAATCCTTAAGTTTGAGAACCGTTTATCGGAGGCTTTGAAGGGCTTCCGTCCGATTTCCGCCCGGCTAGGTTGCTCGGGAGTAGTGCATCGGGTTCCAGCCCAGCAATTGGCCCCTATCCGTGTTCGGCTTAAGCGAAGCCGAATCTTTCTCGATTAACTTTAGCCCAAATGAGCTTACCGGGGGTTTGCCAACGAGCGCCACCGGGGCTAAGGGGGCCCCGGGAGGCAGTTGGGCAAAACCTTTCCCGCAACTGCAAAGGCCCGAAGCCAACTTTGCTGGGCAGACTTTATAACCCTCCCGGATAGGCACAGGATTTTGGCTCGCGGAAGCCCGAGCGAAGCCCATGAGTGACGCTGGGGTCCAATCCGCCCCCGAGAGATCGGTGAGACTTGTGGCTTGCGCTCTCCCGCGGCCTCGGACTTTGACCGGTTGGGTTTTTTCGGGGAAAATTAGGGCAAAAATCCGCTGGGTTGAGGCGAAGTCGTGCCTTGCTATGGCGAAGTCGAAGCTCGTTTTTCGCAATAGCGGCTCGGCGGGTTCCCTGTGATTGTCGCAAGGCAGCCGGCCTGAGGCTTTGTTTTGAGTATCCCAGGAAAACCTCCCGGCCCGCGGTTTACAAATTGAGAGCCGGGGCTAGTTAATAACTTACGATCCCCAAGGCCAGGCTCCTTAGCCAGCAAACCTCTCGGGAAAGCACTGTGCGCCTAACGGAGAGCAATCATGACGACAGGCCAAAGCAATCGATTCTCGCGTCGCACCTTTCACAGTGGCGCCGGCAAAACGTTTTTTGCGCTGGCCGCGCCGGCGGTGACTGCCGGCTTGTGGGCACGAAACCGGGCATTGGCCGCCGTGGACGAACCCTTGCCCCGGCGGGTTCTGGGCCGTACCGGCATTGAGCTAACAACCATGACCTTGGGTACCGCACCCTGTGGGCTGTCTCCCCAGATCCCCGTTGACGAAATTGGTCGGATTGTCCTCCGGGCTATCGAGCTGGGGATTAACTCGGTGGACACAGCGCCGGCATACGTGAAGTCGGAAGAGGCCATCGGAAAGGTGCTCGGGCCCCACCGAAAGGATGTCTTTCTAGCCACGAAAGTCTTTGCCAAAACGGTCGAGGAGGCGGAGAAAACGTTGACACGATCCTTCCGGCTCCTTCGTACTGATTACCTCGATCTTGTTTACTACCACAGCGTGGGCGATTATGAGCCGGAAGCAGCTTTGGCAGAAAACGGCGTTTTCCCCTGGCTGGTAAAGCAAAAACAGGCCGGCAAATTCCGCTTTCTAGGTATTTCTGGTCACCACCGGCCCGGCCGATTCATCCCCTATTTGGAAACCGGGGAGGTGGATGTTTTGCTCACCGTCGTCAACTTTGTTGACCGGCATACGTACAACTTCGAGGAGAAAGTGTTGCCGCTGGCTCGCAAACAAAATGTTGGCATCGTCGCCATGAAGGTCTTCGGTGGGGCAAGGCGGAGCGCTGGTTCCTACCAAAATCCCAAGTGTCCGCCCGAATTGGATACGCAATACCTGGAGAGTGCCATTCGGTACGCGTTGGGGATCCCGGGAGTAGCGACGCTTAATCTTGGGGCCCACAACAGTCAGCAGGTTGAAGAAAACGTCCGAATGGTAAAGAGCTATCGGCCACTTTCGCCCGAGGAGGAAAAAGAACTTTTAGCGCTGGGAAAAAAGCTGGCCGAATCTTGGGGCGAGCACTTCGGCCCCGTGACAAGCTAGCTTATCGCGGCTTTGGCAGAGGGGCTGTCCTGCCGAGTTCAGGACGGATCCCCGTTGACGGGCGAAAAAGGCCGAGATCATATTTTCCTTTCGGGAGGGATATTCCAGTCTTGAGATTTTTTGGCAGAGGCGGTCGACCAAGCTGGAGTCCTGCTTCATGCTAACACCACGCGAGGTGCTGGACCAGGCGTTTCTGGATGTTCGCTCGATGCTCCTGGAAATCGCCGCAACGCTTGACCGCTACGACGACGCCAAAGGTCGGCTAGTTGGGGGGGAAAGATACCAAGCCGGCGAAGACAAGCGGTTGCAGACGATCTACCAAGCCCTACAGATCTTGGGCCAGCGGCAGCCGGGACGGTACCGCACGGAGCTTATCCTCGAACTGTTTTCCTCAACCGAGGAGGAGAAAGCATAGGGAAACAACCGCGGTATTGGGAGTCAAAGCAGAGCCATGCAAATCATTCAACCACATTTTCACGGCATTGCCCGGACCACGCAGGATTATCAGCGGATGGCCATGTCTGGCGTGGTAGCCGTGGCTGAGCCGGCTTTTTGGGCAGGATTCGACCGACTGTACCCGGAGACTTTCATCGACTACTTCCGCCAAATTACGGAGTTTGAGCCCATCCGGGCAAGCTGGTTTGGGATCAAGCACTATGCTTGGGTGGCGGTCAATCCGAAAGAGGCGGAAAACCTCAAGCTGGCCCGGGAAGTGATCAGCCAGCTCCCGGAGTTCTTTCGGCGACCGACTGTTATTGGCGTGGGGGAAACCGGCCTTCATAAGTCCACGCCGAATGAGTGCACCATTTTCGAAGAGCAGGTGGAATTGGCTATTCAGCACGACCAGCTTTTGCTCGTCCACACCCCCCACCTGGAAGACAAACTGCGGGGGACAAAGCGTATCCTTGAGATTTTGCGGGGATTACCGGTCAATCCCGATCGGGTGTGGATTGACCATGTGGAAGAACACACGATCCGCATGGTCAAGGACGCAGGTTACTGGGTAGGCTTTACGCTGTATCCGGTCACCAAATGCTCTCCCCGGCGAGCCGTAGACATGGTGGAACGGTATGGATGGGAGCGGACGTTGATAAATTCCTCGGCCGACTGGGGGCCAAGCGATCCGTTTACCCTCCATGAATGCATTCTCGAATTCCGCCGCCGTGGGCACAGCTTGCAAGAGGCAATCGAGCTATTCCACAACAACCCGGCTAGATTCTTGGGACAGAACCCCAAGTTCGAAATTCGGCCTATTTCCGTGCAGGTTCACTCTGTTGAGCCTGCCGTTGCTTGGACTGGCTAATCCCCGGGCCAAGCGGGAAGAAAGCCAATCATGTACGAACCTGGTATCGCCTAGGCGACTGGCTCCAGAGAGGCTGATAGCATTTTTTAGGGAAACCCGTCCACGCACGGTGGGGCTTTTTCTCAGAGCGATTTGGTTAGCCTCGGATTGTTGACTCTGATTTAGCGAGTTCCTTAGTAACCCTCGCGCGCGATTGAGATCGCCAGCCGAACTCTCCAGTTTGTGGCCCTGGTCTATCGCCTCGGTAGGCTGGCTGGTGCTCGGACTGGGCGAATGTTCAATCGGTTTTCCAGGACGAGTGCATGAAGACTTTAGCTGTGATCTTACCGGCCGCCGGGAAAAGTACCCGGTTTGGCGACCGGTCCGTTAAAAAACAGTTTGCTCTCCTTGACGGTCGGCCAGTTTGGGTCCACTCGGCCGAGCGCTTTGTCGGCCGGGAAGATGTGCGCCAGATCGTCTTGGTCGTTGCGCCGGAAGACGAGGAGTACTTTCGAGAAAAATTCGGAAGCACTGCGGCGCTGCTTGGTGTGGAAGTTGTCGTGGGTGGCGCGGAGCGATGCCACTCCGTGGAACAAGCGCTAAAGAAGATCCGCCGCGATGTCGACCTCGTTTGCATTCATGACGCAGCGCGGCCCTGTCTTGCATCCACATGGATTGACAAAGTTATCGAGGTCGCCGGCGAAAAAGGCGCGGCTATTCTAGCTGTACCGGTGACGCAAACTATTAAACGCGTGTCGAGCGATGGGAAGATTGAGACCACAGTACCGCGAACTGGACTTTGGGAGGCACAAACGCCCCAGGTTTTTCGCCTCGACTGGATCCTCGACGCTTATGCCAGGCGGGGTAACTTCATTCCGACGGATGACGCCCAAGTCCTCGAGCAAGCTGGCTATCCCGTTTACGTAGTGCCCGGCTCGCCGCTTAATATCAAAATCGCCACCAGAGATGACCTGCGGCTAGCTGAGCAAATCTTGCCCCTCCTTCGTCGCCCGGTAACAGGCCCAGGGCATCCTTTCGCCGAAGACCAGTTTTGGCGCTAGTGGCCAACCGGATCGCTAAATAGCTCCACAACGAAAGTGTAGCGCTAGGCAGCTTGCTGGTGCAAATCAGACAGAAGGGAGAGGCTTCTTATTTGGCAACATCAAGTTGAGGTGCTTGCGCTATCCCTGGCGTGTGGAGCTACTTAGGTGGCCGAAGCTACTCGGGGGTTGGCCTACGCCAAGCCTCGGCTCCTTTAGCAACACCGAGCCAAAACGTGGGCAAGAGGACCGTAAACCGGCTCGTGAATCGACTAACCCATTTTGATCCACAGGCCAAGACGGCCCGCGGGCAGTTTTACCATCGCCTCCTGGATTCTGCCCGGGTAGACTCGTTAGGCACGTAAATTCAATGGCAGCCCTTTTCCGGTCGAGGGTAAGCGGCTTAACGTAAATGCTTCGGAAGCGCGACTGCCAACCCCCGACCATATGCCGAAAACAGTGCTTTCGCTTCGCGGATTAGCTGCCAGCTGCTTGCCCTAAGGGAGGAGCCACCCGGCAGGCTTTTCTAATAGGGAGGAACCTTCCAAGATGCGAAAGAACTAATTCCTCCATACGCGAAAGGCATTCTTTGGCCGGGGCGCGTTCACCCTGCATGCGTAGGTACTTGCTCCATACGCGCAGGGTATTCTTAAGCTACGGGAGGGCCGGTTAGAATTCTAGGTTACCTGGTCGACGGCTTAGGAAGCGCACGCTATCCGGATCAGCCACCGGCAAAGTTGGGGGGACCAGTCTGCTAGCTTCCGCCCAGGCATTCATTGGGGCTGAGTTTTGGTCAGTCATTTAAGGGTTAATGACGAGCAGGTTGGACAGAGTCAAATAGCTGCTTTGTAAACATAAAACCGATGACGATAAACCAACCGGTCAAAGACATTATTGCCGATCTTCGTTTCCGCGGACTAATTTATCAAACCACCGACGACGAGCGGATCGGACCGTGGCTATGCGAGCAGCCACGAACCCTTTACGCCGGCTTTGATCCCACCGCGGACAGCCTCCACGTAGGCCACCTTCTGGGCATCATTATGCTGCGGCGATTCCAAAAGGCTGGCCATCGCCCCATTGCCTTAGTTGGCGGGGCCACCGGCATGGTGGGCGACCCAAGCGGCAAGACGCAGGAGCGGCCCCTGCTGCCTGAGGAAACCCTTCGGGCAAATGTGGGCGCAATCCAGCGGCAGCTAGAACGTTTCCTCGACTTTTCCCCCGGCACCGCATCGGCGATATTAGTCAACAATTATGAGTGGATGAGTCGGTTTGGCTACCTGCAGTTTCTCCGAGAAGTCGGCAAGCACTTTCCTGTTAATGTGATGCTGTCCAAGGACTGCGTCCGGAGTCGGCTGGAGCGTTCCGATGCCGGACTTAGCTACACCGAATTTAGCTACATGCTGCTGCAGGCGTACGACTTCGTCTATCTTTATCAACATTATGGTTGCCAGCTGCAAATTGGGGGGAGCGACCAATGGGGAAACATCACCGCCGGGATTGATCTGGGGCGCCGCATGATCGGCGTTGAACTGTGGGGCCTCACTTGGCCCCTTTTGACCACAAGTGAAGGAAGCAAAATGGGCAAGACCGAAGCGGGGACCATTTGGCTTGCTCCGGATAAGACCTCGCCTTATCAGTTCTATCAATATTGGATCAACACCGCCGATGCTGATGTGATGCGGTTTGTGCTTTTCTTTACCGAGGTGACACCCCATGAATACCAGGAGCTTTATCGCGAGTTTGAGCGGGACCCCTCGGAGCGGACAGCCCAGCGCTACCTTGCTAGGGAGCTAACGCGCTTGGTCCATGGGCCGGAAGGCTTGGCAACGGCAGAAAGGGCCACGCGATTTTTCTTTGGTGAGGAAATCGAAAGCGGGAGCGATGACGAACTTGAGTCCATTTTCGGCGATGTGCCAAGCGGGGAACTGCCCCGCAATGTTCTGGATGAGCCAGGCCTTCCGCTTGTTGACGCGCTGGTGGCTTGTGGATTGGCGAAGACAAAAAGCGAAGCCCGCCGGTTGATCAACCAGGGCGGTGCTTATGTCAACAATCGCCGAGTGGCGGACATCGAAAAACGTCTTACGGCCGGAGACTTGGCCAGCCCCTCGATTATTATCCTGCGGACTGGTCGGAAAAATTACGCACTGCTTCGCTTTCGCTAGTAAACTTTCGGCCTTCAGCTCTCACACCGCCAAGCAATGCGTGCCGAGGGGTCTCCGGTTTGTGCGGTAAACCGCTTCCGCTCGGTAAGCTGGGTGATCGTTTACGATTTCATTTCGCAAAAAACACAAAATCGCGGCGGCCAAAGGAGTGGAGAACCCTTCCACTCAGTTTCGGAACTAACTTAGCAACCCTGGGCAGGATCCACTCCGGTTTAAAAAGTTCCAATGCAGCAAGAGGACTTGGTTGCCTCCGGTGCCCGAATGCCACTGAGATCGCAGGCCTTTCTTATCTCATCCGGCGTGAACCACCACAGACCGGGCAACTGACATTTCCGCGCGCCCCGCAATCTAGACACGGAACGGTCGTCGGTTCCCGGACGATGATAGGCCTACCAGTCATCGGATCGTGACCGAGCACTCGTTCTCGAGTTGTGCTGATCGAGCCATTGCCGCAGCGTTCGTTCGGACAATCCACCCAGCCCTCCCCATTGCAGCGCAGGCACCACGTATCGAGCCAGCCGAGGCCGCTCCGTTGACCACCCGTGCCGAATGAGACCGGCTTGGCTAGGCACTGAATCAACACCACCGACTTCTCAGCATCTTTGACGATCTCCGGAAGCTCGCGGGATATTTCCAGACCACGGCGGAGGGTAACATCAGGCAGGGCTTGCTCAAGCAAGTCCACCAGTTTGTCGGCCGGTTCAGCAACTGCAAAGTTCATGCCAAGAAAACCAAAGCGGTCGACGGGGACGGCCACCACAGTCCCCGAGGTGTCGACAAAAGGCCCGCCGCTATTGCCCGGGTTGGAACGGAGGGCGATGAGATATTGGTGCGAAAGCTTTCCGTCGCCCGGCTCGGGGGGCGCACTAATTATCCCTCGTGTCACCTTGATCTCGGCTCCCAATAGTTCCGGAACGGGAAAACCAAGTAAGGCTACCTCTGAACCGGCCGGTAAGTAATTTTCCTCCGTTCGGATGGGCATTGGCTGGCCGGACCAATTCTCGCAGTAAAGCAATGCCAGATCCACGTTAGGATCATCAGGGAGAAAGGCCACTTCGGCGTAGGCCACGGGCTTTCTATCCTTGTGGGGAATAATCCCAAACAGCGTCCCCTTTTCGACGACACGCCGGTTGGTGACAATATAGTTTGGCGCCACCACAAATCCGCTTCCGAACCCGACCACGCGTAGCTCTTCTTTACGAGCAACTGCCGGACGTGGCCCCCGAACTGGCAGTGCTGGCTCAAACAGGCCATCAGCAATCAGCAAATCCCAAGACAGGGGCAGAAAAATAAAGCCCCGGGGAGTCCCTCCACCTCCACCGCCCGCTTCCGGAGCAAGTTCGCAAGCCCGCGTGTACAACTCGGCAAATGATCGGGAAGTGGCGGGCGAAAGCGGCAGAACTTTGCTATTATCTGCAAGGAGAACCACCTTAATGTTGTGGGTCACTTCGGGGCTGCCACCAAGTTCCAATGCCTTTCGGAAAGCTGAAAGGGCCGACGCCGGCGCCCGATTTCGCAGTTCCGTAAGCGCAAGGTTATTCCATGCCCCTAAATGATCCGGCTTTCGCTGCACACACCGCCTGAAGCACTGCCGGGCATCGTGGAATTTGGGACCAGCAACGGCATAGAGCAGTCCGAGCAAGAAATCCGCCGAGACAAACTCCGGATCCAGCCGACTTGCTTTTTCAAACTCGTTGATGGCGGCCTGATCACTGCGGCCAACAAGCAGCAATCCCTTTTTAAAGGCGGCCCGGGCATCTTTCTTCCGCGCCTTCCAGTCCTCGGGTACAACCCACTGCTCCCCTAACCGGACCATCTTATTAGCCGCCCGCTTCTCCCAAACGGGTAGGTGATCGCGTGCTTTTTCTTTTTCAGCCTCCGTGACTCCCTCCCACTCGAGGAAGACCTTGTAAAGGAGGAGCATTTCCAGGGCAAACCGCACATCATTGCCCAAGGCGTCCAATCGGGTCTTCGTAGACGCCCCGTTGGCCCGGAGGAACACCTCCGCAGTTTTCCGGTCCGTGATCAGTGGTTCCGGCAGCTCAATGCTCCGGTCTTGGATGAGCTCCTCCACTGCAGGGGGCTCTGCAGGCTGGACGGCCGGCTGAGGCAGGGGGGATACCGGCTCGGGTTGCTCCCGTTGACTTGTGTCGCCGGCAGCTGGGCCAGGCTTTTCCGGCGCCGCGCGAGCCGGTTGTGGAATTCCGCCCACACCACCCCCTCCGGCCGCCGGTACCGGGCCGCCTAAGAAAACCGCGGGCGGAGGTTGATCACCCGATCTCTTCGAAGGCACCGCCTTGGCTTCAGGCTCAACCTCCCGCAGCTGAGAACCTGGCACAGGGTCCGACCCACCGCGCGACGGTCCCGCACTGAGGCGCTCGGCAGCGGGGATGAGGGCGGAGTCGCCACCAGCCTGAGCTGGAGCGGGAGGACCTGGCTTCCTTGCCACCGCCTTGTCCAAACTGAGACGGTGGATCAGAAGCCCGATAAGCGCAATTCCCCCGACAGCCACCGCCGCGACAACCCCCAGTTTGATGTAGTCTTCCCATTTTTCGGCAATTGTCGGGAACAAGCGGTGACGGCCTCCGTCGGCATCCCGCTTCTCCTCTTCCCTTTGCTTTTTGAGGTGATCACTAGCAGGTTGAGAGGCCGAGCGAAATTCTCGGCCTGGTTCAGCGGCCGGATAGTCCTTCAGGGCGTACTCCTCTTCGGAGGCCGCCGACTCCGCGGCACTAGCGGCACCAGTTGACTGCGGACTAAGTGAGCTCGCCGCGACCTGAGAGCCTGGAGCAGTAGCCGCCGGGCCACCAGCGCCCTGGGAATCGGGGACTCCCTCCTTAGTAGGTCCCCCTGCCATCCTTTGCCGAAGTTGCTCGTCGTAAGCAGCCTTCCGTTTGGGGTCAAGAAGGCAGCTCTGCGCTTGAGCAAGAATAGCGAGAATCTCCTCGGCCTCTTTGGCATGGGGACCGCGTAAATGAGGTTGAATAGCCAGCTGCCGAACTTGTACCGCCTGAAGGATAAGGAGCTTGTCGTCTTCGAATCGCCGCAATCCAAGCAGGCTGTAATAGTCCACAGGTCTGCGATCAGGCGGGATACCAAGCCAGTTCAGTAGAGGATCGAATTCCGGCATGGCTGTGCCCCTCTTCGGTTACCTCGCGAGATCGGTCAAAACCGGAAACCCAGCCCAATAGACAGTGCCGAATTACGTCAACGCCGGGGACTTAACCGCAAGCTCGGATGATCAGGTATGTCGCATCGCATCCGGCCATTCCGCGACACCATCCCGCCAACTCGGCAAATACGGTCTCCGCACCAAAACCAGCCACGTGTAAACTTTGCCGGTGGTATCTCCAGTATGAACCTTGCTCTCAATGAGCTTGCCCTCCTGATAGATAGGCTCACTCTTCCCTGCGAAATCTTCACGAGCTCGGGCCGGATCCATCGGCTCTTGCCCTATCCGGATTATAACCACACGCCAAGAGGCCTAAACAACCAGATTGGTCAACTTGTGTCCAACCTGACCAAAAATTTTCTCTGTCCCCGGAGCCCACTTTCCCACCCTCGCGAGGCAGGAGTTTTTCTGTGCGTTGCCAGCGGTAATATGAGTCCTCGATAAGTCGGCTAGTGAGAGCTCCGGGATTGCCTTTGGTTTTGGCCCATTTTTTAGTTCACTTCATAGGCGCGATGCCTGCGGTGAGATTTGCGCGTCACGGAACCGGTGGTACCTTTTTAAGAAGCCGCGTGTACGGGAAAAAAGTGGCCCGGATTGTCCTGGGTCAAACCCCCAAAAGCCCCAACTTGCCGCGGGATCAAGCTCAGGAACCGCCCATGCCATAGCGAAAAGCTGGAGGGCGTGTTCTTGTCCGAGAACTTTCCTCTCCCCCGCGCGTACATGAATGAAGGACCGTCGGGCAGATCAATTAAGGGGTAGAAGGGCAAACAAAGCAGGTAATAACGTGTGGCCGGCTAGCTTGGCTCGCTCCGGCAAGCCGGAGTGGATCGTGAGCATCTCCGTAAAAAATAGGCGAAGACTCGGCCGCGATGGTTGCTTTCAAAGATGGGCCACAATCCAACCGAGCTCCGCGCTCTTGCCGCCCGGCTAAGTTGCTCGTCCACGCCTTCCTCAGACCTGGCAACCACCGGCTCTGCACTGGGTGGCGTGCACAGGATAAGCTCGGCAGCTAGCCCTATCTCTCCCGTAAACACCTTCGCTGAGTAAGCTGGGTAAGTCGACAAGAATTATGAGGAACTAACCGACAAAAGGGCTGGATGGTCACTGCCTGCCCCCTACCTATCCCCCTGCGTGGCAAGCTGACTTCGGGCAAAATCGATCGCTTCCTCTTTTGTCGTCAACTGTCCGTCCAATTGACGTCGACGAATCTCGGACAAGATTCTCCGATAAATAGGCCCCGGCGGAATCCCTAGCGTCTGAAGGTCAATCCCCGAAACAAGCGGGGCAGGATCCCAAAGTTCCCGCGGCTGAGCCAATTTCTCCCGCCACCATCGCATAATCTCAGGATCCATACGCCCTGCCGCCACTAGCGCTTCCCCCCAAGCCAAAAGCTCGCGGATGTACGGCGAAGATGCAATAGGGTGAACTTCTGACCACAAGCGCTGAGGTGCTTCCGTCAACATGTAACGCCAATGAAGGAGCCACGCGGTTGTCAACCGCACCTGGTTGGAAAATCTAAGCCGCCGGGCGACCTGCTCCGAGTCTTCGGGCTTGATTAACCTCCAATAAAGCACCGCCAAAGCTAAAGCAAAAGTCGGTTGCTCCAGTTTCTCTGCCACGCTGAGATTTTCCGCCCATGCTACCGGATTGTGGACAATCGCGGAGGCTAACTCCGGGAGAATCACCTCAAGCAACCCGGAAGCCAGGAGCAATTCGGCCGCCTGACGCCGTCCCGGCTCAACTAAACACCTCTCCAGTTCTGCCGCGATTCGCTCGGGGCTTACCTGCACAATTTGGGGGGCCATCTCCTTAATGGCGGCAAAGGTCTCCGAATCGATGGAAAACCCGAAGCTCGCGGCAAAACGCACCGCCCGAAGCATCCGCAATTTATCTTCGGCAAATCGTTCCCGAGGATTCCCAATAGCCCGTATGATCCCCTGCCGTAGATCCTCCTGGCCTCCCACGTAATCAATGACCCGATTCTCCAGTGGGTCTAGGAAAAGACCATTGATGGTAAAATCGCGGCGTTTAGCATCTTCTTCGGCTGTGGAAAAGTGCACGCGGTCAGGATGCCGGCCATCGGAGTAAGTGTCGTCGCGGCGAAAGGTCGCCACCTCGATTTGGCCCTCTCCCGCCCGGCCGACTATGGTGATAACGCCGAAAGCTGCCCCAACCGCCAAGGTCTTCCGATGACGAAACACCCGGCGGATCTCGTCCGGAAGAGCATTGGTAGCCACATCGTAGTCCTTCGGCGTTCGCCCCAAAAGTTCGTCACGCACACAGCCGCCGGCCCAGTAGGCCTCGTAGCCGGCTCGGCGCAGCGTGGCTACCACCTCAAGGGCAAAGCGGCGCTGTTTTTCCGGCTGAACCGTCGCGGGCACCCCCACCCTCCGGCCAAAAACCTAGTTTAATAGTTTGCTATCGGAGGCTGCTAAGTCTTAGTCCCCCCGGCTTCCCGGCGCTGACAAATCGTCCACTGGAACTTTAGCAATATATTCCGAGTTAACTCGCCCGGCCATCCAGGGCTTTTTCTTGCTCTTTGGACTGCTTTTTCTGCAAGGTTGCTTTAACCCCCAGGGCGAGGCTTAACTCACGAATTTCCTCATCATTCTAACGGGCTCTTGCCCGTCCGAAAACCGGGATGAGGATACTTGCGGGGAATCGATCGTAAATGCGTGGACTTAATAAGCTTGGGGTTAACCCGTGGAAATGACCGAGTGAGACAACCGCTGGGCAACTAACCGGAAAAGTAGCCGCGCTTGACGTGCAAGGCGACGGGTGCCTGCGGGCTCCAGGGAGATCACTGGCCAGTGAGATATCCGCTTAGGAGCGCGTCGATTTTCTGGACCGCTTGTTTACGAACTTCATCGCTCCAGGCCAGCCGAAAATCGCGACCTGGACGGAGAAAGTAAAGAATCACCGCAGCCGGTGGGGTGCCAAGCGCATATTCGGCGGCCACGCCGTAGATTTCCAGCTGAAGCTGATACCATCCGGCCGCTATCTCCACTCCTTCCGCCTGAATACGATTAGTCTTATAGTCAACAAGAATCCATCCGCCTGATGGCTCCTGGTAAAGGCAGTCAAAGAATCCACGAATATAGGGACGCTTCTCGATCGCGCCTTGAGCCAGGGGTGGCCAGGGAAGGAGAAACTCCACCTCTCGCAGGAGGCTTTTGGCCCGAGCAATCTCTTGACCAAGGGGCGAAGCCACGAAGCGATGAATGATCTCCTCCAAATCTTCCACCGCCTCAGGCAGCGGTTCATATCGGGGCAAAACCGCCCGAACGCACCGCGGCACACTCGTCGGATCAGCAAAATTCACCAAGCTTAAAACCTCGTGCACAAATGAACCAACAAGAGCGCCTGGGCCAGCCTCATCACTTGCCAGTTCAACCAGGACTGGATCCTTCGTTTCCTCATCGCCACCTTCGTCGGCTGTTGATAAAAGGGGAAGCTCCCGCGCGAATCCTGAGGGTCCATCTTTCCTTTGACCTGCCCCCACCAAGGAAAGTCCTGTATGGCGAAGGAGAGTAAATGAGAACTCTCGTCGTGCCCTTAAGTCCACATTAACGGGCTTTAGGTACTTGAGACTAACACCGTCGGTGGGAGTTTCGTGTCGCCGGGACTGGATTCTGTCTAAGATTTCCCCGGCTGACAATGTCCGGCCCCCCCGCGACGGCGGTTTAAGTGTTTCAGGTTCTGTGACCACCTTTACTTTCGGTATTTCCCCCGGGTACGAGGCATGATGGAGGAACTCGCCGGAGGTCAAGCAGAATCGCTGGGCAAGAAGCTCGATCCACGGCCCTTTTGCCTCGTTTGAATCCGTCAGTCCCGCGGAAAGGATGAGGTAGTCGGCTGCCCGTGTACACGCTACGTAAAAAACCCGCATTAATTCCCGCAGATTTTCCTCTTCCTCCGTTTTCGATAGGAGTTCGCCCAGTGGCGAATCTATGGATGGGCACCGCACGTAAGGCCCAAGTTCGTCGGAAAAATAGACTACATCTCGCGGGCCACGAGCCGAGCGCGCCACATCGGCCACGATGACTACAGGAAACTCCAAACCTTTCGCCTGGTGCACGGTCATAAGACGGACGACATCCGCTGTTTCCCAGAAAAGCGGTGCGAGGGGTTCCACTGGTTGCCGAGCCACGTAATCCGAAAGCCGGGCGATGAATGCATCAAGGCCCAGGAAATTAGGCCGATCAAATTGACGAGCAAGCTCGATGAGCTTGTGCAAATTCGCTAGCTTTCGCTCGCCTAAGAATTCCGTCAACACAAGGGCATCATAGCCGGTTAGCTCCAACGCCTGTTGGATTAGCTCAGCAACAGGCAAACTATCCTTCCGTTCTCGTAAAGCCCCCAGGGTTTGCCGGGCGCGAGTTAGTGCCTGCTCTTGCCAACGGGACAAGCCTTCCGGAAGCTTTCCGCCGTAAAAAGCATTAACAAAGCCTTCTGGCGCATGCCCCAACCGCCACAGGACCTCGTCATCGCAGCAGAAAAACGGACTCCGCAACACACCGGCCAGACTAAAAGCATCGCTCGGATCCGAGATTGCCCGCAGCAAGTGAAGGAGGTCATAGACCTCTTGCTGAGCATAAAAAGCCTGTCCACCAACCACGTAGTAATCGATGCCCCACTTTCGCAAAGCACGTTCGTAAAGATCGATGTTGGAAAGCGTCCGGAATAGAATCACCACATCCCCTGGTCGTACCGGCCGAAGGTGCCCGGCGGTATCGCCTTGTCCCTCTTCGACCACCAGTCTCTCCTGGGTGTCGAACATACGCCGCAGCCGCTGAGCCAGCCTCTCCGCCTCCGCCCGACGTAGCTCCTCCACGGAAACCTTTGGCTTCCGGCCGCTCTCCCCGCCATTTTCGGGCTTCACGATTGCCCAAAGAAACTCCACAATTGGCTCAACATTTACCTGCGGACGGTGAGCAACCAGGGGTTCATAATCGGGCCCAAGGGCCTGACAAAACAAAGCGTTGACGAAGGAAAGAATTCCCGGCTGGCTTCGGAAATTGCGTGTTAACGCCACCCGGCCATGCGCTGGTATCGTTTCCCACAGCCTACGGAAAACTTCCGGATCAGCACGGCGGAAGCGATATATCGACTGTTTATAATCCCCGACAAAAAAGAGCTTTCCCGTACGTAATGCATCGCCACACAAAGATCGGATCAACGCTTCCTGATCGCGATCTGTGTCCTGAAATTCGTCTACAAGAAGGAGCTTGATTGCAAGGGACTGAGCACCCAAGTCCCCGGATCTTGCCAGCTGTTCTACAACCTTCCGCGCCTCCCTAATCAGGTCCGAATAATCAAGACATGCTTCCTGCCTTTTTAGCCCTTCATAACCCTCGATTACTTCCCGAGCCAAAAATAGGACTTGCTCAATTAGATCCGCGGCATTTTGCAGTGTAGCAAAGCTTACCCCAAAAAGGGTCACCAGCTTCTTGCATTCCTCCCGAACATGTTGCGCGTTTGCGCTAAAAAGTTCATAAACATCCTGGGGCAAGCCATGCTTTCTGGCAACTCCCTGAACGGTAGCCTCGCTTTGAAGCCTCTCAAGCAGCGCGGCCGCAGCCAATGGATTACCCCCTGACGCGGTGCTCCATTCTTCCAAGCGATTGACGATCTGGCAGACGTTTGCCACGCGCTCCTGAATCACTGGAGAGGCCGATGGGTATTTCGCTGCAATGTCCCGTAGCGTCTGAAGGGCCCCCGAGCCGAGCAGTTGACGAAGTCCCTCCCGCCGCTTTCGCTCAAGATAGCCGGTCCACCGGTCGACAAGAACAGAGCCCTCTTTAAACGAACATTGGCCGTCAAACCATCGCGATCGCTCAATCACAAGCTCCGACAGAATCTGCGCAAGCCGTTCCAGCCCAAACTGTGTGGCAAGGCGAATCGTAGCCCCGTCAAGAGTGCTTAGCTTTTGCCTAAGTACATCGTCCACGACCTGGGCAGTCAGGACGTTGGCCACACCTTCGTCAATAATTTCAAATTCCGGATCAACCTGGGCTAGGGCGGCATGGTGGCGAAGGAGCTGGCCACAGAAGGAATGAATCGTCCCGATCCTGGCAAAGTCGATCGTGCGCCAAAGATGAATCCAAGCTCTTCCTTTTTCTCCTAACCGCCGGACTTCTTCTTCGCACAGCTTTCGTACCCGCTGGGATAGTTCACGCGCTGCTCGCTGGGTAAAAGTGATCGCGACAAGTTGACGAAGGATACTCCCGACATCCTCAGCTCCTACCGACTCGCCCCTCCCTTGGGCAGTCTCCATCAACTCCTTGACCTCTGCCAAGAATCGCTCCGTAAGAACGCGGGTCTTGCCCGAACCCGCCCCCGCTGACACTCCTACCGACACACCCCGAAGCGAAACCGCCCGTTCTTGTTGGTCCGTTAATCCTGCCATGAAAACAAGTCCCTGTCGAACAACGGCTCCCTTTGAAATTAGTTGACAATCCGCTATCGCACAAAGATGGGCCTTAGCTCCTGTCGAAACGAAGCCCGAGGCTTCTATTCGCGTAAAACGCCACCCGAAAATCCCGGGCCAGATTTCTTGCCAGAGTCAACTACCTTAGTCGGAAGTCACCTTCCGACAAGGTTTGTTTCCGACCTCGCCCAACAAATGCCCGGCCCTCCATCTTCCACAAGCAGTCAGCCGCAACCTACCGCTCTGCTTCCGCCGAAGCACGCACGTGCCTTCGCGGCTACAGTAGACGATACGAAGCGAACTTGGAGCTTCAACTCGTGTGGTCCACAACTCCGTTTTTGTTCACCTCTCCTCCGCGTCTTCGTCCTCCCGTTGCCAGGTCCAGTTCTTTTCGTAAGCGCGGCATTCAGAGACCCGGCAAATCGTTCTTATCGAGCAATAATCACACTCCTCCGGCGAGCTTGGCGCCGGTGGAAAAGCCCCGCGGCGCATTGCGCGGATAATCGCTCGGCACGTGCGGGGTAAAATGCTGCCAATAATCTCCTGCCAATCCTCAGTCATTGACACCGAGGCGACTGCCTTTCTCGGACCGTCGACCTTGGTCTCCCCTGCTCGGAGGACATACCTGTGCGCAAGTCCCTCGCCGTCAAGAAGCCAGTAGCCTGCCAGAAGCGGCGCGTAACCCCCAGAAAGTACTCTGAGTCGGCCGGCGGCATAAAGGTAAACAGCAAGTTGGAGGCCAATCCCCTGTCGAATATTCTCTTTCCAGTCCGCCTCGGTCACTGGTGACCGCCGGCTTAGTTTATAGTCCACAACGGCAAAGACTTTCTGGTCACCGATCTGGCCGATATCGATGCGGTCAATTCGCCCGACGAGGCGGACCGATTGCCTCGCCCGGATGGGAAATTCAACAACATCCTGAGGTTTGCCCCCCTGGGCGGACTGGCCCCCACCACCGGAGATCCACACCTCAAAATGGGTGGGCATGAGGACTGTGCCAAACTGCTTTTGGCAAAACTTTTCGTACGCTCCCCATTGGTCCAGATACCTTTCCCGCAGCTGTCCCCACAACGACTTGTCAAGCTGGTAAGCTGCTTGCTCAAGCGGCGGCGCTTCAGGCGGTGGGGCTGGATCGAAGCTTTCCTCCCAGAGCTGCGTCAACTCATCGGCCGGCAAGTTGGCCAGCGGGACGCAGGATAGGTTGCTCCCGAGCCGTTCCTGTAAACGCGCGTGGAATTGGCAAAGCGCCTTGTGGAAACGCTGCCCGCGGCGGAGAAAGTCCGTCTCTACTTGGATGTCCCTGATCGGTTCGATTTTGAATCGATCGCGCACCATGTAGCGGAAGGGACAAGCCACATAACTTTCTAGTTCAGTAGGCGAATAAGCCCGATCCCAGGCGAAGGCACGCCGCAGTTCCTCGCCCAGGCTACCTCCGCCGATCATGCCCTCAAATTCCGAAAATACTCCGAATGAGTCGCGCTTGCTGCGCAGAAAAAGCCCTTGAACGATGTTGTCCACAGCGGGCTGGTTCTCCACAGTCTGGCAAAAGCTTTCCAGGAAGGACATGTCCCCCCGCTGCGCGCGATGAATGGCCAACACCCGCCACTGAGCCTGGGTCATCGGTTGGCACACCTTGGGAATGGGTGACAGATCCGTCGGGTGCCGCCGGGGAACGATGCCGGGGCCACCAAAGGCCAACTCCACTTCGTGAACAAACGGACTGGGAAGGATTGGTTCGCCTTTGTGGTCGGCCGCTGGGTAACAAAGCACCAGCCGCCGAGAAGCCCGGGTGACCAGCTGATAGAAAAGGAGCATTTCATCTTCCAATCGGCTGACCACTGGCGCGATTTCTATCCCCGCTTTGCCCAATTGCTCAAGTTCGCCCTCGTCCCATCCGGCGGTATCGCCCACTGCGGCTGGGAAAGTCCCTTGGACAAGCCCCAAAATAAAAACATACGGTGCTTTAACGGCCCGACCCGAGCTAGCCGAGAGCACCCGGACGCGGCCTATTTCGTCTACAATCGGCGGTATCTTCCAACCCTCGGTGAGCCGCCGCAATGTCTCCGCTGCCTCCGGAAGGCTCAACAGTCGCTCCTCCTGGCCAAGTCGTCGATAAAAGTGAGCAAGCTCCTCACAGGCCGACCAAAGCGTTGTCCAGGCACGCTGCTCAATTAGGCTTCCCGGACCCTGCGATGTGCCTCCCAGCGCAAACTGCCCCGGCAGCTCAAGGGACTGACTACCTTCCCCTCCCAAATCTTCCTGGCCGTTCCCCGCCGAAGCGGGTGGGTTTGCTAAACCACACAAGTCAACAGCCTTTTGCCAGCGGTTAATCCACTCTTTCCAAGGAGCAGGCGTTGACCATTGCTGCGTCAGATTGGCCAATCCGCCGAGAATTTCGCTTGCTTTGGCAAAGGCCTCTTGAGGTAGGGACGAAACTTCCGACAGTGCATTTTCTGCCAAGGATTTAAGCCGGGCCGTTAGCAGCTCTCTGCCCCCTGCCACCCCGCAGGACCGGAGGGCTTGCTCGACCGCCGGAAGCCACGTCATCTTATTTGTTGATGCCCACCCCGGCCGAAAGTAACTATGCCGAAGCACGGCAAGCAATTGGCGAAGTGGCCAGTCCCGCCGCTCAAGATCAACAAGGCCCAGGAGTCCACGAATGGCCCCAATCCGCCTCAGCGGGATGCCCGATTCGAGGTAAATCGGAATCCCAAACTGGCCGAAAACCTCCCACAGCCGGTCAGCATATTCCCCGAAAGACCGCACCACGACCAGGACATCGCCTGGCCGAACACGCTCCCCAGGCCACCGCGGGTCGCCGTCAACAAGTAGCTTCTTGATCTCGCAAGCGACGAGCTCGACTTCCTGCTGCACACTGGCGCCCACAAGAATCTCCACCCCCTCCGGACTTGCCGACGCCGGAGGCTCGCCAGGCAAAGTGAAAAGATATCGTTCTAAGTGCTTAAGGCCGGGGGCCTCGAAAAATGGTTCTGTGGATAAACGGATCTCCCGTACCCTCGGCAGTCCTGTGGGCTCGTTGTCAAATAGGGCACTGAGCATCCGCAGAGTCCGGCGCGGTTTGGCGAAAAGATCCTCCCGACCTTGTCCACATGGCAAGCCCACGAGGAGCCTTTCCGCCCGGCCGGCAAGCTGACCAATAAGTGCTAACTGAGCAGCGGCGAAATCGGCAAAGCCATCAACCACTACCATTTTGAAAGCGGGGAAAACCCCCGGCGGCTGGCGTTGTAAGATTGCAACCGCCCTCCATAGCCGCTGCTCCGCGTCGTACCATCTCAGCTCCGCGGCCGTCTTCAGATAACGATCCAAGACCCCCACGAAATCCGCAAGCTGGGGGGTTAACCGGCCGTCGTTGACTTGTCGGAGGACATCCGGCGTAACATTGGCCCGCTCACAGCGGCTTACCCAGTGATACAGCCTGTCAACAAGGCCCCGGGTGTGAGCAATTGGGCCTAGATGGACCAACTGACCCGCACCGGCCAGTTCCTGCAGGACATTTCGCAAAAGCTCCCACTGCAACGCCCGGGAAAGGGGGAGAAAGGGTTCGCCTCCGCTAGCCAGAATCCGACAAGCCAGCTGGTCGAAAGTGGCAATCCAAAAAGCTAGCGTCGCCCCCAAACCGCTGTCAACAAGTTGCTCCCGAAGTGCCTGCGCCGCCCGGTAGCTCGGCACAAGCCACAGAATACTGGCGGGCGGCAGGTGCGGCAATAAGGACCTTATCTCCTCAATAAGCCGCGTTGTGACTCCGGAACGAGCAGGCCCGACAAAAACTTGGCAGGTGCACGCATTCGTCAACGGTTCAGGCACAGCCATTTGCCCCATTGATGATTCTCCTTCCGGTGGTTCTTCGCAGTAAAATAGCGGGGCAATTTCCGCCGCATGCCCGTACCCCCAATCTACCTGAAAAGCCCGCCGACGGAAAATATCCCAGCCTTTTGGACCTGTTTGACCTCGTTTCTCCAAAAGCCCAGGTCATAAGACGCACGACTGGGAAGCTCTGTCCGGTGCGAACTGGCAAGTGGCCAGAAGCGGGTGAATCAATACCCGTAACTTTCGGCCACCAGCACGCACCTATTGACGAACTAAGGAGACTTACCCACGAGCAGGCCCTCACCGAAAAGAGCCGCATTCCAGCTGAGCCCTCGGGTTGAAATGCGCGCCGACTCTCCGCCCCAAAACGAGCCGCCCGTGGTGATTCTCCCTTGGCTGCGCCTTTGCGTAGTCCCCCAGGCCAAGCCGGAAGGCGAGATCCCTACCACTCTGCGAACCAATCGATGCGGTCTCCCTCCACGGATGGGGACCAGCCTCCCCGGCACGGAGCAGGACAGTCCGACCGTCAGGTTCTTCCTCAGGGAGTCCTTCGCCGCTCAATAGCTCCACAACGGAAGGTAGCCGGCTTGCTTATAAAACGCGTGAAAGGCTTCCGTGTGCGGGGGAAGTCACGCTGGCGGCGGAACCCTGGGAAAATGTTAATAAACACATGCGTAAACGATTGGCGACAGTCCTAGAGGTTTAGGCGCGTTGATCAGGTGGTTTGTTGGCCGCTTTGGCGGCGAGGGGACTAGTGGCTCAAACTCCGGGAGGGGTCAATGCGGACGACCTCCTCAAGCAGATGCCGTCACACCCGCTCCTCGGGGTTAGTCTCCCGGGAATACAGGGAACATCGCGAAGCTAGGTCTATGCCCCCACCCGGGCCAGGTACGCAACGCCTTGCCCGCCTTTCCCACTGGCGCTACCCCCGGCCCGGGAGATGCCGGGAGAGCTCCGTCCTGAATACAGATTCTTATCGGAGTTCGTCCTCAAATAGCACGATCTCATCGGAGGAAGGTAAGGCCAAAAGGCCACGAGGCG
Source organism: Thermoguttaceae bacterium (assembly GCA_025060325.1). Lineage (GTDB taxonomy): Bacteria > Planctomycetota > Planctomycetia > Pirellulales > Thermoguttaceae > DTLM01. The sequence continues at coordinate 50,751 of JANXBW010000026.1, forward strand.
GGACCTCCTTCTCCTCTCTGGCTGGATTACTTAAGGCCAACATCGGTCCGGACCGAGGCCGCACAAACCCGGCTCGGCGGGGATGGCGCCACATCGTCTCCGCCCTGGCCACAAGACCTTTTCCCCCCTGCACCGTCCCGGTGCGAAACCGGCAGATCTAGCCCTAATACTTCGCGGGCCGGACAGTCACGGTGCCTGCTCCGGTACCAAGCCAGCCGACGGCCCCAATCCCGCAAGGGGAGCCTGTTTACTTGGCCTCAGTGAGATTATGCTGGGTACCTGTATTTCGAGTGGTTGCCGAAAGTCAGTTTACTTGGGAAGTATTTGTGTTGATGATCTTGCAGATGATCCCGGGCCTGTCGGATCGCAAGCTGGTAAGGCCAGGGCGGGAAGAGTATCGACGAGTAGCCCGGAAGCCGGCGGTCAAATCGGTGCTCCTGCCGAAGCAACCTGCGCGGCCGACCATAACGGCGGCACCAAATCGGAGAGAAGTCTCCGACTTCCGAAACCGCCGCTTATATGATGCCAATACAGGATAGTCGGTTCGTCAATTTGCCAACACAGGAAGATAAGCTGTCCATCAAGATAAGCCGGGAAATCCACAATTCCGTCCATAATGCTCCGGACCAAAATTCCGCTTTCCCGGAGGCACCTAATTTCCCGTAGAAGTGCCTGCGACTGATACTCCATGTGTTTCATCGAAGCAACTAGCTCCTCCTTGTATGCCTTTAGGCCGCAGTCGCACTCCGAACAGCTTCCGTTGCACAACACAAGCTGCATTTCCCGCTTACGTTCCCACAACGCCTGGGCAGCCTCCTGCAACCGGCGCAACCGCTTTCGCAAATCCGACAGAAGCGAATGAGCCTCTTCCACCGTAAATGTTCGGACGACTAAGCCCGCCCTTGCATGGTGCGAGGCGTGGCCCGAATCATCGCCGTTATTTTTCTCGTGCCTCACTGCTGAGGTCCTTCATCAACAGGCTGGAGGACGAACTTGGAAAGGACCACGGCTGTGGGGGTCAACCGGCCGTATCCCCAAGCAATTTCCGTGGGAAGCTTGGCGAAATCCACAATGCAGCCGTCACGGCTATACGCACTTAAATCGTACGTCTGCCCCATAAAAATACAGTCAACCGGACAGTTTTCCGTGCAAAATCCGCAGAACATACATTTCGAATAGTCGATCACAAAGCTCTTAACCCGGAAGCCCTTCCGCCCCGGTACCCGCTCCCGATCGATGTAAATGCAACTGACCGGACAATCCCGGGCACAGCGGCCGCAGGCAATACAACTAGTCAAGTCGTAACGGTGGAATCCGCGGAACCGAGGCCGAAGGATCGCCGGTTTTTCCGGAAACTCATAAACCTCGGTAAAGGTCCGCCGCCGGGGCTGATACGTTGAAAGCCACCGCCGGAGCGTCACCCAAAGGGCTTCTGCCACCGTGATCACCGCAATCCAAAGATTCCGCAGCCAATCCAGCATCGCGATCCACTTACCTTTTGACCCCGGCGGAATTGCTTCAGGTCAACCCACTTTTAGGCGACCAAATATCGCCCCCGGAGGCCAGCCCCCCAGAAAGTGGGCCGGTAGTCCCGCACGAAATGGAAACCGAGTACCCAGTCCTCCCCGCAAGCTGCCGCCTGGGACCGGACTAGGCTTTGCCCAAAAAGACCCTGATTAAGATCTCGCGCCGACCCCGGAGTCGGACACCGGAATTTTTCGGCCCTCGGAAATGCCGGGGAAGACGTTCGCGCAAAAAACTCCCCGAGTTGGGCCGCTTACCCAGGGAATTTCGATATCCTTCAATCATCAGTTGACAACTGATAATTAGACCGGGCGTTCAGCGAAGCTGGCCAGCTTTTGAAATCAAAGAACAAAATCAAACCGGGTAAGGTGAGCCGACACTTCTCGGATGGCTAACCTCGGGCCGCCGGTAGCTCGTTGCCGGTAGCTGCTCGCCCCCGCTCCGCGCGCGAGAAAAGCCTCGTTAAAGCGCCGGGGATGGCCGGGGATCCGGAAAGATCATGCCCTCGGCAAAGGCGCGGCGGAATTCCGGCAGCAGGGCAAGTTCCACATGGCGGACTGAGTCGGCTAGCCACCGGGCTAAGGCGCGGGCCTCAAGGCTCACTGCGGCTAAGGTTGCCCCTGCCAAGGAGGTGTTGCCGGCAAAGCGGATTCGCTGCGTGGGAATAGCTTGGGGCAAAAGTCCGATGGCCTGGGCGCTTTCTGGCCGAAGGTAATTGCCGAAGGCGCCCGCCACCCAAACTTCTTGAAGCTCACCAGGATCCACTCCCACCAGTTGACAAAGAACAGTGACACCCGCCCGGATCGCCCCGGCGGCCAACTGCAGCTGCCGAACATCCTGTTGCGTAAAAACAATCGATTGCCCCGAAGCGGAAGCCGTCCCCGGCACAACCTCAAAAGCCGGCCGGCCGTCCACACGCAGGAGCCTCTTGGACAGCTTGTCCGGCAATTGCTCGGCCGCTTCCTCCGGACTGAGCATTCGGCCACTTGTGGTCACGATCCCACTTTGAAGGAGAAGCGCTACTAAATCGACAAGGCCCGACCCACACAGTCCTGCCGGTTGCGCCGGCCCGATAACCTCCCAGCTCAATTCACCGTCTGCTAGCCTCAGTCGTTCAATAGCCCCGGCCACTGCCCGCATGCCGCAGCGGATCCGCACACCCTCGAAAGCCGGCCCAGCGGCGGTGGCTGTCGCCACAAGCTTCCCCGGGTGGCTCAGCACGATCTCCCCATTGGTGCCGATGTCAACAAGGAGGGCAGGGCTTGGCCGCTCCCAAAGCCTAACCGCTAGCATCCCCGCGATCGTATCGCCTCCCACGAATGGGCCGATGACGGGGAAAATGTAAACTTGGGCCAGCGGGTGGATAGGCAGGCCCAGATCCTCTGCGCGACAGATAAGTTCCCGCTTGAAAACAGGTCGAAAAGGGGCTTCTCCCAAACTCGCCGGGTTAATACCCGCGACGAGATGGAGCATGGTCGTATTGCCCGCAAAGGTAGCGACGAAAATATCCCGTCGGCTGATGCCCGCATCCGTACAGAGGTTTTCCAGTAGTCCACGACATGCTTCATGCACAGCCTGGTAAAGGAGGCTTGTGCCATCAGAGTGTCGACGACAGAGCTCGATCCGCGAAATGACATCTTCACCAAAGCGAATCTGGGGGTTTACCGCACTTGCCACGGCCAAGACCCGGCCAGTGGATAAGTCCACAAGATTAGCGACGATAGTTGTCGTACCGATGTCGAAAGCTACCGCGCACAGCCGGTCCGCCTCTCCGCCGGCCCGAAGGTCAAGCAACGTGGGGAGCCCCGCACCAGTCGGAGCACCCCTTCCCTGACTACTGACGGCGATCTCTGGGGCGACTTGCTCTGGCTTTTCTTCGTGCTTTTCGGTGGCTTTTGCCGGCTCAAGAGAAAGGGCGACCGGCTCGGGCATCTCCACAACAGCCGTCCAACACGCCTTCTGATGCGGATTAAGTTCGGCTACCTTGCGAGCAACGGCAAGCGGAACGAATACCGGTCCTAGCTTCTTTTCCACATGGGCTAGCAATGCCGTTTCCGTCGCCAGTTCGTTTGGCGAGAAATTGAATGAGGTTTTCCGCACCGGCGGGTGGGCTGGCTTCCATTCGAGGGGGTGATGCTCGGCCAAAATCTGGGCACACCCTACGGCCAAACTCCGCACCGGAATCTCGACCACCATGTCGCAGTGGACTGCGATCTGGCAGGCAAGTCGCCAGCCCTCTTCCAACTCCTCAACCACGAAGAACTTTCGCTCCACAGGAGAGGGCTCCACCTGCGGATGGCGAATAACAATACGACAGCGTCCGCATTGTCCCCGCCCACCGCAGGCTTGCTCCAAAGCCAAACCCGCCATGGCTGCCGCTTCGGCAAGCAACGTGCCATCGGGCACGAGCACTCGCTTGCCATGCGGTTCGAAGCGAACACTCCAAGGACCACTGCCGGACATCGGGATAGGGCGTCCGTGTCTATTGTTCTACGATTGCCGATGTTGTCAAAACCAAATGAGTCTATGCCATGGGCGGAGCACTCAATTCCTTGAGAAGCTCGATAAACTTTGCCATGGCGGGCGTAAACACTTTGCGGTGATGATGAATAATCCCCACCGGCCGATATAATTCGTCCGGTTTGAGGGTGATCACCTTCAGCGAACCCGTTGCCGCCTCGCGGCGCACTGTTGGCTCTGGCAGAATACTAATCCCAACGCCAACCTCTACTGCTTGCTTGATAGTCTCGATGTTGTCGAAAGCCATCACAATTTGGACGTTGACATTTCGCTCGCGGAGGTAACGGTCCACGTGGCGGCGAATGGCCAATGCCCGGTCGAAAGCTACAAAAGCCTCGCCGGCCAGCTCTTTCACTTCTACCTCTTCACGATCGGCGAAGCGATGCTCCGGCGAACAAACAAGCACCATGCGCTCTTCGCGGAGAGGAATGACGTCGATTTCCGGCGAACTTTGGGGGTAGGAGATCACCCCCATATCCAGCTCGCCAGCCAGCACCGCCTCGTAAATGCGGGAAGGATGGAGAAACTCTAGCCGAACCTGCGCTTGCGGGTATCGCCGCAGAAATTGCCGCATGCACTCGCTCATGTCGTGGAGCCCGACGGAATAGATCGCCCCCACGCGGACTGTGCCGGCCACCTCGGCCCGCATCGATTGGAGCCGAGCCGTCACACTGTCGTAGATTTCCAGAAGCTCGCGAAAAGCCTCATAGCACATCTCGCCCGCTGGGGTTAAAAGGAAGGGCCGACGAGTCCGGTCGATTAGTTCCACGCCTAACTCCCGCTCCAGCCGCCGAACCGCCTGAGTTGCCGCGGACTGGCTAATCTTATTGGCGGCGGCACCTCGGGAAAAACTCTTTTGGGTTACCACCGAACAAAAGATGCGAAGAGTGTCAAGATTCATGCTCGACTTCCCCA
>JANXBW010000026.1:55717-69542 GCA_025060325.1 Thermoguttaceae bacterium
GCACCTCGGGAAAAACTCTTTTGGGTTACCACCGAACAAAAGATGCGAAGAGTGTCAAGATTCATGCTCGACTTCCCCAACAAAGGCCAGTAATCGGTTTGAAACCAGCCCAAAAAGCTCTCAAGAGGCAAGCGGAACCCGGTCCCCGGTCGATACCAGGATCCGCTAACAATCCACACAACTGCCTGGCGTCAAACGACTGCCTGCGGTCAAACGACAGCCCAAAAAGGTGGACTTACCGATGGAGTAAGCAACCTGAAACCAAGTGCCGGCTCTCCACCGGAAAGTCCCCCAAATTAGCCCGCTTGGCTGGAATCAAGCTTCCTTTGTGCCCAAGGGCCTCGCCTCCGACCGGCGAACGGCTATTTTCACAGCTTCCTGCCCTTAACCATTATCTTTTTTGCACTATAAATCTTGCTTATGATTACACGCCGGTTGGTAAAAAAGGTCAAGTCGCGCAGAAGCACATTCTTGGCTGACGGAAATGGAGCCAAGCCCGATGTTTCGCCTGACTGATCGGATGGGGTAAAACAGGACGTATGCCGTGGCAGATCGACAGGCTTTTGCCGGGCTCCCAGCCAGCTCTAAAAGCCCCCCAAGGGACCCCGGGATGTGCCGCGGGACTCAAACCGGGGGTGATCTTTGGCCTTAGGCTCGGGTCTACTCCCCCGGCGGACTGGAATCGTACCCACCGGACGGAACCCACTTTCCGACAAGGTGCCGCTCATGCAGGTGCGCAACTCTGCTTCGTCCATCAAAGCTTCGGACCTCGACGACATTTTCGGCACGCTTAATCCAGCCCAGCGGCGAGCGGTGGAGCACGATGATCGCCCACTCCTGATCCTCGCCGGCGCCGGAAGTGGCAAGACAAATACGCTCGTCCACCGACTTGCTTATCTTGTGTTAAGGGGCTGTCCTCCAGAGAGAATCTGCTTGTTGACTTTTACCCGAAGGGCAGCCCAAGAAATGATCAACCGGGCCAAGAGTTTACTTGTTCGGCTAGCCCGGCGAGCCACTTCTCGGGAGGCCGAGTTTGCAAGCGATCGCTTCGCCTGGGCAGGAACTTTCCATGCTGTGGCGACCGCGCTTCTTCGTCGCTACGGCTCTGCCATCGGGTTGCCCCAAGGATTTGTCATTCACGACAGAAGTGATTCTGAGGACCTCATGGATCTCCTTCGGGACGAGCTTGGGCTTAGCAAAGCCAAGGTCCGCTTCCCGCGAAAAGAAACATGCATGGACATCTATAGCCGCTGTGTCAATCACCAAAAGGATCTTCGGTTCATCTTGGAGGAATACTTCCCCTGGTGCGTCATGTGGGAAAAGGAACTTCAGCAACTATTCGACGCTTATCGCCAGCGGAAGCAGCAGATGGCGGTTGTTGACTTTGATGATCTTCTTCTCTATTGGATTACCCTTTTAGACCATCCGGTGACCGGCAGAAAGGTTCGCTCGCTTTTCGACTATGTCCTTGTCGACGAGTATCAGGACACTAACCCACTGCAGGCCGAGGTTCTCTATCGACTGAGCTCGGACGGTCGAGGGCTAACAGTGGTGGGGGATGATTTCCAGGCGATTTACAGTTTCCGTGGGGCAACGGTTAAGAATATTTTGGAGTTTCAGGAGCATTATCCCGGGGCGGAGCTAGTGGTTTTGGACTGGAATTATCGCAGCACTCAGCCGATTTTAGACGCAGCCAATGCGGTGATGGCCGAGGCAGGAGGCCGCTATCAAAAGTGGCTTAGATCGGCAAACAAAGTCGGTGGGGAGCGTCCACGACTAGTCTATTGTAGTGATGAGTCCACTCAGGTCAACTACATTGTTGATGAGGTGTTGATGCTCCGGGAGGAACACCGTTTGGCCCTGCGGGATCAAGCGGTGCTCTTTAGGGCTGCGTGGCAAAGCCTGCCGCTTGAGGCCGAACTCCTTCGTCGCAACATCCCCTTTCATAAATACGGCGGACTTAAATTTATCGAGACTGCCCACATCAAAGACGTCCTGGCATTCCTGCGGCTGGCCGAGAATCCCCGCGACGAGGTGGCAGGCCTGCGGATCCTAAAGCTCTTGCCGGGCATTGGCACGGCAACCGCGCGTAAATTGTTAGAACTACTGTATCAAGCTGACGGGCGGTTCCACGCGTGGAGTAAAATCCGTCCCCCGGCAGGTGTCAAAGAGAGTTGGCCGCAACTGGTCGAGCTTCTCATAGGGCTCCAAGAAAACCCCCGTTCGCCTGCGGAGGAAATTGCGCAGCTCATCGAGTTTTATGTGCCGCTTATCCCCACCTTGTATGACAACCCGGTGGAACGTACACGAGATGTGCAACAGTTGCAGCTTTTGGCGAGTCGATACAAGGAGCGCCGTCAATTCCTGGCCGACTTGGCCATCGACCCACCGAATAGCACTCAGCAGCTTGTGCCTCCGGATTTGGAGGAAGACTATTTGGTGCTCAGCACCATTCACTCTGCCAAGGGGCTGGAGTGGGAGGCTGTGTTTATCTTGAGCGCGGTAGACGGGTGTATACCTTCGGACTATGCGGCGGGCAATCCAGAGCAGATGGAGGAAGAGCGCCGGCTTTTGTATGTCGCGTTGACTCGGGCCAAGCGATATTTGCGCGTCTGCGTGCCTATCCGCTCCTGGCAAAGCGGACCGATCGGTTATGGCGAGTGGAGCCTCGCCAAACGTTCACGTTTCCTAACCGACAGGGTGTGTGCTTACTTTGACGAGCTTTTCCTGTGCGAGGAGGATGAGCTAGAGGAAAGCTGGCCCGAATCGTCGCAAGAAGATCCGGGAGCTGACTTCTTACCGGACCCGTTCCCGGAGGATTAAGCTTCCGCCACGATTGGCCGAATTCGCCCGGCCTTTCCGAACAAGTGCAACCACCTGCATTGGCCCAAAGCGCCGACGAAGCCTCCCCTTGGGACTTATCGCCGCACTTGCGGCGGATCCTTCGCCGCGGCCACACCCAGCAGTTGGTCTTACCTTAGCTCCCGTCGTGGGTTTGCCATCGTTTCCTGAGTGCACGGCCGACACAGCTATCGGAACTGTTATAAACGGACGACACCGTTTGCCTTTTCGTGCAAAGAGACGGTCCAATTAGCAGGCCTTCTCCTCCTGGCCAATCGTTCTTTCCGCCAATTGCGAACATTTTTTCGACGAGATGCTTTGACCTGCAAATTGGCGTGACCTAGATAAATGTGACGGGGAGGTGTGTGGATTTTCCACCACAGCAAGCGGCCACATGTCGCCCGACTGATGGCTGCCGAGGCTGCGCGCCGGAAAAAAGCAACGAAGCACCTCCCGTTTTGCGACACGATTGGATCTCTAGAATCCGCCCGATCACATCCTTGCTGCCACAGGCGGGATTAGCGACGGGAAAAAGAAGCTTACTTAGTTTGACTTACGGGTTCGGCGGCAAAATCCGGCAAGTAGCTTTCTTTCAAGCTGGCTAAGCTCGGATCTCCTATGCCCAAGAAGGCAACGCTTCTCATTGTTGATGACGACCGGCAGGTGCTGGCTTCGATGGCCGAGTGGCTCCGCCAGCAGGGCTACGATGTGGACATCGCCACCAGCTTGGGCGACGCCAAGGCTCTTCTCCAACGTCGCCGTTTCCAGATAATGCTTCTGGACATGCGGCTCGGGGATGGAGATGGCCTGGCTTTTTTGCCGGAGTGTCGTCGCGAGTGGCCGGACATGGCCGTCATTTTGTTCACCGGCTATGGCACGGCAGAAATTGCCCTGGAAGCCATGCGTGCCGGCGCTGTGGAATTCCTCACTAAACCTATCATCGACGAAGAACTTGAATTTGCACTGGAACGGGCTCTTCATCAACAAAAGGTCATTCAAGAAAACGAGCACCTCAAAAAACAGCTCAATGAGCGGTACAGCCTAGAAAACATCATCGGCCGGGATCCCCGCATGCAGCGGGTATACGACATGATCGAAGCCGTCGCCGATACCCGCTCCACTGTGTTAATTACCGGCGAAAGTGGGACGGGCAAGTCGCTTATTGCCAGGGCTATTCACCGGCTCAGTAGCCGCCGCAATAAACCTTTCGTCGAGGTGGCCTGCGGGGCACTCCCGGAGACCCTCCTGGAGAGCGAACTTTTCGGGCATGTGGCCGGGGCCTTTACCGGCGCTACAAGCGACAAGATTGGCAAATTCATGCAGGCGGACGGGGGAACGATTTTTCTCGACGAAATCGGAACGGCCAGCCCTGCTCTCCAGGTGAAACTCCTCCGCGTTTTACAGGATTTCGAATTCGAGCCGGTAGGCAGCACCAAGACTTACACGGTAGACGTGCGGGTGATACTGGCCACGAACGAAGACCTGGCCCAGGCGGTGGCGGAAGGCCGGTTCCGCCGTGACCTCTATTACCGCATCAACGTGATCAACATCGAGCTTCCCCCACTTCGTGAACGTGTGTCTGACATACCCCTTCTTGCCGCCCACTTTCTTAAGCAGTTTTCCCAGGAGACTGGCCGGCGAATTGAAGGCTTCACCCCAGAGGCTATGCGCGCTTTGCAGATTTATAGTTGGCCGGGCAATGTTCGCGAGCTTCAGAATGTAATCGAGCGGGCCGTCCTTTTGGGCAAAGGGCCGTTGATTGACGTCGCTGACCTTCCGCCCAATGTGGTAGCCTCGGTCCCCCCAGCATTGAATGTCCCAAGCGGTAAGCCGCTGAAACAGGCTCTTTCGCTTCCGGAACGGCAGATCATTTTGGAGGCACTCGAGGCCCACAAATGGAACCGCCAAGCGGCAGCTAAGGCTCTTGGGATCAACCGGACCACGCTTTATAAGAAGATGAAACGCCTAGGGCTAATGGACACCGGGCCTTCCCGGCGGGCACCCCTGAGCCAAAGTTAATGGGCCAGGCCCTAAGGAGGATGAAGGGGCACACGTCGGTTAGTGAGTCGGATGGACAGGGTGTTGGGCGACTGGGACGCGTCGGCTTACGTCTTTCCTACGGCCAGCGCGGCATGAGCGGCTTTTCTGGGATGGCTGCCACTTGGTGGTCCAACCGGGGGAGAGAAACGAGTCTTCAACCTTCCGTGTGAGGAGTTCGCCCGGGTAAAGCGCTTTGCGCCCGCCCACAAGCGGGGCGTTATGGGGTGCCTATTAAAACCAGTCGGCAGACGAACCCTCCGAAGCCTCCCCTGCTTCAAAATTTTTGGTGCAACCAAGGGAGGATTCGACATCCTTAAGGCCTAGGGCCCCAAGCGGACTCAAGACCAGTTAAAGCTCATTCTTCCGCCGAGTCTTGCTTGCCCTAGCCGGTCCGCCACTTGATTCCTTTTCAGACAAATCAACTTAGTGGCCTTTCGCCTCGGCGGTGCCATAGCCGCGAGCGATCCGAGGTGATCAATTTCGTTTCGAGCTTCACGTAGGGCCGGACGCCAAAGACTTTTTCGTCACCCCGGATCCAATTAAACTGCAAGCTCTCTTAACTCGTTGACCGATCCGGCCAGACTGCCGCCTAGGGTTAGCGCCGAAGGTGAAAAGCTCGGTCGCCCGGATAAGAGCGAAACTGACGTGAGGTAAGTCGCGGGCAACCTCGGATAAGCCATGGTTTTCCAAAGGAGAAAAGGAGACGCGGAGATGGAATGCAAATCTCAGACGAACCTTAAGCGGTGCACCTGCTCCTATGACCCGTGCTCGCGAAAAGGGATTTGCTGCGATTGCCTCCACTACCACTTGCGGAATCGCCAACTGCCCGGGTGCTGCTTCCCACCAGACGCCGAGCGGACTTACGACCGATCCTTCGAGCATTTCGCCCGGCTGGTGACCAGTGGGAAGATCTGAGCGGCTGACCGGGCCAAGCGCTCAAGCCGGCCCCGACCTCGGCCAGCTAAAACCAAAGGCAGTGCTGACGGAGGCCGTTCTGGCCTACGGGCTTTCGGTGGGTCGAACCGCCAAGCTCGGTGTGTGCCGCGCATCCGACTCCGGAGCGGCTCGGGCGTCGCCGCTGAATCAACCGGCCGTGGTTAATTAGGAAGCGGCGGCCAAAATTGGCTTGTTACGAGCTATGGCGGCCCCCGGGTGGATTATTTCCTTGTTGATGGCAATAGTCGTTTTTTCTTATGGCACGCTCCGAGAGAAAAGGGCGCGCAGACAAACAAACGGCCGAGCGACCCCGCCCGGTGCCTGCGGAGGGTCCGCCCGCCCCAAAAGGTTGGGCGGTAGGACTGCGGACCCTTGTCAAAGGTCTTTCTGGTCAAGGTACCGGCGGTCCCTCCCAGAGTACGGCTCATCTGGATGACGGGGCGCGCCTTAGGCCGCTTGTGCTAACGGGGGTCGTCTTGCTTCTGCTGTCGGCCTGGTGGCAGGCAGGGGCGCTTGGTTTGATGGCCGGCCCCCTCCGCCGGGCCGGGGCCAATGTCCTTGGTATTGTCGCGATCGCTGGCCTTGCAGCCGCGCGGGGCGGGGTCCGAGCGGTCCTCCTGGGTGGCTTAGCAATTCTCTTGTTGGTAGGACTCTGGAACCTAGCGGGTGAGTTAACAAGCTACTGGGTACCGGCGGCGGTGGCTAGCCTATTGGCGGCCGCTTGGTCTGCGCGGTCTGAAAAGGAGCTTCTTTCCGCTTTAGCCGTCGCTCTGGGAGTGGCAGGACTATTTCATCTGGCGATCCTTCAGAGCGGGCCAGTAGCGCACGCGATTAGGTGGCTTTCTGCCGGTTGGGGTAGTTTGGCCGCTGGAATCGTCGGTCAACACCTGCGGGTTGGACCGTCCTTTGCCGTGCCCGAAATTGTCTTGGTAGTGGGCCTCCTTGGCCTACTCTGGCTTTTCCGGCGCGGCTTCCGCGGTTGGCAGCTGGTGGGTTGGGCTTCCCTAGTTGTCGCCATCCACACGCTTTATCTTGGCATCCAATCTTTGGCCCCGCAACTATTGGCTAGTCTCCCACCCCCGCCACCTATTCCCCCGCTTGAATCGTACACACCGCCGCCGTGGAACTGGGCGTCGGAACTTCGCAACCTCATTCCTTGGAACATGCCCGTCCTGGCTGCTGGCCTTCAACTAGGTTGTTTAGCGCTTACTCTGGGACTAGCAGGGCGAGGTAGGCCAGCCCAACCGGCTGGAGCAGCCTCCGCTCTTCAGTGCTCGTCTGATCAAGCTTCCGAGGAAGCAGTTGGCCCGCTTGTGCAACTTGCCCGCGTGATAGCTGGACGGGGAACAATACGCCTACGTGGCACCACTTTTCTTGTGTTAATGGCCGAATTGGCTGTGGTTTTTCTCTTCGCAAGCCTTTTCCACCCCCCGATGACCAGCCCGGAGGGACTCACCGTTTTGGCTTGGAAAGGCGGATTCCTCCACACCGAGGTACCCGGCGCTTCCGAAGAATTGGACCTTGGCTCCTGGGGCGGATTGGGGATGTTGCTTGCCGGCTGGGGGGCCAAGCTACAGCTCTCCGAAGAACTTCTTCAGGAAGAACTTCGAGCAGCTGACGTGGTCTTGATCGTTCACCCTGACCGTCCGTGGCCCCAGGAAAGGGTGAATCGACTGCATGAGTACTTAGAAAACGGCGGGAAACTTCTTTTCGTCGGCGGGTACCACTTCCGCGATGGAGATCGGGCAAGCCAATTTGGTCAGATCCTGGAGAGGATAGGCGTAAGATTACCTTTTCAAACAATCGTTTCGCCGGGCCGGTCAGGTGCTGACGGAACGGTTCTTGCATTCCACAGGGCTGTTTTTACTCAAAATCTGATCGTCGGCCGAATGGCCTCCGCCGCAGGGGCGCCAGTGGAGGCTCCCTGGCCGGCTCGTCCCCTTGTGTGGACGCGATGGGCGTGGGCCGATAGCGGTAGCGATGTTATGCTGACCGGGGTGTCACGCTGGGAAGAGGGGGAACCGCTGGGCGATCTTATAGTTGCCGCCGAAGTGGCTGTGGCAAAAGGCCGAGTGGTCGTCTGGGGCCACCCGGAGATCATTACTGACCACAATTTGCTGCGTCATTATCCCTTATTGGGGCGATTGCTAGTTTACCTGGCCGGTAGCCCTTCCCCGTGGCAAGAATACGTCTACGACATTCTGTTTACCCTGGGGATTGGGATTATTGCTATTGGGCTTGCGACACTCCGCCCTCAATTCCTCGCTGAGCTTACCCTGGTGGTGTCCCTTGCACTGACAGCCCTCTTTTACATCAACGGGGCTATCCAGCCGGATTTTATCCCCGACGGCCGCCGCCATCCGCAGTGGAATAATGTGGTGGCCATCGACCTTGGTCATCACAACCACGGGAGTCTCGAGCCTTGGGCACCAGACGGCCTCGGTGCGTTTAGCCTCCAGCTTCTTCGCTGTGGATATCTGCCTGTGGGCATCGAAACCATTCGTGGCGACATTCTCCAGCGGGCAGGAATATTGGTCAGTATTGCCCCTCAACGATCCTTTAGCCCCCGGGAGCAAAAGGTGGTCGAGGATTTCGTCAATAGCGGCGGGGTATTTATCGCGCTGGTGGGGGCGGACCGAAGTGCGGGCTCCCGAAGCTTTCTTCGTCGTTTAGGTCTTGACCCCGGCTGCTATCCCGTCCCGGCCGGAAGTTCCGAACCAGAGCCAGAACCAATGGGATGCATCCACACGTTTTATCGGGCCGGCAACGTCGAGTACGATTCGGCTGTTTTGTTCTATGCCGCTTGGCCGGTGGGGTGTCTGCCAACGGAGCACCTCATCCGCGGGAAAGACAACCTTCCTGTGGCAGCCATCCGACCACAAGGACGGGGCGTTGTTGTTCTGATTGGCGACTCGGACTTTGCCCTGAACACGAATTTAGAATTCATCCGTCAGCCGGTTGACGGGCGTGAACTTAATCGAGCTTTTTGGCGGTGGTTTCTTTCCTGGGTGACGCCGCAACCCGACTGGCTCCCCCCACCAGCGCCGGAACGAGCCGCCGAGGCAGCTGCCCCGCAAGAGGTTCGCATCCCCAAAAATCTGGAAAAATCGCCTCCTAAGTAATCCTGCGAACGCCGGGCTTTGAGAGCTAGTCGTAAACGAAGCATACATGTCGATAGGTCATGAAACCTGTTTATGATAAGACAGCCTTTGCTGCCACCCTGGCTAGTTGCCCGTTTTTGGCAGCATGGTGGCTTTTTGCTTGTACGATTTACTTTCCACCTAATTGGTGGGGAGGTCTGCTGAGTTTTGCCGCCGGCTTGGGCCTTCTGACCATAGGCCAAGTGCGTTTACTTAAAAGAGGACACCGCGAAGCCGAACTACCTGTTTCGTCCCAGCTTGGCTCCACAAGCCGCAAACCGCTAAGCTTGGTGGCCGGTGCTCTCTTTGTGTTGGCAGCAGTAGTGTTCCCGTGGCCGTATAGACTTGCCCCTCTCCTCCTTGCGGTCGGGTTATGGGCCCAAAGTTTTCCGCGCGATCTGCCCCTCTTTTTTTCCGCGTTTGTTTCCGCTTTTTTCCCCGCAGGACTCATCTTGGCCGGTCAGGGTGCTTTCCTCCAGGTGTATCTTTTGCACACTATGCGCCGGCATGATCTGCCGGAAGGGCTGCTGGCCGTGGGTGCTTCGTTGCTGCAACTTTTGGGCCTGCCAGTGACTTCCGTCGGCGCTAGCCTCAGTTTGGCTGGGGCTTCGCACTCCATAACGGTGCCGGCTACTTGGGAGCTATTTTTTGATCCGGTGACTGCCCTCTTATGGATCGGCGGCATTATCGCCATCGGGTGGTTCCTGCTTGAGCACGAACGAACAGGTGAGCAAATACGTTCCGATCACCCGCGGCCGGGAAGCTGGGATTGGCTTTGGCGCGGTTTCCAAAAGATTGCTCTGGTGTGGACAGTCATCCTTTTTGTGGGGAGTTTTCTTCGGGTCGCCCTCCTTCTTGGCATGCATCTGCATCGGCTAGCCATCACCCCCGGCGAAGTTCCGGTGGCGGCCGGCGATATCTTCCTTAGCCCTACGGTTCATCTTCTTTTGGCACTTGCGCTTACGGCAGTTGGGGTGCCAGCCGGTTGGATCGCCTGCAACCAATTTCCTAGTTTCAAACCAAGTCCTCCAAGCGTTGACGAAAAGCACACCGGAGAAGTTAACCCCTCGCCAGCCGATCAGGTCAGTAGCGCAACCAATGGAACAACACCCACATGGCGGAGCTGGATACCTTTCTTTAGTCAACAAGTGTGGCTTCGGAATCTCCCTGGCCTGGGCATTGTCGCAACTTTTCTGGGGACTTTTTTGCTGGCCTTTGTCTTTCATTTTGATCCGCCGGGCTCTCCAGGCAGTTGTCGCGTTGCCGTCGTGGAGCGTCATTCCACTTGGGAGCCTTCGGACCGACCCTATGATACCGAACACTTTGGCCATGATCCTTCGTATAGCTATACGCTTGCCTACCGGTACTGCCAGCAGTTTTTCCACATGTCCCGGCTGGGGCCTCAGGAGCAAATTACATTCGACCGGCTTAAAGATTACGATGTACTTGTGATCAAAATCCCCACCGAGCGATGGTCCCGAGAAGAAATCGCTGCCGTCGTGGACTTTGTCCGGGGTGGTGGCGGTGTGCTCTTTATCGGTGATCACACTAATGTTTTTAATTCGAGCACTTACCTCAACGACCTTTGCCGGCACTTTGGATTTACCTTTGCCCCCGATCTTCTGTTTTGGATTCCCGATGCCTATCGTCAGCCTTGGTCGCCCCGGAAGGGAGCCCATCCCGCGGTGGCCTGCGTGCCGCCGCTTCATTTCGCCGTTGGTTGCTCTATTGATCCTGGACGGTCCTTCGGGCGAGCGGTCATCCACAGCGGAGGTCTTTGGAGCTTGCCCTGCGATTTTCACGTTCCCAACTATCACCCTGTGCCGCAATGGCGAAGCGACATGCGCTATGGAACATTTATTCAGTGTTGGGCAGTGCGGTACGGCCGGGGCCGGGTGCTCGCCTTCACCGATTCCACCATCTTTTCCAACTTCTGCATTTTCCAGCCGGGAAAAGCCGAACTTCTTCGCGAGCTCATCTGGTGGCTATGTCGACGAGGTGTGTACGACAAACCCGCTCTGCGTTGGATCATCCCTCTAGGAGTGGGCATATTGGCTTTCGCAATGTTGACGATGGGCGCTTTGGCTGCTTTCGTGCAAAAAATTCAGGCAGCCACTCTTGCGGCGATCCTTGCCGGGTGGGGGTTAGGCATCTGTGTTGTAGATTATTTCCATCGTTCTTTCACCCGGCCTTCAGTGATAACCCAACCGGCCAAATGGGTGGTCATTGACCGGACCACATCCCAAGTTCCACTGGCCTTGGGGGCCTTTAGCGAAGACGAAGAAGGCGGCGGCTATGGGCTACTTGAACAGTGGGTCAGCCGACTTGGATACTTCACCGCTCGCCGAGCGGGTCTCAGCGCCCTTGGTGAAACGGGGCTGCTTGTCGTTTGTCCGACTAAGTCGCCCCCGCCGGAGTTTCTTGAGGGGCTTGTAGATTACGTGAGCAAAGGCGGCCGGCTTCTTGTGCTTGATAGCCCGACAAGCCAAGGAACCACCGCCAACAGCCTCCTGTGGCCATTTGGTCTTGAAGTTCTTCACGCCACCGCTCGGGGCGGAAAGATCCGCTTTGCTGACGGTGGGCCACTCGTTGAGATTGACACAGCTTGCGAGGTCAAAGGCGGCCATCCACTGGCATGGATCGACGATCTGCCTGTTGCAGCCAGAACCAAATTTGGCGCAGGCACCGTCATTGCCGTTGGGTTTGCTACGCTTTGGAACGACAACAATATGGGCGGACATTGGATGATTGCCGAAGAACCGACGCTTTTCCGCCGGCAAGACCTCGAGCCAAAGCTCCGCGAACGCTTCGACCTACTTTTTGCATTGCTGCGCCACTGGCTGGAAGACAAACCCTTCGCCCGACCCCCGGGACCAGATACCGCCAAACCCCTCCAAGGAGGGTAAAACCGGCCTCTCTGAGGCTATCCACCCCTCCCCGGGGGGAAATTAAAGACAAGCCGGTCGCCCGTTGGCCACGCCCCTTTGTTGAAGGCCGCTGCGCCGCGGATTAGGCTACAATTGGTTTTGCCAGCACTGCGGCACTAACCGTCGGATACCACCCTCCAGTAGGAGTGCTCATCATGCAACGCGTGGGGATAGTAGCCGCCATCTGTCTTTGCCTGGCCGCTTTTGTGTGGGAAAGTTGCCAAAATCAAAGTTGCTGTCGTTTTCCGTCGCCGGGGGTGGTTCTGGCTCAGGAAGTAGGTTCCTCAAGCGGAGAGGCTGCCCCTGCGCAGCCCGCCGGCTCCCAGGCATCGGCGTCAAACCAATCGCCTGCGGCCGGTGCCTCTACCGCGTCTGAAGGGCAACCCCAGCCGTCGCAAGTTGAGTCAGCTCCGCCTTCCCAGCCGCCGGCTATGGCTCCGGCCGCGGGCCAGCCAGCCGCCCCAAGCGCCGAAAGCCAGCCGCCCGCGGCCCCGGCCCCAGCCACTCCTCCGGCGACTACGGGGGCTCCGTCAGAGACCGCCCCAAAAGTGGAGACCCAAACCCCACCAAAAGAAGCTCCGTCAGCCGAAGCCCAACCCCCAGCCAGTGCCCGGGAGGCTCCTCGACCATCGCTGGCTGAGCTTTTGGCCAAACTGCGGCCTCAGGAACCCGAGAAGTTCAAAAAGGTGGGCGACATTTGCCAAGTTAAGGTACATCGGATTGAGACGCTCCACGGATTTGGTTTAGTCGTCGACATCGCCGAACTTGCCCGGGCTGTCGGAACTTCCGCACGGGCAACGACCGGAGCTCCCCCACTTCTTGGGCAAGTGATCAAACCGTCACCCCTTAGCACGGCTGGGGAGCCACTTTCGCGGCGGGAGAGTTCACCGGCGGCCGATTTAAAGCTGGTCTTTAGTCTGCTCGACCAGGCCCCCGCGGACGATCCGTTTGCAGTTGTCCCGGAGTCCTTATGGGAACGTCGCGCCGTCACGTTGGTCGCTGTCACCGTCAACATTCCGCAAGAAGGTGCCCACAAAGGCGACCGATTAGATTGCCAACTGCGAAGCTTCGAGACGCGGAGCCTCTCCGGCGGATTCTTGCTGCCCACTAAGCTTTATCCACCTGGTCCCCGCGAAGGGCAGCCGCTGGGCATCGCCGCCGGGCCGATTGTCAGCGAAACAACCTTGCGAGCTGCCGGCGATCGGGTGGTGGGCGGGTGTCTCATCCAGGCTGACATCGCGGAACAATTCCTCCAAGACGGCAAACTTCGGCTGATCCTCCGCCAGGAATATGCCGACTTTTTGACCGCTCAAGATATTGCCGACCGGATCAATGTGGAACTTGGTCTCCTTGCTGGCAAGCCCTTGGCAAAGGCACTAGGGGCGACAGCCATTGAGGTGGAGCTCCCGGCTGGCTTTGAGCCAAACCCAGTTGGCTTTGTCACGCAGATACTTCGTTTACCGACAAACGTGCCTCTCGAAGAAACCCCTATCCGCCCCACGCCTCGCCCCGCACTACCTTCCACACCACGCTAGGGGACGGTCAGGCAACAGGTTGCCTTTTCGGACGAAGCGGTGCCGCCGCATTTCGTTGACGAATGGCACCTGCACCCGGTGATAAGCTGGCGCAATGGAACAGACTGTGAGAGATTTGTCTTCAACTGCTTTCTCCGGGAGGGGTTATTGTCAAAACCATTGTTCACGACGGTGCGGCACTGCTTTCAAAACCCTTAAGCAAACTTCGTCCTAAGCTGTGGGGTAGTCCTATTAAAAGCCTGCCTCCAAAATGCGAGGAACCTTTTGTTAACAACGTAACTGCTGCGACGCTTAATGCCTTCCCTCAGGATGTTCGGCCCATCATGGCATCCCAAGGGGGTTTGGAGAAACCACGCGCAGCTATTTGCTAATGTTTTGACTTTTCGGCCGAGATTTTTGGGGGTAG
>JANXBW010000027.1 GCA_025060325.1 Thermoguttaceae bacterium
TGGTTCGGCAGCTCGGTACCAAATTTGAACCGGGCAGGTTTGTCGGTATCGGCCGTGACTATACCCTGTTTGCCCTGGTGGATGGTTACGTGTACTTTGATCGAGGTGGGCGTCGAGTGAATATCCGGCCGGCGCAGGAGGTCGTAGCCGCCGCCGATAACTAGCTGGCTGGTTACTAGAGGAGTTCTTCCTGAACGCACAGTTAGGCATCGGTGGACCTGTCGGCAGCCAAGCTAGCGCGCCTGTTTGTAACTGCTTCCGTAGACAATCGAGCTCCCTACCTAGTAGCCCCGGGATCATTGCCTTAAGGCCCGGGGTTTATTGTTCCCTCTAACGAGGGGGCGTTTTCGGTAGGGCGACCCCGGTGCGGTTTGGAGTGGGTTTTCGTGCACAGTGGCTTGTGGCAATGTCGAGCCGAGATTTGCCAGAAAATTGGCTGTGGTCTACACTTCCGGTCAAGTTCCCTTCGAGCGGCAGCTACCAGGTATAGGTCGTCTGGGCTTTCTCCGGCCGACAGCTGCGTGTCATCGAGCAGTTTGCCACCCGGAATGGTTTCAGGCCAACGACATTTTCGGGCTTTACCGTTGACCCTTCGGCCGTCGTAAGAGCCACCTTAGACCGAGGCGAGGAGGGGCGTCGTGTTTGTGGATGAAGTCGAGATTGTGGTCCAGGGTGGGCGAGGGGGCGACGGCATTGTAAGCTTTCGGCGGGAAAAATACGTCCCCAAGGGCGGACCCGATGGCGGCGATGGTGGCGACGGCGGCAGTGTCATTTTGGTAGCGGATCCTTCCCTCGACAATTTGGCCCCTTTAACGCAGCGTAAACATTGGAAGGCCGGCGATGGTCGTCGCGGGGGCAGCGGCGAGTGTCACGGCGCAAACGGCGAAGATCTCGTCCTTTCCGTCCCGGTGGGAACTGTTGTTCGCGATGCGGAGCGAAATTTCGTCATCAAGGATCTCGTCAAACCTGGCGATAGCGTTGTTGTTGCTCGGGGGGGTAAAGGGGGAAAAGGCAATGCCGCCTTCAAGTCCCCCACTAATCGTGCCCCGCGAATTGCTACTCCTGGCCAGGAGGGAGAAGTCCGCCGACTGATGCTGGAGCTGAAGGTCATTGCCGATGTGGGGCTGGTCGGCAAGCCGAACGCGGGCAAAAGCACGCTTCTTAGCCGTCTGACGCGTGCTCGGCCAAAGATCGCTCCTTATCCGTTTACCACCAGACACCCCCACTTGGGCCGGGTCATCGTGGATTGGAACCGGTCCTTTGTCATCGCGGATATTCCCGGACTGATTGAGGGGGCGCATGCGGGAGCTGGCTTGGGCCATGAATTTCTTCGCCACATCCAGCGGGCAGGAATCCTTGTTCACTTAGTGGAACCAGAGCCTGCCGACGGAACCCACCCGGTCCAGAACTATCAAGTCATTCGCCAAGAGCTTGAGCTTTTTGATCCACAATTGGTCAAGCGTCCGGAGCTTGTTGTGGTGACAAAGGCGGACCTGCCCGGCGCTGACGAAGTCCGCAAGGACTTGGAAGAAGCCATTGGCCGACCGGTGTTGTTGATCTCGGCTGTTACCGGACAGGGTCTTGATGAACTAGTTCGGCAGATTGTGCGTATTCTAGAGGCCCAAGGTCGATTCGCCGCAAGCATCACCGACTAGTTCTTCTGCAAAACGGAAGCCATTGTTGGCCCTTAAGCGCTACTGTGGCAAACATAAACAAGAAGGCCTTTCAGCTAAGGCGACGGGGCGCTAGGTTTTGGAGCACCCTTGGCTGCAAGGGACCCGGGGTTGTTGCTTATCACAGAAGAGTAGGTTGCAGTTCGCGCAGCCGGAGTGAGTCTTAATGAGCCGGGTGTTTGGCTTTTTAACGGGGCCTCTATCGGCCGGAATTTTCTTGACTTGATTTTGGCGGCCGGAGGGTACGTGTTATCGAACGATAAGAATTTAGGCTTTTTCCGGCGGAAATCCCGAATGCCGGGGTTGTCGGCTTGTGCCGGCGGATTAAACTATTAGGCCATCCCGGGAGCGATGACGAGAGGCGCGAAGTATGCTTAGCGGTGAGCCAGCGGCAAGGTGGATCCCCATCGAAAAGAGCAGCTGAGAGGAGCAAGCATGATGTCCCCACGTGTTTTGACAACATTGTTGGCTTTGTTAATGACGGCGGGCTTAGTTTCTTTTGCCTTGGCTCAAGAGGGCGATCCGAAGCTTGCCTACACCGATCCGGCCCAGGCCCCTGTGGATTTTACTATCCAGGGGGAATATGCGGGCAAAGTACGGTTCGATCAGGAGACGCCTTTTGGTGTACAGATCATTGCGCTTGGCGGAGGCCGATTTCGGGCAATTGGCTTTTTTGGCGGGCTGCCCGGGGATGCTTGGCATGAGGCCTCCGTGGAGGTTGAGGGGAAGTTAGAAGGCGGGGTTGTCCGGTTCGAAGATCCACAGGGAGAGGGGCGCGGCATATGGCGTGACGGCCGGCTTCGCGTGGAAAATGCTTTGGGTGAGGAATTAGGCGTGCTTAACCGGGTGGAGCGCAAAAGCCCCACCTTGGGCCAAAAACCTCCGGAGGGGGCGATTGTTCTTTTTGATGGTAAATCGCTGGAAGAGTGGGAAAAGGGAAGGATGACTCCCGATGGCTTGTTGATGGAAGGGGCGGTCAGTAAGCGGCGCTTCCGCGACTTTTTCATTCACATTGAGTTTTGTACACCTTTCCAGCCTTTTGCCCGGGGACAGGCCCGCGGCAATAGTGGCTTTTATGCTCAGGGTCGATACGAGGTCCAAATTTTGGATTCTTTCGGCGGCATTGGCGCTAAAGACGAGTGTGGGGCGATCTACGGGGTGGCTGCTCCGCGGGTCAACATGTGCTTGCCGCCGCTTTCCTGGCAGACTTACGATATCGAGTTTCGGGCGGCCCGCTTTGACGAATCGGGCAAAAAGGTAGCAAATGCCCGAATGACGGTGCGGCACAATGGCGTGCTCATCCACGACGATGTGGAGATCCCTGGTCCGACCCGAGCCGCTCTCATTCCGACCGAGTCACCAGAGCCTGGTCCGGTCTACCTGCAGGACCACGGTAATCCGGTGCGGTTCCGCAACATTTGGGTGATTGAGCGGCAATAGGAGCTCTCATCGCCTTGGCTAATTCGGAAGAACCGAAGAACCAGCACTCCGGGTCGACTGCCTTCCCCCAGGGCGGGCAGTCAACGCCGGAGGGGTTTGTGCCGGCAGAAGCGGAGAGGCGACGCAGCTGGTTCTGGCCCATCGTGAATTGGGCCGTCATTGTTGTCGTTCTGTGGGCCGTTCGTCGCACGCTGGTGGGCGCCTGGCGAGAGCTAGGCCAAGCCGAATGGCGTTGGGCGCCCGAATGGCTGGGGGTGGCCGCCGTTGCCTACCTTGCCGGGCTTATCCCTGCAGGCTTTTTTTGGTATCTAACCCTTCGTCGATTGGGGCAAAAAGTGCCCTTGTTGCCTACATTTCGGGCGTACTTGGCCGGCACGGTTGGAAAGTACATCCCCGGCAAATTCATGGTGATTATCTTGCGCACCGCTTTTCTCTGCGGCGAGGGTATCTCTCCCGCGATGGGGTTTGCCGGTGTGCTTTACGAAACGCTAACCATGATGAGCGTGGGTGCGTTTTGGGGCGGGTGTTTCCTGCTTTGGCACGGCCGAGTGCTGGGTTTAGAGCGTGTTTACTTGCTGGTGGCCGCCGGCATGTTTCTGGCTGCGACTTTGACCACCTTTCCGCCTTTTTTCCGGGCCTTGATGAAGACGGTGCTTAAGGGCGTTGCCGGGATGGACCCAGTCAAGCTTAGCGAGTGCTTATCCCAGATCAAACTGAAGCTGGTGGTTGCCGGCTGGCTCCTTATGAGCGTTGTGTGGATCTTTTGGGGGGCGAGCCTTGTTGCGGTGCTAGCCGCCAGCGGGCAAGTCGAGCTTGATTGGGCGAAGGACCTGCCGACAGCTGTCGCCGCCACCGCTTTGGCTACGGTTGTTGGCTTTGCGGCAGTTGCCGTTCCGGGGGGGCTTGGGGTGCGCGAGGCAGCACTGGCGGCGATTCTGGTGCCGGTTCTTGCAGACCGAACCGCCCACCCCAATCTCCTAGCCATAGTGAGTGCGGGACTCCTGCGGATTATTTGGGCGGTTGTGGAAGTATTACTTTTTGTAATCTCGGCGATAATGACGCGGTCAGGGCTGATGTCCCCGCCCCAGAGACCGGCCTCGAGATAATCGGTCGCCCGGTCCGTATCCGATCGGACCGTAGGTTGGCGTCGGGACGACTCTTGAAAGCTCAAGAGATGCTTGCGAGGTAGCCTACCCTTTTCCGCGGGGACAGACCGGACTTTGCCCCGGATCAAACTTTCCCCGCCTCCGGCATGTAAGAATTCATGAGAGGAGCCGGGTTGCCCTGCGGCTTGGGCGGCAAGATCGTGGCGGTCCCGCCCCGCGTAAGGTGTAGGGATGTGCCCCGACGCAAGGACCCATGTGCCCCAGGTCCTGGCTTTAACGGCGGTAAGCTTTTCTTGTGGAGATTTTGGCCTGGAGCAACCAGCGGAGGTCCAAAGCGATGCACTCGCCGCGACAAATCTCCGTGGTTTTGCCCGTTTACAACGAGCGACCCAGCCTCAAACAGCTGTACGAAGAACTTGTCGCGGTGGCCCAGAACCACGGCTACGAAATGGAGTTTATCTTTGTGGACGATGGTTCCACAGACGGCTCGTGGGAGGTCATCCGGGAATTGGCGCGGGTAGATCCGCGGGTACGAGGGATCCGCTTTCGACGCAACTTTGGCAAAGCCGCTGCCTTATCCGCCGGTTTTGATGCCGCCCGCTTTCCCATCGTCATGACGCTGGATGCCGACCTGCAAGATGATCCGGCGGAAATCCCCCGATTCCTGGCCAAGATGGAGGAAGATCGGTTGGACGTGGTCAGTGGATGGAAGCGCGTCCGCCATGATCCGTGGCACAAAGTGATCCCCTCAAGGATCTTCAACTGGTGGGTCAGCCGGGTGACAGGCGTTCACCTTCATGACCATAATTGTGGTATGAAGTGCTATCGCCGGGAGGTGCTTGCTGAGATCGAACTTTACGGCGAGCTCCATCGCTTTGTGCCGGTGCTGGCTGGGGCACGGGGATTTCGCTGTGGTGAAATTGAAATCCACCATCGGCCGCGGCTTTATGGCCGGTCAAAGTATGGTATCTCCCGATTAGTAAAAGGTGCGCTTGATCTGTTGACGGTGACTTTTCTGACGGGATTTCGTCAACGGCCGCAGCATCTCCTCGGCGGTTTAGGACTTGTGGCCTTTGTGATTGGGGCACTGCTTTTCGGCGGCCTGGCTGTGTGGTGGTTAGTCAGCCGAATTGTCCCCGGCATTGAGCCGGTGCATTTACATAATCGGCCTATTGTGGTTTATTCGCTGGGGCTCTTGTTGATAGGTGTCCATCTCATTTCGCTGGGGCTCCTGGCAGAGCTTTTTGTGGCTTATCATTCGCGGGATCGTCAACCTTATTCTATTGCGGAAACGACTGGGGGGAGTCCAAGCGGGCCGACCATTTCCTCCGGCTCTGAGTCACCCGCGCAGCCAGAAGTACCGCCCGGCCCATTTGCAGAGCCTTAGTCAACAAGAACGAACGTGGCAAATGATCATCCCCTCTGCGGCTAGGGGATTGGGCTACTTGGTGGTTGTTGCCAAAGGGTTTCTTAACTTCCCGATAGCACAATTGGGCCTGGAGGGACTGCGGTGGGCGGCAAGCCCGCGCGGGACCTTAATGGGGACTCCCGTGGCGGAGGTCCTGAGGTTAAAGGAGAAAGTTGGTCCGATTGTCAACGGCTCGTTTTTTCTCGACTTTCTTTCGCGGTAGTACGTCACCGGCTTGGGATGAAGTGGTAGATCACCATCTTGTGAAAAGGAGCAACACGTACCCATAAGAGACAAGCCCGGGCCTACTTGGCAAGAGCGTTTTGTGTCCGGGATGGCTAGAGACCCGAGGGCAAATCGGTCAACATGCTGCTTTGGGCATTTGCACAAAAAAGGGTGGGAAAAGGAAACGACGAGAGTCGGGGATCACTTGCCGTAGGAAAGATCAACACTACTAAGAAGATACCCCTACCTTGGCAGCTAAGCGCCCGGCGCCTGGGTTAGAAGCGAAACGGACCTAAGCCCGCTTTGCCGGCAGAGATCGACGGTGTTGATGACATCCTCGACGGGCACGTCGGCAGCGGGGCTAACAAGCACCGGCAGATTGCTCTCAATCTGGGCAAGCTCGCTGAGGAATGCCGCTAGCTCGGGGAGACTATTAATATGCTTCTCTCCTGTGGCTGGCCCGGCCACAGCGATAATCCACTTTGGCCGGTTAGCCTCACGGCGGATTGTGACAAGCACTTCGTCCAGCTCTTCAAGCTCTGGCGGGACCTCCTGCGGCTTTCCCTGACTGTGGGACCCTTGAACTTGTGCCGGGAGATTCTCTTCGGGTGGCCGAAATTGCGCCGTACACACAAAGAACACCAGGAGCAAAAAGATGACGTCGACAAGCGGCGTCATCCGCAGCTCGTAGCGCGAATCACTCTCCCGCCACCTGTGCCGATTCACCCGTTCCACCCTTGGGCGCTCACATCTGAGTAACTCTCGCTTGGAACCTAACCGGGCTCTTTGTTGCTACCTATTTCCTCTGTGAGCAAACGCTCGCTATTTTCCCGTTCTTCCAACCGACAGGAGATAGCCACTGTGCCTGCCAGCGGAAATCGGTCGTGTTTACCGCCGAGCGATGGTTTTTCGGCCTGGGCCTTATGTAAACAACAAGCCTCTTATAATCCGGCGGCGGCACTTCCCGGTGGTCGCTATTAAAAGCAGGCCATGCTCCAAAAGTCTACAAAGCTGCCAGAGTGCCTTGCCGATCCTCTGGCCACACGCCGTCGCTGGTGGACACTGACTGCAGCTTGCTGGAAGCAGGCTCCTAATGGCCAAACCCGAGGAATGGTAACTGGCAGTCAACATAACGTGGCAATTTGTCGTCACTTTTCTACTGTGGCCAAGGTGACGTCGGTGATCCCCAGCTCCGTGCAGATTGTAAGAATCGGCTCCAGCCGGCTGTAGGGGACCCGGCGGTCACAGCGGATCCGCACTTGGCACTGGGTGCCACGCCTAGCTACTTCCGCTTGGAGCAAGCGCCGCAGTGCGTCGACGTCCAGTTTCTCGCCAGCCACCCAGTAACCTTCCCCGTCGGGAGGAACGTTGATAATGACCCGGGCGAAGGCAGAGGGGACGTCCGCTTCGGCCGATTGGGCAGCTGGCAGATCGAGTTCCAAAGCTGTCTCCTGCTGCGCAAGATGGCTTGCCACCAGAAAAAACACCACAAGTTGAAAGACAATGTCCACAAGCGGAGTCATATTAAAACCAAAACTTGCTTGTGGACGCCGAAAGGGAGTTCGCATTATCTTGCCACCTGTGGCCTCTAGTAAGATTCTTTACTGTGGGTGGAAAGCCGGGGACACCTGTTGCTCATCTCCAGGAGGGCGCTGGAGCTATCTGCGGCCGTTATGCCGCGGTTACTCTTCCAGCCAATGAGGCGTCAAGAACCACGGGGAACTCGGGCCGAAGCTTGTCCTGCCCGCGGTGGGGCCGGCACACTTACAAGTAATTCCCGCTTAATCGGCCGAAGTAGCCTGTCAGTCGTCAACGCCACTTCGGCAATAAGCGCATCCACCTTGTTGCGGAAAAAGGCGAAGGCTCCTAGGGCCGGGATCGCCACCAGAAGGCCCTCCACTGTTGTCACCAAAG
Source organism: Thermoguttaceae bacterium (assembly GCA_025060325.1). Lineage (GTDB taxonomy): Bacteria > Planctomycetota > Planctomycetia > Pirellulales > Thermoguttaceae > DTLM01. The sequence continues at coordinate 7,767 of JANXBW010000027.1, forward strand.
CAAGGTAGATTCCTTCGGCCAGGTCCGCCGCTCGGGCGGCCCCCTGGGTCTCTGCCACTTGTCGAAAGGCAACAATCATCCCCACCACCGTGCCCAAAAGCCCAAGCATGGGGGCCAGGTTGCCAATGACGGAAAGGTACTCCACCTTGCGATAAAGCCGGGCTGACTCTTCGGCGAGCGCTTCTTCCAGGGCTTTTTCCATAGCCTGCCAGCCAAGGTCAAGCTCCGCTAAGCCGGCAGCCAGGACTCGGCCCAGGGCGCTGGTGCGGCACTCCGGCGCCTGAACAAGGCGACCGACCTGTCCGCTTCGCAAAGCCTCCTCGGCTTGTTGACAAAATTCTGGGGGCATTAGGATGGCCCGGCGAATTGTCAACGCATGTTCAATGACTAATGCTAGGCCTGCGACCGATAAAAGAAAAATAAGAAGACCAATCACCCCGCTTGCGCGGACGATTTGCCAAAAGGTCATTCCGGAGCTGCGCGTTTCCGTCGATTTTGTTTCCGTTCCACTGGGAGCAGGTGATTGAGCCACTGCGTCCGGCCCAGGAGATGGCGCCGCCTGAAAGCCAAGTAAATGTGGGGAGGCAAAAACCAGGCTTAGAGCAAGAAAGAACATTAGCAGCTTCGCTACGAAGCAAAGTGTCCTTGATTGTGGCATTTCCATCGGCAGGCTTGTCCCGGAAGTAAGTGACTTTTCAATTGGAGCCGCACCAAAAATGAGGCCCCTTTTCGCAGGCGGTTGGGACCCCGGCCAATTTGGGTGTGGTTTGTCGACAATTTAAGCCTATTTCTCGGGAGAATTCCGCGGATATTGGGGCTTCGTCACCGGTTGAGGCTGATGCCCGGTAGGGGTTAAGCCAAGTGCTAACCCTTTCAATTGTGGCACAAATTCCGGGGTAGGAAACGGGCGGTTCTGCCCCGGGAGGGCAATCCAGTTGACAAAGCGTCTGACCCCGGTTTGAGGGGCGGAGAATGCCCTATGATTTGCAAGGAAAAAGTGGCGGGGGTAGGGAAGCATTAGCGGCGAAGGGGTTCCCAGCCCGACCGATCCGCGGGCAATTGCCGGATATGCCCTTGAGATACCGTGCCGTCGGGAGAAGAAGGAGGGTTTAGTCGCGCGAGCCGGGATGCAACTTCCGGTTGGGTGGGGTCGTAGCGAAGCGATTGGCGGTAGTTGTGCTCGGCTTGCGCCAAAAGCCCGGCTTGTTCGCGGATCATACCCAGGGCGGCTAGCGCCCTTGGATTTTTCGGATCAAGCTTTAGGGCCTCGATGAGCTCGTCTTCGGCGGCAGATCGGTTACCGGTTAGCCATTCTAGGCGGGCAAGTTGGACCCGTGGTTCCGCACGGTGAGGACTCCGGGCGGCCCAGCTTTCAAGGAGTTGGCGCGCCTCGGCGACCCGGCCGTCCCGGACAAGCAGCCCACAAAGTTCGTAATAAGCAGCATCATGCTCGGGATCGCGCTCGAGGCAGGCTCGGAGAGCTTGTTCCGCTCGCGAAATAAAAATCGGATCGGCTCGCCGCTCCGCAAGCCGGGCATATGACGCCCCCAGGAGGTAGTATCCCTCGGCCGAGGGGCGGAAGGTAATTTCTCGCTCGAGGAAGTCGATGGCCCGTTCATAGTGCCCGGAGTAATAAAGTGCATGGCCCTGGCTTAATGGGACGGGTTTTTCCGGAGTTTGGCAGGCCGAGGCGAGGACCAAAAAGACGGCCCCAACCCAAATCCATCGGTTGCGATAAGCGCTCCCTGCACCTAGCGACATTGTCCGTCCGTGTAACATGGAGCAGCTGCGGCCGCTTAGCCCTGCGAGATGCCTTGAGTACCCCCGATTCATGAAAAGCCCGCGGGCACGATGAAAAGCCTATCCAAACGGGGGAGAAAAGTTCACAAAAATCACCAAAGCGATGACAAATAAGTCGCCAGTGCCTCAAGGATAGTGCGACTAAGCCCTTCCGGGCAAGCGAGCTTTCAATCGGCCGGAGGTGGCCCGGTCCGATTGTTCAAGTCATGCCGGCAAAGGTTAGGTGGAAACCTGTGCTGCAAATTCCCGCCCGCTGAACATGTAGTTTAGCGATCCAAATGCTCGCTCCGGATCAAGCTAATCATTTCGCCAACGCGAACTTCGGGCGCTAGGGTACACCCCGCGGCCAATCGTGCCGCCGTATCCCTCCCGGCGCGGGAATGGCAAGCTTCGGCCACAACACTTGAGATGAAAGGGGCGGGGAAGAGTGTTACCCCTCAATTTATTGCCGGCTCATCGTACTAACTAGGACAGGCGGTTCGCTAGGCATACTGGCGTAAAGTGCGCCTTGCTCTCCAATGGCGAACTATCAACTTGCCGCCCGGGCTTTGAGGGCCGCTTCCACGCGGGAAAGGAAATCGTCCACATCGGCTTCGGTTTCAAACCCGACGATCATCGCATCCACGCACTTTAGACCAAGCACAAAGTTGATTGATTGGTCTAGCTTTGTCTTGTCGTTGGAGAATGCCCCTTCGCCAACGATTTTCATGCCGATGACCCCAGCACCGCCAGCGTGGATTTTTTCCACGACCGGTACGACTCGATCCGCCGAGGCATCCATTTTTTCGCCAAACGGATTAATCCGCACGTGAACAACATCCACCCATGGCTGTCCCACGACGGCTTCCAAGGCGGTAAAGCCGTGGATAGACACGCCGTGGGCACGGATGAGTTTTTGTTCCTTAAGTCTCTCCAGGATCTCCATTTGCCTTTTCATCTGGGCTGGCCAATCAGGCCGCATCATGCAATGGATTTGCACCAAGTCGATGTAGTCGGTGCCGAGCTCTTTAAGGAAGCGTTTGACGGCCACATCGGCATCGGGGCGATCCGGTTCCGGCAATCCCTGTGGATGAAACCAGATCTTTGTCGACAACACGTACGACTCGCGAGGTTTATCCTTAAGTGCCCGGGCAAAAAACTGGTGGGACCCGTAAAGGTCGGCATGGTCAAAAAAGCGGATGCCTCTTTCGTAGGCATGGCGGATGACTCGCTCGGCATGGTCAAGTCCCCGGCGGGAGAGGTTTGACTGACGATTCCATGCCCGCATGCCAAATCCCATTCCCACCCGGGTGACGCGGAGGTCCCTCCCAAGCGGCACTTCCGCTACCGGGTTGAGGGAATCGCCTTGCCCCGTGGGCACCTGGGCCTCTGCCAGGCCCACGGCCCACGCCCCCGAAACCCCAATCACCGCGGTGCCGAGGAACTCTCGTCGTTTGACTTGCATGGAAGATACTCCTTCTCAATGAAAGTCATCTTTTCCTTTGTGTTATGTGGATAAAGCCATCGGATCTGTCGACAATTTTCTCGTGGCCGGGTGAATTGCCCCTTCAAACCCCCGCTTGGATGTGCCGGGAGCAGGGCGTGAGCGTCAACCGGATTTTACGCCCTTAAGCCCCGCCGGGGCGAGGGGCGATCCCTCAGGTTTTGCCGATTGTTTTCTCGGGAGCTAATGATCAATTATTCAAGTGGCTTGAGGATGTAAAGGCCTACTTCTTCGACAAAGGGTTTGACCGCCCGGCGGTACTCGATCATGTGGGGCGCGACAAGATGCCTTTCCAGGTCGGGTAGCGATTCCCATTTCTCCAGCACGTAGATTGTGTGGGGATCGCTGCCGATTTGCGTGGGGATAGAGGTGGGCAGGGCCTCGAGCGGACCATATTCGATGCATCCTTTTTCCGCCCGAACCAAAGGAACAATTCGGCGAAACTGCTCGAGGAATTGTTCGCGACTGTCGGGACGGAGTTTAATGCACGCCAATACGGCAATCACTGGCACAGCCTCCAGACCGCGACTCTCAGGACAATTTTCGTCTACAGGCTTGCCGGAATGATGCTGGAGCACATTCCCGTCCGGTGGCGACGGAAGCCGGACTTGCCGGCCCAAGCGAGCAGCCGGCATTCCCTTATAAGTCAACGCTCCCCAAGGCTCGGAGGTTTATTCCGGCAGAGGCTTATCTTTTGTTTCCGGCGCCGCTGGCAGGGCCAATAGTCCGGCCAAATAGATAAAAGCAACGCTTACTGTCGCCCAGCGGAAAGGCTCCGTAAATCCCAGGGAAGTAAAGAGCACCGTTAGGGTTCCCATAAAGAATACGCCGGCAGCCGTGAGGTAGCGCGCCACGTTGTAACAGAATCCGGTGCCAGTGCTTCGCAGTCGCGTGGGATAGAGTTCCGGCAAATAGATGGCGTAGCCACCAAAGGGGGCCAAGGTGGCAAAACCAAGGAGGGGAGTAGCGATGTATATTTGCCATTCCCGATTCATCAACCCAAAGATGCCGCTCGTGACAAGGAAAGCCAGGATGAACGACAGGGCGAAGGCCTTTCGCCGCCCAATATGTGCGGTAATCCACGTAAACGCAAGGATGCCGAAAAATGCCCCAACATCTTGAAGGGCAGTCGCGATGGCGCTAACGCGATCCTGATGTTCCTTGGTGGCATTGGCTAGAACATTGCCGCGGATTAACTCTGGGCTCCAAAAACCGATGGCCCACAGGCCTACAGCGCCCACCAGCACAAACCATACTCCCACCAGGGTGTTCCGTCGCCAACGCGGATCGGCCCACATTTCCCGCCAGCTTCCCAATTTGGTCGTGGGCGTGCCGGCACGGGCAGCTTCTTTGGCTGCCTGGCGGGCAGCCACCCAAGCCTGCGGCTCGCGAATAGTAGTCATAATCAACACTACCAAGAGCGCCGGAAGCACCCCCACGCCGAACATTAACCGCCAGCCGTGCACAGCTCCGTCCGGCAGAAAGTTCAAGCCAAGCTGAAGGCTCACAGGCAAGAGGGCAAACCCTACAAGCGAGCCGGTGATATTCCCCACCGCCGACAAGGCTTGAAGGAGACCCAAGGCATGTGGCCGAGCGCGGTCGGGCATCTCCTCGGCCACCAAAGTGACCGCGGCGGCAAATGCTCCTCCCACCCCCAGGCCCGTCAAGAACCGGTACAAAGTGAAGTCCCACCAGCTGAGGGACAATCCGGACAAACCCGTAAACAGGGAATACGTGCCCACAGTCAACATAAGTGTTTTTGCCCGGCCCAACCGGTCGCCTAGTGTGCCGAAAATAAGTCCCCCCGTAGCCCAGCCGATGAGCATCATCGCCGTGGCGATGCTCCCATAGAAACGAACATTGGCCGGCGTGGCTTGGGCACCCAAGAGCTCTTCCAAAGCGCGACTGCGGCCCAACACGAAAAGCCGCTGATCCATCGTGTCGAAAAGCCACCCCAAGGTGGCCACGATCAACACCCACCACTGATAAGCCGTCAACTGTTGGTACCAACGTTCTCTGGTGGTGCTCATGTCGGCTCCTCAAAAATATCAACAAAAACCGTCCGTTGGCCTTCCCCGTACCGAGGGAAACGAACTTCCCAAAAAGTTACTTAAAGTTGTCCCGGAAAGCAAATGCCCGCCCCCGGCAGGTAGAAGGGACGAACCGGCTAGGACCCCCATCTGGCCGCGCGAAAGAGAATCGGTTTCGCCAGCAATGCCGGTTCGTCGGCAGCCGTTTTGGGCGGGCACGAGCAGTTCTCCCCGAAGGGCAGTTTAGCTTTTTAGCCCGGTGGCAAAGCGACCGCTGGGGCATAAGGCGAACGGCCGGGGCGTGCCAACCACAGTCTGGGTGAAAAGCGGATTATGCCGCCACGGCATGAGGTCTGTGATGTGGAAGGGTTCCTTTCTTCCCGGCGGAAACGAGCCGGTTGGCCCGGCCGACTGTCCGCCAAAGAGAGGCGGAGGCGGTTTTAGATGTCGCGATGCTCCCTGGTTGGAGCTTGGAGACCCTCCGGGCTTGCAATCCGGGGATAGGTGGTGACGACGGTGATTGCTTTTAGTGCGTTGGGACCTAGGGGCTTACCATTCGGGGAAAAACGCTGACCATCCTCCGTGCTTTTCACCTGGGCCTCATGGGCCCGATTGCGCAACGATATCCCGAGAACTTCCCCCATAGACGCAGCATCGCCCCACGCTACGAAGAAGGAGGACTGGCTAGTTGGACGTGATGGCCGGGTTTTGCCCGCCCGTGGGCCCGGTAAGGGTGTTAAGATGCCTCCCGCCTGCCTGAGATGGCTGCCGGTTTGAGTCTCATCGAAACGGCCGACCACCGTCTCTTCGGTCCAATAGCTTGTCCCGTGGTTGCGCCACAGGTAGTGAACAAATTCACGAATTGCCATCCGGGATGGGCAAGCTGCCAGGACTAGTTGAAAAAACCCTCCAGTTGACAAATACGCCTTGCCTCTTCGCCGGTTGAAGCGTGGGAACAGCGGATCCACAGATCAAGCAAGCGTTTGGCTCGGCCGGAGTCGATGGCCTGTTCCGCTTTTTTTATCCCCTCCGGCAGCTCGCTAACTTGGCCGACCAGTCGAAGGACCGCCGCCGAATTGGCAAGCACCACATGTCGGGCAGGAACCAGCTTGCCGGAGAGGACATCGCGGATGACTCTGGCGCTTTCCGCAGCATCCTGGACGGTAATTTCCCGCCGGCTTACAGTTGGTAAGCCCCAGTCGCCAGGTGACAAAGTAAATTCGCTGGTCCCCGCCGGGGTAGTTTCGCTGACTAAGTTGACACCTTCCAGGCCTAACTCGTCAAGCCCCTCACTATTGTGGACGACCCAAGTGCGCGTGGTTCCAAGGCGGCGGATGACCTCCGCCAGCTTGGGGCGATGTTCCGGCCGACCAACTCCGAGGAGCTGAAAAGCAACACCGGCGGGATTAACCAGCGGACCAAGGAGATTGAAGATGGTGGGAAATCCTAGCTTCTGCCTGACCGGTGCTACCTGCTTCATTGCCGGATGAAACCGTGGGGCAAAGCAAAAGCAAATTCCCAGGCACTCTAAGCACGCGTAGACGACCGGAAGTGGAGGTTCGATGTTGACGCCAAGCTCACGGAGTACGTCGGCCGAGCCGCTGCGACTTGTTACTGAGCGATTGCCATGTTTAGCTACAGGCACGCCGGCTGCTGCAACGACAATGGCCGTGGCTGTGCTGACGTTAAACGTGCCGGCCCGATCGCCGCCTGTACCAACCACATCCACAATGTCGGAACGGTTTGTCTCCAGGCGAACCATTGCCTCCCGAAGGGCTTGTGCCGCACCGACGATTTCGCAGACGGCCTCGCCTTTGCGCGCAAGCGCAGTAAGAAGCCGCGCCACTGTTTCCTCGGCGATATTTTCCCGGAGGATCGCTCCGATGGCCTCCCGCATGATTTCTTCGGGGATATCCCGGCCTGATTCGGCCAGGTGGATAGCTTCGCTGACTGCGTGTCGCATCGCTGATTGGCCCGGTTTTTGATTGTCAACAGAAATCCCGTACTTGACAGAGGACCAAGCAACGCCTAACCCGGCCGAGCATCCGCCAAACTAGTCCTGCAAGTTACTTCCTCCCTCTTGCCCGTTACTCCACCCAGCGGAGTTGGCAATCGGTTGCTATCGTTCCGGCACGACCCGCTCGACTTTTTGGGTGATGGCTCCTTCCACGTGGCGAAGGAGAAGTGGTTCGCGAGGAAATCGCTTCCACTCCTCCTCGGAAGCCACCAGCCTTAGCCCGTCCACGGTAAGCCCTCGAACATGGGCAAGTACTACCCAGCCGGGCAGGCGAGCAAATTCCGTGTCGCGTTGATTGGAGAGTGTCCGCCGGCCGCCAATGTGTTTGCGACGTTTGCTCCAATCCCACGAATCTTTGACATAAAAAGTCATGTTGCGAATTGTCAACTGCTCGACCGGACTTTCGGGCATGCCCTGCACCAGAACACCAAAGCCGCTTCGAATGACTACATCCTCCAGCTGGATCGAGCGGATCTTACCCACCGGCGAGTCGGCATGACGCCGCTCGATGTCCATAAACACGGGGAAAATGGCATTCTCCACAGTGAACCGCCCTTGTGGCCGGTAGTTTTCAATCTGAATGCGCCGGTAGCGGACGTCTTCTACTGTGGCCCCATCTTTTACGTAAATCCCAATCCCGACCGTGCTATTACGGATTGTGCAATCGCGGAACTCAATGTTTCGAAAATCTCCGGAGGACTCCGTGCCGATTTTGATGGCGGTGGCAATTGTCTCCAAGGTGCAATCCCAGACTTGGACGTCTTCGCAGGGCTGCTTGTCTGCCGTTTTGAGCACGACGCAATCATCGCCCGCGACGATATCGCAGCCGCGGATTCTCACTTTGCGGCAGGAGACGGGGTCGATTCCGTCGGAATTAGTATGGAGGTATTCATTACGGATAGTCACCTCTTCGACGAGTACGTCTTCGCAGAAGCGGAATGTCAGCGTCCAGGTATCGCTCAGTTCAAAGCGAACTTTTGCTACACGGACATTTTGGCAGTTTTCAAAGAGGGCGATGCCGGCCCGAAAAGCTGGCATTTGGGCATCGCTTCGATCGGCAAGTCGGCCAAGCGGTCCTTCGCCAATCCCTACAATTGTTCCCTCGCCCACAAGTGCCACATCCCGAGCGTTTTCCGCCAGGAGGAGATAACGCCGTGCCGGGTAGTGAGCCGGATCCCTGCTTTGGCGGATGACCGCTCCTTTTTCCACGCGGAGGGTGCAGCCGGTAAAAAGCCGAATTGTCCCGCAGAGATAATTGCCAGCCGGAACCACTATCACCCCACCACCTGCCGCATGGGCCTGGGCAATGGCGCGGTTAAAGGCCTCCGTGTCCAGGCTGATACCATCGCCGACGGCTCCAAAGTCACGGACATTCCACTGGCCAGCCTCAGCCGGTTGAGCTTGGAGAGTTTCCAAGAGGAAAAAGAGTGCTATCGCACCTACGAAGTTTTCCCACCGGACACTTGCCAATCGGGGATAATCTCGTCGCATTCCGATCCTCCCAATTCCAGCTGCAAACGAAAGACAAGTCGCAGGCCTACGAACTCGGCTTGTAAGCTCGCTGGCTGGTGGTCGAGGCTCTTCTACCTTCGGCCACGGGTCTTTTGACGCGGGTTCCGCCGATTATTTCCTTTAAGCCCCGCGCTGCTGCGGAAACTCAACCGGGCCTTGATCGCGGCGGGAGGGATTAACCCGGCTGACTATTGTCTCCACTATGGAAGATCTGGCGTGTGGCTAAACAAGTTGGCGGAAGTCGTCCCGGCGGGGGCTTTTAAGGGAGCAAGCCTTCCGGCTCACTCCCGCCCGGCTTTTTAAGCTATCCGCGGCTGGGGGACTGAGCAATCGGACAGCGAGAAGTTAGGTTGGGCTTGGCCAGGCGGAATCAGTTTGGCAGCAGTTGTGCTGGTGTGGGCGAAGGGTATTATTTACCGAGGGCAGCTACTTGGTATGGTTTTGCCGCCCCAAAAGGTGTGGACCTTTGCATCGGACGATTGAGCGCCTAAGCGGCTAAGCAAATGACCCGGAAGCCGCTTGGTTGTCGCCAAGAAGTTTGCGATGGTTCGCCCCGGCCGGCAGGTGGTTTCCGGTTGGATAGGGCAATGGGGTAAATTTGGCTCTCGAGCAAGCACCGTGTTATTGGGTGCAAGCTTTAGGGGCAAGTCGACAGAACGGGTACTGTTCCGGTTGAAGTTCTAAGGTCGCGACTAAACTGCGAGGTCTCTCGGCCGGTGTTTCCCAAAATAAGCCAGGTAAGGCGAAAAAATTGTGCGGGCTACTCCGCTTGTTAGGTCACCTCGGTGTAGGGACATTTCTGATGGTCCGCCATAGGTATCTTCTCCTGGGTATCTTGCTTGGGCTTTTGGGTCTGGGGGAGGTGGCTTGGTCGCAAGAGAGTCCGCAGCCCTCGCCTGCCCCCGGTGTGCCGCTGGTCCTGCGGATCGACTTGGAGAACGAAGTCATTTCGCCCGGCATTACCCGATACATTTTCCGGGCACTTGACGAGGCCGAGGCCCGAAATGCCGAATGTTTGATCATTACTTTGGACACACCCGGGGGACTGCTTGAGTCGACGCGGGAAATTGTGAAGCGGTTCCTCCAAAGCCGGGTGTGTGTTGTTGTGTATGTTGCCCCCACAGGGGCCCGGGCGGCCTCGGCTGGGGTGTTTATCACGATGGCCGCTCACGTGGCTGCGATGGCTCCCGCCACCACGATTGGTGCGGCTCGTCCGGTGGCGATTGGCGGTTTTTCGCCAAGGCCATCGGGCCCAGCAGATGAGGAGCGAGCTCCCGGAAGCGACGGACCTTTCCCCCTTTCTCCTCTTCCCCTGCCTGGCGGATATTTCCGGGGGCTCACGATAGGCGGCGGCTTGCCGTCTCTATTGCGGCCGGTCACCGGTTCGCCGCTCATTTGGGACGGAAGCCTGTTGACACTGCGTCCAATCCTCGATGGCGAGCTTTGGGGCCTCGGGGCATCTTCTTTGCTTATCGAGCTTGACTTCCCGTGGCAATCGACGGTGCCATCGGGTGAGAGCCTCACTCAGGCCCAGACGCCGGCTGCTTCCAATCAACCCGAAGCTAGCTCAACCGGTGTAGACGCGACGAAGGAGGTTGCCCCTGGGGAGTCTAAGCCCTCGGCCGAAACTTCGAAGGGCTCCGGCAGGGATGGAGACAGCAAGGTTTCCTCCGCGGATGGCGAAAAGGAGGCGGAGAAACGCCCGCGTGAGACCAGTCCCATGGAGGAGAAGATTGTCAACGACACGGTAAGCTGGGCGCAAGCTTTGGCGAAGCAACGGGGGCGAAATGCCGACTGGATTGCCAAAGCCGTCCGCGAGAGTTCGTCGATTACGGCCGAGGAAGCGGCCGCCAACGGGGTGGTCGACTTTCTGGCGGAGGACTTTAGTCAGCTTTTGGAAAAGCTGGAAGGTCGAACCGTCAAATTGCTTCAGGGGGAGAAGACGCTGCGGGTTCGCGGGGCCGTTGTGGAAAAAATCGAAATGTGGTGGGGCGAGCGGATCCTTTCCATCGTGAGTCACCCACAAGTCGCTTTCCTGCTTCTCCTTTTTGGGATTTACGGGGTGTTGTACGAATTATTTTCGCCAGGGTGGGGTGTACCCGGGACTGTAGGTGTGATCTGTTTATTGCTGGGGCTTTTCGGCTTGTCCGTCCTGCCGGTAAACTATCTCGGGCTTGCCTTGTTGGTGGTGGCTGTGGGGTTGTTTATTGCCGAAGCATTTGTGCCGAGTTTTGGCTTGCTAGCTCTTGCCGGAGTAATCTGCATGACGCTCGGTGCCTTGATGCTCATTGATTCACCCCCGGGCTTCACCGATATTCCCTTGCCCCTCGTGCTAGCCGTCAGCTTGGCCACGGCAGTGATCTTCCTCTTTATTGTCGGAGCCACTGTTCGAGCCCACCGTCGGCAGGTGCTCACCGGGGATGAATCGCTCGCGGGCCGAGTGGCTCAGGCAAAGACCGAGTTTAAGTTCGAAAACGGTCGCTATGAAGGCAAGGTCTTGTTCGAAGGAGAGTGGTGGAAAGCTTACAGCAAGACTCCTGTGGCCGAAGGTGAAACCTGTCGCATCATCTTTCGAGACGGCTTGGCGCTGTGGGTCGAACCCTCTTCCAAGCAGACCGCATCCAGTTGAGCCGGTTAGAGATCAAGAAAAACGGTCAAACCGCTGGGCGAAGCCGGGCCGCGGTAGCCAAAAAATACGGAAGGACCACTGAGTCCTGGGGAGCTGCTGAAATAAGGATCGGCTGGTCTTTTCGGTAAACATGTTGGGCTTCAAAGCCAAACGCTAAGTAAGGAGTCAAAAGCGATGCAAGACGCGGTTGTTCTTCAGTGGATAGGGGTGGCAGTAGCGGCAGTGGTCGCCTACTTGCTGTCGTGCATTAGGGTGCTTTACGAATTCGAGCGGGGAGTCGTGTTCCGGTTGGGCCGGGTGCTAGGTTTTCCGAAGGGGCCCGGGCTAATCCTTGTCTTTTGGCCGATCGATCGTTTGGTTCGAGTAAGTCTGCGAACGATTGTTCAGGATGTGCCTCCCCAGGATGTCATCACCCGGGACAACGTGTCGGTGACTGTCAATGCTGTTGTGTACTTCCGGGTGGTGGATCCGCTAAAAGCTGTGCTGGAAGTGGAAGACTTCCGTTATGCCACGTTCCAGCTATCGCAGACCACTTTGCGAAGCATTCTGGGGCAGGTGGAGCTTGATGAACTGCTGGCCGAGCGCGAAAAGATCAACGTCCGCCTTCAGGAAGTGATTGATCAACACTCGGCACCCTGGGGCGTGAAGATATCGCTGGTGGAGTTAAAGCACGTGGATTTGCCAGAGCAGATGCGGCGGGCGATGGCCAAGCAGGCCGAGAGCGAGCGAGAGCGGCGTGCCAAGATCATCCACGCCGAAGGGGAATTTCAGGCGGCTGCCAAACTTCGCGACGCCGCTGCCATTTTGGAAGAACAGCCCAAAGCCATCCTTATGCGATATCTGCAAACGTTGGTCGAGGTGGGGGCCGAGCACAATACGACCATCGTCTTCCCCATTCCAATCGACCTTATTGCCCCAATGCTTTCCCGACGGGACGAAAAGCAAAAGGAGCAAGCCGTTTAGCACGCTGTGCTACTAACCGCACCTTGGCCGCGTGAGGTGCGAAAGCTTCCCGCAGGGATGTAACCCCGCGGGGCGGTGGGCCGAGTCAGCCAAGCGGTTACGATCGGACAAGTAGTCGCTGGTAGACGTCCGCCCTGGCAAAGCTTGTAAAGCCGGCTTTTTCGTAAGCGCATAAGGCTGGCCAGTTGCGAACGTCAACTGCCAGGACCAGACGCTTTCGCCCCAGGGCCGCCAGCTGCCGTTTGGCTTCGGCGATCAACACTCGGCCTAGGCCGCGACCCCGATATTCCGGGACCACTCCCATGTAAACCAGTTCGAGGGTCTCTTCCCGAGCCCGATCGGCCAATAGGAGACATCCCACATCTTGGGCCCCTTGCCGAAGGAGGAACCACAGCTGGGGCTTCCAGGGGGCGCTAAGACGATAACCGGTCAGCGTGTCGCTGACGCTTCGCAAACCGGATATCTCCGGGCAATCTAGGCTGGCCTGATAGGTTTGTTCAACCACATGCTCCAGCCGGCGCCACATCTCGGCTTGGTCGCCGAAAGGTTCGATAACAAAGTCCTCAGCTGGGGACTCTTCAGGGATAGGCAAGGTGGAGATTGGTCCAGGTGCCTCCCAGGCCATAAAGAGAAGGGAAGTAAGCCGAGGAAAGCCAGCGTGCCGAAGAATCTGCCGATGAAGTGGCAGGGGCTCTTCGGCCAAGATTTGAAGGACCCGGCAGCCTCGCTGTGGCAGCGAAGTCAACCACGTCCGCAGGATGGCCACGCCGGCTGGTTCGTGTCGTTGTCCCGCGACGACGGGGACACTCCCCATCGCGACTCCGCCCGGCTGATATTCCACCAAGGCTGCGGCGACGATCGGATGCTGGGGTGCCCTGAGCTTTGCGCCTCGATCCTCCGCATGCCAAAGTTCAAGCCGAAGTGGCTCCGCCCCTTCCAACCGCCGCATGAGGACTTCCTTCCGCTCTGCGCGGAAGCGAAGCGGATACCGCTTCAAGACCAGGTCGAGGGCGGATTCCCACCGTTCAGGAGGGGTTAAGACTACTCGGTAATGCTGCACCGCGATCGCTTTCAGGAAGGGCTTGCGGTCAGCCGCCGGGGCATCGGCCGGCCGACTTCGGGTTAATGTGCAAATTCTCGGCAGGAGCACTGCGGAAAGAAACAGGTACCCGGAGTGAAGCCGGAGTTCCCAGCGTGGCGAATCCTCACAAGGCTAAGATACCTACCTTCCCTTCGGCCGCCATCTCTCTTCCCGCATGTATTGGAGGAATATTTTCGCTGCTCTGTCCAGATTCTCCAAACTTCCTCCCCCGCGGATCGGTGAGCACATTTCGTACGCCACCCACCCTTGGTAGCCGATTTCTTCCAGGGCACGGAAGAAGGTGGTGTAGTCGATAACCCCTTCGCCCATCGGGACGGCCCAGTAAGCCGGCTCAGAGGCAAAGCGGAAGCTATTCAATGGAACATTGTACTCCACCCGGGGGATCGGCACATAATCCGCACAGGTGGTGTGGACGATAAATGGGGCCAGTTTTAGCACGGCAGCACGGATCTCTTCGCCCCTCATACCGTGCAAATAAGGGGCCCAGGCGTCGAAGGCGGCCTTGCAATTCGGTTCCGCCACCTCCTCCAAAAACCACAGCATGGCGTCGCTGTGGCAAGCGATGTCATGATGATTTTGCACAGCCAAAGTCACCCCATACTCCCCGGCCCGCTTGGCGCCCTCTTTCATTGCTCGGACGCACGCTTCCCAATGGGCCTCGTAGCTGACCCCCGGGCGCTCAAAGCCTGTAAACACTCGCACCAAGTTGCACCCGAGTGCCCGGGCCATTTTGGCCAGTTCCGTTAGGTAAAGGACCTGGATCTCTACAAAGGGAGCCATTGGCCGGTCAATGCCCGCCGTTAAATCGGGGTAGCCGGCGATGATCGCCACCCGGATCCCTACCTTTTCCACGATCTCCCGCAAACGTTTGTAGTCGTCATCGCGGTAATCAAGCGGGGAGGCATGTGGCCGTTTGGCCATCAGCTCCACCCCGTCGTAGCCTAGCTCCTTTGCTTTTCGCAGGACCGCCTCCAGATCCAGTCGGGCTTGCCCCCGCCAAAAACCCGCGTAGCTTACCGTGTGAAGACAAAGTGGCCACATTGGACGTGCTCCCCTAGATGCTTCACCCTAGCCAGCCTCCACCCACGAATGACCCCGCTTTTTGTCGACAACAAGCCTATTTTACCGCTTGCGATTCTTTTGCGGAGTCGGGGGGCCGGTAATTTGGATTAGGCCGAGGAACCCGCGCCCCAGTTTCCTGAAGGAATTTCTCCAACTCTCTCCGCAGCTCAGCCAATCGGTCTGGCTGGGCGATCGCTAAATCCTGCGTTTCGCCAATGTCGGCTTCCAAGTCATAAAGTTCGTCGCGGCCACTGTGGTAGAAGCGGATGAGCTTCCAGCGGCCCACCCGGACGATGCTGAACGGTTCGATGTCGGTCTCTCGATAATGGGGAAAGTGCCAAAACAAAGCCCGCGGCGGCAGGTCGCCTGTCCCCAAAAGAAGGGGAACGAGGCTTTGACCATCGATCGTTCGGTCGGTGGGGAGCTTCACACCAGCCAGTTCGGCCAAGGTGGGCATAAGGTCGATGGAGCAAATTGGGGTGGCACACTTTCGCCCGGGCGGAATCACACCTTTCCAACGGGCAATCCACGGCACCCGGATGCCGCCCTCATACGGATACCCTTTACCCAGTCGCAAAGGCCGATTGTCCGTCGGACCAAGGAGGCCACCGTTATCGGAGGTAAAGATCACAAGGGTTTTCTCCTCCAAACCGAGCTCTTGCAGAGCCTCGATGATCCGCCCCACGGCGTCATCGACGCTGCCAATCATCGCCGCGTAAACAGGATTTTTGTGATGGGTTGGTTCTTTGCGACGGAAGCGCTCCACTACCTGCTCTTTAGCCTGGAGGGGGGTGTGAACACAGTAGTGCCAAATCTGTAGGTAGAAAGGTCGATCGCGGTGCTGCCGTAAGAAAGCGACCGCCTCGTCCGCTTCACGATCGGTGAGGTATTCTCCTTTTTGTCGCGGCGGCAAAGTGGGAATGTCCACAATGCCTTCCTTGCGCTTCGCCTGATATGGGTCGAAATAGCTGGGGGGATGGCCCAGGTCGCAACCCCCGATGTTGATGTCAAAACCTTGGGCTGTCGGATAGTGAGGGGATTGCCCCAAATGCCATTTGCCGATGTGGGCGGTCACGTAGCCAGCGGGTTTAAGCAGTTCGGCGATTGTCACCTCAGTTGGTTCTAAGAAGTGGGCTCTGGCCGGGCACAGGAGCTTTTCCTGCGGAGTACCCTCATACTCGGTGGGATTTTGATGGTCCGGACCATAGCGACCAATAACCCACCAAGGGCGGATCCAGTCGGTAACACCGGTTCGCGCCGGATAGCGACCCGTAAGAAGGGCCGCCCGAGTCGGAGAGCACACCGCCCCAGCAGCATATCCGTTTGTAAACAATATTCCCTCGCTTGCTAGCCGGTCAATGTGCGGGGTCTCGTAGTAGCTGCTCCCCATGCAGCCAAGATCAGTCCAGCCAAGATCGTCAACAACAATCACGACAAAATTGGGTTTTTCCGGGCCAGAAGGCCGGGCGTTGCCCACCGGGGCGGCATGGGTACCATCGGGTACGGCCGCCGTTGTCCCCGCGGCCACCAGCACAGCAAAGGCGAGGGTGACTTGTGGTAAATAAGGACGCCGTTTCTCCCGACCGAAACATCCGGAGTGACCATGGCCTGACATTATGTGTGCTCCTTCAAGCTCTGCTCCTTCAAGCCGGGCTTAGCGTCTTTGGCCTCTTCCGCAGGCGAGAGCTAAGGCAAGGCTATCGGGTGGGTCTCCCCTTTGCCCGTGCAGATTTCTCCGATTGGCTTAGCCTACTAATCTGAGGCGGGCGGGGGAAATTTCGTCAGTCTTGTGGATTAATTCTGCTTAACAATGGCTATAAAAATTGGAGAGCAGGCCTTCTCCTTTTCCGAATTGTCATTTTCCAGCTGGATTGCCAGGCCGGAAAGCTCGGCGACGTCACACCCCGGTTGGCCCCAGCAAGCCAGACTGTGCCCAAAAGGTGCTTTGATGCCGGGAGCTTTGTAAGAGATCGCCGTAGGGTGGCGGGAAAATTAGAAGCATTAGTTTGTCTTTTCTTGCGCCTTTTCTTGTTGTTCTAGGGCGGGGGCCGGGACAGCCGGTTCCTTTTCCCCGGCGGGTGGAGCACCGCCCCGGATGCGGTACCGTGTCCCCCACATTTTGTTCATCAATTCGGCACCTTTGGGGTCGTGCCGGGCAACTTCCGCGCGAACGAAAGGATAGAAGTCATTGGCACCGAACCAGGCCTCGGAAAGTTCGGCGAAATACTCCTCCGCATTTTTCTTAGCATAAGCCGGCTCATGGTGTCCCCGGCAATGGAGGACGGAATCGTAAAGCCCCGCATCCACGGCCTCCTGCCAAGTGCGTACGATCTCCGGATTGCCGTAGCCGCCTAAGAAGCGATGGTGGTACCCATGGGCAAGTTCATGAAGGACCATCCAGGGCTGATCGTGCGTCCACTGAAGGAAGCGACGGATGTTGCCGATTTCGACGCTGCCAGCTTTTTCCGGATTAAAGCCATTGGCCCGAAGCCAGCGCCGTGAAGGATGATAACAAGCGCAAACGACCCGGGGATTGTTGTACTCGACCCAAATGGGGATCTGCCGCAATTTTTCGAGGGCGGGTTCAGGGACGGCTCGGGTGATTTGATAAAGCTGGAAATCTAGCAGCTCCAGTCCTTCCTGACCTACTTCCCGATGTTGTTCCAGGAGCGACTTGTGGACTAAAACCCGCCAACCGCGGATAGTCCGCTCCTCGTAATTGGTGGTTGGCTCATATGGCAACTTCTCGGGAGACTGCCCCGAAGCCGGCGGCGTGAGCGCGGATGGTTGTTCCTCGGCCGGTTGCGGTGTTGTCAAGCCCACTCCTTCTTCGGTGGGCGGTCCCTCTTGCCCCCAAACCAAAGTCGGCAAACCTGCGGCCAACAAGCTTCCCCATGTTAGTGTGAGGAGGACCCTTGCCATGGGAAACGAATTTTTCCCCAAGCTTGAAGGGGGTTGGTACCTCCGGTTGTGCCACCTTTTGTCCTGCATGAGCATATCCCTTAGTTAACTGTCCGGAATGAGCCGGCTTTTTGTCGACAAGATTCGATCTATCTCGATACCGTCAACGGGTAAAAATAATTTCGGCCCTCACCCCCCTTGCTACCCAAAATAGACACTTGCCTTGCCCAATTTTGGCTCAAACCTTTCCGGTCTATTTTTTGGCTTTTGGTCGGCTGAGTGTTGACCTCTTTGTCACACCCTTGACTTGTGGCCTACAACGCGCAGCTTGCGCTTGCCGAATTGGACGCAGTAGAATAACTAGTTGGGGAGGTTGACAACCGCGCCCCCGCTAAGTTGCCAAGAAGATTTTAAAATGCAACGGGCCGGGAGCAAACCGCCAATTCGTGGCAAGCCGCTTTTAAGGCCTGGGATTATTGAGCACGGAGCTTCGATTCGCCAATGCAGGCACGCCTTGCCCGGATTTTGATAGGCCATCGGGCTCTTCAAAAGCTACTCTGCCTGATCGGGATTTGTGTTTTGTTTCCGCAAGTCTTGCCCGCAGGAGAGGCGGGCTTTTCCTGGGCCGCGGCGCCAGGGAGCAATTGGCTGCAACAGCCGATCCGTTTTTTGGCCACGGGTTTTCAAGGAGGGTCGCCCACCCCAGCCAACGGCCCGGCGGATGAGCCGGGCGAGTTTTCCAGCGCTCGGCAATTTCTTGAGTTCCTCGGGGTAGGCAGCAGCGAATTGGGCGATCTTGTTGACGACAAACCTTGGCAGGAGCACGAAAATCGTGTGCTTCATCGCCTGCTTTTCCACCTGGAGCGTCACTTTGAGTGGCGGGATCTTGAGCGCTGGGCCAGCCGTTCTTTGGGCTGGAAACCTATTGTTGCTCAGCCGGATACTTATCGCGGCGATGTCGTCTACGCAGAAGGGACTGTCTTCCGGGTAGAAGCGGTTGAATTGCCTGTGGAATTGGCGGAGCGGCTAGGGTTCCGGCGGTATTTTCGCGCCGAGTTAAAGTTGGCCACTCCCGGGGAAAAGTCAGCAGCTAAAGCCGGCGTTAGCTCCCCAGCTGACGGCGGGTCTGGTGGTGAGGCAGGGACTTCGGTTGACAAAGGTGCTTCCCCACAACCGAGGGAAGCGGCCGAAGCTCGTGGGTTGATCGCTCATGCTGTGGTTTTTTCGCTTGATCTTCCTCAGGCTTGGTTAAGGAGGGGCAATCTGTGCGAGCCGTGTGCCGTATACGGTCTTTTCCTCAAGAAGGAAGAGCTGGGGGAGGGGAGCCCCCGTTTGTACTTTGCCGCCAAACGGATTGCTTGGTATCCGGAAACGATTTTAGGCCGATTGCGGATGGACGTTGGGCTTTTTGATCTCCTCGATCGGCCCTTACCGGGGCAGTCACCGAGCGAAGGCCGAGGCTCCGGCAAGATCGCCCGTTTGCGACTGGGAGCACACAATCGGGAATGTTTTTATCAACTTTTGGCGGCGGTGGGGAGGGCTGCGCCAGGCCAATTGCTTCGAGAAGCTCGTCAACAGTTGGCCCGGGAAGGTCACCAGTTCACTTCGGTGGTGCCCCTTTTCAACGAGCCGGCTAGCCAGCGGGGGAAGTTGGTGCTACTGAGCGGCACGGCGCGAGATGTGCTTCGTGTGGATGTGCCGGATCGGGACATCCGCGCGCGATTCGCCTTGACGCATTACTTCCAGGTGCATTTGTTTACAGAGGATTCCCAAGGCAATCCTTTGGTGGTGTGCGTTCGGGAATTGCCCCCGGGAATGCCGATAGGATCAGGCCAAAATTATGCCGAGTCTGTCACCGTGGCGGGCTTCTTTTTCAACACGTGGGCCTATCGTCGTCAGGGAGATGAGTCCGCCTCGGAGGGCCAGGTGCTGTGGCAGCTTGCCCCTTTAATCATTGGCCGGGATTTGGTGTGGCATCCTCGCCCCCCGGAGGGAGCCGGCCCTTGGGTTACGCTTCTTGCCACCTTGGTGTTCCTTGTGGTGCTCTTTGCCATTTGGTGGGGGATGCTTCAGACGATCCGAAGTCCAAAGCCCCCGGCCAAGGAGGGTTCCGCCGGCACGCCTCGGCTGTTTAGCGGGGGAGAGCCGGGGCCGGCTACTCCCCGGAGCACGGATCCCCCAGGGGACCGCGACTTGTCCTGAGGCGGCCGACCGGTGGGAACATCCCTGTCTCGACAAACTCCTAGCTTCCCTGTTTATGAAAAGCTGTGTTCTGGTCCCGGAAAAATTCCGTCGCGCACTTCCTGACAATATTGTTCCACTGCCGAGCGGATAATCTGGGCCAAGTTGGCATAAGCCTTGGCGTGTCGAGGCACCCGGCCGAGTCCGAGAATATCGTGCAAAACAAGGATCTGTCCATCACAGTGAGGACCCGAGCCAATGCCGATGGTGGGCACGCTTAGCTCGGCGGTGATCTTTTGGGCAAGCGCGGCGGGGACGTACTCAAGAAGGACGGCAAAAGCGCCCGCTTCCTGGGCGGCCAAAGCCTCTGAGAGAATTTGGTCCCCCCCTCGAGCCACACGATAACCCCCCAGCTGATGAATACTTTGTGGCCGAAGTCCGAAATGGGCCATCACGGGAATCCCGGCGGCTACCAAAGCCCGAGTAATCTCAAGCTGCTGCGGTCCTTGCTCCAATTTGACTGCCTGGCATCGGGTGCGTTTCAGGAATAGTCCTGCATTGCGGATCGCCTCCCGCACCCCCAGCTGATAGCTCAGGAACGGCATGTCCGCCACAAGGAGTGCCCTATGCACCGCTCGGCCAACCATCTCTGCATGGTAGAGCATCTGGCGCATGGTCACCGGCAAAGTGGTGGCATGTCCCTGAATGACCATCCCCAAACTATCTCCGACTAAAATGCCGTCCACACCGGCGGCATCTACCAGGGCCGCCGTGGGATAGTCGTACGCCGTGAGCATGACGATCTTTCGGCCGGCTTTTTTTAGCCCCATAAATTTGGGGACGGTCATTGCGTCGCTACCGGAGGCCATGTCCACACTCCTTCAGTGCGAAAGCTTGTTGTAGCAAACGCAAGCCGGCGGCTTCCGAGAAGATAGCTGTCGCCGCGGGGCAAGCCGACCGGCCGATTTCTCCCCGGCATCGCTTAGGTGGGCAGGAGCTGTTTTTTAAGATTCGTCAAACTCCCCGTGCCCGGACGGTCCGCCCAAATGCGCCTTAATGCCACATGTGGTGGGAAAGGGTTTCGGTCAAAATTTGTTGGCAATCAGTCTTACAAATTCCCCGAGCAATCCTTGCGACCGCAGCGAAGTCTCCCATAATTTAGTCGTGTAGCTTGTCGGTCGGAATGGGGGCAAAAGAGTGCCAGCCGGTGAGCCGGCAAATTCGCACGGTGCTCCCGGCAGATGTTGGGTTGTGGGAAAAGGGACGTCTTCTTACCCGGAGGTCCAATCGATGTCCACCACCGTTATCAATCAAAAGCTGGCCATCCACGGCGGTCCGCGGGCGGTGACCAATAAGCTCCCGCATTGGCCCCAATTTACCGAGGAAGCCATCCAGGCCGTGGTCGATGTCCTCCGCTCTGGACGTGTCAACTACTGGACCGGACCAAAGGGCATGGAATTTGAGCGCCGCTTTGCCGAATGGCAAGGGAGCAAATACGCCATTGCGGTCTCTTCGGGCACGGCAGCTCTCCATGTTGCTTTGTCGGCTTTGGGGATTGGTCCGGGCGATGAGGTGATTGTCCCCAGCTACACCTTTATCGCCACTAGCTTCGCTGTGCTTCAGGCTGGGGCGATTCCTCGCTTTGCCGATGTCAACATCGATGATCACTGCATCAGCGTCGAATCGGCAGAGAAGCTAGTCAACAAGCGAACAAAGGCCATTATCGTTGTGCACCTTTATGGCAATGTGGCCGATATGGACAAGATCAACGAGTTTGCCCGCCGGCATAACCTTTATGTCATCGAGGACAATGCCGAAGCATTCGGGGGGGAATACAAGGGCAAAAAGACAGGCACCCTGGGCCATATCGCCGCGTGTAGTTTTTGCCAAAACAAGACGTTTACTACCGGTGGCGAAGGAGGGATGGTGACCACCGATGATGAGGACCTAGCTTGGGAAGCCCGCAGCTTCCGAGACCATGGCTACGATGTCAAAGAGAGGCTTAACCTCCTCGAACTTGAGCAAAAGCTGCCGTACATCCACGTCCGGCTGGGATGGAATTACCGCATGACCGAAATGCAGGCGGCGATTGGTCTGGCCGAGCTGGATCGCATGGACACGTGGAATATGCCGCGTCGCCGCCGCAATGCCCATATCCTAATGGATATCCTGGGCGAGTTACCGCAGGTGAAATACATGCCCATCGACACGCCGGAGCGTCGCAACGGTTTTTATGTGTGCGCTTTCTCGCTGGATATCGAAAACATGGGTTGCGACATCAAAACATTTGTTGATGCGGCAGTGGCCGAGGGTGCTCCCGTTTGGAAAGTCTTTTGGCCACAATGCCATACCGAACGGGCTTATCGTGAACACCGGGGCTTTGGGCGGTCGGGCTTCCCGTTTAAGTCCAAGGAATACACCGACCCGGAAAGTGTCGACTATAGCAAGGTGGAGGTGCCTAATGCCCTGTGGCACGAGTCGCATACTTTCACCTGTTTTGCTTATCCCACCTATTCCGAGGAGGACATGAAGCAAATTGCCTACGCCTTGGTCAAGGTCATCAAGGCATTTAGCTAATAGTTCACAAAGCGGAAGTAGCTAACTTGCCGCTTGAAGGTTAAGGCTTGCCCGGGTGAGGAGCCGTGGCGATCGGCGACCGGTTTGGCCCGATTTTTTTGCCGGGGGAAGTGAGCGGATCATCTTCCGTTGCAAGCTTCCATCCCCGGGGGAGCCGGCCAGCCGGTTTTAAGCTCGGGTGAATGGCCTGGGCAAGCGTAGGCACCGCGGCCGGCGTGGTGGTTTGCTTGAAGTGCCGGGAGGTAAAGGCGAGCTTGTCGACTTAGCCTGAGGAGGAGGGTCTACCTCTCATGAATCAGCAGACTGCTATGACTCAGCAAGGCACCGGAAAACTAGGTATTGGGGTGATCGGCGCCGGCGGAATTGCCCGGCGAAAGACCATCCCCGCCATGCTTCAGGCCAAAAACGTCCGCGTTGTGGCGGTGATGGATCCGGTGGGTGTTGAGGAAATTGCAAAACAGTTCAAGATCGACAAAGCCTATCGCACGGAGAAAAAGTTGCTTGCTGATCCGGAGGTGCAGGCGGTCTATATCGCCTCGCCAGTTCACTGCCATTTGAAGCAGGTAGAAATGGCGGCAGCTGCCGGTAAACACATTCTCTGCGAGAAGCCCCTCGGCCGCACCGCGGAGGAAGCTCGCCGGGCTATTCAGGTCTGCCAAAAGCATGGCGTGTTCTTCCAAGAAGGCTACATGATGAAATTCCACGGCGCCCATCGTAAGATTAAGGAACTTATCGACCAAGGGCAGTTGGGAAAGGTCGTCTACATTCGTGCTCAACTTTCTTGTTGGTATCCGCCGATACCAGGTGCATGGCGGCAGGATCCCCGCAAGGGTGGGGGCGGGGCGCTTATCGATATGGCCAGTCACCTGATTGATTTGGTGCAATATTTCGCCGGGCCGGTCCGCCGGATTGTCGCTTTTGTGGGCCGACAAGTCCACAGCTATAAGAGTGAGGATTCGTCCACAATCCTGTTAGAGACTAAGGAGGGCACCCAGGCAACGATTGACTGTTTCTACTGTATTCCTGATGAAGCGAGCCGGACCCGGCTTGAAGTTTATGGATCGGCAGGGGCGATCTTTACCGAGGGGACTGTCGGCCAAAGCCGCGGCGGTAAGATGGAGGGTATCTTCGGCCTTGGGGCAGCTGGGTACGATGCGATGCAAGACAAGGATGTAGTGCGGAAGTTTCAGCCGATTCCCTTCGAAAAACTCGATCCCTATGTGGAAGAAGTCACGTATTTTGCTGATTGTGTACTTTCCGGCCGGCCACCGGAGATTAACGACGGGGCCAATGCCGTCACCATCGCGCGCCTTGTCGATGCCGCCTACGAATCATACCGGCAAAAGAAGATCATCACGGTGTAGTCGGCTGGTTTAAGGGTTGACACCTTAGGTTTATCCGCCAGCGACTCAGGCAGCTCGACAGCCGTCAAGAAAAGTCGACAGTCCGCCTAGGCCGTGGTTAACTTCGGCGACCGTTGGCCCGGATTCGGATCTGCAATGTAGATGTCGTGTCTTTTCCCCGCGGGTTGTGCCAAGAGATGACGCAGGGCGTTGTTGATTGAGCTGTCGTGTACGTGCTTGATTGGAGCAGAGAGACCAGGAAGCGGTGTAGGGTCTTTCGGCAGCGACTTTTCTTGCGCGCCCGGGGCCGAGTTTCCGTGCCGGGAATTGCCGCGAGATAAGTAGCGAGTTTGCCGCCTGTTGACATTAGACCGAAAGCCTTGGGCGGATTGCTCCGGAAAAAACCCGCGCATCTTGGCCGGCCTCAAGTCCCTGCCGCCGACCAGGTTATAAGCTCCTGGAAAAGCGGCGATCTGTCGTAGGCTGACTGTTTGGACGGGTATGGCTTCGATAGCCTTAGCTCATCTTCCTAGGTTACCCAGGTTGCCGCGGGTTTCATTGAAGATGGTGCTGCGGTAGGCTTCTTGAAAGCTATAAGGCAGAGGCATAGCCAACACCATCCCACTTGATCAAACAATCTAATCCCACCGGCAAACTCACTCCGATCCATTATTGGCCGAAGAATCGCTCTAATCGGTCCTTTGCTTAAAAAGCGTATTGATCAGCAATTAGATGATGTTTCGGCGGGTCTGTAACCGCGGCAACTCGCGTGGGGGATCGGCTGTCGCATTTGGCTCATGCCCTTTGGCTCTGGGAAAAGACCACGCATGAAGCTTTTGGGAACACCACAACCGACTGGGCGGGGTGGATGCCAGAGGGGCGGAGTGTGCCTAGGGCGAACCGCCCGGCCTTCCGTCGCCCCCGTCCTGCTCCTGGCTATTTTCTTGTCGCTTGGGAGGCTCGCCCCGCTTTTCGCGCAGGCACCAGGCCCTATTTACGAAATCCGTTCGCCACGAGAACGACTCGAGCTTGTTGTCAACGAAAGTAGAATCGTGACGCTTAGTCCCGAGCTAACAAAGGCCGGTCGTATTCCCCAGGCTCAGGTGGGTAATCGTGATTTGCTGGAAGTAACGCCCCTTGCCCCGACACAACTTCAGCTTTTCGCCAAAAAAGCCGGTGTCACACAAGTCAACATTTGGGACGAGCTGGGCCAAATATACACGCTGGATGTGATCATCCTGGGGGATGCCCGGGAGTTGGCAATGATCCTTGAGTCGGAATTTCCCGGGGCAAGTCTCACAGTCAAACCGGTGGGCTCGAGCATCCTTATTTCCGGTTACGTGGATCGCCCGGAGGATGTGTCCAAAATCCGCGAAATTGCCGAACAGTTTTACCCCAAAGTGCTGACGAATATCAATGTCTCCGGTGTTCAGCAGGTTTTGCTCCACGTCAAGGCGATGGAGGTATCGCGGACAAAGCTCCGGTCACTGGGTCTGGATTGGTCTTCCCTATCCCCCAATACGCTTGTCCAAAGTATGGGGGCGGGGCTTCTTACCGGCGTATCAGCCGGAGCGGGGGGTTACAACGTCAGCACGACCGGCACAGAGACATTTCGCTTAAGCATTATCGACGGCAACGACGCCTTTTTTGCTGTCCTCGATGCGCTTCGCCGCGACAGCCTGATGCAAGTCTTGGCTGAACCGACGCTGGTGACAGTAAGCGGCCGGCCGGCTTTCTTCCAGGTTGGGGGCGAGGTCCCGACCTTAGCTCCCGCGGGGTTGGGTACTGTCTCCGTGGAATACAAGCGCTACGGGACACAAGTGGACTTTGTGCCCATCGTGTTGGGCAATGGCCGGATCAGGTTAGAAGTCAGGCCCCGCGTCAGCGACGTGGATCTTGCCCGAAGCATTACTGTCAATGGACAAACCATTTATGCTTTTAACACCCGCGAGGTAGATACAGGCGTGGAACTTCAGGCTGGCCAGACGCTAGCTATTGCCGGTCTGGTCCAAACTCGGGTGGAAGCTGAGCGGCGCGGTTTGCCGGTCCTGTCGGAACTGCCCCTTATCGGGATTCCCTTCCGCAAAGTGGTGGAGCGGACCAACGAGGTGGAACTTTTGATTTTGGTGACCCCTGAACTTGTTGACGCCCTGAATCCGGAAGAAGTGCCCCCGGGTGGGCCGGGGTTACATAGCGACCGCCCGAGCGATTGGCAACTTTATGTGCGCGGTCTTCTTGAGGTGCCACGGAAAACGCCCGCTGGTTCACCGGGCTTAACGACCAGACTGACCGATGCCCTCATCGTTCCGCCGGCTGAGTGGACACCTTCCCGTGAAGAGCTCTTGCTGCCGGAGGCCGTAAGCAGTCCTCGCCGCGCTGGGTCGAGCCCGCCGCCGCAACAACCTCCTACACCCTACGTGCCCGAACGCCCGGCCGGTGCCCCCTCCTTGTCGGGAACACCCTCCGGATTAGTCCCGCTCCCCCCGACTGATGGTTCCTCTGTGCCCCAGCTAAGTCCTGCCGCTCCTTTCGGCACAACCGTCACGACGGTTCCGTCCGAAGTGAGAGATCCCCAAGCGCTTCCGGGTCTGATCGGGCCTGTCGGATACGAGGGCTCTCGCCCGTAACGCATACTTGTTTGGGAGAATTTGTCCGGTTGGCCCGATTAGTGCCGGCGGAAGCGAAAGATTAATCGCGCGCGATTTGAAAACGGGTAAGGGCGGAGCTTTGTTGCCGCGAAGCGAAAGGAACCCTCGCGTCCGGGCTGAGACTTTTCTTGCCGGCCGGCAGACCGGGAAAGTTCCGCCCGGGAAGCTTGAGCGACCAATGTCTTCTGATTAGGCGACAGCTCTCTTTGCGGGTGCTTCTATGAGCAACGTCCTTCGTGTGGCGATTGTTGACCCAGACGATCGGCGACGGGACACGCTGAAACAACAGCTTCTGGGGATCGACCTCGTTTGGCTTGAGGCCGAATGTTCGCGATACGAGTTTTTTGCGGACGTGGTGGCCCAGGCAACACCGGAGATCGGCATTGTTGGACTGGATGCCGACCCGGAAAAGGCCTTGCGCTTGGTGGAACGGGTGGTGGAAACGGTCCCCCAGTGCGACGTCTTGGTCACCAGCAGCTCAAGCGACGGCAATTTGATCCTCCAAGCAATGCGGGCCGGGGCTAAGGAGTTTCTTACCTGGCCGATACGTTTGGAGGACCTCTTGGCCGCCTTAGGACGGATTAGCGAGCGCCGCTTTGGACGAAGCGACAGCCGGCCCCGGGGATGTCAGGTTATCACCGTCGCTGGTTGTTCCGGAGGTGTCGGCTCAAGCAGTATTGCGGTCAATTTGGCATGCGCGCTGGCTGCCCGGGAAAAGAACTCCGTTGTCTTGGTCGACTTGGATCTGGCCTTAGGGGATGCTGACCTTCTGCTTGACACCCTTCCGGACTACACCATCGCCGATCTTGCCCAGAATATCACGCGACTTGATTACACGCTGCTTAAGCGGTCCTTGACACGCCATGCTTGTGGACTATACCTGCTCCCGCGGCCTATGCAGCTGGAAGATATTCCCCTTGTGACTCCGGAGGATTTCCAGCGAATTGTGGGACTACTCAAGGCTACCTTTACCCACCTCGTGATAGATATTTCCAAAGCGTTCAATCAGCTTGACCTGTTGGCCCTGGAAATGGCTAACCATATTTTGCTTGTCACCCAGCTTGAACTTGCTAGCTTGCGAAATGTCGTTCGCCTCCTGTCGTCCTTCAAGCAGACTGAGGGTTTGGCGCAGAAGGTCAAAATTGTGGTTAACCGGGTGGGGCTTGATAGTGGACATATCAGCATCAAAAAGGCGCAGGAGACGATCGGACAGGAATTCTACTGGCAGATCCCCAACGACTATCGCACGATGATCGAGGCGCGCAACAACGGCGTGCCCCTCATCGAATACGCCCCGCGGGCACAAGTGACACAAGCCATTGTCGCCCTGGCCGAGTCGTTGACCACTCCGGCCTCGGTAGGTAGTGCGACAAGCGGTGCTAAACGATCCGGTCGAGGCTTGCTGTGGCTTATATCCGGAAAGGCTTAATCCCCATCGGTGAGCCGGGCCCTTGTGCCGGGCAAAAAGGCGACTTGTGAACTTTTCCCAACTGCATCGTGCTAGGTCAGGGTAGCTCGGTGTTTTATGCGCGAAGGTTGCGGTGTTAGCGCAAGTGCCCCTGCGGCAAATTTCTTGGGCTGCCGGTTAGCCCCTACTTGCGGCATCATGCGTTTATTCGCTAGGAAGCGCCCAGTTGTTGCTATAGGCCCCCCTTTAGCAGCCAGACTAAGATGCCCTTTTGGAGATGAAGCCGATTGGCGGCCTGTTCAAGCACGATGCTCTGCGGGCCGTCGATCACCCCGTCGGTGACCTCTTCTCCGCGGTGAGCGGGCATACAGTGCATAAACACGGCATTAGGAGCAGCTTGAGCCATCAGGATCTCGTTGACTTGATAAGCGGCAAAGTCCCGGCGACGCCGGTCTGCCTCGGCCTCTTGCCCCATGCTCGTCCACACGTCTGTGTACACGACGGTGGCGTCGCGGACGGCCTTGGCCGGGTCATCTGTCACCTGGAGCCCCCCTGTCATCCCACAGGCTACTAGCCTCCGCACATATTCATCGGCAAAGCGATAACCCGGCGGTGTGGCCATGACGAAGCGAACCCCCAGTTTCGCACAGGCCATGGCCAGACTTCGCGCCACATTGTTGCCATCGCCAATAAAAGCGACCTTTTGCCCCTCCAATGTGCCGAAATGTTCCTCGATCGTAAACAAATCGGCTAGTGCTTGGCAGGGATGGGAATAATCCGTCAGCCCGTTGATGACACTAACTGTGGCATAGCTAGCAAATTCTTCCACTTTGGCATGTTCGAATGCCCGCAGGACGATAACGTCCACATAGCGGCAGAGGACGCGGACAAAGTCGGAAAGCTTTTCCCGTTTGCCCAACCCGGTTTCTTCACCCAAAAACAGGCTGCTTCCGCCAAGCTGCACCATCGCCGATTGAAAGCTTACGCGTGTGCGGAGGGAGGGCTTTTCAAAAAGGAGGGCCATCACTCGGCCTGCCAAAACCGGCGTATATTCACCCCGCCGCCAACGGGCTTTAAGTTCGTGGGCAATGCGAAAAATCTCCCGAATTTCTTCGGGCCGAAGTGATTCCACGGTTAAAAGATGTCGCACCGGCTTCCGCTCCATCTCGAGCTTCCTCCCCGGTCAGATTACCCGCTTGTAAACGAAAACTATCATGGTGCCCAGGCCACTATCGGCCCAAATGAATGCCGAGGCAATTCGGAAAGTGGTTGGCTTCTCCTACTCCAGTTACAGCAAGGCGCTGTGACG
Source organism: Thermoguttaceae bacterium (assembly GCA_025060325.1). Classification (GTDB taxonomy): domain Bacteria; phylum Planctomycetota; class Planctomycetia; order Pirellulales; family Thermoguttaceae; genus DTLM01. Next base: position 36,732 of record JANXBW010000027.1, read on the forward strand.
CCGGCTTCCGGCGATCCGGCTTTCATGCGGCCTTTGCCACCTCCATCAGCACTTGTTCCAGGATGTGGCAGCCCTCTTCAAGTTGCTCGTTACTTAGCGTCATTGCGGGCAAAAGTCGCAGGACAGTCTCGTGAGTACAGTTGATGAGAAGTCCGCGGTCCAAGCAAGCCTGCACAATCCCCGCCCCCGGGATGTGAAGTTCGATACCGATCATGAGGCCAAGAATGCGGACTTCCCGGACAAGTGGGCAACGCGTGGCAAGCTCGGTGAGGCGTTTACGAAATTGTCCGCTGAGCTCGGCCACCCGTTCTAAGAGTCCTTCCTTTTCGATTGTTTCGATGGTGGCGATCCCGGCTCGGGCGGCGATAGGATTCCCGCCGAAGGTGGAAGCATGCATCCCCGGCCGCAGGTGAGCGGCAAGTTCCGGCTTGGCAAGCATCACTCCACCGGCCAGGCCTCCACACACTCCTTTAGCCAAGGTCATAATGTCCGGGACCACGTCATAATGTTGATAAGCAAACCACCTCCCTGTTCGTCCACAGCCCGTCTGGACCTCGTCGAAAATCAGCACCAATCCGTTCTCGTCAGCCAATTGCCGTAATCCCCGGAGGAACTCTGGCGGGGCAATGCGGATGCCACCTTCTCCCTGGACTGGTTCGACGATAATGGCTGCAGTTTCTTCGTCAATTGAACGAGCCACTGCCTCCAGGTCGCCCCAGGGTGCGTAGACAAATCCGGGAACAAGGGGTTCAAAGCCCTCGTGATATTTGGCTTGGGCAGTGGCCGACAAAGCCCCGAAGGTCCGGCCATGAAAGCTGCCATCAAAACTAATGATCTTGTACCGGCCACGCGGCGTGGCAGCCCGGGCGAGCTTGATGGCCGCTTCCACCGCTTCTGCCCCAGAGTTGCAGAAAAACGCTTTGCCGCCAAAGCTCCGCTGGCTAAGAAGCTCGGCCCAGCGTCCTTGAGGTTCTGTGTACCAAGTGTTCGGCACGTGGATGAGCTGGCCGAGTTGTTCGCGGACGGCTTCTACCACACGGGGTGGACAATGGCCCAAAAGATTGCATCCCCACCCAGGGAAGAAATCCAAATACCGCCGCCCTTCCGCATCCCATACGTAGGAGCCTTCTCCCCGGACAAGGCACACAGGAAAGCGCCGGTAGTTGCCAATAACATAGCGATCAAAAAGGGCGATAACTTCCTGCGAATTCATCTTTCCGCATGCCTATTAAGTCAACGAAGTTAAGCGAACCTCTGGTCGCTACACAGATGTTTGCGAAAGTTTACGCCTCAGTCGTTCGAGCTTTCCCGACGGATAACCCGCCGCGGGCACTTCCTTTTAAGAAAACGAAAACACGTTTCCTCAAAAAGAAAACACCCGGCCGCCGCGGGGGCTAGAACTGGCAATACTTCTTATCCGGCTGGACCCACGCTTTATTTGTCAAAAGCACCAGGCCTCCATGCCGGCCGGAGCAAAGCGGGCCTCCTTCGCACTAGGCTCGGCATTTCCCTTCCCCCGGGCCTCGGAGGCGGCTAGTCCCCAGTTGCAGCCTTCTGAATTACGGCGCGGTTGGGGCCGCTTTCTCTGCAGGGACTTCCCCCGCCGCGATAGGCTGAGTCTCCCCCGGCTGATCGCGGACAATTTCCGTACCCACCCCGCGGTCCGTGTAGATTTCAAGGAGTAAGGAATGGGGGATGCGGCCGTCGATGATGTGGATTTTTTCTACCCCCGCGGCCAGCGTTTCCAAACAAGCCTCAATCTTGGGGAGCATGCCTCCTTCGAAAACGCCCTCGGCCATCAACCGGTGCGCCTCTCGCGCGGAAAGCGACGGTATCAGGGATTGTGGATCGTCCTTGCGTCGCCGCACACCGTTGACGTCGCTGAGGAAGACCAGTTTCTCTGCCCGAAGGGCCATGGCCACCGCCATGGCGGCGGTATCTGCGTTGACATTAAGCTTCTCCCCCGCTGGTCCAACGGCGATCGAAGGAATCACGGGGATCTGGCCGTCGCGAAGGACCTCCTCCAACTTTTGGCAGTCAACCCGACTGACCTCACCCACTAGACCCAAATCCAATTGAGTACCATTACTTTCGCACAGGCGGATCCGCTGGCCGAAAAGCACCGGTTCCGTTCCCGGGTGAAGTGGCCGGGCCCGTCCCCCATGCCGACTGATCCTGTTGACCAAATCCTGGCAAATCTCTTGAGTCAGTACCCGGTCCACGATGGCCAAGGTCTTCTCGCAGGTATACCGCCTGCCGTGAATGAACCGAGGCTCAAGGCCCGCCTCCCGCATTGCCCGGCTGATGGCTGCCCCACCGCCGTGGACGAGTACCGGCCGCATTCCCACTGTCTCCATAAACACCACGTCAAGAAGCATGCTGTCCAAGGCGGCCGAATTTTCCATCAGGCTTCCGCCCAACTTGATCACCGTGGTCTTGCCGCGGAACCGCCGGATCCATTGCATTGCCTCAATCAGGATTTCCGCCTTTTCGATGGCCGCTAACACCCCAGCACCTCCCTTAACTCATTGAGCCGGGCTTGGAAGCATCGTTTATCGCCGCAGTTAGCGGGCGCCTGTCCGCAAGGAAAACTGGTTGCGAGGAACTGGTTGCCGTCGGACCTCGGTGGCACTTAAGCGCCCTCTTCGGCCACCGCGACCAAGCCGGTCTGCCAGCCGCGGGCGTCTTTTTCCGCTGTTTGCCCAAAAATGGATACCCCTCCTGGGAAGGAGGGGTAACGGCAGAGGTCAAGATGGCGTTAAGTGGGACGATTGATACAGTTTATCGCTTCCCAAGTGGCGACGTCAACGAACGATCGGCGGCCCCCGATTCGCCCTACCGAGCTGGTGTTTTCCGCTTAAGCGACAAATCCCATCGATTAGTGTCTAGGCCCGGCCATTGAGCTGCCAGGCCGCTGCCAGTGGCGCCGGGGTGGGATCGCTTACGCCTTGAGTGTTATTCTTGGCGCGGAAAGTAAGACGAAACTCCCAGACCGGTGGCAAAAGGTGGGACTTAGGGACCGGCCTCCCTTCAACCCCGCGGATTTTTCACGTCGATTGCCGCCTTGACGGTGGGCGGGGTGGTGCCAGAGTTTGTACCGGGAGAGTCCTAAAATCTGCCGAACTGGGGCCGTATAGTCTGCGGCCCGACAAGGTACAAGATCTCAAGTGGCGACCCAAAACCGGCCGATTGGTGGCTGCTGGGCTTGTCCGACCCCCGGGAGGTTTGGGTCGGAAGCTACTTCTTCGCAAGATCGCACCCGAATCGCGCCGATTTGTCGGTTTTCGTGCCGCGGGGGTAGGCTCTCCTCTTCGATGCTGGTTCGGCTAACCTGCTAGAAGCAAGAGTTGACCCAGGCTTCTACCTTCGGATTAAGGGAAAGGTGAGCCGGGATTGCGATCGAGACCGCTCGCCCTCGATTTGGCGACCCCAGTTCGGTTCTCGAGTCTTCCTGATCTGTGGTCGGCCGGTCGCCCTTTTGGGCAAGGGATACACCTAGGCGGAACCGCTTTTGGGGTGATGGAAAACATTCGCCGGCTGAGTGGCGCGCTACAGGTCCCTTCGCCTGGACCAGGGGCTACCTTCCCTCGGGCCTCGAGAAAGTCTACACCGGCACCCCGCGCAGGAGCAGAATTCCGGCGAGGAACAAGCCTAAGTTTGCGCACCAAATTGCAATTGGCGGCAGATATCCAAGTGTTGTGATTTGATCGCTAAACATTAGCAGCGGGTAGTACGCCACCGACACCGGGGTAAAGCAGAGGAAAAAGCCTGTCAGGAGGTTTTCACTGTGAACTCGCATCGCCACGGCCAGCCCTACCAAAGCGAAACCGAGGCAGCTAAACCCGTTCGCCCATCGCCGAATCGGTTCTGTCACAAGACGGCGGAGTTGTTGCTCCAGCTCTCGACGCTGTCGCTGGGCCTGAGCCTTTTCGGAGCTGCCGGCCGGGGCAGCTAACTCCGTGGCTAAGACTCGGGCTAGTTCGGCACGGAGCTTTTCCGCTGCTTGAGGAATCTCCGCCATGGCCAGCCAATGTCTATTCACCGGTCGGGAAGCTGGCTCCAGGGGGATTACCCGCTCAATAGTGTCCGGAAAAAAACCGTAGCTTTTCTCCCCGGCGGTGATATCTCCGCGAGAGCATCGCAACACCAAATTCCCGCGATCCGGATCGATGAGAATCTCTACCATTTCTGCCGAGATAGTGATTTCCGGCTGTTCCCCTCGGCCCGGGATGGTAATGACCGCATCCCGTAGGCGGTTCCCCTCCACTTCCCGAACCACCACGGAAAAGTACGGCGTTGTTAAACTCTTGTCCAACCGCAGCCGAGCCAAAGCGATTCGGGGGAGCGACCTGTAGATCACCCGGCGCATTCCCGGCCGTCCCCACATCGCACTAAGTTCGTAACAACCGACGGTAATAACACTGAGAATCGTTCCCCAGGTTAGGACGTTCCAAGCTATTCGCAACGGGTGAATCCCCGCGGCGGCAAGCGCTAGGAACTCGTTGGCACCAGCAAGTCTGCTGAAGACGACACTGACGGAAAGGAGGACACACACCGGGATCGTTATCCCCAGCACTTCAGGCAGGAAATAGGGGAGAATTTCGACCACTACGGCCGGGGGCAAACCGTTGCGAAGACCTTCTCGGGCACCCATTACGCCCACGAGGAAGAAGGTGGTAATTCCCACCGCGAGAATGAAAGCCTTGACGAGTTCGCCGAGGACATGCCTTGTCCAGATTTTCATTCGGGCTATTCCCGCCGCATCGTGGCCAAGGCCCGTGCAACTCCCGGGGAAACTTCCTCACGTGAATGGCCCATTTGGTGAAAGGACCGGTGCCGCCGGAACACGCACGGTAAGCCGGAAGGACATCAACCACCCCCGGAGGGAGGCCCGAGCATCTTTTCTAGAATTTCGGCCGCGGTGCGAACGAATTCCGGACAAATTGTGCGGAAAACATTAGCCTGCTTGGCAGCGGCGAATGCCTCCGGCGAGGCAATGTCCCGACCGATAAGTTGCCGGCAATCGATGGATCCGTGCCGCTCGATAAATCGTCGACAGAATTCTTGGACGGCCTCGTAAACCTTCTCGCGGTTAGCCACGTCGGCTCCCACCCCATTCCCGAGCGAAAGTCCCAGGATGGCCACTGCCCCGCTTACTGCTCCACAAGCATAGCCTAGTCGGCCCAAACCACCACCGAAGCCGGCCCCAAGCTTGGCCGCGGTGGCTTCATCCAAGCCAAAACGGGGCCCAAAAACGGCAAGAATAGCCTGGGAGCAAGCATAGCCGCTTGTGAACTTGGCAACGGCCTCTGATGCTAAGCTGGACTGTCCGGTCGTCATCGGGTTGGATCCTGATTTCGGAAATTTGAAGTTGACCCTGGTTTTGGGGGATCAAGTCGGTCCGAAAAAAATTGACCGTTAGCAAAGGCGGCTTTCGTTGTAAAGGAAGCTTGTGCCCGACCGGAGAAACTTCCCCGGCGAATGCCCGCATCGCCCGGAGGCAATTTCCAAGCATGGAAGGAGACCCCAAGAGTACTCGGCGCGCCCATGGGGCCGAATCCCACAACTTACGCCCAGCTACTACCAAGAGGGGCTTCCCAAAGTGCACGCGGAAAGGGTGCCCGAGGCCCAATCGATGCGCACCACGTGGTTCTCGGCCATTCGTCTTTTTAATAAACACAAAGCCGCATTTTTAATAAACGCAAAGCCGCACCCACCCGCCGCCTAAGGTAGGTGCGGCTAAGAACTCGGTTAATCTCCCTCCTGTGGGCCGCAGGCAATGTCGGAAGTTTCTCGAGGTCCGTGGTACAAACGCTCCCCGCACCACAAGCGTGGTGGAGATCTAAGCCCTGCTTAATCTATAGCCGCCCAACGCCGCAGGCTGGGGAACGAACTTGCCGTCGCTTCTGCGACGCTCGTTCTCTTCGCGAGCGTCCCCAAGTAGACAACCGGACACTCGCGACAGGGAGCGTGGATGATGGGCGGCGCAGTGCGCAGGGGCCTAATCGTTTACGCGAGCTCCCAACCCGGCCGGCACACCGGCTTCACCAGGGTTTCAAGGCCTTCGATGTTGGTCACCCGCATGTTCGCGGCGTCCCATTCCACTTTCGGCCCAACACCGGGGACAGCGGCCACCCAGACGGCCAAGTTCCCAAGAAGCACTGTTTCCGTCAGTGGGCTGGCATAGTCCGGGAAGTTGGACATCGCCGGCTCGCCACCTTTAATTGCTTCGATCCATTCCTCGAAGTGGCCGGGCGATCGCTTGAATTGCACATCCGGGATGGCCACGTTACCCAGCATCTCGAACCGATCGCAGTAGTCACCCGGCGAATAGAGCTTACCTTTCTCGCCGATAATCAGGGCGCCACTTGCGGCCGGATCCCGTCCGTCAAGGAGCTCCTTGGGCGGCCGTTTGCCTCCGTCGTACCACACAAGCTTCAGAGCGGGCCGGTCACCGCGAGCCGGGAATTCGTACGTGATAACCGACCACTTGGGGAAGCTGTCGCCGTTGTGACCGGATGTTTCCGCCTGCATCGATACCGGATCGCGAAGGTCCAAGGCGGCAAACGGCATGTTGAGGGTGTGGCAGGCCATGTCGCCAAGCGCCCCGGTGCCAAAGTCCCAATAGCCCCGCCAGGCAAACGGGTGATAACCGTCGGCGTAAGGACGGACCGGTGCTGGCCCAAGCCACAAATCCCACTTCACATGCGGCGGACAGGGCTTGGGCTCGGGTCGATTACCCCCCTGGGGCCAGATCGGCCGATTCGTCCACACATGCACTTCCGATACCTTGCCCAGGGCGCCTGCCTTGACAATCGCCGCCGCTCGCCGCAGCCCGTCGGTAGCCGTTCCTTGGTTACCCATCTGGGTGGCCACGCCCATTTCTCGCGCCACCTTGCCCATCAAGCGGGCTTCGTAAACAGTCCGGGTCAGCGGCTTTTGGCAGAAGCAATGCATCTTCATCCGCATGGCCATCACACCGGCCAGGGCGTGTGTATGATCGGCCGTGCTAATGGTCACCGCGTCGATCTTTCCTTCGTTTTCCTCCAACATCTTGCGGAAATCGGTGTACCGCTTTGCACCAGCGAACCGGCTCGCCGCTGCGTTGAGGCGGTTTTCGTCGATGTCGCAGATGGCCACCACATCGCCGAATCGGGCTGCGTCGGCCGAGTCACTCGAACCTTTGCCCCCGATCCCGATGCAGCCGAATTGGATTCGCTCATTGGGCGACTTTGCCTGCTGCGCCCCAACCGTACGAACAACGTACACACCGATGCCGGCCCAAGCCGCTGCCCGAAGGAAGCCTCTTCGATCCGACTTTACCTTCATGCTGCACACTCCTTCAGAGGTTTACAGGACCAAGGTGAACTGTTGCGGCAAATGCACCGATGCCGCTCCGTTTCAACAACATTTGTTTAAAGTTGACTACGAGGAGCTCAATCCCGGTGGGCGATTGAGTCACCAAGCCGTCCGGTGGCACATGGCTGTGTCAAACATTCCGTTACCATACCGGCTTGATCCGCTAGGTGCAAGAACCTGCCTCGGACGCTCGGCAGATGGTCGAGACTTGCAACGGCACTCTAAGCGAGAAGCCTCATCGGTGGGGGCTTGGCCGGACGTTCGTCCATAGGAGCTCGGACCACCATGCTGGGAGCCAGGCTCTCAAGTGTGTGGGTAACCTTGCGCCACCCTTTGGATCCGGGAGAATCCCCCATGCGAGTGTGCCACCCGCGTGCTTTTTGGGCCTGATGAACCCGAGTTTTTGCGCACCCAGCAAATTTCCCCGGCCAGCACAACCGCGGAATAGGGCCTCGCCGAGGAGAAAGCCCTGTTTTTGGGAACGGATTGTTGATCGAGGGACAACTTGAGAAATGGGCGCGCAGCCGCCTCTAATTACGAAGGCCAACCGACCTTAACGAAGCTTATCTGGTTGCCCGAAAGATTCGCGGCCAGAAGCTCGGCCTCCTGAGGGTGCCCCTTACCCCTCCCTGCTCTGACTTGTGTAAGACTCATCAAAGAGGTGGCTTCGGCCCCGGCGGAACTAGCCGCCATTTGCCTCGTTTGGGGGGGTAAAAGGCTCGGTCGACGGTGTTAAAGGCTTGGATGATTCCTCTGCGCAAGCGATGGTCATTCAAGGATGGTTAGCCGTTTCCTGGCAGGACTTTTCCCGCCCGCGGCGGATCGCCCCAGACGTGCTTGCGCGAGTGATGCGAGGAGACTAGGCCTACGTAAAAGGCGAAAGATTTTCCGCGGTGCGGCAATTTTAGTTAGTGGAAGAGCGCCGGTCGGAAAGGGCGATAATGGGCCGATCAACCAGTGAACCCCCCCAATTGGGCGATAACGCCCGGCGTTCCGAGCCAACGGACCTCGCCGACCATCGTCCGTGGCTTCGGGCGGTGGTTTATGCGCGGCTGGGGAGTTGGGATGGGGTGGATGACGTGCTTCAGGAGGTGGCTTTGGCCGCCGTCCAGCACAATCCCCCCAAAGGAACTCGCTTCAAGCCTTGGCTACGGCGCGTTGCGATCCGTCAGGCCCTGCTCTATCGCCGTCGCACGGGAAGACAACGGCGGCGGGATGAGGCCGTCGCTCAGCTCCTAACTGAAACCGATGGAAATGGTCGGCTCTTAAGCCCAGACCCGTTGGAGTGGCTCCTTCAGCAGGAACAGTCTTACTTAGTGCAGAAGGCCCTTGAGCAACTGCCAGCTGTGGATGCGGAAATCTTGCTTTTAAAGTACGGGGAAGACTGGAGTTACGACCAGATAGCGGAGCATCTTGGCACTACGGCGCCGGCGGTCCAGGCTCGGCTTCACCGGGCCCGGATGAGGTTGCGGAGGGTTTTAACCGGGCTGAGCCGAGCTAGCCTAGGGAAGGGGAACGAATGACCCGGCGGATAGCTTTAGAAATTTGTTTTGGGGCCGGATGGGGTGAGATGGCGTACAGAGATGGCCAAAGTTGGAAACTGGGTCCCGGCCTAAATGGCTAAGGCGTATTCGGGCCACCACTGTCGTATGGGTGGGAGCAGGGTTTTGAGGTCTTAAGGCTCAGTCGAAGGGCAAACGGGCAGCTTGGGGAGAAGCCGGAAGTCATGAACCCCCTAGTCGGAAGCGGTTTGCCGGCGGAAATTGCCGCTGGAATTGAGTTGCTTGCCGATGAGGCCCTTTCGCCGGAGGAAGAGGGGCGGCTTCTTCGGCGGTTAGATGAAGTGCCTGGAGCATGGCGGCAGTGCGCTTTGGCGTTACTGGAAGCGAGGGCACTCCGGCGGGCGTTAAAGGGCCTGGGTTTTGGGAGAAAGCACGCTTTCCCTGGGCCAGAAACCGGCGGGTCCGGCGGATCCCTCGAATTGGACTCCCGATCGGGCTCGAATGGTATCTTTGGTCATCGACTTGGTGATCAATTATCCCGTGCGTGCATTCGACCCGGTCTTGGTGGGGGAGAGCTGGAGGAAAGTGCGGTCCGTTGGAATTTACCGAAGAGTCGGCGAACCTTGTTTTGGGTCTGTGCGGTTGTGGCCGGGATGGTTCTCGGCTTCTTCGGGGGGACGAGCTATCCCGCATGGCGAGACAAGGCCAAGGCGGCCCCTGGCATTTCCGCGCTTGCCGCACGGGTTAGCTCGGCGTTTTCTGCCGGACCGGGAGTAGCAAAACAAGAGGTGAGAGGGGAGGAAGGTTCACCTTCCCAAAGCTCGGCTAACGCGCCGCCGCGGACTACCTTAAGGCCCGGTGCCGAGGGGCGCAAAGGGACAGAGCTCGGCAGCCGGGTTGTTCCCGTCCTGGTCTATCTGTGGGACGGTGGCCAGGTGGTGCCCTTCCCGGCATTTGAAACGGGCCCGGAAGGAGCAGCGTTGGAGGGGGGCGTGGGGGAACTTCGGGAGCTATTTCCCTCCCAGCTTTTGCTCCCGGTGGAGCAAGCGCTTAAGGACGGCGGCCAGCTCCAGGTGGAGCGCCGCGTGGAGGAATGGCTTACCGTCGGGGGTGAGCGCCTCTTGGTGCCGGTGGAAGAAATCGCCGTTGTTCCCCTAAGTGGGGGTTTCCAGTAAGTACGGATTCGTTTTCGGGGAGGGCGAACCGGAAGAAGGGGCAGGCGGCTGGGTGAGGAACGTTCGGGGTGGAGCGAAGGCGGCCGGTAACCGCCACTCCGAGCGCGGTTTGTTGCGTCGAAAGGTGAGAGAGCTCGTTGTCCTTTCCGGACGGCAAGGTGGGCGATTGGACCTGTAGAAGTTCGGATGCGGGCCGTTGTGGGGCGGGTTTTATGAAAGGTCGTCTGCTGGGTTTCGTTCGAGAGGGAGGCTATCCCATGAAAGGTGGACGAGGTGGTGGAAGGCCATTTCTTAGGGTGTTGAGCGTCCTTTCGATTTCGTTCATGGCGATGGTAGGGACATTGGGGGAGCTCTTAGCGGCTGAGGCAACCGTTGCGATGGGGCCGCCCCCTGTTGTGGTTGGGCAAGCTCCACAAGTCGGGGTGGTTGGTGGACCGGTGATAGTCGCCGTTTCCGGGGCGTCAGTTCAGGTCAGTGCCGGCCCGTGGTGGATCGGAGTCCAATGCCGGCCGGCTGATCCTGTGCTTCGTGCGCAACTGGGCTTGGCCGAAAATGTCGGGCTTGTTGTGGATGAAGTGGCTCCGAAAAGTCCGGCCGAGAAAGCCGGTTTGAAGCGGTTTGACGTGCTAGTCAAGGCGGAAGACAAAGACCTTACTTCCGTCCAGGACCTCATCGAAGTGATTAACCGAGCGGAGGGGAAGGAAATAAAGCTGAAGTACGTTCGCCAGGCTCAGGTGGCGGAGGTCGCGGTGACTCCGGAAAAGAGGCCGGCGACAGCGCCTGGCGTGTTGGTTCCCGCCCCGCCACTCCCTAGGTGGGAATGGCCGCACATTGAACTCTTCGGCCCACCGGGAGAGCCTTTCCGCTTCCGGTTTTTCTACCCGGGCCGCATTGTGCCGCCTAAGGCTGGGCCACTTCCTCCCTTGCCGGGCAATCTTGCCGTGACCATTACCAAGAAAGGTGATGAGCCTGCAAAGATTTCCGTCAAGCGCGACGGCGAGTCGTGGGAAGTCACCGAGAACGAGCTGGACAAGTTGCCAGCCGACATTCGCCCTCATGTGGAGCAGCTGCTTCGCGGCACGCCGGTAATTACTCCGCCGGCCGAGGATGGGAAGGCCAAGGAGCGCCGGGACCTGCGTGGTTGGCAGTTTTATTGGTCAGTGCCGCCCGGTTGGGATCCTGCTGAGGAGCGAAAGCTCCGCGAACGAATCGAGAGTGAGCTGAAAGAGCTACACCGGCGGATGGAAGAACTCCGGGAGCGAATTGAGGAAATGTGGAAGCGGACGCCTGGCCGGCAGCCGGCAGCTCGACCAGGGGGCCAAGCTAAGGAAAAACCGCAAGGCGAACAAACCTGATTGGTTAGATGGGAGCTGTCGGCAACCCCGCAGGTCCGGATGGGTCAGTGGCGGGCTTCGCTGAGGCAAGCGCCTTCGGTTTGCAGGAAAGTTTGAGGGCGTTTAAGCTCGCGGGGAAGCTTTCGATCAACTGAGGCCGGGTCGGTTCTGAGCCGATGGCTCAGGCATAAGTTGCCTCAGGTCACACTCAGGCGGGGAGCACAGTCCACCTGAGGAGGCCTGAGGCAATTGCTTTGCGCATATCCAGATAGCTCGGGCGAGTTCGTTTCACTGGCTCTTCTTTCAGGTGGTGGAAAGTCGTCGTCGCCGGCGGGTTGCCCCCAAGTTAGTTGACATCTGCCCGCAGCGGGGTGATCTTGGCGACGCATCATGCGCACACCCGGCGGGCCATGGGGTATTGTTTGACCGGGCAATTTTGGTAACTTAAAATGCTGAAAACACTGCGGGAGGATGCTGCGAATGAGTGATCCTGGATTGTCATCGGCGGCAATTGTCTTTCTTTTTGTGTTGATTGCGACAGTTTTTGCGTTTGTCCTAATCTTAATGGGCAGGCTGGTTAATCCGACTCGTCCGAATCCGGTTAAGGCCATGCCCTACGAAAGTGGGATGGACCCCATCCACGGAGCACGCCGCCGATTTGACGTCCGCTTTCATTTGGTGGCCATTGCCTTCCTGGTTTTCGATGTTGAGCTTTTGTTTTTGTATCCGTGGGCAGTGCTTTTGGGTGAAAGCCGTGCTGCTCGCCAGGTAGCTTCTCAAACGGCAGGAGCACAGGTAGCCAGTCTCTCCGGGGAGGGAGCCGGGGCCATTACATCCACATCGAAAGAGTTATTCGCGGGGCCAGGGGCCAAGCCACCAGGGGCTTATTCCAAAGATTGGGCACGCGCAAGTCTGCCTCCGTTTGCCTTTGGGGCGGGATTAATTTTTATTGTCCTTCTTGCTTTGGGTTATGTTTACGATTGGGGGAAAGGGGTCTTTCGATGGCGCTAGGGTTGTTGCCCGGCAACGTGCTTATTACGAGGCTAGAAGCCCTTGTCAACTGGTGCCGGAAGAATAGTCTCTGGCCCATGCCTTTTGCTACCGCTTGTTGCGGAATTGAATTAATGGCCCTTGGGGCAAGCCGGCATGATGTGGCCCGTTTCGGGGCGGAAGTATTCCGCTTTAGCCCGCGTCAATGCGACCTGATGATTGTGGCGGGACGGGTGGTGATGAAAATGATGCCCGTCCTGCAGAGAATTTGGCAACAAATGCACGAGCCAAAATGGTGCATTTCCATGGGAGCATGCGCCTCAACGGGCGGTGTTTTCGATACCTATAGTGTGGTTCAGGGGATTGACCGGTTTATCCCCGTGGACATTTACGTGCCCGGTTGCCCACCTCGACCGGAACAGCTTATCCAAGCCATTTTGGACCTGCAGGAAAAGATTCAGCGGGAAGGTACCCTCTTGGGCCGCGAGTTCGACGAGCCTCGTCGGAATATGCCGCCACGGGCGCTACTGGAAAATCCTGGAGAGCGGCCGTTGCCGGTACAGCCATTCTAACTCGGCGAGTCTTTTTAGGCCTCTGGGGACGGCAGGCCGCCCAAGGAGCCTTCGCGGAAACAAGCGCCGGTTAGAGTACCAAGTAGCGCAGAGGAGAAGTTCGACGCTTAAGCAGGGTTCCAACGGCGGGGTTAGGGAATGTTGTCGACCATTCAGCGATTACGAGAGAATTTTGCCCTGTTAGAGGAAAGCCAGTTCCGTGGGCAAAAGCGTGTGGTAGTGCCGCGGGAAAAGGTTTTTGAAGTGCTCAAGTTCCTCAAGGAATCCTGCGGCTTCGACATGCTTGTGGATGTCACGTGTGTGGATTATTTGACCTATCCGCGCCGACCGCCCTGGGGACGGTTTGGGCTTGTTTACAATCTGCTTAGTACCGAAACGGGCGAAAGGCTCATTGTCCGGGCTTATTGCGATGTGGATTCGGCCTCGGTCCCGTCGGTAGTGCCGCTGTGGGAAGCAGCTAATTGGCTTGAGCGGGAAGTGTGGGACATGTTCGGCATTCGCTTCGAAGGTCATCCGGACCTTCGCCGGATCCTTTTGCCGGAGGATTTTGAGGATCATCCCCTGCGGAAAGACTATCCACTGCAGGGTAAGGGCGAACGACACAACCTACCTGTGATCACTCGGGCGGAGGGCTAATCGCTTTGGGGCTGGGGGAATGGCGTGGAGATTGCCTGCGGGCAAAAAGCCAACATTCCCGCAATCGTTAAGGGCTAAGCAGGCAAATCCGGCAGGCTTATAACTTGAATCTTGGACAACGTTTGTCGGGATAGGAAACCGGGGAACGGTTAACTGGAAAAAAAGAGCGTTTTCCCAAAAGGGACTAGTTGATATGCCGCTTTATCGGGCAGATTTTGCGGGCAATTTAGCTCATGATGAGCCGCAGGAATATCTGTGGACCATGAATTTCGGTCCACAGCATCCGGCGACGCACACTACCCTTCGCCTCGTGCTTAAGCTGGAGGGAGAACGGGTTGTGGACGCCATGCCGGATATCGGCTATCTCCACTCTGGGTTTGAAAAGCTCGGTGAACACCTCAATTACAACCAATATGTGGTGGTCACCGATCGAATGAATTACTGCTCGTGTGTGGCCAACAATGTGGCCTGGCACCTGGCTGTGGAAAAACTCCTCGGGATCGAGGTTCCGCCGCGATGCCAGTATCTGCGGGTAATCGTCGCCGAGCTTGCCCGAATCGCTGACCATCTTGTCTGCAATGCTGCTGTGGGCTTGGACGCGGGGGCGTTTACCTTTTTCATGTACGCCTTTAATCCACGGGAGCAGATTTACGAGATTTTGGAGGCCCTTTGTGGGGCACGGTTTACCAACAGTTACACGCGCGTTGGGGGGTTGATGTACGACGCAAGCCCCAAGGCCATCGAACTCATTCGGGAATTCGTTCGCAAATTTCCCCGCGCGTTAGACGATATGGAGCGGCTGCTCAACCGCAACCGGATCTTTGTGGACCGGACCAAAGGAATCGGTGTGTTGACCAAGGAGGAGGCGATTAACCGCGGAGTAACCGGCCCCATTGCCCGGGCCAGTGGCGTCACGCGAGACCTGCGGAAAGACGAACCGTACTTGGCCTACCGCGACTTTGACTTTGACATCTGTTGTGCTACCGGCGGAGACTGCTACGCCCGGTATTTGGTTCGCATGGCCGAGATGCGGGAAAGCCTCAAGATTATCCACCAAGCAGTGGAAAATCTTCCGAGCGGGCCAGTCAGTGTGGACGTGGGGCTTCGGGTCACACTGCCGGAAAAACCCCAGGTGTTTGGGACGATTGAGGGGCTGATTCAGCATTTTGAGGTGATCATGTGGAATCGGGGATTCCGGACGCCGTTAGAAGAGGTGTACTCGGCGATCGAGGCCCCCAACGGTGAATTGGGCTTTTACATCGTGGGCGATGGCAGCGATCGTGCCTATCGCGCCCGCTGCCGGCCACCGTCGTTTATCCACTTTGCCCTCTTTCCTCATTTAATCCGAGGGCACCGCCTAAGCGACGTGGTGGCCGTATTAGGGAGTCTCAACATTATTGCGGCAGAGCTTGACCGTTGACATTTGCGCACAAATGCGCTTTTGCGAACCGCTCTTTAGGGTTGATCACTCAACCGATCGGGGTGTAAACAGGTCAACGAGGCTTAGGGGGTTTAGGCTTCGGCAGGGACATTGAGGTTGGCATCGGTTTGGTTATTCACCCCAGGTTTGGGGCGCGTTTAAAAAGGAGCAAGGTGGCGGGGCGTTAAGTGTCATCCGGAAGCGAAGACCGGAAGGGTTTCCCCAACAGGCTTAATGGCGGGTAAGGAATCGTCGACAATGACGGCAGAGGTTCAGACGGCCGACTACGAGCTCCTGGGCCCTGAGTTGCGGCAGGAGATCGCCAAGTATTTTCCCCGCTACCCGGAGCGGCGAGCAGTTCTTCTGCCTGCCCTTCATCTCGTGCAGGAGCAGTTGGGGTATATCCCCCAGCAGGCGATTGCGGAATTGGCCCGATTCCTTGAGATCCATCCTGCGGAAATCGCCGATGTGGTGTCTTTTTACAGCTTTTTCCGCCGGGATCGGCCGCTTGGCAAATTTCGCCTGTGGGTATGCCGGTCGTTAAGTTGCGCCTGCCGAGGTGGGGAGTCACTCCTTGCCTATGTAAGCCAAAAACTGGGGATTGCACCGGGCCAAACGACGCCCGACGGCCTATTTACATTAGAGGCAGCGGAATGCCTGGGTGCGTGCGATTTTGCCCCGGCCATTATGGTCAACGACACGCTCCACGGGCCGATGACTTTCGAAATGGTGGATGAACTTCTTGCTAGTTTGAGAAAGGAAGCAGGTCAATCGCCGGGCGTGTAGTCTCCGCGGAGTTACGGCGGGAAAGAGCCTGTCGCTTTGTTGATGACCACATTCTGGGTTCTCAGCCCGGGATTAATCGCTTAGATGTCGCAAGCGACCTATAGGCAAAGCCTGCTATGACGCCTGCTTGCGGAAAGGTCGGTCTCCTGCCGCTTTGGGCCTCAACTGTTAGAAAAGGTAAGGGCAGCCGTGACGGAGTTTGAACCTGTCCTCTTAGCCAACAAGGATAAAGATCGCTCGTGGACCATTCAGGTCTACGAAGGAAGCGGCGGATATGCCACGCTGCGGCATGTTCTCAAGGAAAAGTCGCCTGAGGAAGTAAGAAAGGCCGTAGATTCAGCCCGGCTGCGTGGCCGGGGGGGCGCAGGTTTTCTGACCGCCCTTAAGTGGTCCTTTTTGCCTAAGGATCACCCCGGACCCTTTTACATGTGTGTCAACGCCGATGAGAGTGAGCCGGGCACCTTCTGTAACCGGGTCCAACTCGAATGCGATCCCCATCAGGTGCTTGAGGGGATCATTCTCAGCTGCTATGCCACCGGAGTCCAGCGGGCATACATTTACCTGCGATACGAATATCATCTGGCCTTCAAGCGATTAACCGAGGCAATCAAAGAGGCTTACGATAAGAATTTCCTTGGTCGCAACATTCGTGGCCATGATTTTTCGTTGGACATCTACGTTCATCGCGGGGCCGGAGCGTATATCTGTGGCGAAGAAACTGGACTTTTGTCCAGCTTGGAAGGCCGGCGGCCTTATCCCCGCAGCAAGCCCCCCTATCCCACCGTCCGTGGTCTTTTTGGCAAACCCACGATCATTAACAACGTCGAGACCCTGGCCTGTGTCCGGCATATTTTGGAACGAGGACCGGAATGGTTTCGCTCGATTGGCACGCCACCTCCTCCGGACGATCCTCAAGACCCGGGCAGTTTCGGCCCCAAGATTTTTTGTCTTAGTGGCCATGTGAATCGGCCTGGTGTGTACGAACTGCCCCTAGGAATTCCGTGCGGGGAAGTTATTGAACGTTATGGCGGGGGCGTATGGAAGGGCAGGCGGGTTAAGGCGGTCGTAGTCGGCGGGATAAGCACCGGTTTACTGAGTGCTAGCGAGCTGGAGACGCCGCTTGATTTTTCCGGACCGATTCGGGCCGGCTGCCTTGGCCTGGGTACAGGCGGAGTGGTGGTGCTGGACGAAACGTTTCCCATTGTGGAGGTCATGTACAACGGTTGTCGATTCTTTGCTCACGAAAGTTGTGGACAATGCACCCCCTGCCGCGAAGGTGTGCCCTACGCCCTAGAGGTTATCGAGCGGATCCGCCGCGGGGAAGGTCGATTGGTCGATTTGGACACTTTGTCGGAAATTGGCCAGGCGATCGGGATAACCCCGGGGACAACAATCTGTGGCTTAGCCGACGGTGCCGCCTGGGTCATTAGAACCTGCGTCAGCAAGTTCCGTGAGGAGTTGGAGGATCATATTCGCCGGACCAATCCGCAAGGATACCGCCGCCGGCTGCCACCAGGGACAATCGTGCTTCCTCAGGGCGCCCCGGCAGGAATTGTCACGCGGAAAGTCCAGACACAGTGGACGATTTATCCGAACTACCAGCTTGAGATGATAAACAAGCCGACAGGGAATTGAAGCGGCGGCCACTTAAGGGGGGACAAAAGGCGATTGGCCTGAGGGCAGGTTTCTCCCGGAAGGTGCGCGGCTTTGCTGGCCGAGTCAGAAGGAGCTGCGGGGGCTTTGAGGAGAAACTGGCAAGCGACGTTCGAAGTTTGTGAAACGGCATCGATAGCTTTTGCTAAGGAAGAGTTGGGCAATGGCCATCGCGCTTGTTGACGGAATTGTTGTTGAATTTGACGAACGGGAGAATCTCAACGGCATTCAGCTTGCCCGACGGGCTGGTGTGGAGATTCCCCATTACTGCTGGCACCCGGGGCTTTCGGTTGTGGCAAGTTGCCGAATGTGCCTGGTGGAGATTGGGTTTCGCAATGCAGTGACGGGGGAGGTGCGGCTTCTGCCCAAACTTGTGGCTGCTTGTAATACCCCGGCCCAAGATGGGCTGGTTCTCGTGACCCAGAGTGCCAAAGTGCAACAAGCGCGGGCCATGGTGCAGGAGGACTTGCTCCTGCGTCACCCAGTGGACTGTCCCATTTGCGATAAAGCAGGGGAATGCTTGCTTCAGGATTATTACTATCGTTACGGCCACCGGCAGCGCCGTGCCCCATGGGGGCCTTTTACCAGTCGGCGCAAAGATATCGGTGAAAAGATAACCCTTTTTGTTGACCGCTGTATCATGTGTTCCCGGTGCGTGCGCTTTACCCGGGAAATAAGTGGGACAGCGGAACTGATGATCGTCGATCGGGGCAACCATCAGGAAATTGACATCTTCCCAGGATTTCCGATCAACAACAAGCTTTCCGGCAATGTTGTTGATCTTTGCCCGGTGGGGGCTTTAGGGGACAAAGAGTTCCTTTATAAACAGCGGGTGTGGTATCTGACCTCCCATCCCTCAGTGTGTGTCCAGTGTGCCACAGGATGTTCGATTTGGGTGGATGAGAATCAGGACCGGATCTGGCGGCTGCGACCCCGGGAAAATCCTTTCGTCAACAAATGGTGGATGTGTAATGACGGCCGGTATGCCTATCCGTATGTTCATTCCCCACAGCGGTTGGTGGGTGCCCGGCGAAAGGCCCCCGACGGCTGGTGCGATCTTGACTGGTCGTCGCTTGTGGAAGAGCTTCGCCAATTCTTGGAGCAAAAGGAGCGACTGGCCGCGGTAGTTTCCCCATTTCTGACCGTGGAAGAGGCCTATCTTTTGTGCCGGGCTATCCGCCAGGTAGATCCGCGGGCACCTCTTGTGTTGGGGGATGTTCCCCAGGTGGGCGAGGATGAACGCTTCCCCGGCGGTTTTGCGATCGCCCGGGAGAAATGCCCGAACCGCCGCGGCGTGGAGGAGGTGATCGCCCACTTTATCGGGCGGGTCCCGCCTGTGGAGGAATTACCCGAGCTTGTCCGGCGACACGGCGCTCAGGCAGTGTGGCTAAGTGGGGAATATCCCCAGGGTTGGGCCAAGCTGGAGTGGCTGCCGGCTCTTGCGGAGCTTGGGGTGGCTCTTATTGTACACGATTTGTTCCCCTCGGCATTATGCGATCGAGCAGAATTCGTTGTGGGCGCTCCGGCTTTCGCGGAAAAGGCCGGCTCTTATGTCAACCGGCATGATCGTCTGCAATCGGTGCCGGCGGCGATACGTCCACCAAAAGGCGTATTCCCGGCCGGCAGATTGTTGTGGCGTTTACTGGGGCAAGAGGGGACATATGAGCCGGCTAGTGTCCTGCAGGAGGTGGCCCGGAACATCTCCTACTTCCGCGCGGCCTTGGGGACAATTCCCCCGGTGGGTGTGGATTTAAAGGTCAACTTGCTGGCTGTGGCAGAAAATGGCACCGTCAATGACCTTGGTACGGAGTCTTTGATGATCGGCTAAAGGACGGGCCGGGCTAGTTTCCGGGACCGGGTCCGGATACTTGCGTGGTTGTGCCCTAAGAAACCAGAGTCCAGATGGGGGAGATACTAACCCGTGGCTTGGATCGTGGCTATAGAAGTCCTGGTCAAGATTGGGCTTCTTTTGGGCGGGTTAATGTTTGCCGCCGCTTACCTTGTCCTTGTTGAGCGGTGGATAGCGGCCTGGGTGCAGGATCGGCTGGGGCCGAATCGAGTGGGGATTCCTTTGACCCGCATTCGCCTCTTTGGATTGGGTCAACCCATTGCTGACGGCGTCAAATTCATTTGCAAAGAGGAGTTTACACCGGCCCATGTCGACCGGGTGCTTTACACGTTGGCACCGGTCATGATGCTGGTGGCTGCGCTGGCCGCGTTTGCCGTCATTCCCTTTGGCAGCGTGTTGCCCGGCTTTACATTACCGGATGGCACCGTTTACCAAATTCAGCTTGTCCTTTTGCCCGGCCTGGACGCAGGCATCCTGCTCTTTTTGGCTTTTGGCGGGATTGGAGTCTTCGGCGTTGCCTTGGGGGGGTGGGCAAGCAACAACAAATATAGCTTCTTCGGTGGTGTTCGCAGTGCCGCTCAGTTGATCTCCTACGAGGTACCTTTGGGGCTTTCAATCTTGGCCATTGTCTTGGCCGCTGGGTCCCTTCGGCTTGATCGCATTATTTTGGCCCAGGCCGATACGGGTTGGTGGAATGCTTTCGTCCAGCCGCTCGGCTTTTTAGTGTTTTTGGTGGCGGTATGTGCCGAAGCAGGCCGGCTGCCTTTCGATCTAGCCGAAGCCGAGCAGGAGCTGGTGGGCGGCTATCATACAGAGTATTCGGGCATGAGGTTGATGATGTTCCTGGTTTCCGAATTCCTCCACATGATAGCCGCCTCGTTCTTGATTGTGATCCTCTTCCTCGGAGGCTGGCATTTCTGGGGGTTGACTGGTAGCGGGCTAGAGGTGGGCTGGGGCGGAGCGTTGCTTCGGGTGATCGTGCTTGTCGCCAAAGTCTTTCTCGTGATTTTGGGCTTCATGCTGGTGCGGTGGAGTTGGCCCCGCTTCCGTTTCGACCAGTTAATGGATCTTGCCTGGAAGGTGTTGCTCAGTTGGGGATTGATCCATGTCCTCCTTGTGGCGGCGTGGATGTACTGGGCAAATGAGTGGCCCGTGTGGACTTTGGCGGTGGCTAACTGGGTTTCGCTTGTTGTTGTTTGGATTGTAACGGCTTTGATATCGCCGCCGGAATGCGACAATCGGCCTCGGCGGGAACTAGGGCCGGTTGGCAACGTGACACCGGTCGCGGTCTCGGCGGCATAGTCGAATAGAGCAATCACTCGGCCGAGTGCTGAGTCAGCCGGTCGGTTGCCGAATTTTTCAACGCTACCTGGAGCGTAAGTGGTTTGCTGCGTCTAAGTGCCAAGAAGTGGGCCTTTCCGATGAGGATCAACACCAATGAGTCAGCCGGGCACTAAGAAAATCCGCTGGGTCAATGAGACGCCGCTTTCGCCGATAGAGCGGACATATATTCCGCTGGTGGTGCAAGGTTTGGCGACAACCATTCGCCATCTATTTAGCAAGAAGATAACCGTGCAATTTCCGGAAGAGCGGTATCAGCCGCCCGATCCGATCATCTACCGGGGTGTGCACCGGCTGAACCGTGACGAAAAAGGTCGGGTTAAATGTGTAGCCTGCTTTTTGTGCTCGACAGCGTGCCCGGCCCGATGTATTGACATCGAAGCGGGCGAAAGTCCCTGGCCGGATCGGGAAAAATATCCCGTTCGCTTCACAATCGACATGCTGCGGTGTATCTTTTGCGGCATGTGCGAAGAGGCCTGCCCGGTCAATGCGATCGAATTGACAAGTCTGTACGACCTGTCGGGCAAGAGCCGGGAGGAAATGGTTTTCGACAAAAATAAGCTACTCTTGATATACGATTGGACCAAGGACGCGGAGCCCCCGCTGGAGCGATTAATAGCGGCGGTGGGAACTCGGGAGGTACCCGGTGGGCAATCCCCGCCGGAAGCGCCAGAAGAGACCTGGCCGCCGGCCGATGCCGCTGCGTTCGACCGAGTGGCTGAGCGAGCGGCCGAGGCTCGCCTCTCCCCGCCAGGGACGTAAGGGCGGGATAGTCGCAGGGCAGGGGGCTTCCAGTTAGCTGCGTCCCAAAGTATCAAATCGGGGCCTATCGCGGTTAATCGGCAGTTCCACGGGGCCGATTGCCACTTGGGCGTCCGGACATCTCGGCCTTCTAGTTCGGCCGCAGGTGGAGGGGGTTGGTTCGTCCTCTTGATCATCCCGAAGTGTTTCCTACCACCAAGGAGCCAAACGGCATGGGCGACCTGGCGCTAGTCGCACTTTCCCTTGCCCTGGCGTTGTGGATGGCACTGGCCTTCCCGACGGTCCGGGGCCGGCTGGGTGCCGCCATTTTCGCCCTGGTAGGTTTGGCTCTGCTCCTGGCCCGCTTCGTGCCGATTGGCCACTGGGGGTTTTCACTCCTTTTCTACATCTTTGCCGCGCTAACGCTTTTGGCGGCTGTGTGCGCGGTGAGTTTTCGCCATCCTATTTACTGTGCCGTGTGGTTTGGGGTGATGTTTTTGGGAACGTCGGGGCTACTGCTTTTAGCTGGTGCACAGTTTTTGGCGGCCGCGACGCTTATCGTGTATGCCGGGGCAATTCTGGTGATCTTTCTCTTTGTGCTTATGTTAGCCCAGCCGGAAGGTCGGGCGGCCTACGATCTGGCTATTAACCGGCCGTTGGTAGTTGCGCTTTTGGGAATGGCGCTGGCCAGCTTGGTCGTAGGGGTGGCTGTCGCGCTAATGGGTAGTGGAGATTTGGCAGAGCTTTCGGCGGCCGGCGATCGGACTCAGGGGGTCCTTCAGCCAGGCCACGTGGCCGCGATTGCTCGAACGCTTTTTTCCCGCCATGTGATCGCCCTGGAAGTGGTCGGGGTGATTCTGCTTGTGGCCTTAGTGGGGGCGGCGATGATCGTGGGCCGGGCGGAGGGGTTTCTCCTCGGCCCGCCGCGCCAAACTGTTAGTCGGGCGCAAAGCGGGCAAACTTCCCCGCAGGTGGAAGCACCTTCGTCAGCAATTGCCCAAGTTGCCGGGGAGTCTGCCTCTTGACGCAGTCAAGCTCAAGTTAAGGCGCGACCAAGTTGATGAGTTCCACCATCCTACCTGTGAAAGTCCGACCGCCGGAATTTTTCAGCGTTGTTTGATTAAAAAACAAAGATTGCGACAGGCTTTTCCTCAGTGAAGAGGGAGCCTTCCCCAGTGAATGAATCAAGTATTTTGGTCCATTATTTGGCTGTAGGCGCGTTGCTTGTGGGGGTTGGGCTAGTGGGTTTTCTGGCCCGACGCAATGTGATTTTGATGTTTCTGTCGGTGGAGATGATGCTCCAGGGGGTGGCGGTCAGCCTGGCAGGGTGGAGTCGGTTTCACAACGACTTTAGCGGTCAAATCTTTGTGCTATTTACGATTGCGGTGGCCGCCGCCGAGGCAGCTATCGCCTTGGCTCTGGTGGTCATGCTGTTTCGTGATAGTGGCACGCTCGATGTGCTGGCGTGGACGCAGTTGAGGGAACCCGGCTTGCCGGCTCCCAAGCTCGAGCCGGACATGCCCCGTCCGCCAGAGGTGTCCGAATCCCAGCAAGTTTGGCCCCGGCTAGCCCCGGCGGGTCGAAAACCGGTCCGGCCGGCGGAAGCGGAGGATTATCGTCCCACTGTGTAGTTAGTTGCCTTGGCAGCGATTGGCCGAGCTTTTTGCGACAAGACTGCTAGGGCTGCGTGCCCGGCCATGTGGCGGCTCGATCTTTGTTGATGCCGGGTGCCGGATCTTCCGACAGAGGACAGGGTCGGCACGAATATGGTGGAAGTACTCCTTGTTCTGGCAGTGGCGGCGCCCCTTGTGGCGGCAGGATTGACCGCGGTGCTTGGCCCGCGGATTCTCCGGGAGAGAAGCCATATTCCTGCCGTTGCCGGGGTCGCCGTTGCCTTTCTGGCAAGTGCACTTCTTGCCGGATGGTGGTTCATTACCGCCCCCGCGGGAGGCTCAGAGGCTGCGCAGCAGTTTACGCTCGATCCTGCCGCCGGCCCACTTATCCCCCATCTAGGGAGGGAGATGCTGGTCACCTTGTGGACGTGGACAAAGGTGGACGAAGCGCTTCAGGCGCCCTCACTGCCCGGATCTGCGTCGCCGGTGGTTCGCCCGTTTGACATCAGTATTACCCTCCGCGTGGATGCGCTAACGCTATTTATGCTCGTGACTGTGACGAGCGTTTCCTTGCTTGTGGTAATTTACTCGATTGGCTACATGGCCGGCGATCCGGGCTACTGGCGATTTTTCGCTTACATTAGCCTATTTGTCTTCTCGATGATGATGCTTGTTTCCGTGAGCAACTTTTTGTTGCTTTATGTCTTTTGGGAAGCTGTCGGGCTTTGTAGTTATTTGCTGATCGGTTTTTGGTATAGCCGGCCGGCAGCAGCCGCGGCGGGGAAGAAGGCGTTTTTAGTCAACAGAGTGGGGGACTTTGGTTTTGCTTTGGGCGTTTTTTTGCTGTGGATAACCTACGGTACGCTCAACATGCATGACACCCCTGCGGTGCCGGGGATCTTGGGGGAGATGAGACTGGTCAGCGGACCGCAGGGTTTTGTAGGTGGGTCGCTGGGGATAGCCATCTGCCTTCTGCTTTTCCTAGGAGCTTGCGGGAAAAGCGCTCAATTTCCTCTTCATGTGTGGTTGCCCGACGCCATGGAAGGCCCCACACCGGTGAGCGCTCTTATCCATGCGGCGACCATGGTGACCGCCGGTGTTTATCTTGTGGTCCGCTGTGCACCGCTTTTCCAAGTAGCGCCCGAAGCTCAACTGGTGGTGACCTGTATTGGCACATTCACTGCCCTGCTTGCCGCGTTGATTGCGCTAACCCAAACGGACCTGAAACGGATCCTCGCTTATTCAACGATTAGCCAGCTGGGCTACATGTTTGCTGCCGCCGGGCTTAGTACCACCTTGGCGGTGGCCGCGGCAATGTTCCATCTGTTTACGCATGCCTTTTTCAAAGCGCTTTTGTTCTTATCGGCCGGCAGCGTGATGCATGCGACCGGTGGCGAGATTGACATTCGCCGCCTCGGAGGCTTAGGCAGAAAACTGCCTGTAACCCAGGCGATGTTTTTGATTGGTGCCCTGGCGCTTGCTGGGGTATTTCCGCTAGCTGGCTTTTGGAGCAAGGATAGCATCCTTCACGAAATTGCCCTGCAGGTAGGTCAAATGCCCCTGGCAGAAATCGTCTTTTGGGGACTGCTTGTGGGGGCTTTCTTAACAGCGTTTTACATATTCCGGGCGTATTTTCTTGCCTTTTTTGGGCCGGAAAAACTCCCGGAAGTTGCCATTTCCGCTCATTCCTCTGCCCACGAGTTTAGTGGCCAGGGCCACGCTGTGCACGAATCGCCTCCGGTGATGCTTGTCCCAATGATCCTCTTGGCCTGTGGAGCCGTTGCCGCCGGTTGGATCTATTTCCTGCCCGGAGGTGTGGTAGGCCTTTTGGAAAGTACCCCCTCCCTTGCCGGGGGGCTTGGGGGACCTGCTGTCGAGGTGGGAGGTGATCAGGAGGCGCATAGTTCCGGCGGTAGCGCACTACAGTCAGCCGAAAAGCTGGCTCAGCAAGTCCCCTGGTTAGGCTCGGCCGCTGCTATTGGCGGAATCCTTTTGGCTGCGATTCTCTACCTGCCATTTGGCCGAGGCCTGGTGGAGCAACTGACAAAGATCACAAAAGCAGCGGGGCTTTACACAATTTCGTACGGCAAATTTTTCTTCGATGAAGTTTACGAACTTTTGATCGTCAGGCCACTCCGCGGGCTTTCCGAATGGTGCTACGCGGTTGACCAGCGCGGCATCGATCAAAGTGCCGTTGACGGCACAGGGGAGGCGGTGTTAACCGCGGGCAGGATGGTCCGCGGTTTGGGTCACGGTATGCTGTCCGGTTACGCTTTGCTAATGATCGCCGCGGTGGTGATATTCCTTGGCCTGTGGCTACTGTGAAAGCCTTTAGCTTTATCTCCGCAGGGGACGATAGGCTATGGAAGTTTTGCTTGTTGTCAGCCTGTTCTTACCCACCTTAGGGGCAGTGTTCATTTGGACAGGCGCGGCTCCAGCCCGGCAGACGGCCCTGGCAGTAAGTCTGGTCGTGCTGGCTGCGGCTTTGGCGCTCCTGAGTGCTTATCCGGCAAGTGTCCTGCCCACACAGAAGGTCCCCGGCGAATTTGCGGTGATCGAAGACCTCGGCTGGCTGGGCGTAACCACCCCCTGGCTAGATATCCGCTTAAGCGTGGGGCTTGATGGCCTCAGTATCCTCTTTTATGTGCTCACTGCTTTGTTGACGCTTGTGGCGGTGCTAGTAAGCTGGGAGGATATCCGCCATGGCCCGAGGGCCTTTTACGGCCACCTGATGCTTTTGGAAACGGGGATGCTCGGCGTCTTTGCTGCCCGCGATTTGATCCTCTTTTACATCTTCTTTGAGCTGACGCTCCTTCCGCTTTTTTTCCTGATTGGTATTTGGGGGAGTGAGGCCAGGCAATATGCTGCCATTAAGTTCTTCTTGTTTACGTTGGCTGGTAGTGTGTTGACTTTTATCGCCCTGTTGGCCATCAGTCTTTGGCACGGGTATCATTCGGGACGGTTGACATTTTCCATACCGGAAATCACGGCGGGCTTAGCGGCTCGACCAATGGAGTTGACAACGCAACTTGTCCTATTCCTCGGGCTTTTCGCCGGATTTGCCATTAAGGTCCCTTTGGTGCCTTTGCACACGTGGTTGCCCCTTGCACACGTCGAAGCGCCCACCGCCGGGAGTATCCTCCTTGCGGGGATCCTCCTCAAGGTGGGGAGCTACGGTTTTGTTCGCTTTTGCCTGCCAATGCTGCCGGAAGCCACGATTGCTTGCCTTCCGTGGCTTATTGTTTTGTCAGTGGCCGGAATTGTTTACGGCTCGCTCGTGGCCTTAGCGCAGCGGGATCTCAAGCGGCTCATCGCCTATTCCAGCATTGGCCACCTCGGCTTCTGCATGCTCGGTGTCTTTTCCCTCAGTCGCGTAGCGGTGGCCGGTGGGGTGCTCCAGATGATCAATCACGGGATCTCCACGGGGGCACTTTTTGCTTTGGTGGGGATGATTTACGAGCGTTTCCACACGCGGCAAATTGCTGATTTTGGCGGACTGGCCAGACGTCTGCCTGTATGGGCGTTTTTCATGGGGCTCATGGTGCTTGCGAGCATCGGCCTGCCGGGACTTAATGGATTTGCAGGCGAGGTGATGGTTCTTGTGGGATTTTTCCAGCGGACGTGGGCAGAAGCGCACTGCCCGGCCGGATGGTTCCCGCTTTTTGCACCGCTTTCAGTCCTAGCTGTGTTGGGGGTGGTCCTGGGGGCTTGGTACATGTTGTGGATGACCGAGCGGGTGGTCTTTGGGCCGCTGCGTCTCCCAGGATGTGGACCTGAGGCGGGCACTTTGGCGCACCCACCGGTAGGCCATCTTGCCGGCGAAAGCTCCGGGACGGAAAACTCATCCCACTCGGTCAGCGATCTAAAACCCCGAGAGGTCTGGGCGCTTGCGCCGCTAGCGGTGCTTGTGGCCTGGATAGGTGTCCACCCGGGATTTTTCATCCGTTTCCTGGAACCGACAATCTGGCATCTGACCGCCCCCGCAGACCGGGCGTTGGCCCGCCGGTTGGCTCAGGAAGGACCACAGGAGCTTTTTGCTGTGGACCAAGTCCCGGGCTGGTTCGCCACGTGGCACAGTTCAGGAAGCCAAGTCCCGGCTGCACCGGCCGAAAAGGTTAAGCCCCCGAGTAAGCCTTATGAGCGGCAGATGCCGGGGGACTTTGCCGGGCCTCCCACGGACGAGGATACCCCGCTTGCAAGCGAGGCCACTAAAGCCGGGTTGGGCGGAGCAAAATTGGTTGAATTTGTTCCGCGCAAACAAAGTGGGTAAGCCCCCGTCGTTAATCGCGAGTCATTCTTGAGCTGCGGACGGTCGGTAATTGGGGGCTTTTGCGAAAGGTCGCGTTTCCGGGGGGTTGAGGGGATCGAGAGCACAGTTTTTGGCAAGCTTTGATCAACCGCTGGTAGGTTGGACGAATATTGGCGGCGGAGCCTTCGCCACAATGACAACGGAAACTTTAATTATCCTCGCCCCAGAACTTTTGCTCTCACTGGCGGCGGTGATCATTTATACACTTGCCTTGTGGGTGAAGGAGGATCGCCTTTGGCGCTGGTTGGGCTTAGCGGCGGTGGCCGGCGCCTTCTTCTTGTGGGGAATCGGCCCGCAGCATGTGTCCCATTTGGCCCAGCGTGAAGTTATAAGCGACCCCCTGGGCGATTACTTTCGGGCGATTCTGTTGGTGGCCAGCTTTCTGCTCATTTTGTGCCAATGGGAACCCCTCCCCGCCCGCGGTACGCCGGAAGTGGTCGCGACCGTACTCCTTGCCGTCACGGGAGCCATGCTCGCCACCGCTGCAAAGGATCTCATCCTTGTCTTTGTGGGACTTGAGCTCTTGTCCCTTGCGACCTATGTGCTCCTTTATGTTGGTCGGCAGGACCGTCTCGGTCGGGAGGCAACTTTTAAGTACTTTTTCCTAAGCGTGCTAAGTTCGGCGATCCTTGTATACGGTTTGTCTTTCCTGTATGGACTGGGTGGATCGACCGACTTTGCCACGATTGCCGCGGGACTAAGAAAAATAGCCGGGGATGATAATCTGATGGGCGTGGTGGCCAGTTTGGCCCTGATCCTGGTCGCTGCAGGGCTTGCCTTTAAGGCCGCCGCGGCACCGTTTCATTTTTATGCCCCGGAGGTGTACACGGGAACCAGCTATCCTAATGCCGCCTTGCTGTCGGTTGTCCCCAAAGTGGCGGGGCTAGTGGTGCTCCTGCGGATTACCGGTACCGTCATGCCTTCTACGTTGACAAGTCCGTGGCAGCTCTTGGCGGTTTTGGCGGCGCTTAGTTTACTTGTGGGCAATCTGGGGGCACTTTTGCAAGAGGATTTGCGACGGCTCTTGGCCTATTCGTCGATCGCCCATGCTGGGTACATGCTTTTGGCAGTGGCGGCATATCTTGCCGGAGGCCGCGGCCAAGGGGCTTTTCCCTTTTTCGCGTTTGACGGAGCGGCAGCTTTCGCCCTGTATCTTCTTGTTTATCTCCTGGCAACTGTGGGCGTATTTGCCGGGATTTTGGCCCTCAGGCGAAGTGGAGAGGAAATCCGCACCGTTTCCGACCTAGCTGGGGCGGCCTGGTCCTCCCTTCCGCCCGTTCGAGTGACGGCGTGGTGTATGGTGATTTGTCTATTTAGTTTGGCAGGGGTACCGCCCTTAGCTGGCTTTTGGGGCAAGCTTGCTGTTTTTGGAAGTGCGCTTAGCATACCGCCGGCCGAGGCGGAGGCTTTCGGCGTGTTTGTGGCCTTGGCCATTTTTGCCGCCATCAACACTGCGGTTGGGGCGGCCTATTACTTGCGAGTGGTGGGATCGCTTGTATTCTCGCCGCAGGCCAACGGGCTTAGTCCCCGGGCGGCGCCGGGCCCGACTGTGGCGGCGATGATGACTGCCATCTTAATCGTCGGCATTGGTCTTTGGTGGCAGCCGTGGTGGCGATGGGCACAGTCGGCAAGCCCTCGCGTGGGCACGCGAATCGTGGCCGAAAGAGTGGAATCTTCAACTCCGAATCCGCTGGCAAGCCGGCCAACCGAATGCCGGGATGAGCTTCCGTTGCCAGAGGCGAATGCTCTGGTGCCGGTTGAGCGGAATCTCGAGTCTTTGTCCCGGACGTAATTCCCGGCCTCCGCTTTTCTGTGACAAGCATTGTTCCGGAAGATATTAACCCCCCTTGAGGATGGGTCTTCTCGGGGGCTAACTCCCCCGGCGGTATTCGGACTTTGCCCCCCAAAGTCTTTGGCATCAGGAGTCAATCTGACTTCGCCCCGGGCTTGTTTTCTGATGCCACTTGATGCTTGAAGCATCTACCCTGACCGTGTCGCCCGGTTAGAGGCCGGACCCAGGCTTCTTATTCCTTGGCGAAGGATCAGCCTTCTAAGGCCATTCCCGGGGGGGACTGCGGATCGCGGATTTCGGAAAAATAGGGGACATAGATAAGTCGGAATTAGATGCGAATTTAAAGAACCTTGGGAAGGCTCGGGGTGATAGCAGAATTCCCTAGAAAGATCGTTTTTACTTTTCCGCGGATGGGTTGGAGCTAATCAGTGGCCATAAGATCCGGGACTGGGGGGTGACATCAGCGCGGTTCCCACATCGGTTCGCGAAGCTCGTCTCTAGTTAAATAGCTCCACACCGAAAGGATAGCGCAAGCACCTGAACTTGATCTTGCCAAATAAAAAGGCTCGGCCCGAAGGTGGGGACAGAAATCTGCA
>JANXBW010000028.1 GCA_025060325.1 Thermoguttaceae bacterium
ATTCTTCGACGGATTTTCCAGCTATGCTAACGATTATGGGACATCCGAGATTACGGAGCCGCGGTAAATGTTGCCTTAAAAATGCGTCAATTCCGTCATTATCCAGCCCGATGGAGTTGAGCATTCCCGCCGGTGTTTCCACCGTGCGAGGCGGTGGATTGCCCTTCCGTGGATCTCGGGTAACGGTCTTCGGGATTAAAGCCCCTAATCTTGCCACCGGCACAAATCCCTCAAGTTCCCAGCCCAAACCGAACGTGCCGGAGGCAACCATAACCGGGTTCGGAAGACGCAGTGGGCCGATCTGTACCGAGAGGTCGACAGTGGCCTGCGAGTTCACGGGGTCATGCATGAAACTTAAGGCCCTTAAAAAAGCGGGCGTCCGGAAGCCTCCCGAGGACATTCAGACGAAGCGTCCCTAAGCAGAACTTGAGCAGGCTGGTGCCGCTATCGGAGACACACGAACCTGCACACTGTTGCGGGAGTAGTAGCGAGCTTACCTAGCCGACTTCCAATAAGGGAACCAACTTAGCACCTTTTGGCTGCGACACTTTGAAACGCCGCTTCAACGGCAGAGACGACCGGGCCCGCACCCGCTCCGGCTCCCAGTCGGTCACCGTCGGACAGCACCACCGCCCCCAAATACTGTGGCCCTTGGTCCAGTATTTCCCGAGATGACAAGTTTTAAAAGAGAGGGCACCGCCGGGAAAGAGAGGCGCATAAAATGCTCGTCAACACAACCAGAGACGGGCTTGGTCGCCGCTCGCGGGAACGAAGCTGCTAGCTCATTCTCAAGTTTCGAGGGGGTTGAATTCCCCTCCCACCCACGGGCCTGGCTGTGAGCCAGTCAGCGGGGCACAAAGCGGCAGCAAAACAAACTCGCCAAACGCTGAATGAGTGTGGCGAGGCAAACTAGAATCCCGGGCGATAGGGCGAGCTCAGCGGCGTGCAGTACGGCCCCGGCTTTAATCGTCTTTGTCCTCGCGGAGGCTCTCAGGTCCCTCCTCAGATTGTTTAGTTTCTTCGCCCGGAATTCGATATATCTCCCCCAACCATCGCCCCAAATCAATCTGACGGCACCGGGAGCTACAAAAGGGCAGTGCCGAGCTTTGCTCGGGATCAAACTCTTTTCCGCAGATCGGGCATCGCCACTTCCCGGTCATCCGCTTATGGGGAAGATCGTTCTTCTCTCAGAGGGCCCTCCGCCTCATCCCCCACCCTTCCCGGCCGCGGCCGCCAGCAGCTTCACCGGTAAGGAAAAAGGATAGAGCCTACCGCGCCATTGCCGCCCGGCACCGACAGCGCCCCGATGGGATGCCCCCTACAGTCGAAATGAGACTTTAAGCCTCCGATTTGGCCTTGGCTTTCTTTTCTTTCTTGCTGGCAGAAGAAGCCCCGTCACCATTTCCGCCCGACGAGCCACCGGTTTTTTCCGCCGCAGCCGCCTTCTTATAAGACTCGCTACGATAATCGGTCTGATAGAACCCGGATCCCTTGAACAAAATCGCAGCCCCCGGCCCAATTAGCCGACGAACTTTCCGCCGCCCACACTCTGGGCAGACTCGAATTGGCTCGGCCGTTATCGACTGAAACAGTTCAAACCGGTGGTCGCAAGCTTCGCAAACGTATTCGTAAGTCGGCATACACCAACCCCCAGTTTTCTGCGCAAGTTAAACAAACGAGCTCGGAGCGTGCGTCTCTGGCAACCTTTGCCGCCGTATCGAGTTGGTTTGATAGCCTTAGGCGCAGCGACAGCTGTAACTATGCGGGCTAGTTATTGGCCGGTGCGGGGGCCTTTCCTAACGACACCACCACCTGCGCCGGCCGCACTACCCGATCATGGAGCTTATAACCGGTTCGCAGGACACGGAGGACGGTATTCGGCGGACAAGCGTCGCTCGGCTCCTGGCCAACCGCTTCGTGATAATTCGGATCGAACGGCTGACCCTCCGCCTCAATTCTGGAACAGTGGTGCCGAGCCAACACTTGCTCCAAGTGCTCCGCCACCATTCGGAATCCGTCTTTTAAAGCGGACGCATTGGCGGTGCTCTCTGCAGCTTCCACCGCCCGATAGATGTCGTCCAGCACCGGGAGCAAGTCCCTCAGCAGTAACAGCTCCCCGTAACGCCGTTCCTCCTCGAGCTGTCGCGCTACTCGCTTCCGGAAATTATCAAGCTCGGCGTAAGCCCGTAGCAACTGGTCACGCGTAGCCGCAAGCTCGGCGCGCACCCGCTCAAGCTCCTCCGTAAGATCCTGCACCGATACCCCTTGGGCGGTACGATCATCAGAAGCAGCTTCGGTCCCTTGAGCGGTTGCCTCAGCTTCACCTGCCTTCGCCACCTGAGAAACTGCTCCGGAGGCAGGCGTTTCCTCACCTGCGGGCTTGCCACTGGGCGACTGATCGCCGCAGCTTGCAGCCCCTTGGCTTGCTACCGAGCCTTGGTGCTCTGCAAAGGCAGTATCAGATTCAGCGGGCAATACGCCCTCCGGGCGTAAGCCTTCGTTTTCCCAAAGCCGTCGAAAACGATTGTCACTCATCCCTCTTCCCCGCGTGTTAAGTTGACTTTTTCCGATGCCTTTGGCAGAAGTTCGACTGCCGGCATCGAAGTTCCTTTCTCTGCCCCGAAAGCCACGGAAGTCAAGCAAATGTGCAGTTCGCAACTGGGCCTCGGTTTATGTTTTTCCCTCCCGGTTATCGACGTAAACAATTATTTAACCTCAGACTCGGCCAACGCACCTATGTCCACGACCACGCCGAAAGAGGATTGTCCCTCCCTCGGCCGACTTAGCCTTCATTGCGAGCCGAAGTATTCTCTCAGCTTTTGGAAGAAACTTTTCCGCTGCGGCGAAACTTGAACGTTTTCCAACTCGGCCAACTGCCGTAGGAGACGCTCATGTTCGGGCGATACATGCTTCGGTACGTCGATGCAAACGCGTACCACCAAGTCGCCCCTCCCGTGCCCTCGTAAACTCGGTAGCCCTCGCCCGCGGAGCACGAACTCCTGACCGAACTGGGTGCCCGGCGGGATTTGGAGGGTTTCCCTCCCTTCTAAGGTTGGCACCTCAATCGTGGCCCCCAGGACGGCCTGTGCATAACTAATGGGCACCTCGCAAATCAGGTTTAGCCCATCTTGGCGAAAGAGTGGATGCTCGCGGACATTGATGACGCAGTAACAATCGCCAGGTGGCCCGCCGTCGGGGCTCGGTTCACCTTCACCGCGCAGCCTCAGCCGTAAGCCATCCGTAGCGCCAGGAGGGATCCGAACCTCGCGGACCACTTCCCTAAGCTGCAAACCGCTCCCGCCGCATCGGCTGCAAGGATTCCGCACAATCCATCCGGCCCCCTGGCAGGTAGGGCAGGTGGTTTCGATTCGCACAAAGCCCCCGATTTGAACAATGCGTCCCCGACCGCCGCAGTAAGGGCACGCCTCCGGGTGAGCACCGCTAGCCGCTCCGGTTCCGCCGCAAGACTCGCACCGTTCATGCCGGCGGAATTTCACGGACTTGGTCGCGCCTCGCACGGCTTCGACCAGGTCGATGTCCACTTCGCAAACAATGTCCCTACCCCGCCGCACCCGCCGAGTTCGGCCGCGCGGAAAACCAAAAAGCTCAGCGAAGAAACTATCCCCAAAAATGTCGCTGAAAGCGTCGAAAATCTCGTTGATATCGTGGAACTCGCGGACCCCGCCCGGCACACCCTGCAAGCCAGCATGACCATACCGGTCATAGATAGCTCGCTTCTCCGGGTCGCTGAGGACCTCGAACGCCTCCGCGGCCTCTTTAAACTTGGCGACGGCCTCCTCATTTCCCGGGTTGCGATCGGGGTGATACTTGAGCGCCAGCTGTCGATACGCCCGCGCAATCTCCTCCTGCGTGGCCGAACGGTCCACGCCGAGGATTTCGTAATAATCCCTCTTTTTCTCAGCCATCGTCGCCATAGCCCTAAGCTGACTTCCTTTTAGATGGCCCTTTTCAAGGGATTATACTGCGCTGCGGGCTTCGACAGCCTCCCCAGTGCGTTCTAGGCCTACCGATCAGACGGGGTGGCGCCTCCCGCACACAAAAGGCTCGGACTAGACGCCACCCATCGAACCCACTGGCCAGCTTAAGCGTTCGGCAGCTAGCTCGGCTTTCATCAACGGGCAGCGCACCGCGGCCGGGCACCACCCGGACACACAAAAGAGGCCACCTGCGCCCGACAAGTGGCCTCCTCAACAAACTTTAGTTTGCACTTCCGTCCCGCGCCGGGCTAATAACTAGGGGCAAATACCCCGGTTTCGCTCCAAGCGGACCTAGGTTTGTTAGATTACGGCGCCTTCCACCGGCCGCTTCTTATCCTCATCCTTAAGGTCGGTCACCAGTGTCTCAGTGGTCAACATCAGCCCGGCGATGCTCGCGGCATTTTCCAGAGCAATGCGGACAACTTTCAGCGGGTCAATAATACCAGCTTTGAACATGTCGACAATCTTGCCGGTATTGGCATCGAAGCCGTAGTTGGTAGGCTTCTGGGCCACTTCCTCGGCAATCACCGCTCCGTCAAAGCCGCTGTTTTCCGCGATTTGCTCAAGCGGATAGGACAGCACCTTGTAGATGATGTCTACGCCCAACTTTTCGTCGCCGCGCGCATTTTGCCGGGCTTTTTCCACTGCCTCGCGACAACGGAGCAAGGCCACTCCACCGCCCGGGACGATACCTTCCTCGGCGGCAGCGCGGGTAGCATGCAGAGCGTCCTCCACGCGGGCTTTGGTCTGCTTCATTTCTGCCTCAGTCGCACCGCCGACGTGGATGACAGCTACCCCACCGGCCAATTTGGCCAATCGCTCTTGGAATTTTTCCCGGTCGTAATCGCTGTCCGTTTCTTCGATCTGCCGACGGAGCTGCTCGATTCGCGCTTTAATGTCAGCCGGTTTGCCTGCGCCTTCCACAATCGTCGTGGAATCTTTGTCCACGATTACCTTCTTCGCCCGGCCGAGGTGCTCCAGCGTGACATTCTCGAGCTTGATACCAAGGTCTTCGCTGATCATCGTGCCACCGGTTAGGATAGCGATGTCGGTCAACATCGCCTTGCGGCGGTCACCAAAGCCGGGCGCTTTGACAGCGCAGCAATTGAGGACCCCGCGCAGCTTGTTGACCACAAGCATTGTCAGGGCCTCGCCTTCTACGTCCTCGGCAATAATCAGAAGTGGTTTCCCGGTCTGGGCCACGCGCTCCAAGATTGGAATTAAGTCGCGGATGTTACTGATTTTCTTTTCGTGGATGAGGATGTAGCAGTCCTCGAGCACGCAGTCCATGTGGTCCAATCGGTTGATGAAATAGGGGGAGAGATACCCCTTGTCGAACTGCATGCCCTCGACAATTTCGTAGGTAGTCTCGGCGGTCTTGCCCTCCTCCACAGTTATCACTCCGTCGCTTCCCACCTTCTCCATGGCCTCGGCGAGGAGCTCACCGATCTTGCGGTCGTTGTTAGCACTAATTGCGCCGACGCTCGCAATCTCCTCCTTGCTAGTGACCTTCTTGGCAATCGTATACAGATGGTCTACGGCGGCTCGGACTCCGCGCTCAATCCCCCGACGCAGCGCCGTCGGATTGGCCCCAGCGGTCAGATGGCGAAGCCCTTCCCGATAAATGGCTCGGGCAAGGATGGTGGCTGTGGTCGTTCCATCGCCGGCCACATCCGAAGTCTTGGAGGCGACTTCGTTGACCAGCTTGGCGCCCATGTTTTCAAAACGGTCCTCAAGTTCAATCTCCTTCGCTACCGTCACACCATCCTTGGTGATGACCGGGCCACCGTAGCTCTTATCAAGGATAACATTGCGGCCCGTGGGTCCCAGCGTGACCGCGACGGCGCGAGCCAATTTGTCCACGCCGTCATAAAGTTTCTTGCGGGCCTGATCCTCGAAAAGTAGCTGCTTTGCCACGGCTTTGGTTCCTCTTTCTAAACTAAAACGTTCCTTATTTCGCGACTAACCTTGGCACATTCTTGTGGGCCGAACCCTGACGAAATTGGATCTTGCGGCCCTTTCTCTCCTGCCGTAAACACTGCCACACAATGTCGCGGAGACAAACCACTCGTTAGGATCTCCGCGCGACGCTATAAACAAGGTATGTCTGCAACGCCCTTCCGCGCCCCCGCCTGGTTCCGTAAGTTTTCCCCATCTGAGCTTCGTTTGCGCCAGTTCCGGCCTCCGCCGTTAACCAGCGGCTCTCGCGAACGGATGCACGCTACTCCTTGACCACCTTGGCCAAAATGTCGCTTTCCCGGATGATCTTGATCTCTCGGCCATCAATCTCGATGTCAGTACCGGCGTACTTGCCAAAGATGACTTCATCACCGACGGCTACCGACATCGTGCTTCGGCGGCCATCCTCCAGCAACTTTCCCGGACCTACCGCGAGCACAGTGCCACGTTGCGGCTTTTCCTTTGCGGTATCCGGCAGAACGATGCCACCCGGGGTTCGCTCTTCGGCTTCCAACGGTTCGACAACAACACGATCATCAAGCGGCTTAAGGTTAATCTGCTTGGCCATAGCTTTTACCCCTCTGCCTTAGGTTCTAACTTCGAAAACACTCCTTTTTTGTCCCCAGTCAGCCCGGCTGCTTGCACCAGGCAACCCCTACCAGCAAGCCTGATTGACCAGAAGTCTTATTCCCGCTTTGTAGCGGCCAGAAAGCCGCGGGGCTTTTCAAAGCCAAGGGCGGGACAGTCCCCATACACCCTCTCTTTTTTGCGCCGGCCGAGCCCGTCACCCCAAGGCTCCGCGCCCAAGCTCTTAGCTGTTGACTAAAAACTTGGCTCAACGCTACCAAACGTGCTTATTCTTCAAAGTCCTCAAAGTCCTCCGGTCCGCGCTTCGGTCTCTCGGGCTTCTTCTTTGGGATTTCGGTTATCAGGCATGAGGTCGTCAACAGCAGGGAGGCTACGCTGGTCGCATTCTCAAGAGCCACGCGGACCACTTTTGCCGGGTCGACAATGCCGGCCTCTACCATGTCGCAGTAGACGCCTTTCTCGGCGTCGAAGCCCTCGTTCTTGTCCTTGGACTGCTTGATCCTGTTGACAGCCACGCCACCGTCATGCCCGGAATTTTCCACGATCCAGTAAAGTGGCATTTCCAGGGCTTTTTGGACCACCTTTGCCCCGAGAGCTTCGTCGCCACTGAGTTCAAGCTTCTCCAGCACCTTCCCGGCGCGAATCAAAGCGACCCCACCGCCGGGGACAATTCCCTCGGCCAAGGCAGCTTGGGTAGCAGCCTTAGCGTCCTCCATGAGGGCCTTGCGCTCCTTCATTTCGGTCTCGGTGGCCGCTCCCACCATGATCTGCGCCACCCCGCCGGCCAATTTGGCCAATCGTTCTTGCAACTTTTCCCTGTCGTAGTCGCTTGTAGTCTTTTCGATTTCCCGGCGAATTTGCTCGGCACGACCCTCAATCGCCTCCTTCTTTCCGCCGCCACCGATGATCGTGGTGTCGTCGGCGGTGACCACCACTTTCTTTGCAGTCCCGAGGTCGGAGAGTTTCACCGACTCGAGCGAAATGCCTAAGTCCTTGAAGATCGGCTGGCCACCCGTGAGAATTGCGATGTCACCAAGCATTGCCTTCCGCCGCTCGCCATAGCCGGGGGCCTTCACCGCACAGCAACTCAGAATGCCCCTCAACTTGTTTACGACAAGCGTCGCCAATGCCTCCCCTTCGACATCTTCGGCAATGACAAGCAGCGGCTTGCCAGACCGGCTCACTGCCTCCAAAAGCGGAATGAGCGGTTTTGCGCTTGAGAGCTTTTCCTCGTGGACGAGAATATAGCAATTTTCAAGCTCGCAGGTTTGCTCTTCCTGGTTGGTGACGAAGTGCGGCGACAAATAGCCGCGGTCAAATTGCATTCCCTCCACAAACTCGACGTATGTTTCCGCCTGCCGGCCCTCCTCGACGGTAATCACTCCATCCTTGCCAACCTTCATGAAGGCATCGGCCAGGACAGAGCCAATTTCCGGATCATTGTTGCCGGCGATGGTGGCCACCTGCATGATTTCCTTTTTGTTTTTCTCGTCGATCTTCTTTGCCATGCGGCGAATTTCCTCCACGACCGCCGCTGTCGCCTTATGCATGCCCCGCGCTAAGGCCATCGGATCAGCGCCGGCCGCGATCATCCGCAATCCTTCGCGGAACATGGCCTCGGCCAGCACAGTCGCTGTGGTCGTGCCATCACCGGCAACGTCGTTGGTCTTGGACGCTGCCTCTTTCACAAGCTGAGCGCCGAGATTTTCATACGCGTCCTGCAGGCTGATATCCTCGGCGACCGTCACGCCATCTTTGGTGATCTTCGGTGACCCCCAACCCTTATCCAAGACAGCATTCCGACCACGAGGTCCCAACGTTGTGCGGACTGCCCGGGCAAGCTTGGTTACACCCTCCAAAAGAGCCGTCCGGGCAGCTTCCTCGTAAACCATTTGCTTCGCCACTGTCGGAGTCCTCCTTCGTATCGCTCGCTAACAGGGTGCCTGCGTGGTTTTTAACACCTGGTCGTAAGGGTGGCACACCGAGTTCGCTTAACCCCCGAAACTACTGGCCGCGAACTTTCAGGGTTTGCCAGCCCTATGCTGGTTTTAGACAAAGTACTGTGGGCCGGCCTATCCAGTAAGAGATCGAGGGTTCCGAACTAAACGATCCGGGTACAAAATTGGCAGGTCTTTTTTGTCGTTTCAGAAATTGCAAGCTATATGCCCAACTTATGGCTGAAAGACATAAGTCTTAGCTTGTAATGGAGTTGCGTCGAAAATTCCCAAGCTGGGGTGTTCGAGGCTAGGCTACCGAGCGATCGAGCTGCCACTTTGACAGCCGAGCCGATCGAGAAAGTTTCTGGGGAAACCCTCCGGGGTTCTGATCAAGGGCCGCTCGCCGTAGTCCGGATCATTTCCGAGGCTCTATCGGCGGTTTTTATTTCAGGAAACAACTGTCGCGACCCGCTGAGACACCGGGTTAGGCCAGCCGGCTTGAGTCCTTTCGCCATAAAATGCACCTAAAAAGAGAAGTTTCCTAGGGAACGAGCGAGGTGCAGATGAGTCCTGCCAAGATCGATGCATCACGTACGTGGTTATCCGGAATCCGAAACAACCGACCGGTAATCGCCCCTTCGCTTCTTGCCTGTGACTTCGCCCGCCTTGGGGAAGAGGTCCGCGCCTTGGAAGCCGCCGGGGCGGAGGTGCTTCATATCGACGTCATGGACGGGCACTTCGTCCCCAACTTGAGCATGGGGGTACCCATTGTTGAGGCCATCCGACGGACGACCTCTCTGGCCCTGGACGTCCACTTAATGCTTGACAATCCGGAAGAATTCATCGCACCTTTCCGAAAGGCCGGCGCTGATGCGCTGACTGTTCACATCGAGGTTTGCCCTGACCCCCGGCCGATTCTGGACGAGATTCGCTCGCTAGGGGCGGCGGCCGGCCTCAGTCTAAACCCCCCGACTCCCGCGGAAGTTCTTTGCCCGTTTTTAGGCGAGTGTGACCTCGTATTGGTGATGAGTGTGATGCCCGGCTTCGGTGGTCAACCCTTTCAGGCATCCGCCTTGGAAAAGCTCAGGCTCTTGAGGCGGGAGGCTCCCCCGCAGTTGGTACTATCCATCGATGGCGGCGTAAAAGCAGAAAATGTGGCGCAATGCGCAGGCGCTGGTGCTGATCTTCTGGTGGTTGGGACCGGATTATTCGCCGGGCTGGAGGGAGACTATCGCGTGCGGTTGGATAAGCTTCGGGCAAACGCCCTGCGCGGTTGCTTGGCAGATGCCGCCCCGGCTTGACACTCCACTCGGCGACGTGAACCGCCCGCCCGGAAAACAGAGAATCCGCTACACCAGGGAACGGGAAAAAGCCGGTTATCCAGATTCAAATCCCGAGGGATGATCAAAGATTTCCTCCACGCGACCGGCAGGGCTAATGATAAAGCAAGCGGCCCCGGAGGGAATTGCGGGGGTTTAAAGCATGCTACTGGGGGTAGCACCTATCGGAGGTCTTTCTCCAGGCAGTGTGATCTCCGCAGCTCCCCCCGGCTGTTGTACATCAAGTCAGCGTTATGCGAGGAACTAATTGAAGAGTGCACCGGAAAACGGAAGGATTAAGTTCGCACGGCACGAACACAGAGCCCGACAACATCTACGTCGGCCCGAGCCGAAAATGAGCCACAAAGAAACTAAGCGGCAACCGGCGACAGGCAGCGCCGAAAACCTTTCGCAAATGAGCCTGGGCGAAGGACCCGGCCATCCCAAACCCCGGGGAAGCTTTAGCATCATCTCCCTAGGGTGTCCGAAGAATTTAGTTGACTCCGAGCAAATCGGGGCGCAACTAACCGCGGCGGGCTTGCGGTTTACTCCGAAGCTTGAAGGCGCAGACCTCATCGTCGTCAACACGTGCGGTTTCCTCGCAGCGGCGCGCGAGGAATCTCTCCGCGCCATTCACGAGGCCGTCGACCTCAAACGTCGAGGATTCGCCCGGGCAGTCATCGTGACCGGTTGCTTAAGTCAGTGGGAGGGGGAAAAGCTACTTGAGCTTTGCCCTGGGGTAGACCAAGTCGTCGGTGTTTGGGGCGAGCCAAAGCTCGGAGAATTGGCCACTGCCATTTTGACAACTGGCCGACCTGCCGATGGCCGGGCCTACTTGCCTTTGGAACCAACCGCTCAAACGAGCCAATCGCAGACCGCCGAACCATTTCCGCCCCGCCTTCGCCTCACATTGCCACATGTTGCTTATCTCAAAATTGCGGAGGGCTGCGACCGGTTTTGCACTTTTTGCACCATCCCCAAGATTCGCGGGCATTACCGGAGCCGTCCCCTCGACTCCTTGGTGGCTGAAGCACAAGCATTGGCGGCTTCAGGGGTCCGCGAGCTAATCCTTGTGGCACAAGATACCACGTATTATGGCGTGGATATCATCGGACGACCGTTGTTAGCGGAGCTGCTCAAACGCTTGGACCGAATTGAGGGCCTGTTGTGGATTCGGCTTCTTTACCTTTATCCCACCCACGTAACGGAGGAGCTCGTTCACACCGTTGCCAACTGCAAGCGGGTCATCCCCTATCTGGACCTGCCGCTCCAGCATATCAACGATAAAATCCTGCGGCGAATGAACCGGCAGGTAAGTCGGGAGGAGATTGAAAGGCTCCTTGCGCACCTCCGGGAAAGCCTCCCCGGGTTGGTTCTTAGAACAACTTTCCTGACTGGCTTTCCAGGCGAGACGGAGGCAGAATTTGCTGAGCTATGCGAGTTCGTTCGTCAACAGCGGTTTGAACATTTAGGAGTCTTCGCTTATTCGCCCGAACCAAATACTCCGGCTTTAAAACTTGAAGACCAAGTTCCCGAAGCTGAGCGGAAGAGGCGGGCCGAGCGCCTGATGGCTATCCAGCAGGAAATTGCTTTCGCCTGGCTTGAGTCCCAAATCGGTTCAACAGTCGAGGTATTGATAGATCTCCGCGTGCCGGGCGAGAAAGACGCCTTTGTGGGACGCACATACGCCCAAGCCCCGGAAATCGATGGGGTCGTCTATGTCACTGGCCGGGGCCTCCGGCCGGGGATGATAGTCCCGTGCGAGTTAGTGGCCCGCCATGGATATGACCTGGTGGCCGCGGCAGTGGGCAAGCCGCGTTAGGAAGCTGGTAAATCAACTAAAATTCTCGGCAGCCAAGCGTAGACAATTAGCACGGACAAATCATGACGCTTGCCCGGTCCTTATCCCTGCAAACAAGGCTTATTGAAAGCCTAAAAATGGGCAGATCGTGCACGGCGGGCTGGGAATCCACCGAAGGCTCACAAAGAACCAGTCGGAGTTTTTCATGTCATCGATAAGTCTTCCCCGACTAGCGAATTTAGGACTACCTAATTGGATCACATTAGGGCGACTGGTGTTGGCCCTTGTGCTCTTTGTTGTGCTTTCACTACCGGTCGACGGGCGCTACACGGCCGGCTTTGTCATTTTTTTGCTTGCCGTGGGCAGCGATTGGATTGACGGTTATGTCGCCCGCCGGTTTGGGCTTACCTCGTCCCTCGGACGAGTGTTGGATCCGTTTGTTGATAAAATCTTAATATGTGGGACATTGGTTTTTCTCGTGGCTGAGCCTGTGTTTCGGCATCGAGCTGAGCTTCTTCAGCCGTGGATGGTTGTGCTTGTGATTCTGCGGGAACTCCTTGTGACAGCCATGCGTGGTTGGGCGGAAGAGCGAGGACAAGACTTTTCGGCGCAGCTTGCGGGTAAGACGAAAATGGTGATTCAAAGCGTCGCCTGTGCCGCCGGGCTCCTGTTTGTCGCTTGGCATACAAAGAGTGGCGAGACGCCCTTTTGGCTTGGGCTTACTTTGGCGACGTCGGTTTGGCTCATGGTCGTCGTGACGGTCTACTCCGCCTGGGTTTATGCCGTCAAAGCGGCAGTAGCGGAGACAGGTCGCGAGAGAGCCGCGCAAAACTGATGAGGGGCGCCTCCGGCCATTCCAAAAAAGCCGCCCACAGGGTATAGCCCAAATAGACGTCCCGGAAGAGAAACTTATTGGCTTACCCTGATTATCTCCCATTTAACGGTGTCTGTCTAAATGACAAGACTTCCCGGTGGTGAACTATTGGGAACAGCGGTGATTGCACTTTTGCTCGGTGCCAGTCTTCTCATCTGGGTAACGATCTTGGCTCGGTGGATTGGCAGATTGCCCGTCCTCCCGTACCAGCCACGACTAATAGCCCGCTGGACCGGAAAAGAAGTGCTGGCTGTTTTCCTCCTTTTTCACTGGTCATTCCTTTTCAACTTCGTTTTCCAGATTTTGGAAATTGTCACACCGGAGGACCCAGCGAGCAGCGTAACCGCGACATCGGCCGAGGAAGAGCCAGTCCCCGAGTCCAACGGACAGAAAGATATTCAGGAGAAGGACATCCTCCACCCGGTGATAATCCTTCTTCAATCTGATCCAAGCCCATCAACCTTATTAATTTGCTCGTTTTTGGTGGTGGTCCTTGCGCCTGTGGCCGAAGAGTTTGTCTTCCGTATGGTCCTCTTGGGCTACGCATTGCAAAAAGAGAAGTATTGGCGGATTAGCCGAACAAAACCCCTGAATCTACCGCGCGGTGGGCTTTCCGTCCTGATTGTCTCGCTGTGGTTTGCGTTTCTGCATGGCCGAGTCAGTGGCGAAGGACCGCCACATCAGAAAGCTATTTGGGGGGGACTGATCCTCACCGGGGCGCTTGCGTTGGTAACCATTGTCTTAGTGTTTTCCATTGCCGCCTCCAAAGGAGGATCATTTTGGCAGAATCTGGGGGTTTTGCCCCAGAAACTGCTCTCAGACCTTTGGCTTGGAACGTTGGGCTTCTTGGCGGTGTCGCCGCCGTTATGGGTGGTCCAAGCACAACTAGTACCGATATTTGCCAAGTGGGGTATTGCCCCCGATCCGATCCCCATTTTCCTGTTGGCGCTTGCTTTGGGGACCCTCACCGCAACGACGGGGCGAATTGTGCCTGCAATCATGCTCCACGTATGGCACAACTTTTCAAGCTTACTGATAGCGTTGCTGAGCGACATGTAAGCCGCACCAGCTTGGTGCCCTGTGCTGAGTTGGACCTCCGCGGGAATTTGTAATACAAGCGGTCACCGATCGGCCAAGGCGGGTAGCAGGCCAGGTGGAACCGTAGGGTTAGTATCCACATCGTTTTCCAGAGAGGCCAAGCTCGCTTGATTCCCCGCCGCCTCGAAGGTCGGGAGAACCTCTAGGGGTTTTTCAAAGGATTTCCCTCCCACCTCCCCCTCGGTAAGGGTCCCTTTGGCATACAAGTTGATCTAACGCGGCCGAAGCATGCTGCCGTAAGCGCCACAGACTGCAACTTAGGTCGCTGAGCACACTCAGGACGCTTGCGCAAATTCCCTACGATTTGACTTGTCTCCTCAGAATCCCACCGCCAGTCTCTTGGTGGCGGCCGCT
Source organism: Thermoguttaceae bacterium (assembly GCA_025060325.1). GTDB lineage: Bacteria > Planctomycetota > Planctomycetia > Pirellulales > Thermoguttaceae > DTLM01. The sequence continues at coordinate 13,929 of JANXBW010000028.1, forward strand.
AAAGCACATTTCTTGTCGCTTTAAGCCCCCAAACCTGCTAATCGCCGAGCGTTCGTAGAAATTGGGCGACTGCACCGATTTGTCTCCAGGCACCCCCAAACAGGCCGATGCTAAATAACTCCACACGGGAGGGATAGCGCAAGCATCTGAACACGATCTTTCCAAATAAAAAGGTCTGGCCCCTCTCTATGGGTTCTACCAGCAAGCTGTCTGGCGCCACAGTTCCGTTGTGGAGCTATTTTGGGTTCTCCACTTCTTGTCCACCGCGGCCAGCACCAGGTTGGAGACCACCCCCGAAACTGATGCAAGCACAACATGTTGTGCTAGCAGTGGCCCTGATTAGAAAATATGGCCATCGCTTGAGATAGAACTCCGGCGCGGTAAACTTTGCGGCATCTTGCTTCCGACCGGTGGGAGAAAGCCCTAGCGGCAACGGAGGTTGCTGAAACGGACTAATGGATTTGTGATGGAGGGCCAACACCCACGCGTCCAATCCCGAAGTAGCTCGCCGTACACGCCGGGGAAGGCGAAGGCCGTGCGGTGCATATCTTCTCTGATAGCCCCGGCATAAAAACTTTGCGGCAAAAAACCGATTCCCCTGGTAGAACCGTGCTTCGCGGTAAGTGTACGCATGTACACATCGCGCGTGGGATGGGCGGACCAGGCCACGTTTCGGCATGGCCTCCCTGTCGCTGGGCCAGACGCAGGAGCATTTAGCATCGCGGAAGGAGGTCGCTCATGCGGTCGAAACCGGTCATCGGCATCAACACGGACTACGTCTCCGGCCCTCGTCCTCGCCTGAGCTACTGCGCTCTTTGGGCAGGCTACTTTGACTGTGTTCATCAGGCAGGGGCTGTGCCGATCATCTTTCCTCCTATCCCTGATCTTGCTGCCATCCACCAGATGCTCGACCGCGTCGACGGTGTGGTGCTTATTGGCGGCGGTGACCTTGACCCGCTCCGCGACGGTTGCCACCGCCACCATCGCCTAAAGCTCCTCGATCCCCGGCGAGAAGACTTCGACCGGATGCTCGCCCGAGCACTAGCACAGCGCCACATCCCCGTCTTCGGCATCGGAGCCGGCATGCAGCTTCTCAACGTCTCTCAAGGCGGAAAACTCATGTTGCACATTCCCGACGACAAGGACGATGCCCTGCCCCATTGGGATTCATCCGATCCCAACCATCGGCATGGGCTCCGCGTCCTGCCAGATTCCCTCCTTGGCCGTGTTTACGGCGAAAGCGAAATCCGGGTTAACTCAATGCATCACATGGCTGTGGACGAAGTTGCCCCGGGCTTCCGCGCCACTGCTTTTGCACCGGATGGACTCATCGAGGCTATCGAGAGCACCTCGCCCGACTGGTTTGCGATCGGCACCCAATTTCATCCTGAGGCTGATAGCGCCTCCGCCCTCGACTTTCGCATCTTCGAGGAGTTTGTAGACGCAGTAAAGCGCCGAAGCGTGTCCGTTCGCTTGGCGGCCTAAAGCGGCAGCGCCAGCGATCTTCCGTCTTGAAATATTCGGCTGCGTTGATGTCGTCTCCCGCGACCCGTCCTCAAAGGCGGCAAGGAAGGCCCGTGCGGTTGCTGTCGGGGAATATCCCCACATTCTGACCAGCAGACCGGTTTCCTTAGCCCTCGAAAGCAACCACCTAAAACCAAGAAAAGTCTCTACCGAACCGAGGTTTCTTTGGGCCGGCCAAAGCGACGGTAAGGGCCGCGGGGAACACATGTGCTATTTAACAACACTTGCCCTGGCGGTTTGCAGCAATCCGGCCACCAGTTACGAGGGTCCGCAGCGCTCTTGCGCCGGGTGTGAGTGGCCCACTTTGAAAGGCAAGTACGAAGTTCGGTATCACTTCCCAACTCGCACGTTCACCCAAACTGCCAGCCTCACCGCCGAATTGAAAATGCGCCCCCTTTGATTGCGCTTGGCGAGCCCGGCGGGCACTCCGTCAACCAAATAAAGCCAGCCAAATAGGTAAAGATCGCCTGAGGGGCAACGAGAAGAGTTTGGCGTGGCCAAATTCTCTGGATCAATCGTAAGTAAACCACGCCCGGCAGGCTATTAATCTTCGCGCATGATTTGGGGCCGCGCGATAGCAAGGCGCGACGGGCGGTCCCCGAAACAGGCATCGCTATGTCGGAAAAGCCGGCTTCCGGGCGTAAGAAGCTAGCCTGCTGTTTATGATCTCAAGGGCGACCCGCCATTGGCCGCACTAACGCGCACACCGCGCAGGGAGTCAAACGGGGGTTGCAGAAACGCATCCCGCACAATGGCTTATTTCGCTTGGACAGGCAGAGTGGGCACGGCCAAAAGGCGAGAATACGTGCGAACGAAAACATTGTCCCTTGCAATAGCCGGCGTCGCATGAGTTCCTTCCGCCAAATTAAATCTCGAAAGGACCTCAAACCTGCGTGCTGCGCGTAGAATCACCACCTCGCCCTGGCGAGAGATGTTGAAAATTTGGTCCCCGGTGCGAACCGGTGACGCAAAATACTGTCCACCTAACCGCTCTTTCCACAAAACGGCCATCTGCTTTAACTCCACACAGCTTACCACGCCCCTATCGGACCAGAGAAACACAAGGTCACCCGCTGCGACCGGTGTCGGAACGTAAGGTATGTCTTGGGCAAGCTCAAGCACTTTAGTTGGTTGCTGCCCTACCTCTGCCGGATAGCGGACGACCACAAGTTGTCGGCCGACGCCGCCCTCGCCTGATGATGCAAAGATAAACCGATCTGCCACAAACGGAGAGGCAACGACCCGGAAGCGGAAGACCGGCAGCTCCCAGACGGGTTTTCCCGTGTGCAGATCAAGCACGCTTATCCCGTGTGCCCAACTTGTCAACACAATTTGCGGTTCCCGCCCTGCGGGGGCAAGCACCGCGGGGGTGCTGTAGGCCGTCTTTTCCGACCGCCGTGGAGTCCGCCATACTAGTTGCCCGGTGCTGGCCTCCAAAGCAACGACACAACTCTCCCCGTCTTGCTCATTGGGCAAAATAACAAGTCCATCGGCTACGATCGGGGAGGCCCCAAAACCATGTTCGGCCACGAAAGGCCCGAGCCTCTGCCGCCACAATTCGCGACCGGAGGTTCGGTCCAAAGCAACGACGACAAGCTCCTCCGGGTTGCCCCAGGCCCAGTAGATTCGCTTTTCGTCTACAGCTGGCGTTGACGAAGCATAGCAATTAAACGAGTGGACGCGGTGGGGCCGGGAGGGATAGCGCTTCTCCCAGACCAGGCTGCCATCCTCCGCTCGATAAGCCCGGAGGATCTGAGTGGCGTCCTCGGGCAAAGCCGAGGTAACGTAAACCAGATCGCCCCATACAATTGGCGAGGAATGGCCCACACCAGGTAAATCCACTTGCCAGCGGATGATCCCCCCGGTCCACTCAAGCGGCACGCGCACATCGTCGCGCTCGCCTCGGCCATTCGGTCCCCGGAAGCGCGGCCACGTGTCCCCCGGAGCGGCATCGACTTGCGGCTCACCCGCGCCGACCACCTCAAAGGGCACAAACCCCAAGCCAAGAATAATCAGAAACCACACAAGCCAGAACATGCACAAGCCCTGGGCACGAAAATCGTCCAACGTTCCGTGCGGAATGCGAGCACCTTTTCCCTTAACCATAAAGAGCATACACGCACCGGCCTTTTTCACAAGGGTTAGCAGCCTCTGGCAAGAACGCTTCCATTTGTTGGCCATCGCTGCCTGTTTCTCAGTCCCAAAGTCTGACCCTAACTGGGAGAGTTTTCGCACCCAGGGTAACTCCGCCATTTTTTCGGCAACTCACCGCTGGGAGCAACAAAACAAAATGGTTAGGGAAGCCCTCCTCGGCGTAAACAGCTTTGAGAAAAAAGCAGCGAGGCCGAAAATGATTACTTGCTCTCCGGCCAAATGTCTTTGCACCGATCTTCAACTGACGGTAGCGGCGGAAGCGGTTCGCTGGGCACCGGCTCGTACCAGAAAGTGGCACAACACCAATCATCCTGGGTTTCAACTAGTCCGTTTTGCCAAGCAATTTGCTGAATGGTGATCCGCGCATATTGTTGCCACATAATTGGGTCGACAATGTGCCAGCGGTACATCGAAACAAAGTTCTTTTCGGCCAGCGAACAGCCATTATAAAAGAACGGCGTCTGCTGAATGCCCCAGGCCAGTCCGACGTAATCCTCGCTGCCAGTGCCGCAGATGGTCGGCCATTCCTTATCTCCGTCCATGTAAACTTTTAACTCCCCCTCCCCCCACCAGCGCTCAGGGTGGAGATTACGAACGCCGATGACCGTGCCCAAAAATCGGCCCTTCTGGTTCCGCTGGGGCAGGATCTCAAAGTCTACCTTCAGCGTGGTGGGATTTTCCCGGCGGAAAAGCACATGGAGTCGCCCGACGTCCTCAGGGTGCTTATCGCCAAGCGTATACGTGATCTGGTAAAACAGAGGGACGGCCTTCTGGCCATCGTTGCGGAAGGTGATCCGGGCTCTTTTCGTAAACGGCATAGGTATCCAAATGTTCCGCCCGCCGGTTGGGCCCACTGAGTGAACTGCCGAATGGTACGGCATGATCTTTCCATGGGCAAAGCCAAAGAAATCACCAATGGGGCACTCGATGCTAGGGTGCTCCTGCCCGTCCCACCATGCGCGGATGACGCACGCCCGCTGGGTTGTCGGGTCCTGAGCTGTCGTCATCCAGATGTGCCGAATCGTCCCAGGACCCTCAATGTCGCAAAGCTGGACCTCCTCGCCCGGGTTGATCGTCCGGGAAGGAGAACCCTTGCGGCCAGGACCGAGCCGACTGGCAGCCTTCCCTCCTTCGCCAGGTGCACCTGTCGGGTTTTCGAAGGAAATTGATCGGGATACGACCCCCGCGTCAAGCAGATACGGTCTGTGAATAAGGTCAACACTCTGCCCAAGAACAACTTGTGGACCAAGCCCACAGACAACTACGAAAGTAACGAGGTGAAGCAGACTTAAGGACTTTAGTACAGCTTGCGGCATAGACAAGCCTCCTTCTGAGTTCGCCCAAGAACCAATCCGATGTGAAACTCTTTGCGCCCTGACAACGTACACTCCGTAACGGAGGAACGTGAACTCACGGCTCACACATTGCGGCTGACATAATACCACCCCAGTTTATCGAAATCCAGGATAAGCCGTCGGGAATAACCGCTCCAAATTCTGGGCGACATTCTCGGGAAAAGCAAATCGCCGACTCAGGAAGCTCAAGACCCCGACTGCCGTAGGTTGAGAGTCTGGTTCGAGGAGCTCTCCGATCCGAAACGCGGAGGCGCTAAAAGTACCAGAGCCGAGCAGCACGTTTACAGGCTCTTTGACAAGCTTAGGTGGCTTCGTCTCCCAAGGTGTGCTTGCGGCGCAAGAGGTGATGATAATGCTGCGCGAAGCGATGAGCTTCATCGCGAACATATTGCAAGAGCCGAAGGGCAAACGACTCTCGTCCAAGCCGCAACGGTTCCTCTTTGCCGGGAAGGTAAAGCTCTTCCTCCCGCTTTGCGACCGCCACCAAAGCAGGCGGTTCGACGCCTAAGGTATGAAACGCCTCTTGCGCTGCGTGAAGTTGCCCTTTCCCGCCATCGATAAGCAACAGGTCGGGAAAGACTTCCTCTTCCTCTGTTAATCGACGAAATCGCCGGTAGACCACCTCTCGAATGGCAGCGTAATCGTCAACACCCTGGACAGTCTTAATTCGGTAGCGCCGATAACCGGGCTTGAATGGCAATCCGTCGATAAATTGCACCACGCTTGCTACGGTGTCACTTCCTGCCAGGTGGGCCACATCGACCCCCTCGATTGTCCGCGGGACCTTCTTGAGCTTAAGCACTTTCCGTAGCCCGAGTAGGCCCTTACGTGGGTCAACCGGAAACACTTCCGGCTGAACATGTTCTTCCAATTCCCCGCGTTCGTCTAAGGTTTCTAGCAACTGAATCTGATCGCGAAGCCGGGCAGCTTCTTCATAACGCCTGGCCGCTGCTGCCTCGGCCATCTCCCGACGCATTTCCTCCAGAAGCGAATGCTTCTCCCCTTCCAGGAATCGCTGTAGTTGATGAATCGCCTTGCGATACTCTTCTTTGCTGACACGCAGATTACAAGGGGCAAGACACTGGCCGATCGAATAAAGCAAACAGGGCCGGTACCAACGCCACCGCGGATCATCCGCTTTGATGTCCAAAGAACATGTGCGGAATTTGAAGATCTTTTGCAGCACCTGAATTGCCCCGCGCAGTGCACTGGCATTGGCAAACGGTCCATAGAGCTTTGTTCCACGTCGGCGGGGTTCACGGGTAAACTCAACTCGGGGAAAATCCTCCCGAATGTAAATTTGAAGATACGGGAACGTCTTATCGTCGCGAAGCTCGCGATTGAATTTCGGCTGAATATCCTTGATAAGCCGAGCTTCCGTCAACAACGCGTCAACTTCGCTTTCCGCTTCGATGAAGTCAAGATCGTAGATTTCACGGAGAAGCGGCCCTATCCGCGGATCGTCTGCCGCACCCTTGGCGAAATAGCTGCTCACTCGCGAGCGCAGGTCTTTCGCCTTGCCGACATAAATGACCCGACCCGCAGCATCTTTCATTAGATAAACACCAGGGCGATGGGGCAGGGTCTTAGCCTTTTGCGCACAGGCCTCATAGCCGCCCGGTAGATTCTGCACAGCTTCGCTTTCCGGTAGTTCCGCGTCCATACTCAGTTAGCGTAGACCTCCAAAGTACCTCGCCAAGCACAAACTGGTGGCCCGACGAATGTCCAGCCACCTTTACCAATCAAATAGTCCACCAGCTCTCTTTTCATACCTGGTTGACTTCCGGGACATGGCGTCCGACGAAAAATAGCGCCCCCAGAAACCTTGCTCCCAAGATCTTCCTCACCCAGGAACCAAGGCCATTCTTCGCCGTCGTTTCAAGCGGGCTTAGGCGCTCAACTATCCTTCAGTTGTGTCAAGCCCGCTTAAGCCAAACCGAATGGCCTACCTATTCGAAAAATTTTATCGAAATTTGGTAATCTCGCGTTGTTCTCCAGCTAATCGGGAGGTGCAGGAAATTGGGGGGCAGCCGAGGTTCGCGCAAGCAAACTCGGTTGACAAGAAGGTGACTCGCGCTCGAGGGCTTACGGTTTTAGTCCCGAGCTCCGGCGCCGGCGTGTTCGGTCACACGGTACACCTAAGAGAACTCCCTCAAGATGCCGGCAGCAAACCCGGGCCGGAAAGCCTGGTCGAATACGCTTTAACCACGCAGGGGGCTCCAAGGCTAAAAGACAAGGCCTATCCACGGGAGATACGGCGACCCTATAAGGCCAAAGCGATCGTTCGAGCTTTCGAGCATTGGCTACCCTGCTAAAGCGTTAGCGCGGATGCTTAAAGGAAAGCCGAGGATAGCTAGCTCGCGGCTGCGACTAACTCGGCGCTTTGGGCTTCGGGTATCCGGCGGTCGGAAAGCTCCTTTAAAAACTTACCGATCGCGAAGACCGTCTTCCAGCTGCACGGAAGAACAATCGCTGGGTAAACCTGGCCTTCAGGAAAGTTCCGGTGCAAGGAAAGATACAGCCCGCCCCGATCTAAGTGCAACGCGGTCACTTTGCACCAGGGGATAAACCGGTAGTGTTTGGTCCCCCACCACCAGTGGATGCCGACCTCGTCCAGTTGGTATTTCTCGGAGACAAAAACCCTTGACAAGGAGAGGGCAATCATCCCGCCGGCAAGTAGGCCAAGATAGAGAAACCCACTAACTGCCCAGGTCAGTCCAACGACCAATAGAAGACCGGCTAAAATCGGCACGCCGCGGTCTTTGTCCTCCCACAAGGAGGGCTTGTTCCACCGCACGGGATGTGGGACCTGCCCCACCTGCGCGGACGGACAACGGATGGTGCTACAGCTTGCAAGTTCCACTAAAGCTTGGCTCATCCTAAATCCCTTGACCAACCAACCGGCACGTTGGAGAGAAGATCACGTCCCTGTCGGTTCGGCAAATTAGATCCCGCGGGGAGCTATCCCCGTTAACACTCTCCATGAGTGCCGTTCACGCGAAAAAGATCACCCAATCGAGAGGAGATCTTCCTCCATGAATTCGAGCTTTTGCCGTCCATATGAGCCGAAAAAGTCACGCGGCCTTAAGTTCTCCTAACAATACGCCCGGTGCGACACCAAGTTTCAAACCCCAGCACTAGATCAAACCTGATTACCGTCGTTAACCCCGGCCTGGAAATTAGCTTTCGGATGCCAGCGCCCGCTTCTGCTATAAACCCCTGCTTGGTCCAAATCGCACCGATCCCTATTCTATATCGCACCCAATCCAGGTGGAGGGTCAACGCGCCTCGGGCACGATAAGCCTGCCAGTGTCGCCAATTGTCTGGCTAGAAACAGTAAACCTTGCGAACGGAGATCCGCCCCGGCCTTTGCTTCCGACAACCACCACACTCTTATGCCGAAGCGTGGTATGTGGGATTCGGGCGTGTTAACGCCTGCCATCCCCTATTGTATTCGTCGAAGAAGCTCGAGCAATGTCCCCACTTCTCGGTGAACTTCCTCAGTCTGACGTATGATCAACGCCTGACCAGGTGGCCAATAGAAAATTCTGCCACGGCCGCCGTTTACCTCCCACGTTTCCGGCCGAACAACCGTTTCGATAAGCTCGATTAATTTTTCCGCATACCAGTCGGGGCTCGCTCCACCACCCAAGGGAAGCAAATCTGTGGACTTCTCTCCACCCGCGCTCGAATTCGCACCGATTGAACCCGCGGCCGTTAAAGGTTGTTTATTTTCACTATGCTCGCTTGGTAGGCTCTCCTCGTTGAGCTGATGTGCATTTACTACTGGCTTTGCAGAACTACCGCCTGCGGCGGCACGGCGAAGCGAGTCCTTCAACCGGCCTAATCGGACCGCCAAGCGACGCTGCAGAGTCCGCTTCTCGGCCAGTCCGATGGAGGAATCGCCCGCTATTCTCAGGTAAAGCTCGAGAAGCTCGGAAGCAGCTTGCGGCAAATCAGCCGGAGACGGGGAAACCCACCGCTTCAAAGTTTCCTCGACTTTTTGTCGATGAGGCGCGCGCTCAGAAACTCGAGAAAGGGAAACTCGGCTCAATGGTGTAGATTGCTCATTTCCCGGAGTATCCGCTCTGCGCGAAAAGGAGTCCGCGGCCGGGGGAGTGTCGAGGCATTCCCCACGGTTGATCCCACTGTCCGAGCAATCCCGTTTGCTAGCAGAAGGGTCGCTTGCCTTTTGAGCCCGGCCGGTCCGGGAATGATCAACCGGTACGGAAACTCCCAGTTGAGGTTCGGGCTCTGCCCGGCCGGCCACCGCGGCTGAATTGCACAATCCGGCGGCAAGGGAGAAAGCTACAGCCAGAACACAGCTCTGCAACTCCGGAGGTCGAATCACCACCTCGGAGAAAAATCCACCTTTCGAAGGAGATCGGTGCTCCATTTGCCTTACCACCTCCCTCCTTTCCTTTGCCACCTCCCCCTTATTTACGCCCCCCGCCTATGACCACCCCCCAATTTTTGCTGCGCTCTCTAGCAAGCTGCCTCAAACCGGATCCCGTTCCGTGTCAGAACGACTCTCGCCCCGGCACCTGGCTGTTAAAGCCTGAGTCAACACTCCGCCGTCGCAACTAAGAACCCTCGGGCTACCGCTTCGTCGATAATGGTCGCGGCCAAATCCCATAGCTTTTCGCTGCCTTCCCGAATGTGGGCGTTCTTTCGGCGGACCTTCCCAGCATCAATTCCATTTTCTTGCCAAAGGCGACCGCGGTTTACGAAGTTAAGCAAGATGGGCAAGATCCGATCAATTGCCGCGGCAAATTGAGCCTCCCGAGTTTGCCGCGCCTCGAATTCGTCCCACAAGCTGCGGAATTTTACTGCTTGATCCGGCGGGAGCAGCGAGAAAAGCCGCTCCGCCGCTTGTCGTTCGACTTCTTTCTTCTGTGGCTCGAGGTGCTCGTCATAGACGAAAGTGTCGCCCGCCTCAACCTCCACTATATCATGCACAAGAAGCATCTGCACCACCTTGGCGAGGTCCAAACCGCCGTTACTGGTTCGGCCCCATTCGGCCAATACAAGCGCCGCCAAGGCCGCGTGCCAAGAGTGCTCGGCCGAGTTCTCCCGGCGATTCCCCCCGACAATATATGTACGCCGCTGGACCTCCTTAAGCCGATCCACCACTGTCAAGAATTCAATCTGTTGACGAAGTCGCAAGCTTAAACCCTCTAGAAACTCGAAAGAGGGAATATCGCCGGTGCCAAGCGGTTGCGCCATGAGATGTTTGTTGACCTCATCTACTCCAAACGTGTCCGCCGCGAAGCAGTCAATCCCAGCAGAAGCAACCGTCCACACGCAACTTGTTACTGCGAAATGGCATAATACTTGGCGACTGAAGCAACCGCTCCTTAAAGAACGCTATCCGGCCCTACCGACTGCCCCGGCAACCCGCCAAAGGCAACAACAAGGCTGCCGTTTCTTAGCAGCCGGATTGCTCCCTATTTTCCGGCAAACTGCGGCATTGGGCTTTCAAGAACCTCTGCGATACGCTCCTTTGTTACGGGACAAATAACGCCCTTCTCGCAAATGATCGCCGTGATTAGCTCAGCTGGGGTAACATCAAATGCCGGATTCCAAGCGGGCACATCCGCCGGCGCAAACAGCACGCCCTGAGGCGAACGGACTTCATCCGGGTGGCGTTCCTCAATTGGGATCCGCTGCCCAGAATCAAGGGACAGATCAAAGGTGCTCGACGGCGCCGCCACATAAAACGGAACGCCATGATGCCGGGCCAGAACTGCTAATCCATACGTCCCGATTTTATTAGCCGTATCCCCCCGCGCGGCAATCCGGTCGGCACCGACAATAACGGCGTCGATCTTTTTGCGGGCAAGAAGTGCCCCGGCCATGGAATCGCAGATAAGTGTACACGAGATGCCCCACCGCATAAGTTCCCAAGCGGTTAGGCGGGCACCTTGCAAAAGCGGGCGCGTTTCGTCTACGTAAACATGGATCTTCTTCTTCGAGGCCACTGCTGTGTACACAATACCGAGGGCCGTGCCAATTCCCCCCGTAGCTAGTGCCCCGGTGTTGCAGTGCGTGAGCACACACGCATGTTCCGGCAGGAGGGATGCGCCCCATCTCCCTATCGCCTCGCACATCCGCCGATCCTCCTGATGGATGGCGAAAGCCTCTTCTAGAAGCTTTTGGCGGAATACTTCGGGGGGAGCTTCCGCAAGTTGGACGGCACGGCGACGCATCCGCGAAAGTGCCCAGAAAAGATTCACGGCCGTAGGACGAGCGGTGCTCAGATACTCGGCGGCCCTGTTTACGATTTGGCATAGCCCAGCGGTGCTGCCACATGCGGAACGGAGGGACAGGCACACCCCATAAGCGGCCGCCAGGCCGATGGCCGGCGCACCGCGGACTCGAAGCGACCGAATCGCCTCCCAAACAACGGAAACATCAACGCAATCAATCCATACTTCGCACGACGGGAGCCGAGTCTGATCTAAGATCCGCAAGTAGCCATCGACCTCCCCCACCCAGCGGAGAGGTTCAACGGGCAGGATATCCGGTCGCTTCGCGGTGGCGGCAGCATCGCTCATCGCGCCCGCATCCGATCCTCCAAGCGGGCCTGCAAGGCCGCGTCTTTCGACTTCACCTTCTCTACCAGGCTTTCCTTAAACTGCCACAAACGTTTTTGAAGTGCCGGATCGTTAAGGGCCAAAATCTCAACTGCCAGAAGCCCCGCGTTACGAGCGCCGCCGATTCCCACCCCCACTGTGGCCACGGGCACATCGCCAGGCATCTGCACCATCGACAAAAGGGAGTCCAAACCCCCTGCCAAATCGGTCGGCACAGGGATTCCGATGACCGGCAGAATGGTATGGGCGGCCACGACCCCTGCCAAGTGTGCAGCACCTCCCGCCGCTGCCAAAATCACTTTCACCCCGCGCTCAGCCGCAGTGGATGCAAACTCGCGGACAAGCTCCGGACTCCGGTGAGCGCTCATTACGGAGACCGTATAACCCACGCCGAACTCCTCGAGCGCTAACACCGCTGGTTCGACTTTGGGCCAATCGCTCTCACTCCCAAGAACGATGGCCACCGGCGGCAGCGTAGCCGTTGACTTTTGGCGGTCTTTGGAACGTTCCCTCTCTTGCATGTTTATGTTGCCTTAGCTGTCAACTTAAGTGCCTCAATAACGGGGCGAGTTCGCAATTTCGGCGAAACCCCATCCCTTGTTTCACCAAATAGCTCCTGGGCGGTTATATCCGCCCGTCAAACCGAAACGCCCCGGCCACCTGTTGTTCGGCGACTGGGGCACAATTACGCTTCGCTCAAATATATCAAACCTTTATTAGCGGCTTTGAAAGAAGTACTCGCACCCCTCGCCGAGAACCAGGCCCGCTCTCCCGATCAAAGGGGAAGCCAAGCCAAATGCCCTGGAAATATCCCACGCCCCGGCCAACAAACCGCGCCCCTCCAAACCATCGACGGAAACGACGCCGGCACACATTTCCCATGGCGGGGCCCGGGATTGCCACGGCCTGCTTGCCGGCGGAATTTGCCCGGCCGGCGATACCGGGGAAGTATACCGGAATTGAATTCCCCCGACCACCGAGCTGCAGCCGGGGATCCGAATTCCCAGTGCCACCAGCCGAAAGCCGCTTAGCATCGGTCGTTCACCTGAACTTTGGATACGTAACGCCAAGATCCATCTTTTCTAAAGCGCCTATCGCAGCGTTCTTACCTATCCAGTTTGTACTCCCCATCCCCACCTTCTTTCTCAATCATCCCAAAAATCCCAGGTTGGCTTGCCGCATGGTTCCGGAACTTAATCCGCCGGGGATCGCAGATAGTTGCTGAGCTGAGGTGAAAGATTAGTAAAGGGGAAATGATTCGTAGGTTAACTCGCCCAACTGGGGGGTACTACGCTAGGGTTTAGGCCTTTGCTGCCTTGCCCCTTGGAAAGTAGTATTCGCCGGACGAAGCACTCAGAGTCGCGGAGCTACTGATCCCGGCGGGTTTTGCATCGGGGCTCAGATTCCGCGTGATGGCGCCCCAATTTGGCAACTTAAGACAAAAGCCAAGACTTTTAGTCGATCGCAATCGGGCAATAAGTTCACCTTAATCAGCCCCAACAAGGTTGCTCCGTTTGATAGGAGGAAAGTTTGCTTGGGGGCTTTTCGGGAACTACAAAGGTAGGGGTTAGAAAGTAAAAGTGCTCGGAAATCACCAAGAAAGCGAGGCGGGCACTCATCCAAGATATGTTTGATAGCAATCCGCCATGGAAGCTGTCCAAGCCTTGGGGCAGAGCCTTCATCGCCGCCAGCACGTTACGGCATACCGAGGTAAATCCTTCAGCGCAAGCCGATTCGAACGGCCCCAGCGCCAGCATGCAGGACCTTTAGCAATGCAATCCTGGTGGTCCTGGGTGTGCTTTGCTAGCTTGAGTACTTTGGGTACTGTGGCTTTTTTGCCGGCAACCCTCGCAGGGGCAGCGCCACTTGAATTCCGCGTTGAAAATTCTGTTTATGTTGACCAGTCTTCCCGGCCCATTTCGGAAAGCATAACGCTATTTGTCAACGACAAGTTTTACGATTTCCTTCGCCAGCCGGAGGAGATCGTGATTTTCAATCCAACCCTCCGTCACTTCACGCTTCTCTATCCCCCGGCTCAACTGCGAACCGAACTTCGGGTGGAGCAAGTGGCGGCTTTCATTACCACCCTTCGGTCTTGGGCATTAAAGCATGAGGATAGCTTTCTGCGGTTCTTGGCCAGTCCAGAAATCACAGTGCAGGACCATCCCGGCGCCGCGGCGATAAGTTTCGACAGCGAGTACCTTTCGTACTTGGTCGACGTGGACCGGCCGCCAAGCCCGCAGATTGCCCAGATCTACGCGGAATTCTCGGATTGGTACAGCCAGCTAAATACCATGGTGACGCCGGGGTCTCGACTACCTTTCGCCCGACTCCAAGTCAACAAAGTGCTTCTTGAACGCGGCCTAGTACCCCTTCGGGTTGAGCTTAAACTCAAGCCTGCAGCCCAGAAACGCAACCAACCAGCGGTCATCCGGTCATACCACAACTTTTTCTATCGGGTAAGCGAATCGGACCGAAGTCGGGCCAACCAGGCTGACCAGTTCGTCCAACTCTTTAGGCAGGTTAGCTTTATCGAGTACCAAGAAAAACTTCGCGCGACGACCAAGTAACGAAACCCTTCCATTCCCGCGCCAGGCACACCCGTTTCCGCCCGCGCTACTGACGGAGAACGCGATCGCTTTTAAACCGCTAGCCCAAGAGCGCGTGGACTAATCACCCGCTTGGGACAAAGGGCGAGTCGCCGGGGAAAGCCCCCCGCGTGCCCCGGAAATACCGGCAGGCCGTTTAAACTTATATCACCACCTGGCGGAATACCCGCTAAACCGGATGACCCTGCGTCCCAGCTCCGAGAGCGATTGACCCTCTGTGGGAAAACCTTCGCAACAACTGGTTGCCCGTTTAAGCCCGCTCACTAAGCTCCCTATACACTTTAAGGGCCCAGGGGTGTCCGGCGCCCTGTCGGCGCACAGCGAAGGCGGCACTGACATCCGGCGCGGGTATATTCGGCCAGACTACCTCCTCTTAGCGAGAAGCCCTTCACCCGGCGGAAGATTGACCACCGCTGGCTTTATAGGCACCGCAGGAACGCTACCAGGTCTTCCTTTTCCTGCTCGGTGAGCTTTGTGCCGAGCACCAAGTTGTGGAACTCCACCGTGTCCTCAAGCGTCAACAAGCGGCCGTCATGCAAATAAGGGGGAGAATCCTTGATGCCACGCAACGGGAATGTCTTGATCGGGCCATCGCCTGTCATCATCCGGCCGTTCACCACATGCGGCTCAAAGAATCGCTCAGTGCGGAAGTTATGCATCATGTTATCCGTGTAATACGGCGGGATATGACACAAGCCACATCGCCCTTTGCCAAAGAAGACTTTTTGGCCTCGCAGTTCTTGCTCGGTGGCCTTGGCGGGGTCCAACATGCCGAAGACATCCAGCTTCGGTGCTGGCGGGAAGTCTAGAATAGCCATGAATTCGGCCATGAAGTGAACCTGACTCCCGCGCTCCAGCACATTAACACCCTTCTTGGTAGCCATCACTGGGTCACCATCAAAGTAGGCAGCCCGCTGCTCGAATTCCGTGAAGTCCTCCACGGTCTTCAACGCACGCTTAGAACCGAAGAGCCGTTGTACGTTGACACCGCGAAGCGACGGAGTGTCCAACCGGGGCCGGAATTCCTGAGGACGAATATCGCCCAGCAGGTGCGTGGCGGCATTGGTATGCCCGTTGACGTGGCAATCAAAGCAGGAGACACCCATGCTGGGCTTCAGACTCCGCCTATCATCTGTCGCGTTAAATTGCTGCTGAGGGAATGGCGTCAACAAAAGTCGCAAGCCTTCCAGCTGCTTGGGGTTCAAGATGCCGTTGAATATCTCAAAGTAGTTCTGCAAGGTGATCACTTGGCCCTGCGAAACATCCCCCAGATCCGGCCGTGTTGTCAAATAAATGGGCGGCGGAAATTCCGGGAGAAAATGCTCCGGCAAATCAAAGTCGAGATCAAACCGCGTCAAATCCCGCCCCTCTTGCCGCAAAATCTCCTGGATATGGTTCTTAGGGAACAACATCCCACCCTCAGAGTGATTGGGGTGAGGCAACGGCAGGAACCCTTTAGGCCACAGGCCTTTTGCCTTTATCTCTTCAGGGGTCATTTCTGCGAGTTGTTGCCAGGTTACGCCGGGCGGGAGTTTCACACGGACACCCCCCTGGATAGGTTTGCCTCGGGACATGGTAACGCCCGGCACCGGCCGATTGCTCAGGTCATACCGCTCTTCGAGAAGCGCCAAATGCCGTTTCATAATCTCCGGTTTTGCTGCCTGCATCCGCGCTACAATTGAGGCAAAGTCCTCGGTTATCACAACTGGGGAGTAGCTTGAAGGGCGTTTGGCCGCCAAACTTTCCCAGGTGGCTGCAAACAGAATTACTGCCGCAAGAATCCCCACACTTCCGCCTAGGAGATACCATCTTTTCGTCCACATACCGCCGTCCTCCTTAATCAAAGAGAAGTCCTAATGGCCTTCCCCTTCCCTGGAACACGAGCGCCTGACCCTCCCTCGGTCAAGCCCGTTGCAAAGGCCTTGCCCGTTTCTAAAAAGCCGACTTTTGTTAAACACACCGACAGGTCTGCCGCTGGGCTGGCCTCCGGACGACCATGCCCGAAGCTCAAAGATCTGTCCTCGCCCCACTTCTCCCGAGATTCCTCGCGCGCTACCTGTGGTCTTCAGCGAACCACCGCCCGGGCGCTCACTGCATTCGGTGTGCATGAAGTGACACTCACCTGGGTGAGTGCAGGGAGGCTACTGCGCACAGAAACCCCGGGATTCACTCGAAGAACTCCTTCAGCCGGGGCCAATCGGATAGCTGGAAAGTGTCCCAGTTGCCAGAGAGCAAGAGTTCAGAGAGGCTCAAGCAGAAGTTGTCAAATCTGGCTGCTCACCTGCCTGGCTTCGACATTCAAAGCAAAGGCCAAAAAACTGTACACAAAAGTCCTCTACCTCGAAGTGCTCCTGCAATTCGGAAGGGATGTCAATCGCATCGAGCTTCGGGTCGCGAACATCTAGGATTCTCCCACAGCGGCGGCAGGTAGCATGATGATGCCGCGTTAAGTCGGCGTCAAATCTGGCCGGCATGCCGGAGTGGACCACGCGGCGGACCAAGCCCGCTTCCACCAGTCGCTCCAGTACGCGATAGACAGTGGCCTTTGAGACGTCGGCTAGGCGCTTGTGTACTTCCTCGAAGACTTGATCAGCTGTAGGATGATCCCCCCGCGCCAAAATCGCTTCAAAGACAGCCCGGCGCTGCGGTGTCATCGGGATACCCCGGCGCCGACACAGTTCTTTAAACTCGTCAATACGATCCGGTTTATCCATTCAGCAGATTCCGCCGGCGTGGTCCCAAAAGGCCTAAGAACTGGGACCCCAAACTCTGTCCTCACGCAAATTTTACAGGATCCGCAACTATTTTGCAACCAGTAATATCTATCAAGTGAGAAAAAGTCGCATGTTTCCGCGGCTCTCCCCGCATGGTTCTTGAAAGCGGTGGGCCTTCCCAAAGCGATTGGAACCCCGGGACTGCGGTACTCTGCGGGGTCGAGGAACGGAGTCGCCGCCGCCGCAAACCTCCCCCTCAAGCAAAGCTTTTGCGAGGGCCACCCTTTAGGCCGGGCCGGCAAGCAGGCGGCGCAAGTCTAAGCTAGGTGACATCGGGTCTGTCATCCCCCACCTGAGGTACCATCATGCGCGCTGAAAAGTCTCAAGACTCCATTCGTGGATGTTGGCTCATTTAATGAGCTTGCCAATAATGAGCTTGCCAAAACCGAGCACCCCCGACAAAGGGGAGCTTGAAACCCAACGAACAAGGCTCTGCACGCTTTTAATGTCAACAAACAGCGGGTCTGGCAAAACTTAGTCACGCTCGGCGGCGAACCGCTCAGCGTACCTCGCGTCGGGGCTTCATGTGCCTGTGCTACTCGGGCAGACTGGGTACAGGAGCGCGGTGGGGCTAAGCCTTCCCAATCGTTCCTAGCGCGGAACGGGGATATCCCGCTTGATAAAGACAACGCAGGCAGCCGCGTAAGTCAAAACCCCAATCGCCACTAGCACCAAGTTAAACCAAACGCGTAATCGAACCTGCACCTCGGGTAGGAACCAGGGGCTCCAGGCCGCGTTTGGTTCCAGGATGAGCCGCTGCGGTTCAAATGCGGTTAGAAAACTCAGATTCCCGATCCACTCCCCACCTGGCATCAACTGTCCTATCAACTTCAAGATGGCAGCGATAATCATCACTGCCATGGCTCCCCAGATCGGCCGCCAGCGATCTTGATCGAAGCTAGAGATGAGGGTGGTGATCCCAGCCAAGCACAAGGTAAGAGCCATCAAGTTGAGTGCCCCTGGGATAAAGTCCACAGGTGAAGGCGGGTCGGAAAATCGGATGGTCACAAGGCCCAACCACGTCCCCAGCCAGAGGGCGATCCCCATGACGACGGCACCAAACAGCATGACGACCCCTGGGGCAAGCATGACTTCCAAGCGCCGTAGCGGACTTGCAACCAGAAGTTCCATCTGACCGGAGGCTACCCGTCCCGCAACCGCCTGGGATCCTCGCCCCAACGCCCAACCCATGCACACAAGCAACGGCACGATGTGGAGGTAGAGCACGGAGATCTGTCCCCGGGGAGTCAACAACTGGGTCGGTGAAACTACGATGAGTTTTCGAAGGAAATCAGGCGCGAACTCCAACACCGCAGCCCAGAGTCCTGGTTTGACCAGGCTGATGAGCCACACGAAAAGCCAAGCAAAAGCAACTAAAATGATCGAGCTAATTCCTAATTGCAGTCGGGCCTCGCGGAACTCGTAGCGAATGAGTGCTAGGAGAGTCATTTGGTCTCAGCAACGCCACAAAAATTCAGACTAACGCAGCTCAAAGGGCCATTAACCGAACCACCGACCCAATTATCGCTCACACCGCTAATCATACGCCTGCTGCCGAAACTCAACTAAGTCACGGGCCGTAGGGAGGCTCGTTGGTCCGGTTGCGATCACGGGGCTTCCTAGGCCCGCTGCCACCGAGATTCGGGAAGAACCCCCCGACAGCTTTTTCCTCCCTATTTGGGGCGATGGCTACGTTTGCGGAGAATGCTAACCCGACGGATGGCTTGCATTTCGCTTGCAAGGATCCACCTCCACACCCTCCGAAAGATGGGTTTATGATCGGCACTTTGGGTTGATCCAAACCGGTGCCAGCTTCTCACACCTGCCCAATTGCTCACAGCTAGATGCCGAGGAGTGCCGCAAAAACGAGTCAAAAAAGCTAAAGTTTAGGGGGGCGGAATGTGGGAACGGGGATTCGCACCCCGAAAGCCAAGAAAATCGACCCGTTTGGGAAATTCAGCCCGTCAACGGAGGCTTCCCGGAAGGATCACCCAATCCATGCGGGGTGACTTTGAGATGTCTGGTCCCCGCCATTAGGCTTGAGCCGAAAAATAGGCGCAACGGTTTTTCCATGGCAGGATCGGCCCCAAAAAGCAGGAATTTAAGGCGGGAGGAAGTCCCCGGCAGAAGAGAAGGCCCTTTAATCGGTAGCAGGTCCTGCGGACAAAGCGGCGCAAAAGGGGCGGGATATCAAGCTTTCTCCAGAATTTGAACTTTGCAAATTCGTCCTCTCCCTGTGTTTGGCCGCAACCTTCGACGTCGCGGGATCCGGGTGGCGGCTGGTCAAGGCTATGGATTTCGTTGGCCGCGGCAGACAAAAAGACTCCCTTAGCGATCGAAACGAGTGGGAAAAGTTCCATTGCCTACTCGGCCGCTGAAGGCCGATCTTAAGCACGCAGGGAAAACAATCAAAGACTCCTCCGCGAGCCAATTCGCTCGGACGGCACAGGGGGCAAGAAGGAGCCAAGCCATGAGCATTGGTCCTGGCATCGTGGGATTGGCGGGACTTGCGGGCGCACCCTTTGCGCAAACAAAAGGGAAGGAAGTGGACCGCTCAGCCGAGGCGACCGCTCAAGAGGCCCATCGGTTGCAAAGCGAGAGAATGGCCGAGCGTGCAAGTGGCGTCGGCCAAACCGACGGCGAAGACCATCATGCTCAAGAACGTGACGCCGACGGTCGTCGGCCCTGGGAAATCCCGGAGCGACCCCATCGGGCAGAGTCTTCTCAAAGCCAAAGCCCGCAGTCTCCGCGCGACCCCACCGGGAAGTTGGGACAGCTCCTCGACCTCACCGGCTAGCCCCAAACCTCTTGCCTGGAAACGCATCGCCCCAGGCCCCAGCTTCACTTTTCGAAGTGAGGAGCCGCGGAAGTTTACCCCCCGGCAGGAAAGCTCAACCCAGATTTCAATCCGTCAATGCCGCGCCGAAGAGCGGAGCCGGCACCGGGCCAAGTTCCGGAGTTCGAACGGTCCTTTTCAGTTCAGTCACTCAACCTCCACCCCTACTCAATCTGTGGGATTGGAAGCGCCTGCCTGAGAGCCGGCCAGCCAACTCGGCAACCGATCTCGCGAAGGCAGGCGGACAATCTTGGCCCAGCTCATTGCCTCGTGAGCTAACACTTCCCGAAGGGCCTCAGCCGGTGGATAACTGTCAAGACACAGCACGCCCACCGCTGGTCCCCCTGGCCGGTCCCACTCCCGGCCTACAGACATCCCGGCGATATTGACTTGGTGCCGACCGAAAACTGTCCCAATATGCCCGATCACCCCCGGCACATCCTTGTGTTCAAAGAGAAGCAGGATTCCCTCCAAGGGGGCGTCCAAGCGAAAAGAACGCTTTTGCACGAGTCGGGGCATCTTGCCGAACAACGTGCCGGCTGCCACCGCCGTTCGCTCGGAGGACTCCACCTCTGCCCGAACAAGCGAACTAAAGTCGCCGACCTCCCCGCTTCGTTCTTCCAATAACTCAACACCGCGTTGACGCAAGAGCCATTCGGCATTAACCAGATTGACCGGTTCCTCCACCGCTTGCTCCAAAAGGCCGGCAGCAAACGCCGCCGTAAGTAAACGCGTCTCCCGCCGAGCCACTTCCCCCTGGTAACGAATGCGACACCGCCGGATGCCTTCCCCCTGGACCTGAGCAAGCAGAAGCCCCAACCGATAGGCCACATTCAAATAGCCCCCCAACTCGCGAAGCAGTTCGCCATCTAGCGCCACACTGTTGACAGCTTGCCGGACCACTCCCCGAGTGAAATAGTCCACGATAAGTTCCGCCGCCTCAACCGCCACCTGTTCCTGAGCTTCTTGCGTGCTTGCGCCGAGGTGCGGAGTGCACACGACGTTCTCTCGGCCAAAAAGGGGGCTTTGCGTGCAAGGTTCTTTTTCGAAGACATCAAGTGCCACCCCGGCCAGGTGCCCGCTATCCAAGGCCTCGAGCAAGGCCGTTTCGTCTACAATTCCGCCCCGAGCGCAATTGACCAACCGAGCTCCCCGCTTCATCAGGGCCAATTCTTCGCGACCGATGAGATTCCTTGTTTGCTCGGTCAGTGGCACGTGCAGACTCAGGAAATCAACCTGGGGGAGTAACTCCCGCAGGGAGTTCACAAGTTCCACCCCCCACTCCCGGGCTTTAGCGGCAGAAACAAACGGGTCATAGCCCAGCACCCGCATGCCAAGGGCCTTGGCCCGCTCGGCAACCGCCCGGCCCACTCGGCCCAATCCCACCACGCCAAGCACCTTCCCGTAAAGCTCCGTGCCAAGGAATCGATTCCGCTCCCACCGCCCTTCCTGCAAGGAGCGGTAGGCGGGGCAAATCCGGCGGGCTAGCGCGAACATCAAGGCCAAAGTGTGTTCTGCGGTGGCAATTGTGTTTCCCCCGGGCGTGTTCATTACCAAAATGCCCTGCCGGGTGGCGGCCTCAAGGTCGATGTTGTCGACTCCCACACCGGCTCTTACGATCACCCGAAGGCGCCGGTTACCCTCCAGAGCCTCCCGAGTGATTTTGACACCGCTTCGGCAGATGGCTCCGTCGGCCAACAGGAGCGCTTCCTTCAGGGATTCCCCCTTCAGACCGTGGCGTTCTTCGACATCCAGCCCAGCCTCTCGGAGGGCTTTGATCCCCCCTTCGGAAAGAGGATCGAGAATAAGGACTCGCGGCATTTCGCAAGTTGCTCCTAGCTACCGTGTGTAACCGACACACCCCAATAAGCTACGGCTTGCCTCCCGAATATGAGATTCCTTGCAGGTATCAAGGTGCCAGTTAATGGCAATGGGCTTTAGGAATTCGCTGATCAATTCACCCAACTGATTTGGCCTGAAAGTCCGCCGGGTTTCGCACGTCATTGGGCCCGGGCACTATCACCGGGACTCTTAACGGACCAGCCGGTTGATGTGGGTACCCCCGAGTCCCCCGCCCAACAAACCTAAAAGCTAGGGGTTGCCGGCGGAACTTCGCGTTGAAAGCTCTCATTATTGCTCATTTTCCTCCACTTTGGGAAGGACCAAGGACTCACCAGCTGCGGCAAACCCCCGGGACTTTCGTTTGGAAATGCTTCCGATAAAGGACAACGTTTTTGGCGAAAAGACTTGAAGGGATCCCCCAGAAACGAGCGTTCCCCAGGACGCCAGAACGCATCCTTAGGCGAGGGGACACCGCCCCCGGGCGGAAACTCCGCACCTTGGACGGGTGAACACTAAGCCCGGTAAAGGGAAATAGTGTCCTGGCAGGGCGGCGTCACCTTGGCCCGCCCTCTCAGAGCGTTTTTCGGCGCAGGAAGTAACGCCAGCCGATAAGGTTATCCCCAAACGTGGAGGAGCCGTCAATCGAATGCTGGGGCGTTAGCGACCGAAACGCCCAAATTAAAGAGATTGGCGAAGTTCCCGGGGCAGAGCAAAGCGGACGTTTTCCTCACAAAATCTCCGACTCTCGACGGTGGCCCCAAACTCCTGGACGAACACCAACACACACTCCTGCACTAATTTCTCTGGGGCGCTTGCCCCTGCGGTCAGGGCCACTGCACGAGCACTTGCCACCCACCGCCGGTCAATCTCGGCCGCCGAGTCAATAAGATAGGCCGGCGTCCCTAAGCCCCTTGCTATTTCCATTAACCGCCGGCTATTCGAGCTGTTTGGACTTCCGACGACCAACACCACATCGACCTCCCGCGCAATTGCCCGAACTGCCTCCTGCCGGTTTTGCGTGGCGTAACACAAATCCCCCTCGGGCGGCCCCACGATATTTGGATATCGCTCGCGGAGCTTTGCGGTGATCGCTCGCACGTCCTCAAGTGACAAGGTGGTTTGGGTGAGATAGGCCAACTTCGAAGATTCCGGCAAGTTCAGCTGCTCGACATCCTCCGCCGAGCTGACAAGATGGATTGCTTCGGGAGCTTCGCCTATCGTGCCCACAATTTCTTCATGCCCGGGATGCCCAATAAGAATGATCTTGAATCCTTGCTCGGCCAGCTCTCGGGCACGACGATGCACCTTCATCACAAGTGGACAAGTGGCGTCAATGGTGCGGAGCCGGCGTTCTGCTGCTTGCCGACGGATCTCCGGCGAGACCCCATGTGCGGAGTAAAGTAAGATGCTACCCGGCGGGACCTTCTCCAAATCGTTGACGAAAATGACGCCTTGCTGGCGAAACGACTCCACAACGGCGCGATTGTGAACAATTTCGTGGTAAACGTAAACCGGCGGGCCAAAGCGACGGAGTGCCTCTTCCAAGGCCTCGATCGCCATTCGTACCCCTGCGCAAAAGCCCCGTGGTTCAAGGACGATCAGGCGAAGTGAGGAGGCCGTACCCTTGCGGCCCGACAACTCATTTTGACCTGTTGATGTATGTGTTTCCGATTCAGTCATGCGGGAAGTTACCAACCTAAGCGGCGATAGCAAAACGCCGAACCATTCGGCAAGAACCTTTTTCCACATTACGTACTCGCTTACGCGACCGTCCGTACGAAAGGTGCTCAGCTTGGGAACGGTCCGCGATAACACCCTGCCTATTCGGCCATGAGCAGTCCTTCCGGTACACGCAAAGCGATCCTACGGAAAGTAAACGCTCGGGTTCTACCTGACCCCTCTTGTGATTCCCAAAGAATGTTCGGGATGCCAATAAACCAAGGCTGGGACTCGGTATGACTTGGTTAAATTATTCAACGGCCCTTCGTCCCGCGATTATCGAAAATTGCAAGGTATGCTAAGCTTTCAATGCTTCGCCTGATAAAAGCCCTTCCCAAGAATCTGGATATGACGAAATGGTATACAAGCGCGGGGTGAACATGACGCGACCGGTGCGCAGCTGCTCAGTTCATACGGCTCCAGCCTTGGCGGCTGACCTTCAGAGGTATGGCCCGCTTGAAACCCTTCGTTCGCCGGTAAGCCTCCCCGTGGCGCGGCGGTATTGCGCCCAACTCGCAAGACAACACCTGCCTAATTTTATGTTTTTGCGCTTAGTGCTTCCGCGCGGGCTGCAGCAGCATTTATGGAATATCTTTGCTTTCTGGCGGTGGGGAAAGGACCTTAGCATTCACGTTCACGATCCTCGCAGCGGGCTGGCGCTTCTTGATTGGTGGCATCGCCTGCTACAGGAATGTTACGCTGGCCAAGCTGCCCATCCGGTGTTTGTGGCTTTAAAAGAGACCATCGAAACGCTCAAGATACCGCGGGATCCGCTAGCCGATTTAATTGCGGGCTTCCGCCAAGATCAGCAGGTAACGCGCTACTATACCGAAGAGGAACTCATCGCTTACTGCCGTTACTGCCACAACCCCCTCGGCCGTCTCCTGCTTTACCTGGGGGAATGCGCCACACCGCCGGCATGCCAAGTCAGCGACTATATTTGCACGGGTGCTGCCTGGGTGGTCTTTTGCCGCGACTTAGCCATGGACACACGAAGCGGCCGAATTCACTTGCCGCTTGCACGAGCTGCCCGATTCGGCTACCAAGAAGCCGACTTTTTCAGCGAAAAGTTAAACGACGCTTTTCGCCTCTTTTTGGAGGCGGAACTTTCCACGGCGGAGGGGTGGTTACGGGCAGGAGCTAGTGGACTCCCCCTCTTGCCGCGATGGCTCCAGCTTATCGGCGGGATAGTTCTGGGCGAGGCAGTGGAAGTTATCCGGCGCATTCGCAAACGGAATTATGACGTTTGGTCGCAGCGCCCGGAGCCTCCCCAATGGGAAAAGTGGCTGCTTTTCGCGAGGGTATGGTGGCTTTGCAGAAGGGGCAAGATTGCCGCTCTTTGCCGTTGACAAAAAAGCGACGTCCATCATTGACGCATGTGCGATCTGCCGCAAGGAGGCACCGCATGCCGATCGCAGCTTAGGGCGTGGGCTCCACCGAGCTGCTAATCACACACGCAGAAAGGTCTCTTGCTACCGGCTAGAGGAAGACATCGCCCCGCTTCTTGACAGGACCCAAAGAAGGTAGATAATAAAGCCGTGATCTCGTTTACCACTGTGCTGGTGGTTGAGCATCCGGCCTGGATGCTCAACGAACAGGGAACACCGGTGCAAGTCCGGGACGGCCCCGCCGCTGTGACCGTGCATGTGGGGGGTCCCACTCCTTCCTGACGGCCATTGTCGCCAGCGATCTGCCTGTCGCGGATCCAGGGGGCGATGAGAAGGCCGGGACCTCCGACGCGGAAGTCAGCAGACCTACCAGCACAGCGGCCGGGTTCACCTGCGCGGGCAGGTCGCCGGCCATAAGGGATCGCGTTAAGCCAATTTGCTGACAGCCTAAGCCCTGCGGAAAGGTTCCGGGCGAAATCGCGGGTATCCGTTTGTTTACCAAATGGCAACGGGCCACGGCGCTAGTAGTGTGCGCCCACACTATCACCTTCTTCCCAAATTGCCCGGTTACCGGTCCACGGCGGCAAGTCGGCAATGAGGCGTCAAGGGAGCTTCACCCGGATCCCTGACCGTCAACAAAAAATGGCCTTTCCCGATCGGAGGATTGGCAGCATCGGTGGAGCCATTCTGCGCGCTACTAACTGGCGCGTGGACCTTTGCGACCTGAAGCGTGCTTGATTCAGGGTTTAGTGACCCGGGCAAGCTTACTGCTGTGGGAACGTAACCAGCCGGGGAGGCGGGATCGCGGTGAGCTTCCTGCCGAGAGCGTAAGGCACCGCCACTGCTTTGGCACGGATGGCCTTGCGCGAAAACGAGGCTTTGCGACCCTCTGTAGAAATTCGGTCAAGCTGTCAACGCTTTTTTCGTCGGAGGAGCGCCCTCGCCCGATTTCGTTGTTTCACCATCAGAGGAGAGTAATCATGAAGATTTGGCCCGTCAGTGGATGGAAAAAAGGCACCCTCGAGCATGTCGCTTCCCGCCGCGGATTTACGCTCGTGGAACTTCTTGTGGTCATTGCTATAATCGGCGTGCTCATTGCGCTCCTCTTGCCAGCCGTCCAAGCGGCCCGGGAAGCTGCCCGACGCGCGCAGTGTGCCAACAATCTCAAACAAAACACGCTGGCCGTGCTGCTTTATCACGACACTTTTCAGTGTCTGCCTCCGTCCACCATCCTGCAAACAGATTGGACCCAGCCAACGGTCGCCTGGTTTGCCGCTGTGGACTACAACACCGATACGGTGTACCCAGAGAAAGGACTCATTGTCCCTTACATCGAGCGCAACACGGCCGTATACCGTTGTCCCACACGGACCGATCAGATTGTCCAGCTCTACAAGGGTGCGACCGGGGGGTACGGTTACAACATGAACTTGGGGTATGTGGACTATTCCAATTGGCCACAGCCGCCGCGGCAGGTTGTGCGGAATCTTTCATATTTCCAGTCAACAAGCCGGACAATTGTCTTTAGCGACTCGGCCCGAATCCAACTGCCGTGGGCAGGGGACCCTCAGCTAAAGGCCACGGAGAACTTTTATCTTAGTGGCCCTGAAGATTACTTCCTGTTTACAGAGCCGGGAACACACTTCCGCCATGCGGGAAATGTCGCCAACGTAAGCTTCTTGGATGGGCATGTGGAAGCAATGAAGGAGGTCTGGGTACCTTCGCCTAGCCATTGGCCCCCCGAGGCGGTGGAACTCCGCAAGCGCCTGGTTATTGGCTACCTAAGCGACAAGAGTGTTGACCTTTATCGACCCTACTAGTCGAGCGCTGTGGCCAAACCTTGGCCGCAAAAATCGCAGACTAATCTTGAGGCGTGCTTTCCAGGTGCGTCATTCTTGCGTCCAAAGCCTCTGTAGGTAGCCTTCGCTCGGGGCCAACCGGATGGCTACGGTCTTGATTAGTTTTCGGCCAAAATTCCCCCCGCTAGGTTGCCAGGCGCGTTGCCTCTCGGACCCAAGGAGCCTTCACTGTCCCAGCTAGGTGGTGCGCAAGAAACGGGCCTTTTTGAACCGACAGATTGTCTACACCTTGCCGATAATTTGATTACCACGCCTTGGTCTCGCCCGGCATGGCGCAGGGATAAAAACCTTCCTTGTTAGGCAACACCGGCGGGGTGGCATGCCAGGAGAGCTCCTTCGGGCCAAGCTCCAGGTTGGAATTAAACGCCTGCTCCCAACTTACCTCTTGACCGGAATAAGTTGCCATTCGGCCCATAATCGCGGTCATCGTGCTCTCCGCAGCCCAATCTGCTTCGTTGTATTCAGCCCCAGAGAGGATAGCTGTAAACAGATCGTCCATTTCCACCTGATGCCCAGCTGGTCCGCGTTCCCACCGGAGCGGCTCCTTTCCCGGCAGGATAATCTGTCCCGGCCCGTGGCCTTCAATCTCAGCAACTCCTTTCGTTCCGTGGGCCACCTGCAGGAAAGCGTTCCAACAGCCGGGCATGTGTCGGCAAACGCTGAACACCCGAACACCATTGGGATATTCGAATTCGACGGAATGGTGGTCGAAGATCTCGCCCACGGCATCCGCTCCTAGCCCCTGCGCTTCGGCCCATTTGGGGGTGCGAACTTGCCGGCCACCCATGCCCCACGCGCGCACGGGGTGAGCGCGCAAGATCCAATTGGCTACGTCAATGTCGTGAACATGCTGCTCGACAATGTGGTCCCCAGACAGCCAGGTGAAGTAGTACCAGTTGGCAACCTGAAATTGCATCTCGGTTTGACCTGGCTTCCTCGGCCGGAACCATACTCCGCCAGAGTTGAAATAAATCCGGACAAAACGCACATCGCCGATTATCCCCTCATGGATACGGGGAACGACCTCGCGGTGCTTGACCTCGTGGCGAAGGTGATGCCCCACCGCCACCGCTAGTTTCTTTTTCTTTGCCTCTTTGCTGGCCGCCAACACCCGACGAACGCCAGGGGCATCCACCGCCACCGGCTTTTCCATAAAAACGTGTTTGCCGGCGCGAACCGCGGCCTCGAACTGTGCCGGTCGAAAGCCCGGCGGTGTACAAAGGAGCACAAGATCCACATCGCATTCAATCGCCTTTTGGTACCCATCCAGCCCCACGAACTGGCGCTCCGGGGGAACGTCCACCTGACCCGGGCATTGAGCCGAAATGGCCCGCAAGCTATTCTCTAGGGGCTCGGCAAACGCATCGGCCATCGCTACAAGCTTCACATTTTTTGTGGCAGCGTTGCGTAAGGCGTTGACAGCGGCGCCTGTCCCCCGGCCTCCGCATCCCACGAGGGCAATTCGGATCACATCTTGACCGGCGGCATGAGCCGCTCGAGCAACGGAAAGGCCAAGGGCAGTCGCGCCGGCCGCGAAGCCCGCCCCAGTTAAATGGCCCACGGCATCCTGGGCTTTATCGCCACTGTGAAATACACATCCCTTCGCCATCGTGTCACTCCTGTCAACAAATCCTTAGTCGACTTGAAAAGTTTACTGCGTGCATCCCTTTAAACGAGCATCTTCCATGAAAACAAGCACATTACGGGCCCAGCTCAAGCTGTGCCGTCGCGATACAAGCCTTGTTGCATCGCAGCCGAATCCAATGGGCAGATAGCCCATCTGGCAGTGCCTGGGTGACCTCCTGCCCAGGTGCCACGTCGACCGTCCCCACCGGAACCCAATTTCGGCGGTGCACCGTCGGATCAACTTCCACCGTAAACGAAACACCCTCTTTGAGATTATGCCGCAGCCGAAGCTCCTTCCGCCTGAATCCATAGATCAAAAACGGCTCCGACGGTTCATTGGGCCGCACCGCAGTCCCGTGCCACGGACCGCCA
This sequence comes from Thermoguttaceae bacterium, assembly GCA_025060325.1. Taxonomy (GTDB): domain Bacteria; phylum Planctomycetota; class Planctomycetia; order Pirellulales; family Thermoguttaceae; genus DTLM01. The sequence goes on from JANXBW010000028.1 coordinate 42,583, forward strand.
TAGCCTCGCGGTTCCGGGAGCTGCCAAAGGTCATCGGTCTTGCCGAGCCATAACCGAAGCGGGCCAAGGCTACGAAGATTCTCCGTGGTTGGACCATCAACAGGGGCACCAACTAGAGTCAACAGTCCGCGGAAGGAGGCAAAATCGCTCAGCGCAAGTCCGTGGGTGCAAACCGGAACGATGCTTCGGGCGTAGGGTAGACCGGAAACCTCGTAGAAAAATCCATGACAGTCTACAAGCACGCGCTCCGTCTCTACCTCGCGAATGCGCGGCCGGTAGATCGTTGGGGTTTGTTCGTAGACGTGACTGGCTTTGGGAAAACGCAGCAACTCCCAACGCCCGTCCAAGCCCCGGACCAACCACACTGCCGAAGCCCGGTCCCAACCAATGGCGACCACCTCCTCGCTCATCGCCCCAAGATTACAAACTTCCACAAACGGCCGCGTGTCAACCACTTTCCATGCGGTGCCTTCGCCTTCTGCTAGGATCCCTGCGGTACCGCTTGGGTCAATGCCGGCCACAATAAGCCGCGATCCTACTTGATGGCCAGCCCGAAAGAGAATCTGCCCGGAGTCAAGGCCGAGAAATTGCGGGACGTCTATCTGATCAACAACCGCCGCCCCTTTGATGTCCACCTCATGAAGCGTGCCAAGCTCGTCCAAAATGTAACATCGCTCAGGCCCACCCGGGTGACGCACGGTGGCGACAAGCGTTCGGTCAGGAAGACCCTGAATCCTTCGCACTTCACCCCTATCGTCAACAAGATAAGGCCCTATGCCAAGCACGCTGCCCACCATCTGCCGGTTCCAAGCCACCGTGGTTTCGCCCGCGGGGGAGAGGGTGCCTCCCTTGGCCAGTTGTGCCCGAAGCTGATAGTCAACTCGGAAAAGTCCAATGGGTGCCCGGAAACTTCCCTTTTCTCTAAACGCCCAGATCCATAAAGCATCCGCAAGGGGCAGGGCGGCCCCGTGGACGAAATCGATTTCCTCACTGGCGGCTCTCAGCCCCGCAAATGGGGTCCCTTTTCGCCGGGCCTCCCGGTAAGCGGGAACGGCGCAAAGATAGAGGCGGACCGGCAGAGCCTCCCGGCTCCGCAGACGCACCCAACGTGACGCATCTTGATCGGACAATTGCCACCAGATGACCTGTCCGGGGAGAAGTTCCACCTCCCGCTCGACCGTAAACACCCCACTCCCATCCCGATCCACTTCCACAAAGATCCGTGCCTTCGGGGTGCTGCTTCCAACCTCGGGGCTCTCCAGACGAGCGCCGAGTTCCTCGGGTAACTCAGTGATCTGAAGCGGCACCTCGCTTCGATCGGCCGGTTTGATGAAGCACAGGTGCGGAACGCCAAAATGCCCTTGCTCGTTTCGGCCCCGATGCTCGGGAATGACGACTTTGCCGGCGGGAAAACGTGCTTCGCAAACCCGATCCGTGTAAAGCTCCCCATGCCACCACCGTAGCCGCCATGAGGTGGGCTTCCATGGGGAGGGCAAGCTTGGATCGCCGCGTTCATGGACGGCCAAATAAATAACCACCGGCCGATTCACCACGAAGCTGTAACCCACACCTGGCTGATTCATGTCCCCACGCCGGACAGAAATCCGCGGAAGGGCGGCAAGTTCAGGTGGGCAGTCCTCAACCGGAAATTGATCAGTGCAGCGGAAAAAGTTCGGCTGGAGATCCCACCAAAGGAAAAAAGTCCGGTTACGATAGCCGCCGATGAGAAGCGGCTCGGAAACGACCCACCCTGTTTCAGTGGGAGCTAAAATCGGATTCGCTCCAGAGCGTAAACAAGATGCTCCCCAACCGTGGACCTCGCCCCACTGGGCTAACTCCTCGACTGTGCCAAACCACGAATTGGATTGCGGCTGACCACCCGTACGGTGTCGAGGCTGAGCGGCTTTGGACGACCCGAAACTCATAGCGGAATTCTGGTTTCCCGCCAGCACCAGCCGGCCTTCCCATAAACACATGTCCGGAACGATCCGGAGATGAGCGGCATACGGTTCAATGTGCGCTCGACCCGGCTGAAAATCATCTCGCATCCGGAAAAACATCCCATGCATGTCAACAAGGCACTCCCGCGGCAGTACCCGCTGGATACGGGGCCACTCCGTACACCACGCATGATCGTGACTTTGGCTTGCCTTCGGGAGGCGATAATGAGACCAGCTGCCGTCCGCAAGTACGGAAAGGAGAACTGAATCCCGATCCCACCCTATGGCCCAAAGTGGACCAGGGTCCCCGGGAGTAGCCCAAACCCCAGCGGCCGTCGTCACATCGCAATAGGCCGTCCGCTTTATCACGCGCCAAGTCTTACCGTCCCATTCCGCCAATCGACCTCCCCCGTAACCCCGCACAGCGTCGCTGGCATCGTAAGTGTTATTGGCAACGACAAGACGGCCCTGCGAGGTATACGCCCCCTTAAAATGAGCCCGCCCTTCGATTTGCAAAGCCTCCTTGCTGAGGTCAACAATTTCGTGCACCTCCAATGTGCGCACGTCAACCTCGTATAGCTTGCCCTCCATTGCCTGAGCGTAAACCATTTGTTCCGGCCGGAACAGATGCCGAGCGTAAGCCGTGATCCGCTCCCGCACCAGACCATCGATGACTCGGACTTGACCAGCCGCGTCAATGACATAAGGCCCAATGAAAAGCTGATTAGACTCTTTGTGGACCAGTCGACCTGCATGCGTACCGACGACACTCTCCGGCCGTTTACGAATGGACAGGTCTCGACCAATCTCGTACAGTCCAACCCCTTCGCCGACGATGTGAGCCACATAGCTCACATACCATAGTTTGCCAGCCCATGGCACGACCGCTCCGATACCGGCTTCCGTATACGACTGGCTTGTAGCTGCAAGGTGGGGATAGATGCCGCTGATGCAGAACTGAACTTGATCGCCAAGATGCGGCCCCGCGCTATCGGCCAACCGGACGCTCGGATCCAACGAACAAAGTATCCAATGCCCCTGCGAAGTTTCTCCCCGCCCCAACACGGACAACTTCCCGGCCCAGCCGCTGTTCTTTTGCCCAGGGAAGGGTTCCGCCGAATACGCGAAGCCATGCAGCCACCACCCACAGGCAAACAGTATGATCACCCGCCTGCAAAGCTTCCCCCTCTTCAGTCCGTTCAATAGCACCACTGGCTAGCCCTTATCGTTACACCGCAGGTTCTCGTGTTGACACATCCCCCTGCCCATTCGCCTACAATAATCCCGGGGCAGGGAAAAACGCTTGTTAAACCCGAACCAGCTTGCCTCCGAACTTGCCGCAGACCAACCTGTGGCTTCTCTCAAAATGGGGAATCCAACGTTAGACCGCCTTGTAAACTCGGGATGCAATTTGAGTGACCATCATAGCGGGGAGTTCCTCGCCAAAAAAGGCTGGGAAATGAAATCATCGAGTCAAAGCCAAGGGAAATGATGAGCTGTCGCCTACGTTAAGTCGGTGCCAAACACGGCGGGAAGAAACCGTACTGCATCTTCTTTTCTAAGCGATTGGGTCAATTTGGTAGCAAGGCGTCTTTCTGGCGCTAAAATCAAAACGTAAAGACGCGAACTTTCCTAGCCAACTTTCCTCCAGTACACTCATAGCCAACTCCGTGAAGGCCAAAACACGGTTTGAGGAAAGGGTCACGAGCGAGCCCCGCCGAGACCACGTGGAGACAAGGCGCATGTGGGACTCGATACTAAAGGCTCTTGCTTTTATTTGGGATGTGGCTATTCGCTTTTCGGTACCGTTCTTCATGGCTTGGGGCATTCAGGAGACCAGAATCTACTTCATTAGGCGGAAACTAAAGAGGCTTATGGCCGAGCAGGGTCAGCGCGAGGTGGCCTTAATTATCTCCAATCGTCACGAAATCCGCGCAGACGTTGAAGCGTATCTCCGCAGTTGTAACAAGCCGCACATGCCTATTTTCGAGTTTCATCGCCCGGAGGTATTCGCGCCGGACTCAGCCGACTGGCAAGACTTCGTCGGTCAGGTCCGCCGGAAAGTTCTGGAAATGCGGCGCTATGCCCCGACACGAATCCTTTTGTTCACCAACGTGCCCGTGGCCATGGGGGTTTTCCTTGGTGCCCTCCTGGATAATGGGCCGCAAGTCGTCGTGCACCATTTCTTCAATGGACTCTACCGCCCAGTTGGATTCCTATCGCAGGAAACAGTGGGTTTCGATCCGGCCGCACTGGAATCCCTTTCGGACGCTACTGTCGACGCTGTGACCGAGCCGCGTCCCACTCTGGAGTTACCTCCGCCCGTGGAACCCACCGAGGCGACAGGCAACGCAACTGGCTCCCACTAAGCAAGCCCAAGTTGGTGTCGCAAACCGCGGGAACCAGCCCAAAACCTTAATAAAAACCTTAATAATAGACCGTTAAACGATCAGTCATTAGCATTAAGCGATACCAACCGAGGGCGTTAAACCGGAGTTGCTATCTTGTGTGATGGCCCACGGCAGGAGCTCGCCTTCCCCAAGAGCCGTGTTGATGTTCGCGCGGATGTTGTCAACGATCGCTCGGTCAGTGCGATATATCACAAGGCGGCGCTACCCCTGCTAACCGTCAACGCGGAGAAACTTCGGGCTGCCCCCAAGCCAAAGCTAGAGTAACTTTAAAGCAAGAGTAACCTTTGGGTAAACGCTACTTACTGAGCAGCGCTTGTTGTAACAAAAGCCAGTCCCGCTCCGTCGTGCAACTAAGCGATCCCAGTTTATCGCCCCTCCTAATTGCGCCAAACGAACCGGAGATTGGAAATGAAAAGTCTCGCCGGGCCCGGAAGGATCCGTAGGACTTCACCTATTTTCTTGCGACACCGTTCTGCTACCCAACAGGCCACGCGACTTGTCCCGATCATTTGCGCCGTCGCTACCATTTGCTGGCCGGGGGCACTTTTGGGCGAAGAACGGATCTTGCGGGAGTGGACGTTTGAAAGGGCCGGGGACCTGGAGGGCTGGCAGCCGGGCGGGCATCTCGGCGCTACTCGCGTGGAGGCAGGAACCCTGTGTACCACGGTGACAGGCTCTGACCCGATCCTGGTCCACGAGGTATTTACACTACCGCTGCCCGCGACTGCGTTCCAGGTCATTGAAATCCGCTTATTTGCCCCACGCACGGGATTGGCGGAGTTCTTCTGGACAAACACCACCAAGACACAATACGGCGGTTTCTCGCCGGAAAAACGGACGCCCTTTACGATTAGGCCAGGCTGGGGTGTTTATCGTATCCGGCCTTTTTGGCAGGCTGAAGGGCAGATTATCCGGCTTCGACTAGACCTTCCGCCGCTTGAGCCAGCCGATAGTTCGCCTGAATATCGCATCGACTACATTCGCATTGTTGAGCTAGAGACGCCGCGGGAATTCCAGCCGGCCGAGTGGGACTTCCGTGCAGGTGCGGTTGGCTGGCATCTTGAGGGCGAGGGCGAGCTCCGCCAAATATCTGCCGGCTTGGAAGTGAGCCTCCAACCCGGTACCCGGTTGGTGGCCCCTCCTATCAGGCTCACGGCAGAAAACGCTTTCTTTCTGTCCTTTGAGATGGCCGTGGACCAACCCGGAACGGGTCATATTTTTTACGCAACGGAAAAGACAAATGGGCTTCATGCTTGCAATTTCCGATTAACACCTAGCGCCCAGCCACGCGTTTACAATGTGCCGGTCGGTGGACAATCGACTTGGCGAACACCGATTGTTTATCTTGCACTAGAGATTGATACCGAAAGGCCGGCTCATCTTCGCCTTTTGTGGATGAAAGCCTCATCAGAGCCAGCAGGACGGCCGGACCTGTCAATCGACTTTGTCAGCATCCGGGATGCCCTTCCCCGCGTGGGCCAAGTGTGCGAGGTTATTGCTCAAATCAGCAACCGAGGGGGCGAAACGGCTCAAGATTGTCGGGCCGAACTTATTCTGCCGGATGGGGTTTTTCTGGCTGCCGGTTCGACGTTGATAAAGCACTTACCCGCGGTGGATTTTTACGATCCGCAGCGGCTGTCGTGGAAGATTTTTAGCCGGCGAGAGGGAACCGTACCTCTTACGCTGAGGATTTCCGGCCCGCAGGAGCTTTCGGCCACCGCTACCGAAACTTTTAGCCCTCCGTTGAACGTCCCCCCGAGCGACTACGTGCCGGCGCCCCAGCCAGTTCGCAGCGAATATGAGGTAGGTGTGTACTATTTTCCCGGGTGGGGTAAGCCCGAGTCATGGCGGCCCCTTGAGGGTTTTCCGGAGCGCCGGCCTGTCCTGGGGTATTACCAGGAGGGTTTGCCAGAGGTTGCTGACTGGCACATAAAGTGGGCCGTGGAACACGGCATCACCTTCTTTTGTTACGACTGGTATTGGCGACAAGGGCAGCAACAACTGACGCATGCCCTTCACGACGGTTACTTTAAGGCCCGGTACAGAGACTTGATCAAGTTCTGCCTGCTGTGGGCCAATCACTTTGGCCCCGGCGAGCACAGTTGGGAAGATTGCGAAAAAGTCTGTCAGTACTGGATCGAGAACTACTTCCGCCGCCCAGAATACTTCAAAGTCAACGGCCGGCCCCTTCTTGTAATTTTTTCCGTTTATTCCCTGGAGCGAGATTTAGGGATCGACGGAACACGACAGGCGATCGAGCTTTGGCACCGGTTGACCGAAGCGGCAGGGGTAGGGAAGCTGCTAGTGGCCGGCTGCGGCATCCCCGCTCAGTTAGAAAAAATTCGACAAATGGGCTTCGACGCCATCACAGGTTACAATTGGCCAAGTTGTGGCATAGAGGACCGCCGGTGGGCAAGTTTTGCTGAGGTGGCGGCCAATTACGATCGTTTTTGGTGGCGACCGCTCGCACTGGCTAAGGCGCTGCCGGTGATCACCCCCGTAAGTGCCGGATGGGACGCGCGTCCCTGGCATGGCGACCGGGCTTTGGTGCTTACCGACTGCACGCCGCAAGCGTTTGAAAAACATCTTGCAGATGCCAAGCAGTTCGTTGATGAAACTGGCCAGCCGAAAGTCATCCTCATCGAGGCCTGGAACGAATGGGGCGAAGGGTCGTATTGCGAGCCGCATAAGCAATTTGGGTTTGGGCATTTGGAGGCCATTCGCCGGGTATTTTGTCCACAGTCAAGACCACCTCTTCAGTTTGGGCCACAAGACTTAGGACGGCCGCTTCCGGAGTTTGCCTCGATCGACGAGCCGGCTGGGACGACTGATTGGGACTTCTCCGCCGAGGCACCCCCAGCACATTGGTCCCCAATGATGAATGTGGGTGATGTCCGCATTGCAGACGGAGCACTTCGCGCCGTTGCGCTTGCTGACGATCCAGCGTTTACATTCACCACACGAATTCGTGCCAAAGACTACGCGGCCATCGAAGTTTCCCTAGCTGTGCGTGCCACGAGGACGGAGGACATGCTGCAGATATTTTGGGCCTCGCCTCAAATCCCCTATCGCGAGGAGGCCAGCGTCAGGCTGCGAATTGTTCCCGACGGAATCTTGCGAACCTATACGCTTCCGGTTTCTGAGCACGCGCTGTGGCGCGGTCTGGTGACGCAGCTTCGGCTTGACCCGTGCACAACAAAAGGGGCGGAAATTGTAGTTAGACGCCTGCGCCTTGTGCCAGTAAACGAGCAAAACCAAGGAGCAAGCACAACTTCTCGTCCGGCCACAACGAGCAGAGAAATTGTGGAAAAGGAGCAAGAAAGACGGCGGGACGATGCCCTCCTGCGAATGCAGCTTGTGATGGGGCCACTTCCCGGATCTGATCGGCGGGTACCACTGGAGCCTAAAATTGTTGACGAAGTTAAGCACGAAAAATACATCCGCCGTAAGATCACCTACGCGGTAGAGCCAGGGGATCGGGTCCCCGCATGGCTTCTCATTCCGCTGGCGGCTATCGATAATCCGCAGCGGCGTTTTCCAGCCATGCTTTGCCTACATCAGACCGTGGGAATCGGCAAAGATGAGCCAGCGGGTTTGGGAGGGAATCCCAACTTGCATTATGCCAAGGAATTAGCCGAGCGCGGCTATGTGACGCTGGCACCGGACTACCTAGGGGGTGACATCCCGGAGGTAGGTATCCGAGGCGGCTTCGGCGAGTATCGCACCGACCCATACAAGCTGGGCTACGTTTCTGGCAGCATGAAAGGAATTTGGAACCACATGCGGGCCGTTGACCTACTACAGTCCCTCCCCTTTGTTGATCCAGAGAAAATCGGTGTTATCGGGCACTCTTTGGGTGGGTATAATTCGCTGTTCGTGGCCGCCTTTGATCCGCGGATTAAGGTGGTGGTTTCAAGCTGCGGTTTTACTTCCTTCCCGCGGTACTATGGGGGGAACCTCACCGGCTGGTCTCACCGGGGACATATGCCGCGAATTGCCACGATCTACGACAAGGACCCGAGAAAAGTCCCCTTCGACTTTCCCGATGTGCTTGCTGCCATCGCACCCCGTCCAATTTTTATCAACGCTCCAACAAAAGACTTTTTCGATATTAAAGGCGTAGTAGAGTGTGTCGAGGCTGTGCAGCCCATCTATCAGGCCTTCGGTGTGCCCGAGCTCCTTGTTGCCGCCTACCCAGAGGGCGGACACGACTTCCCACCAAAGATCCGCGAAGAAGCCTACCAATTTGTTGACAAAGTGCTTCGTGGCCGTTAATCTTCGCGAGAGCAGGACGAACAAACGTTGCTCTCCCCAGCACTTGTGGGCTTGAAAGAGCCGACTATGCCCCGTAGCCAGGATCGTGTCCGGAGAGTTGAGCATGATCTAGCATTAAATCGCACGATGCCGGCAGCGGGGCCCACAAGAGTGGCCCAGTTCAATACTAACCTAGTTCCCAGGAAGTTTCATTAAGTCTACACGAGGAACTAGAACTATGGTGCGTCAGATGATCCGACCGGTGCTTGCGGCTTTGCTCCTTTTAACCTTGCTCGTGTTAACAAAGCCGTCGGTTGGAGCAGCTCGTGCGGAGACCGTAGGCAGTGCCACTTTCAAAAAGGTAAGCAGCACGTTTTATCCCGCTCAGTTTCGACAACAAATCCTTGCCGCCGTCAGTCGCGACCCCTGGGCAGGACAAAGGGCTAAACAGATAGTTGCCGAGGCGGAGTTCTGGTTTCAGATGTCGCCCGCGGAGCTTTGGGGTCTCATGTTTGGCCCAACTTTGCCTCGGTCTTGGCATGTGTATTCCAGCGGCTTCTGTCCAGCTTGCAAGAAGAGTGTGCCGATGTACACTTGGAAAATTGATGCCAAGCGTGAGCCTTGGAAGGTCCGCTGTCCTCACTGTCAGATGCGCTTTCCTACCAATGATTTTGCTGCTTATTACCGATCTGGGCTTGATGAACGGGGAATTTTTGACCCGGCGCGGGCAGATCGAAGTTTGCTGTTCAATGTCGCCCATCCGGAACCGAACGACCCTTTGCGTTCATTTGGTGTGGATGACGGCAGCGGCTACCGGGAAGGTGAGCATTGCTGGCGATTTGTCGGCGCCTATCTCATCTATGGCCAATGGAAGCAACTTGTTTTAGGCGGTATTCGGGCACTTGCCGCAGCTTACTTGGTAACTGGCGATCCAGCCTACGCTCGCAAAGCAGGGGTTATGTTGGATCGCGTGGCGGATTTACAGCCTAGTTTCGATTTCCGCACGCAAGCTTTCATTTACGATGTGCCTTCTTATGCCGACGGCTATGTTACCGTCTGGCACGATGCCTGCGAGGAGGTTCGGCTCCTTGCGCTATGCTACGACGGCATTTTCGAGGCCATTCGCGACGACCCAGAGTTTGCGGGGATCCTTCGGGAACAGGCATCCCGATACAAAGTCGATAGAAGGAAAGATACTATTGCCGATATCCAAGCAAATCTGGAGCATGGTTTAATCCACGACCCCCTTGCCCAGGTTCGGAAAATTACGTCCAACTTCCCACGGACGCCTTTCACACAGGCAACGCTTTATGCTGTGTTAGGCGACGAAGCCTCCCGCAGAAGGTCAATGGAGATTTTAGAAGCGACGTTGGCTCAGGCTACCGCGGTCGACGGGGTGACCGGCGAAAAGGGGCTTTCCGGCTATGCGGCCTTTGCTACACAGGGGATTGCCAATTGGCTGGAGCTCTTTGACCGACTGGAAAAGGGCTGCCTGGAACAGCTGGCCCAGAAATTCCCACTTCGCGATACATTTCGCTTCCACATCGACACGTGGGCATTGGAACAGTACTACCCTCGCTCCGGCGACGCTGGTGCATTCGCACACAAGGAATCTAGTTACGTGGGGCTGAACCTAAGCGGGGGCGCTTACTCCTTCCCGTCTACTTTAGACGGCGCCCTGCCTGTGGGCACAGGGTGGAAATTACTCTGGCGGCTTTATGAGATCACAGGGGACGTTGACTTTGTGCGACTGATTTATCGGGAAAATGGCCGCCGGACGGAAGGACTGCCCTACGATCTAACCGAGGACAACCCAAAGGATTTCCAAGCCCAAGTCGCCAAGGTCATCAAGGAGCACGGGGAAAGCTTCGAGCTGAAAAGCGTCAACAAGCAAAAGTGGGCGATTGCTCTGCTCCGTTCGGGGCAGGGCAACTCGGCCCGCACTGTATGGCTTGATTACGATTCCGGCGGCGGACATGGTCATGCTGACGGAATGACCCTAGGCCTCTTTGCCTGGGGCCTTGACTTGCTTCCCGACTTTGGCTACCCGCCGGTGCAGTACGGAGGATGGGGGTCACCACGGGCGCGATGGTATGTCTCAACTGTGGCGCATAACACGGTGGTTGTGGATGGCCAGGATCAAAGGCGCGCCCAGGGAAAGACGGTTCTTTGGGGGCAAGCTGGGTGGGCCCAGGCCATTCGCGCTTCCTGTCCTGCTCTTACCGGGGGGAATCAGTTCGACCGGACTGTTGCGCTAGTGGACCACGGCCCGGAAAGCTTTTATGTGCTAGATATTTTCCGGGTGGAGGGCGGTCGCCGCCATGACAAATTCATTCATCCACATTTTTCACAACTTGAGCCAGACCGGCGGTTGCCATCGCCTGAAGGCCTAGATGATTCGGAAACGGGGTACAGCGGCCGAGCGCACGTTCAGCTTACCCGCTGGCGCCGCTTGGCCTCTCCACAAACGGTTGCCAACATTCGCCCGGATAGCCTAGTGTTTACTTGGAAAATAGAGGATCGCCTCCGCTACCTGCCGGCAGGCACAGAAGTCTCTTTACGTTGTTTCGACGCAACCCCAGAGGCAGAGATCCTCAGTGCCGATGCCTGGATCGTGCCCGGATTTTCCTCAACCGACGAAGCGTATATCCCTGCGTTGATCATCCGTCGACACGCCCCGCCAGATCAATCCCAACTAAAGTCCACATTCATTACCGTCCTAAGCGCTTTTACGGGCAAGGACTGCCCCCTCAGCGGTGTCCGTACAGTTGACCTTTCCAGTCTGGGCACGGCCGAAACTAAATTACAATTAAGTAAGGAGCTTGTCGACAAACTGGCGTTATTATCGGCAGATGTCCTCATCGAAGTTATGTTTACAGACGGTGTTCGCGACTTAGTGGTGGCCTGGAATGGGTCGGCGAGCGAGGGGACGACCACGAGCGCGTCAACGCCCGAATCCGGCCCCCCTGGACTGGCAATCCTGAGGTTTCATCCGGCCAAACCGAACCAGCCCGAGATTGTGGTTTTCCCACTCATTATCCAATCGATAAAGTAACAAAGAATCACCCGATCCAAGCAAAAATGCCCGAAAATGACAAAATTCAAAGGGAGGTCGTCCGGGCATTTTCTTGCTTTCCCCCGCCCGGTCCCAATATAATGTGGTGCAACTTTAGCCGTACATTATTTGCCAATAAAAGAGTCGGGAAGCAAAATGTGCCGGACGCCATTCGCCCGGCGGGGGACGTGGTGGGCTTGCCCTCTAAATCGGGGCAGCACACAAGGCATTCACCTCCACGTGAGTAGCTCTTAGACTGGCTTTAGTTATCGTTCTAAGCCAACGGTTTTTTCGCAGATTTGTTTTTAGCCGGGGTTCCCTTTCGCGCTAGGCACTCGGCGATCGCTAGTTGCAAGCTCAAAGGGCTTTGCCTGGGAATTTAACCTTGCAGTGTTGACGTCGGGGCTGGGCCTACTTCTCTGTTCATCATTTACGTCTTCTCGAGCTATAAGGGGCGAAGTTTTTAGGCCCGCGTTTGCAGTCACTCGTAGATGCGGGATAGGTGCAATCTGCCTTCCCAAGCGTTCGGTTGTCCTTCGCGGCGGTAATTTGTAAACAGGCCTGTAACAACTTGGCGAAAGGAGCTGTGGCTATGCTACCGCGACGTGTATTCTTCCTCGCGCTTGCAAGTTTCGGCCTGTGGATCTCGGGAGCGATGGCTCAAGCGGTCCGCTACGAGATTCCCCTGCCAGCCCTCCCGGGTACTCAGGCGATGGCATGCGATTTCCACATGCACACCGTATTTTCGGATGGAAGCGTTTGGCCCCGCGTTCGGGTTGACGAAGCTTGGCGACTAGGTTTACACGCCATTGCCATCACGGATCATGTTGAGTATCAACCTTGGAAAGACGACGTGAAAACGGAAAATCTGGACCGTTCTTTTGAATTGGCGGCCGGTCCCTCACGAGAACACAACATTCTTCTGATTCGTGGGGCGGAAATCACCCGAGACACTCCGCCGGGGCATTTTAACGCAATTTTCCTGAAGGAGGTTCAACCTCTTGCGCGACTCCAACAGGTTGCCAAAGGGGATGACGCAGGGCTCCTTGAAGCCTTCCGTGTGGCTGCCGAGCAAGGTGCGTTTATCTTTTGGAATCACCCGGGTTGGAAAGGCCCGGAGCTGGGGCAATGGGGGCCGATTCAGGAAGAGCTTTTCAAACGGGGATGGCTCCACGGAATCGAGATCTGTAACGGAGCCACTTATTACCGCGAGGCCCACGAGTACGCGCTTGAAAGAAATCTTACCCTCATCGGGACGTCCGATATCCACGGGCCGGACCTGAACCGGCGCACCACTCCGGAAGAGCATCGTACGTTGACAATTGCCTTTGTCGAGGAACGGTCGCCTGAAGGGTTGCGATCCGCCCTGTTGGCCGGCAAAACGGTAGTTTGGTACCAAGACATGCTCATCGGGCGGCAGGCTATTCTGGAATCTCTCTTCCCCGCCACCGTAGAAGTATTGCCTCCGCACCTGCGGACGCAAAACCGAGTGTACTTTATCTTGCGGAACCGCTCGGCGGTTCCGGTCAAGATGGAACGCACCGGCAAGGTGGGGCCAGCCACCATTACTATCCCCGGCGAGGCCACGGTGCTCGTATGGGTCGGCACCAATCAACCTAAAGCTCCTTTGGAGCTGCAGTATGTGATCACCAATTGGTGGATTGCGCCCGATACAGGCCTCCCGGTGGTCCTGCGAATTCCAGGTGCAGAGTAGCCGGGCCTGATTGCGGACCGCTCGTTGGCGCCAACCCCTTAAAATAGCCCGCCGAGGGGAAGGCCTAAAAGGAGCGGGGCGGAAAATTAGGCCGGTTTCTCCGCTTATTTCAAGCCGTTAAGTTTAAGCAAGACATCCGCCTCAGGGGCAAATCTCCGCTTTGCGCGGTAGATTTGCCCCTTGCTTGTTGATCGGCTAGCCCTTACAAAAAATGCCGCAGGTCGCTTTTAAGAAAATAGCGCCACCTGGCGGTGTTGGATTAATGGGCTTCGGATTTGCTCGCGCTTGGTCGGCTTGGCAAGGTCGGTCCAGGTGGGGGGGTGACTTGGGCAACCTAACCCTTTCGCAGTGGGGATCGGACAGTTTTTTCAGCAGGGAAAACTGATGAGCGGTTGGGGGCCGGATTTGGAAGGTGTTACATGGCGATTTGATTTGTTCGGCATCCCTGTGCGGGTTCATGTGGCTTTTTGGATTTGCGCTCTTCTTCTTGGGTTAAATTCGAACACACTCACCGAGCTTGTTGCGTGGGTGTTCGCTATGTTTGTGGCCATACTTGTACACGAGTTAGGCCACGCTCTAATGGCTCAGCGGTATGGGTTTCGGCCTGAGATCCTTCTTTACGGCCTGGGCGGACTAACTGACTACAGCGGCGGAGCTGGAGGTCTTAAGCCGCTCGGCTCCTGGGACCGGATTTACTTAGCCCTGGCAGGACCTTTGGCCGGGATAGCGTTGGCGATAGGGGTGGCAGTTTTAGCGGCAGGCCTTGGGGCCCAAATTCAAATCGCTCGAATTTTCGGGGTCATTCCGGTGCCGCTTATCGCAACCCCCATCGGCTCCCAACCGCTTACTAGCTTCCTCCAATCGATCATTTGGATCGGTTGGGTCTGGGGATTAATTAATCTAATGCCTGTTTACCCCCTCGACGGTGGGCACATTGCACGGGAAATAATGCTGTGGCTTAACCCACAGCGAGGATTAGAGCAATCGCTCGTTCTTTCGCTTTACTGTGCGTTATTTTTGGCATGCCTGGGCTTTTTCGCCCACGGAAGCTTGTTCATGCTGCTACTTTTCGGATCGCTCGCATATAACAGCTACGCCCTCTTGCGCGGAATGTCCTCATATTTCTAAAAGTTCATAAGTCCGCTGTGCCAACAGAAGTTGCGGTTGGCACCCGCCGTGGGGCAGTCGCAGAGACGGCTCCGCGATTTCTCGGCTATCCTCTTCCTAGGCCCATGGTATAAAGGACCGTATCATAGCGAGGCCGCTCCCGGAAGGCCTACCACTGCGATGTGGTGCTCCGTTTATTCCATGTGCCGGAGAAAGACACAGTTTTCAGTTCCGCGAAACTTTGAGCCCCTTTGCGGGTTTGAATGGGCGCGACACCAATGTGGATCCGGGTCGGAAGGGCCGCGTGCCTTCTACCCCTTTAGGTGGGGTTACCGTCGGCGCTACTTCGTTCCGGTCTCGGCGCAGAGAGGCACAAGATTAGGGCTCTCCCAGATTAGAAACGCCGCCCGGCCGTGCCCAGCTGCGACGAAGGACCTAAAGTCGGCGGGTGAGGAGGCACAAAGACGTCCTAGGGGCAACCCGCGGGTTGATATATTTAGGCAGAAACTCCCGGCAAGGAGGCCCTCAAGCCGGCAGGCTTTGGTACACAGAGATTTACACCTTGTTGAGCCTTAGGAATAGTTGGTCGCAAGAGTTTCCGTCCAGATGTGTTTATTGACGTCGACACAGAAAAGGAGGGACCCCGTGCACCTAGCACCCAAAAATCGCACCCTTTGTGGCGAAGCTCTTCGCTATGTGTTGGCCGGTGCTACCGCGTGGACTTTGCTCTCGTCATGGGCACTCGGGCAACCGCCAGGACCGCCCAGGCGGTTCGGACCGCCGACGGCAGAAAGCTATTACGAAAACCCGGTACAAGCCAAAGACGAGGACGAAAAACGGATCCTCGCGGTTTTGGAGGAACTCGCCCCAATGCGGCGGTACCAGATTGTCTCCCCGACCGACGGGCGGTTGCTCCGGCTATTGACCGAGGCTACAGGTGCTAAGCGTGTGGTGGAAATTGGCACATCGATCGGGTATTCCGGAATCTGGTTCTGTCTAGCGCTGCGGAAGACAGGCGGTCACTTGTATACGCACGAAATTGACCCAGAGCGGATCAAGCTTGCCAAAGCAAATTTCGAAAAAGCCGGCGTGAGCGATCTGGTCACAATTATCGAGGGCGATGCTCACGAGACCGTGCTTCAGCACAAAGAACCGATCGACATCATCTTCCTAGATGCTGACAAGAGCGGATACATTGACTACTTGCAGAAGTTGCTTCCCCTAGTGCGGCCGGGGGGACTGATCATCGCTCATAACATGAGGCCAGGAAGCGCCGACCCCCGTTTTGTTGAGGCTATCACCAAGAATCCAGAACTCGAAACCGCCTTCCTTCTGATGGAAGGAGCCGGAATCAGCGTAACCCTGAAAAAGCGGTAAGTAGGCCGCAAGATCTATCACGATTGGCCCACGGGACCTATCTCCTGGCAAATTTTGGGCCGACCGACCGCCGGGGGGCTTGGCTATCCCGGAAGCCCGTGGCGAGAGGACGAATCGCCATTGGCCGGGTACAACGGCACCCAGCAGCCAGTAAGTTCCACAAGATGGCTTTGAGGCCAAGCCCCAACCCAGCTTACGAGTTTGCTATTTCCACCTCGACATTCAAGCCCGCGCCACCTGTGGGCTTTTTTCATGCGCGCTAGCAACTTATGCGGGACCAACCCTGCCTCGGCGGCAAGGGTACTGGCCGCTAGGCCTCCGCCACAAAGGTAAAGCCAAGGCGAGAAGCCAGCTCCTGAAGGGGCTCCCACAAGTCCCCGTACACGGTCACCCGGTGCCAGCCGTAGAGATCCCAGTAAGTGTACAGCCGTTCGAATTCCCCGAGGGGTTCGGCCGCCAGCTTGGTCCGGCATCCGCGCTCGTCCCAGGGGTTGTCCACGGCCAGCCCCCGATGGCATAAGATCTCCCGGCGAACCGGATGAATTTCCAGGGTAGTTGTCATGTAACCGAGAGGAAGGATTGACCGCACGGAAGCCCCCCTACGATCTTCGCTGTGGGTTAGAATCTCATAAGGATTAGTCGGACCCTCGGGGCCAAATACCCGGGTTGGCGCCACACAGTGAGCGTAAATAATCTGTCGGCGTCCGCTATCAAGAACCGGATCGGAAATATAACCTGGCCGACCCACCAGGTTTCTCAATAACACCATTGTGCCGGTGGAGACCAGATCTGCCTCGCAGGCGCCGACCAGTCCCGCATTATTCAATTCCACAAATCCCAAGCAGGGATATCCCTTGAGGTAACCGCCGTAGAAACCCCCCAGACAATTGATGGCAATGGCCGACGCTCCGTATCGCTGCATAAGGAGCTTCTGAGCCAAGTACACCCGGGCGGACTTCTCCAAAGTGGCGTCCGGATCGTCGATAGCAACTTTGGTAGCCTCGCTCTTCCAACGGGCGGCAATCCCCTTGGCTTCCTCGACATCGGTGGAATCATACGCCGTGGCAAATTCGGCAAAGGAGATCGGCTGGACTTCGATCTTGAGGGTTTCCGCCAACGCTTTGGCTACTGCTGATGATCCTCCACCAACCGTGAGGATTTTCTCCTTGGCCAAGGCCGACAACACTTCGTCCAGCGGTTTGATTTCCAACGAGTCCGCCTTCGCGGTCGTTTGGCTGGCCGGCGGCATCCGGTCAAGGTGAGCCCGATGAGCACACTGGGCAACTTCCGCGGCCGAAGCGCCCTGCCGAGCGCGGACAAAGCAACGGGCCGCTTCCGCTAAATCTTCCAGTCGGGAAGAGCTAATCGCAGCCATGTTGGCGTATTTACGCCGTAACTCTGCAGTATAAACGCAGAAACCACCACTTCCGCCGAAGGGATACTGGGCGACAATTGTCGGCTTTCCGGATTCAACCACCGGGTACATGACCCGAATCCAGTTGTTCATGTGGTAAACGATATACCCATCGACGCCCGACGCTTTATCTTCGGCGATGAGTTTCGCCGCTTCCTCGGGAGAATGGAGCACGGTGGGGATAAACTTCACCTCCGGGCAAAGCTTGGGCAGTTCTGTGGACACGCGTTCAATGGCGGGCCGCATATCATGACCAATGTGGGGCCAAGTGGGACGATCTTGAACAAGCGCCCAACAAGCGAAGATGAGCCGGACTGTAGCCCGCGGGGTACTATCAACGCTGCTCCCGATTTCCTGAGCACGCCCTCCAGGCACCAATTGACTCCCAATCAACGCAGCACACCCAGCACACCCGGAGGCAAGGAACCGCCGCCGCGAAAAACAGGGGCAACCCGAAAGCTTTCCCGTCATAACTAGGCTCCATCAAATTGTTTAAGCGGCCGTTACCATCTCACCCACAAAGGGGAACCGATACAGGCGGTTTTGTCTCCACCGGTAGGCTATCCCAGGGCCTTGATTTTCGGCTGGAACCAAGTACCCGCAGCTAACCCATTAACTACTTCGGTGCCTGCCACTAACACATGGGGGGACGCACACCCTAAGGAAACTACCTCTCCGAGCAAGTGCCTGTTAGCGGCCTGCTTGTCTTGCTTATTAGGTCGCAGGGAATATCGTCAGTCAATAGCTGACAAAAAATTCCCCGGCAAAATAACTTCTTGCCTTTAACGCTCGTATAACCCTTCCGGGATGGCGTTCTCTGTCAAACAAAGGTCAGATCCCGGCTCCTGAGGTAGCACGTATTTTCAGCCTAACCCGTTAAATCCTGAACAATGCCCACACTCGGCCACGCAGACGGGGAGCCCATACGCTGCGCTTCTATTTCGGCCGCACGGCCAACCAGTCGGCCGCGCAGGCGGGGAACCCGCCGGGGGAAATGAATATTGATGTCGCCTAGAACCGCAGTCCGGGGGGTTCGCCTCATCCCCGAGGCTCAGCAGGATCTTCAACGTGCCTCACGATGCAGCTTGGAAACGTGCGCGAGGGCGGCTCCGGTTTCGCTCAGCCCCTTGAAGGTAACGGCATCGAAGTTTGAGACCTGGCCCACGTCGCCCAGCGCCTGAAGCGACCTTTTCCGCCGGCCCACAAGCGACAAATTCGCGGGAATATTTCGGCATAGCTTAGTGTCCCTCTTGTAGGGCAGACCAAATGGCGGTGGCAATTCCTACCGCCACTCAATGACCACACTATGCGGAGATGGAAACCTTCGGGATGGAGGCCTTGGCCACCCGGGAGGGGGTGGTGATCGGTGTGTAACTCTGCGGAGGTAGGTTCAGTTCAAGAAGGAGTGAAGCGATGAAGCGACTGGTTGTGTTGCTGTTGGTTTTCGCCGTGGGCCTGTGGACTCTCGGATGTGGTCAGCAGGGCGCTGCACCCAAAGGTGGTGCCAACGTTCCGCCCCCCACTGGTGGTCCGGCTGCAAGCAGCGGTCCCGCTGCCCCAGCACCTGAATCCCAACCCGCAAAAACAACCGAGGAAGCGAAGCCTGCCCCGAGTGGCGAGCAACAACCCTCGGCCGAAAAACCGGCGGAACAGCCCGCTGCGCCCGCTCAGGCAGAGTCCCAGCCGGCTGCTCAACCGGCCCAAGCGCCCGCGCCACCTCAGAATCAGTAGTCTTTCGATCGCAGATATCAGTAGTGTTTCGATCGCAGATATTTGACAGTAGGCAGTTAGACGAGGTTGTCCTGGGTCAAGCGGTGGTGGCGTGTGCCGCATTCTCCCCTTCGGAGGTCTAGGAAGGTTTGCCAGGTTGACCGCTTGGGGGAGAGCGTGGCAGCACTAAGGGCCCAGCCCCAGGGAATAAGATACTCAAGGCGGTCGGGTCGGTCGCTATCGGGCCCCGGTATTTTTGACCGCGGCGGCTGGCCCGGCCGCCCCGTTCTTTTGTGGCGGCAGTGCTTTTTCCGCCTGGCGAGTAACTTCGCCCTTTAGCTTGGGCACGCGGGGAAGACAGCAGAGAGTTCAGAAAGGTGTGTGCAAACCGGAAGGGCAGCTCGACTTAAATGCCGCCCCTCCCCGAAACAAAGGGGGTGTATCCACCACCTCCGGCACGCAGTAAAGATTGACACAGCCCACCCACCACGGTCCGAATGGGTCGGCCTACAGTAGGATAACATTGTTTCTGTCTAAACCGATGTTTTCACCCGTCAGCGGGGAGCCGCGGCTTTGCGAGGCGATTGAGGCAATCAAGGTTCTCGCTGATTACGCTACAAACTTTCGCTTTAGAATGCTGAAATTACCCGCTTGTTCGCACCCACCCGGAGAAGAATAGACCAAGGCAGGTTTTGTTACTTGGTGGGTGCCTTTCTGCTAAAACACCGGTGTGGTACGCCCAATCCTTCGGAGGTTCCCCCTGTCCCGCAGAATGATGGCCCGTTGATATCGCCTTGATCCCCGCCTTCTCTTCGCCAGAGAAAGATTTTTTCCAATATTCCGCTTTCGCCTTCGCATTAATTAATGGAGCGGGCTTGAAAGCCTTGCCGGGACTTTAGCGAAGCGTTGGCATTTGCGATCAGGCGACTCAACCTAGCGTAAACGGTGGCGATGATAATACACTTAGGGGAGATTTAGACCCCTCGAACGCGGAAGGGAGGTCAAAGTCATGTTCGGAAAGGCGTATCCTTGGGCTATCGCAGCGGGGGTCCTGGCTGTCGTTGTGACCAGTTTGGGCATCGGCACAAGCTGGAGCTACCTGAAGACAGCGTGGCGGAGCGTGGGGGAGAGCATTCGGGACGCCACACCGATCAGTTTCGAGCTTAAGCGACTAGACGGTATGATCCAGGACCTCCAGCCGGAGATCCGGCGGATCCAGCAAGTGGTAGCTCGCCTGGAAGTGGAGCTTGAGTACCTGGAAAAAGAAGTGGCCCAGCTTCAGGAGGAGCAGGAAAAGCTGGTGGCCCAGATGAGAACTCTTCGGCAAGAGCTTGGCTCGGGTAAAGAGGAGTTTGTCTTCGCGGGTCAGAGCTATTCCCGGGCCGAAGTGGAGAGAGATCTAGCCCGCCGGCTTGACCTCTATCAGGAAAAGCAGGTGGTACTGGCTGCTAAGCAGGAGCTTTTGGAACAGAAGCGCCGCACCCTTGAAAACGCGCGTCTCAAGCTGGCGGAATATCGACGGGCCTATGACCGGCTGTTGGTGCAGTCGCAGTCCTTGAAAGCTAAGTTGCAACGGGTGGAAGCCCAAGCGGCAGCGGGCGAACCCCAGGTCGACACCTCCAAGTTGGCGGAGGCTCAGGAACTGGCTAAGCAGATCGAGGTGCGGTTGCGGACAATTCAGCGGATCCTGACCGCTCCAGAAGTAAACACAGGGGAGATACCGCTGGAGAGCACCCCTCGGTCAGCCGTCGAGCGATTTGACGAACTTTTCGGCGCGCCAACTGCCGGCAAGGGCCCTGAAACCTGACGCCTCTTGACCATCCCCGGCAGCAGAAACTTGGAACTTACTCCGGGATTTGCACACGGACACACCGGTACATCGCTCAGCTCGTGGCAAATCAACGCAAGGCGGCGCCGGCCGAAAACGGAGGCGCCGCTATTTCTTTTCACTCGGAGCGGAGCCTCGCCCTAACTGCTGGAACCACTTCCGGCGGAAAGATCTTTCAGAGCCTTGAGCCGCCTGATCGACCACAGATGTTTGCTGAGCCCGTTTTTGTAGCTCCTGGGCCAGCTCAGCAAGTTGTCGGGCTCGCTCTTCTAACTCAGCTCGCTCGCGGGCAATTTTCGCCCTTTCGAGCGACAATTCCACTTCCGCCTGCCGAAGCTTTTCTTCCCATTCTTCACGGAGTCGGCGAGCATTTTCCCGCTCTTGTTGGATGATCTCATCGTGAGCCACTAGCTCCTCGATAGCCGCTGCGCCTAAGGCCAATGAACCAAGATGCGTTGACTGTTCCTCGAGGAGCTTCTGTAGCGTGAGAATTTCGCGGTCCCTCTCAGCTAGTTGGCGCTGCGCTTCTGTCAACGCTTGCTGCAAGGCGATTCGCTCTTGCTCCCAAGTGGCCCGAGCTGACTCGCCGGCCGCCTGTTGACCTTCAAGCGCTGAAAGTAACAGCCGTTTTTGCTCCTCCCAACTAAGGGTCGCACCGTCGGCCGGAAGCGTGCCCGCATTTGGTTTCGTCCCAGGAAGACTTTCATCCACGGCACATGGCAAGCTTCTATCCCTTAATCCGTGTTCGCCCTCTGTGGTGGGGGGGGGGGGGGGCCAGAACAACCACCCCCGGGGCCCGCGGGGGGGCGTGGGGCCCCCCGCCCAATTTGGTGGGAAAAAAAAAAAACGCCCCCACCCACCAA
>JANXBW010000029.1 GCA_025060325.1 Thermoguttaceae bacterium
GGGGGAAAAGCTCAGCTGTCGGCACATTCTCATCGCGTTATTAGTCGAAAGTTTAGCGGTCGTCTTACTCGGCTTATTGAATCTGGGGAGGGTAACTCATGCGGCTGACGACGGGGCCCGCCCTCGTTTGTTTGCGGAGTTTGTCTCAGCGCAGGCTCGACCGGCAAGTGCGCCCATGTTAAGTGGTGTTTGTTTTTCAAGTCGCTGGGTGCATCCCACTGGACCAAGTGATCCTTTTGACACCTTCCAGATCGCCGAGCAATTCGCAGCTACCGATTTTGTGTGGACGTACTCGCTTGATCCAGAATTTGTCAAGCGAGCCAAACAGTTTGGCGGCAGAGTTTTCCTGGCCATCAACTCCTTGGTCCCCGACGAACCAGACGGCAACACCCGGCGGCGGGGGCGCATCGTGGATTTAAACGGCAACCCCGTTACCGCCCCGTGGATGCGATCCTCTGGCGAACGGTGGTGGGGATGTGTCAACAGTCCGGAATATCGGGCAAGTTACTTGGGTTACGCCAAACGATGTATTGACGCGGGGTGTGACGGCCTCCAGATGGACGATCCTCTTACCAATTTGCATGCGGTCCAATGGGGCGCTTGTTTTTGCGAACATTGCATGGTCGGATTTCGCCAATTTCTTTTATCGCAACAAGAGCAGCTAAATCTTGCGGAGCTCGGAATAAGTGATTTGACCTCCTTTGACTATCGCCAATACCTCCGCGAACAGAAGGCGCCGGTAGGTGATGCGTTTCGGCAATATCACGGGGGCAAGTTGAAGGAGCTTTTTGTTCAGTTTCAGCGCCAGTCGGTAGAACGATTCTTCCATGATATGCGAGCAGCAATCGATGCTTATGCCGGTCGGCATGTGCCATTTGCAAGCAACAACTACCGCGGATCGTGGGATTTTCCCTACGATCTTTTCGAGATCGGCATGGCCGAACTGCCCCAGAAAGACGCCACTCCGGCCAACATGTATCGCTTGTTTTCTGAGGCACGTCAACGCAGGAAGCATCAGATCTTCACGCTTGTGCCCGCAGCCGCCGACGGCTCCGAGGTGCATGTTACCCGCTGCGCTATTGCCACAAGCTATGCCTGCGGAGGCCATCTTATTGTCCCTTGGGATGTTTACACCGGGCCGAATAAACCACGGTATTTCGGCAAGCCCGAGCAGTACGCGGATCTTTACCAGTTTGTCCGCAGGAATCAACATCTATTTGATGGCTTCCAAGAGGTTGCCGCCCGGATACCGGGAGAGCTTTCCTCGGACGAAATCATCTGGCATATCGAAGGAGGTAACACTGTACTGGGGGTGCTCCGGGCAAAGCCGGGGGACTCACGCTGCGGTGTTGTGATTCATCTTGTGGACTGGGCCGAAAAACCGGCAGGTCTTACCCTTTGGATTGATAGTCGCCCAATTGGGCGGCCAATGACAGCGACGCTCTATCGGCCGGGACAAAAGCCCGAGGATGTCCCTGTACTCTGGGGGCGGCATATGATCGAGGAGGTTGTCGCCCTTACCCTTCCTGCACTTGACCCCTGGGGCGTGATCTGGCTTCGGCCTACAGGAGACAAAACTGAAAAGCAAGTAGTTCCTATCGTTTACAGCACAGATCTCTATCATCCACACGACGACCCGGATGATCACTTCGATTTGGCAACCCTCTTTAGCCTCCCGGAATTTGACATCCGCGGGATCATTCTCGACGGTGGTCGCCGGCAAAAGGAGCGCCCTGGAGCTATCCCCGTCGAACAAATGCTAAAACTTACCAACCGTCAAGTCCCGGTAGCCATCGGCCTTGCTGATCCGCTTCGCGGTCCTAACGACGACGGGAGCGGACAACCGCCGGAATTCCAGGCCGGTGTTAACTTACTTCTAGAGATCCTAGAAAAAAGCCAGGAAAAGGTCACCGTGTTTACGACTGGTAGCCTCCGCGATATGGCGGCCGCATACCTGCGTCGGCCCGAACTGTGCCGGCAAAAGATCAATCGGCTTTATATCAACATCGGGGATGCACTAGGCGGCCAGGAGTATAACGTCAATCTGGACCCGTGGGCCTACCGGATCATTATGCGGAGCGATCTTCCTCTTTACTGGTGTCCGTGCTTTGCCGGCGGGTTATGGAAGCGGGAGAAAGGCCTTGCTACCTACTGGCGCTTTCGCCAGGGGCAGGTCCTGGCCAATGCCCCTCTCCCAATTGTCAACTTCTTCCTCTATGCCCTGCGGCAGGAAAAAACGCCGGCGTTGGGCTATCTTAGCGCCCGGCATCCGGAAGATCAGTACCAATGGCTTTTTGCGCTAGAGCGAAACATGTGGTGTACAGCACCGTTCCTCCACGCTGCCGGTCGCCATATTTGGGAAGTGGCTCCCGGGAAATTTGCGGTCCTGCCAACTTCCACAAAGCCGGAGGGCGAGTTAGGAAAAGGGGGCACGCCAGGCTTCCCCCGTCTGGCCACCCCCTTCCGCTTCCAGTGGCATTGGGTCAAAGAAACACCCGATGGCCAGTTCACCGTTTGCGAAGCGCCGGCCGAGCCTGCAGACTCGCTTCGCAAAATCCACTGCTTCGAAATTGTCGACTTAGACCGCTACGATGCCATTATGACAGACGTGTTGACGGAATTGTTCTGCAAGTTTGCTCTTACCCCTCCCCAGTAGTCTCTGCCTCGGTTTTTGACCACCAATTTTGGGCAATGCCCGACTCGGCTCCTCCACAAGAGCACTTTGTCGCTTTGGACCAAGCTAGTCCCGGTGTTGGCGGCCCGAGTCAGACGCCCCAATAGTCGAGGGATTTGACGAGCTAGCCTCCCCGTGGTGAAATGGTTTGGCAGAGGGGGGACCTCGATCCCTCCGCTTTCGTACTCAGCCTACCCGGAAGCAAACCGGTTCGACTGCCCGCCGAGCAATTTCCGGTTGAAAGGAGCATCCCGATGCGACCGATTAGTCGACGTTGTTTACTTCGCGCTACTGCTTCGGGAGTGGGCCTTGGGGGATTGGCTCCGCTTTTCCTGCCGGCCAAAACAGTCTTTGGTACACAGGCCAACGCGAGGCTCCGCGTGGCCCTTGTGGGCGTTGGTGGTCGGGGCCGCTGGTTCGTGGAAACCATTCCCCGCATGGAAGATGTTGTTGCCTTGTGCGATGTCAACGAAGTGCGAATCGACGAGGCATTTCGCTTCTGGGAGGAACGAGCTAGCGCATGGGAAAATTCTCCCCAGCCTTGGGAGCGGGAGGCGGCCGCGATTTACCGGCGCCATCTCAAGAACCGACCCAAAACCTTTGTCGACTTTCGCAAGATGTTTGCCGAGATGAGCGATGGGATCGATGCAGCCGTAGTGGCCACCCCGGATCATACCCACGCAGTAGCCTCAGCAGCAGCAATTCGGGCCGGCAAACACGTCTTTTGCGAAAAACCACTTACCCGAACCGTACACGAATCACGAGCGTTGCGCGATCTTGCCCGAAAGTTCCGCGTGGCCACGGCTATGGGCAATCAAGGGACCTACAGCGGTCCCTTCCGCCGAGCAGTGGAACTTATTCGCAATGGCACCCTGGGCGAAATTCGGGAAGTGTATGTGTGGAACGACGGCGGCGGGGCCGATCGGGACAGTCCCCCCCAGGGCCAGATGCCAGTCCCGGAACGGCTCCACTGGGATCTTTGGCTGGGGCCAGCTTCCTGGCGGCCTTACCACCGCGACTGGATGAACCGAAATGCCTGGCGGGATTTCGGCACCGGGCAGCTGGGCAACTGGGCCTCGCACACTGCCAATCTGGCATTTATGGCCCTGGAAGTGTACACGCTTTGGGAAAGCACCGAGCCGCCCGAAAAGCGACTCATTCGTGTCCGCGCCGAGTGCTCACGGATTAATCGCCTCTCATTCCCCCGGTGGGAAAAGGTCTTTTGGGAGGTACCGGCTAGGGGGAACTGGCCACCAATTACCATCCAGTGGATCAACGGGGCGGCTCCGGGGTTCGAAGAACTTGTCGGCCCGGTGATCGCAGACGCCCCCACTAACCAGCGAAATCTTTGGCACTTTGCTGGTACACTAATCGTGGGAACCAAGGGAAAAATCCACACAACCGGTCACAATATGTGGTGTCGACTATTACCAACGGAACAATTTGCCGGCGTTCAATGCGATCGGCCGGAAACACTGCCCAGTTCCCGGGGACCGGAACAAGACTGGTTTGCCGCCTGCCGGGGTGGCCCAGCGCCCTGGTCCAACTTCGACTATGCCGCCGCACTCAACGAATTTTTGATGCTGGGTAACATCGCCACCCAAGTTAACGATGCTATTGAATACGACCCTGTGGCGATGAAAATTGTCAACAACACAGAGGCCGATTCGCTCCTTCGCAGCCAGTATCGCGAGGGGTGGTCACTGTGAAAATCCGCGACACCGATCGCGTCCTAAGAGGAGGCTTTCCGATGGCACATTTGGCGCGGGGGACTTTGTTGACTATTGCTCTCCTAGCTCCTTTTGTTTGGCATCCAGGTTTGCTTTACGGGCAAAGCATTCCTCCCCGCGAGGAGCGGCAGATTCGTCAGGCAGCGGAGAAGGTTCGGCCACAGGTGAAACCAGCTCGTCCGCGGGCCGTCCTTATCTGGAATACTCCGCCGCATCTGATGGAGAAAGATCCTCATAAAGGCTACTGCATTCCATACGGGGAGGCTGCCTTTCGCCTTTTGGGAGAAGTGACTGGCGCCTATCGTCCGTTGGTAAGCGACGATCTAGCCGCCATGGCCCCGGAAAACCTGGAGCGGCTGGATGCCATCGTACTTAACAACGCTTCCGGTCCGTGGATCAGCCCGACCGAGGCGGACCTCGCCAAACCAGCTCTTCGTGCCTTAGGGCAAACCCGCCAAGAGGTCGAGGCCAAGCTGCGCGAGGCCTTCCTCGCCTTCGTCCGCAACGGAAAAGGTGTTGTGTGTATCCACTATGCTATTGCCGCCAATCGCCAGTGGCCGGAGTGGCAGGAACTTTTCGGCGCTACTTTCGTAGGGCATCCGTGGACGGAAGAGATCGGCGTCACGGTCGAGGAGCCTGACCATCCGCTTGTGGCTGCGTTTGGCGGGAAGAATTTTCGGATCTTCGATGAAATTTACGAATACGGGCCGCCCTATGATCGCTCCGCCTTAAGGGTACTTTTGTCCATCAACCCGGCGGAAACAAACATGGGGGCGCGATGGATCCGTCGCAAAGACGGCGATTTCGCCCTGGCCTGGGTCAAGAAGTTTGGCCAGGGTCGGGTTTTCGTCACCAGCTTCGGCCATATGACCGAGCTGTGGTGGAATCCACAGATCCTCCAGTTTTTCCTCGATGCCATTCAGTTTGCCTGCGGAGATCTCGCCGCCCCTACAGACCCTCGACCCACCCGGCCTGTTTACGAAAATGTGCCGGGCACGCAACCTGTGCCCAACCTGCCGGGGTTTGTCTCGCTCTTTGACGGAAAGACTTTAGCCGGCTGGCAGGGGCATCCGGACATCTGGTCGGTGGAAGATGGGGCCATCACCGGAAAAACTCTAGCGGAAAAACCGCTCCGTCATAACGAGTTTTTGGTGTGGAAGGACCAGGTGGAAAACTTTGAGCTCAGGCTCAAGTTCCGTTTAGTCAACGGGAATTCCGGCATCTACTTCCGGGCCCAAAAATCTCGGCCAGGTAGCAAGGACACAGACCCGCTCATTGGGCCACAAGCGGATTTTGATGCCACGGGGAGGTGGACGGGCGTATTAATGGAGTACCTTGGCCGGGGGCCTGTGGCCGAAAGGGGCGAGCGTGTCCGAATCGACGAAAAGGGTCAGAAGCATGTGGTAGGCGCGCTGGGCGATCCGGCCGAGCTACTTAAAGTCGTCCGGCTAAATGAGTGGAACGAATACCATATTCTCGCCCAAGGTGGGCACATCGTGCTTAAGATCAACGGCGTCACGATGAGCGAGGTTGTAGAAGATCGGGATCCAAATCGGCCACAACATGGCTGGCTTGCTCTTCAGGTTCACGTGGGGCCTCCCATGAAAGTGCAGTTTAAGGATATCTTCCTGCGACGATTGGAATAAGCCTCTGGCGGTCGCACTCCACGGGCGGAAAGCTATTCGCTACCCGAACAGGCTAGGAGACTTGTACAGCGGAATTGTTCCGCCTATTGCGCCAACGGAAGCACATTTTACTATAGGCAAGCCCGGCTTCTAGGGACAACAAAGAGGCCGCAAACAAGCACCGCCGTGGCGCGATCGCAAACAGGAAAGCTTCCGTTACCTTGGCCGAAGACCGGCGAGAGGGTTATCCCCATGCGGCTTGCTTCCACGTTATTTGCCCTTCTCTGCGGCATGGGAGGGGGGTAAGCTTCCCACGATCTGAACCACACCCGGGAGCACCGTCGGCGCCTGCTAGCCGACCCAATATCATCATCATTTTGTCCGATGACATGGGCTATTCCGATTTAGCCTGTTAGGGTGGCGAACTCCATACGCCCACGCTTGATCGCTTAACAATGGAGGGATTTCGCTTCAGCCAGTTTTACAATGGCGCCCCTTGTTCTCCGGCGCGAGCCGCGCTCCTTACCGGCGTTTATCCACACCAAGCGGGTGTGGGTCATATGATGGAAGACCGAGGTTATCCCGGTTATCTGGGCGAACTAAAGCGGCAAATGGTTACCATTGCGGAGGTCCTCCGCCAGGCTGCCTACCGCAATTGTGCCGTGGGCAATTGGCATGTGACGCGTTTTGCCCGGCCGGAAGGACCAAAACACAATTGGCCGCTCAAGCGGGGTTTCGTACACAAGGCCCAATCCCGTTTGTACCGGAAAGGGCCTCTGCGGCTTCTGTCCACTACTGCCTTTTGCCGCCGGCCTTTGCTTCCTGTTTGCTAATACGCAACCCCCGGTTAACTGCACGGCGCCTTAATCGAATATCGCGATCCTTTTGCCGGCCGCAGGTAATTAAGAGACTTTCTTGCGTCTACAAGCAGCTGGCCCAAGGTCCGCGCCCAGTCATTCCACTTGAATAACCATCTCGGCAAATTGCGGAAGATCCCACGAACCAAAATGCACGTCTATGGGCAGGACATAGCGACCCGGTCTAACGGAAGCAGGCACGGCAATGCGAAGTGGGAGGCCTTTTTCCGTTTTTGCTGGGACCGATGACCGACTCCAATCGGTTGGGCCCGTCCCCCACGCACTGGGCAAAATGGCTCGCACAGCTGCATCCCGCGGTTCTGCCGCGTGGTTAGTGATGACAACCTCAAGCACTGCCTGTTGACCAGGCTTGATCTTTTGTTCATATGGGAAGGCTCTCACCCATGATTCGTCCATGCCGAAGTTGGGATGATCCCACGGCATGAGTTTTGCGAAAAGCTTCTCCCGCTCGGCTAGGTTCCTGCGCATAAAACGGATGTCCTCTTTGCGGAAGGAAAACGCGCCGTCCACATGGCAGTTAAACAGATGGGTCGGCTCGATCTCCTCTAAAAGCGCAAGACAACGATCAAACCCGACATTTTGCCCCAGCCAATTCCTATTCTGTGCACAATAGTCGTCGATGCCTCCCGGCGTGTGCGAGTCACCCACAAAAAGCATTTTTAAGTCACCATGTTCAACAAGGAGGGCGGAGTGATAAACCGTTTGCCCGGGATAGTGATAAGCCGTCAACTTGTATTCGTGCCAGGTCCAAAACTCACCATGCTTTGTGGGGCGATCGACACGAATTGGCTCCTGCCAAATACACGGCAAGCGCCACGCAAGCGGTTGCGTCAACACAGCCGCCAGATGCTCATCCGTAATACATGGGCAGTCGAAGGTCTTCTGAAATTCCCCCACACCGGCCACATGGTCGTTGTGATAATGGGTGATCCACAGCCCCTCGATCGGGCCCAACTCGCCCCGCTCCTGCATGGCTTGGATCGATTTAACCACGCCCGGATGACCGCAATCCATCACCAGGGCCGCGTTATTCTCACGGGAAACAAGGATCCAGGTCGTACCGAGGTGACGAAGGCACTCCGGCACCGGCAAAAGCGGCCGAAGTGGCATATGTCCGGGCCGCCCCTGAAATTCCTCGAAAAGCTCCGGGAAATAGTGCCGCAGCGCGGATATCGCCACGTACTTGTCGTAACAAATGTCCATCTGAGTGACGAGAGCATCGATCGCTTCAGCCGGCTGATCGATCAAGTTACCATGAGAGGGGATAAGAAGCTGCGGCTTAAGCTCGCGGAGCCGGCCGAGGCTAGCCTTCACTTCCCACTGGGCACCCATAAAACCATGGTAGTCGCTAATTTCCCGTTTACCGCGTCGAAAACCCTTCTGCAAGCTGTAAAGTTCCCAAAGCTGGCCCCGGTCGTAAATGAGATCACCGCAGAAAATGATGCGGCTGCCGTCCACTTCGACCACAAAACTGACCGAGCCGTCGGTATGCCCCGGGGTGGCTAGCACGCGGATCCGCGCCGGGCCCCAAGTGAGATCCTTTCCCTCTTGACACACGTCGGCCACCGGCAGCGCTTCCACCAGCATCAACCGATGCGGATGAAAGTTATAAAAATTCCAGCGATGCTTCGGATCCTGCCAATAGCTTTGGGGATTTTCGAAGTAAACGCGCTCAGCTGCCGGGACCAAAAGCTTTGTGCCTTTTTGCGTAAACCGACTTGCCCCACAGGCTTGGTCCCGATGATGATGCGTAAAAAGAATACATTCAACTTCGTTTACGCCCAAGCTCGGCAGGGCATCTGCCACGCGGCCATCACCACAGTCGATAAGCCACGCCTTACCGCGGCCATCCACAATGATTCCGACATTGATCGGCCCACGGAAGATAGACAGGTGTTGAGAAATCGGAACGATTTGGCCACTCGTTTGGCCTGCCACCCCAGGAACCGTGCCAGCATGGGCGCCGTGATCGGGCATTAAAAACCTTGCCCCCAACCCGGCCGACAGCCCACCCATCAACTGCCCGAGAAACTTTCGCCGCGAAGGACTACCTGCCATGAGATCGGTCTCCCCTCAACAAATGGATAGCTAGCAACCTGGGTTGACTTTCGGCGGATGGACCACGGAGCTTGGGCCATCTTGCGATAAGGCAGTGCTATTGCCCAGGGTTCTCCCCAGTGCGGGCGTCGAGTTGGTGTTTACGCAATTGGGCTTTTTTAGGCGGTTAGTTTTGCGAACTATTCTCCCCCGCTTGCGGGTCAACTTAGCTTGCCGATTGTTCCAACTCGCGGATGGCCTGGGAGGCAATCGCCAGGA
Source organism: Thermoguttaceae bacterium (assembly GCA_025060325.1). GTDB lineage: Bacteria > Planctomycetota > Planctomycetia > Pirellulales > Thermoguttaceae > DTLM01. The sequence continues at coordinate 9,224 of JANXBW010000029.1, forward strand.
TCGCTTCCACCGTGCTTTTGGTCCTCTCCAGATCACCGGCTCCGGCAAACTGAACGGCCTGCTCGGCCAAAGCCCGAACCCGTCGCCACCGTGCCGAGGGGCTTGCTTTTCCTGGCGTGTATCGGCCCTCGTTGGCCCATGTCGATTTGGGGGAAGCAGATTGTTTACGCTCAACCTGTTTTTTCACGTCGGAAAACCCTCCCGATTTGCCAATGGAGGCACCTGTCAAACCAAAAACACCTCAGACGGCCAGCTTTGCCCCCTTCCGAGTATCCATCACACGGCGAAACAATCCCCGTGCTACTAGTCCACGGGACCGGGCCGAATCACCCGCGGGGCCGTCTGGATTCGGGGCCTTACGGCAAGCCAATCTACCCCTTGGAATTCCGGGTCCGGAATGGCCCGAATTTCTTCCTCCCCATTGTAGGGACACATCGCGTCAATCCAAGCGATTAGCCGGGCAAGGCTTTCTTCGTCCACTTTCACTCCGTAGTGTTCACCGCTTGAACAAATTTCCACCAACCGGCTTCGGAAGGAAAGGGCTTTCATTGGCTCGGGCGTGCGATAGGCCGCCGGGTCACGCTGATCGTATCCTTCCACCATCAACATGCCGGCAATCCCAAACCCTGGCGGCACAATTGGCGGCGGGATATAAGGGCGGCCCCAGGTGGGATTGCCAGTTAGAAGAAAGTATGGCTCCGCAAACCCGAGCAACCCAGGCCGCGATGTAAAGTCCACAACCTTGACCGCTTCCCCCTGACCTTGATGACATCGGCCGCAGTAGCGGTCCAAAACAGGCTGCACATACCGCGGGTAACTGACCGTGTTATCTTCCCACGGCGGTGGAGTGATATGACGGACCGGTTGACGAAGGGGAAGGAAGCGAACGTCCGGCAGGGGGGCTCGGCTATGAGCTTCATGACAGCCGAGGCAGCCCCGGCGTTCCCCGGGCATAACGTGTACAAAGCTCCGCATGGTCTGGAGGGCTCGTCCCCTTTCGTCTAACAATTGGAAATGGAGCGGAAGACCTGCCGGGGCAAAAAAGGCCACCGATCCGTCCCTTTCCACCGGCACTGTGCCCAAAAGCCTTTTGACACCATCCGACTGAACCGCCGACACCACCGGTCCAGTGGACACATAGGGGCGCTTGTACCAATAGGTGTACGTCTTGTAATCGATAGTCCAGACACGCAGGGCATGAACACGCCCCTCAAGTTCCGGTGGGGCATTTTGGTAAACACTGCCACTATACAGGACCCCAGGTTGCGGGTTTGCCCGCTCCGCGCGGGTGGGCCACAAAACCTCATCCGGCAGTACAGGCGGGCGAGGCCTCTTCCGCACCGGCTGAGCATAGAAGATGTTATGCACACCTTCGTAAATAAGTTCACGATTGCCGTGGATGTCCATCAGGTAAAGCACAAACTTCCCGCCCCGCTTGGCTGATACAAGGAAATCCTTCTCTCCCAGCGGATAGGGGGAATAGTAGGCGTCATATCGCCCTGGGCAATAGTAATCATTGGTCAGACAGGGGTTTGTGGGCCCATCGCCCGATTCCGGCCAGGGAAGTTCCTGCGTGATTTTGTAAACGCCCTGGGGGAAATTAAATCCTTCCCGCGGATCAAGCATCCCCAAGCAGCCAGCAAACCAGTCGTGATGCGCCGAGCCGGTGAAAAGAATCTTGCTTGTTCCCGGAATAACCCGGGCATCCTTAAGCAGATCAGGCCAAACGCTTTGGTTACCCCACACAACCTGAAGCTGTGTACCATCCGGTCGGACCGTCCACAAGCCCTGTGCTCGCCAAACCGGTTTGTCGGTGTATTCCCACCTTGTGTACAGGATCCGACCTTCCGGGGTTAATACCGGCAGATAATCCGGCTCGTTATTGGCGGAAATAAGATAAATATTTTTCCCATCGCGATCACACCGCGCCAATACGAAAGCGTTGGTGGGCGGCATACATCGCACATAAGTGTGGCCCCGCGTCGTCGAAAAAATGATGTGTCGATCATCCGGCAAATAAATCGGATCCAAATCGTCGTAGGGTCCGTCGGTAAGTTGACGAAGCTCCGACCCATCGACTTTTACCTCATAAAGATGGAAGGACTTTTCATTATGAGGCTTAAAGCAAAAGAGCACCCGATCGGCATCAAAGGATAAGTCCGGCCGCCAAAACGAACCATGAAGTGCCCCCTGCGGTGCAAGTTGACGTAACCGCCCGCCGGGATGGAGGCCTTCCAAAATGAGCAATCGGCCCCCCGGCACAGCCATGTAACCCAGCCGATGGCGGGTTTGATGATTCCACTCGCTCCCCTGAGGAAAAGGCTGATCAATGAAAAGCACACTGTCAAAGTCAACAACTGGGTTGCGGAAGAAGATCCGGCGTTTGAGCTCCCGAAGCCGGAAATAAAGTTCCCGATCCTCCCCTTCGCTTGGAACGGCGTTGCCCAAGCTGGCCAGCTCTGCCTGCTCGCTGGAAAGATCAAGCTGAGGGAAGTCCTGCTGTAAACGCCGCAGAAGTTTCCCCGCTTGCTCAAACTCCCGCCGAATCACCTCTGCCGTTGGTCGGCCGTCGGCCTGGTGAAGCCAATCGGCTTCTAAAACTGCCCGGGCCTCAGCCGGCGAAAGCGTTCGAGTCTTCGGGGTCACAGGCCGCACGTATGGCGCCACTGCCTCGTAGATCTGTGGACGAAATGCAATCAACGGCCCAGCTAGGAGGATAAAATCCACAACGGACTCGACATTCGGCGATATCTCGCTTCGAAGTTGCAGGAATCGGGCAGCCAGAGCGTCAACGCGTCTCCAGTGCTCCCGATCTTTATCGGACTGCTTGGCCCATTGCTCAGGAGTAATGGGCCGATATTCCACAAGAAGTGCGGCCAAATGGTCGGCCGATGCCAGGAGTTTTTCTTGCCCGCCGCTTGAGAAAAGATCAACTAACCGGAGTCCTGTGTAGGCGGTTAACTGCTCTGCCTCCGTTCGAAAGTCTTTCGTCACAAGCTGAGCCAAAAGGGCTCGCGTGGCAGGTGACGGTGCCTCAATTCCATTGCAGGTCAATGCGGAGATCATCCACGCTAGGGTGGACGAAAAACTACCATGTTTACGGTACCCTCCCAGCAATTGGCTTGCAACGGGGTCTTTGCGCACAAGCTCGGTTAGCCCCAAGTGCCAAATGGCCGCAATAGCAGATGGCTCGAGCGGCCGATCAAACACAGCCAATTCGTCCATTAGCCCCTGGAAATTCTCGGTCCCGCTAAGAGAACCAAGGTAGGGAGCCGCCTCGCCACCCGAGTGAAGCCGTCCTGGCCGTTCAAGCGAGCCGATAAGCATCCCATCCAGATAAACCCGCATGGTCTGGCCGTCGAAGGTTGCTGCCACATGGTGCCATGCCCCGTCGAGGACATAAGCAGGTTCAATCGGCGCATCACATTCAAGGTAAACGCCGTCCACATTAAGGCCTAACGCTAGATGCCGGCCATGGTCTTGAAATGAAAACAGAATCCGCCGGTCGCCATCTTCTTTGCGGAGAATCTCGCGATATGTGGAAAGCTCGCGGGGCATCACCCAGGCCATGATGGTCAGTCCCTCCAACTGGCCCCACCAAGGGCTGTTGGGAATGGCCAGGTGATGTTCACCCTCAAGGAGGATCGCTTGGCCGAAAACACCTGGTGCCGCCTGATAGGCTCCGCGATGGGCAGGAGTCGGTCGCCCGTGCCAACCTGCAGGCCCAGCATCTTCCAAAATTCCCGCAGGGGGCGGGCCATCAAATGACCAATAAGCCACCGGCGGAGTACCTGCCGGAGCAAGCGAGGGCGGAAGCTTCGCCGGCTGATCCGCTAACACAGGATCGGTAAAGCCCCCGGCCAGAACACAAGCCATAAAGCAGCACACCAGATATGTGCGCCGCTTTGGGGCACCGATTCTCCGGTGGTAGCGTTGACGTAATACCGCAAAAGAGCAGCACATTTTGAATATCTCCGCTTTTCTTATTGCCGCTCTCTCCCGAGAAAGCTGCTAGCTATTCTGAGCCGGTGAACCCGTGTAGGTCAAGCAATTAGCCGAACAGCGTTGGTAAAAGCAAGGATCATGGGTGCCCTTCGCACTTGCCAAAGACCGCCGACTTCCCTCGGCCTTTACCTTGCCGAGCTACCCGAGCACGTGCCCGGTTTATTCGACGGTGCCCATTATTCCCATCTTTAAGGTGCGCTACGAACTATCGGCATAACCTAATCTCGCGGAAAATGCCGGCCCTCCATGGCAAAGACAAAACATGTCGACAAAAGGCAACACTGCCTCCTGCCGGTTGGACAATCCTTTACTTTTGGCCTAAGTTTGCTTGGGGTAATCATGCCATAGCTTGCAAACAGTCCCTACTTTGTCGGCAAAATCGCTTCATCGAATCTGCGACTTGCCGAGGTGCTGGTGTACACCCCTGGTACGGGACGGAGGACCACCGAGTAGTGGACAAACGGGGCAACGAGATCGCCAAGCTCTTGGCCAACTGCCCAGGAAACACGATTTTGTCAATAACGCGTGCCAATCAGGCGAATGCCTGCCCAAAGGTCGCGCAGGCTTTGCGCCCAAGCGGCTTCCCTTTGCCGCCTGGCGCTAGCGGCGACCATGCCCAGCTAGCGCCGGGCGAAGGGGACCCAGGAGTTTTCAAAAACCCCTTCACGAAATGAAGATTGAAGGATCACTATGCGAGAAGGAGGCGGTCTTCGTCAACACGCACGATGCCTTCTTGCGGTGGTGTTACCGCTTCTAGGTGGCGTGGGCGGAAGCCTGGTGTTGGGCTTCCTGGAGAAGGAGCTGCCCGGGGTATCTTCCCCGCTAGGCACCCTGGGAGTGCTCGCCGGGGCACTTGTCGGGGGCGGAGCGGGCCTTTTCCTTCTTGTTCACGATCGAAAGAAAGCTCTTGTCCACTTCCGTTCCCTGTGTGAACCTGATACTTATGTCCACAGTGGGGGAACCGGCCCCGATTTCCTCCCGCCATTGCCCTCGGATTCCTTTTGGGGCCGATTAAGTCAACTGGTTAGCCAGGCGCTTGGCCGGCTTGGCCGGGAGCTTGCTCACAGCCAACAGGCTCGGGCCGCCATGGAAGTGCGAATCCGGCGGGCCCAAGAGCAAGCCCGGCGGGCGGAGCTTGTCCTGGGAAGTTTACCCCACCCGGTGTTTATCCTCGATGCCAATCGCCAGCTTGTGTATGCCAATCGGGCGGCACAGGAGACACTGGGGTGGGACGCCCAAGCTTTCGGCCGGCCGATCGACGAGATCGTCCGCTGCGAACAACTGCGTTCTGCCATCTCCGCGGGATGGCGACGCAACTTTTCACTTCCCCGCGTGGAGGAAGTGGAGATTACCCTCCCCAGTGGTGCGCGGGAATCATTTTGTTGCCGGATTGTCCGCTTCTTAGCAGGGGGCTCCCCGCAAGAAGGTAGCGGGGCCAACCAGCCCCCGGAGTCAAGCGAGTCACCGGCCGGCCCGGTGCCCAGCGTGAAAGAAAGCGGAAATGGCTCCTCCGGCACCCTAGCACCCGTAGCGGGAGCGAGGAGCCCATCGTGTGGAGCTCTGTCGGATGTGCTCGGTGAGAAGCCAGTTGGTCCCGGCCGTCCATGCGGCCCGGAGGAGTCGGCCTTTACCGGCATGGCGGTGATTCTAGAGGAGCGGACTGACCTTCGGGCACTCCGCAGTCAGGAAGCAGCTTTTCTCTCGGCCGTTAGCCACGAGATGAAAACACCGCTTGCCAGCATCCGGGCCTATGCGGAACTTCTGGCCGACAGTGATGGCCAGGACAGTACCGCGCGAGAGGAGTTTCTGACAGTTATCAACACACAAGTGGAACGTCTTCAGCGGCTGGTCCAAGGCCTTCTGGACCTTGCCAAGATTGAGGCCGGGATCCTTCAGGTCAACAAAGCGGTTTACTCCATAAACGAGATATTAGAGCAAGCTGCCAATGTCGTTCGCCCGGCGGCTGAGGCAAAATCCATTCGATTGGTAACCGATCTTAGCCCGCTTTTTCTGCCGGTGTGTGTCGACCGCGACCTGATGCTTCAAGCGGCGATCAATCTCCTTTCCAATGCCGTCAAATACACGCCCACAGGAGGCCGAGTTACCCTCCGCAGTCGGCTTGATAACAACGAGGTGTTCTTCCAGGTGGAAGACACAGGGGTCGGTCTGACCGAGGAAGAATGTCGACGAATCTTCGAGCGTTTTTACCGGGTCAAACGCAACGAACAAATGGCTGAGGGAACCGGACTAGGTCTTGCGCTTGTGAAATCAATTGTGGAGGACCTGCACGGCGGCAGGATTTCGGTGGAAAGCACCGTGGGCAAAGGCACAACCTTCACGGTGCGTCTGTCCGTTCAGCAAGTCTTACCGGTTAACTAATGTCCCAGGCGGGGTTTGTGGATAATGTGCTGAGGCAAACGGCCACCACCTATGCTGGGCGAGGACCGAAACGTTTCCTGTACCGCCCGGAAGCGTTTGCCTGCTTCGTCCGATGGCGGTATTGGTCAAAGGGTGAGCAAGCCCCACGTCCTTAGCAAAAGGAACAACACGCATGAAAGGAAGAATCCTCCTATGTGATGACGAAGTCACCATCCTCCGGGCGGCGGCGTTCAAGTTGGCCCGGGCAGGGTTTATTGTCGAGGAAGCTTACGACGGGGAAGAGGCGTGGAGCAAAATCGTGGTTAATCCCCCGGACGTTTTGATAACCGACTATCAGATGCCCCGGCTTACTGGGCTTGAGTTAATCGCCCGGCTCCGCAGCCAACCCCAGTTCTCAGAAATAGCGATTGTGCTCCTAACCGCCAAGGGGTTCGAGTTGCCGTGCAAGGAACTTTGTGCCAAGTGGGCGATTCACCGGATTGTGGATAAGCCGTTTAGTCCCCGGGAACTTCTCCAGATTGTGGAAGCAATCTTCGCGGAGCGACCAAAGCCGGCGATTGCCGCGGTTTAGCGGCCACAGGGAAGCCTGCCTGGAGGCTGGGACGCCCGGGGGTGGAGCCTTCGGGCCGGACTGCCTTCATATGGAGTGAGACATCATGATGGCCACTCCCCTTTCCGCAGAAACTTTTGGGCCAGTCACAGTGGTGCACGCTCCTGAAGAGCTTAGCGGGGATCAGGTGGAGAGCTTCCGGCAAGCTGTGCTGGCCCTTCCCCAGCGGTGCATTGTGCTTGACCTTGACCGGACCGAACTTTTGGACAGCGCCGGCCTAACGGCGATTGCTGACTTAGGGGATCAGATTCGCTTGCAAAGTGGACAGCTAAAAATCGCTACGTCCGACCCGATTAATCGCAAGATCCTCGAAATTACCCGGCTTGATCAGGAACTAGAGGTCCTGCCCAGCGTGCTTGAGGCGGTGCGTAGCTTCCGCCAAGAACTGGGGTAAAACTTTGGATAGTAAGTCAACTGACGCATGTGCTTGCGACTCCCGGTTCCTGGTGTTGACGACTAAAACGGAGGAAACTCAGTGGCGGCGGTAACGACCTTAGGCACGCGCCGACGGCTGGGCGAAATTCTCGTAGCCAAGGGGTACTTGTCGCCCGAGGCCCTGGAGCAAGCTCTCAGCAAGCAAAGGGAGCTTGGTCCGGGCAAATTGTTGGGCGAACTCCTGGTGGAAGAGGGTCTCTGCACAGAAGAGCAAATCCTCGAATCCCTTGCCGAGGAGACGGGGATTCCCTTTGCCCGAATTGAGGGCCGACTCTTCGACCCGGCGGTGGCCGAACTTCTTCCCCGCGAATACATCGAAAACAATTTAGTCTTGCCCCTCTTCCGCGTGCGCGACAAGCTCTTTGTCGCCACGTGTGAACCAACGAATGCCTTCTTGGCCGACGAGCTTCGGCTGCTTACGCATTTGGACGTGCACTTAGTGGCGGCCACCGCTCGAGATATCCGCCGGGCGATTACAACCCTACCTAATGCCCGCGTGTTTGTCATCGACGATATCATCGGCGATTCAGCCGAGGCCGATCTCACCCTTATTGAGGAGGCGATTGAGGACCTCGGCAACGTGGAGGAAATTGCCGGCCAATCGCCGGTCATCCGATTAGTCAACTACATCATCTACAATGCTGTCCGCGAGGGGGCAAGCGACATTCACATTGAGCCGGCCGAACGCTGCGTGCGGGTACGCTATCGAATTGACGGCCGATTGCACAAAGCGCTGGAAGTTCCTCTCCACCTTTTGCCCGCCCTCACGAGCCGCATCAAAATTATGGCCTCGCTGGATATCAGCGAGCGCCGGTTGCCCCAGGACGGCCGTATTCAAGCTGCCTTGGAGGGCAGAAAGATCGATCTGCGAGTGAGCATCTTCCCCACCATTCGCGGCGAGAAAACCGTCATCCGGGTTTTGGATACCCGGAATGTCTCGCTCAACCTCGAAGAACTTGGTTTTGCCGAAGAGGTCCTTAGCAAATTTCGTCAACTTATCCATGCTCCCAATGGCATCATCTTAGTGACGGGCCCTACAGGCAGCGGCAAATCGACCACGCTTTATGCTGCACTCAATGAAATCGCCTCGATGGAAATCAACATTTGCACCGTCGAGGATCCGATCGAGTACCACTTACCTCTTATCAACCAATTCCAAGTACAGGAAAAGATTGGCCTAACCTTCTCCCGAGCCCTTCGTACACTTTTGCGACAAGACCCAGATGTGATCATGGTGGGCGAAATCCGGGACGAGGAAACAGCTCGTACAGCCATTCAGGCCGCTCTTACCGGCCACCTCGTTCTCAGCACACTGCACACGAATGATGCTTGCGCGACCATCACCCGGCTAGTCAACATGGGGATTGAACCATACTTGATTAGCGCGTCGCTGAATGGGGTGCTGGCTCAGCGGTTGGTTCGCCGGGTGTGTGTTCGCTGTCGAGAGGCGACAGAAATCCCCCGGCCGATGCGAAAGATCTTCGAACGTCTCCAGCTTCCCTGCGAAGCCCTCTACCGGGGCGTAGGATGTCGCAGCTGCCGCAATACCGGGTACAAAGGTCGCCTCGGCCTTCACGAGCTCCTTGTGTTGACCGAGGAAATCCGCGATGCCATTGTCGCCGGCAGTAACGTGGGACAATTGCGTCGGCTAGCCTCCGCGGCGGGCATGATTGAGCTTCGCGTGGACGGTTTGCGAAAGGTCCGCGAGGGACTAACCACCGTGGAAGAGGTCTTTCGTGTTGTCGGCGAATTGAGCGACAGTGCCTAGCCCAAACATGAAAAGGAATGCCTGCCTAAATGTAAAAAGGAATCCCTAAGCCATGCCGCCGGTGAAAGCGCGCGATCCGCTGGCAGCACTGCGGGCCCAAAGTCGCCAAGCAAAAGGCAAACCGGCCCAGGTGACCCCTTCCACAGGTCGAGTGGCTTCTCCCCCGTCTAGTAAGCCAAGTCCACTGCCTGCCACATCGGCCCTCCGGTGGCGACGCATAAATCGTGGTCAAATTGTCTACCTTACCAGCCAGCTCGCCATCATGGTTCAGACGGGGATAAGTCTTGGTCAAGCTTTGGAGGGGATTCGTCGCCAGGAAAAACATCCGGTTTTGCGGGAGGTTCTGGGGGAACTTGAAGCGGCACTGGAGCGGGGCGAAGCCTTTTCCGCCGCGCTGAGCCGCTTCCCTCGCCTTTTCGACAAGAGTTACGTGGCAATGGTGAAGGCGGCCGAAGCCTCCGGCACACTCGGCCCGATGCTAGAACGGCTTGCCACCTCCCTCCGCAAGTCTCAGGAGACAAAGGCCCGCGTCCGGGGTGCCCTTGCCTATCCCGTCGTGATGCTGGCCTTGGCAATCGGGGTCACTGTTTTTCTGCTAACTTACGTCCTGCCCCGGTTTACACCGCTCTTCCAGTCCCGAGGAGCGCTTCTTCCTACCCCCACTCGAGTGGTATTGGCTGTCTCTCAAGCGATTACTGACTGGTGGTTTATCTGGGCGGGGGGAATTGCAGCACTGGTTGCCGGATATTTTGTGGCCGGGAAGTACCCCGAAGGCCGACGGTGGATCGACGCAGCCAAACTCCTTATGCCCATTATCGGACCCGTCCTTACAAAGTTTGCAATCTGCCAATCGGTGCGGACATTGGGAACCCTTCTGTCGGGGGGAGTTTCAATGCTCGAGGCCCTCCGCTTGACAGCCGAGGCTGCCGGTAACGCCCACTTCTCTCAGTTCTGGAGCCGGGTGGAAGAGGAGGTGACCACCGGGAAACCACTATCGGAGCTACTCGGAGCCTCTTCCCTCATACCCCCCACGGTGGCCCAAATGGTGGCAGCGGGCGAAGAAAGCGGCCGTCTGCCCGAGGTCCTTACTAAGCTCGCCGACCACATGGAGGCGGACGTCGATATTGCGGTCAAAGCCGCCACCAGCTTACTTGAACCGGTGCTTATTGCTGTGATGGGGGCCATTGTAGGGACGATTGGGCTAGCGGTACTGCTGCCCATTTTCAGCCTAAGTCGCCCGATGTAAGGCGGATGAACCGCGAGTAACTGGGCCGCCGAGATCGGCCATTGGCCTTGGCATTTTGGGCCTACCATCCACGAGGTTACTCTTCCCAAGACCGGCACTTAATTGTCCCCGCGGTTTTACCTCTCTATATTCGGGGTTGCCTATCCTACGTGCGTGGTTGGTCATCCCCCGCTATGTGAGGGTAACGGAGAAGGCAATTTCCTCGGTGACGCCGCCCACATCTTTGCGGACTTACGGGGGATGTGAAATATCCGTCAACACGGAGCACCTGGAGGTCGTGGGTCGCGCAAGCATCGAGGGGAACCGCCAAATCTCTTTCAAAGGAGAGATAACTCCGGAAGGGCGGCCGACTATTTGGAGGAATAGCAAAGGCCACGGTGGGCGCTTTTCAACTCTGTCTGTACGACACACTAATAATAAAAAGCCAATTGTGTGGCCAATTGTGGCACCAAGGCTATGCGAGGATGTGATGCAGCACTGGCAAAGTGTGGGGCTTGCGCAACGTCGATTTTGCTGCAATAACGATTCAGCCGGGATCTTCCTGCCTCGCGGCCGAGGTAAACTCAGCTAGTTCGAAGCCGGCCCCCTGCGGTGAGTAGAAACCTCGCCGGCTACTCCCCCCAACTGAGGTGCCTGGAGCTTTTCCTATGCCCGGGCCACCCGGTGCCGTAAAATCATTTGGTCCTTTTTCTTGGGGGGAGGCACCGCTAAAACGCTTGTGGCCGAAGTGACCCAACTAGCCCACTTGTGATCGCCCCAGCTGTAACCCGTTTGGTCCCTCGTTACGTAATTAAGTTGACGACCCGGGATTAAGTTGACGACAAGTTTATCAATTGGAGTTTGTCCATCGGACGGAGGAAAGGTGAATGGCAAGCTCAGTCTTTGTGGAGGAAGTTGACGCAATCATACAGACAGTTAACCACGCTGCCGCCCTAGGGAAAATAAGCGCGGATGCTCAAAAGAACATTCTTCGCTGGCTGAGAGAGCCTGGATACGAAGACGCCCGGCCGGAGTTGGTCCGCCATATTCGGGAAGAAAAGTGGGAGCTCCTTGAAGACCTTTTCTTCACGATTATTCCGTTTGGGACCGGCGGGCGCCGCGGACGCATGTACCCGATCGGCACCAACGCCATCAATGATCGCACAATCGCCGAAAGTGCTCAAGGACTGGCCAATTACGTCCGTCAGGTGGTAAAGAAAAACGAGCTCTCTTGCGCTATTGCTTATGACACGCGTCATCGGTCCCGGCACTTTGCTGAACTTTGTGCGGAGGTGATGGCGGCAGGGGGCTTTCGCGTGTTCTTCCTCAACGGCTATCGCAGTACCCCGCAGCTTTCGTTTACAATTCGGCATCTTGGCTGTGACTGCGGCATCATGGTCACCGCCAGCCACAATCCGCCGTCGGACAACGCCGTCAAAGTATACTGGTCCGATGGTGGCCAGCTTGTTCCGCCCCACGATGACGGTGTGATCAAGGCGGTGGAAAAGGTCAACACCATTCACCGAATCCCGTTCGGCGAAGCGGTCAGTCGAGGACTTATCCAATTTGTCGAGGGAGAAGCAGACACCGCCTTTGTGGAGGCAGTGCTCCGTCAAAGTCGGCCAGGGCCGCGGGATTTGCGGATTCTCTATTCGCCACTTCATGGGGTGGGAGCCTCGGCGGTTGTTCCGGTGTTAAAGGCGGCTGGCTTTGGCGATATCTTCGTTTATCCACGCCATGCCGAGCCAAGTGGCGATTTTCCCAACGTCCCCAACCACATTGCCAATCCGGAACTGCCGGAGGTCTTCACGGAATTAATCCACTACGCCCGGGACATCGGTGCCGATATTGTTCTTGCCACCGATCCGGATTGCGACCGGGTGGGCTGCGCCGTTCGGGAGACACTGGACCGAAATAGTCCGTGGCGGCTTTTGACGGGCAATCAGATCGGGGCGCTGCTTGCCCAAGCCGTGATTGATCGGACCGCCCACAAAAACCAGGATCGCGACCACTTCTACCTGGTCAAGACTATGGTGACCACAGAACTTATCCGCGAAGTGGGCGAGGCGCATGGGGTCCGCGTCATTGGCGACCTGCCGGTCGGGTTCCGCTGGATTGCTCACGAAATTGAAAAACGTGGCCCGGAAGGATTCCTCCTTGGAGCCGAAGAGTCCTACGGATTTTTGATCGGCACTCATGCCCGGGATAAGGACGCGGCGGTAGCCAGTTTGGTGATTTGCGAACTTGCCGCCCAACTCAAATCAAAAGGCAAGACCCTGTACGAGGAATTAATAAGTTTGTTTATGCGCTACGGTTGGTATCGCGAACGGACGATCTCCGTCAGCCTCCCGGGCAAAAAAGGGTTGGCGGAGCTTGAGCTCCTAATGGCTTCTCTCCGCAGCGAGCCACCTCGTAAACTTGGAGAGTTACGTGTGACCAAAGTGCGGGACTATGGCCGGGGAATTCAGTTCCTACCTGGCGGTCCACAAGAACCGCTCGTTGGCCCGTCAACAAATACACTCTTCTTCGAAACGGAGCGACTCGGCAATCGGGCGGCTGTGAGGCCTTCAGGCACCGAGCCAAAAGTGAAATTTTACTTCTTCGCCTTCGAGCCGCCCCAAATGTTTTCCGACGCTAAAGAGGCCGAGGAGGCACTTGAAGCCCGCCTCACTACCTTCGAGGCCACCATGCGGGAGGAGGTCCGGCGTCGCACCAGCGGGTAGGTCATCCTGGCGATCTGATGGGGCGGGCACGATCCGCCGTCAGCGGCCGCCCTGCCGACCTATTTGGCCCACGGGGACTATTTTGAGGCTTCGCCCTACTTAGCGGGAGTGCTAGCCAAATCGTAGCTAAGGAGCGGGCACTGGTAATATCCCATGGCTCCGATGACGACATCCATGCGATATATGGGATCGGCCATCAGCGTATGCCGCCGGTCCCGAGCTGGGATAGTAGTCACATAGATCCGCATCTCGCCCGGGCGGGTAACGATCACTTCTTCTCGCCAGTCACCTAAAATGTCGGCCACGGCGACGAACGTCCCGTCCAGTGTGTCGAGGGATTGCTCGCCCTGATAGTCCACAATACGTCGACCTATGATTAATTCCCGCTGCGGGTCGGCATCCCAGTATGCGACCCACGGGCCGAAACCGGCGAGGTTCGTTTTGGCGATCTGCTTCCCCTGAGCTGACCAGAGAATGCCCCAAGCAAAGTCCTTCCGTTCGTCCGTATCGGCGCTATAACACTCAGCTCCTGGGTGTTCGGCCATAATGTCGCTACACATTCCGTGGCTGTGGACGTGCCGAGTTGGACCTTCGTAGCCCCAGAGGATTTTGCCGGTGGCTGCCTCCACAAAGCACATGCCGTTTCGTTCGCGTTGCCGCGTTTCAATTCCGTAGTACAGCTCAAGCCCCGGCCGGGTCGGATCAAGATCTCCCACATAAACATGATCCGGATGGCCTAAGCCGATCGTCCACATCGCTGTTCCATCGTCATCAAGCACGGCAGAACCGAGGATCACCTCGTCGCGACTGTCGTTGTCGATATCGGCCACTTTCAGTGTATGGGCACCTTGCCCCCAATAGGTGCGAGGCTCTTTGGTATTGTCCCAGCGCCATAGCTCCTGGAGCTTTCCTCCGTGGAACTGATAGGCGACCACCTTGATAATCGTGTAAGTCCCCCTGTTGACGATCAGGCAAGGTGTTTTGCCATCAAGATAAGCCACGCACATCAGGTTCCGGGAAGCGTAGTTATATCCGCGCAAATCTTCCCCGAAGCCCTCGCGAGAAGGCCAAGGCACGCGGTCGCGCAGCTGGCCCGTTAGCCCATCCAAAATGGCCAAGTATTCCGGCCCGGAGCGAACCCGCCCATCCGGACCACGAGGATCGCCCTCCCCGATTTTTACCGCCACCTCCGCCCGACCATCACCGTCTAAATCGTATACAACGTAAGGGGAATACCATATTCCCCGTTCAATCGCCCAACCCAAGTCGTAGCGCCAGAGGAATTGACCATCGCTACGGTAAGCTTCGAGCTTGTAGGTGTCCGGACTTGGTCTCCAGTAAAGTTCGTAGGGATCAATGTTTTCGTTCGGCTGCTTGATGACAAAGTCATACCGACCGTCGCCATCCACATCGGCGATACCAGCTTTTTGGAACGTGTGATTCCCATCCAATTTGATCGACACATAATTCTGCCGACGATCAAGTGCGGTTACTTCGGCGACGGCTCCTCCTTCCGGCTGATCCCTTCCCACAATGCGCACCTCGTAGCGATAGCTTATCCCCGGTTGGGCTTTGCTGTCGACAAAATCGGTGGTCTGCCGAATGGGAGCCAAGTTAAGCTTTTCCGGCTTGCCGTCAGGAAGCTGCGTGCGATACACCTCGAAAGCAATATCCTCCGGATCCTGGGGAAGGAACCGCCATGACAAATAAACTTGCCCGGGACCGGCTGGCACCGCCACTAGTCCCCGATCTAACTTTTCCACCACCCGGGTCGTAGCAAAACCCTGGACCTTTCGACCGGTCTTGCCCTCCTGCGCCCAGGCAGTCGCAAAAGCACACAAAACACAAAGGGCGAAGGCCACACAGCATGCAAGGTCAACACGGTGCAAAAATCCTCTCCTCATAGCGATTGCTCCCTGTCAACAAACTGGGCTTCCGTGAATTACTGCCGGAAAAAGGGAGGAGCCTCTTCGCACCGAACCGGCCGAGACTCCCGCATCGGTCATCGACATCAACACAACTGCCAACAACAAGACGCCCGGCTAAAGTTTTGCCACGAAGCTCAATCATGGCGTGGGCGAAAGCAGGAGGTGGGATCTTACTCGCTTCTTGTGGTCGACCTATCGGCGGGCAAAACCGCTTGCGCAGTAATTTGGCCGGCAAATCACACGCATATTTTGGCGATCGCTCTGGGCACATTCAAGTAACCGCCGGCAAGGAGTCCCACCTCAAGCCCCCTAGAGTTTTTCTTGCCCCCTGCGTGCCGCAGCTTTACGTTGGAATTAGTCTTTGACTCACATCATTTAAAAGAAGCGAACTTGCGGACACAAAACCTGGCAGGACAAACCCTACCGGACGGTTACCCCTTTTGGCCTAAAAAACCACCTAGCTGGAGGGCTAAGCGATGAGAACCCGTGCGCGCTGTGGGTGGCTTCGGGTTGGCAAATGGAGGCTGGCCATTTTCCTAACCACTTTTCTAAGTACACTTGCGCCCAGCTTCGCCGACCAGGCCATGCCCTTCGGGGAAGCGGACGTCCAGCTCCTTATTCGGCATGTTGTTCCCCTTCCCAAGAAGATAGAAGTCATAGGTCTCGCGACGCTTCCGGGGGATGAGCTTGTTTTGTTTATGCCGGCGAGATCCTCCGCGATCCTTGGACAACTGGAAGCTGACTGGCAAAAGACCTTCGTTGGGGCCTATGGCGTTAACATAAAGATCACGCGAACCGATGCCCTTTTCCGGCACATTGTGTTGACAAATAAAGCCCGCAAGCTTTCCGACATAAAAATCGACCCGGCAGACCCGGCTCGCCTTAAAGAGCGACCGAACGTGCAGGAGGCCTACCTCATTGTGCCTTTAATCGATTCGGGTAAGCCCGCCAAATGGCAAGCGACCGTCCTATCTGCGGTGGATGACCGCGGGCTCCTATACGCCTGCCGGACATTGCTACAGCTTGTGCAGGGAGCTGGCAAACTTGCAAAGGGCCCGCCAGGGGTAAGAATCCCGATTTGTGCCGTTGAAGATTGGCCGGACCTCCCCGAACGCGGTCTGTGGGGTGCTTATGCTCTCGCATCTTTGCCGTGGCTATCCGAGCGCAAGATGAACCTGGTGGAAACGCACGCCACCCGTCTTTTCGTAAACGTCGACGGCCGCGGCGAAGCTGCAATTGATCCACAGCTTATCGAGGAGGCCCGCCCTCTGGGGATTCGCATTGTGCCCATCATCACCCACTTGGATCAATTGCGGCGAACTAGGCTTTTCGAACGTTACCCGCATGTCCTAGGGAAGGGCGATCCGAAAAGCTGGCCGGACTGGGTGGACGGGCCGGTGTGCTGGTCGCAAGCTGATGCCCGCCGGGTGTTGACCGATTGGGTGTGCTCCTTGGCTGCCAATCCCTCTGTGGATGCCGTCACGATCTGGCTCAGCGAGGCACCCGTCCAGTGCCGCTGTGAGGAATGCCTCCGCGAAAATCAGTATGTGCAGGAAGTTCGCGCAGCTTTGGCGGCCTGGGAAGAAGCCAGGAAAGCCCGCCCGGAACTCAAGCTGCGCATTCTCCTCACACAGGGCAGTTATCCTGTGAACGATCGCCTGCTTGACCTTATGCCGCGAGAGGTCCAAGTTATTTACTATGACGGAGGGCGAACCTATACAAGCTCTCATGCTCCGATGATCGAACCGCGGCTAGAGAAGTTTGTGGCGGCCGGCGGATGGCTGGGGGTGTGTCCTCAACTAACAGCCTCCTGGCGGATTGTCAGCCCGTTTAGCGGTGCTCATTTTATTCGCGCCCGGATGGAGGAATTTATCAACAAGGGCCTACGTTGCCTCTACGGTTATGCCACGCCCGGGATTGCTTACTGGCAATTCAATGTGGAAGCTGCCGCAGAGTGGAGCTGGAACATATCCGGCCGGTCCACGCGAGAGTTTGCCGCCGCCTGGGCCGTGCGGCAAAATATTGGCCAGCCGGAGTTAGTTGCCGATTGGTCGGAGCGGTTAGGACCAGTCAGTTGGGATGTTTACGCCTGCGGCATCCCCTACCCGTGGTTTTTTGGTAGGGTAGCGGGCGAGGTTCGAGCCGGCCGACCAATTCGGCCAGGCCAAGGGCCCCTTGCCGAAATCCCCACCGCCGAGCGACTTGCCCAGGACAAAAAGTCGGCCCAAGAAGCGCTGGCCCTTGCACACAAAATTGGCCATCCCCAACTGATTAACGAGTCCCAGGTAATCCTAAGTTACGTCGAGATCCTAGCTGCCCTTCCTGAAATAACCGCGCTACTAAACAAGGTGCGGAACAAGGAGCCCCTGTCGCAAGAAAAGACGGAGCGACTCAAGGAACTTTCACAACAGGTGGAAGAGGCCGGTGCCCGCCTGCAAGAAGCCCTTTGGTCCTGGGCCAGGACGTGCCATCCTGATGTTGACAAAAAACCCCCTAGCCGGTTTGTCGACACCGTTGATGTCTGCCGGCAAACGGCCTCCGCCACCGTCGAAGCGATTAAAGCCGCCCTCGGCAAATAACTGGCACCCCGGACCGCAAGGAAGACCTTCCGCTATCGCTAGGGAGCTCAAGCGCTCATCCCCCGCCGGCTCATGGCTACCTTACCGGCGATCCGGATCGGGCGGGGACACGTTTTGCGCACAGCGGCTCATCTGGCAGGAGGATCCCTGCCGGTCCAGCTTGGGAGCCAAGTTAGGCTTGGTTTTCCTGGCGGACTAAGCCGCGGACCAATCGGCCGAGCTATTGTCGACCCCAAAGCAAGTTTGGCGCTCGGGGCGCAACCGCGCACTGAGGGGGAAAGTCGGGGGAGCTTCCCCATTGTTGCAACAAGGGGGTTACCGCAGTAAAAAGGCATAAAGAGGTGCCCCCTTACATCCGCCATTATCCCCACCAAATGCTGCTGCTTACCAGGGAGCGATCCCGCCGGGACATTTGATCACTTAAGAAAAGTTTATCGCGCCACCAAGCCGGCGATTTGAGCGTAAATCTTCCTTGCCGATTGCTCCGTCACACCAGGTAAGATTGTCAATAGGAGGGGAAGCCATGACCCGGAAGCTCAGGCGGCGAACTGTCCTGCGGCAGGCTTTCATGGGCGGCGGTGCGTTGATGATCGTCCCCCTGGCCCGAAGCGTTTTTTCTTATCAAGCCAACGAAAAGGTGGCCTATGCGGCCATCGGGCTAGGCAATCGTGGCAGCTATCTTGCGCAAACATTTGCGCGGATTGGTGGCCAGCCGGTCGTATTCTGCGATGCCAATCGGACCAAGGTAGCGCCGCTGGCCGAGAAATTTCCCTCGGCTCATGTGTATCAAGATTTTCGACGAATGTTTGACGAACGGGAAAAACAAATCGATGCGGTGATCGTGGCCACACCTGATCATACCCATGCGGTGGCCTCGGCCATGGGGATCCGGCGAGGTAAACACGTTTACTGCGAAAAACCGATAGCTCACGACGTTCGGGAGGCGCGGACGTTGCGGCTTTTGGCGGCCGAGTATAAGGTCGCTACGCAAATGGGTAATCAAGGGATGGCGAGTGACTCGTTCCGGCGGACTTTGGAAGCCATCGAAGACGGTGCCATTGGCCCGATTCGCGAGGCCCATGTCTGGTTTGTTGCTGGCGGCACAGGCCCCCGACAGTTGCCGAAAGATACACCGCCCGTACCACCGGAACTGGACTGGGATGCCTGGCTGGGACCGGCAGCCGATCGGCCTTATCATCCACAGTATGTCTTTGGCTGGGGTGGCTGGTGGGATTTCGCCACGGGAATGCTTGGCGGGGGTGGTTCACACTCGCTCAATTTGACCTTTAAAGCTTTGCGACTTCGTCAACTTTGGGAAGGACCCGCAAACCCGGGAAAGTATATCCGCGTCGAAAGTACCATCCCCGAAAAAGCCCCTCATGGCTTCCCGCGGTGGCAATTCCTTCGCTATCACATCCCCGCTCGGGGTGGCCTTCCCCCGGCGATTATTTACTGGTACAACGCTGAGGAAGGCGAGCTCCGGCGCCAAGGCGTGTGGGAAAAACTGGAGCACATAGCCGGCCGAGACCTCGAGTGGAAAGACGGAAGTTGGACACCCCGCTCGGGCACCCTTTTGGTGGGGGAAAAGGGAGTCGTCCACACCAATGCTCATAATTCTGTGTGCCAGCTTCTACCCGTTGATAAATTCGCTGATCAATCCGGCCCGCCACGGCGGTATCCTCACACGCCAGGCCATGAGTACGAATTTATCGCCGCTTGTCGGGGGCAGGCACGCTGCTTTTCCGAGTTTGATCACTCAGGGCCGGTGATCGAGCTTTTGCTCCTCGGTAACGTGGCCGGGCGGTTTGACGACCCCCTCGAGTTTGACCCGGTCGAAGGCCGAGTTGTCAACAATGAGGAGGCTGATGCCCTCTTGCGGCCTCCCTATCGCAAAGGGTGGGCGCTGTAACCGGTCCCCTACCGGGCCTATAGGCGGACGGCCGCCTGCGAGTTTGGAAAAACACCATCGGCGGCCGGGATGCCTGTTTTGCTCATACCTGCGACGGGAAAAACCGTCCGTTTGACCCTTAGGTTTATCGGGCGGGGGAAGACTGCTCGGAAAGAAGCTTGCCAATCTGCCCCAGCCCGACGGCGGGACGTTGACAAGTGCGATTTCGGCACAGGAAGAGGACCGGCTGCTGGCCGGCTGCTAGACGCTGGGCTTCCTCGGCTATCGGACTAAGCCAACTTGCCACCAAGTGTGTGGGTGGCACCTTTCCCGTTTCGTCCACGGGAAGGAAAACAACAAGCCTAGCCGGCAGGAAACGCCCGTGCACTTCTTGAAGCGCTCTCTGCGTGCCCGGGTCTTCCGGTCGACCGACAACGACCATCTCCGTCACACCGCAGGTCATGGCCTCATGCGCTAGGATCGCTTGTGTACACGCAACGGGGGCGGCACTGACATACGCCAAGCAGACTCTAAGGGCTCTCTCCGCCCAGTCGACAAAATCGTCCCGCTCCAAGAGTAAGCCAAGGTAGTAAAGCCCCAAAGCAGCCAGGGCGTTGCCGCTCGGGGTTGGGGAATCGAGCACATCTTTTCGGCGGAAAAGTGGGGGGTTAGCATCAGCTGGTGTGGCAAAGAACCCTCCGCCAACCGGATCGGCAAAATCGGCAATCATCCCCTGGGCAAGTTCGCTGGCCCAGGAGAGATAGGCCACAGTGCCCGTAACTTGATACATCTGAACAAGCGCCCAAATGAGGGCCGCATAGTCTTCCAGATAACCCTGCCCGCCGCGCCGACCATCCCGCCACACACGATAAAGTCGGCTATCGTCCCACAAATGGTTGTGGATAAACGAAAGGCAGTCTCTGGCCGCCTGAAGATAAGCCTGCTGGCCAAAGGCGGCACCGGCCAGCGCGAAAGCCTCTGCCGCCAAAGCGTTCCAGGAAACAAGCACCTTGTCATCCCGTAAGGGCCGACAGCGCTTATTTCGCAATGACAAAAGCTGTGCCTTGATTTGGCCGAAAAGTTCCGCCATTTCCTGAGGGGATACCCCAGTTGCGGCCGCCAATTCATCAACAGAACGAGCTTGATGGAGCACGTATTTGCCATCCACCTGGGCAGCGGGACTTGTCCACGCAAGAAGGACCAATGCCGCCTGCTGCGGTCCCAGCTGCTCCGCTAATTCCGTAGCACTCCAAAGGTAAAACTTCCCCTCTTCGCCTTCGCTGTCGGCGTCCTCACTTGTTGCAAAAGCCCCGCCGGGTAACCGCATATCAGCTAGCAAGTAATCCAGCGTTCGGCAAGCAGTGGCCTTGAAGCTCGGGTTCCCCCAGGCCTGCCAGGCTTCCAGATACGCCAGCGCCAGCATTCCGTTGTCGTAGAGCATCTTTTCAAAATGGGGAATCAACCACGCAGCGTCGACACTATAACGGTGAAACCCACCGCCGAGCTGATCATGGATTCCCCCTGCCGCCATCGCCGCAAGGGTTTTCTCCACCATATGCCGGGCTCCGTCGTCGCCCGTTCGATGCCAGTATCTTAAAAGGACCCGAAGCTCAAGTGGCCGGGGAAACTTAGGTGCACGGCCAAAGCCACCGTTATGTGGATCAAATTCCTGGCGGAGAAGATCCACTACATGGGGAAGCATCGACGAAGCAGGCACACTCCCCACTGGCGGCTTTGTGTTTGCCCGTTCCAAAGCGGCGCGGACTTGCCGTGCTACCCCGAGGATCTCCTGGCGCCGATTCTCCCAGGCTTCGATTACCGCCTGGAGGACCTCGTCGAAGCCGGGCATGCCACCTTGCCGACGGGGCGGCCAATAGGTGCCCCCGAAAAAAGGCTCAAGGTCCGGCGTGAGGAACACACTTAGCGGCCAACCGACATGCCCTCCGAGGGCCTGGACCGCCTCGCAATACGTCTGGTCAACATCGGGCAATTCTTCGCGATCAACCTTGACCGGGATGAAATGCTCGTTAAGAAGTCGAGCGATTTCCGGGTCGCGAAAGCTTTCCTTTTCCATCACATGGCACCAATGGCACGCGGCATATCCGACCGAAAGGAAGATCGGTTTCTGTTGACGCCGAGCGGCTTCGAAGGCTTCTTTGCCCCAGGGGTACCAGTCCACCGGATTGTCCGCATGCTGCTGCAAATAAGGGCTAAGACTTGACCAAAGGCGGTTGGCCATGTTGATTTTTCCTATGTGGATAAATCAAAGGTTCCTTGTTCCCAATTTGTCGCGAAGTACCACCGCAGGGTCCGCTCGCAAGCGTCAAGAAGCTAGGTGCTGCGTGGAAGCGGGCAAATGTGCCGCGGGTTGCCCTTCGCCTCCCCCCCTCAACACCTGCAAGGTGCGAATTAGCAGCCAAACCCCGCGTCACACTTATGTCAACCTTCCTTGGCAAAATTCTAGATGGATTGATCTATGGCGGCTCAAATTTGTCCCGCCCTTGGATAAGCAGGGTGCCAACATAAACGCGGGCTGGACCCCCTGCCGGAAGAAACCCAACTTGTCCCGCCAGCTCCCCTTCCCGGGGGAGGAGCCGCGTCCCTTCCGGCCATGAAAAGCGTTAGGACAGCAGCCCGGCGGCAGGGGGCATCGCGCCAAGTTCCCCGCATTGGACAAGACGCTCTTCCCGCTACCCCCGTCACGCCCCCCGGCTCCCGAATTTCCAGCATTCTGGGGAAGCGCGTCGGGCGCAAATCCCCCGCATGTGCGTGGGCTTCATGAGCTCGTCCTTATCAGGGACGCCCGAACCAATAGTCCCCTGCCTGTGCACGGGCTTCCTCCGTGGAGAGTCCTACCGAAGTGGGCGAAGTCGCATTCCTACCTACGGCACATTACAATAAGGGGTCGCCGGCTGTCCGGAATGAGCGTTTTTGCGCGGAGGATGGGCAGAATAGACAAAACAGGAATAAGATTGCGCCCCATTTATGGCTTTTTGTCCGCCTGGACCCCGGTGACTTCCGGTGACTTGGCGGCCCTTAAGCTCCCAGAGGTAGCCTGAGATGACGGAAGCGGAAATTCGGCAGCTTGTCCTGGGAATAATCGCCGACATCGTCCCCGATCAAGATTTGTCGCAAATACGCGATGACGAACCGCTTCGCGACCAGCTCGGTCTCGACAGCATGGACTTCCTAGACATAGTCATGGAGCTCCGGCGTCGGTATCGAATGCAAATCCCGGAGGAAGATTATCCCCGCCTGGCCACCGTGGCAGGGACAATTGAGTATCTCAAGCCGCGGCTTGCCCAGTTGGCTCCGGGGTAACCGGTGGAGGAGGTCGGCGCGGACCGAAACTGGGCGGGATGGCCGGTGACGATGACAGATTTCGACGTGGTAGTTATCGGAGGGGGGCTGTCCGGCCTGTCAGCCGCACTTCGCCTTGCGCTTTTCGGCTATCGGGTGTGCCTAGTTGAGCAGCAGCCCCGTCTTGGGGGCATGAACACCTATTTCGAAAGAGACGGGAAGACAATTGAGACAGCGCTTCATGCGCTCACCAACTGGCCGGGGGGAAATGGGCCGGCTTCGCCGTGGCGGCTCATCTTGAGGCAGCTCCGGCTCCCTTCCGCGGAGTTTCCCCTTGCCCCGCAAGCTTTTTCCCAAATCCGCTTGGGAGGAACCTTCCTTAACTTCGGGAACGATTTTCGGCTTTTTCTAGAAGAGGCAAAGCGGTTTCCGGCGGGTGATCAGGTGGGGCTTTTCGTCGACAGAAGTCTTCTTCCGTATTCTTTATGGGCTTGTCCGGCGGGCTTTGGGTCGGCTCGCAAAGTCCTCCTGGAGTGGCTTGGTAATTCGCCTCTTTTGCCAATGATCTATTTGCCGGTAGCTGCTTTTGGGGCAGCCACGGAAGGGGACATGCCGTTTGGTGTCTTTTCCATGCTTTTCCGGGCCATTTTTGCGGAGGGGCTTTGCCGGCCGGTAGGCGGCATTAAAGCCCTGCTTACACTTCTTCATCGCCAGTTAGAGCGGTACGGGGCTTTCCTCTTATTGAGACAGCGGGTTGCGGCGATTCGAACCGCAGGTGATCAGGTGCTGGCAGTCACCCTGCAAAATGGAGAATCGATAACGGCTCGGCAGTTTGTCAGCACTATCGGCTGGCCGGAGACGTGGGCACTCCTTCAGGACAACGCCGGGACGGCTCGACAGAGCCAATCACCCCCTGCCGGCCGGATCAGCTTCCTGGAAGTGATCGCGGAGCTATCGTGTCCCCCGGCGGAACTTGGGTTCCGGCCAAGTATGCTCTTTTACTGCTTAAAGGACGAGTGTGACTTCCGTGCTCCGTCGGAGCTTATTGAGCCGCGACTTGGCGCCGTGTGTGCCCCGGGGAACTTCCAGTATCCTGATCCTGCCTCCGAGCCGATGGCCAAAACGATGCGGTTAACTTGCTTGGCAGCTTATGACCAGTGGGCGAGCCTACCGGCCGGCCAGTATCAAACGGAAAAGATGAAAGCAGCTGAAAAACTGCTAACCACTTTGGCCAGCTTAGGCTGGGATATTCGGCCCGCGATTGTCAACATCGAGGTGACCACTCCGCTTACGCTTGCCCGCTACACCGGTCGCTCCCAGGGGGCTGTGTACGGTAGTCCGCACAAGCTTTGGGACGGGAAAACACCGTTTGCGAACCTTTTCCTGGCAGGTACCGACCAAGGTCTACCGGGAGTAGTGGGGGCCCTCCTTAGTGGCATAATCGTGGTCAATCAACACCTGCTCCCTAAGGCCTAAAATTACCATACCCGCCTTTTGGCCAAATATTGGCACGGTAGGCCAGGTACTGAAATGCTAACTAACAAGGGCGCTGCGACTGTGTTTTGGGGAGGCCGCCGGCCGCTTGAGCCACATAAGTTATCTTCTTCGTCAGCGCAGGGGTGGGGACGATAAAAATTGGTTTTTTGGCCGAAGAATCGCACCGCTTAAGCGCCGATCGGTAAAGCCATCGGTCTTTTTAGACGGGAGCAACCGGTCGAAACCACTTAGACCTTCACATAATGCTTTTATGCCGGCAGATTCGCACTGGGGTATTCGCCGAGAGTATGATGTCATCGTGGTAGGCTCGGGACTTGCGGGCCTAACGGCAGCCTACCGACTCGCCCAGGCGGGTTTTTCCGTTTTGATCCTCGAAAAGCATCACCTCATTGGAGGGCTGGCTACTTATTTTCGTCGGCCGGGGGGAATTATCTTCGATGTCTCCCTTCACGGATTCCCCAGAGCCATGAGGAAAAGTCTATCCCGATACTGGGGCGAGGAACTGGCCGGGCCAGTAACGCGACTTGAGGATATTCGCTTTGACAATCCCCAGTTCCAGCTGAGCACATCTTTTGACGTGGATGATGTGCGAACACTCCTCGTTGATCGCTTCCACGTATCAGAGGCACAATTGGAACGGTTTTGGCAAACCATCTGCCGGCGCCAGTTCTTCGACGATTGGCGCTTATCGACAAGGCAGATGCTGGAGGAGTTTTTCCCCGGCCAACCGGAGGTGATCCGCTTCCTGCTCGAGCCTATTTGCTATGCCAATGGGAGTAACGAGGACGATCCGGCCGTCACATTTGCCGTGGTGCTAGCGAATTTTCTTCGGGGAGGTGTTTACTCGTTTCTCGGAGGTACCGACCGGTTTGTTAATCTCCTGCGGGACAAGCTCCGTCAAGCCAATGTTGACATTCGCACCTCTAGCCGGGTAGAGAAAATTATCGTCCACAAGAGGCATGTTCAAGGTGTGCAAGTAAACGGCCGAATCATTCGGGCACAAGCGGTCCTATCAAATGCCCATTTGCTTGCCACGGTCTTTGAGCTTGTCGAGCCCGATGAGTTCGGAGAGGACTTCCTGCAAGAGGCACGAACCGTTCGGCCGGCTTGTTCTAGCACCCAAGTTTATCTGGCCTTTCAGCCGGGGTATAAGCTCCCGCGGAAGGAGCTGGGGGATTTGCTCTTTCGGTCGAAGGAAAAGGACTTCAGCCCTAGTGGACTTAGCCGGTGGCCGCCGTCAAGCCGAACTTATACTTTCTACTACCACGATTTTCGCCCAGGTCACCCCCGGTGTTATGCTGTCTCCAGCACGAATGCCAGGTACGAAGATTGGGCAAATCTGTCTCCCGCCGATTATCAGTCGGCCAAGAGCCGGTTGATTGAGGAGACGATTTGCGATTTAGAGGAATTGGTGCCCGATGTCCGCAAGGCCATCGATTGGGCCGAAGCAGCTACGCCGCGAACTTTTGCGCGGTATACCGGGCATCCAGAGGGAGCCAACTTCGGCACGAAGTACGAAGGACTAGCCATTAGCCGAGCCATCCCTCGGCAGATCGCTGGTCTCTTTCACGCCGGTAGTGTAGGGATCCTCATGTCCGGCTATTTGGGCACAGTCAACTACGGCGTGCTGGTTGCTTCCGAAGTGGAAGCTTTCCTCAAAAGATTGCCTTCTCCAAACCTCGAGGATAATTCCCAGAGCTGGAATTCCTAAACAGCCCTTACGCTGGGACCTTGCCTAGTTAGTCCGGTAAGTGTGTTTTCAAAATAGAGTAAGGTGTCGACTGCCTGATATGGACATTCGCAGCCTCCTTCCCCACCGAGAACCATTTCTATTTGTAGACAATCTGGTGGCAATAAGTGACCGGCACGTGATTGCAGAGAAGACCTTCACGGGGACCGAAGCGTTCTTTGCGGGGCATTTCCCGGACATGCCGATCGTGCCCGGTGTTCTTCTATGTGAATGCGCCTTTCAAGCAGCGGCCGCTTGGTTGGCCACGGTTGGCCGTAACCGAGAAAAGGGGCCGCCGGACGCGGCGGCCACCTCCCCCGCCGTCGTTAAACTCGCACCACAGGAGTCCCGGTCATACTTACCGGTTGTCACTCGGGCTAGCGATATTCAATTCCGCCAGCCGGTTTACCCGGGGGATACGGTCCGAATAGAGGTATCGCTGGAAGATATGGCCAGCAACGCCTACCGGTTCGTCGGCCGGATATTTAAAAACCAAAAGCTAGCGGTTCGGTTGGAATTTATCTGCATGCTCGTTGATAAATCGGCGCTTGTTGACCAAAAAGGGCAAAGCTAAACACAGAAAGTTGCACCGCGATCAGCGGAAAGCCGCCAGCTGCTCCTGTGCTAGCCAAAATTGAGCCACTTTGGCCCACCAAAAGTTTGCACCCGAACCGGTTCTCATCAGGCTAGCCAATTGTCGACATTTTTCATCGTCCACGGCTCGCGCTGCGGTCTCGTCAACATGCGATTGGCCTCCTCATCGTCGGGGAAACACTCCCGATCCGGATCCCAGCGGAGCT
Organism: Thermoguttaceae bacterium; assembly: GCA_025060325.1. GTDB lineage: Bacteria > Planctomycetota > Planctomycetia > Pirellulales > Thermoguttaceae > DTLM01. Next base: position 36,090 of record JANXBW010000029.1, read on the forward strand.
TTCGGCCAAGCATCATGGCAATGTTGCCGATGTGGGCGATGTTAATCGTCTTGTGCCCAATGATGGCTGGGGCATAGCACGGCTTGCGAGACTTGATGCAGTCAAGGAAGTTGCGGTGCTCGCCGCCGAGGTGGCCCGCCTCGCGAGGAACAATTTCGCCGGGTACGTAAACGCCGACCTCTTGCGGCTCCACAGGGATGTCCAAGAGCTCCCGACGCGATGCCCGCAAGCCCCCGCGCCAACGATGCGACTCAATCCACCCATCCGTCCCTTCGAAACGAATGCCCGGCTGCGAAGTCCGACCGACCACGGGAAATTCGTACTGGCCGTCCGGGCTTAAATCGCCCGGGCCGGCCGAAACCCGCATCGTCACCCCGTCGCTGTAACGATAGTGGATGTCAAAGGTGGGGGCGGTATTATAAACAGCATCTCGCGGCGGGAAATCGCCTTTGCCCTCCACTTCCACCGGGCCACTTAATTCCGTCTGATGCCCCCACTGTGCTAAATCGATCATGTGAGCGCCCCAATCGGTCAACACTCCGCCGGAGAAAGCCAAATTCCACCGGAAATTGCCGTGAACTCGCGCAGCGATATAAGGCATCCACGGGGCTTGCCCCAACCACATGTCGTAATCCAGGTGCGGTGGCGGATCGGATGGTTTAATCACCCCAAAAAGCTGGGCCGCTTCGGCAGCAAGCCGGGCACCAGTGTTGCCCATCGGCAGCCGAACCTCGATGTGCCGCAGTTTCCCAATCACCCCTTTACGGACTAGACAAATCAGCCGAATGTAGGCATCGATAGAGCGATTCTCCGAAGCGACCTGGAATACCGTCTTTCGCTCCTCGACGGTGCGGCAGAGGACCTGCCCCTCCTCAACAAACAAAGTCAACGGTTTTTCACAGAGCACATCCTTTCCGGCTTTGGCTGCCATCAGTGCCGGGATCACATGCCAGTGATCCGGAGTACAATTCATGATGGCGTCAACGTCTTTCCTGTTGATGAGCTCGCGGAAATCTTTATAGGCAGCACAGCCCTTCCAGTTTCCCCCAAGCCGCTCCTGATAAAAAGCATCGACCTTCCGCTTAGCATCGGCCAAGTGATTGGCGTCGACATCGCAAACGGCGATTACCTGGGCATCAGGATGCCGAAACACTTGGTCGAGGTTCCAACCCCGGCCATGACCGCCACACCCGATAAGCCCGAGCATCACCCGCTCACTCGGCGGAGCCACACCGCCAAGTCCCAAGGTGGAAGCTCGCAGGAAAAGCGGACAGCTCACTACTGCCCCACCGAGAAGCTTTCGCCGAGAAAAACGGGCAGGCTTCATAGGCGTAATCTCCCCAATGACTGCCGATCGGCTGGCGACAAAGTTCCAGACTTCTCAAACGGCGGGCCAACTTCCTTTCGCTGCAGCGGGCAAGCAGCTCTGAGTTGTGAAAGATACAAGGATGGTTATATAACAAGGCAGCGCTACTTGCAACCCAGCAAGGCAGTGTTGCCAACCGACTCGAAGGGAGTGAGACACGCTTCAACCCGACTTTGCTCACGCCCCCTGGCCGAGCTTTCCGCTATTGGCTGGAACCCAAAAAGCGGGCGACTTCCGCCAAAAATTGGGCACGATCCACTGGTTTAGGCATAAATCCGTCAAACCCCCGACGCAGACACTCCTCCCGTTCCTCGGCCGTCGTACATGCCGTCAGCGCCACGATGGGAGTGTTGCACCCTTTGCTCCGCAAGATTTGTGTTGCCGTAAACCCGTCCATTTCGGGCATCTGCAGGTCCATCAAAATAAGATCGAAATGAGGTTGCGGGAGGGTAACCTCCTCGCCTCCAGCCAAGGCATAAGCGGTGATGATTGCTCCCCGGACTTGAGTACCATACTCATCCACCCCGGCCCGCATTTCGGTTGGTACACTCGCCAAAGATTCTTCCGGGTGAAGGAGCTTCATCTGGGCGAGAATAATTTCCACGGCCTCGCGGCCATTGGTGGCCAGGACCACCTCCGCACCAGCTAGCTCGAGGAAACGCTGGAGGATAAGCCGATTGTCCGGCGAATCGTCCACAACAAGTACGCGGCCTTGAAGGCGGGGGAGTTCTGCTGGGCGTCGGCATTCCGACTCAGCCTGCCGGGGAACCTCATGCTCCACGTCCACCGGCAAAATCACGCGGAAGGTGCTTCCGACATGGGGGGTACTTTCGGCCTCGATCCTCCCGCCTAAGAGTTCACTAAGACGTTTACAAATGGCCAGGCCCAGGCCAGTTCCGCCAAAGCGTCGGGCGATAGACGAGTGAGCTTGCTCAAATGGCCGGAAAAGCCGCTGGAGTGCTTCCGGGGCAATGCCCACCCCCGTGTCCACAACCTCAAGCACCAGCTGGCCACGCTGGGGCGACTCCGGCCGAAAGCGAGCGCGAATGAGCACCTGCCCTCTTTCGGTAAATTTGATCGCATTCCCCACCAGATTGATCAAAATCTGTTTTAGGCGGGTGGGATCGGTCACAACCGCGGGGGGAAGATCTTGGCTGTCAACAAGGAGCGGCAAACCCTTCTCGGAGGCACGAACCTCCATAAGCTCCACAACCTGCTCCAAAAGTTGCTCAATCGCAACGGGGACAAGTTCAACGGTAAGCCGGCCGGCCTCCGCCTTAGCCAGGTCTAGCAAGTCGTCGATGATGGCCAAAAGGTGACGTCCGTTGCGGCGAATGACCTCAACCGAGTGGGCCGCTACACTTCCCGGCGAAACATGCTCACTTAGCAGGTCGGCATGTCCCAAGATGGCTGTCAACGGCGTTCGCAGCTCGTGACTGATGTTGGCCAAGAATTCGCTTTTTGCGCGGCTGGCCGCCTCGGCGGCTTCCGTCAACTGCTCATGGGCGATCAGGGCTTGCTCCAGGGCCGCGGAATAAAGGCGGAGCTGCTCGGCCTGCCTGGCCGCATGCTCTGCCGCCTCGCGGAGGGCTAAACTCCGTGCTTCCACTTCCCGCTCCAAGCGAGAAGAGTATTCCTGCGCCTGGCGGAGGCGATTCTCTTGCTCCCGGTTTACCTCCTCAAAAAGTTGGGCGTAGGCCTTCTCGAGGGTCACGCATTGTTGACGAAATTGCTCTTTCCGGGCCAAGGCCCGCCGAGCTTCCGCCTCTTTTTCCTGAATCGCCCAAACTAATCGACCACACGTCTCCAAAACAGAAAGCCATTTGTCCACTTCCAGCGGCTTATTCGGCGAGGGACAGCACACTCCGCCGAGAATCGCCCCCAACGTATCGCAGGAAAGCCGAAGCCCAAAAGCCGTCCCCGGCTGGGCGCTTTCCGGAAAAGGAAAAGTGGCAAAGCGGCGAAGCTGCACTCGTCTGACTAACTCCCGGGCAAAAGACGCGGTATCCGGAGGGGCAAGCTCCGGGCGAACATAGTCTGCCACGAGAACTCCGCCGGCACAATCGGTCAAGACAAGGAGCACCGGGGAAAATTCTTGCAATACTTCTGCCACCCACGCCAACGGGCGGTACCGACCTTGCGGAGCTGGCAAGGAGGGGAAAAGCTCCGACAAATCTATCATCCACGCTCTCTCCTGGGTTCGATGGTACACTGCTGCGACATTCGAGGTGGAGGGCACGTCGTGGAGAGTTTTTGCCCCCGTGGGCAAAGATGTTTTGGCACTGGAGCCCCTTCCTCCGCCCAGGTAAGCCCCCTTATTTAGTCCAGCACAAATAATCCCACTTGCCGAATCATCTCATCCCGGAAGTCCTCAAGGAGTGCTTCCACTTCTGGCCGGGTGAGATTTAAGGCTTGTACCGCTTCTACCGGAGCACGGACAACTGCCTTGCCGACAGAAGGCGTGCCTTTTAGCGTCACCAGATAGTTGGCCAAGGCCACTGTGTGGACAAAGAACTCGTATTCGGCCAACGGACAACCGGTGGAGTGATGCCAACGGATAGCGGCCAACGCCGACGGCGGGAAGTGCCACTCTATACCCACGGCCGCTCCAAGCTCCGCATGGGTGTAACCCAAGTAGGCTTGCTCCCAGTTCTCAAGCGCCGTTCGCTCCGGAAGCTCAAGAATCATTTTGCGAAAGCGCTCATGATCGTATTGGTCGGCCAGCACAATCCCCACGTCATGGAGCAGCCCGGCGAGGAAAAAGTCCTCAAAATCCGTACGTCCCTCGCGAACGGCGATCATTCGCGCCAGGATGCCCACCGCTACGCAATGGTTCCACAGTTGGCTGCGCCGGTAGTGACCGAAGGCTTCCCCGCTTCGGAAAAGCTCCGACACAAAGGCGGTCCAAGCTAGATTGCGTATCTGGCGGACCCCCAGATAAGCCACGGCCATTTGTAAATTGGTGATGCGGTTGGCCAAGCCGGTGGCAGCTGAGTTGACAAGTCGAATCACCCGGGCCGTCAACGCGGGATCTCCTTCTACGGCCTCTTTCAGCTCCTGAGCGCCGGCTCGCTCGTCCCCTGCCACTTGAAGGATGCGCCTGACCACTTGGGGAAGTGTGGACATCTCCCCAACGCGTTGGCTTACTGCCCAAGCTGTGTCAGAGATCCGAAAATCGACAGGCATTTGGATAACACTATTGGCCAAGGCCATGACACGCTCTCACTCAAACGCGAGCAAGAATGTGCCCATTAAACCGGTTTTCGCCCCGTCGAACGCGTCAACGGCTGTTTCGGTGAGCTAATCTCGGCGGGCATAATGCGTCAAGGCGGGCAACAAAGCCACCGGACCAGGCACTTCGCTGTCCTAGCGGATGGCCCGGGAAGGATCTTAAAAACATGCCGAGCTGGTAACCCCGCCCAACGAGAGTGCCCGCTTAAACTTCCTATCTGGCAGGAGGCTGCCCCCGGTCGTCAAAGGCCGGCAAAAAAGGCAACCACTCAGGGTGGTGTGGCGATACCCTTCCTGATAAACATAGCTCACAACCCGGACCCAAGCCTCCCTGGTAGGGTGGTGGGGAGGCAAGCCCCAAAAACCTGGCCCGGGTCATCGACTCTCGTGGGTGCAAGACAAGACCGCGCAATCGACGCCCTTGGAGCAATCGGCACAACCCGCCGCTTCGTGCCGCCCTTGGAGTTCTTCCCCTCTAGCGGCCACCTGGCAAATAAGTCAGGTTACGCCGAGGATGAGGCATGCTGGGAAGCCGCTTTCAACAAGAAAAACTGCCATGCTCTTTCCCAAGATACACCGCACAGGACCGAGAAGCTTTTGCCGGCTATGAGGCCATTTCTTGGCCCGCATGCGGGTGTTATTGATCAGCGGGCGGAAAGTATGACCGATCTTCGGGCGGCCGTAAAACCTAAGCAAATTTGGTAAGCAGCCAAACCCCTGCGATAATGGTGGAATCACGAACTTCTCCATGACACCCGCAACAATTTGTTCGTGACCGGAGGCAGCTTAGGAATTGTGGGGAGGCAAGGCCATGCGTTCAGGATGGAACTGGGCGTGGTGGGTCGGAAAGTGGAAGATCCACTCGGTGGTATGGACTGGGGGACTTGTGTTGTGGACTGTGTACGCGCTGGGATTTCCGTGCACAGCGATGGCTCAAAGCCAGGCGGAGCGGGGGGCAGATTTGCGGGTGTGGACGGTTGTAGAGACGCGGCGGGTTTTGCGGGAGGAATTGCCGGGGGAACTTCGCCCGGTGAACCTGGCCGCTGCTCGCCGGGAATGGGAAAGCTTCCAAGTCCTGCTGCGTGCCGACCGGCCTGTGCCTGGCATTAGCATTTCGCTTTCGGAACTTGCTGGTCCTCATGGGGCGACAATTGGGCGGGAAAATGTCAGGATCTTCCGGCAGCACTATCTTCACATTACCGAAGGGACTTATCGCAATGACCAATTTGTGCCCGGCTGGTATCCGGATCCGCTGATCCCGGCCGAGCATCCCCTCACCCGCCAGCCTCTCACCGGCGGCAAGTATGTGGCCATGCCATTTGACTTGCCGGCGGGGGAAACACACGGGTTTTTTGTGGATGTTTACGTACCGGAGGGAACACCGGCGGGGACCTTCCGCGGGAGCGTCAACGTGCGCCAGCAGGAACAGGTCCTGGCACAAGTGCCGGTGGAACTGGAAGTTTGGGACTTTGAGCTGCCCCGAGTGTCAACGCTCAAGACCGCCTTTGGTTCGCCGGCTGGTCGTCTCCGGGACTATTATCGTCAACGGGCAGAAGAGGGAATAGAGCCGGAACCTGCCGATTGGGCTTTGGTCGAGCGACAATGCGCCGAACTTGTCTCGCGACACCGAATCAATGCCGTCCCTCCGGGGGCGTGGCTCCGGCCGGTTGAAAAGCCCGACGGGACGTTTACCTTTCCGGCGGAAAGGATAGCGGCACTCAAGGAATTCATGGCCAACTATCACGTCAACGCAATCCAGATTCCCCATCCCCGCTCGGTGGTCAAGGATCCTGAGCAGGAAAAGGCTCGGCTCGTGGCGTGGTTGAAGGCTTTCGACGAGCTGGCGGCTGCCCTCGAGGATCCTAACCTCATCTTCTACACCTATCTTCGCGATGAGCCGAACGATCCGGAAGCTTACGAATATGTGCGGCAATGGGGCCGGGTGATTCGCCAAGCCAAAAGCGTTGTTAAAGTCCTGGTCGTCGAGCAGCCGCAACCCCAGGATCCAAAGTGGGGCGACCTATACGGGGCTGTTGACATCTGGTGCCCCCTGTTTTGTTTATTCGAAGAGGAACCCGCCCGAGCACGTCTCCAATTAGGGGAAACGATCTGGACGTATACGGCACTGTGCCAAGGGCGCCTTAAAAGCCCATGGTGGCATATCGACTATCCGCTTCTTCACTACCGCGTACCGGCGTGGATTAGCTGGCGGTTTGGCATTACCGGCCTTCTCTACTGGGGCGGAATGTCCTACTGGCGACAGGTGAGCGATCCTTGGGTGGAGAGCTGGACCTACGGCCGGCGGGAAACAGGTCGTGGGCTCGTTTATCACGGCGAAGGCACGCTCGTGTACCCTGCCCGGCCCGTCGGCTACGATGGGATCGTGTGTAGTCTGCGGCTAAAGGCACTTCGGGATTCGATCGAGGACTATGAATACCTTGCCATCCTCGAGCGGCTAGGTAAACGCGAAGAGGCTCTAAAAATTGTCCTGCCACTGGCCACAAGCTGGTTTGAGTGGGAACCGGATCCAGGCAAATATCTCGAGGCCCGGGCGCAACTTGCCCGGCTCATTATCACTTCTCGTTCCAGCCGAAATTAGCCGGGTGCCTACGGCTCAAACACCCCGGCTCGGCCGGTAGCGGGCCGCCTTTAACTAAACCGGCTCTCCCAAGGCTGAGAGAGCCGGCAGTTAAAAGCCTGGTCTTGTTACAGGGCCACGATGTCTTGCGGCCTAAGGAGTCTAAGACCGTTTCAGCTTATGTCAACAATCGTGGGTACAGCCGATGCTCCCCACCGAGGGACCGGTCCCCCGGCTGCTTACCGCCCGCTTCCAGCGGGCTCTTTGCCCACCGCCTTGCTCTAAGGGACTTGGGTTGCCACCGGTGTTTACTGGCCGTCGATGCTTACGCCCAAGGCCAGTAGGACATCTTCGATGCGGTTGGCCACTGCCGTAGTGCCGTTTGAATTGCCCGCGAAAAGCAGCCCGACCGGAACCCCCGCAGGAATCTGTCGCGAATCATCTCTGCAGGTCATAAGGAACGATCCGGAATCGCCTCCGGCGATGAAGCCGCCGGGCGGTTGGCTCACCGCAATCTAGTTCACAAATCAAGCGGTGCCACGCGAGTAGGTCACAAGGATTGTCGTGTCTATGCTAGTGACCATCCCCTGAGTGAAGCCGGCGGTTCGACCAAACTTCTGGACGGCGAAACTGCCGCCGGCAAAAATTGTGGACAGCGCCTGATTTGTCAGATGATTTGCTTTGGGTGTGCCATAGCCCGCCGGTAGCGTTGATGTGTCAACCAGGGGTTTAGCGAAGGCCCAATCCACGGCGGCAATGGCTCCGTCCACTCTGTTACTGGCCACCCGGCTAAAAGTGATTGAGATGAACTTGGAAAGCGTGCCTACCCGCTGCCACGCGTAAGGAATCCCGCCGCCTGTATCATAAAGCCCCGGCTGGAAGATCCATTCGCCGACCTTGGCCAGGTTCTCGCGAGGCATTACGGGATTGTTGCTCAGGATGTAGAGCCTTTGGAGTCTTTAACGCGGCAGCCAAGTGTCCCCGCCGCCAGCTCGTATTGGTTGCCAATAGAAACCCCGATAGGTGCCACAGGCTCGATCATGGGACGCAGTTCGGACCAACGCTCCGGGGAATAATCCGGAGGCTCTCCGGCAGCGTTGTCCACAAAAACAGCGATGTTGTGGCTAGCCTTCTGACCCTTGGTGTCGGTGGCCTCGGCCCGAAGTATGTAACGGGCATCGGTGTAGCTTGTGCTCGGCCAGGGTAAACTCCACTCATCCGAGGCCGTAATGTCCACACCCAACAAAATGGGGCTGGCCCCTCCGTAGAAGGCATTCCATTCTTGGTAGCAAAAAGCGACACTTACTACCCCGCGGTCATCGGTTGCTTTGAACCTGTAAAGTGACATTTCCCACAAGGGTTCGGCCGTCGACAGGCGAAATGAATCGCACCGTTGGTGGTTTGTCCGAGGACCGCTGACCAGCTGTCAACACGGCCGCTTGCCGGACAAAGGGCAGGTAACCCAAAGCAAAAATCTCCCCCGTTTCTACCACCTCGACTTCCACATCTTCCACAGCCTTCGGCACGCCAGCAGGCCGACCCTTGCGGGTCAACACCTCTAAGACCGGCCGATCCTGGGCACCCAAGCCGATACCCACACCCACCACGTCAGTAACCTCAAGCAACCGATCGGCATGCCGTGCGTGTAGAGCTTGTGCACGAACCAGCGCCTCGAGCCGGGTCTTCCCCGGGCCTTAAGCCATGGCCGGAACCTGCCCCCACGACACCCACACAACAAACCCCGCTACCAGCCACGTGAACACGCGCCGACAAATCTCGCGGAACATGATCGGCCCCTCCCGCATGGATGACTGACAGGCGTTCTCCCTCTTAAAGATGCCCACCACACCGCCATATGGCAGCCATCATTTAGGGGGATATCAATACCCCGGCGACAAGCAGTTCATCGGCCGGTCCTCAGCACCTATGAAAACCATTTGCGCGCTCTTGGTTTGGCCGGGTGATTGCAGGGGGTGGTTGATGCGCTCTGATGTAGGCAAATCCTGGACCTTTGGCCCTTGCTGCTCGAAATCCCGAAATTTAAACCATCCCAATCGGCCCAGAATAAACCAGCACAATCGGACGACAAGTTTTCGGCTTTCACCTAAATTCCCCAACTTCTCACAAGCGGGAATCTTCTCGCTAGCCGTATTTCCGAGGCGGCCGGCATTGAGACTCCGAGCAATGGTCCCTTAAGACGGAGCTGGGTGGCGCAAGGCTAATCTTTAACCGGCCGGTTAAGAAAACCCACCGGGAAACACCAAGGCGGTTGCACTATCCGCGGCGCTGGCTCGGGGAGCATCCCTCCTTTCGCCCGATCGGCCACCTTCTCGGCCCCTAGCGTCCGCGGGGGGGCGAAGAACGCCCATTTCGCTTGGACTTGCCGGAGGATTACCACCTGAGAGACTGACGGGCCAAACTCGGGAATATGTTCTTGCACGAAACCCACCAGGGCCGGGATCGCCGGAGCAACTTAAAGGGCAGCCGAACCTCGACGGTTTTTGTGGACTTTCGCTGCAAAAATTTGGGACCTCGCCAGGGCGACTAGGACGATTGGGCAAAAGTCTCTAACAAGCTGCAAGTTGCCAAGAGGCAGCAGCGGAATTTGTTCGATACCCAATCCTGAGTGACACTGGCACCTGGCTCCCGCCCGAAAGACAAGATCGAATGTCCCCGGTAGAGGGGCATGGAGCTACCACCATCAGCTAAGCGCCCTGCAAACCCTCCGCACCCATAACTACCCAAAAAAGACGCGACTTTTTTTGGGCTGAAACTCCAATGCGATGCAGCCGCAGATAGGCGGCGACAGTCAGTGGGAAGTCAGCCAGCTAGTTTCGCGTTGCCTCCCAGAGCCAGAATACCTTGAGCTTCCCCAAATTCTTTCTATACTGGCAAAGTGCTGGCACAGCCGGCTTCCGCCCATGCCGGTAGGTTTAGGTGACCTAGCTTGTTGCCGGGGAGTAAAGCAGTGAAACTCGTCCCACTCGGTGCAAGTATCATCGTACGGCCTCTTCGGGCCTCGGTGGGTTCGGGTCAACTTGTAATGCCGGAGGATTTCCGCTCCGGCGTTTCGCGGGGACGGGTTCTTTCGGTGGGTGATGGACGTTTGCTCCCCAATGGTGGGCGAGCAACTCCCCAGGTGGCCGAAGGGGATTGCGTCCTTTACGAAGATTTCGCCGGCATCCCGGTAGAGATTAACGGCGAAAAACTTTTGCTTCTTACCGAAGACGAAATCCTGGCCATCGAAGGCTAAACCCACAGTCAAACCCACGTAACGGGCTGCTCTTTTCGCCGAAAGAGGCTGTCCGAATCCTCTCAGTCTGTGATTCTGTCGCGCTCTACCTAATTTGATTAAACGGAAGGGGCTAATGGGGCAGGGACTCTTGCAAAAAGTCGGCATTCCGCCACCCTGATGTGTTCATTCCCTTGCCGAAAGTGTCTAATCGGTTCAATTTGGTCAAGTTGCGATGGCCTAGTACCCGTGCGCCCTGCGATGATCTAATCCCATGCCCTCGTGGAAAGTTAACGGGTTTAAAGAGTAAGAACTGTAAGGGTGAAAGCCGATCGCAACCTGCTGTTAGGTCTGCCAAAGCGTAAACTTCTTTAGGTGAGGCGGTCCTTCGTACTTCTCGGTAGGCGGGAATGCGTGGCTGTCGTCGGCCGGTTAACCCGCAGGACCTTGGGCGGACTAGGAGGCGAAATCGCAGTAGAGTTCGTAAACGAAGCTTATTGAAAAGAGGAGGGAAGCAATGAAATGTGCTCATTTTCGCCGGGCTTTGCGCAGTTGGCCTCTGCCGCGATTTGCTTATTATGCAGCTTTGCTCACGGTGCTCCTTTCGCCGGGTGCCTCCTATTTTTCTCCTAGTGCTTTCGCCCAGGGGCAAACCGTTGGCACTGGTGCCGCGGACGAAGCAACGCTTTACCGGCAAATGGTCGAGCGGGCAAGTGGCTTCCTTGCCCGAATCCAGGCCGAGGACGGATCTTTTGCCGCTTATGCCAGTCCCGCAGTCACTGCGATCGTGGCCACCGGCCTGATGCAGAACGGATTTGCCCCGGACCATCCCGTGGTGGCCCGCGCACTTAAGTACTTGGAAGGTTTCGTGCAAGAAGACGGCGGCATTTATCGACCAGGCACCTATTACCAAAACTATGAAACTTGTATCGCGATGATGTGTTTCAACTTGGCCAACGCAGACGGCCGGTACAAAGCCATCTTGGAGAAGGCGGAACGCTTCGTTAAACGTGAACAGTGGGACGAGACGGAAGGGATCGATCAAAGCGACTTTCGCTACGGGGGAGCAGGCTATGGACGAAGTGCCCGCCCCGACCTTTCCAACACCCACTTTCTGATCGACGCTCTGCGTGCGGTCGGCCGCGGGCCCGACGACGAAGCCATCCGCAAGGCGATCATCTTTGTCTCACGTTGCCAGAACTTTGAAAGCGAACACAATACAACTCCCTTTGCCGCCAAGAACCCCGACGGTGGCTTTTACTACACCCCGGCAAGTGGAGGCGTCAGCTTCGCTGGCCAAACGCCCACCGGAGGGCTGCGGAGTTACGGGTCAATGACTTACGCGGGACTTAAGAGCATGATTTATGCTGGGGTCGGGCCGGAAGACCCTCGCGTTAAGGCGGCCTGGGAGTGGATTCGTAAACACTACGATCTCCAGAGCAACCCCGGCCTGGGCAAGGCTGGACTTTACTACTACTACCATGTCTTCGCTAAAGCCCTCGATGCGATCGGGGAAGACATCGTCGTCGACGAAGAAGGCATTGCCCACGATTGGCGGCGGGAACTCCTTCGCGAGCTTGCCAAACGTCAACAGCCCGATGGCTCCTGGGTCAATGAGGAAAGCCGCTGGATGGAAGGCGAACCGGCACTTGTCACCGGCTATGTCCTCATGGCCTTGGCCTACTGCAAGCCGGAAAAGTTGCCAAAAAAGTAAGCGCAAAACAAACCCCTCAATCCTTTCTGCCTTCCCATATCGACCGGTTTTGCTAGCCGGTGCCCGGGTAAGCTGCAGATTTTCCTTCGCAAGCGGGAGTGTAAAAACAAAGATCCCGCTGGCAACTCGGTGCCACACCCGACAGCTCATGGCCGGAGGGTGGCTCTTGCGCTATTTCATCGACAAAACCAAGCCCTCCGGCAACCGGGCGGCTTAAGGACCCTAGCAACTATGTTCACAAGGGATCAAATCACCCGGCCATCCCAGCGGCGGAAGGCCTCCAGGGCGAAGTACTCCGGCAGACCAAACTGGTTAAACTGCTCGGCGGTCTGGCGGTTTCTTTCCTCAGCTCGCTGCCAGAATTCCCGCGGATCGTCTGGGCCGGGGAAAAGGGCCGTGTCCTTTTGCGATTCGTGCCGAAAGATCGCTTGCTTCTTCAAGTTGAGGTCTCGCGGGCTAAGCGGCACGGCAATATCAATCTGGTGCGGCGCCCATTCTTCCCAGGCACCCCGGTAGAGAAGCACATCCGGCCGACTGCCCGTCTGCAGCTCAATCTGCCGCAACGCCTCAAAGATCAGTCGGGCGCAGACGCGATGCGTGCCGTGAGGATCGGACAAATCGCCGGCAACATACACCTGAGCAGGGGCCACCTTTTCGATACACTGCCGGACGACAGCTACGTCTTCCTCGCCCGGTGGACGCTTGGCCACTGTACCTGTGCGGTAAAACGGTAGGTCGAGAAAGTGCAGATTCTCCTCGCGAACACCGCAGACGGCGGCAGCGGCCTTAGCCTCGCTCCAGCGAATCAGGGCCTTCAGCTCTAGGACCACTGGATCGTCCGGCTGGCCCGGCTCTTTGGCCAACAAACTCTGGTGGACCTTGGCCTCAAGATCGGCCGACTTTTGTTCGTCGATACCAAACCGTCGGTTGACCTCCCGCACCAAATCAGCCAGCTGGGCGGCATCGTGATCGTAAACAGCAATATTGCCGCTTACCATGTAGGCCACGTGGACTTCGTGTCCGTCTTCCACCAACCGGATCATCGTTCCCCCCATGCTGATCACATCGTCATCCGGATGGGGGCTAAAGATAAGCACCCGGCACGGCTGTCTCCCGGCGGGGTGGTACTGAATCGTTTCCATTAGTTGACGAAAGACGCGATGAGCCAGCCTGGCCGCCGGACCATGATGCCGGAGGAGCTGGTGCAAATTGTGATTGCGAAAATCTTCCCCATCGAGCTTCAAAAGGGCTTTGCCAGTCCGTTGACAAAGCCACAGTACTGCCCGCTTTATCATGTCATCGTTCCACACCACGTTGTGCAAAAGCCACGGAGTAGCCACCGCGGTGAGGCGACTGGCCGCCGCTTCGTCCAGATAAAATGCCGCATCCTTATGCCCCTGCAGGAAGCTTGCCGGCACCGCATTTGTGACCGGCTCCTCCAAGGCGGCTCGGATCACCCGGGCATACTCTTCCCCATAAGCGATCACCGCCACTTGTCGGGCAGCCAAGATTGTCTCGATGCCCACAGTAATTTTCTGAATGGGCACGTGCTCTTCGTGAAAGAAATCGGCCGCGCATTCCCGCCGTGTAATCGGGTCAAGCACCGCCAAGCGCGTCCGGCTGCTTTCGACGGCAAACGGCTCATTGCCGGCAATGCGACCATTCCGCCCGATTGTCAACAATAGGAAGTCAAAGCCGCCCATCCGCTCAATTTTTTCCTCATAACGATAGCAAAACTCTTCCACCTGCTCGGCCGGCAGCGAGCCGTCCAAAAGGTGAACATTCTCCGGCCTTATGTTGACATGCGACAAAAATACCTCCCGCAGCCACCGCCCATAGTGCTGAAGCCGCCTTTCGTCAAGCCCGTGGAATTCCTCCAAGTTAAAGACAACTACCGATGAAAAGTCCAACCCCTCCTCCCGATGGAGACGGACAAGTTCGCGGTAAACCCCCGTCAGCGCCGAGCCAGCCATCAGCCCAAGCACTGCCCGCCGACCCACGGCTTTACGCTCCTGGATTAAGTGGGCAATCAGTCGAGCGACATAGCCCGCGGCTGCTTGCTCGCTTTCGAACAAATAACAGGGGATCCGCGTGCCAAGAAGCGGAACGGCCATCGCCACCAGTTCCTTTCACCAGGCGAAGACTGCTAGCAAATCATCCGCCACCGTAAACAAAAAGGGAGCCTCCCGATTTGTAGACAGCAACCGGCACTCGCGACGAGGCTCCACCACTTTAGTCCCGCAGGGGTTGACCACCTTCCTCAGCAGCTAGTTGACCACCACCATATTGTCCCGATGAACCACCTCCTGATAGGGGCACTGGCCGAGCACCCGGGTAATTTCCGATGTCTTTAAGCCTCGGATTTTCCGCACTTCTTCGGCCGAATAGTTAGTCAGCCCGCGGGCCAGCTCCCGACCCTCCAGATCGCACAAAGCAACCACGTCCCCTTTGTGGAATTCCCCCTGAACATCGACAATTCCCGCCGGCAACAAGCTTCGGCCGGCATGAAGGACCGCTTGACAAGCTCCGGCATCGAGGATCAGTTTGCCCCGCGGTTTGACGGTTAGCCCAATCCACCGCTTGCGAGCACCCAGCACGCCACCTTGGGCAAGGATAAGGGTGCCGACCGGCTCGCCGGCCAAAATCCGCCTGAGGATATTCGGCTCCTTGCCACGCGCGATAATCACGCTGCCGCCGGCCAAAGTGGTCTGCCTGGCTGCTTCCAACTTGCTTGCCATTCCACCTCGGGTCAGACCTGTCACCTTATCCCGCACCAAATCGAACACCGAGCGATCCACCTTCTCAATCGTCGGAATGACCCGGGAAGTCGGCTCGGCCGGGTCACCGTCATACACGCCGGCTACATCGGATAGCAAGATAAGCAGCGGTGCCTGGATGAGGTTTGTGACGATAGCCGCCAAACGATCGTTGTCGCCAAAAGTTAGTTGCAATTCTTCGACGCTGACCGTGTCATTCTCGTTGATAATTGGCACCGCTCCTAAGTTGAGCAGAGTTACCAACGTATTACGGGCATTGAGGTAACGCACACGGTTTTCCACATCTTCGGCGGTGAGCAGGATTTGGGCGGCATGCCGGCCGAATCGCGTAAGCGATCGCTCGTAAGCTTCGATAAGGGCACTTTGCCCGATAGCGGCTACCGCCTGAAGCATGGCCAAGTCAGTGGGCCGCTGCTTCAAACCCAGCCGGCCCATCCCCGCCCCGACGGCACCAGAGCTTACGACCACGACCTTCCGTCCGGAGGATATAACATCATTAAGCTGCTCACAAAAATGATCAATCCACTCCGTGTCAAGGATCCCTCCTTGCCGGGTGATTACCCTTGTTCCCACTTTGATCACGATAACCGACGCCCCGGCCGCTATTTCCTGCCTAACTAGATCAACCATCATTGACTCCAAGGTCATAGATGCAAGTTCGCTTATCGGAACTATTATCGACGCTTGAATCTGGTCCGTATTAAGGCTCGCCTTGCCGGACTAGCACCGGCCGCGGAATAACTGCCTGCGCGGGCAATTCCTCCAATGATCCGCCACCTAAACCAGTGCGAAATACCCACGGCAACACGCGAGATGGCGGCGGATTTTTTCGGGACCAATCCCCCCCAATGGGCGAACGTCAGGTGCTCCCCAAAAGCCGAAGTGAGGTAAGCTATCGGCTAAAGCCGGGTTTGTTCTGAGGATCCTTTCGGGATTCCGCCTTTCTCCGTCGCGTGAAAGCAGCTCGCCCCGGTACTGGCAGCTTGCGACTAAGCCGAATTTGCCGGTCGCATCGGCAAACCATTCTGCCCAAGCTGCCAATGGGTTGTCGAGACCGACCAAACTCGGGCACATATCGGCCTTCCCGGTGAGGAAAGATCGCCAATTTGGGCGGAACCGGGTTTCCATCAAAGACGACCGACCCCGACACCCCGCTTTATGCCGCCAAATTCCCACCAAGACATGCCGGCTACCGTTTTAAGGCACATGACTTGCGTTCCGACCCCTTTCACCGGCGCTTTAGCCGAAAACCAAAAGCGGCACCGGCCAGGAAATCCTGACCAATTCGGGTCCGTGTCCGGGGAAGCGCGCGTACCTGCGCATGGAGCACCGGGGGAAGACTCCACAGTTGGCCGAACTGTCGCCGGCCACCGGCCTGCAAAGGGCGTCCCCCAGAATCCGCTAATTCACAAGAAGACCTCCCGGGGGGCAGAAACACGCGGTGAGCGCTTTTCGGTTGACATGGCCATGCAGGCGAGGGCATCTTTTCGGCCCGGCGAGTTGGGTGGGCCAAATCCAGCCCCTTACCGTGCTGGAACGGCTAGGCGGGAAGCTTCGCACAAAGCGGGCTAGAACTTCTCCGTTAGGCTTTTTTGCGATCTTTTTGGGGAAGGGACCAATCCATGTGTGGCATTGTGGGGTACATTGGCACTCAAGAGGCTGCCCCGATTCTCCTTCAGGGACTCCGCCGGCTTGAGTACCGCGGTTACGACAGCGCGGGCCTGGCCACGCTCAGCGGCCCTGGCCAATTTCACATAGCGAAGCTTGCCGGGCGAGTTGACAAATTGGCCGGCCTCCTCGCCCACCGACCTTGCCCGGGAACCATCGGCATCGCTCATACGCGCTGGGCTACCCACGGCCCACCCTCCGATGCCAACGCCCATCCTCATCTTGG
The DNA here is from genome assembly GCA_025060325.1 of Thermoguttaceae bacterium. Classification (GTDB taxonomy): domain Bacteria; phylum Planctomycetota; class Planctomycetia; order Pirellulales; family Thermoguttaceae; genus DTLM01. The sequence continues at coordinate 52,882 of JANXBW010000029.1, forward strand.
CGGAGAAGGCGAAGTGCTTGTCGTCCACAACGGGGTGATTGAAAACTATGCGGCCCTCCGGCACCGTCTCGAGGCGCAGGGATTTCCCTTCCGCTCTGCTACGGACACCGAGGCCATCGCCCACCTGCTGGCCGCCGAGCTTCGCCGCGAATCTTTTCCCGACTTCCTCGGCCCAAACGATATCGCACGCCTTGCCCAGCTTTTCCTGCACGTCTTAGGGCAGCTGCGGGGGACTTATGGTCTAGCAATTCTCTTGCCGCGCTGGCCCGATGTCCTTATTGCCGCCCGATTGGGAAGCCCCGTGCTTCTTGGGATTGGCGATGGCGCTTACTTTATAGCCAGCGATCCCGCTGCCCTTGCCGGCCAGGCGGATAAGGTTGTTTACTTAGCCGATCATGAGCTTGCCGTTCTGACCCGCGACTCGTTTCTTGTTTGCCACCGCGACACTGGTCCCACCCAAGTCGCCTGCCGCCCGCTTGATATCGATGTCCGCGACATCGAGCTGGGCAATTTCGCCCACTACATGCTCAAGGAAATCTTCGAGCAACCCGAGGCCATCCGCAACTGCATGCGCGGTAGACTGGACAAAGATACAGCCACGGCTCGTTTCGGCGGTCTCAACCTCTCCCCTCGGCAACTGCGTCGTGTAGATCGGATCATTATGACCGGCTGTGGCACAAGCTGGCATGCCGGCTTAGTTGCCGAATATCAGATCGAAACACTGGCCCGCCTAGCCGTGGAAGTTGAATACGCAAGCGAGCTGCGCTATCGCAATCCCCCAGTTGGTCCCAATACCCTGCTTTTTGCCATCACCCAAAGTGGCGAGACAGCCGACACCCTCGCCGCCCTTCGGGAAATGAAACGCAAAGGCAATCCCACCCTAGCTATCTGCAATGTCGTGGGAAGTTCCATCGCTCGTGAAGCCGACGGCGGCATTTACCTCCACGCCGGCCCGGAAATCGGCGTCGCCTCCACCAAAGCTTTCGCCTGCCAGTGTACAGTCACCGCGATGCTTGCCCTCTACTTTGGCCGACTTCACCACCTGGGCTTTGACGAAGGCCTTGAGATCATCTCCCAGCTAGAGTCTTTACCCCAAAAGGTCGAAGCAGCCCTCGAAGTCGACGCCCAAGTCCGACGCATCGCCGAAAAATACGCCCACTGCTCTAACTTTCTTTATCTGGGACGTCACATCAACTTTCCCACTGCCCTGGAAGGTGCTCTGAAGCTTAAGGAAATCAGCTATATCCATGCCGAAGGATACCCCGCCGCGGAAATGAAGCATGGCCCTATTGCCCTTGTGGACAAAAATACACCCAGTGTCTTCATCATTCCCCAAGGCCCTGTCTACGACAAGATCCTCGCCAACATGCAGGAAATTCGGGCCCGCGGAGGCCCCATTATTGCCCTTGTCAACTACGGCGACCAGGAGGCAGCCAAACTTGCCGACGATGTCCTCTATTTGCCGCCGGCCCCCTTCTACCTCCAGCCGATCATCTTCGTCGTGCCGCTCCAGCTCCTGGCTTATCATATCGCCGTCTTGCGGGGCTGCGATGTCGATAAACCCCGCAACTTGGCCAAAAGCGTCACTGTGGAATAAACGCCGTAGCGCCGGGCAAAGCTTCGCCCGTAAACGAAATTCCTTTTTCGCCCGGCAAAAAGATCGGGGTATGGCAAACTCTGCCGCGGTCGCAATCCGGCTCCCTTGGGCCGTCTGTCGGAGAAGTTAACGATCCCCTGAAGCCCCTCCCGACCCATCTTGGCCGGATTCCCCACAGCGGACACTTCCGCCCCCATCACCCATAGGGCGTGTCTTAATGTACAATTTCATTTGGCAAGACAAGGTCCCTTTGCGTCGGAAAAGCCGCCGCTTTTTCCCGAAGGACTGTCACCATGAGCGACCAATGGTACGTGCGGATCGGCACGGAAATTCGTGGTCCGCTCACCCGTGCTCAGGTATTGGGACTCCTGACCCAAGGCCTTCTCTCCCCGGAGGACGCCCTCAGCCGAAGCCCGAGCGGCCCGTGGACTTTAGTAAAAAATGTGCTTCCTGGGGCGGGAGCGCCCGCGGGCGATTCCCCTTCCGCCCCGACCTCTCCACCAGCCGAGCGGACTCCCCTCCGGCCTCAATCGCCCCAACCACCGGTCGCCGCACCCGTTCCCCCGCCGGACAGCCCCCCGCCGCCTGTCCCTCCCCAGGCGGGTCTTACCCCAACCGCAACGGCAACTTCTTTTTCCAAAGCCCGGCACCCTGTAACCTCCACCCCCTCCGGCGAGCATCTCTCCCCGGCTGAGATCCGGCGGGAGAAGCGCGCCAAGCAATTTGCGCTAGTTGGCGTACTTTGTGCCCTCTTGCTCGGCTCGCTGGTCTCCGGGGCGATCCTTGTGTTTGCCGTTTACAAAATCCGCAGCTGGCTTGCGACCTCGGCTCAGCAGCCCAAAGAGCAACGACGGTCCGCCCAGACCGGTGCCCTGCAAGTTCCCCCCGTCAAAGCCGAGCAAGACCTCGATGAACTGCTTGCCGGCGTGGGATCACTCCTTGCCGAGCAACCCACCGGCCCAACTGACCAAGGCCAGTCTACTCCGCGGTGGCTGAATGCCAGTACCGAAACCGCCCAGCTCGGACCGTTTACGATTCGCGTGCTCAAGGCGGAAATTGGCTTTGGCCGGCTCATTTCCCCCGCAGGCCGTGCCGTCCGCTTTCGCGATCCTTGCCTCCTTGTGACGCTCCAGTACACGGTGGATACCCCTGGTAAGCAGGCGGCCTTCCGGGGCTGGACGCAAACCGCCCGCTCGGGCTCCCTCCCCATTCTCCAGGATCACGCCGGCCGACAGCTCCCCCTGAAACGCTACGGAGGCTTCCGGTTGGAAGGTCAGGCCGAACCGGCCGAGCTTAGCCCCGGCGAATCCCTCACCGACGTGCTTGCCTTCGAGGCCCCCGCCGGCACTGTCCGCTCCCTTCGCCTGGTGATACCCGGCGAACCCTTCGGCGCTAAAGGCCAAGTGGGCTTTATCCTCCCGGCCGACATGGTCGCCGATGCCCGCCCCGCCGGTGGCACGCCTCAGCGGCTAAGCACACTAAGGACTAGCGATCGCTCCACAGAAGACTCTCCGGAGGATCGCGACTCTGCCGGACGAGCTGCTCCCGTTGCGGCCGCCAAACCGGGCGACAGTGCCGCCCCGGTGCCCTCCGATCAACCTGACGAGCGAATTCCTATCCCGGGTCTAGAAGAAGAGCACGCCCCCCAGGGCGAACAAGCCGGCCAGCCGCCACGCGAATTTGCTGACGATCCCAAGTTGCAAGCTTTGGGCGAAGAGACGTCCCGGCAACTCCTCCGGCAGCGTCCCGCCTCGGACAGCCGCCGCGGACGCTGACAGGCCTCCTGCCCCCTCCTCCAGACTAGTTGACGATATTTCGCAGCGGTTGCCCTAGGATCGCTCGCCGGCAGGCAAAAGCCGTCTTTTGCCGCATCTCCAAAAAGCCCTCTTCGCAATAAAACGCCGCATGCGGATTAATGATCACCCGATGGTGGGCCGGGTGCTCCGGGTCGCGCCACGCCCGAATAAGCGGATGATCTTCTGGCGGCGGCTCAAGCTCCAAAACATCTAGCCCCACACCAGCCAAATGCCCCCGCGCCACAAACTCAGCCAGCACCGACGTGTCCACAATTGCCCCCCGCGCCGTGTTGATCAAGAACGATCCCCGCGGCATCATTTCGATCGTGCGACCGTTGAGCATCTGCCGCGTCTCCTCCGTTAACGGACAGTGGACACTTACCACAAAACTCTGCCGTAATAGCTCCTCCAACGTTTCCGCCCGGCGAATCCCCAACGACTTGTCATACCCATCCGGTTTGTAGGGATCGTAAAATACGACATCCATCCCCAGCGCCTTACCGCGAAGGGCCATCGCCGTACCGATTCGCCCCAGACCAATAATCCCCAGCACCCTCCCCCGGATCCGCCACACGGGCGCCGCCAATTGATAGGTCCATGGCCGCTCGCCACCGCGCAATCGCGAATTCATCAACTGCACCCCCCGCACCAACGCCAACATCATGGCCAGGGCCGTATCCGCTACCTCCTCCGAGCCATAGTCCGGCACATTGACCACCGGTATCCCCCGCTCCCGAGCAAATGCACAGTCCACATTGTCAAAACCCACTCCCGCGCGCACAATCACCCGGCAAGCTTCCAACCGCTCCAGTGTCTGCCGGGTAATGTGTATGGCATGGTAGACCACCAAAGCCACCGCCTTTTCCACCCGGCCCACTAGCTGCTCTTCCCGAGTGGCACCCAATGCCACTACCTCCGCTAGCTGCCCGAGGATCTCCTTTTCCGGGCAGAGATCATCGTCAACAAAATCGGTGATCACCACAAGTGGTTTGTCCATGGTCGCTGTTGCCACTCCCAAAAAACTAACGCCAAGTTCTTGCAGCACCTGACCAGCTAAGCCCACTCCTGGCACAATAGGCCCCCGACAAAGGCACAGAGTATCTGGCCTGAGGCAAGAAGCGCCCATCATGCCCGGCCCCTTCGAGCTTTGCAACCCACCCCCATGCAGTGGTAATCAAGGCTTAGGGCAAGCTTCCCGGCCAATCCGGTTCACTGCCGCCAACCGTCCCCACTGACAAACCCTGCTTAGGCCAAAAGAGGGAAAAACGCCTCCGGCACATTGACAGAAAAGCACCTTTCTGATAACCTATGACCGTGCAGTGCCGTGGTCTTTGACAATCCAAACGGCAAGAAGAATGATCGGTAAATTGACCGCGAAAATGCCGGTTAATGCCACCTAAGGGGGAATTTAAACCCCTTTGGCGAAGGATAAAAATGGGTGGAAAAGGGGGGACCTTTTCCGGAAGACGTAAGTTGAGGTGTGGTATGGGTTTGTGGCGGAATTTTACCCAGTTTAACGTGCCATTTGTGGACGAAGTCCATCCC